>GL947594.1:0-1068 GCA_000218705.1 Prochlorococcus marinus bv. HNLC1
ATCCTTACTCCTTTCAAAACCTAGTGTTGAGGATTTGGAATATAAAGCATTCTTACTCCGTCCAAAACCTAGTATTGAGGATTTGGAATATAATGCATTAGATAAGAAAAGGGCAAATGCTGAATTTGCTGCAAATAGAGATTATACGGATTATGAAAACTTTGGAAGTATAATTTTTTGTAATGCTTCATTCAATAGTCGGATTGAATCAGCAAACTATTCGAAACAAATGGAATTATATATTTCTGGAAAAGAAGCAGATTTATCAGAATGGGATACTGCTATTAAAGATTATGAAAACAAAAGAGCAAAATGTAGAGACTTTAATCCTTGAAAAATGAACATCATGACTAGGTTTGGTGGTTTTTGCTCAAGTAATAATGCTTTGTGGATCTCTATACTATATTTCTTTATTTAAAAGGAGTAGAAAGAATACAGGAGTTACAGGAACTTCAAAGCACCACTCATTTAGGAAAAGAAGTTCAAGACTCGAAAGGGGCAAACACATGCCCCTTTATTTTTTTGGAATATGGTTGTTATTTTTTTACTTTTTATCCAACCTTCAATATCATTTTTCATAAAAACTATTCTTCTGGGTATTATTTTTACTTTTTTTGGAAAGTATCCTTCTTTGACCAAGCGATTAATTGTTGATATAGAAATCCTAAGACACTCAGAAACTTCCTGGATCGTAAAAAGGGACTATTTTCTGTATTCATGCATAGGTGATTTAAATCTTAAAAGGGAAATGAATTAATAAATAATTTGGTAATTCCAAAGAATCTTGTAAAAAATAGTTAGTGTAAACTTAGTTTAATTCACAAAATATAATGAAATAGGTTTTCAAGAGTAGTCAAATAGTTCATTATGTACTTGTTTGAAATTCGCCTGGGGAGTTCAATTTCAAGATCTAAAGACTTCACGTTATGGCACTTGAGGTCTTTTTTAATGCTCTCACTGCTATTCAAAATCAGAAATTCAGATGCCGTCAAGATTATGCAGATTCAACATTTTGACCTTGGTAATATGTTGGAAAAAATATATTTTTGATGCTGGGAAGAAAATGTG
>GL947594.1:1168-2528 GCA_000218705.1 Prochlorococcus marinus bv. HNLC1
TAGAAAATGTGAAATTTCTTTTCATTCTTTTATTAGATGGTATGTAGTCTTTTGGTATTAATTTAATAAGTTTAAATTTCTCAAGAGAAAGACATTCTTCTAATTTTAGTAGTATTGATTTTGTAAAAGGATATCGGGGTATTAATTCCTTGACATTATTCTCTATGCCCGAAATTGTAGATATGGGTATTTTTGAGAGGAATGATAAATCTTCTATAGATAAATTTTTTTTTACTCGATTCTCTTTGACAATATTGCCAATATTTATATATGGGTCAACGATAATACCTTTGTTTTTTTTAAGATTCAATTTTTCAAATTTTTTAAAATAGAATAATTTCACTTAATTTCTCCAAAATTAATAGCTTTTTTAATCTCCATTTTGACTCTTTTAATAATCAAAGAAAATTTTAAAAGGCGGAATTTTTAAATCGGTTACTTAACAACATAGCTATTTTACAAATCATATTCTGAAGCAAAAAGCTTGTGGGGAAAGTATCTTGTTAAGTTTTCGAAATTCACTTGTGAAAAAATTTATTTATCTAGCATTTTAATGAGACTAAATATGAGAGTAGTTTTATTTTATAAAATAAACATTTAGCTAAACCGGAGAAATTATATTTTTAACTACATTTTTAGCTAACTTCATTGGACTAAATGTATCAGTTAATATATTAAATAACTTTTCTGCATCTTTAAGTTCAATCTTATCATTTTTTATGAGGCTTAATAAAAGGTTTTTTCTTACTTCTGATCCTTTTTCGCTAACAAATAATTTGAAACTTGCGTTTGCAACAGGAATTAAATCTGCATTAATATCTATAGAATCTTTAAAAAGAATATTTAAAAGACTTTCTAATTTGTCAGTTTGAATTCTTCCCTCTTTATCAAAAATTACTTCAAGCAAAATATTCACAATTTCATCGGAATTATCTGTTAAAAGTTTCTTAGCTATATAGGGATATGCAATTCTAACAATTTTAAATTCTGGATCAAGTCTAAGAGCCAAGCCTTCCTGACTTACAACTGCCCGAATGATTAGTGCAAATCTACTAGGAACTCGAAAAGGATAAGCATACATTAATTTTGAGAATTTATCTGTGATCTCCTTAAAATTAAAATTCCCAACTTCCTTTCCAAGGGAATCTCCTAAAACTTCTTTTAGGGGATTAACGAGTGATTGAAGATCTTGCTCTTCACTTAAAAAACCTAACTTTTGGAAGTCTTTTGCCAATAATAGGAATTCATTATTAATAAGATGAACAATAGCTTTAATGAGTGTTAATCTATCAAAATCAGAAATCGAATCCATCATTCCAAAATCTACATAAGCAATATGACCATTTTTTTGATCTCCGCC
>GL947594.1:2628-4451 GCA_000218705.1 Prochlorococcus marinus bv. HNLC1
AAAGTCTTTATTCTTTCCTAATGTTTCTTTAAAGGATGGCGGTCTAAAACCAAATTCTCTAAAACTAATTTCACTTAGACCATGCTTTTCCTGATTATTGAGAAGATAGTCTGCAAGCAGGGTATCAAAAGAGACTCCTTTAAGATCGAGACCATGATTATAAAAAATTTGCCTATCAAATTTACAATTTTGCAAAGCTTTTTCTTTTGTTGGATTCTCGATCCAATGTCTTATTCTTGAAAATACATCTTCAATTGATAGTTGCTTTAGATTCTCTTTTTTTGATTGATGAGCAATAGGTATGTAAAAGAGTTCTTCAGTTTCTTCTCCTAGACAAAATCCTATACCAACAAGTTCAGCCTCAATTGGATTTAAACTATTCGTTTCCGTATCTAAAGCAACAATATCATCATTGACATCTAATTTTTTAGATAATTTATCTAGTAAATCAAGATTATTAATTACTTTTACATTGATTTTTGGAAGTTCACTTCCGCTTTGCAAATTATTTTTAATTAAGACTTTTGATTCTTTTGATTGAACTTTATTAATATTATTTTTATTAAAACCTCCTTTACTAAAAGTAGAGTTAAAAATATCAATTTGTCTATGTAAAGTTGATAACTCTAATTTTTGAAGTGATTCAGAAAGGGATTCTTGATTTATATTTTTTAATTCATAACCATTATTTAATATTAATGGAACTTTAGTATTTATTTTTGCTAAATCTCTTGAAAGAAATGCATTAAACTTGTCACTTTTAAGTTTTTCTATAACTGAGCCTTTAATAAAACCTCTATAATTTTTATCATTATTTTGAAGGACCTTATCCAAAGCTGTATATATTCCATCAAGCGTATCATTCTCTTTTAGAAGATTGATTGCTGTTTTTGGACCAACTCCTTTTATACCTGGAATATTATCAGAGATATCTCCAGTTAAAGCTTTAAGATCTACAACTTTATCCGGTGAAACTTTTAATTTTTCTTTGACCCCATTTTCGTCCATTAAAGTTGGATTACCACTTTTAGCATAAGGACCTCCTCCCATATAAAGAACATAAATATCTTTTTGATCATCAACTAATTGAAATAAATCGCGATCACCAGAAAGAATATTTACACACCAACCTTTAGAGGATGCATCATTTGCAATTGTTCCTAAGAGATCATCTGCCTCAAATGCTGTGATTTGTCCAATTTCAAAACCTTTGTCTATTATTTGTCCATCTTGAACAAATAAGATTGATTTTTCAGTTACTTTTAAAGATTGGATTTGATCAGAATTGTTACTTGGTGGAATTATTTTTAGGATAAAATCATTTTCGGCTTGTGTAACTTTTGGCGCAAATGGGACTTTATAAAATTTGGTTTTAGCTTCAGAGCAAAATTCTACTTTGCCAGAAATTTCAGATTTAACAATTCCTCCTGGAGATTTAAAAATTGGTAAATTAAGGCTTTCTTTTAGAATGATTTCTAGTTGCTCAATATCTTCGAAGAATTCGGGAGGAGCGATACCTCTATTAGACTTATAACTGGCGTCTTCTACATGCCTAAAAGTTGGTTTCTCTGTATCAAAAGTAATACATATTCCTTGCGGACTAACTCTTTTGGAGTTATCAAGAAGACTTTTTAAAAATCCGTATGTGACGCTAGTAGGAATTCCTTCTTTGGTCGTTAAACCACCATAATTGCTATTGGTGAATGCATAAAAACTCCTAAAAGCTAGTGAATGTCCATCAACTAATAGTAATATTGGTTTTGATGAATTATTTTCAGACATAGAGTTATTTTCTCTTTGACCATGGAGGAATATCAATGAAT
>GL947594.1:4551-5697 GCA_000218705.1 Prochlorococcus marinus bv. HNLC1
CTCTACAATAGAATATTTTTTGATAATAGAGTTCAAGGCGATTTTTGCTTCCACATCACTCTTAGCCATTAAGCCAATTGTAATCCAATCAGAATCTTCTACTTTCAAATCTAACTCTGCAGAAAGTTTTTGAGATTGATAGAAATCTAGTTCAGGAGCTGTTTTATATCTGTTTAAATCAGCTAATTGATTAATTTGCATATTTTTATTTGACTAAAAAAGTAAGATATTTAATATCCAAAAGTCTTTTTATTCCAGGCCCACTGACTAGAATCAACATCATTAAAGGATACATAGATTCTTTCTGCAGGAATTTCTAGCTCGGCAGAAAAAAATTCGCAAATCGGCTTCGCCATTTTTGAAGGGCACAAAGATCCAATTGATTTAATATCAATAAAGGCACAAGGTTCATCAGTCCCTGCAAAATTCATTGATAAAGAGTGAGTTAGTTTAACCATCACAAAATTTATAGGTTTCCTTGTTAAAGAAGAAATAAAATCTGAACTCTTTGCTAAAAGAATTTGTTCATTTTTTATCTTTGTGTTCGTTGAAATATTTAATAAGGGCACTTTTATTAATAAAAAAACTAAGTTAATTATTGCAAATAAAAAACGATGATGAATTCAAAAATATTCAAATTCTTAATTCTAAGTAAGTTTTTTCATCACGAAAATTAAAAATAATTATTAGTTTATAAAAAATATTTTTTATTTTGGAAATCTTAACCTACCATCAAAGGCAAAAGAAAGATGAAACAAACGATAGTGAGTTTTACTCTACTCCTAAGTTTGTATATCATTTAGATGAAAATTTTAGAAAAAATCTTTCTGAACTATATGAAGAAGAGTTTGAAAACAATTGCTCAGTTCTTGACTTAATGTCGAGCTGGGATAGCTATCTTCCAAAAAATTTAAAATATAAAAAAGTTATTGGTCATGGTCTAAATAAAGAGGAACTTGAGAGAAATAAAGCTTTTAATAATTATTGGATACAAAATTTTAATATCAATCAAAAGTTTCCACTTGAAATGAAACTATTGACTATTGTTTATGGTAGCAGCATGGCAATATTTACAATATCCAGAGAAAATAGCTGAAGAGATTGCAACGATTTTAAATCATAATGGAAAACTTATAAATAGCTTTT
>GL947594.1:5797-6727 GCA_000218705.1 Prochlorococcus marinus bv. HNLC1
CTAATATCTTATGGAGGGGGATTTGTAAGAAGGGGATTAGTTGGAGAAATAATTTATTATTTATCTAGTAAATTTTTCATATCTCCTATCTTAATAGTTTGGCTTATAAGCTTTATTTCCCTTTTATTATTAATCATATTAGTATTAAATTTCTGCAAAAATTATTTCGAAAAAAGCTTTTTACTATCTCAAATCATAATTCTTGCCCCAATATCTGGAGATTACTTTGTAAGAAAAGATTCTTTTTTAATACTTTTATATGGGTTATGTTTACTGGCTTTTAAGAGCTATTACGTTAAAGATATTAGTAAAATAACCTGTATATTTTTGGTAAATATTTTTTCTATAGTTGCAATTCTCTCGCATGAGAGTTTTGGAATATGGGGGTTACCGAGCTTATTTTTAATAATTTATTTATTTGAAAGATTAGAAAAAAAAAATATTTTTAAATCCATTTTATTTTCAATACTAATTTTTATTCCGTCAATAATTTCTTTTATTTTGTGTTGGATATTTAAAGGGAATTTAGATCAATCTATTCTGATACACAATAGTTGGCAATCTTTAAAAGATATACTGCCTACACTTGGAGCCTTGAATCTAAGTAATCCATCTGGTGCAATAGCTGCTATTGGATGGGGAACATCTCAGGTATATACGAATACTCTTTTGAGTCAGTTTAATTTATTTATTTTTTGGCACCCAGGTGCATGGCTATTAACTATTTTTTGTGTATTAAGACTTTTTATAGGGAAATATAAAAATATTTATCAATCATCAAAGAGGTTTGTTGTTTGTTTTCAGTTAATTGCATTTTTACCGATGTTTTTATTTGTCGATATTGGAAGATGGATATTTATGTGGCTCACATCTTCAGCATTATTATTTTCTTTCTTTACACAAGTATTTGGGATCCAAAATATTCAATTT
>GL947594.1:6827-8056 GCA_000218705.1 Prochlorococcus marinus bv. HNLC1
CTGATTATTGAGAGATAGTCTGCAAGAAGGGTATCAAAAGAGACTCCTTTAAGATCGAGACCATGATTATAAAAAATTTGTCTATCAAATTTACAATTTTGTAAAGCTTTTTCTTTTGTGGGATTCTCGATCCAATGTCTTATTCTTGAAAATACATCTTCAATTGATAGTTGCTTTAGATTCTCTTTTTTTGATTGATGAGCAATAGGTATGTAAAAGAGTTCTTCAGTTTCTTCTCCTAAACAAAATCCTATACCAACAAGTTCAGCCTCAATGGGATTTAAACTATTCGTTTCCGTATCTAAAGCAACAATATCATCATTGACATCTAATTTTTTAGATAATTTATCTAGTAAATCAAGATTATTAATTACTTTTACATTGATTTTTGGAAGTTCACTTCCGCTTTGCAAATTATTTTTAATTAAGACTTTTGATTCTTTTGACTGAACTTTATCAATATTATTTTTATTAAAACCTCCTTTACTAAAAGTAGAATTAAAAATATCAATCTGTCTATGTAAAGTTGATAATTCTAATTTTTGAAGTGATTCAGAAAGGGATTCTTGATTTATATTTTTTAATTCATAACCATTATTTAATATCAATGGAACTTTAGTATTTATTTTTGCTAAATCTCTAGAAAGAAATGCATTAAACTTGTCACTTTTAAGTTTTTCTATAACTGAGCCTTTAATAAAACCCCTGTAATTTTTATCATTATTTTGCAGGACCTTATCCAAAGCTGTATATATTCCATCAAGTGTATCATTCTCTTTTAGAAGATTGATTGCGGTTTTTGGACCAACTCCTTTTATTCCAGGAATATTATCAGAGCTGTCTCCTGTTAAAGCTTTAAGATCTACTACTCTATCTGGTGAAACACCTAATTTTTCTTTAACTCCACTTTCTTTAATTAAGGTTGGATTACCACTTTTTGCATATGGACCTCCACCCATATAAAGAACATAAATATCTTTTTGGTCATCAACTAATTGAAATAAATCTCGATCTCCAGAAAGAATATTTACACACCATCCTTTCGATGACGCATCATTTGCAATTGTGCCTAAGAGATCATCAGCTTCAAAACCTGGAGATTTAAAAATTGGTAAGTTAAGACTTTCTTTTAAAATGAGTTCTAATTGTTCAATATCTTGAAAAAAAATATCAGGAGCCACATCTCTATTAGCCTTATAGTTCGGATCTAATGCATGACGAAAAGTTGG
>GL947594.1:8156-9805 GCA_000218705.1 Prochlorococcus marinus bv. HNLC1
ATATCTTCATTTTTATGGAATGCATTTATAAGTATTTCTTCATTCGCTAAGTGAGCGAGAATTCTTAATTCAATTTGCGAGTAATCTGCTGATAATAGTTTCCAATCTTTTGCAGGTAAGAATGCTTTTCTTATCCTTCTACTAAATTCAGTTCTAACAGGTATATTTTGAAGATTGGGATTGCTACTGCTAAGTCTTCCAGTGGCAGTGGCAGCTTGATTAAAGTTTGTATGCACTCTTCCTGTCTTTTCGCTAATTAGGTTTGGAAGGGCATCAATATATGTACTTAGAAGTTTGCTAAGAGTTCTGTGTTTTATTAAATGAGGAATTATTTCATGTTCATCAACTAATCTCTCAAGTACTACTGCATCTGTACTCCATCCCGTTTTTGTTTTTCTTGATTTCTTTTTGTCTAGATTTAATTTCTCAAATAAAATTTCACCGAGTTGCTTTGGGGAAGATAAATTAAAATTTTCTTTAGCTAGTTCAAAAACTTTACATTCAATATTCTCCATTGTACTCTTCAATTCTCTTGAAAGTTCAACTAAATAAGGTACATCAATTAAAATCCCATTCATCTCCATTTGGGATAGTACTGGTTCAAGAGGTAATTCAACTTTATTAAATAAATTATGTAATTTTTCTTTTTCGTTTGCAAATCTTTCTTTAAAAATTTTGACGATCTTATAAGTTAGAAATACGTCATAACCACAGTAAATACTTGCTTCATTTATGCCTACAAATGAAAAGTCTTTATTCTTTCCTACAGTTTCTTTAAAAGATGGCGGTCTAAAACCAAATTCTCTAAAACTAATTTCACTTAGACCATGCTTTTCCTGATTATTTAGAAGATAGTCTGCAAGCAGGGTATCGAAAGAGACTCCTTTAAGATCGAGTCCATGATTATAAAAAATTTGCCTGTCAAATTTACAATTTTGCAAAGCTTTTTCTTTTGTTGGATTCTCGATCCAATGTCTTATTCTTGAAAATACATCTTCAATTGATAGTTGCTTTAGATTCTCTTCTTTTGATTGATGAGCAATAGGTATGTAAAAGAGTTCTTCAGTTTCTTCTCCTAAACAAAATCCTATACCAACAAGTTCTGCCTCAATGGGATTTAAACTATTCGTTTCAGTATCTAAAGCAACAATATCATCATTGACATCTAATTTTTTTGATAATTTATCTAGTAAATCAAGATTATTAATTACTTTTACATTGATTTTTGGAAGTTCACTTCCGCTTTGTAAATTATTTTTAATTACGACTTTTGATTCTTTTGACTGAACTTTATCAATATTATTTTTATTAAAACCTCCTTTACTAAAAGTAGAATTAAAAATATCAATTTGTCTATGTAAAGTTGATAATTCTAATTTTTGAAGTGATTCAGAAAGAGATTCTTGATTTATATTTTTTAATTCATAACCATTATTTAATAATAATGGAACTTTAGTATTTATTTTTGCTAGATCTCTAGAAAGAAATGCATTAAACTTGTCATTTTTAAGTTTTTCTATAACTGAGCCTTTAATAAAACCCCTATATTTTTTATCATTATTTTGCAGAATCTCATCCAAAGCAGTATATATTCCATCAAGTGTATCATTCTCTTTTAAAAGATTGATTGCGGTTTTTGGACCAACTCC
>GL947594.1:9905-11535 GCA_000218705.1 Prochlorococcus marinus bv. HNLC1
ATCATTTTTAGAGGTAGTTTCAGCAATCTTTACTTCTTCATTATTAATAATTTGATCACTTGCATTTTCATCTGATGAATCAACTTGCTCCTGAATATCAGGGTTAGTTTTAGAGTCTTCCAATTTTTTAATCGTTTTTTTAATTTTACATAAAAAAACCCTTACTGGTAATAAGTAGGGTTGGATAAGGTTAAGGTTCTTAATTTTATTATAGTTATTTCTTCAATAATTCGTTTAAATCGAATAAAGTAGATTAAAATTTTATTGAAATGCTAGATTTACCTACTATCAATGCATGTAAAAGTGATCCTGAAATTAGAGATTTAAAAATTAAAAATATTGAACATGCTATTAATCAAGCCGAAGAGATGATAAAAGAATCAAAAATGAGTCAAGATGAATTGATTTTCTTAAAGAAAAAAATATCTGACTCTAGACAGGATCTAGAAATTCTCTACTTGATGAAGAATTAGCGAAATGATCATTAGATTATTTTTTGTTTAAATTATTTTTACAAATTATTTCCTATTGGGATAATTTAATAATGCCAAAGTTATCAATACAGTATTCACTTAATTTTATATTTTCATAGATACTTCTTTTATTTTTGTTCTCAAAGTCAATACACTTTTCAACTATATCACTTTGGATATCAAGTTTTTCTTCTCCCTTTTTTAACTGTTTATTTTCATAGAATTTAATAAATTGTACGAAACAAGTAGTGCTTAATAATATCAATAAAATATAATGTATTTTTAAGAAATTCATTTTTTTAGAATTAATATAATCAATATCCATCAATTAAATTATTAATGCAAGTTGAATTAAAATTAAATAAGAAACAATAAGGTTAATAATAAATAAAATATTTATAAATACAATTCATAAAAGATAAGAAAAAATTAGGCCATTTTTATAAGATATTTAATATTGCCAATTTAGATATTATCTAGTAAATTTTATTAAAATAAATATTGTAAAATGATAAATATTTTTAAGAATATAAAAAAAAATTTATTCATCAATAAAAAGAAGAGGGATTTTATTGCTGCTTCAAATCTAGAGAAAAAGGCTATTCAACTAAATCTTAGATCAGAAGAATACCTAGAACTAGCAAAGAAACGTTCAAAAGATTGGAAGAATAAATGGTTAGAAATAATATCGTAAGTTTATATAAATTTAAAAATAAATTCTGATTAGAATGTTTAAAGCTATTTTTTAAATATATTAATTTTCTTCAAAACATATAATCTTGCTCAACTAGTTAAAAGGAGAGAATATAAAGTTAACACAAAAAAAATATGCCTTTATTTAATTCAAAACTCCAAAATTTTATAGGTCCTGGAATAATTTTTGCAGGTGCTGCAATTGGAGGTTCTCACCTTATGTCATCGACTACAGCCGGTGCGAGATTTGGATTTTCTTTAGTTGGTCTAATACTAATTACAAATTTTCTAAAATATCCATTTTTACTTGTTGGAACCCGCTTTACTGCATCGACAGGAATGTCACTATTAGAGGGTTTTAAAAAGAGAAATTCTTCATACCTTCCTATCTTTCTGATCGTTAGTTTAGTAACAGGAACTTTCACAATTGCCGCTGTAGCTTTGTTTCAGGGGTTCTTTTGACA
>GL947594.1:11635-13319 GCA_000218705.1 Prochlorococcus marinus bv. HNLC1
TTATTTATATAACTAAATCTATTTTGATTAATCCCCAATATATCTAATTTCAATTTAGTCCTATCCTTGTTCCCAGAAAATCGATAAAAGAATTTTTTTCCTTCAATACCAAATTCATCATCAATTTATATACCTCTTTAGTCATTATTTTCTTAAATGTAATTTAAAATTCTTTATCTCACGTTACGAATTAATATAAACTAAAAAAAAATATTATTTTTTAAGATAAAAGGTTTAGATATATAGAGAAATCTGAAAAGAAAAAAGATAAATTAATAAGATGTACTTAACTTAAGTTTGTTTTGGAATGTTATTAACATATGAATGCAATATGAGTCAGTCAATCTCCAAAATAAGTCAGTTATGATAATAAAATTATAAATACTAACCACTTTAAATCCAATTGCGTTCTTTATAAATTGTGGACATATTTGCTAAAAAATTTTTCAAAGTAATTCTTGAATATGGAATTTTATAAATAAAAAAATTCTTCGGCAAGTCAAATGTTTAAATAATAAACATTTTTTGAAACTGAATATCAACTCATACAAAAATACTGAGAAAAAAGTTGACTAAATAAATATCAATGATTGCAATTCAATTTTATCTTATATATTCAATAATCATTATCAGCGACGCAAATACCCATACATCTAATTCCATTAGATAAAGTTCTCATACAATGATTACATAATATTTTTTCTTTGTTTTTATTTATTATTTGGATTTTTTCAGTAACTTTATTTGTCAAAAAATGATTTATTGATTTATCACTAATTTTCATTAGTGTTTGAGTTTTCTGAATTGATACTAACAATTAGAGATGTATTAGTGTTGGAAGATGGAATATCCATTATTTTCACTGTTTCTTTCGATCTTTCTCTCACAGATGCCTCTTCAACTTGATCCTCAACAGAGCAAGCTTCAAGAGCCTCTCTTAAAAGCGAGTCAAAAGTTGCACCAGGAAGTCTATGTCTAGCTACTTCAAGGAAAGTTCTTGGCAAGGATTCAGAGGCGGCATCTCTTAAGGCAGGATTATTTTTTCTATGTTCTTGTTCTTCTTCTATTGATTTGATAAATCTTAATGTAACATCTCTTTTAGTTGAGGCTTTGATCAAGGTATCATTTTCAGGACTACTTACATTTGATTCATTTTCTAAGTCATCTAATCTTTTTTCTAAACTATTTAAAACCTCATTAGCTTCTTTACTTATATGAGCTAATTGACCATCAGATAAATTAGGTAAATCAGCCACAAAAACTTTTCCATGATCCCTTAATGTCAAGAAAGTTGGTCTTGGTCCTTGATTTTGACGACTGTTAAATTCTGATGAATTTCCAGCAGGTCTCCTTGGAGGAGTGGGTCCAGCAGAGCTTCTTCTACGAGTAATTCTCTTATTATTTTCAAAAGGCATAAGGTTAATAAATCTAACTAATTAAACGTACTTTATTTAGTTTATAGTTTACTATATTACACCTTACTTTTTCATTTGTGTATAAAAATATTGATTGTTCCTTAATTAAAAAAAATAATAATAAATTCTATAGAGAAATTCCATTTATGAATTTATCAACATTTAATTTCTTTTTATTTAATATTTTTCCAATCTCCCAACTTGAAATACCCTGCGATTCACAAATATTAAAAACTTCTTGCTTATATTGCTTCTCTACAACGAGACAA
>GL947594.1:13419-14657 GCA_000218705.1 Prochlorococcus marinus bv. HNLC1
TAAGGAATTATTTAAAGATTAATATTATTAACATGTCTGTTAATGATGTAAATTCAATTAGAAAATTATTGATATTAGGTAATGGATGGTTCGTAGGGAAAATACCATTAGCATATATTGGTCGTCATTCATGTAGTGGAGCAATATTAGATGAAGAAGATTTTGAATTAGAGGAAGGTATTGAAGAACTTCAGAATGAATTTCTAAGTTTTTCAAATTCTATGTATATGATTTTCAAGAATTTAGACAGCAAACAAGAAGAAAGGTTTGAATTTAGAAATTTGAAAAAATTAGGAATTTATAGAGGTGATTTAAATCCCGAAGACTTAATTTTGACAAATTCTTTTGAAAGAACCGAAAAATATACTATTAATCATTGGGAAACTGATGATGAAGAATATTATTTAGAATTTCTAGATCCCTGGAAAGGGGTATATGGTGAATTCACTTTCCACAAAGGTGAAATATTTGATTTTGAGAAGTTTGAATTTAATATTGAGAAATTAGATATTGGTTTTCATTTTTATGAATGGGTATGTCAAATTAGCTATCTAGGTAAGTCAAGAGAAGAAGGGAAGATAAATAAGGGCAAAAGAAAAAAAAGACTAAGAATTGAAAAATTAGGTTCTAAAATAACATAAATTTATTTGACTAAAAAGATGATTTTAATTAAATATTTAAGTTAGTTTATCTACTAAATTATCCTTTAAATAATAAAAGCTCTTTTAAAAACTATTTCTTGAGAATGCTATTTATATAATCATTTTTATTACAATAATCAAATTGGCTTATAAGTTTACCGTCAGCTTAAAATACGGAGAGAGAGGGATTCGAACCCTCGACAAAAGTTACCTCCTGTAACTCCTTAGCAGGGAGCCGCTTTCAACCACTCAGCCACCTCTCCAATATTTATAGGTTATCAACTTTTGGGCAAACCTACAAAACTTTTTAGTTAATCGAAATGTCTATTAGATTTGAACTCTAGGTAGTCTATTTTTAAACGCACAAAGAATTTCCCAAGGAATAGTAGACGCTGCATGAGCCCAATCGACAGGTGAAATACATTTACCTTCATCACAGCCTAGTAAAATGACTGTATCTCCAACATTTATGTCATTTGCGCCGGTAACATCGATCATTAATTGATCCATTGTAATTGCACCAATTTGAGGATACATTTTTCCGTTGTGTAGCAATGAAATTTTATTAGATAATGTTCTATAAATTCCATCTGCATA
>GL947594.1:14757-18281 GCA_000218705.1 Prochlorococcus marinus bv. HNLC1
ATTAGGATTGGATTCTCTAAAGTGAAATCACATTGTTCTTTTTCAAAATCTAACCATATATCTCTATATGTAGTATTTTTATCCCAATTTAAATCCCATATACTTTCTTTGTTTTGTAAAAACATTGCAATCCTTTCGAGGCCATATGTAATTTCTATAGGAATTGGGTGACAATCAATTCCTCCACATTGCTGAAAATAAGTAAATTGTGTTACTTCCATTCCGTCTAACCATACTTCCCAACCAACTCCCCATGCTCCTAAAGTAGGAGATTCCCAGTTGTCTTCTACAAATCTAATATCATGATTCTTTGTAATAATTCCAAGTTTTTCTAAAGAACTTAAATATGTTTCTTGAATCTGATCAGGAGATGGCTTTATAATTACTTGATACTGATAGTAGTGTTGAGCCCTATTTGGATTTTCTCCAAACCGTCCGTCAGTAGGCCTTCTGCAAGGCTCAGCATATGCAACCGACCACTTCTTAGGACCTATTGCTCTTAAAAAAGTATGAGGGCTCATAGTACCTGCACCCTTCTCAGTATCGTAAGGTTGCATTATCAAACAACCCTGGGAGGACCAAAATAAATTTAAGTTCTGAATTATATCTTGAAAAAACATTTTTAGAAATTGTTATTATATATTTAAGGTTTGATTAATTATAATTTTTTTAATTGATATGGCAATTTTTTGACTTTTAGTTCTTTTAATAATTTGCATTTGTATAAATAAAATAAAGGTAAAAATATTCCTCAATGGAATGTTAAAGATCAATAATTTTTAGTCACAAAAAAGCTTAATGGGAATGGGCCATAAGTTAATGAATTACGAGAAGGATCATCATATTGACATGTTAATAAAATCCCTTCCCCAAGGCCATACTCTGACCTTATGTAAACTTCTCCTGTTTTTTGGTTACCTTTCATAAAAACATTACCTGTTGCCTTTAATTTTTCAAAGTCATTAAAATTTACAGAAGGATATTTTTTAAGAAATATCCTTAAGGCATTTTTTGCTTCGTTATCACTTTTAGCCATAATACCAATAGTAAGCCAATCGGAATTTCTTATTTCATTATCCAATTCTATTGAAAGTTTTTGAATTTGATTTAAATCAAGTATTGGAGCAGTTTTATACTTATTTAAATCAATTAATTCATTAATTTGCATATTTTTAATAAATTAAACAATTAAAAATTTCTCAACCAAAAGTTCTACTGTTCCAAGCCCACATACTTGAATCAACATTTTGAAAGAAGATATAAATTCTTTCTTTTGAGATTTCCAGTTCATTAGAAAAAAATTCACAAATCGGCTTTGACATTTTAGAAGGTTCAATTGATCCAATTGATTTAATTTCAATAAAGCAACAGGGTTCATTTGTTCCAGAAAATAACATTTGTAATGAATCAGATAATTTAACCATTACAAAATTCTCAGGTTTGTTTAGTAAAGAAGATATAAAATCTGAACTTTTTGATAAGAGCATTTGTTCATTTTTTATCTCTTTGTTAGTAGAAATATTCAATAAAGGCACTTTAGTTATCTAAAATTAATTTGATTATGGCAAAAATAAAGCGAAAAACGATTTTAAAACATTCAAATACTTAATTCATAGTAAAATTTATATTCACGAATCTAAAAAATCATTAGTAGTTTTATTAATAAAAGTACATTTTATTTTGGAAATACTAACTTATCAACAAAGGCAAAAGCAAGATGAGACAGATGATAGTGAGTTTTACTCTACTCCTAAGTTTGTATATCATTTAGATGCAAATTTCAGAAAAAATCTTTCTGAACTTTATGAAGGAGAGTTTAAAAACAACTGTTCTGTTCTTGACTTAATGTCCAGCTGGGATAGCTATCTTCCAAGAAATTTTAAATATAAAAAAGTTATTGGTCATGGTCTAAACAAAGAGGAACTTGAGAGAAATAAAGCTTTTGATGATTATTGGATACAAAATTTTAATATTAATCAACAGATTCCACTTGAAAATGAAACTATTGACTATTGTTTGATGGTTGCAGCATGGCAATATTTACAATATCCAGAGAAAATAGCAGAAGAGATTGCAAGGATTTTAAATCAAAATGGGAAATTTATAATAGCTTTTTCAAATAGGGCTTTTTGGCATAAAGCTCCTAATATATGGACTTACTCAAATGAAAAAGAGAGGATTGATTATGTTAGAAATATTCTAGTTACAAATGGTTTCTGTGAACCTAGGGTAATAAAAAAATTTACTGAAGAAAATTCCCTCTTACCTTTTTTAAATCGTGATCCTTTTTATTGTCTTATTTCTGAGAAGAAATTAATTATTTCACAATAGAGAGAAAGATAATAGATTTTTACAAAATTAGTCCTAATTTATAATTATGTATATCATTGGATAGATAACTTAAAAATAAATGGGTTCTAAAAGAGAAAAATATCCAGAAAAATGTCCATGGGATCTTGGTCCTAAACAACATTTAGCAGAAAAAGGTAAATGGACTTTAAGATCAGGAGAAACCTGCGTAAGTTTTAGTAAAAACAAGCTAGATAATAATTACTTTCATGTAATTAGTAATGAAAATGAAGAACAAATATTGGCATTTAGAGCGAGATTGTTATATCAAAAACTCCTAGATAAAGGATTCCGATTAGTTGAATAAAAGATACGATATTTTGTAAAAATTAAATATATATAAATAAAATTTATATTGAAGATAATTCTTTAAAAATATATTTTATTTCATTTACTTTATTATTATCATCTAGAAATTTTATAATCCTTGACTCAAGCACCCAAATATTATTAATTCCTAAATCTACAAAATTATCCTCATATTCCAATATTTTTGATTTGGAGTTAAAGTTTCGATATCTAATTGCTGACTTGAATATTTCTTACTCAAAAAACCATCTCCAGTATCTATAAATTCTTGCACAAATATCTCAATTATAACGCCATGAATTTTTCTAAAAACCATATTAATTTTTTTATCTTTAACTATATATTTATCTCCCTCATTTTTGCCTAAAACTTCTAGTTTCATTCCTTTATCAGATTCTCCTAAAAATTTAAAATTATTATTCTTGTGTACCTCAGTGAAGTCTCTTTTAACTCTATGAATAGCAACTTCAAATAGTTGAGAAGATATCTTTTTGGAAATATTATCATCTGAGATACCTATTATTTTAGGCTTAAAATTACTATCTAAAATAAAATCTCCCTCAACCGATTTTTCATTATCTATAAAAATGCATTTACCACTGTATCCATTAAAAGTACTTGGCCATGTATATCTATTGTTATATGCTTCTCTAAAAATTTCTTTGCAATTTAAATTAGTTGAAACCATTTTATTAAAAAAATAGAGGATTTAATAAACAAAAAAAAACCTCTCAAGAGAGAGGCTTTAGTAAATAAGTTCTAATTAATTAGCCATTTTGTGAAATTTTTGCATTTTCCATATTGTCGAATGCTTGACCAATTTTCTTAAAGTCAAATCCCAGAGCTCTTAAGGCGTGCCATAAATG
>GL947594.1:18381-22169 GCA_000218705.1 Prochlorococcus marinus bv. HNLC1
AGTCGGAAGCAATTCAATTACTTGAGTTTTTAGCTTCTCCAAGAGGTAGTAAAGGGATCGCTGCTCCAACATTTGAGCACCCATTAAAGGAGGTTAATCAAAATCAAATAGTGCAAAACTTTGGAGGTTTTACACCTGATAATGTCACAGTTCAGCAACTTGGAGATTACAATTCTCAAGCAATTAGATTAATGAAAAGTGCCGGATGGGATTAAATTTTATCAAAAGAGAATTACCTGAAATTAACAAATTAGGAAAGGGGGCTGAATGATTTAAATCGAAAGATTAGAAATCGTTTGATAGGTTATACTTTTTGTTGGTTAAAATCCAAACCTTTCCTTTTCTATATTGTTTAAATATTTGCAAATTTTTTTGTAATTATTTAAAGAAATAGTTTCACATCTGGAATTATTATTTACTACCAGAAAGGGTCTTTGGTGAACTCAATATTAAGATGAATATCATTTTTATATTCAATATTTTTTATACAAGGTCTAATAGTTTCTCCATTTACATCAATTTCACATGCCCCACAATTTCCTATCAAGCAACCAGTTGGTATCTCTATATTAGCTTTTTGTGCTTTTAAAAACCAGTCTTCTCCTTCTTCTGCAGTAGTAATTGAATTATTTGGCCAATGAATTTTTAATTTCTTTTTCTTCAATTTAATAATGATTCAATATTGATGTGTTTTTTAAATTGATTAGCAAGATTATTAATAATTGCCTCACGTTTAATTTTATAGGGTTTTGTTTTTTGTCTAATATTTGAATTCCTTTTTTATCCCTTATTAAGTTAAGATAATTTACTCTCCACTGATCATTATCAAATATTCCATGTACATAGCTACCTGCAATTGATCCTTTTTCATTGTTATCAAGATACCAACCAAGTTTATTTTGTTTAAAAATATCTTTCAATTTTTTTACTTCCCTTGTTTTTATAACTTCAGTAATGCCATTATGAATTTCAAATCCTTCAATATTTGTATTACAAGGCCAAGTGGCATCACACATTACTCTTTTTGTGGTTTTAATGTTTTCAAAAATTGTTTTTAAAGGAAGTATTCCAATACCTTTAATTGATTTTTTTGGATGAGATTGTAATCCCTCTTTTGAATATGGATCTTCTAAATATTCTCCAAGCATTTGTAATCCCCCACAAATACCAAAAATATTTCCATTATTATTTGAGTAGTTTAGGATTCTTTTTATCAGGCCAGATTCTTTGAGAAAAGTAATATCTTTAATAGTTTGTTTGCTCCCTGGAAGAATAATTAAATCAAAATTATCAAAATCTTGACTACTATTAATCCAATTTAAATTTATTCCCTTTTCATTCTCTAATGGATCCAAATCTGAAAAATTACTTATTGATGGAAATTTTATTATTCCAATCTCTAATTCTGGATTTTCATTAGTTAATTTTCTATCTAAAAGATCTAGTGAATCTTCAGGTGGGAAATTTTCTTTTAAGCATGGAAGTATTCCTAATATTGGAATTTTAGTTTTTTTCTCAATCCATTTTTTACCTTCATCAAATAAAGAAATATCACCTCTAAAACGATTTATGATTATACCTTTTATAAGTTTCTTCTCATCTGGTTTCAAAAGCTCTAATGTTCCAATTATTTGAGCAAAAACACCTCCTCTCTCAATATCTGCAACTAAAATACAATTCGCTTCAAGATATCTTGCAATTCTTAAGTTAGTGAGATCTCTATGAATTAAATTCATTTCAACAGGACTTCCTGCACCTTCAATTATTAAACGGCAATTATCATCCTTATCAGTGATATTAGATAAACTTTTTTTTATTATTTCCCAGCCTGATTGAAACCAATTTTTATAGTAATTTCTTGCCGTTGTAATACCTACACTTTTCCCAAGATGAATAACTTCGCTTGTTGAGTCCCCTTGAGGTTTAAGTAAAATAGGATTCATTTCTGATGAAGGGATCCTGCCAGAGGCAAATGCTTGTATCGCTTGGGAAAAAGCCATTTCTCCTCCTCCCATATCTACCCAAGCATTGTTACTCATATTTTGTCCTTTAAAAGGGAAAGGGTTTTCACCTAAATCTCTTAAAATTCTACAAATAGCTGTAACAGTAATTGATTTACCTACTCCACTGGAGGTTCCAAGAACCATAATGGATTTATTTTTGGTCTTTAATTTTTCTGTATTATCCATATTTGAATTGATAATTAATTTTATATTTATTAGGCTGAATATTAAACTATAAATAAATTTAGTTAATCGTGTTAATTCTAGCTTCAACTTCTATATCAAGGAAAAATTTACTAAAAAATTCAGATATAAAGTTTATTCAATTGTCTAGTTTTTTTGATGAGTCTTTAGTAATAGAAAAAAATATCAAAGATTTGGCTCTTAAATTATCTTTTTCAAAAGCTGAAGTAATTAAAAATAAAATAAAAGAAATTAATTTAAATGAAAATTTAAAACTTTCATCTGTTGAGATTCTTGGATGTGATTCAATTTTTGAATTTAAGGGAAAAGCTTTGGGAAAGCCAAAGGATAAAGAAGATGCTTATCAAAGGTGGTTAGAAATGTCTGCAAGTTATGGTTTCTTACATACTGGACATACACTTTTATTTTGTGAATTGATAAATAATAGTACAAAACTTATTTTAAAAAAGGAGGTTAAAAAAACTATAAGTTCTAAAATAGTTTTTTTCAAAATTGCAAAATAAAGAAATATCTAAATATGTAGATAGTCTTGAACCTCTAAATTGTGCAGGAGGATTTGCCTTAGAGGGTAAAGGTGGAAAATTTATTGAAAAGATAGATGGATGTTTTAGTAATGTTATGGGTTTAAGTTTACCTTGGCTAAGAAAAGAACTACTTGAAGAAGGAATTATGGCATAAAAAAACCCCTGCATAGCAGAGGTTTTTTTATGATTAAATTAAATTTTAATCTAAATCAGGCATTTCTAATGCTGGCTCGTCATTTCTGTCGATACCTTTTTCAAAACCAGCAGCAGCAGCTCTAGCTCGTCCAGCATGCCATAGATGTCCTATGAAAGTAAACCAGCCTAAGAAGAATTGAGCAGCAGCTAACCATTGTCTTAAGTTAACAAAGTTAACAGCATTAGGCTCAGTAATAATTCCACCAACAGAGTTGATTGAAGCATTAGGAGCATGAGTCATGTATTCAGCAGCTCTTCTTACTTGCCAAGGCTGAATATCATTTTGGATTTTTTCAAGACTTAATCCGTTAGGACCTCTGAGTGGCTCTAACCATGGACCTCTAAAGTCCCAAAATCTCATAGTTTCTCCACCGAAGATGATTTCTCCAGTAGGTGATCTCATAAGATATTTACCAAGACCTGTAGGACCCATTGTTGAACCAACATTAGCTCCAATTCTTTGGTCTCTAACTAGGAAAGTAAAACTCTGAGCCTGTGAAGCTTCAGCGTTTGTAGGACCGTAGAATTCAGAAGGATATGCAGTGTTGTTGAACCAAATAAATGTTGAAGCTATGAAACTTGCAACACAAATTCCACCTAATGCATAACTAAGTAAACCTTCACCATTCCATATGAATGCTCTTCTTGCCCAACCAAATGGCTCGGTAAAGATGTGGAAAATTCCACCTATGATAGCTGTTATTCCAACGTAAACATGTCCACCAACAATGTCTTCCATTGAATTAACTCCAATAATTGAACCAGAGCCACCCCATGGAGATCTAAAAAGATAACCAAGAATAATTCTTGGGTCAAGAGTAGGATTAACTAACCTAACTTCTCCACCACCAGGTGCCCAAGT
>GL947594.1:22269-38445 GCA_000218705.1 Prochlorococcus marinus bv. HNLC1
CCACCAAGAATTCCAGCGACACCCATCATATGAAAAGGATTAAGTGTAATGTTGTGGAATCCTTGAATAAATAGGATGTAACGGAAAATAGCAGCTACACCAAATGAAGGTGCAAAAAACCAACTATGCTGTCCTAAAGGGTAGATAAGGAAAATACTTGTGAAAACTGCAATTACAGCTGAAAATGCTAGTGCGTTGTAAGGTCTAATACCAACAAGTCCAGCAATTTCAAACTGACGAAGCATAAAGCCTATAAGACCAAATACTCCATGTAATGCAACGAAGTTCCAAAGACCTCCAAGTTGTAGCCATCTTACAAAGCTACCTTGGGCTTCAGGACCCCATAAAAATAAGAGACTGTGACCCATGGCATCGCCAGGGGTACTTACAGCTGCTGTTAAGAAATTACAACCTTCAAGGTAGGAGCTTGCTACTCCATGTGTATACCAAGAGGTTACAAATGTTGTTCCGGTAAACCATCCACCAATGGATAAAAATGCACATGGTAGAAGTAATAATCCGGACCAACCAATAAATACAAACCGGTCGCGCTTTAACCAGTCATCAAGGACATCAAACCATCCTCTTTGTGGTGCGCTTCCAACGGCGATCGTCATGAGAAAACGTTTTTAGCTTCGGGATACGCTGAGACTTTAACAAAGATTATGGGTAAAGTGGGGAAATATTTTTATATATGAAACGCCTTGTAAAGCTTTCCTAACCATTTTAGTTAAAATTGAGTATTAATACTTGGTCTTAATTTGTTAGATTATTAAAAGTAGGTAATTTTAGGTGGTTATTTTAATGAATAAAGATTTTTCTTCACTATCAAGAATCGAGCAAAAAATAAATGGTTCAAGAAAACTTTCAAATTATATAGTGGGTGGAATGTTAACGATAGGCGGAGTTGGATTTATTCTCGCATCTATATCAAGTTATACAGGCAAAGATTTTTTGCCTCTAGGGAATCCTTCAACATTATTATTTGTCCCTCAAGGTTTGATAATGGGGCATATGGTGTTATTGCAAATCTATTGAATCTATATCTTTGGTACATGGTCTTTATTAATTTTGGATCTGGTTTTAATAGTTTTGATAAGAGTTCAAAAATGGTTTTAATTAAAAGAAAAGGTTTATTTAAAGATATTGATGTCAATATAAATTTTGATGAAATTAAATCAGTAAAATTAGATATTAGTGAAGGTTTTAATCCACGAAGAAGGATTGGGCTAGTTCTAAAGGGTAGAAGAAAAATTCTCCCCCTTAGTAGTGCTGGAGATTTAAAACCCCTTTTAGAAGTAGAGGAAGAGGGTGCAAGGTTAGCTAAGTTTCTAAGTGTAAATTTGGAGGGAATAAAATAGATTTAATAAGAAAATTTTCTGTAATTTTTTATGTATTGTTTTTTTATTTTTAATAAGTTGCTGCGGATATAAAAATGAAGAAAATACCCAATATTTTTGTGAAAAACTTACTCTTGATTGTGATATAAAAGAAAATATACTCGTTTTTTATACTTCTAAAGGGATAATAAAGATCGAATTATTTGCAGATTCACACCCAGTAACAGTAGCGAATTTCATATCAAAAGTAAAAAGTAATGTTTATGTAAACAAAAATTTCTACAAAATAATAAATTATTCAAATAATAAGTTAATCCACAACGGTTTAAATAAATTAAATGATTTCGGACAAATAAATATTACGGATGTAGAGAATTTTGCTTCAATTCCTCTTGAAATTAAATTAAATAATAAAGAACTAATTTATGAGACTTCTATAATAAATCCTCTGAAGATAAAAAACTTACGACATAAGTTTGAAAAAGGATCTATATCTATGGTAAAGATAAATGAAACAAGATCATCATCGACTGAATTCTTTTTCTCATTAAATAGTCTTCCAGAGTTTGATGGTAGGTACTCTATTTTTGGAAGAGTTATAAGTGGTTCAGAAATTTTAGATAAAATTGATAAGAATGATTTGATAAAAAAAATTGAGTTTAATTAAATATCAAAACTATATTTATTAATCTTTAGCATTTCAGTATTAACTCCTGATGATCTTTTTAGTGCTATTTTACCCGTTCTTGCAATCTCTAAAATCCCATATGGTTCGAGTAATTTTTCTAAAGCAACTAATTTCCCTGGGTCTCCCACTACTTCAAGGGTAAGAGCAATATCAGATACATCTACCACTTTTGCTCTAAAAACTTGAACAAGTTCAAGGATTTTACCTCTTGTCTCTTCCTTACTTGATACCTTAAGTAGCATTAATTCTCTTTCTACTGCAGCAAGATTAGATAGATCTGCGACTCCAAGGACGTTAAACAATTTATTAAGCTGTTTTGTCATTTGTTGAAGTGTCTGATCGTCTCCCTCTACTACCATTGTCAATCTTGATATCCCTCTGGTTTCTGCAGGACCTACAGCCAGACTATCTATATTAAATCCTCTTCTTGCAAATAATCCGGAGATTCTGCTTAAGGCTCCTGATTCATCTTCAACTAAAACTGACAATGTGTGTTTCATTATTTTTTAATTGTTAATTCTTCAATCCATTCTTTGGATATTTTATTAAAGAGTTGAGGATCCTCATCATGAACACAATGACCTGAATTTGATATTACTTTTAATTCTACCCATGGAAAGAGTTTTGCAATCCTTTTCCCGTAATTTAATGGTATAAATTTATCTTTTTCCCCCCATATTAGAAGGAAAGGTACTTTCTTTACATTACTAATAACTTTTAATAAAAAAGATGATTTTAATTTATTTGATCTAGTGGCCATCCCTAAACACATTGCTCTTAGTGCTCTTGCCGCTGATGGCCTTTTAGAAGGGATGCTAATTAAATTAAATAATTCTTTATCGATAAATTCTTTTTTTTCATAAGCAAAATTTAAAAAATAATAAATTAATTTAAATCTATCTATTACAAACAAAATAAATTCTATTGGGAGTAAACTTACAAATAATTTTATTAATTTATATTTAATAGATTTAAATTTTGATTCATCTTCAGAATAATTAATTTTGAGACCTATAGGGTCAGGTAATGGAGAGGCAATTATTCCAGAAATTTCTTCTGGAATGGATACTGCAGCAAGTTAATGCTACTAATCCTCCAAGAGAATTACCAATAATAACTATTTTGTTTGTATTTATTGGTCTTATAATATCAGTTATAAAATCTGTAACTTGATCGCACCATATTCCGTTATCTAATTTGCCAATTTCTTTTATACCTGGTTGATCAGATTCTCCAAAGCCTAAAAGATCCATAGAATAAACTGCATAACCATTTTTTGCAAAACTTTTAATATTTTTCCTCCAATGATTACTGTTTGCTCCAAAACCATGTAAAAAAAGTAAGGGTGTATTGTCTTTCTCGTTTTCTACAAACCATGCGATTTTAAATCCATTCCAAATCCAATAGTTGCAGCTTTTATTCTTTGTAGATATTTTTAAGATCATCTAACAAATAAAATTTCAATGAATTAGTAAATTAATTAATTAATTTAAAAGTTATTTATATTATCTATCTTTAAATAAAATAAATGCAATAATAAAAATATACAAATCTTGTTATTGATGGCAAAAGAAATTTTTAGCATAGCTGCTGTATTTTGGGTTTTAATACCAGTTGGTTTAATAGGGGGAGCCCTTCTTTTAAAATACCAAGGTGATTAATTCTCGCGAAATTGCTTTAAAGTAAGTTAATGTCTGAAGGTTAAGTAAATTCATTAATATGAAGATTCTGTTAGTTGGAGCAACTGGTACTCTCGGGAGACAAATAGCTAAAAAGGCTGTTCAAGAAGGTCATGAAGTTAGATGCATAGTTAGAAATCCTAGGAAAGCATCTTTCTTACAAGAATGGGGTTGTGAATTAACGAAGGGAGATTTACTTATTAAAGATGATATTACTTATGCACTTCAGGATATAGAGGCAGTTATAGATGCTGCTACATGCAGACCAGATGATAGTAAAAGTATTTATGAGACTGATTGGGAAGGAAAGCTTAATCTTTTTAATCAATGTGAACAAAAGGGTGTAAAGAGAATTATTTTCTTATCTATACTTCTTACTGAAGAATTTAGAAATGTACCTTTAATGGATGTGAAATTTTGTACAGAAAAACTTTTAGAAAAATCAGAATTTAACTACACCATATTTAAATGTGCAGCTTTCATGCAAGGAGTTATTGGCCAATTTGCAATCCCTATTTTAGATAGTCAGGCAGTTTGGATGAGTGGTGCACCTACCAAGATCGCTTATATAAACACTCAGGATATGGCGAATATTATAGTTTCTTC
Organism: Prochlorococcus marinus bv. HNLC1; assembly: GCA_000218705.1. Lineage (GTDB taxonomy): Bacteria > Cyanobacteriota > Cyanobacteriia > PCC-6307 > Cyanobiaceae > Prochlorococcus_A > Prochlorococcus_A marinus_Q. The sequence continues at coordinate 26,583 of GL947594.1, forward strand.
TATTGATAATTCAAATACATTTAGATTGTCACTTCCACTTGTGGGTCCTAAAGCTTGGAATCCAAATGAAATAATTTCATTGTGTGAAAAATATAGTAATAAGAAAAGCAAAAATTTTTAGAGTGGCTGATTTTATACTTAAAGCGACTCAGTCTGCAGTTTCTTTTTTTGAAGACTCTTTAAATGTTTCAGAAAGACTTGCATTCGCTGAAGTAACTAGTAGCGGAAAGGAATTAAATGCTGATATGTCAAAAACTCTTGAATTGCTAGAGATGAAAAATTCTGATCTGACTTCTCTCGACAATTATTTGAAAGAATACTACGAGCAAATATTAAAGAGATTAAAAGAAATGGAAGTTGATCTGGATTTAGAAGAGAAAAAAAGATTACCATTTTAAAGTTGCATTAAGATATATTTATAGTATATTTGTACTAGCAATAAAAATAGCATTGTCACTTTCTAAGTCAAAAAATCTCGAAAGGAGATTGAATCTTCTTGCTGAAGAAGCTACTTCAGAATTAAATAAAGTGTGCGAATCGTCTCTTTGGGAATCTCTAGGCTTCGTTTACTTTGATCAGCTAGATAGTAAAGATAAAATTGCTAAAGCAAATTTTTATTACGGCCAACTGCAAACAATAAATGAGATAAAATTATTTTCTAATTAAATAATCTCTTTTAGATTTAATTATTATTATTATTATTCATAGTGAATTTATGAATTTTTTTCTGATAATATATTAGAAAGTAATAAGTTATTTTTAATGATTGAGACTTCAGGTGTAATAGAAAAGGAACAAGGTAATGGTTTTTATCTAGTTACACTTGAGCAACCTGAAGGTCATCAATGCTTATGTAGGGCTGCAGGAAAATTAACAAAATTTAGAATAAAACTCCTCGCAGGAGATAAAGTATTAGTTGAAATAAGTCCTTATGATCTTACTAGAGGTAGGATTACTTATAGAGAAAGAAATGCTGGTGGCAATTCAAGACCATCGGGCTCTAAACAAGGTCAATCGAAAAAGAATAAATAAATTTAGTAATTTATTTAATTAGAGTTTTAATGGCATCTTTAAACTCGCTTCTTTGCTTAACACCTTTCCATTCTCTTTTAAGGAGTTTGTCCTTGAAAAGTTGAACAGTAGGTGTTCCATTAATACCTGCTTGTTTCGCAATATCTTGATCTTTATCTATGTCTATTTCAATACCCTGAACTTCACCATTAAGTTCATTTATTACTCTTTTTAATTGAGGTTTTAGGACATGACAAGGACCACAACTAGGTGAACTAAAGATTACTAAAATTGGTTTTGAACTCTCATGATAAAGTTTTCTTAATGCATAACTTCCTTTTTGCCATTGAGAATTAAAGTCAAAAGTTTCTTCATTTGTTTCTTCCTCTTCTTCTGTTAAAGATTCTGATTTTTCAGGCTCTGGTTGTTCTCTTTTGATTGTTATTGATAAATCTTTTTCAGTAAGCCATCTTTCTGCAGCTAAAGCCGCCATGCATCCACTCCCAGCGGCAGTTACTCCTTGCCTCCATTCAGAGTCAGCTACATCTCCAGCAGCGAAAATACCTTCTAATGAAGTTTCAGGCCTTCCTGGATTACATTTTATATAACCTTTTTCATCAATTGATATTTGATTATCTAGAAAACTTGTATTAGGTGTATGTCCGATTGCATAAAAAAGGCCCTTTACTTCAATTTCTTTATTTTTTGAATTATGACTATCAACTCTTATTTTCTCTAACCAATCATTTCCAATCGCTTCTGTAACGGAAGTATTCCAATGAATTGTTATTTTGGAATTTGCCAAAACTCTATCTGCCATAGCTGCACTGGCTTTCAATTTATTTGATCTAACGATCAAATGCACTTTGCTTCCATATTTGGTGAGGTAGACAGCTTCTTCACATGCCGAATCTCCTCCACCTACCACTGCGAGCTCAGCATCTCTAAACTGAGGAGTTGCTCCATCACAAATTGCACAAGCACTTATCCCTTTGCTCCAAAAAAGTTCTTCATTTTTGATTCCTAATCTGTTAGCACTTGCACCTGTAGCGATAATAATTGAATTTGCCTTAATTTCCCCTTCAAGTGTTTTTATCTCAAAAGGTCTTTTCTTTACATCAATAGAACTTACATCACTTTCAATCAATTTTGTTCCCCACCTAATAGCTTGTGCTTTCATTAGATCCATTAATTCTGGACCCATTACACCATCTGGAAAGCCTGGATAGTTTTCAACAAAAGTAGTAGTCATTAATTGGCCACCTGGAATGCCTCCTGAAGAAAAGCCTGTCACAAGTAGTGGTTGCAAATTAGCTCTAGAAGCGTAAATAGCTGCTGTGTAACCTGCAGGACCAGATCCTATAATTACGAGATTTTCAATAGTGGAATTAACCTCTAACTTATCCATTAATATTTATAAATTACTTTTTATTCTAATTATTAAATATATAAATTATTATTTTTTACGAAAAAGATTTAATTTTCTTCTCTTATTTTTTTATCAAGCAATTTATTCAAATTTTTGGGAAAATTTAAAACACAATCGCTGAAATTACTACTTTCTTGGCCCATGTTTACTATCCATTCTCTAAATTCTTCAGCTATGGCATAACTATCTTCATATTTTTCCAAACTATCCATAACTGTAATCCTATTAGAGGCCCAGCAGGTTGCAATATCTATTCTCCTTCTGTGGAAATTTTCCATACTAAATTATTTGTTTAGTATAGGAAAGCATATTTTCTTGATGATTTATTGTTAAATAAGGTACAACTTTGTACTAATAAACAAAAATTTTAGTTTTTTTTAATAATTGAAGCTTAAAACTATTGTTTTCTAAAAAATTAAAAATTCAAACTGCTTCTGTGTGATTCATCAGTAATCTCTCAACTTCATCAAAACCTTCTTTCGCTGAATTAAAGGCTAATTCTTCGCTGATTTTTTCTTCAGAGATTAATTTTTCAGATAATTTTTTCAATAAATCTTGTTTCCTATCCCTTAATGAGTTAATTATTTCTTCATCAATAATAGTTTTTATAGCTTTTGAGATTAATTTTTTGTCATTGGCCTCTTCAAAAGTACCTTGTACTAATTCTTGTATAAACAATCTATGAACTTCACTGCTTCTAAGAAAACTTTCAGTTGCGTTAATGATACCTTCAACAAGTGCTTCATCTGGTTCGGAATCATTCTCGGCCAATTTAAATTCCCAATCTAAATGACGTCTTTGCCAGCCAGAGGAATGAAGACTTGGCATAACAGTTTGAGAATATGTATCTACGGACATTTCATAAATTCTTTCGGCTAATTTTTCGCACCATTCTCTTCCATGACTCTGAAGATTCTTTTGCATAGCCTGTCTTGGAACGGCATGACCTCCATGATGACTATGACAAACGCCATCTGGGCACTCAATAGCTTTTATACTCATTAGATTAAATTTTCTGTATATTTTCTTGATAGCTAATTTTTAAAAAAAAGAAAATATATCTTTAATAAAATTTCTAAGACTTTTAATTGAAATCAATATATCCTTAGGGTGTCTAAATAATCTTAAATTGACAAAAATTTTAATACCAATCGAGACATCAATTGGAGAAAGAAGAGTTTCAGCGACTCCAGAAACTGTAAAAAAATTAAAAAACCTTGGATGTGATGTATATATTGAAAAATCAGCAGGAGAACTATCAGGGTTTAAAGACTTTTCTTATGAAGAAAGTGGAGGGATAATTTTTACTGAACAAGATTTTAATCACTGGAAAGAAGTTGATATTATCTTTTGTATTCATTGTCCAGATTATGAAAAATTAAATAAATTAAAAGAAGGTTGTTTAATTATTGGATTGCTAAATCCTTTCGGTAATAAAGATCTTGCAAAATTATTATCTGATCTGAAATTATCAGCAATAGCATTAGAGCTCTTACCTAGAATAAGTCGGGCTCAATCCTCAGATGTACTTTCTTCTCAAGCAAATATAGCTGGTTATAAATCAGTTTTATTAGCTGCAAGTGAATTGGATAGATATTTTCCAATGCTTATGACTGCTGCAGGAACTGTTCAACCTGCAAAAGTAGTTGTTCTTGGGGGAGGAGTGGCCGGCTTGCAAGCTGTAGCTACTGCAAAAAGACTAGGTGCTTTGGTTTTCGTTTCTGATATTAGACCAGCGGTGAAAGAGCAAGTTGAGTCACTTGGTGCAAAATTTATTAATTTACCAGAGATCGATGAAAAGCCTACAGAATCAGGCGGATATGCTAAAGCTGTTTCAACAAAATTTCTTGAAGAGCAAAGAGCAATTCTCTCTAAACATTTATCAGAAGCAGATGTAGCTATCTGTACAGCGCAAGTTCTAGGTAAGAAGGCTCCAATATTAATTAATGAGAAAATGTTGGAAAATATGAGACCTGGTTCAGTAGTTGTAGACTTAGCAGTTGCTCAAGGTGGTAATTGTGTGCACACTAAGCAAAATCAAACAGTAATTAAAAATGGAGTAAAACTTATTGGTGCCTCTGAACTTCCTGCTTCAGTTCCTTATCATGCAAGTAGTTTGTATTCAAAAAATTTAATTTCATTAATAACTCCATTTATCAATAATGGGATTTTAAATATTAATAAGAATGATGAAATTATTTTAGGTTGTTTAATAAGCGATAAAGGAGCTATCCTTCAAGAAAAAGTTTTTGAAATCGGAGGCAGTAATTAGAAATGGATTTTGCGCAAGCATTTTGGGTCTTATTGCTTGGAAGTCTTTTAGGCTTAGAACTAATAGGCAAAGTGCCTCCCACTTTACATACCCCTCTAATGAGTGGAGCTAATGCTGTATCAGGAATAACTATGCTTGCAGCATTGACTTTAATAATTACAGCTAAGAATAATTTACCTCTATTGATAATAGGATCAATTTCACTTGGATTTGCTCTATTTAATGTTGTTGGAGGATTTGTAGTTACAGATAGGATGTTGGCAATGTTTAATCGTAAACCCTCAAAAAAATTAAAATAAAAAATGGATGTTTCATTAATTCAGTCTTTTATTAATCTTATTGCAGTTTTACTTTTGGCTTTAGGAATTAAAGGATTATCAAAAGTTAGATCAGCTAAAGAAGCAAATAGACTAGCTGCATTTGCAATGTTTCTATCAATAATTGGCCTTCTTACATATTATCTAGGAAAACCTGGTGAGGGGATCACTCAACAATCATGGTTATGGATAATAATAGGTACATTCGTAGGTAGTTTATTTGGAGCAATTCTTGCAAAAAGAGTTCCCATGACATCTATGCCTGAAACTGTTGCATTATTTAATGGTTGTGGAGGAATGTCATCTCTGTTAGTTGCAATTGGAGTTATATTTTTTCAAAGAAATGAAACTTTTATTCAAGATATTTCAATTCTGATTTCTATATTTGTAGGTTCAATTACCTTCTCTGGTTCAATTATTGCGATGGCAAAATTGCAAGGATGGCTTTCTACTCCATCATGGACACAAAGTAAAATAAGGCATTTAATAAACATATCAATTGCAATAATTTCTCTAGTTGCTTTTTTGAATTTAATTCAATCTGTTAATACTTCTACAATCTGGCTTTTAGTTATTTCTTCGACAATATTAGGAATTGGCGTCACTTTACCAATTGGTGGTGCAGATATGCCTGTAGTTATTTCATTGCTTAATAGTTATTCCGGAATTGCAGCCGCCGCCGCAGGTTTTGTTGTTGGGAGTCAACTTTTAATTGTTGCTGGTGCAATGGTTGGTGCTGCAGGTTTGATACTCACTCAGGTAATGTGTAAAGGTATGAATCGATCACTAGTTTCTGTTTTATTTGGTGGGACTTTATCTTCTCAAAGTAAGAAGTTAGATAGTGGAGGAGAATATACAAATATAACTTCTTGCAGTGTAGAAGAATGTGCTCTTACATTGGAAGCTGCAAATAAAGTAATCATTGTTCCTGGTTATGGTTTAGCTGTGGCTCAAGCTCAGCATACTCTTAGGGAGGTAGCAAAGATATTAGAGCAAAATGATATTGATGTTTCATATGCAATCCATCCTGTAGCAGGGAGGATGCCAGGGCATATGAATGTATTACTTGCGGAAGCTGATGTTCCATATGAACAGTTAAAAGAAATGGATAATATAAATCCAGATTTTCCTGCAACTGATGTTGTATTAGTTCTTGGAGCAAATGACGTAGTTAATCCTCAGGCAAAAAGTGATCAAAATTCACCTTTATATGGAATGCCAGTTTTGGATGTTCAGGAGGCAAGAACTGTTTTTGTAATAAAAAGAGGTATGAGTGCAGGGTACTCCGGTATCAAAAATGATTTGTTTGATTTACCTAATACTTCAATGGTATTTGGAGATGCAAAACAAGTCCTTAGTGAATTAATGACTGAATTAAAGGAATTAGGAGTAGGTGCAAAGTAGAAAAAGTAAATTAATAAAATTCAATATTTTAGAACTAGAAAACTTTAGGCAAAGGTTCCCTTGGATAGGAGGAGATCTTCAAACTATTAGAGATACATTTTGTTTGGACTTTAAAATAACTAATAAAGTAGAAAAAGTTTTTATCCCGGTAGAGAATTTATTATCAGATAAATCTAAGAAAGATTATCTTTTAGGTTTTTTAGAATTTCCTGAAAATAATAAATTTAGGGGTCTAGTAGTTGTTACTCATGGATTAGGTGGTTCAACCAAAAGATTTGGTTTAAAAAGAATATCTAAGAAACTTTTAAATAATGGATTTGTTATCTGTAAATTAAATTTGAGAGGAGCTGGATCAGGAAGATATTTAACTAATAGTAATTATTCAGCAAGATGTTCGAAAGATATATTTTCTGTAGTTGATTTCTTGAAAAATAAGTTTAAAAGAGAGATTAATGATTTTAATTTAAGTAATAATTATTTTCCAATATTTGGGATTGGCTTATCTCTTGGCGGTACTATTTTTCTTAATGCATGCCTTGATTATGATTGTGATAATAAGAAGAATTTATTTGATGGTCTTGCATGTATAAGTAGTCCCCTAGATTTATTATCATGTAGTGAATGTATTGATAAACCAAGAAATCTTTTTTATCAAAAATGGTTAATAAGACGTCTAAAAAGACAGGTTCTTGATAGTGAATTAATTAATAAAGATATTTCTTCTCAAAAAATCATTAAAGATAAACTAAAAAAAATAAAAACTATAAGAGAATTTGATGAACAATTAACGGCACCTAGTTGGGGATATAAGTCAGTTGATGATTATTATTTAAAAGCATCTCCGTTAATTCAATTAAAAACAAGTTCTGAAAAATTACCTCTTTCTCTTTTCATACATGCAAAGGATGATCCATGGGTTCCATATAAAGCAACCTATGAACTAAGTCAATTATTGAATAAAAATAAAAAAAGAATTTCAATTCTGATAACTGAGAAAGGAGGACATAATGGTTTTCACTCGCCAAATGGTTGTTGGTCAGATGATGTTGTTAGTAAATGGGTAAAATATTCTTGTAATATTCTTCATGAAAGTTGGAAATAATTGAATACTTTATGAATTTCTATATTGAAAAAGAATGAACTCTTTAGTTATTAAACTTTTATATATTTTGCTCCTTTTCTTATCTCTTCAATAACAAAACTTCTTGCCCAGTTATCTACACTCAAAATATCCTCTAAAATAGGCGATTTATTATGATCTTTTAAATGCATTTCGCAAGTTTTTTCAATAAACTTGGGAATTTCTTGGAAAGATATTTTTTCTTTTAGAAATTGTTCTACAGATATTTCATTCGCTGCATTTAATACTGCAGGCATAGTACCTGATTGTATTCCAGCTGAGTAAGCAAGTTTCATGCAAGGATATTTTAAATTATCAGGCTTTCTAAATGTAAGTTCACCAATTTCAGTTAAATTCAATCTTTTCCAATTAGTATTAAATCTTTCAGGCCAACTCAAAGCATATAAGATTGGTAATTTCATATCAGGCCAGCCTAATTGAGCTAATAATGAAGAATCATCTAATTCAATCATTGAATGAATAATACTTTGAGGATGAATAACAATTTCTATATTTTCGTATGATGTTCCGAATAGATAATGCGCCTCAATAACTTCTAGGCCTTTATTCATAAGAGTTGCAGAATCTACAGTTATTTTTTTACCCATATCCCAATTTGGATGTGAAGTCGCATCTTTAACAGTTACATTTTTTAAATCCTCGATTGCCCAATCTCTAAAAGCCCCTCCAGAAGCTGTTAAATGTATTGCTTTTAAACCCTTTGGGATCTGGCCAGTTAAAAAATTTGCAGTTTCATAATTGGGTAATCCTTGCAAACATTGAAAAATAGCTGAGTGTTCTGAATCTGCAGGTAAAAGCCTACTTTTATTTTTCTTCAGGGCTGGAATAACAACAGAACCTGCTGCAATTAAAGTTTCTTTATTTGCAAGTGCAATATTTTTGCCTGCATTAATTGCTGTCATAGTTGGAATTAAACCAGCGCATCCTACTATTCCAGTAACTACAGTATCTGCACTATCCCAACCAGCAACAGAATTTATCCCGTTTGTCCCACTTAAAATTATTGGAGGATTTTCTAACCTTAGATCTGAAATATTGTTTTTTAAATCTAATAAAAGATTTTCATCTTCAATTGCAATAACTTCTGGCTGATGAATTTTTACTTGTATTGTTAATAAATCTATATTCTTTCCAGCAGAGAGAGCTACAACTTTAAATTTAGAGGGAAGTTCTTTTACTATTTCAAGGGTTTGAGTTCCTATTGAACCTGTTGAACCAAGTATTGAGATGTATTTCAATTTCCTTTTATATTTCTATTATTTTCCCACCTTTGGGGTGATTTAAAAAAAAATTTTTTAAAATTGGTTTTTTTCTTAAAATTTAAATTCTTATCCAAGTTGTCAATTCGCGAGATTGATCAATAAGTTCAATTCCTTTTTCTTTAAGACAGTTTCTGATTTTATCAGCTTCAACAAAATTTTTTTCCTTTTTAGCTTTTAATCTTGCATCTATAAGAAGTTTAATTTCTTCTTCTTCAATGCTGCTTTCTTTAATGAGTGTTTCTTTTTGTAATCCAAGAACTTCGGTAAGTTCTTTCAGCATTTCAAATCTCTTACTTAATGAAAATATCTCTTTGGAGTTTATTTCCATATCTTTAATCCTTTGAGACTGATTTATGAAGTTTTTAATTGGTTTTGCTAGTTCATAAATTACAGCAATAGCACCTGCTGTATTAAGGTCATTATTTAATGCATCAATAAATTTTTGTTTTTTCTGAATAATTTCAAAATTTAGAGCCTCTGCAAAGTTTGCCTCAATTGATTCATTCGTTAGTTTTTTGTCAAAAGAGTTAAATTTAGAATTTTCAATATCTTCATAAGAGAGAGCTACATTTATATTTTTCCATGCTTCTGAAGCACTTTTTAAAGCATCCTCTGTGAAGTCTAATGGTTTTCTGTAGTTGACAGTTAGAACAAAATATCTCAAAGTCATTGGACTTATTCCAGCTTTAATAAGTTCTCTTATAGTTTTGAAGTTCTTCAAGGATTTACTCATTTTCTGTCCATTGACATTTACCATCCCATTATGAAGCCAATAATTTGCAAGCTTTTTACCATTTGCCGCTTCAGATTGAGCAATTTCATTTTCATGATGCGGGAAAATTAAGTCTGATCCTCCTAAATGAATATCAATTGTATCTCCAAGCTCATCTTTGACCATTGCTGAGCATTCAATATGCCATCCTGGTCTTCCTTTCCCCCAAGGAGAATTAAAAAATGGTTCATCATCTTTCGCTTTTTTCCATAGAGCAAAATCTTGTGGATTAACTTTTTTATTATGTTCATCATTCGTCATCCTGCCTTGCTGATTTATATTTTGTTCTTGAATATTTTGGTTGCTTAATTTGCCGTAGTCTTTATTTTTAAAAACAGAATAATAAACATCTCCGTTGGTAGAGTATGCATATCCTTTCTTTTCAAGAATAGTTATAAAAGAACAGATATTGCATATGTGATTAGTTGCTCTTGGCATGCTATCAGGTCGCAAAATCCCTAAAGCATCCATGTCTTTATGAAATTCAGTAATATTTTTTTCAGAAACCTCTTTCATGGAACTATTCTCCTCTTTTGCTCGTTTTAAGATTTTGTCATCTATGTCAGTAAAATTCTGCACATACCTCACTTTATAATTTCTGTAAATTAAAAATCTTCTTAAAATGTCCCATGCAATATAACTTCTTGCATGACCGAGATGACACAAATCATAAACCGTTACTCCACAACAATATATTTTTACAACATCATCAATTGGTTTAAATACCTCGATCTTTTTACTTAAAGTATTAAATAGTTTAATCATATTTTTGAGAATATTACGTAAGATTTATTTTGTTTCCATCCAATTGTCTCCAATTCCAATATCAACTAAAAGAGGGACTTTTAATTTTACACAATTCTCCATAGTATCTTTTATTAATTTTGTAGTCACTTGCAAGGAATCTGGTTCAACTTCAAATAATAATTCATCATGTACTTGTAAGAGCATTTTGGCTTGAATATTCATTTCTATAAATTTTTTGTTTAGTTGAATCATTGCTACTTTAATAATATCTGCACTTGAACCTTGAATAGGAGCATTAGCAGCAGCTCTTAATGACTGAGCTTCCATTCCAGCTCGTCTTGCAGATTGTAAATCAATTTCATAAGGATCTTTTCCTTTTAGTCTTCCAAGACCATTTTTATCAAATTTAAATTCTCTCTTTCTACCAAAAATTGTCTCTACATATCCTTTAGATAAGGCAAGCCTTTCTTGAAGTTCGAGATATTTGAAAATTTTAGAATATCTTTCTTTATATTTAATTAAAAACTCTTTCGCTTCAGGCGTACTTACTCCTGTAGATCGGGCAAACTTTTTAATCCCCATTCCATAGATAACACCAAAATTTATTGTTTTACCAACTCTTCTCTCATCAGAATTTATTTCTTCTTTCTCAAAAATTAATCTTGCTGTTAATGAATGAATATCTTCATTTTTATGGAATGCATTTATAAGTATTTCTTCATTCGCTAAGTGAGCGAGAATTCTTAATTCAATTTGCGAGTAATCTGCTGATAATAGTTTCCAATCTTTTGCAGGTAAGAATGCTTTTCTTATCCTTCTACTAAATTCAGTTCTAACAGGTATATTTTGAAGATTGGGATTGCTACTGCTAAGTCTTCCAGTGGCAGTGGCAGCTTGATTAAAGTTTGTATGCACTCTTCCTGTCTTTTCACTAATTAGGTTTGGAAGGGCATCAATATATGTACTTAGAAGTTTGCTAAGGGTTCTATGTTTTATTAAATGAGGAATTATTTCATGTTCATCAACTAATCTCTCAAGTACTACTGCATCTGTACTCCATCCTGTTTTTGTTTTTCTTGATTTCTTTTTGTCTAGATTTAATTTTTCGAATAAAATTTCACCGAGTTGCTTTGGGGAAGATAAATTAAAATTTTCTTTAGCTAGTTCAAAAACTTTACATTCAATATTCTCCATTGTACTTTTCAATTCTCTTGAAAGTTCAACTAAATAAGGTACATCAATTAAAATTCCATTCATCTCCATTTGGGATAGTACTGGCTCAAGAGGTAATTCAACTTTGTTAAATAAATTATGTAATTTTTCTTTTTCCTTTGCAAATCTTTCTTTAAAAATTTTGACGATCTTATAAGTTAGAAATACGTCATAACCACAGTAAATACTTGCTTCATTTATGCCTACAAATGAAAAGTCTTTATTTTTTCCTACAGTTTCCTTAAAGGAGGGTGGTCTAAAACCAAATTCTCTAAAACTAATTTCACTTAGACCAT
>GL947594.1:38545-83512 GCA_000218705.1 Prochlorococcus marinus bv. HNLC1
GATTTAAACTATCGTTTCAGTATCTATAGCATCAATATCATCTTTAATATCTAATTTCTTAGATAATTGATCTAGTAAATCAAGCGTATTAATTACATTTACATTTATTTTTGGAAGTTCGCTTCCGCTTTGCAATTTATTTTTAATTGAGGCTTTTGATTCTTTTGCCTGAACTTTATCAACATTATTTTTATTAAAACCTCCCTTACTAAAAGTAGAATTAAAAATATCAATCTGTCTATGTAAAGTTGATAGTTCTAATTTTTGAAGTGATTCAGAAAGGGATTCTTTATTTATATTTTTTAATTCATAACCATTATTTAATATCAATGGAACTTTAGTATTTATTTTTGCTAAATCTCTAGAAAGAAATGCATTAAACTTGTCACTTTTAAGTTTTTCTATAACTGAGCCTTTAATAAAACCCCTATAATTTTTATCATTATTTTGCAGGACCTTATCCAAAGCTGTATATATTCCATCAAGTGTATCATTCTCTTTTAGAAGATTGATTGCGGTTTTTGGACCAACTCCTTTTATTCCAGGAATATTATCAGAGCTGTCTCCTGTTAAAGCTTTAAGATCTACTACTCTATCTGGTGAAACACCTAATTTTTCTTTAACTCCACTTTCTTTCATTAAGGTTGGATTACCACTTTTTGCATATGGACCTCCACCCATATAAAGAACATAAATATCTTTTTGGTCATCAACTAATTGAAATAAATCTCGATCTCCAGAAAGAATATTTACACACCATCCTTTCGATGAAGCATCATTTGCGATTGTGCCTAAGAGATCATCAGCTTCAAAACCTGGAGATTTAAAAATTGGTAAGTTAAGACTTTCTTTTAAAATGATTTCTAATTGTTCAATATCTTGAAAAAAAATATCAGGAGCCACATCTCTATTAGCCTTATAGTTCGGATCTAATTCATGACGAAAAGTTGGTTGCTCTGTATCAAAGGCAATACAAATACCTTCAGGACTTATGTTCTTACAATTATCAAGAAGACTTTTTAGAAAACCATATGTCACACTAGTTGGAAATCCCTCTTTTGTTGTTAAACCTCCATCCCTGCTTTTGCTAAATGCATAAAAACTCCTAAAAGCAAGTGAATGTCCATCAACTAATAGTAATATTGGCTTTGATGAATTATTTTCAGACATAGAGTTATTTTCTCTTAGACCATGGAGGAATATCAATGAATATTTTTTCTCCTGGTTTTAGCCCATTAATTACCGAAGTTTGACTTCCACTGCTTATTCCAAATTCTACCTCTTCAAATTTTGGAAAGTTATTTTTATCTAGTTTTAATATCCCTTTTTTTCCCTTTTCAGTGACTATAGAAACTGTTGGAACTAAGATTTTTTCGATATCGTTTTCTACTTTAAATTCTAAATCAGCCGTCATCCCAATTTTTATATCATCAGAAATTTCTTTAAATCTTAATGTCACCTCGAAAGAAGTCACATTATTGTCCTTGATTGCTCTTGGTGCAATCTTTATAATTTTTGCTTGATATTTTTTAGAAGGATATGATTCAATTCTTACAGAGGCTTCTTGTCCAATTTTTATTCGACCTATATCACTTTCAGGTACCTTTGCAATTATTTCAATCCCATCTGATAATTCGAAAATAAAATTCTTTGCTGAAGTATTTGAGCTCATATTTGCAATAGGTGCTACATAAGATCCAATTTCTGCGTATTTAGAAGTAATAGTTCCTGAAAAAGGAGATTTTATGAGATAAAAGCTTTCTTCAGATATTGCATCATTAAGTTTTGCACTTGAGGTATTGTATTTAGTTTTGAAGTCTTCGAAATTTTCTTTACTTATAGCACCTTCATTATATAGGTATTCTCTTCTTAAAAAATCAGATTTTTGTTTGTCATTCCTAATCTTTAATTCTTTTAATTTAAATTTAAATTCTTTATCATCAAGAGTTCCTAAAAGCTGTTCTTTATTAACTTTATCCCCTTCTTCAACAAGAAGAGTTTGAATAAATCCAGGTTTACGAGGACTGATCTTTACCGTTTTTATTGCTTTTATTTCTCCACTACTATTTATACTCTCCGAAAGTAATCCTTTTTTTACATCGACTACATAATTAGAAATATCTTTAGGTTTATTTTTTTTTATATTGTTTGATAAAAAGATAACAAAACTAGCAATTATAAAAATTAATATTCCTGATTTGAAATTAAGATTTTTTTTTATTAGCTCAAGCATGTTTGTTTTAAGATTTATTCTGAAATAAAAATTCTTTGAAAACTAATCAACAAAATATTACTTTTTGAAATAGAGATTAGATAGTTTTTATTATATTACTTATAAATACTCTTTGATTAATTTCTGAGGAAATTTATTTATATGTTGAAAGCAGGAATTGTAGGATTACCAAATGTTGGTAAATCAACTTTATTTAATGCACTTGTTGAGAATTCAAAAGCTCAAGCTGCTAATTTCCCTTTTTGTACAATTGAACCTAATAAAGGAATAGTTTCAGTCCCTGATGAAAGGTTACAAGAACTTGGTAAATTTAGTTCAAGTCATAATATTATTCCAACTAAAATCGAATTTGTTGATATCGCTGGATTAGTAAAGGGTGCTAGCAAGGGAGAGGGTCTTGGAAATAAATTTCTTTCAAATATTAGAGAAGTTGACGCAATTGTCCATGTCGTTAGGTGTTTTGAGGATAATGAGGTTATTCATGTATCCGGCAAAGTTAATCCGCTAGACGATATAGAAATAATAAATTTAGAACTTAACTTAGCGGATTTAAGTCAGCTACAAAAAAGGCGAGAAAGAATAAAAAAGCAAATAAAGACAAATAAGGATGCCGCCACTGAGGACTTGATACTTGAAAAAATAGAATTAAGTCTTGAGAAAGGAATTCCAGTTAGATCAATTGATTTAAGTAATGAAGAAACAATCATAATTAAACAATTAGGTTTTTTAACTGCTAAACCAATTATCTATGCTACAAATCTAAGTGAGAGTGACTTAGACAAAGGTAATGATTACTCTGAAAAGGTAATTAAATTTGCAAGTGACGAGAAAGCTGAATGTGTAAAAATTTCTGCTCAAGTTGAATCAGAGTTAGTAGATCTAGATATTGAAGAAAAGATGGATTATCTAAATGATCTTGGTGTTAAAGAAGGTGGATTATCTTCACTGATTAAAGCGACTTATAAACTACTAGGATTAAAAACATATTTTACAACTGGAGAAAAAGAGACGAAGGCATGGACGATAAGAAGTGGTATGACTGCTCCCCAAGCGGCAGGAGTAATTCATACTGATTTTGAAAGAGGATTTATAAGAGCCCAAACAATTTCATATGAAAATTTAATAAATTCTGGATCAATAGTAAATGCAAAAAACAAGGGGCTTGTAAGAAGTGAGGGCAAAGAATATGTTGTTTGTGAAGGGGATGTTATGGAATTTTTATTTAATGTATAGTTTATGAATAAATATTATTGTCCCTATTGCAATCCTAAATATCAATTTCCTCTAGAGAATTATGGGAAATTGGTATGTGGATTATGCGGTGAGGATTTAATTAAAAAACCAATAATTCAAATCAAGCAATTAATAGCTTTATTATTGGTGTTTTCGTTTTCCTTCCCTTTGATCTTTATAATATTTTCCTCAATAATTAATACAGGTAAAGACCAAAAAGAAAACTTTGCATATACAAATTCCTTAATAAGAAATCATAAAAAATTATTACCCCCTGCATAATGAATTATTGACACAAGAATTTTGTTCTTTAATTAATTTCTTATCCTTTTTAAAAATTTTAATTTTATTTTCATTGCCTCTTTTATTAAAGAAAGTAGAACAGTGATCTTTACAGCCTCCATTAATATTATTGTGAGCTTTAATTTCTAAGATCTCAAAAGAAAAAAATAAAATAAATAAGTTAATAAATATCTTTGATTTTAATCTCATTATTTTTTAATCTAAATTAATAATTAATATAATCAACTTAAAAATAATTTTTTATCTTTTTAAATTTAATTAAAAATCTATTCCTTTCCATTTAAGCATAAATTGGTTATTTTAAAAAATTTAAAAACTATGTTTTATTTTAAATTTGCTCGCAAATAATTGATTAGTTGTTTTAATATAAAGCAAATATTAAATTTTGGTGAAATGAAAGTTTCTGTTTTTTTTAAATATATCCTTAGTTTTATATGTTCAATTTTGCTAATTTCAGCACCAGCTTTTGCAGGAGCTAATGTGGCAGTTAAAGGAGAAGGTGATGAAGTACCAAGTTATGTTCGCTCTAATATTACAGGATTCGATTTTCACGGAGAAGATTTACATTTGTCTTCAATAGCTGGAGCAGTTGCCAGAGATGCAGATTTTAGTGATGTTGATTTACATGGAACAACTTTAACTTTATCTGACCTAAAAGGTTCCAATCTAAATGGTATAGATTTAACTGATACTTTATCTGATAGAGTTAATTTTCAAAAAACTGACCTGAGAAATGCTGTTTTAGTTAATATGATTGCTTCTGGAAGTAGTTTTGCAGGTGCACAAATTGATGGAGCAGATTTTACATTTGCAATTCTAGATAGTGAAGATCAAAGAAATTTATGCAAAATTGCCGATGGAGTTAATCCAACAACAGGAGTTGCTACTAGAGATAGTTTGGAATGCAGTTAGCTTTTAAATATATTCTTTCTTTTTATTTATAATTTTGTAAATATTACCTTTTAAATCCTGATAAATAAATTCCCCATTCAATTTAGACTTGTTAAATTTAGCGAGTCTTGCTCTATGGATATTAGTTTTTAGTGTTAATTCACTCTCTTTTTCGTATAAACCTATTATTAAATCAATATTTGGATCTTTAATTAGTCTTTCATTATTTCTTAAAAAAATCTTTTCTATTTTTGCTTCTTTATTAGTGAATTTGTTTTTAAAATTTTTAATTTTATTAATTTTTTTATTTGAAAAAAATTTATTTTTAAAAATAAAATAAAGTAATATTAATATTAATAAAGTGATAAAAATTTTGATCATATTATTTCATTTTTATTTTTATATCAAAACCAATATTACTCTCTTCAGTTAAAATTTCTTTTTTTAAAACTCCATAAGAAAAAATTTCTATAAGGACTCTTACAGATTTATAAAATAAAATTATTAAAAATATAACTGTAAATATATAAATATCTACAACCTTATTAAATTCCTTATTATTTTTCATTTAGATTTTTATAAGAAGATTTTAAGCAATTATTTTTTTCATATTGGGATATGGTCCAAAATGTTCAATGCAATTTCTTCCTAATACTGTACCTAATTTTAGTGCTTTTTCAATAGGCCAACTTTCAGCTAAACCATAAAGTATCCCTGCAGCAAATGAGTCACCACATCCATATGAATCAATCTTTTGAGATTATTATTAATCGCGTTAAATCTTCCTCCTGGTATATATATTCCACCCTTTTCACCTTCTGTTTTAATTACATATCTATGTTTTTCGTTCAAGTCAGATAATAAAAAAGATTCATCAGGATCTAAATTACTTCCAATTAAGGCGTCTAAATTTACTTTTGATTGATTAATTAAATCAATTCCAACTCTTGGTGTTGTGCATAGTATATTTGCTTCCCTAGCTTTTTTGAACAAATTATTATCTCCAGCCGTTATAAATATTCCATCCATATCACAAAGAATATTCCAATCCAAATCATCATTAAAAGAAGGAGCTAATCTTTTACCAATTATAGTTATTGATCTTTCTCCATTTTTATCAATTAAACTAAATCCTTTTCTTGTCGGTTCAGATCTCCAAGCCACATGAAGGTTTATACCGATTTTTTTAAAGAATTCAAAACTTTTTTCCCCATAATAATCTTTACCTAATGAAGTGAAGAAATGAATTTCATTATTTGAGAGTTCATAAAGTGTTTTGGCTATTAATGCACCTCCTCCTGCAGGAAGTTCTAATGACGTTTTTGCGTGAGTTATAATCCCTGGTTCTGGTAATAAATCAACCTTAAGAAAATTTATCCATTCTATATGACCGATAACTGCAAATTTTAAATTTCCTTTGATGTATTTATTTTTACTAAATAAATTATTTTTGTTTTCTACCATTAAAATAATAATTACTATTTTTAAGTTAAATCTTATTCAGTCATGAATTCATTCAGTTTATTAAAAGATAATAAATATATTCTTAGTTATCTATACCTATTTTTATCAATTTTAGGAGCTATTCTCCCGATGATATCAAATTTTAATTTTGCTATGGAGTATGGATCAAGTTTTGATATTAATCAATTTATTCAATTGGCAAATGCAAATCCAGCTGCAGAATCAATCTCTAGAGATTTATTAATTGGAGCTAGTGCTGTATTTATATGGATTGTGAATGAATCAAGAAAACTTAATATGAAAAATATGTGGATTGTTTATGTGGGCACTTTCTTAATTGCTTTTGCATTCTCAGCGCCTTTTTTTCTATTTCTTAGAGAGAGAAGAATAATTGAAATGAATTTAGGATGAATTACTTAACTTGTATTTTTTATTTAATAGTGAGATCGTTAAACTGAAGCATATTATTGAAATTAAAATCCATAATATTGTAGTATCTCCATAATAATCTAATATTCTTCCTGCAAATAATGGACCAAGCAAGTAACCTAAAGCAAAACATTGAGAAAGAAGAGCAGTTGCTAAGCCTTTTTTATTAATTGGAGCAATTTTAAACACAATATCTGAAGAAGTTGGAAGAAAAGATGAAGCTCCAATGCTTGAGAAAATAATCGCGATTAGCATTATATATATACCAATTGTTTGAAAATAATTTGATATAAATAAGAGAAAGGCACTAATACCAAAATTTATTAAGCTAAATTTAATTCCAAAAAATCTTTCTTTTGTAGACAGCCAATTACCAATTGGCCATTGCAGGATAAACAATAAAATTAATTGTGCCGAAATTATGTAACTAGTAATAGTTTCACTAAGTGAATCTTTAAATATACCTCTTTTAACAAAATCCAAGGGAAGTATTACTTGATTTAAAGCTAAACAGGTTGTTAATAAGATAATTGAAGTAAATATAATAATTGTATTTTTATGCCAATTGTTTTTAGTAATAGATATTTCTTTAGTGTTATTGATTTCAAAATCATTGAAGTTTTTTTTGATTATTTCTTTCTTACTTGAAATTAAAAGGATTATTATGATTAGACATAAAATATCATTAATAAAATTTGTCTTAAAATAAAATAAGTAATTAAGTAAACTCCCAATAAAAACCCCAAGAAAAGTTCCTAATGCTTCTGAGCTTCTTACCAATGCATAGGCTTTTTTTGTATTTATTGGAAAACATAAATATGGAACTGCAAATTCTGCAGTAGGCCAATATATACCAGCCGCTGCACCTATTAGTGATTGTCCAAATATATATGACGAAGAATCTCGCGATATTATTAAACATAGACTTGCAACTATACCTAATATTGATGAAATTTTTAATGGGTTTTCAATATCTCTTATTTTTATTTAGATAATTTCCTGTAATAAACCTTGTGATTGTCCCAATAATTGCTGATAAAGTAAAACCAAGTCCAATTTCAGTTGCTGAAAGACCTATCTTATTAAAAATAAGTGAGGTTAAATAAATTACTCCTCCAGCACCAAATGAGGCAAAAAATCTTATTTTAGTAATTAACTTTAATTGGCTAGGGAACTGCATCCACCAAATTTGTGCAGTTTTTAAACTATAAGGATTAACCACAATTGAAATTCATTTTTATACTTTGTTTCAGTTTTTTTAATTTCTTTTCAGCAAATTTTACTTCAAAAGCTGCTGAAAAGATAAATATCAAATTTGAAGAAATGTCTATTCCAATTTCAATAGATGAATTATCAAGATTAGATAAACTTAATCAAGATTCTACCGAAATAATAGAGTGGTTTAGGAATAATGGTTTAGAAAAAATTTTTGAATTATCAAAATATTTAAAATTTCCGATATTTAAGCAAGATGGTTTTTCAAAACAAATTTTAAGAAGTTGGATTGGGAAAAAAGTTCTTTCTGAATTAAGTAATACTTTTATAGTGCCAAATGATATTAATGGGATTCAAGTATTTAATACTATTGAAAAATTATTAGAACAAGAAAAAGAGGTATCTACAATTGATATATTAAAAACTATACCGGTAAAAGAAATTCAACTTGATGTAGATAATTTAATTAAGATTGTATCCTCTTGGAAAAAAGCTTTGGAGGAACAGCAAACTTATACTAAAAAATTAAAATTTTTAGATAATAATGAAGAAAATATAAGTTTAATCTTCAATCATAATAGCGACTTAGATACTAAATCTTATCGAATAAGCTTAAAAGCACCTCATAGAGAAGAACCTTTATCTCTAAAAATTTGGATGCCAGAAATAAATCTTAAAAAAGATTTAATAATTTTTATGCCTGGTTTAGGGGGAGATATTAATAATTTTAGTTGGTTAGGGTCAGGCTTAAGTAAAAAAGGTTGGCCAGTGATATTTATAGAGCATAAGGGCAGTGACTCAGTTGCATTGAATGCATCGATTAAAGGTGATGAAGCACTCCCTGGGGGTGCTGATATTTATCTATACCGTATAAAAGACTTAGATTTTGTAATTAATTCATATAAGCAAGGTCAGCTTGGTTTTAAAAATAGTAGTTCATATATTTTAATGGGACATTCTCTTGGAGCTTTAATTTCTATGTTGTACGAGGGTAATCCACCTAATAATGAATTTATATCAAGGTGTGAAAATGCTTTAAATGATTTTGCTTTAACTAATTTATCAAAGCTGCTTCAATGCCAATTATCAGAGATACCTATTCCAGAATTTGAAAAATCTAAAGAATTAAAAGCAATAGTTGGTTTTAATAGCTTCGGAAGTTTAATTTGGTCAAATAAAAAGAATTCAGGTATCGATGTCCCAATATTATTTATTGGAGGAACTTTTGATTTGATTACACCTCTAATAAGTGAACAATTTAAATTATTTTTAGCAAATGAATCAAATAAATTAAATAGATTTCTAATAATTGAAGGTGCAAGCCATTTCTCTCCTATAAGAGTATTAAATAAAAATTTAAGTCAAATGAATGGTAATGATGTTTTTAAAATTAAAGAAGATTTTATTGGTATAAATCCTTATAAATTTCAAAATCTTACATTGAAAATAATTATCCAATTTCTAATTGATTTTGAGAAAAAAGAAGGTCTAAAACTTGTCCAAAAGCAGAATATAGATAATCTGAATTTCCATATTTTTGGAGAAAAAGAATTGAAGAAATTATTAAACAATTAATATTTTATTCGAGGATCGAAAAATGCAATCATAATATCTATTAATAGATTAATTGAAATAATTATTATTGAAGTAACAATTACTATCCCTTGAACAAGGTTATAGTCTCTTTGTAAGATTGCTTCTTGCAACTTTAATGCTAATCCTGGCCATGAGAATGTAACTTCAATAAGTAATGCTCCACCTGCTAAAGAAGCTATTGCAAAGCCGGTTATAGTAAAAATGGGTATTAATGCATTTGGAAAAGCATAATTTAATAGAATATTTTTCTCATTTATCCCTCTGCAAGTAGCTGCATCTATGTAATCGCTTTTATAAGCTTTCTCAAGATTTAATCTTAAAGATCTACTAAAAATACCACTTAAAAGAAATCCTAGTGTAAATGAGGGAAGAGCTAAATGATATACAGCCCCTTGAAATGCATTAAAATCATTTTTTAAAATACTATCCAAAATAAAAAATCCTGTAATACTATGAGGATTTTCAGCTATTGGAAATCTTCCTCCGATAGGCAGGACTCTCAAAATAACAGAAAATATTAATTGCATCATCATGGCTCCCCAAAAAGGAGGGATTGCATAAGAACTTATACCAATTATCCTTGAAATATAATCATATTTTTTATTTTTATTCTTTAATCCCATATAACCTAGAGGAAAACCAATAAAAATAGCTATTAAAATTGAAAATAAACCTAGTTCAATTGTTGCAGGAAGTGCATTGCGAATTATTTGTATAACTGGTTCTTGGTTACTGAGAGAATCACCTAAATTGAAATTTATTAGATTTTTAAGATAGTTTATATATTGAATATGTATCGATTGATTTAATCCAAGCTTACTTCTCATCAACTCTCTTGCTTCCTGGTCTGCTCCAGATCCTAAAATTGCATCAATAGGATCTCCAGGTGCAATTCTCAAAAGTATAAATATTAAAGAAGATATAATCCATAAATTTAAAGGAATCAACGATATCTTGATAAGTGTGTAATTAAATACGTTTTTTAGATTACTTTTCATTTTTAACCAGTTCACTCATATTTATAATTCCTGCACCATTAAAAACTGGTTTTGATATGTATTTTTGAGCCCAAGCTTTCTGAGAAGATGCCCAAATAGGTATATAAGGCAATGATTTCGATGCTATTTTTTCTATTTCAAGAAGTTTATTTAATCTTTCAACTCCCTCAAGATTTTCACTCTCTTTAAATAATTTCTCCACTTTTTCTGAAGCCCAAAAACTGCCACTAAAAACAGACTCCCCTTTTAAACAGTTATTTCCAATAAACTTTTCACAACTTAGTAAAGGGGAGAGATAAGCCTCTGGGTCTGAATATGCACCAGTCCAATCAAGAATCACTGAAGGATATATCCCTTCACTTAAATTTTTATAAATTGTTGTAGATTCAACTCCATTAATGCTTATAGAAAAACAATCTTTCATTTCTGCTTTAACACTTTGCTGCCAATAAAAAGCTATCAATTTATCTGTAGGTACATTAGATCTATAAGTAAGCGGTAAATTAAAAATATTACCATCACAATACCCTTGCTCTTTAAAAATTCTCTTGGATTCCTTAGGATCAAAATCTGGCCAAGAAACAGAATTGTCTTTTTTAAATATTAATGGAATTAATGATGTGCTGAATTTCTTAAACTGAAACTTACTTTGTTTCTTATTAATTCTCTATTTAAACTTTTTGCTATTGCTAATCTTATATCAATATTATTTAAAGGTATTTTATTTGTCCGTAAACTTATAAAGCTTATTTCTATTGGTGCACTTTTATTTTCTTGTATATCTTTTTTTTGACTAAGTAAATTTAGGCTATAACGCAAAGTATCTTCAATTGAATTTGATAAAAGTACATCAACTTGCTTACTTATAAAAGCACCATATAAAGCTGAAGAATTATTATATCCAATAAAATTAATGCCATTATTTTTAGTTTTATTACCCCAATAACTTTTATTAGGGGACAAAGTTTGTATTTCATTAGAGAATCTTTTTAATTTATATTTTCCAGTACCAATAAAATTATTATTTAGAAATTTATCGAAATGATCTTTATAAAACTCTGGAGAAATAGGTGTCAAATTTATAGAGGTTAATAAACCCTCTATTGAACTCGATGGATTATTTAGATTAATTATTAGTAATTCCTTTGTTGGAGTTTCTATTGATTTTATTTTTTTATTTAAAATATAATTTAATGTACCAATATTTTGAAATCGTTCTATAGTAAATTTCATAGAAGATGAATCAAATGGGGTCCCATCGTGAAAAAGAATATTTTTTTTTAATTTAATAGAAATTTTTAACTTGTCTTCGGAAATAATTGGCTTAGAGTCTGCTAGCTTTGGTATCAATTCACCTTTATTATTTAGTTCATAAAGAGTATCACCTAAGGCATTTAATAATTGGTAGGATTTCAAAGTACTTACTCTCGCTGGATCTATAGATTCAATTTTTCCCGGAACTTGCAATTGTTATATTTTGAGATGGATTAATTTTATTTGTACATGAATATTGTGAAAAAATAGCTATTACAGTACAAGTTATAGAAATTTTTCTTCTAAAATATTTTAATTTATTCATTATTTAATAAACTATTTACTCTTTATTTCACATGAAGATGAAATCGTGATTTTATTTAGTGATAATTCAAAAGTTTCATATTTACAAAAATTAAGAGGCCACTCTCTTACCCAGCAAATATTCATCTTAGGGTTAAATCCAATTACTTGATAATTCTTTTCGGAATTAATTATTTTTATACATTTTCCAATATCAATATATTTTTTGATTTCATTAAAAGAATCAATATTTTTTTTTAATTTATATTTAGTACTACTCATCTACCATAAAATTATTTCTTCTTTGATTAAACAAGTTATTTTACTTTTTGCAAATTAATTTAAATACAATTTAATTGAGCAGCAATAAATTTAACTTCTGGTAATGCATTTAATTGGTTTTTAGAAATATCAATATTACCATTTGAGACATGATGTGTTATTACAACTATTTCTGCTTCATTTTCCCTAGCGTCTAATTGAATAATAGATTCTATAGATACATCATTATTCCCAAAAATATTTCCGATTTTACCTATAACACCAGGTGTATCTTCACAAATAATTCTAAGATAATTTTTCTTTCTTATTTCTTCGGAATTTATAACATGGCATTTTCTCCAGAAATTAAAAGATAATAAAGGATCAATAAATCTATCTTTAGAAATATTCTTTTTCATTGAAAGGGCTTTCAGATTCAAGATATCTGATACAACGGAAGATGCTGTAGGACCACTTCCTGCTCCAGGCCCATAAAGCATTATTTCTCCAACAGGATCACCTTCTACAAGTATTGCATTATTGACACCTTCAATAGTAGATAAGGGATGACTTTTAGGTATTAGTGTTGGACCAACCCAAATATTTAGAGGAAGAGAATCCTTCCCATAATTATCTTTATTTCGTTCCGAAACTGCTAATAATTTAATTTCAAAACCTAATTTATCGGCATATTCAATATCTTTTAAGTCAATTTTATTTATACCTTCTGTATCAATTTTGTTTCGATCAATTTTTCCTCCAAAAGCTAATTCTGAAAGAATTGAGATTTTATCTGCAGCATCTTGTCCTTCAACATCTGCACTTGGATCTAGTTCGGCATATCCAAGTTTTTGCGCCAGATCTAAACTTTCTTTAAAAGCTGCTTTCTCAGTTGACATTTTTGACAAGATAAAATTTGTAGTCCCATTTATTATCCCTGCCATTTTTATAATTTGATTACTTTTTAAAGATCTTTTCAGAGGCTCGATAATAGGTATGCCTCCACAAACTGCAGCTTCAAATAGTATGTAGGCTCCATTTTCTAAAGCGACTTTATGAATTTCTTCTCCATATCTAGCCATAACTGCTTTATTCGCGGTAACAACTGATTTCCCATTCCTCAAGGATTTTAAAATAATATTCTTAGCAATATCAGTTCCTCCCATAACCTCAACTATTACATCAATAGAAGGATCATCTATTAATTTGTTGGGATCATTTATAAGTAAATTTTTCTCTATATTAACTTCTCTTTTCTTGGAAATATTTTTAACTACTATATTTGCAATTTCAATCTGTTTTAAAATTGGATGAGTGTCTTTTTCTCCCTTTAGAATTTGATATACACCTTTACCAACAGTTCCAAAACCAATAATGCCTATTCTCAATTTATCCATTTTCTATAAATGTAGATAGTTTTAATTTTATATTATTGTGTATTTAAAAATTCATTTGCTTGAGATTTCATTTTTATTAAAATATTTAAAAATCCATTAGATCTTGAAGGAGTTAGACTTTTTTTTAAACCTGTATCTTCTATAAAATTATTATTTAAATTTAAAATCTCTTGTGGTGATAAATCATTTAAACCACTGATTAAAAAAGATAATAAACCTCTTGTAATTAAGGCATCAGAAAAACCTTGCCAATATATTTTACCTTCTTTAATTGTGCCTTTAACATATACTTCTGAAACACATCCTTTTACTTTATTTTCTGGAATTAATATTTCATTATTAGGAGACGGTAATTTTTTCCCAAGCCATAAAATATATTCATATTTTCTTTTTGGATCATTTGTTGATTTTAGCTTTTTAACTATATTATTTAAATTGCAATAAACTTCCTTATTTTCCATCCTTAGTTAAATAATAATTATTTTATTATATAAAAATTTCATTATCAGTAATGAATCCGTTTAAAGGAATATCCCAATTATCTTTAGTTAAAAAACTTTTACTTACACATTTATTGGTAAGTACTCCAATGCAAGGTATTAATCTCCAATCTTTATTAGCCCTAAGTTTGTCATAATAACCACCACCATAGCCAAGACGGTTTAATTTTTTGTCAACAGATAAACAAGGAACAAAAATATATGATATTTGTCTTGAATTTAATAAATCTGAATTATTTGGAGCAAAAATCCCTTCTTGATCTTTTATTAAAGGAGTATCATCCCAAATATAAAAATCAATTCTTTTGCTTAAATTGCATTTTGGTAAAGCTAAAGGATATTTTTTTCTTAATTCCCTTAAATCTACTTCATCTTTTAAAGGCCAGTAAATTGCAAAAAATTTATTAATCCATTTATTTCTATCCAAAGTTGTTAAGAATCTTTCTACATTTTCTTTAACACTCTCCCTCTCAGATAATGAGCTTTCACTCATTATTTTTTTAAATTTAACTCTTTCAAAACTTTTAATCATTTTTATAAATGAGAATTTTTAATTTATTAATTCATTAAATTTAGTTAATGCAATAGCTAATGCATCTGCGGAGTCATCAGGTTTGGGAGGATAATCAAGTTTTAAACTATACATTACTGAATCTAATATATCTTTTTTAGTGGCTTTACCAAATCCAGTAATTGTTAGTTTTATTTGAGCTGGTGCATATTCAGTTATAGGTATATTAAAAGATCCTAGAGTCATCATAATTACACCTCTTGCTTGAACAACACTTATTGTGGTACTTGATTTATAAAAAAAGTATTTTTCTACAGCTGCATAATCGGGTTTCCATTTATTAATTAATTCTTTGAGATCCATGAAAATCTCAAGAAGTCTATTTTCTTCTTTCTGATCTTTTTTTGTTTCGATAATTCCACAATCAAGAAGAGTCTTTTCATTTCTCTTAACTTCAATTATTCCATAGCCTACTCTTGCTAATCCAGGATCTATTCCAATAATTATCAATATTAATCCTCATTTATTGCTAGTTGAAATTTTGATAAGTTTTCTTTCTCATCAATTTCAAAAACTTTGCAAAACGCTTTTATTACCTTTTCTCCAGAGTCAACTTGTTCAAGAGGATCTTTTCTTAATCGATGTCTCAATGAGCAAGTTATTACTCTCGCTACATCGTCATCGGAAACTTCATCTCTCCCTTCAAATGCTGCGATTGCTTTGGCAGATCTATTAGTGACAATATCACCTCTTAATCCATCAACATCTAATTCTCCGCAAATAGCAGAAATATTTAATCTTAAATCATCATCAATTTTTACTTTACTTAGATTCTTTTGAGCCGCTACAACCTTTTCCTGGAGCTCAGATTGTTTTTCATTCATTATATTTGTAAATCCTTCTGGATCATTATCAAAAGAGGTTCTTTGATCAACTACTTTAACTCTTAAATCAGCATCTCTTACAGTTTTTACTTCAACACTCATTCCAAATCTGTCCAATAACTGTGGTCTAAGTTCACCTTCCTCTGGATTCCCAGAGCCTATTAGAACAAATCTAGCTGGATGCCTAACTGATACTCCTTCTCTTTCAACTGTATTCCATCCAGAAGCTGCAGAATCTAAAAGTACATCAACTAAATGATCATCTAATAAATTTACTTCATCAACATATAAAAGACCTCTATTGGCCTTGGCTAAAAGCCCAGGTTCGAAAGCTTTAATGCCTTCGCTCAAAGCTTTTTCAATATCAATTGTTCCACATAATCTATCCTCAGTCGCTCCTAAGGGTAGATCGACCATTGGTACTTGTTTGTTATCAAGCTCAAGATTGTTTCCTTCTCCAATTCTTTCAAGAACTTCTTGACTCTGTAAATCAGGATCATTTGGAGAACTATTATATGGATCTCCTTTGACTACTTCAATAGCCGGTAATAGATCTGCCAAAGCTCTAATAGTAGTAGACTTTCCGGTGCCTCTATCACCCATTATCATTACACCTCCAATTCTTGGATCAATTACATTTAAAAGAAGTGCTAATTTCATTTCTTCTTGCCCAATAACTGCTGTAAAAGGGAAAACTCTTCTTTTCTTGGTTAGATTCACTTTGTTTTCTTAACTAAAATTCTTATGAATTTTGATGTTACTTCAGATATTGATATTAGTAAATATCATTTAGAAAAAACATAAATAGATTTATTATTTTTTTTATTTGGTTAATTAAAAAATAATAAATTAGAAATCTACTTTAGTAAATTTATATTTTATTTCTATTATCAAGTGCCCAATTTATTTGATGAACGATTCCTCTTAAAATATCTAACTCATGCTTAGATGTCTCAGATCTGTATATATATTTTTTAAATTTACTTATTTTTGCATTTAAAGTATGAGGTAGTACATAACCAGTTTTTAGTAAAAGTTTTTCTATCTCTAAAAATGAATCTTCTATCTGTTTTGAAGTAGCAAAATCTAACTCTTTTTTTGGCAGCATATTATCAGCTTTTGTAATCTTTGATAATTCATATAAAACGATAGAAACCGCATGAGATAAATTCAAGGAAGGGAAATTTCTATGAGTATTAATGTTAAAAACTTTATGAGCCATTAGTAATTCTCTATTTGTTAAACCTCTATCCTCTCGACCAAAAAGGATTGCTAAGTTTTTTACTTCTTTAAAATTTCTAATCCATGTAGAAATATTTTCTAGAGAATCTTGATTGTGATCTTTTTGGTAGTGAATTCTTCCACAAGTTGCAAGTACTAAATCACAATCTGAAATTGAATCTATAAGAGATTCATATATATTAGATTCTTTTATAAATTTAATTCCTTTCAGGGCCATCTTTTTGGTCTCTAGAGAATAGATATCGCATTTTGGTGAAACTATTCTTAATTGATCAACATTGAAATTTGAACACAATCTTGCAATGCTTCCTACATTAAGAGGCCCACTTGGTTCAACTAAAATGATTTTAAGATTAAAATTAGTTTCTTTGAGATTCAATTTACGCAACTAAAAACCTAAAAAAAGATCCTTTGCATATAAAAGTTATCATAATTATTTAAATTAATTTTTATTTATAACCATAAACTCAAATTTAATTTACTTGAATTAGATTAATCATAAATTTTTGATGGTATTTTCTGCTGCATTAGATGAAGATAGTAATGCAAAAAATATTTTTTATGTAAGAATTAATATATAGATGAATACAAGACAATGATTGAACCTTTACTTTGTGGAATTGTTTTAGGGTTAGTTCCTATTACTCTCTTGGGTTTATTTGTTAGTGCATGGAATCAATACAGGAGAGGATCAGGGATGTTAGATTTTGACTAAAAAAGAGAGTTTAGTCTGACCATATAATCTAGTATCTATTATTTTCCATATATTATCTTCGTTAATTACTTCATTTTTTGAATGTTCACAAATTACAGTTGTTTTTTCTGTTAAGAGATAGGATTTGAACAAATCTTTTAATAGATTTTTATAGAAATTGTTTTTATATGGCGGGTCAATATAAACAAAATCAAATTTTATATTTTCTATATTATTCTTCTCTAATATATTCCTTCCAACATATTTTTTAATCCAAGGCAATACATCCTTGCATATTATATTTATATCTTTCTGTCTTAATTGTGAATTTTTTAATGAAAATAAATTTTTCTTGCATAAATTAGCATTTATCCTGTTTTTCTCGACCGCAACAATTTTTTTTGCTCCATGATTAAAGGCTTCACATGAAATAGCACCTGAGCCACTAAATAAATCAAGCCAATTAGAATTATCTACTTTTTTATTCAAAATATTAAAAATTGCTTGTCTAACCATTAGTGTTGTAGGCCTTGTTTTATCTGACTTTGGGCTCTCAATCCTTTCCCCACCAATAAGAGTTAAACTTTTCTTCATTGATTACTTCTTAGATAGTCTTTAGCCATCTATATAAAAGAGATTGTCCAATATTTCCAGATTTTTCCGGATGAAATTGACATGCAATTAAGTTTTCATTTTCAATAATTGCAGTTAAGTTAATTGGACCATATTCAACGTTTGAGGCTATAAAACTCTCATCATTTGGTGCTGCGAAGTAAGAGTGATCAAAATAAACCCATTTATTTCTTTCTTCTTGACGAAGCAATTTGCCATCTTTTAAGGGGACTAGATTGCACCAACCAATATGAGGTATCCTCTGATTCTTTATGGTGGGTATCTTTTTTATTTTCCCTTTAATAATTCCTATCCCTTTATTATTTCCTTCTTCACTCTCCTCAAAAAGGATTTGTAAGCCAAGACAAATACCCATGAATGATTTGCCACTACTAATCCACTTTTTAATTTCATCAATTAAACCAGTCTTATGCAAATTTTCGATAGCAGGATCAAAAGCTCCTTGACCAGGGATTATTAGAGCTTTACAGCTACTAATTTGTAACTTGCTTTTTATCAGTAGGACTTCTTCTTCTAAGTTCTCAATCGCTTTCTTGACTGAATGTATATTACCCATTCCATAGTCAATAAGTCCTATTTTACTCACTATTTTTTAGAGATGTTTGGATAAAGTACTTGAGAGAGTTCCTTTTGGTACTGCTCCTACGACAGTGTCAACTTTCTGGCCACCTTTAAATATCATTAATGTAGGTATGCTTCTTATTCCATATTGACTAGCCACGTTGGGATTCTCATCTGTATTTAATTTGAAAACTTTAATTTTTCCTTCAAAGTCTTTAGAAATTTCTTCAACTATTGGGGCAACCATTCTACATGGTCCACACCAAGGAGCCCAAAAATCAACCAGAACAGGTAGATCACTTTGTAAGACTTCTTTGTCAAATGAAGAGTCAGTAACGGCTGGAGCTGATGACATAATTTATATATTCCTTTAGAAAATTTAGCAGTCTATTTTTCTTAGTGATGACTTCATTACAGATATAGAAAATATAAGTAACAAATTGTATTAAAAAAAAGCCCGATAAATCGGGCGATTTGTGTGTGAGGAGTATGGGGTTTCCCCCATTTTTTAATAATAGCTCCTTAATAGTATTTTGTTCTCTTTCTCTAACACTTTATTTTATTTACCCATTCCAAGTTGTTGCGCTTTTTGATAAACTTTGCCTTCCGTTAAAAGAGCTGGAGCAATAACAATTTCTACATTTTGCATTTCTTTAATGTTTTTTGCACCAAGAGTACTCATTGAAGTCCTTATCGCTCCATACAGATTATGCGTCCCATCATCAAGTAAAGCAGGCCCTTTTAATATTCTCTCTAATGATCCAGTGGAACCAACTTCTATTCGAGTTCCTCTTGGTAAGATCTGACTGGGTGTGGCCATGCCCCAATGAAATCCATTGCCTGGAGCTGTTGTTGCTCTTGCTATGGGGGATCCAATCATTACGGCATCAGCTCCGCAAGCAATGCATTTGCAAATATCTCCGCCTGTGACTATCCCTCCATCACCAATTATAGGAATATATTTTCCGCTTTCATTAAAGTAATCGTCTCTTGCTGAACTACAATCCGAAATAGCGGTAGCTTGAGGTACTCCTATACCCAATACTCCCCTTGAAGTACATGCAGCGCCAGGACCGATACCTACCATTAGGCCTGCAACTCCAGCCTTCATAAGGCGTTTAGCGACTTCATATGTTACACAATTACCTGCAATAATCGGAATATCGAGAGATTTACATAGATCCTCTATATCTAATGATTCTTGACCATTTGTTCCTACATGTTGAGTTGATACAACAGTACCCTGCAAAAAAAATAAATCTAGATCTGAATCTCTCAGTGTTTCTCTAAATTTGATTGCTGCTTGAGGTGTACCACTTAATGCCGCGATCCCGCCCTTTTCTTTTATTTCGCTTACTCTTTTTTTTATTAGTTCTATTTTTATGGGTTTACTATAAATCTTTTGCATTAAGGGAACAAATTCAGATTTTCCAACCGAGGATATTTGACTTAGAACGCTTTCAGGATCTTCATACCTTGTTTGTATCCCTCCATGTTTAATACTCCTAATGCTCCCATATTAGAAAGCTCAATAGCTGTCTTAACGTCAACTACACTGTCCATTGCACTTGCAATAATTGGGATTTCTCTCTCAAAATTTCCTATAGTCCAAGATGCATTGGTTAGTTCATAATCCAATGTTCTTTCTCCTGGGACTAAGGCTATTTCATCTATCCCGTAAGCTCTACGGACGATTTTGTTTAAACCGAGTTTAATATTCACTTTTTTAATACTGTATATTTTGATTAAATTAACAACTAAAGGTGTATAAAGCCAATATTTATTCAAGAAAAAAAAGAATTATTTATTATTTGTATTTCTTATGTGAGTATTTGACAATTTTTAACTAATTTTTTTTTATTCATTATTGATTAAAACCACTATTATTGGATAAAGGATTTTTATATGGCTGATAATAAAGACACCGGAGAGAATGACTTGAATGATGATAATAATCGCATTATCCAAACTGATCTAAGAAACGAAATGTCTCGCTCCTATCTTGAATATGCGATGAGTGTCATCGTTGGTAGAGCGTTGCCAGATGCGAGAGATGGACTTAAACCTGTTCATAGAAGAATACTTTATGCAATGTATGAGCTAGGTTTGACAAGCGGTAGACCTTATCGAAAATGTGCAAGAGTCGTTGGTGAAGTCCTTGGTAAATATCATCCCCATGGTGATACCGCTGTATATGATGCTCTTGTAAGGATGGCGCAAGATTTCTCCATGAGAATGCCTCTAATAGATGGTCATGGGAATTTTGGTTCAGTAGATAATGATCCTCCTGCAGCAATGCGATATACAGAATCACGATTAAAAGCTTTAACAGATGAAGGATTGCTTGAAGATATTGAATCAGAAACTGTTGATTTCTCTGATAACTTTGATGGCTCACAACAAGAACCTACTGTTTTACCTGCCAGAATTCCACAACTTCTTCTAAATGGATCCTCTGGAATAGCTGTCGGTATGGCTACGAATATACCTCCTCATAATTTAGGTGAATTAATAGATGGTTTAGAAGGTCTAATCAAAGATCCTGAAATGCAAGAAAAAGATTTGTTTGAATTTATCAAAGGACCAGATTTTCCTACAGGTGGGCAAATATTAGGAAAAGAAGGCATCAGAGAAACATATCTTTCTGGAAAGGGATCAATAACGATGAGAGGTGTTGCTGAAGTTCATCAACTAAAGTTCCCAGGAAGACCTGAAAGAGATGCTGTAATTATTACTGAATTACCTTTTCAAACAAATAAAGCAGCTTTAATTGAGAGAATTGCAGATTTAGTAAATGATAAAAAATTAGAGGGAATATCAGACATAAGGGACGAGAGTGATAGAGACGGAATGAGAATTGTTATAGAGTTAAAAAGAGATTCATATCCACAAGTTGTTTTAAATAATTTATTTAAATTAACTCCTCTACAAAATAATTTTAGCGCAAATATATTAGCTCTTGTTAATGGAGAGCCTACAACACTATCACTTAAAAGAATGTTAGAGGTGTTTTTAGATTTTAGGATTGAAACGATAAGAAGAAGAACTACTTTCTTACTACGAAAAGCTGAAGAAAGGGATCATATTATTCAAGGTTTGTTAATGGCTCTTAATAGTATGGATGAAATTATCAACTTAATAAGAGGCGCAAAAGATACCACTTCTGCTAGAGAGCAGTTGCAATTAAATCATGAATTATCTTTAATTCAGGCTGATGCTATCTTGCAAATGCAGCTTCGTAGATTGACAGCACTTGAGGCAGATAAAATTAAAGATGAGCATGATGAACTTACTAAAAAAATTCTAGAATATAAACATATTTTGAATAATAAGGATAAGATTTTTGAGATAATTTTGAATGAACTT
Source organism: Prochlorococcus marinus bv. HNLC1 (assembly GCA_000218705.1). Taxonomy (GTDB): domain Bacteria; phylum Cyanobacteriota; class Cyanobacteriia; order PCC-6307; family Cyanobiaceae; genus Prochlorococcus_A; species Prochlorococcus_A marinus_Q. The sequence goes on from GL947594.1 coordinate 60,514, forward strand.
AAAAAAATAAGAGAAAGATTTGATTCCCCAAGGAAGACAGAAATACTAAATTTAGGTGCAGGATTAGATGATATTGATTTAATAGCAAATGAAAGATCCGTCGTTTTGTTAACAAAGACTGGTTATTTAAAGAGAATGCCAGTTAGTGAATTTGAATCAACCAGTAGAGGTTCAAGAGGTAAAGCTGGAACTAAAAATCAAGGAGATGATGAAGTTAAGTTATTCATAAGTTGTAATGATCATGATACTCTATTACTTTTTAGCGATAGAGGTGTAGCTTATGCTCTCCCCGCGTATAGAGTTCCACTTAGCAGTAGAACTGCTAAAGGAACTCCCTCTGTTCAATTACTTCCAATTCCGAGAGAAGAACAAATAACTTCATTGTTATCTGTTGAATCTTTTGAAAATGATTATTATTTATTGATGCTAACTAAGGGTGGTTTTATAAAACGAACTCCTCTTTCAGCTTTTTCAAAAATACGTTCAAATGGTCTTATAGCTATAAGTTTAGAAGAGGGAGATGCGCTTACTTGGGTCAGGTCTTCTAGTGAAGGTGATAGTGTCTTAATTGGTTCAAGCAAAGGTATGACGATTCATTTCAGACTAGATATAAACGAATTAAGACCACTTGGTAGAACAGCTAGAGGGGTGAAATCAATGAATTTGAGGGATGGAGATCAATTAGTATCAATGGATGTATTAACCTCTGAACTTGTAGAGCAATTATCTACTCTTGATGATATCGACATTGATGCTAATGATGACTCTGAAAATAATTTATCAGAGGGACCATGGGTTTTAGTTGCCAGTTCATTTGGCTTAGGTAAGAGAGTTCCAGTAACTCAGTTTAGATTACAAAAAAGAGCAGGGATGGGATTGAAAGCTATAAAATTCAGAATTAAGAATGATGTTCTTGTAGGCTTAAAAGTTCTTGGTAAAGGTGAGGAGATTCTTCTTGTTACAGAGAAAGGAGTAATAGTAAGAACAAATGCTGATAAGATTTCTCAACAATCTAGAGCTGCTACTGGGGTGAAACTTCAGAAACTTGATGAAGGCGATCATTTAGCAGAAGTTGTCTTGGTCCCTCATGAACAAATAGAAGATGAAAAAATTGAAGAAATAAATAATAATAAGCAATAAATAAATAAAATATATGACTTAACTCATTTATGAAAAATATAGAAATACTAGACATTATAATTTTAGGTTCTGGTCCAGCAGCTCTATGTTTGGCGGCTGAATTAGCAAATCAAGATTTAAATATTAAGTGTATATCTACTAAATCTCCTTATGACAAATGGAGTAATACGTATGGTATTTGGGCTTCCGAGCTTGAAGAATTAGGATTGGAGTCACTGTTGTCTCATAGATGGTCATCCACTGTAAGTTTCTTTGGTAATGGATTAGATAAAAAAGGTAATTTACCTACAGATCATAAATATGATTATGGATTAATAGACAGAGAGTCCTTTCAGGAAGCTTTGCTAAAAAAATGTAAGGGTATTAATTGGGTAAATGATAAAGCTACAGAAATTTGCACAATAAATAAAATCTCTCAAGTAGTTTGTGAATCAGGTTTGAAATTAAAATCAAGGTTGGTAATTGATGCTAGCGGGCATAAAAGTAAGTTTATTAAAAGACCTGTTTCTAAGAAAGTAGCTCAACAAGCTGCATACGGAGTAGTTGGTAAGTTTTCCTCTCCACCAGTTCTTAAGGATCAATTTGTCTTAATGGATTATCGTTCAGATCATTTAACTAAGAAAGAATTATCTGAATCACCTTCATTTTTATATGCTATGGATCTTGGGAATGATGTTTTTTTTGTAGAAGAGACTTCGTTAGCAAGTTTCCCTGCACTATCCTTTGATTATTTAAAAAATAGATTAATTAATAGATTGAAAAAGAGAGGGATTACTATCGAAACTATTATTCATGAAGAGAATTGTCTTTTCCCTATGAATCTACCTCTACCTTTGAGAACTCAGCCAATATTGGCTTTCGGAGGAGCTGCAAGTATGGTTCATCCTGCTTCTGGATATATGGTAGGTTCTCTTTTAAGAAGAGCACCAATGCTTGCTAAACAGTTAAATATATATTTGAAGGACCCTTCTTTAACTTCAGTACAATTAGCTCAAAAAGGATGGAAAATATTATGGCCAAATGAACTTATTCAAAGACATAAGCTATACCAATATGGCTTAAAAAGGCTGATGAGTTTTGATGAAAAAATGCTAAGGAGCTTCTTCTTGAATTTTTTCCAGTTGTCTACAAATGAATGGGCAGGTTTTTTGACAAATACTCTTCCATTACCGAAGCTAATTTATGTAATGACTAAAATGTTTGTTAAATCTCCATTAAATATAAAACTTGGAATGTTAAAAATTAACTAATATTTTTAAACCAATCTGAAAGGTTAATGTTTGGGAAGATTTTATCTTCCTTTTCAATAGTCTCTAAATAAGATAAATCTATTGATTCATTTTTATTTAAACTTTTAATTAATTTCCAAAATCTTGAAAGATGCCTTTCAATTCTCTCTTTTGCTAATTCAGTGGTGGTTCCTGCACGTAATATAAAACTCCAATCTGATGATTCTGAAAGAAGCAGTTCTCTAGCGGCTTGCATTAAAATTCTATTCGATAATTCATCCTCAATATTTCTAGAATTTACTTCAACAAAAGTTGATCCTGCTTTTGTAATTTCTGGGACAACCCAAGCATTTGTATCATTTATCCAATAATTATGAAAACCGCCTTGCCCCCAACTAGATGGAGAAGGTTCGCAGACTTGAATTTGGGGAGATAAGGACAAAATCTCCCTAAGGTGAGTTAATTTAATTAAATGTTTTTTTGAATTTTTAAAAATATTTTTTAAGAATATTGGTCCTTCATACCACCAATGACCAAATAATTCTGCATCGAAAGGAGCAATTAGTATTGGATTGAATTTGCAATCTAAGCTTAACCTTTTTAATTGTTCAGATCTTCTGGAAAGATAAATTTCTGCATGTTCTTCAGCTTTTTTTTCAGCCAAATTTTCTTTATAAAAATCTTTTTCACCTAAAGGTGTTGAATTATTAGTTATCCTATAAAATTTCAATCCGAGAGGTCTTATACTTTTAATACCATTATCTTTTAATTTAGTTAAGGGTAACTCCCATCCTAAATCTTTATGATATTCCCTATACAATGGATCACCAGGGAATCCATCTTTTGCTGACCATACAGGTAAAGTTGATTGACTATCTCTGCCAAAAAATGCAACACCATTTTTGGAACAAATTGGAGCATATACTCCATATCTTGGCCTAGGCTTGGAATTTAAAATCCCATGTCCATCTAAAACAGCATATCTAATTCCGCATTGGGAGAGGATTTTATCAAGATTTTCATAATAAGCACATTCTGGTAGCCATATGCCTAAAGGTTTAACGTTAAATGTGTTTTGGTGATGTCTGATAGCAGTCTTGATTTGACCTACAACAGTTTCTGGGTTTTCTCTAAGTATTGGTAGATAGCCATGAGTTGCAGCACAAGTAATAATATCTAAACAGCCACAATCTAATAAATATTTAAATCTATTTAGTATTTCACCTGAATATTTTTCCCAATAAATTAATTGATCTGTCAAGTTTTTTAAAAGAAATTGAGCGGCTTTTTTTTGTTCCTCTGGCAATTCATTTAATAACTTGATTCTTGTATTTATCCATTCAGGGAATTTGCCCTGAAGCTCTGAACTCTGAAATAGTGAGATTAAGGTAGGAGATAAGCTTATAGTTAATTTTGTATTATCAGGTTCTAATTTTATGGATTCTTCCAATACCCTAATTAAAGGAATGTAGCATTCTAATACTGCTTGAAAAAACCAATCCTCCTCTAAGGAATTCTTTTCGTTTTTTCTTACATATGGAAGATGTGCATGAAGAATAAATGCTAAGTTACCTAGATATTTATTGTTAGTGAGATTATCCTTCATGTAAAAGTATCAAAAAGATTATTAAAGGCTCTGAAATTGACTCAGTAGCATTATTTAATTAATTTTTTTAGAATACTTTAGTTAAGCGAATAAATGATTTTTAATAAAAATAAATTAACTAATATTTGTTATTGATAATTTGTTATTTCATTTTTTATCTGCTTTCTAAGCAAGTTCTAGTAATTTTTTTTTAATTCAATTATGATATCTTTAGAGATTTTAAACTAATGTCAAAAGATCCTGGAAGAATATTGATCTTTGATACTACTCTTAGAGATGGAGAACAATCTCCAGGGGCTAGTTTAAATCTGGAAGAAAAACTTGCCATCGCTCATCAATTAGCAAGATTAGGGGTAGATGTTATTGAAGCAGGTTTTCCTTTCGCAAGCCCAGGTGATTTTAAAGCGGTTAATAAAATAGCTGAAGTGGTAACTGGAGATAATGGCCCTACTATTTGTGGATTAGCAAGGGCTTCGAGACATGATATAAAAGCTTGCTTTGAGGCCTTAAGCCCTGCTCCAAAAAAAAGGATTCATACATTCATAGCAACTAGTGATATTCACTTAGAGCATAAATTAAAAAAATCTAGAAAAGATGTTCTTTCGATTGTCCCTGAAATGGTTAATTATGCTAAATCATTTGTAGAGGATGTTGAATTCTCTTGTGAAGATGCCTCAAGAAGTGATCCAGAATTTCTTTATGAAGTAATTCAGGCGGCAATCTCTGCAGGAGCAAACACTATTAATATCCCTGATACCGTTGGATTTTCAACTCCGAGTGAATTTGGAAAATTAATTTCTGATATCAATAATCATGTCCCAAATATTGATGAAGCAATCCTATCTGTTCATGGTCATAATGATTTAGGCCTTGCCGTCGCAAATTTTTTGGAGGCTGTAAAAAATGGAGCAAGACAACTTGAATGTACAGTTAATGGTATTGGAGAAAGAGCTGGTAATGCATCTTTGGAAGAATTAGTAATGGCACTACATGTCAGAAAAAGATTTTATAATAAATTTTTTAATAGAAGTGAAGATTGTCCTACACCTTTAACAGCTATTAGAACAGAGGAAATTACTAAAACGTCAAGGTTAGTTTCTAATTTAACGGGAATGAATGTTCAACCTAATAAAGCTATAGTGGGTGCGAATGCTTTTGCACATGAATCAGGTATTCATCAAGATGGTGTTTTAAAGAATCGATTAACTTATGAAATTATTGATGCCAAAACTGTTGGATTGAATGAAAATAAGATTTCCCTTGGTAAGCTCAGTGGAAGAAGTGCTGTTAGAGCAAGATTAGAAGAAATGGGATACGATCTAAGTAGAGAAGATCTTAATGATGCATTCGCAAGATTCAAAGATTTAGCTGATAGGAAAAGAGAAATAACTGATAGAGATTTAGAGGCAATAGTCAGTGAACAAGTACAATTGCCAGAATCTAAATTTCAACTCAAACTTGTCCAGGTAAGTTGTGGTAACGAGTCCAAACCTACAGCTACTATTACTTTATTTGATACTGAAGAACTTATTGAGAATACTGTAGTTGCTTTAGGAACAGGACCAGTAGATGCTGTTTGCGAAGCTTTGAATACACTTGCTAAGGTTCCTAATGAACTAATAGAGTTTTCTGTTAAATCAGTTACTGAGGGGATTGATGCTCTTGGAGAAGTAACAATAAGAATTCGTAATAATGGAAGAATATATTCTGGCCACTCCGCTGATACAGATGTGGTGGTCGCGGCTGCTAATGCTTATGTTAATGCTCTTAATAGACTTATTTTCTCAGAGAAAAAGAATTCTATTCATCCTCAATATGACGATTTAGATAAATCTAAAAATTTATTATCTAATTCAGGAGAATAAAATTTTATTTTAAATATTTAAGCATTCTTTGATTTGATCAAGTGTTATTGTAGATTTATTTAAAATCCAGGAATTTAATGAGAGATAGGATAATTGGTTATTGGACACTTTCTTGGATTGGTTTAATTTCCAATATAGTTGCTTTACCCGTCATCGCTTTAGTAATAAGTAATGGTCCCCCTTTAAAGGTTGCAAATATGACTTTGGCAATAAGCTTAGGTTGGCCTGCTGCGATAGTGGGGATTGTCTCATCTTCAGCTTTGTTAGCAGAGAGAAAATGGGGTGTAACGCTAACATTAATTTCACTATCAATGGTTATTTCGGGAGCTTTGCCTTACTCAATAGTAAGATTAATAAATTTACAAGATTATTCGGGACTAGGAGGTTTAACTTTAATAACTTCAATTTTTAGTGTTTTGGCTTTATTATATTGGTGTCTTACCAAATCATAAGAAAAGTATTAGATTATAATAATTAAGAAAAATCATTATTTTTTGCTGTAGGATATTGTATCCTTCTATGCCTTACTCTTTTCCATACTTTCAAAAACGATATTTTGATAAGATAAATTTCTCCCCTTGAAAAATTACTATCTAAAAGCTGACCATCTTGGATCCTTGAATTTATTATTTTTGAGATAATTTTTAAAGCTTCTTTGTCTGAAGCATTTATATCCATTGCTCTAAGAGCTGCTTCACATCCATCAGCCATCATTAGGATAGCTGTTTCTTTTGATTGAGGGATTGGTCCCTTATATTTAAAATTGTTTTCCGAAATATTTTTATCTTTCTCTTTAGCTTTAAATAAAAAGTATCCCATTTTTAATGTGCCTTGATGTTCTGGAATAAAGTTTGTAACGGGGTTTGGAAGTCTATATCTTTTGGCAATCTGTATCCCTTTATCGACATGATCTTGTAAGATTTTTGCACTCTCTAATGGATTATCTAGTTCATCATGCGGATTTTTCTTGCCATTTTGATTCTCAATAAACCAATTTGGAGCATGTAACTTCCCAATATCATGATATAACGCTCCAGCCCTTACAAGATCAACATTACCACCAATCATTCTTGTGGCTTCTTCTGCTAGCCCACAAAGCAGTAAAGTGTGTTCAAATGTTCCAGGGGCTTCTATTGAAAGTCTTCTTAATAGTGGTTTCTCTTGATCTGCTAGCTCCAGTAACCTGGCTTTTGTTACTAAACCAAATATTGATTCAAGAATTGGCATAAATATAATAGCCAATAGCATTAGTGTTGCTAATAAAAAAGAATCTGAGATAATATTTCCTTGTTTTGAGATTAAATTTTGGATATTGAAATTGTATAAATCATTATTATTAATTCCTAAGAGTAAATATTGACCGATAAATGCTCCTAGAGGCACGAATATTGATACTTGTAATAGTTGTGCTCTACTCCTAATCTTTCCACCGAGAATAGCTACTATGCATGATGAAATAAATGTTATGAGTAATAAATATTCATTCATTCCATATTCGGAATTTGGCCAGTTAATTAATGCGATTGAAACCCAAGATAATGCAGTAATTGTGCTCATCCCCTGTGAAATTATCAATGTAGGAGTGACAATTATTGATAAGGGACTTATTGTTTTAAAGTTAATTTTTAGAATCTGTGCAATAAGTAAAAGACCAATTAATAAAAAAATTTGCCTTGAATTTATTGTGGGGTCTTCTTTTTTAGAAATATATACAAGAACACTGAGCATATAAGGATTTCAAGGAAGTTTATGGTTACTGGAATTATAAAATGAAAGTTCTGTATCGGCTTAGTGACTAATTCATATGAAGTAATAATAGAAATGATTACACAAATAAATAAAATTAAAAAGCCATCAATTCTCTTGATATTTGTTAATTTCTGAGTAGGAGCTTGACTTTTAATCCATAAATTATTAATTTTTTTAATTAGCCTTGTAAGGTTTTGCACAGAATATAAGTAAAACTTTTTCTTTGTTTTAAGATTATAAACATGTTAAGTAAAAAAGGAGAAGTTTTTTTTTATGTCAATAAAATTAGATGGTAAACATTTTTCTTTAGAAATTCAAGAAAGATTAACTAAGACTATTTCAGAAAGTCTTTCAAGTGCAAAAAGACCTCCAAGTCTTGCTGTTATAAGAATAGGAGATGATCCAGCAAGTGGTGTATATGTCGCTAATAAAGAGAGGGCATGTGCGAAAGTAGGAATAAAAAGTTTGGTTTATCATTTAGAAGAAAAGGTGTCTAATCAAAAATTAGAAGATTTAATACATCAATTAAATGAAGATAATGATTTAGATGGGATATTACTTCAATTGCCTTTACCTAAAGAGTTAAATGCACAAAAATTAATCAGTCAAATTAATCCATCAAAAGATGTTGATGGCCTTCATGAAACAAATATAGGCAAATTGATAAAATGTGAACCAGGTTTAAGATCATGTACTCCTGCAGGAATAATCAATCTTTTAAATTCTAAAAATATAAAAATTGAAGGGAAGAGAGTTGTCGTAGTAGGAAGGAGTCTTCTTGTTGGGAAACCAATATCTAATATGATGCTTAATTTGAACGCAACAGTAACAATCGCTCACTCTAAAACAAAAAACCTAAAAGATATTTGTTTACAAGCAGATATCTTAGTAGTAGCAGCTGGGAAGCCTAAATTTATCGATTCAAGTTTTGTAAAAGAAGGTGCGGTAATAATAGATGTTGGCATCCATAGATTAAAAAGTTCTAATAATAATATGACTCAACTGTGTGGAGATGTAATAATGGAGGATGTAATTTCTAAAGTATTTGCCTATACACCAGTTCCTGGTGGGGTTGGCCCTATGACAGTTACGATGTTATTAGTTAACACTATTTTTAGTTGGCAAAAACGTTGTGGACTTATTTCAACTTTGGACGATCTTTTACCATGAAACAAACTTTTAGTTTTAAAATTTGATTTTTAGATAATGGCCCAAATTATTTCCCAAAATTTTGATTTTGAAAAATATCTAAAAGAAACAAAAAAGGTTGTTGAAGAAGCTCTTGATTCTTCTTTATCTCCTGAAAAACCAGAAATCCTTAGAGAATCTATGAGATATTCATTGTTGGCAGGGGGGAAGAGGATACGACCAATTTTATGCTTAGCATCTTGTTCCTTGGCAGGAGGAGATCCTAAACTCGCTGTTCCAACTGCGGTTGCTATTGAAATGATTCACACAATGTCATTAATACATGATGATTTACCAGCGATGGATAATGATGATTTAAGGAGAGGAAGACCTACAAATCATAAGGTTTATGGAGACGCTATCGCTATTCTTGCTGGGGATGCACTTTTAACAAGAGCTTTTGAAATGGTTTCCTTAAGGAGTCCAGATGTTGATGCTAAAAGATTATTAAATGTTGTTGGTGAATTATCCTTAGTAGCAGGTGCTCCTGGATTGGTGGGTGGTCAGGTTGTTGATCTTGAATGTGAAGGTAAAAAGGTAGATTTGGAAACCCTTGAGTATATACACTTACATAAAACAGGAGCATTACTAAAAGCATGTGTAAGAACTGGCGCAATGATTGCAGGTGCTGATGAAAAATTACTTGCAGCCTTAACTAGTTATGCTGAGGGGATAGGACTAGCTTTTCAAATTATTGATGATATCCTTGACGTTACTGCAAGTAGTGAGACGTTAGGTAAAACTGCTGGTAAAGATCTTTTGGCAGATAAGACTACTTATCCTAAATTACTGGGTCTAGAGGAATCAAAGAAAAGAGCTCTTAACTTGGTTAAAAAGGCAAAAGAAGCTATTATCCCATGGGGAGAAGATGCTAATTACTTATTATCTCTTGCAGACTTCATTACAAATCGAGATAGATAAATATTGAGTTAAGATGACAGAATTATTTGAATTAATTAATAATAAACTACTCTTTTGGAGTTTGATCTCCTGTCTTACAGCCCAAGTTTTAAAGATAGTTTTTAACTTTTTTTCTGAAGGTGAACTTAGAATCGATATCATTTTTGAAACAGGAGGTATGCCTTCAAGCCATTCTGCTTTAATTACTTCCTTAACAGCTGGATTGGGTATTGATTTAGGTTTTGATGATCCAATATTTGCTCTAGCTGTAGGTATTTCATTAATAGTTATGTATGATGCTAGTGGCGTAAGAAGATCTGCTGGATTGAATGCTAAGGAGATCAATAAATTATCAAAAAGTTTTGATGAAAAATCTACTTTAAATTTAAAGGAAACATTAGGTCATTCAAAATTAGAAGTTATTGTAGGCAGTATGTTAGGACCTTTGATTTCCTTGCCAGGCATGGTTTTTATCGGTTCCCCTTTAAATATCTATCAGTATATTTTTAATTAGAATTTCTTTTTTGATGATTAGTTAGCATATTTTTTAAAGCTTCTTTATTACTTGGTAAATGTAAATGAATCCAGCTAGCATGCAAATTGTGATTTGACCATCCTTCTCTTTTATATGTTGTTCCCCATGATTTAATCTTCCATGGAGAGGTAAAGAAAGAACTCAAATATTTGTTTTTAATGTGAGTTTCTATTTGCCAATAATGAAATTCATGGCCTTTGATTTGTTGATTTTTTTTAATTATTACGGAATCTTTTTCCCCTTTTATATATCTATATCCTACCGATAAACGACCTTTCCTTGCTTTAAAGGGCAGAATCCCTGCCATATTATGAGAGGAGCCATTCTCATCTTCTATGGAATCTCCCAATATCATCATGCCTCCGCACTCTGCGTAAATAAACTTTTTTTTATAAAATTCTCTCAGAGATTTTAAACTCCTTTTTGAGTTACTAATGTGTTGAGCATATCTTTCGGGAAACCCTCCAGGAATTATTAATGAGTGTGCCTCTTTAGGAATCTCTTGATCATCATATATATTCCATGAAAGTAGGGGAATTCCAATCGCATTTAAATATTCTTTAGTTTCTGGATATTGGAAATGAAAAATCTTATCCTCTGCAATTGCTATCGGTTTAATATTAGAAAAAGGTTTTAAATCAATAGTTTTCTTTAGATTATTTTTTTTCGTAATAGGTTTAAGTAGATTTAAAAAAATTGAAAAATCTAAATGTTTTTCTGCAAATTCAGCGAAATATTCAACATTGATTTTTGTTTTTAATTCTAGAGGTGAAATTAAACCAAGATTACTTCTACTTAAATTAATATTTTCATCAAATGGTAGAAATCCAATAATTTGTATAGGTTGGTTTTTAAAAACTTCTTTGATTAAATCTTTATGTCTATTAGAGTTAACATTATTGAAAACTATTCCTTTTATATTTATCTTATTATCTAATTCTTGAAAACCTTTGAAAAGTGCAAGTAATGAACCAACTTGACCTTTAGCATTTACAATTAAAACTATTGGAAGAGATAAAATTTTTGCAACATTTGCAGTACTCGAATAATGTGTTGAACCTAATCCATCAAATAATCCCATTGCCCCTTCAATTAAGGCTAGATCAAATTTATTGGATTGTTCATAAAAAGAATTTTTAACCCATTCTTCTCCACTTAAAAATATATCTAAATTGCGACACATTGGATGACCAATTGAACTTAGTTGTTCTTGATCAAGATAATCAGGCCCAACTTTAAATGTTTGTAATTTTAAGCCTTTTGTATAAGCCCAACATGAAATTAGTAATGATAATGTTGTTTTTCCTGCATCTGTTGATGGAGCAGATATGATACATGACATATTATTTATAGTAATTAATACTTTTATATATCAATGAGGCTGTTTTTATAGCTTCTTCAAACAAAGGACTTGTACTACCTCTACTGCTAGCTAATAATTTACTCACATCAGCTTCTGATGATAAAAATGAACTTGGAACAACTTCCTCAATTAGATGCATATCAGCCATCCCTCCAGCCTCCAATCTCATGCACTCTGCGGATTCTGAACCAAGAATAATGCATGTATTTTTTTTGGGATCATTGCTTATTTGGGAAATCAACCTTAAACCAATAACTTGACCTGAATGGATACTTGGATTGCCAACCGGCAATGGATTAATAGCAGTTAAAACTTGTTCTCCATTATTCCTTTTAAATTTAATGATTAGTGAATCATATTTATAAGATGATTCAAGGAAAATCCAACCTAATTTTGCGCTAATCCAAGATATTAAGAATAAAGCTTGAATAATATGATCGCCCTCAATATCTACATCAACTTGTGAAATGTGATCCAGTAAAGTTCTTCGAGAAGGGGGATCAAATATCATAGCAAGAGATTCTCTCCAGCTTTTAAGTCGCAACCAATTTAAATCATTAATAGATTTCTTATTCGTCAAAGCATTCTCAAGGATATCAATACATCTTTTTGAAGAACCATTAGCAGTATCTATGATTAATCTTTTGCCATTCTTGGTAAAATAGTCAAATATTTTGGGAGAGTCATCTAGGCTACTATTCCACCAAAGCCATGAAGGGAGATCTTGGATGACTAATTCATCGACGATTTCTAAACCCCTCTTTAGTATAGAATTTGCACCACCTCTAACTACAACAAGATCTCCGCAAATAGTCTGATCTTTATTTTCTTCATTAAGTGGGCAATAAGCTGATACGAAAGTTTTAATATCAGAATTATCAGAAAATGTTGGAGCAAGAGTTATCAATCTTCTTGGATTAAGAGTACTAATTGATGCCTCAAAAAATTGACCGCGAAGATCTTCTGAGGAATTATCTAGTACATCGACTTTAATTAAATCAAATAAATCTTTGCTGTATAAGGATGTTGCCAATGGCAATCCATTTTTTAATATTAAACTTTTAGCTGCATTTATAACCTCCTCGCTTAAATTTCCAGTTATAGGTCCATTTATTAAATTGCTTTTAACTAATCTTTGCTCAAGCCAAGAAGGTTGCCAAACAATTAAAGAAAAAGTATTTGCACCTGCATTATCTTCTCCCTCAGAGATCCATAATTTATTTAAATAATTAGATATTTCTTCTGAGGGAAGTTCTAATGGGGTTTGGAGAGTCAGTTGAGGTTTCATATTAATTTAGGGTCTACGCCAAAAGATATTATCTTTGGATAGTAATTGATCAGATTCCGAGGGACCCCATGTTTTTGATTCATATTTATGAATAGGGAGTTTCCAGGGAGCGTTTTCCATTAATTCAATAAGAGGGGTATATAATTTCCAGGCGGCTTCAACTTCGTCACTTCTAGTGAATAAAGTAGGATCGCCTAACATTGAATCTGCTAATAATCTTACGTAACCTTCATCTGAGGGTTCACCAAAAGATTCATCATAAGAAAATTCCATTTCAACTGGCCTTGATCTCATTCCAGAGCCTGGAGATTTTACTTCAAATTTAAATGTTGCCCCTTCATTTGGTTGAATTCTAATGATTAATTGATTTGGAGCTGGATTTATTATTGTTGATTCAAATAAATGTACAGGTACATCTTTAAAAGTTAAAACAATTTCACCTAATCTTTTCGGTAGCCTCTTGCCTGTTCTTAAATAAAAAGGGACTCCTTGCCATCTCCAGTTATCTATAAATACCTTGGTAGCGATATATGTTTCTGTTGTGCTATTAGGATCAACTCCTGGCTCCTCGCGATATCCTCTTAAAGGATTAACATCATTACCTCCTTCCTGATATTGTCCTCTAATACAACATCGCCAAGGCTCTTCTTCATCTGCAAGTTTGGTTGCCTGAAGTACTTTAGCTTTTTCATCCCTAATAGCTTCAGGATCAAATCTACCAGGAGGTTCCATAGAAATAACTGCAAGCATTTGTGTTAAATGATTTTGAAGCATATCTCTGAGAGCTCCTGAGGTTTCATAATAACCAGCCCTATCTTCAACTCCCACGGTTTCTGAAGATGTTATTTGAATATTAGAAATATAATTTCTATTCCAAATTGGTTCAAATATTGTATTCGCAAATCTTAGTACAAGAATATTTTGAACAGTTTCTTTTCCTAAATAATGATCAATTCTATAAATCTGGCTTTCATCAGCACAACTCTGTACGATTCTATTTAGCTTTTTAGCACTAGAATAATCTCTCCCAAAAGGTTTTTCTATTACAACCCTACTTTTTGCTGGATCTTCCAATAAACCAGCTTTTTTTAAAGCTTTGCATCCACTTCCATAAAAATTTGGTGATACAGAGAGATAGAATGTTTTATTTCCATGAGTAGCTTGTAGCTTATCAATATTAATTAATCTTTTAGCAAGTCTCTCTACATGTAATTCTTGTTGAAGATCCACAGGTTCATAGAATAAATATTTTAAAAACTGCTTCCATTCATTTTCATTTTTAGAAATTTTTTTCGCAAGTTTTATGCTCATTTTATCTTTAAATTCTTGGTCACTCCATGGTCTTCTCGCACATCCAATAATTGCAAATTCACTTGGAATTCTTCTTTGAAGAAAAAGTTCAAATAAAGCTGGTATTAGCTTTCTGTGAGTAAGATCTCCACTCGCTCCAAAAATTATTAAACATTGGGGTGGAATAACTCTTTCTTGGCGCAAACCAAGCCTTAATGGATTGCTTATGGAAGATTGCATATTTACACTGATCTTATATATATAAAATCATCGATTTTTTGGGCTGATGCTATGTATTGTGTCTAAATCAAAAAGTAAAAAGTTAAAAGTTAGTATGTTTCAACATGCCATCTACCCGCCTTCCTAAGCTGTGGTCTTAATTCTGCCCAATTAAGGCCTTTCTCTTGTGCAGCTTTTGTCATGGCTTCATCGATTCCAGGTTCCATTCCTTTTAACCCGCAAAGATAAATATGAGTTTTTTCATCTTCGATCATATTAAAAAGTTCATTAGCAGATTCGGTAACTCTGTCTTGGATATACATTCTTCCACCTTTGGCATTTTGTTGCTCACGACTTATGGCTTTTGTATATTTAAAATTATCTGGATAATTGGCTAAATATCTTTGTAAATCTTCTTCGTATAATAAGTTTGCTGATTTAGGCGCTCCCATAAAAAGCCAAGCTTTTCCCTTGAAATTCCAATTATTTTTTTCTCTCTCAGAAGGTTCAAACATTCTTCTTAAATAAGCTCTCATAGGGGCTATTCCTGTACCCGTAGCAAGCATCACAATGTTTGCATCTTCATCTTCGGGGAGGAGCATCTCTTTGCCAACTGGGCCAGTAATCTTAACTTTATCACCAGGTTTTATATCGCATAGGTATGTTGAGCAAACTCCATTAATGGTCTGGCCATCTTTTTCATATTGTAGTTGCCTAACGCAAAGAGAGACTGTGTTACCTTCAAAATTATCCCCATGTCTTGTACTAGCAATAGAATATAACCTTAATTTGTGAGGCTTACCATTAGCATCTTCCCCATCAGCCATAATTCCAATACTTTGTCCCTCAACATAATTTAAAAATGGATCACCTCCAGATAAATCAAATGTAATGTGATTTACTCTTCCGATAGCTCCTTCTTTTAGAAGACTATAATTTTCTTTAACAGTTCCTGTGAATGGTGTCTTTGGCCTATAAGTATTTACGGGAACATCTGCGTGTTTCATTTTATTTAAAGTCTTTTGATCAATTTTAGTGTTTTCTTTACTCTTTGGAGGTACTGTTTCTATTTCTGAACTTAATGGGGCGGAAGAATTTGATTTGGGTTTAACTTCAGAAACTTTATTTTCAGACTTTTTAACTTCAGAAACTTTATTTTCAGCCTTTTTAACTTCAGAAACTTTAATTTTAACATCCTTCTTAATCAGGAGGTTTTTCTGCTACTTTTATTTTCGGTTTTGCGATTGGTTTCGCTTTAGCAGGATTGTTGGCTTTTTCAAAATTATTCCTTCTTTTATTAAAATAACTATTAATAAACCAAAAAATACCTATTAATATTGGTATGTGAGCCAGTCCACCTGCAATAACTCTTGCTTCCGAGTAAGCCATTTTGTAAATTACTTTTATAAGACGATATCAAGTTGTACACAAAAATGTATTTAATTTACATAAATGGTTACGTTTTGAGATCGTAATAAATTAATAAAATTAGTTTTTTTTTACAAATTTAATTAATTTTATGAGTATAGTTACCTAATAATAATTTTCTTAAAAAAGAGATTTGTTAATGAAGCTTTCTGAAGAATCAATAAATCAAGGTCAAATTAATGATTTTAAGACCATAGAACAAACTATGGAAAAGTTAACTGATGGAGCTAGAAGACTTGCCGCTCAATTAACTACAACTGCCTCTTTTGACTCACTCTGGTCAGTGTTAACAGATTATGATCGTTTAAATCTTTTTATTCCTAATCTTTTATCAAGCAAGAAAATTTTTAGAAACGAAACTAATCTTCATGTAAGACAAGTTGGCTCACAAGATTTTTTAGGTTTAAAATTTTCAGCAGAAGTATTATTGGATTTGTATGAAGAAAAAGATAATGGCTTAATAAAATTTAATTTAATAAAAGGTGACTTTAGAAAATTTGAGGGTTATTGGAAAATACAATCAATATCAAATACAGGTAAAAACTCTTTAATTTATGATCTAACTGTCAAAGGATGCCAGTGGATGCCTATAGGAATGATAGAAAAAAGATTAAAAAGAGACCTCAGCGATAACTTAATAGCCGTTGAGAGACAAGCTAAACTCGTTAACTAGTTAAATAATAGCCCCAAGGGGATTCGAACCCCTGTCGCCTCCGTGAAAGGGAGGTGTCCTAGGCCTCTAGACGATGGGGCCAAGGTCATTAAAATATTACCTATTAAAAAATTAAGAGTAAAGCTAGCCTTTCGTCAAGTCTTGTTGAGCTTTATTTTGACCTTGCCACACAGGTACTGTGAAATGGAAACATGAACCCTTGTTAAGTTCAGATACCACCCATATTCTGCCGCCATGGACTTCCACAATTCTTCTGCATACTGATAGTCCAATGCCAAAACCTGAAGTTCCTTCAGAAGTTTGTGGCAGCCTTACTTTATCTAGAAATATTCTTTCTTGTTCGTTTTTTGGTATACCTGGACCTTTGTCACAAATTGTGACTTCAACCCATTGATTAGTTTTATGGATCATTGTTATTTTTATTGATCCTGAGTCAACAGAAAACTTTAATGCATTTTCAATTAAATTTAAAAAAACTTGTCTCATCCTCCTTTGGTCAGCATAAACACTTGGTAGATCAGAAGGGATGTCTGTATCAATTACAATTTTTCTTAGTCTCCAGAACTTTTCTAATTCGAGAATTGCTTCTGCTGAAATATTACCCAAATCTATTTTTTGAGGATTGAAAAGAGCTTCCCATCTTGTCGTCCCTACCTCTAAAAGATCTTGAGATAAAAGTTCAATTTCTTCAAGTCTTCTTTTTATTACTTCTTGTAATTTCTTTAAATTAATTTGACCAAGTTTTTGGCTTTGGACCGCTAAAGTTGCTGCTGTAAGGGGTGTTCTAAGTTCATGAGCTACCATTCTAAGTAATCTCTCCTGAGACTCTATCCTTTTTGTCAAGGTTTCATTCTCCTGGCGTAATACAAGTAATTCATCTTCTAAAAGGATTTCTTTTTGTGTCCTGATACTATCTATTTTGGAGGCTTGAATATTTATTCCAAGATTTTTGATTAAACCTTCTTGTTTCCATCTTGGGAGCCAAGTTTGAAGTTGTGAAAAAATGTTACTACCAGCAAATATTTGTTTTGGATTAGGAGAAATTTTTATCAATGCCGGAATAGCAACTAATCTATGTAATTCTAAAAGTTCGGGTTGTTCCGTTGGATCTGAAATTTGTAACGATATTTTGAATTCGCAATTATCGCTTTCTAAATAATCAACTAAAGACCTTAAATCCCCTCTAGAGAGATGGCTTCTTGCCGCAACTAGTATTAATTTTAGCTCTTTTTTATCATCCAATAGTATTTCAGGAGGTGTTGAAAAGCTGTCAATGCTTATAAACACCTTAAGATATTTAAACTAATTTTACAGATAAGCTATGAAATAAATAGAACTTATTAGTAAATGATAGCCATTAATTCAAATAATAATTTACAATTTGGGTCATTTGATTCTCCAGAGGTGACAATTAATAGCAATCTTAGACGGTGGTTTAAAAGAAATATTGGTCTATGGAATTCACAGAGAATCTATTTTTTAAAAGAAAAGAACAAAAATTACAATATTTCCATGAATTTGAAAATTGAAAGTCTTGAAAGCAAAAATGCATGGGAATCTCACTACAAATTCACTTGGCACCCGTCCGATAAATATACTTTTTTTGAAGATAATCCAGAATTTAAAGAGAAAGGGGTAATGGAAGCATATCTGCAAGGCCATCAATTAATTAGAGAAAATTTTTATTTAAGTGATAAAAAGGGGATTTCTAATATAAAACAAGTTGATGAACACGAAATGATTTTTGAATCAACTTATGATGATTGGTATATCCTAGAACATACAAGACTTGTTGATATGGATAATTTAAGGTTTAGAGTAATATATTCTTGGAATAAAAATAATCTTAAAATTGTTGAAAGTCATCATGAAACTAGAATAATGTCATGATTGATAAATTTAAATTAATTTAAAAAATTAAATGTTATCTTTGTAATAATAAAGAAATACAAATGAAATCTGGTTTAAATTCTTTGAAATTATTTAAAATATTATTTTTCCCGATTTGCTTGTTTGGGTTTATCTTAGATATAAATTTATTTAATCAAGAAATTTATGCCAATAAGAAACTTAAACCTGCTCTGGAAGAAGATCTTTACTTGTATAAAGGTATGGGAGCTTCTTATCTTTGTATAGCTTCTAAGGCTGGGATTGATTTCCCTAAGGCTATTGGAGTCGCTACAGCTACTTACGTGCAGGTTTTAGAGGGTAAACATGGTGGACTAATTAAAGAATTGGGAGATACGAAATTAGAGAGAGAGAAGTTATTCGCAGGAGCTGAATTTCAAATTGTTGAAACTGCATTAAAATATTGCCCTGAAAGTATTCCTGAAGATGTATCAAAAAAAGTTAATGAAATATTATCAGATAACCAACCTACAAAAAAAAATAATAAGAAAAATAAGTAGTTTCTATCTAAACATTGAGCTCACAGAACTTTCTTCATGAATTCTCCATATAGCTTCACCTAACATATTAGCTACTGATAAAACTTTTAATTGTGGGAAATATTCTTTTTGGGAGACTGGAATACTATTGGTTACAATTACTTGTTCAAATAAATTTTTGACACTTAGTCTTTCATGTGCGGGAGGTGAAAAAACCGCATGAGAAGCACATGCAAAAACTTTTTCTGCCCCCTCTTTTTTCAATAAATTTGCACCAGAACAGATTGTTCCTCCAGTATCAATCATGTCATCTATTAAAATTGCTGTTTTACCTTTTACTTCACCAATAACAGTTAAACTTTCAGAAATATTATGAGCGGATCTCCTTTTATCAATAATTGCTAAAGGCGCATCTTTCATAAGTTTTGCAAAGGCTCTAGCTCTAGCAACTCCTCCAACATCAGGAGAAACTACAACTACTTCTCTTAGATTTAAGGACTCTAAATAATCAATTAAAACTGGTGAACCATAAATGTGATCACAAGGTATATCAAAGTAACCTTGTATTTGAGCAGAATGTAAGTCCATTGCTAATACTCTATCTACTCCTGATTTCTCTAACAAATTAGCAGTTAATTTTGCTGTAATCGATTCTCTCCCAGAGGTCTTTCTATCTGCTCTTGCATACCCGAAATAAGGAATAACTGCTGTAATTTGTCTTGCTGAAGCTCTTTTACAAGCATCAACCATTATCATAAGTTCCATTAAACTATCATTTACTGGAGCACATGTTGGTTGTATTAGGAATACATCACAACCTCTTATAGATTGTTGAATTTGAACATAAAGTTCACCATCAGCAAATCTTTTCGAAATTAGAGGCACATTTTTTATACCTAAATAAGTTGCAATTTCATTCGCTAAGTTAGGATTTGAGGTGCCACTTACTAGTCTAAGACGACTATTATTTAAATTAAAGTTTGGCTGATCGCTTTGCACTGCCGTGATAAAACTTGTCACGAAATTTGCAATTTAAAGTACACATTAGTATCGTAGTCTTTATTATGAATTTGTCACAAGTTATTTATAACTAAAGTTAAAAACTTCATAACTATATAAATATTTCTTTATTTTTATCAATATTTAATATTTAAAATTTAGTAAAACATTTTTATAAAGATGTTCACAAAATTTGTTTACTTTTGATCTTTTCGATATTTTTAAAAAAGAGGTATTTAAAAATAAATTTTAGTGTTCTCTAAAACTATATATTGTTTTTTATGCTTTTGAATTTTGATCCATTAAAAAAATACTCAGGAATTCTTGTGCATCCATCAAGTCTTCCTGGAGGCAGCTATTGCGGAACATTCGGTAATTCTATAAGAGATTGGATTGAAATCTTGTCGATTTGTAAAATTAATACTTGGCAATTTTTGCCTCTATCCCCTACTGATTCAATGGGTTCTCCGTATAGTTCTCCATCAAGTTTTGCTATTAATCCTTGGTTCTTAGATGTTGATGAATTAATAAAGAGCAACTATATAAAACAGTCCCATCAAGCTAAAAATTTTCAATTAGAATCTGCAAAATTAAATGTTTTTCAATTTAAGGTCGCTGATGAATTATCAGAAATAATTGGAAATCTTTTGATGGATTCATGGCATTTATTATCTTTTGATAAGAAAGATAAATTTTATGTTTGGTGTGAAAATAATTCTTGGGTTAATGATTTTTCTGTATTTATGACTCTTAAGGAGAAATTCGATTTTTCTGCATGGTGGAATTGGCCAGAAGAATTTAAATACAAAAATAAGTATGCAATTGAAAAATGGGAAAAAAATAATGTTAAACCTATTCTTAAAATTAAATTAATTCAATGGCATTTAGATAGGCAATGGTTAAAATTAAAAAAATTTGCAGAAATTAAGGGAATAAGGTTGATTGGTGATCTACCCTTTTATGTTTCTAAAGATAGTGTGGATGTTTGGAGTGATAAGTCTCTATTTTCGATATCTCCAAATGGAGAATTATATTTTCAAAGTGGAGTTCCTCCTGATTACTTTTCTTCAACTGGGCAACTTTGGGGGACACCTGTATATGTATGGGAAAAACATAAAGAAACAGATTTTGAATGGTGGAAAAAAAGATTCAAAAGACAGTTTGAATTAGTAGATGTTTTAAGATTAGATCATTTTCGTGCATTGGCAGGCTATTGGAGGATAGATGGAAAAGCTAAAGATGCAATAAAGGGGAATTGGATTAATTCTCCTGGTAAAGAGTTGCTAACTTCTTTAAAGGATTTTTTAAATGTTGAAAATTTACCTATCATTGCAGAAGATTTAGGGATAATAAATCAAGATGTTATTAATTTAAGGAGACAATTTGGATTGCCTGGAATGAAAATATTGCAATTTGCATTTGATGGAAATGAAGATAATCCTTATTTACCTAAAAATATAAATGGAAATAATTGGGTGGTTTACACAGGCACACACGATAACTCTACAACTTTATCTTGGTGGAATGACTTAGACAAAACAATCAAAGAAACTATACAAAAAGAATTCTCTTTCGCAAATAATCCATCTTGGGAATTGATAGAATTAGGAATGAAAACGAAGGCTAATTTATTTATTGCACCTATTCAGGATATTTTATGCTTGGATGATTCCAGTAGAATTAATAAGCCTGGGACTACAAAAAATAATTGGAAATGGAAAATTAATACATCTCTCTCAGAAATTAAACCATTCTTGAGAAAGTATGGTGAACTTGGAAAAAAATACAAAAGATTTTGATCTTAAAATTTATTTACTTGACTTCTCTATATATTTAAATTCAATAACTCTATTATTTAAGTAATAACTATTAAGAACAAATATTGAAATTACTATTAGAAATAAATAGATAAAACTACCTTGCCATGAATTGAAAAGATCAATCTTAGTAAAGGTAAAATTTCTTTTAATTCTTTTATTTATTGGAATATAATCTTTTTGAATTAATTTAATAAGCTTGAATTTCTCTAGAGAAAGACATTCTTCTAATTTTAATAGTATTGACCTAGTAAAAGGATATGGTGGTATTAATTCTTTTACATTATTCTCTATTCCTAAAATTGTCGATATAGGTATTTTTGAGAGGAATGATAAATCTTCAATAGATAAATTTTTTTTAACTCTACTTTCTTTGATAATATTCCCAATACTTATATAAGGATCCACAATAATGTCTCTATTCTTTTTTATCTTAAATTCTTTAAATTTTTGAAAATAAAATAACTTCACTTAATAGCCTCAAAATTAAAAGCTTTTATTAATTAGTTGATAAATCACTTATATAGATATTATATTTATCATCTTAATTAATTTAAATATTAAAATAAATACTATCTTATGAACTAATATTTCTACTACACAGGAGAAATTATTTTTTTAACTGCATTTTTAGCTAGTTTCATTGGACTAAATGTTTCCTTCAGTAGAGTGAATAATTTTTCTGCATCTTTCAATTCAATCTTATCATTTTTGATAAGGCTCAATAAAAGGTTTTTTCTTACCTCGGATCCCTTTTCTCCAGCAAATAATTTGAGACTTGCATTTGCTACTGGAATTAAATCAGCATTAATATCTACAGAGTCTTTAAAAAGAATATTAAAAAGACTTTCTAATTTATCAATTTGAATTCTCCCATTCTTATCAAAAATTACTTCAAGTAATATATCAACAATTTCATCTGAATTATCTGTTAAAAGTTTCTTCGCAATGTATGGATATGCAATTTTCACAATTTTAAATTCGGGATCAAGTCTGAGAGCTAAACCTTCCTGGCTTACAACTGCTCTAATTATTAGTGCAAATCTGCTTGGTACTCTAAAAGGATAATCATACATTAATTGTGAAAATTTATCTGTGATCTCTTTAAAATTAAAATTCCCAACCTCTTTACCAAGAGAATCTCCTAAAACTTCTTTTAAAGGATTAACTAGCAACTCAAGATCTTGATCTTCGCTTAAAAAACCTAATTTTTGGAAGTCTTTGGCTAATAATAGAAACTCATTATTAATAAGATGAACAATAGCCTTAATAAGGGTTAATCTATCAAAATCAGAAATAGAATCCATCATCCAAAATCTACAT
>GL947594.1:83612-124744 GCA_000218705.1 Prochlorococcus marinus bv. HNLC1
CATCTTAATTACTTTAAATATTAAAATAAATACTATTTTATGAGCTAATTTTTCTACTACACCGGAGAAATTATTTTTTTAACTGCATTTTTAGCTAGTTTCATAGGACTAAATGTTTCTGTCAGTAGAGTGAATAATTTTTCTGCATCTTTTAGTTCAATCTTATCATTTTTGATAAGGCTCAATAAAAGGTTTTTTCTTACCTCTGATCCCTTTTCGCCAACAAATAATTTGAGACTTGCGTTTGCTACTGGAATTAAATCTGCATTAATATCTACAGAATCTTTAAAAAGAATGTTTAAAAGACTTTCTAATTTATCAATTTGAATTCTCCCTTTCTTATCAAAAATTACTTCGAGTAATATATCAACAATTTCATCTGAATTATCAGTTAAAAGTTTCTTCGCAATGTATGGATATGCAATTCTCACAATTTTAAATTCTGGATCAAGTCTAAGAGCTAAGCCTTCCTGGCTTACAACTGCTCTAATTATTAGTGCAAATCTGCTTGGGACTCTAAAGGGATAAGCATACATTAATTTTGAAAATTTATCTGTGATCTCTTTAAAATTAAAATTCCCAACCTCTTTACCAAGAGAATCTCCTAAAACTTCTTTTAGAGGATTAACGAGTAACTCAAGATCTTGATCTTCACTTAAAAAACCTAACTTTTGGAAGTCTTTTGCTAATAATAGAAACTCATTATTAATAAGATGAACAATAGCTTTAATAAGGGTTAATCTATCAAAATCAGAAATGGAATCCATCATTCCAAAATCTACATAAGCTATATTTCCATTCTTTTGATCACCACCTCTAAGAGCAAACATATTACCTGGATGAGGATCTGCGTGAAAATATCCATGTTCGAAAAGTTGTTGAAGGCCACTAATTACCCCTGTTCTGATAAATGATGATGGTATTAAGTTATTCTGTTCTATTTCATTACGATCTTTTAATTTAACCCCTTCAATCCAAGATGTAGTGATTACTTTTTTTGATGAAAAAGATTTTTCTACTTTTGGAATAATGACTTGAGGATTATTTTTAAATAATCTTGCAAATTTCTGTGCATTTTTTGCTTCTTTCTCGTAATTAATTTCTTCGAACAAAGCCCTGCCAAATTCATCTATTATTTCTCCAATACCAACACCTATATTTAACGGTAAAAAAGGAGCTAAAAAGTTAGCAAGTAATTTTAAAATGACAATATCTCTTCTTATTATAAATTCTAAATTTGGCCTTTGTACCTTAACTGCAACACAATTATTATTACTTATCTTAGCTTTATACACTTGCCCAAGACTTGCCGAAGCTATTGGCTTATTAGGAAATTCATCAAATAAAATATTTGCTGGAGAACCAAGTTCTTTTTCTACTATTTTTAAAGCAATTTTATGATCAAATGGTGGTAAATTATCTTGTAAATTTGTTAGCTCAGTAAGCCAATCTTGTCTAACTAAATCTGGTCTTGTAGATAATGCTTGTCCAAGTTTAATATAACAAGGTCCTAAATCAGTTATTACATTAAAAAGATATTTTGAAAGGTCTTTTTGAACATTTCTATCTTTACTTGCACCTTGAAATACTAATCTTAATACAAAGAAAAAAATAGTCAGCAGTATATATATAACTCTAGGGAATAAAATCCATGGTCTTAATAAAAGCCAAATGAGATTTTTGTTAGGAGTATATTGCATTTCTAAATCATTCATTTGATTAACGATAGCGAAAAGAGCAAATAATCTTTACATCAATTCTATAAGAGTCAAAATTACTTTATGAGTATTTCATCTTTTCTAAGAAAAAAATTTTCAAGGCCTCTGTTTTTTCCCTCTCATAATAGGGGCAAAGCTCTTCCCAAAAAATTAGTTCAATTATTAAGAGAGGAACCAGGTCTTTGGGATATTCCTGAATTACCTGAGCTTGGAACTCCATTGTCTGATTTTGGTTTAATTAAAGATTCTCAAGATTATTTCGCAAAAAAATTTGCGGCTAATAGTTGTTGGTTTGGTGTAAATGGTGCCTCTGGATTATTACAATCCTCAATTCTATCAATGGCTAACCCAGGAGAATATATATTACTACCAAGGAATATTCATATCTCTATTATCAAAATTTGTATAGTAGCCAATATAATTCCCATATTTTTTGATCTTGAGTTTTCTGAAATTACTGGTCAATATTTGCCAATAAAAGAATCATGGCTTAAAAAAATTTTAAATAGCAATGTACTAAATAATATAAAAATATCAGGAATTGTTTTAGTTAATCCCCATTATCAAGGTTATTCCAGCGAAATAAAGCCTTTAGTTGAACTTTGTCATCGATTTGAAATCCCTGTACTTGTGGATGAAGCACATGGTTCTTACTTTTTATTTTGTGAAGATTATGGTTTACCTAATTCAGCTGTTAAGGCGAAAGCAGATTTGGTTGTTCATTCCTTGCATAAATCACTAAATGGATTAACACAGACTGCTATGTTATGGCATCATGGAAACATCATTGATAAAAGTAAAATAGCAAAAAAGATTAATTTACTTCAAACTACAAGTCCAAATTCTTTACTTATCGCCTCTTGCGATGAATCTATTAAAGATTGGTTAGAAAAAGATAGTCTTGAGAAATATAAAAAAAGGATAAGAGAAGCAAGAAATATATACAAAGAACTTGTTTCGAGAGATGTCCCATTGATAAAAACAGATGATCCATTAAAAATTATTTTAAATACTGGTTCTCATGGCATTGATGGTTTTACTGCAGATGAGTTTTTTTATAAAAAAGGAGTAATTTCTGAATTACCAGAAATGATGACATTAACTTTTTGTTTGGGATTTGTGGAACAAACAAACTTTATTGATATGTTTGAGAACTTGTGGAAAAGTTTACTTTCATCAATAAAAGAAAGAAAAGATCTTCAACCAATAAAACCACCATTTAGTTTAATTCAAATTCCAGAAATACCTCCTTCAGAATCTTTGCAAAGAAATTCTCAGAAAGTAAATCTTAATCAATCAATTGGAAGGATTTCTGCTGATATTATTTGCCCCTATCCTCCTGGAATACCTTTAGCTATCCCTGGGGAAAGGATTGAAAAAGAGAGAGTTGATTGGTTGATTAAACAAGGATTAATGGGAGAAAACCTGTTAAATTTTTATATAAACGTACTTATAACTTAAAGAAATATTTTATGAGATTTAAAAGTGGTTTAATTATTGGTGTCTTTGGTCTAGTAGTAGTGATTCTGGGTGATTTTTATTTTGCTATTGGTATTACAGGCCTCACTTATTTTGCTCTATTAGAATTATTTCGAATGGCTGAATTTACTGGTATTAAGCCTGCTACAAAAACTACTTTGTTTTCATGCTTCATGCTCATTATCTCAACTTATCTTGAATTAAAGGGAATAATTGGGGAAGAGATCTCAAATGCAATTTTGCCAATTTCTTCAATTGGTATATGCACATGGTTATTACTTCAGCCAAAGCCAGGAAAAATTTCTGATATTGCGACTTCTATCTTTGGATTATTTTATTTAGGCTTTCTACCAAGTTATTGGATAAGATTACGAGAATTAGATTCTATTTTTATAGGTTCAAACTATCAAGGGAATGGATTCTCTGACTTAGGCTATATTTCTGGATTTAATATAACTTTAATTTCATGCTTGATTATTGTTTCTAGTGATATTGGTTCTTATTTTTTCGGTAAAATTTTTGGAAAAAAATCGCTTTCACCTATATCTCCTAGTAAAACAGTTGAAGGATTAATAGGAGGTATATTTTGCTCTATCTCAACAGGTATTTTGTTCACTTATCTATTCAATTGGAATAATTATTTAATTATAGGAATTGTTTTTGGAATAATAATTTCTTTAATGGCTTTAGTAGGAGATTTAATTGAATCGATGATGAAAAGAGATGCAAAACTAAAAGACTCTGGGAATTTATTGCCAGGTCATGGTGGAATACTTGATAGAATAGATAGTTATATATTTACACCTTCTTTAATTTATTATGCTATTGTCGTACTTGATTTCTTGAGGGTAACAACTAATTGAAGATAATTTTCGAAACCATTTCAAGTTCGATATGACTTTCACAAAAAAGTAAATTTTTTACACAAATATTTTTATCATTGAATATTGATAATTTTTCATGGTTAATATTATTTACCAATGAAATACTATTTTTATCATACTGCAAAATATAATCAATATTTTTATTAGAGAATCCATCTGAGGAAATGAAGTATATTGATTTATTATAAATTTCTATACTTTGAAAACTCATTGAAATAAATGATTCTATTGAAGTTTTTAAACTTTTCCATTTATTATTAGATAAGGTTTTATTAATATTATCTCTTGTTAATCTCATCTTTATTAAAGCATAGGAATTATCAATAAAAGATTTTTTATTATTAAAAGCTAATCTTAAAACTAAATCGCTTATCTTAATATCTATATTACTTATATTAATTTTGTTGAAAATTATACTTTCTGCCTTTATATATAATTCATCTATTATTCCGCTAAATTTATTATTTTTATTGACTATAAGAATATTCTTAATTATTATTTTTTCGCAAATTATTTTTAATATATTTTCAACTCCTAATCTAATCAATTTAGAAATCATATTATTTAATTGAGTAAAAAATCTATTATCATTTTTTCGGTAAGTTGTGGTAAATCCAAATGTGGTAGATGCCCACAATTCTTAAGTCTTACTAAATTTAAATTATTAATGTTTTGGAATTTATTTAATTCATCAACTCCAAGTATCCTATCATCTACTCCACAAATTGTTTTAATTTCAATACTATTAAAGTTTTCATAAGTTCCTCCAAAACCTCCACTTTTTGCAAAGCATGCTAATGAGTTTCTCCATCCTTTACAACCTAAATGTATAGAGGCTATTTGTTCTTCTGCAACCCCAACGCTTTGATCAGGTGAAGCAAAAGCTTGTCGACAAAGATTCTTCCTCACTATTGGTAAACCAAGAAACGCTGCTCCCATTTGGTTAAAGGGCCTGGGTATTTTTTTGGGTTTTGCAAATAAACCTGCTGGGGATAAAAGTATCATTTTATCTATATCCGTTTTAATCTTTTTTGTTAAAGAGAACGCAACGGAGCCACCCATTGATGCTCCAACAATATTAATTTTTTGAGTAATTTTTAGTTTATGTATTATGTCAGTTAAGTTTATAATTATATTTTCAGAATTATAATTTATACTTGATATCCTAGGAGAGAATCCAAAGCCTAATAAATCTGGGATAATTAATTTAAATTTATTTTTTAATAAAGGATATATTCTTCTGAACTCCAAAAAACTGCTATCAAATCCATGAAGACACAATAAAGGAGGACCTTCTCCTCCAATTACTACTGGAAACTTAGATAATCCCCATTTTTTTTCTAATTGTATCCAATGTAAATCATCAGCTATATTTTTCCCTAAAGGATCAATTATAGAATTCTTTAATTTCATTAAATAGCTGAAGTTAGAGCTATTTAAATCTTTCTCATTTCTTATATTCAAAATAATTTAAATAGTTATCTTCAGTGATTCAAATTTTGAGATGACTTGAACAATATCTTCTTTTGAAAATTCAAAAGGAAGGAAATGTATCTCAGATTCTTTTCTGCATGTGAAAGAAGCAATTTTTTGAAGATTATCATTTTCAAAAACATTAATACCAAGTTGTGATATCGTGGTTGGTAAATTTAAGTTCTTCATGAATTTAACTAATTGATTTATAGATTGATTAGCTAATTTATTATTATTTTTACTTTCTTCTAATCTTAATTGGATCAAGATTCCAACACCCACAATCTCACCATGTAGTGGTCTCTTATTGGAATATATTTGAGTAATTGCATTATGAATAGCATGTGCTGCGGCAGTTCTACATTTCTCTCCCCCAATGCCTCCAATAAGGCCAGCTGTTAGGCAGTTTGCTTCCACTATGTTACTCCAAGCTAAATTATCTTCTGATGGATTATTGTAAGCATCTTCACCCTGAATAAATAATTGGTCTCTTAGAACTCGCGAAATCTGTATGGCCTGTTGAATAATGCCATCTTTGTTTGAGGAACTTGTGATAGATGATTCATACCATTTTGCTAAAGAATCAGCTATGCCACTAGATAATGTTTTTTTAGGAGCTGAATTTATAAAAGAATGATCACAAACTAATATGTTTGGACAAGATTTAAGTTTTATATCTCTTACAAATTTTCCCTCGGTAGTATAAATATTTCCTAAGGCTGTCCAACCTGCACATGTTGAAGCACTTAATGGAACCGTAATACATGGTACTGAAAGATAATCTGCTAATAGCTTCCCTGCATCTAAAACTTTCCCACCTCCTGCAGTAATAATTGAATCGCATTTCTGTTCAATGGCAAGATTATAAATTCTTGTTAAATCTTGTTCGCAGCAATCAAATTCTAATTCGGAATTATAAACTTTTAAATTAAATTCTCTCAAATCTTTGGATATTAATGATCTTAAAGGTCTAGTTGAAAGACTTCTTCCTAGTAGCAGAGGAGATTTGGAGATCTTTACAATTTCAGGTAATGATCTTTGCCAAGCATTACTACCTCTAATAACTTTATCTGGAGAGATTATCTGCATTTAGCCAAGTTTAATTAAAAATTAGCTCCAGCTAGCTCTTGAGGAGACTCCTCTGGTGAAATTTTTACTGTAACTTTTTTATTCTCATCAACATCGACTAGGGCCACATCTCCATCTTTAATACGACCTGAAAGGACTTCCTCGGCGAGACTATCTTCGAGCAACCTCATAACAGCCCTTCTAAGAGGTCTTGCTCCATATGAAGGATTATATCCTTCTTCTACAAGTCTTTCTTTAAATGCATCAGTTACATTTAGTTTTATACCTTTCTCATTAATTCTAGAGAAAACCTCTTTTAGCATTATTTCTGCAATATCTTTAACTTCATCTTTTGTTAATTGTCTGAATACAATTATTTCATCTAATCTATTTAAAAATTCAGGTCTAAAGTATTGCTTTAATTCTTCGTTAACTAATGATTTAATACGGTTGTATTGACTATCTTCAATAGATTCTCCTGAAAATTCAAAACCAAGACCACCACCTCCTTTTTCGATAACTTTTGATCCAATATTAGAAGTCATTATCAATAATGTATTCTTAAAATCGACTGTTCTTCCTTTAGAGTCAGTAAGTCTACCTTCCTCAAGTAATTGTAAAAGTAAATTGAATACATCAGGGTGAGCTTTCTCAACTTCATCAAATAAAACTACAGTATAAGGTCTCCTTCTAACAGCTTCTGTCAATTGTCCTCCTTCATTAAAACCTACATAACCTGGAGGAGAACCTATTAACTTACTTACAGTATGTCTTTCCATAAATTCAGACATATCAAGTCTTATCATGGCTTCTTCACTTCCAAAGAAATAAGAAGCAAGTGCTTTGGTTAATTCTGTTTTACCAACACCAGTAGGTCCAGAAAAAATAAAGCTTGCTATTGGCCTATTTGGATTTTTCAGACCAACTCTTGCTCGTCTAATTGCTCTTGATACAGCTTTCACTGCTTCATCTTGACCTATTAATCTTTTGTGAAGAGTATCTTCCATGTTAAGAAGTTTTACTGACTCAGTCTCTGTCAATTTCTGAACAGGTACTCCTGTCCAAGAAGCAACTATATGAGCGACATCTTCTTCACTTACCACAGGATTCTGAGAAATATTAAGTGGAGTTTTTGTAACATTATCATCATCAGAAACAGTATTTTCATTTTGAGCTTCCTTCTTATTTTCTAATAATTCCTTAATCTTGGTAGATAATGCAATCTCTTTTTCTCTTAATTGACCAGCTTGATCAAAATTTTGTTCTCTAACAGATTCCTCTTTTTGTTTTTGGATCTCTCTTAATTCTTTATCAATTTGCTTAGCCTCAGGGGGGAGTTTTGAATTTATTAATCTAACTCTACTTCCAGCTTCATCTATTAGATCAATCGCTTTGTCTGGTAAAAATCTGTCAGATATATATCTGTCACCTAAGTGAGCTGCAGCATCAAGAGCTTCATCGGTGATCTTCAACCTGTGGTGTTGTTCATATCTCTCTCTCAAACCCTTAAGAATCTCAATGGTATCCTCTATTGATGGCTCACCAACCATCACTGGTTGAAATCTTCTCTCTAATGCTGCATCACGTTCAATGTGCTTCCTATATTCATCTAGTGTAGTAGCTCCAATACATTGAAGTTCTCCTCTGGCTAATGCAGGTTTCAGAATATTAGCAGCATCTATAGCACCTTCCGCGGCACCTGCTCCAATAAGTGTATGAACTTCATCTATAACTAAAATTACATTGCCTGCAGATTTTATTTCTTCCATTATTTTTTTTAGTCTTTCTTCAAATTCACCTCTATATTTTGTTCCTGCAACTAAAAGTCCTATATCTAAAGTAAGAACTCGTTTGTCTTCCAAAATATCAGGAATTTCACCTTGTTGAATTCTTTGAGCTAAACCTTCTGCAATAGCAGTTTTCCCTACACCAGGTTCACCTATCAAAACAGGATTATTTTTAGTTCTTCTCCCAAGTATTTGAACTACCCTATCTATCTCAGCATGTCTACCAACAACAGGATCAAGTTTTGATTCACTTGCTAATTTAGTTAAGTTTGTACCAAACTCGTCTAATGTTGCTGTTTTTACACTACCTTTGCTAGAACCAGCACCAGATCCAACTTCAGCTGTCTCTCCAAGCATTCTTATTACTTGTGTTCTTACTTTTGTTAAGTCTATACCCAAATTTTCAAGAACTCTTGCTGCTACCCCCTCACCCTCTCTTATTAATCCTAGAAGTAAATGTTCTGTACCTATATAATTATGACCTAGTTGACGAGCTTCTTCTAATGAAAGTTCTAGAACTCTTTTCGCTCTTGGCGTAAATGGAATTTCCACTGCAACAAAGCCTGAACCTCTTCCGATAATTTTTTCAACTTCAATTCTAGAATCTTTTAAATTTACTCCTAAAGATTTTAAAACCTTAGCTGCGACACCAGTACCCTCGCCAATTAGTCCTAATAGTATTTGCTCTGTTCCAACAAAGTTATGGCCAAGTCTTCTAGCTTCTTCTTGAGCAAGCATTATGACTTTAATAGCTTTTTCGGTGAATCTTTCAAACATTACATGTTGAGTTCCTACTAATAACCTACCAGTATTGAGCCTATTTTGTGTTCAGAATGAGCTTTTGTGAATACCTAATGTATTTTTTGCTTTGACCAAATACTACATTATCAGCGGGATTGGCTTAATTCACTAGTGTTTCAAGGATTCTGGTTATCCGCACAATAAAAAAATTTAATTATTAATTTAACATTTTTTTTCTTTTAAAAGAGCATCAGAACCATCTTTATAATATTTCTTTCTTATGCAAATTGTCTTAAACCCTAAGTAATCATAGAAGCTTAAAGCTTGCTTATTTTTTATTGAAACTTCTAAAAAAATTCTTTTTATATTCTCATTTTTGCATTCTTTAAAGATCTTATAAATTAATTTTTTACCTAGACCTCTTCTTTTATAAGAGGGATGAACTGATAAATATCTTATTTCTGCTTCATCGTAAATTTTATGAAAAACGCACACTCCTAATATTGAGTTATTTAAATAAATTCCTATTGCAGTTACATAATCCTTTTCAAGCTCATTTTTCCATTGATTTTGATTCCAATGTTTTATCGATTTTAAATCCAGTTCGTAACAACTTTTTGAATTTTTAGCATTAATTTCTTTTATATTTATCATGATTTTTGATGCCCAAAATAAAAAAAGTTTTTCTTAATTGATAAACTTATAGAATGATGCTGATAAAAGGATTAAAAAATGAAAGAAAAAAACTCATTTATTAATAATAAAATCGATTTTGAAAGTCCAAATAAAAATATTGTACCTTTAACTACCACAATTAATAATGGTAAATTATTCATAGGAGGATGTTCAGTAGAGCAGCTTATAAAAAATTATGATTCACCATTATATATTTTAGATGAATTGACTCTGAGAAATTCTTGCAAAGCATATAAAAATGCACTCGATAAATTTTATCCTGGTAATTCCCTTCCTATATATGCATCTAAAGCCAATAGTTCTTTATTTATGAGTAATTTGATATCTTCTGAGGGGTTTGGACTAGATGCTGTTTCTGAAGGTGAATTATTAACAGCTCTCAAGGGAGGAGTCTCTTATGAAAAAATTGTTTTTCATGGTAATAATAAATCTGATAAAGAATTAGAGTTTGCGGTGACAAATAAAATTAAAGTGGTTGTAGATAATAATTATGATTTGGAGAGGATGATTAGTTTTTCTGAAGCTTTGGATAGAAGAATCAAAATAATGATTAGATTCACACCTGGAATAGAATGCCACACCCATGAATATATTAGAACTGGTTCTTTTGATAGTAAATTTGGATTTGGCTTGGAAAATTTAACTTATGTTTTTGAAGAGATTAATAAAGTCAAAAACTTAGAGTTAGTGGGTTTACATGCTCATATAGGTTCTCAAATTTTTGAATTAGAACCTCATCGTGATCTAGGAGAAATATTAGTTAATTTTGCAATTGATGCTCAAAAATATGGTCATCAAATAAAGGAATTAAATGTTGGAGGAGGTTTAGGAATTAAATATACAAATGAGGATGATCCCCCTTCAATAGAAGACTGGGTTAAGACAATATCAGAATCAGTTTCAAAAGCATGTAATAAAAATAATTTTAAATTACCATTACTTATGTGTGAACCTGGTCGATCAATAGTTTCAACTGCAGGAGTAACTATATATAAAATAGGCTCATTTAAAGAGATTCCAGGATTAAAAACATATATTTCTGTTGATGGGGGGATGAGTGATAATCCAAGACCAATTACTTATCAGTCAAATTATTCCGCTTGCTTAGTAAATGATCCTCTTAATAAAAATCAGAAAAATAAATATACAGTAGCTGGAAAGCATTGTGAGTCTGGAGATGTTTTATTTAAAGAAATTGAAATTGGAAGCTGTCAAACTGGAGATTTATTATGTGTTTTTGGAACTGGAGCTTATAATCTCTCAATGAGTTCAAACTATAATAGAATTCCTAGGCCTGCTGCATTATTAGTTTCAAATGGCAACGCTGAATTAATTCAAAAAAGAGAAACATCTGAAGATCTACTAAAATTTGATGTCCTACCAGATCGCTTTATTAAACAATCTTAGGTAAGTTTAAAATAAGTATTTAAATTTAATGTGAGT
This sequence comes from Prochlorococcus marinus bv. HNLC1, assembly GCA_000218705.1. Taxonomy (GTDB): domain Bacteria; phylum Cyanobacteriota; class Cyanobacteriia; order PCC-6307; family Cyanobiaceae; genus Prochlorococcus_A; species Prochlorococcus_A marinus_Q. Next base: position 94,902 of record GL947594.1, read on the forward strand.
TTTTGGGGTTTTTTAAATTTAAAACTTTTACTCGATGTTTTTTTTGCAGCTGGTTTCGGAATGTTGCTTTTCTCACGAGTCAAAGAGCAAAGAACTTTATGGCTTCTTAGAGGATATTTATTTTTGGTATCTCTAGCTTGGTTTGTCCAGAGATTTGCTTCACTACCCTTAACTTCAAAGTTAATTGATGCTTTGGTAATAGCATGTTCTTTATCACTTGCAATTTTGTGGCAAGGAGAACTTAGGAGATTAATGGAATTATTAGGTACAGGAAGATTAACGGTCCTTTTAGGTAATCCTCCCAAGGAATTTAGAGCTAATTCAAATGCAGTGAATCAGCTCGTAGATGCAGCTGGAAAACTTTCTCAAAACAGGAGAGGAGCTCTTATGGTTGTTGATCTGGGAAGTGATTTAAGACCAGAAGATTTTTTATATTCAGGAATAAAAATAGATGCACTGCTTTCTACAGATCTGTTGATAAATTTATTTGCTACGGATACGCCTTTGCACGATGGTGCCATTTTAGTTAAAGGTAATAAAATTATTTCTGCAGGCGTAATACTTCCTTTATCTCGTCAAGGTATTAGTAGATATGGAACTAGACATTTAGCTGCTTTAGGCATTACTGAACGATTTGATAGATGCATTTGCATTGTCGTCTCAGAAGAGACAGGAACATTATCACTTGCTAATCAAGGAAAACTTGAAAGACCAATCACAAGTAGTAGATTACAAGAGTTATTGAATGATTTTATTGGAGGATTAAATAATCAAACCATTTCAAAATCATCTACAAATAGAAATGTTTCAATGCCAAAAAAGGAGACAATTGATATCATTTCAAGTATTGGTGTAGATAAATCTGTAAAAAATTCTGATTAAATCAAACACTTAATATCGATTATGAAATTAAAAAATTCAACAAATAAAATAAGAGATTTATCTCTTAGAAATTGATAAACTCAGAATCCCTAATCACATAGCTGTAATAATGGATGGTAATGGTAGATGGGGAGTAAATAAAGGGTTGACAAGATCACATGGTCATAATAAAGGTGTATCAGTTTTAAAAAATATAATTAAAGTTTCCAAAAAGCTTGGTGTAAAAGTTTTAACTGTTTATGCTTTTTCAACTGAGAATTGGACAAGACCACTTGAAGAGGTGAAATTTCTTTTAAATTTATTCGAAAAAGTTTTAGAAAAAGAGATTGATGAATTAAATAAAGAGTTAATAAGAATCAAATTTATTGGTGACTTATCTCCTTTCTCTGAAGATTTAAGAAAAAAATTTATTGAGGCTGAAAATATTACTCATTATAATGATCAATTCACTTTAAATATCTGTACAAATTATGGGGGGAGGCAGGAATTGGTAAAAGTTGCGAAAGAATTATCGAGGAAGTCAATCTCAGGAGAAATCAAACCTGATCAAATAAATGAAGAAATGTTCGAATCTCATTTACTTACATGTGATTTTCAAGATCCTGACTTGTTAATAAGAACTAGCGGTGAAAAACGCATAAGTAATTTTTTACTTTGGCAACTTGCTTATTCTGAAATTTATATAACTGATGTTTTATGGCCTGAATTTGATGAGAATGAATTCTATAAAGCTATTATTGACTACCAATCAAGAAATAGGAGATTTGGTGGAATTAAATCAGTCTCAAATCAATCATTAAAAAGTTCTTTGTCTTATAGGTAATACAAAATGATTAAATTGAATCAAGATTCATCACTAGATGTAAAATATGACTGGAGCAGAGAAGAGATTCTTGAAATTTTAAATCTTCCTCTTATAGATTTAATGTGGCATGCACAAATTGTGCATCGTAAATTTAATAACTATAGAGTTCAGTTATCTACACTTCTAAGTGTAAAGACAGGAGGATGTACAGAAAATTGTTCATATTGTAGTCAATCTATTTATAGCTCTAGCCAATTAAAAAGTAATCCAATTCAAGAAGTAGAATCTGTATTAAAGAAGGCAGAAATAGCTAAGAATCAAGGAGCAGAGAGATTTTGTATGGGGTGGGCTTGGAGAGAGATAAGAGATGGAAGTGCTTTTAATTCAATGATAGAAATGGTTAAAGGCGTAAGGAATTTAGGAATGGAAGCATGTGTTACTGCAGGAATGCTGAATGATGCGCAAGCTTTAAAATTAGCAGAGGCAGGTTTAACTGCTTACAATCATAATCTTGATACAAGTCCTGAATATTATCAAAATATAATTACTACAAGAACTTATCAAGATAGATTAGATACCCTTAAAAGGGTAAGAAGTGCAGGAATTAATATTTGTTGCGGCGGCATAATTGGATTAGGTGAGTCCAATAAAGATAGAGCCTCATTATTGCAAGTACTTTCTAATATGAATCCACATCCTGAGAGTGTTCCAATTAATGCTTTAGTGGCTATTGAGGGCACTAAATTAGAAAACTCTAAAGAGGTTGATTCAATAGAAATGATTAGAATGGTTGCTACTGCAAGGATACTTATGCCTAGAAGTAAAGTTCGCTTAAGTGCAGGGAGAGAAAATCTCTCTAAAGAGGCACAAATTTTATGTTTTCAATGTGGAGCAAATTCAATTTTTTATGGAGATGAATTGCTTACTACCTCAAATCCTGCTTGTGAAACTGATAGAAAACTTCTCGAAGAAGTTGGAGTTTCTTTTAATAAAAATTTTGTTTTAGATAAAAAAGCGCTCTCCACTAAATGAACGATACTTATAAAATTGTCTCGCTTTATTGTTTCAGTCGAATCTCAGAAAAAAAACTTTCTAATTTAAGAGATAAATTAGAAAAATTTGAAGGGAAAGGACTAACTGGTTTATTGATTTTGGCACAAGAAGGTCTTAATGGAACAATTTGTGGAAGGGAAACAATAGTTGATATTTTTCATAGAGAAATAAAAATATTTCTAAAAGATCAAGATTTGAATGAAAAGATTAGTTTTTCTGAAAAAAAAATTTTTAAAAAATTAAAAATTAAAATTAAGGCTGAAATTGTAACTATGGGTATTAATGATATTAGTCCAGAAATAAAATCTGGCATTTATGTTGATTCTGAACAATGGAATAATTTACTAACAGATGAGAAAACTATTGTAATTGATACTAGAAATCATTATGAAGTTTCACTAGGTAGTTTTGATAATGCTATTAATCCGAACTTAAAAAACTTTAGAGAATTTCCTGATTGGCTTGATAAGAATCTAAAAAAAATTACTAATAATAATGAAAATATTAATATTGCAATGTTTTGCACAGGTGGGATAAGATGCGAAAAGGCAACATCATTACTTTTAGAGAAAGGTTATCAAAATACTTATCATCTAAAGGGAGGTATACTTAAATATTTTGAGGATATACCTTCAAATAGAAATAAATATAAAGGTGAATGTTATGTATTTGATGAAAGAGTATCTGTTGACAATAACTTAAAAAAGGGTTCTTATTCAATTTGTCATGCATGTGGGATGCCATTATCAGTAGAAGATAAGAAAAAACTTCATTATATTGAGGGTGTTCAATGCCATTTATGTATAGATAAATTTTCTGATGCTGATAGGGCAAGGTTTGCTGAGAGACAAAAACAAATTGAAGATAAAATAGAACAATAAAATTACGATTAAGAAAGATTTTTATTTATGGATGTCAATCAATTACAAAGAATTGCAGAATCAAAAAATTTAACAATAAAAATTCAAGTTAGAGAAGTTTTAGGATTGAAAATTTTTAGAATTATTGTTGCTCAGGTAAATAATAATTCTGTAAAGATTTGGGGGGAAATTAAAGGCTGGACATTACCTGTTAGAGATGGACTTCAACTGGATACACTTAGAATCCTAAATGGTTCTCCAAAATTTGTTTCAGAATTAATTTGGGCAACTACTATGGCATGGGCTTTAGAAAAGACCAAATGTAAATTTGCAAGATTGTTAGCTATTTATGATTCTGAAGGATATAGTAAAAAACTTGTCAGGTATTTTAGATTAATTGGTTTTACTTTTATTAAAGAAGTCGGTGCCTCTCCCTCAGATCTTTTTTTAAGATTAATATGGGGTGGCGCTGGTACTTTAATGAAAGGTGATTGTTCAAAAATACTTAAAAAGTTAGAAAAAAAATTACTTAAAGAAGATTTAATTTATCCTGCGTGATAACTACTCCTAATTAAAGGACCACATGAAACTTTATTAAAACCTAACTGCTTTGAAAATTTTTCAATATATTCAAATTCTTCTGGCTCCCAATATTTCTTGACGGGTAAATGATTTAACGATGGTCTTAAATATTGACCAATTGTAATTTGATTACAGTTAACTTCCTTTAGGTCTTCTATTGTATTTTTAATTTCTTCTAAACTTTCTCCCAAACCAAGCATGATTCCTGACTTAGTTTCAATATTTGGATAAATATTTTTAGCCATTTTAAGCAAATTTATTGAACTTTTGTAATTTGCTCCTCTTCTCACTTCTCTCTGAAGTCTTTCTACGGTCTCAAGATTATGGTTAAAGCATACTGGTTTTTTATCAAGAATTTTTTTTAATCGCTGTCTCTGAAGTTCTTCTCTTTCCTGTAAATTTTTTCCGCCACCCCATAAATCTGGTGTTAAAACTTCAATTTTTATTAAGGGATTTATTTTTCTAATTTCATCAATTGTAGAAGTAAATAAAATTGCACCATGATCACGTAAATCATCTCTTGCTACTGAAGTAAGGACAACATATTTTAAATTTAAATGCCTTACAGCTTGTGCAACTTTTGTACTTTCTAATTGGTCGAGTTCTGTCGGTTTGCCTTTATTCACCTGGCAAAATGCACAAGCTCTTGAACAGATTGAACCTCCTAATAAAAAAGTAGCAGTTCCTGATGCATAGCATTCAGCTCTATTAGGACATCTACCCTCTTCGCAAATGGTGTGAATATTAGCTTTTTTAATAAGTTTTTGAATTCTCTCGAATTCAGAAGCTCTACTTATAGGAAACTTTATCCAAGGTGGAAGTCTTAATAGATTATCTGTTTTAGTGAAATTAAAGGATCCCATATCTAAAGAATATCTCTTCTTCCTTCAAGTGCACGAGCAAGTGTCACTTCATCAACATACTCTAACTCACTACCCATTGGCAGCCCGTAAGCAATTCTAGTGACCTTAGTAAATGGAGTTAGTAATTTGGCAATATAAAGACTTGTTGTGTCTCCCTCTACACTTGGAGTTAGTGCCAATATTATTTCCTTAATGTCATTTTTACTAACTCTTTCAACTAAACTTTTTATTTCAAGTAGCTCTGGCCCAATTGAATCCATTGGGGATATTAATCCTCCAATTACATGATAAATTCCTTTAAATTCTCTTGCTCTTTCCAAAGCTAGTAAATCTCTGGCCTCTGCTACAACGCAAATTACTTCTTGATTCCTATCAGGATTTTTACAGATTTCGCACTCCGTTTCAGAAGTAAGATTAAAACATTTTTTGCAATGCCCGACATTATTATGAGCTTCTAAAAGTGCTTTAGAAAAGTCCTTTATAGTCTGTTCAGGTTGTTTTAAAATATAAAGTGCTAATCTTTGTGCCGTTCTTGGCCCTATCCCTGGAAATTTCTCAAAGTGCGCTATTAATTTTGCCAGAGGTTTAGTAAAAGTTATCAAAATTAAATATTTTCTAAGAATAATCTAGGCATATAATTAAAAATTGGCTCTATTTGTTTGCTTTTAATGTCTTATGATAGTTATGGTTATAACCTATTATTAGAAAATGAAAAAAAATCTCTTTAAAAATTTTTTAATTTTATCTATATGCTTTCTTTTGAGTGCTTGCGGTGGTGGGTTAAGCGCTGGCCTAGAAGCTTATCAAAGTCCTGATGGAAGGTATGGATTTTTCTACCCAACAGGATGGACGAGAGTTAAGGTAGATGGTGGTCCAGAGATTATTTATCATGATTTAATTAATAGTAATGAGACTTTAAGCTTGGTAATTTCTGATGTAAATAAAGATGTTGAGTTAGATCAACTTGGTACACCATCTGAGGTGGGTCAAACTTTAATTGATAAAGTAATAGCACCTGAAGGATCAGGTAGATCTGTAAAATTAATAAATGCAAATCAAAGAGAAGATGAAAAACATGTATTTTATGATTTGGAGTATGAGCTTAATCTAAACGAGCAAGATAGGCATGAACTTGCAACCGTTGTTATAGATAGAGGAAGTTTATATACTTTTGCAGTTGGTACAAATGAGGAAAGATGGAATAAAGTTGAAAAAATGTTTAAAAACGTAATTGAATCTTTTAACTTTTTAATATAAAAAATTTAAATTCCAACTTGCACATTCCATAAATCTGCATAAATTCCTCCTTTTTCTAATAATTGTTGATGTTTTCCATTCTCAATTATTTTCCCTTTATCCATAACAATAATATTATCTGCTTTTTTAATTGTGCTTAATCTATGAGCGATAACGATTGTAGTTTTTTCTAAAGTTAATTTAGCTAAGGATTTTTGAATTAAAACTTCAGTTTCATTATCAACAGATGCTGTTGCTTCATCAAGAATCAAAATTGGAGCATTTTTTAAAATAGCTCTAGCTAAAGCTATTCTTTGTCTTTGGCCTCCTGAAAGTATTTGTCCTCTTTCACCTACTATTGTTTTATATCCCCTTGGCAATTTTGTTATGAAATCATGAGCCTCTGCAATCTTTGCTGCTTTTTTAATTTCTTCTAAGCTTGAAGTATTTGATCCATAAGAAATATTCTCTAAAACAGTTCCATCAAATAAATAGGTTTCTTGACTAACTAAGGAAAAACATTTTCTTAATTCTTTTAGATTGATTTCTTGAATGGGCAGACCATCAATGGATATTGTTCCTTTATTTCTATCATAATCGTAAATTCTTAGAAGTAATTTTATTAGAGTACTTTTTCCTGAACCTGTTAAACCTACAATACCTATTGTCTTTTTTGCCGGTATTTTGAAATTAATACCTGAAATAGTTGAATCTCTTTCGGGATAATTAAAATAGATATTTTTAAATATTATTTCACCTTTAACTCTTTTAAAATCTATTTTTTTATTACCATCTTTAATTTCTATTGGAGTATCTATTAAGTCGATAACTCTGTTTATTGAGGCAAGTGATCTTTGGAAATCATCTAACACATGTCCAAGTGTAGTTAAAGGCCATAAAAGTCTTTGCGTTATAAAAACTAGAAAACTATAAGTTCCTACATTTAGTGTTTTATTCCATACTTGAAATCCACCAATTAGTAATATAGAAATAAATGCAAACAAAATTGCAAATCTTATTAAAGGGATAAAAGCTGAAGATAGTTTAATAGCAGATTTATTACTCTTTTGATAAATTAAACTTTCTTTCTTTAACCTTTTTAATTCCCATCTCTCAGTTGTAAAACTTTTAATAGTTAGTATTCCCCCTAAATTATTGTTTAATCTTGAAGCTAATAATCCTGCTTTAGATCTTACATCTCTGTATTTAGGAGCAAGTTTTTTTTGGAAATTTATGGAGCCCCAAAATATTAGTGGTATTGGTAAAAAAGCGAAAATAGCGATATTTGGAGCAACCCATAGCATTGTTCCTCCAATTATTATTACTGAAACAAATAATTGGATAATTTCGTTAGCACCATGATCTAAAAATCTTTCAAGTTGATTTATATCATCATTTAAGATTGAAAGTAATCTACCTGTATTATCTTTATCAAAAAATTGCATATCTAATTTTTGAATATGTTCATATGCTTTGATTCTTAATTTATGTTGGGAAATTTGAGCAAGATTTCTCCATAAGACGGCATATAAATATTGGAAAACAGATTCTGCACTCCAAATTAAACCTGACAAAATAGATAGAATAATTAACTGAGTTGGCACTTCATTGAATCCCAAATTTGAGATCCACGAATTTTCCTCCTTTACAACTATATCCACTGCAAGTCCAATAATTACTGGTGGAGCCAAGTCAAGAATTCTATTAATTATTGAACTACAAAAAGCAAAAAATATTAGATTTCTTTCTTTTGATAAATTTAAATATAACCTTACAATTGGATTTTGATTTTTTAACTTGCTCATGAAAAAGTTTTAATCTTTTAATTATAAATTAATTTTCTTTAATTTTTTCTAATTTACATTTAGAAATTGATTCTTTATGACTAACATTTTTTGATATATTTTTCAAATAACAATTACAAACATCTTCACCAATACTTTCTTCATATGCAAAGTTATTTTTCTTATATTCTGATTTAACGCTTTCTTTACAAAATATTTTTATGATCGAATTTGTTTTGATTTCGGATAGTAAATTATCGGCATAAATTATATTTATAAAAAATATTAAAGGAGATATTTTTGCTAATTGAATAAATTTCATTATTAATAACTTTTTATTTTTAAATTTTTTAATTTATTAATAGTGTCCCTATTTAAATTTTTTGGCAAATCAACAAGACTAAAATCATTAAAAACTTGAATTTTACCAATCGCTCTTCCATTTATGTTTGTTGATGAACAGATTGAAGAAATTATATTTGGAATTCTAATTTTATTTACTTTCCCATATTCAAATCTAAAAGTTTCAAAACCACTATTATTATGAGTTGACTTTTTGTTAAAGCTCCTCGATTTATTTTGTCCTTTTCTAGTGAATCGATCCCGATCAGCTATGTTTTGTTTATTGATCCATGATTCATCTTCTTCAATAAAAAATGGTTTATTCCCTACTATTAGATTTATTGCTGCCATTGCAATTTCTTCATCTTTCATAGAGTATTTGACTTTGAGTGTATCTAAAATATCAATCATTAATGATTTATTCTCTTCATTTTTTTCAGATATAGAGTTTGTATTTATATCTTTAGTTAATTTATCCATCCTTTTCTCATTAATTAATTGATTATTTGGTATTTCTAGTTCCTCAATCTTTGTTTTTAATGAGTTTTCTAAATTCCTTAAAAAATGTTTTTCTCTTCTATTCACAAATAATATTGCCTCTCCAGATCTGCCAGCTCTACCAGTTCTTCCAATCCTATGTGTATAAGTTTCTGTATCAAAGGGGAAGTCATAATTAATAACTAATTTAATTCTTTCTACATCAAGACCTCTTGCTGCTACATCGGTTGCAACTAAAATATCAATAAAACCTTTTCTTAATCTATCAACTGTATTCTCTCTTTGATTTTGAGGGATATCTCCGTTAAGAACTGCAACACTATGTCCTGATATCTCTAAAGCTTCTGCAATTGATGCTGTAAGTGATTTAGTTCTTACAAATATAATTACTCCTTCATTTTTAATTTCTAAGATTCTTTTTAAAGCTTCTAATTTATAATGCCTTTGAATACTTATAAATTTCTGCGAAATTAATTGTGCTTCTTTTTTTATACTTTTAATTTTAATTTCAGCAGGATTATTAAGATATTTCTTTGCAATATTTTTAATTTCTCTTGGCATTGTTGCAGAAAATAAAACCATTTGTTTCTCTTCTGGTAGCTTATCTATTATCCATTCAATATCTTCTAAAAAACCCATTTTTAGCATTTCATCAGCTTCATCTAGAACCAAACAACTTATGTTATTTATTTTAAAAGTACCTTGTTTTATATGATCAATTATTCTCCCAGGAGTCCCTACGACTACATCTGTTTTCCTCTTTAAACAAGATATTTGATTCCTGAAATCAGTACCTCCATAAATAGCAATAGTATTAAAATTTCTGGATTCTGAACTATAACTTTTAAAAGAATCAGCAACTTGAGTAGCTAATTCCCTCGTTGGAGTCATAACCAAAACCTTAGCCGATACTTCATTGTTATCTTCGAGTTTTTCAATAATTGGTAGAGCAAAAGCAGCCGTTTTACCTGTGCCAGTTTGTGCTTGTCCTAAAAGATCTCTTCCAAGCATTAATTCAGGGATAGCAGCTTTCTGAATTGGGGTTGGATTTTTATAACCCTTTTTTTTAAGTGATTTTAATAATGATTTATTAAAACCAAAATTTAAGAAACCATCATCATCTTCTAATTGAGTTTCTGTTTTTTCTGCTGAATCATCTTCAGTAATTAAATTATTTACATAATCTTGAGTAAGATTACTTCCCTCAATATCTGAAGGAATCGATTTTCTTTTTGAAACCATTAAAAATGCCTGATGTCATCTGATCAGGCTTACAACTTATTATCTAGACTGAGATTTTAATTTGTTGTTATGCCATTCAGAGCCTTGTATCTAATTTAACATCTCATGGTCAAACATAAAAATTAATAAACTAAGTATTCAAATAATAAAGGGTTAAATCTTTCTTAGCTCTTGTAATTGCTGTATAAAAGAGTCTCTTGTCAAAATTATCTTTCAGTATTATTTTTTTTTGATTATTAACTTCTATGAGCTTTGTTTTACTTAAGTTTTGGTTCCATAAAATATATACACTTTCAGATTCACTCCCTTGCGATTTGTGAATTGTTAATGCTATAGCAGGTACAATATTTTCTAATTTATTTGGTTCAATTAAAGCTGCGACTTGTTTATTAAATTTATTAAATTTTCTAAATAGAAATTTTCTTAAGTTTCCCTTTCCTATAACAACACCTATATCTCCATTTGAAATACCTAATTCATTATTATTTTCTGTACACATGATGGGCATTCCTTCGTCCCATTTTTCAAAATTATATGGTTTATTTTGATTTAGGATTAATTTATTTATATCATTAACACCCCAAATTCCAGAATTTGTTTTACATAGAATTATCTTTGAATTCAATTTCTTAAATATTTCGACTACTAAATTATTTTCACAATCATATAGATCTTCTATTTCTTGATTAAATATATAACTTTTATTACTTAAAAGGCGAACTGAAGCTTTCATATCTTGTAGGTGTAAATTGATATTATTAACAAGATTCTCAGGAATAGATTTATTTTTATTTTTATATACCTTAATATTACTTGTAATTTTATTTTTATTAATTTGGTCAAGTTTATAATTAAAAAGATTATTATTTTTATTAAAAATTAATTTACTTAGTTCAACAATATCTCCACTATTTCTATAAACTTTTTCAAGATTAACAATTGATGTATCAAAAGGATTTTTCGTTAAATTTGAAAATATATAATTCCAAATTGAACTACTATTAATAGGAGGTAATTGATTCGCATCACCAACTAAAAGTAATTTACAATCCTTAGCTAATGAATTAAGTATTATTTCAAATAGGTCAACATTGACCATTGACATTTCATCAATAACAAATATATCTAATTCCTTCAAATCATATTTTAATTTGCCACTCTTATTAATCGAATTATAAATCCATCTATGTAGGGTTTGACATTCGATCTTATCTATTTCATCTTTATAATCAGATTTTTTTTTATAATCAAGAGATTCTTTTAATCTTGAAGAAGCCTTTCCAGTTGGTGCCGATAGTCCAATATTTATATAATTATTTTTATTTAGATAATATAAAATTGTTTCTAAAATAAGTGTAGATTTACCTGTCCCTGGTCCTCCTTGAAGAAAAACTAAATTTGATTCTTCGAATAAATTTATAATAGTTGTTTTTTTATCGCTGCTATTTGATTTCCGTTTTAATCGCGAATTGGTATTATTTTTATTTGTTTTTTTTAAAAGAATACCTAAAATTTTTTTAATTTTTTTTGACCACTTTTCAAATGATAATTTTCTCTTTTCAAAAATTATTGGTGAATCTTCAGAATAAATTAAACCTGACTTATCTAATGCATTAATATGTTTTTCTGGCCATTCATTCCCTTCAAATTCAAATTCTTTATTAACATTATCTATCTCAATAAATGTTTCTCCTTTCTTCTCTGATTCTTTTAATAAATTTAGAACATCTCTTATATAGATTCCATATTGCTTCTCATCAAAATTAAAATTTTCCTTCAAAATATCATAAATATGATTGTATTTATAAACCTCCATAATTTAACTTATAAAATAGATCCTATTTTAAATAAATTATCTAAATAATTTATTCGCTTTAATGGAGCATTCCCAATAAATAACCCTGGAGATAGTTCATTTGAGTTGAATTTATTTTCTACTGATGTTTTTGGCAATCCTCTAAGAAAAATATAAACATAACCTCCAAGATTTTTAATTGGGTCATAATTTTTTAATCTCCATTTTAATAATCTATGTAAAGCTAATAAATATAAATGGGATTGAAGAGGGTAATGATGCTTTATCATCTCACTTTTCATATTTTCATAATTATAATTTTGTGGAATACATTCTGATTCATTACTACTTGAAATATAGTTACTTTTCCAGTCGATTATCCACCATTTACTATTATCTAAGTTTTCTCCAATTGGTACTACGCAATCTATAAAACCTGAATGAAAACCAGCACTATGAATTTTTAAATCTTCTATCTTTTTAGAATAATTCACTCCAAAATCATATTGTTTTTCAATACAAAAACATTTTGCTATATCCTCAGACTTTACTGCTAATCCATTTTTTGATAAGGCCAAGTCATATTTTAATTCTTTTAAAATTTGTGAATTTGGTATATCAATTAATCTTTTATATTGTAATTTCTCTCCTAGAGAGCATCTTGCAACTCTTAAAATTGTATCTTCAACTTTCTTTAAAAAAGAAATATCAATGTCAAAATTTTTAAGCTCTTCACCAATTATTTTCCGCAGATTTTGCAAGTCTTCATTATGAAAGTTATATCTTTCAATTACTTTATGTAAACAAGCACCCGCATTTGTCCCTTTTGGAAAACTGCTTAAGGGAGTTGCCTCTGTTAATAAGTCTGATGATTTATTTGTATTCTGAATAAGTTTGCTTTTTACTATAGATGAATTATCTTGATAATCTTTTAAATTAAAATTACTTTCATTATTGAGACTTATCCATGATGAATAACTTGTTCTTGTAAGATATTCTTTAACATAGTTATCTTTGTATATTCGTTTATTTTTTTCGTAAAAACTCCATGGTGATTTATTTGTAAAATTATTGGTATATCTATTTTTAAGTTGATCTATTTGAGTTTGTTTTAAATCTATTTGTTTTTTGAAAAGATACTTTTCTTTATTAGGAAAAACTTCTAATAGATTTTTATTTAAAGTATTATCTAAATTATCAATATTATTAAAAATTATAAGTTTGAATTTTGCTCTTGTTAAAGCAACGTATATTAATCTTTCAGATTCATTCCCTAGATCTTTTTCTTCTATAGATTTTAGATTTTTAACTTTATGATGACTATCCTTAATATTTATATACATTTCTCTCTTTTTATAATCTTTCCAAATTGGACCTTTCAAATAGCTAGAACTTTTTCTGATGTCCCATAAATATGGGCAAATAACTATATCGTATTCAAGCCCTTTACTGCTATGAATTGTTGATATATTTATACCTTGATTCTGATAATAATTTTTTATAAAGTATTCTTCACCTATAAGTTTTCTTGTGTCTTTATTTAATTCATTTTGATACCAATAAAGTAAATTATTTAAATTGTAATTATTTCTAATTAATTCATGCTCAATGATTTCAGCTAATTGAAATAAATTCATCATCAAATCATTATTCTGGATTATTAATGGAGACTTATAATCATTAATTAATTCATTTACTAAATTTATAAACCCTAATTCCTCAAGATCATTTGACCATTCCCTTAATCTTTCTGAAACTTTATCAATCTCCTTATTATTATCAAAATCTGCAAATACATCTACTTCTGTTTGTATGAATTTTGATGTAACTAATAACATTATATTATTTATTGAAAAAGGATTAACTAAACAATTTATAAATAACTCAAGTAATCTAGAAGATTCAGTATCAAAAATATTATTCTTGTTAATTATTTTACATGGTAAATTATTCTTAAATAGAATGTCTTTAATAGCTATACATTGGTAATTATAGAGGGTTAATATTGCAACCTTATTTATATCTATATCTTTAAAATTAGTAAGTAGATATTGTAAATAATTAATTAGATAATCTTCTAGGCATATATCCTTTTCTGAGAACTCTATTATTTGAAAGACATCTCCACACTTCATAGTTGTGTCGTTTTTTGCATTAAGTTTTGGATAATTTAATTTAGAGTTTAATAGTCCATTTCTATACATATAATTTATTACCCCAATTAGTTCTTTTGAAGTTCTATAATTATCAACTAAGGTATATGTATTTTTAGAATCATTTTTTGCATTTAAATAAGTTTTTATATCCCCTCCCCTAAATTTATATATTGCTTGCTTAGGATCTCCTACACATAAAAGAAAGTGATGATTATCATTAAATAACTTTTTTATGATAGACCATTGAATTATGTCAGTATCTTGAAATTCGTCTATCAGAATACATTTATATTTTTTCTTAATATATTTAATACTTCTTTCATCTTGAATGTTTTTATTTAAATATTTATTTTCAATAGTTTTAATTAAATCATTGTAATTATGTATATTCTTTTTATCTTTAAGTGCAAGTAATTTCAAGTAAGCTTTATTTAAAATAATTCTTATAAATTCATTAAAAAATCCATCTTTTAATTCATATATTTTATGCTGTAAATTTTTGAAATCGGATAAATCTACATTAATATTATATTTATTAGCTTCTCTAATAATTGTCTTATCATAAAAATATTTTGAGAGTAAATCATCATTTGAAATATCAGAAATAATTTTGATAATATCTTTTTCATTTAATTCTTTATTAATTTCAAGAATCCAATTAGATATCTTTTTAAATTTGTCTCTTGGCTTTCCTGAGTAAATTCTACTTTTAAATCCCTTCTCTTCAATTAATTGTCCAAGCTTAATTAAAAATTTAAATAAGTCTTCACCTGTTCTGCTCCATTCTTCACAAAATTGATTCCAGGCTGAATAAATATATTCAGTCAAGAATTTATTTGTATCTAATACATCGTTATATTGAGTGTTATATTTACAAATATTTTCTTGATCAATCTCTCTTAAAAGATTAATAAATAATTTTTTGTTAATTGCATTAATTTCTTTCTTATTATATTTTGTCGATATTTTTTTATTTTCTATAGATTTTATTATTTCTCTTTCAAGTTGGGAATATTCTTCGATCCATAATTCATTAACTATAGAAATATATAGCTCATCAATCGTATTATTAAGTGTAGAACCTAACTTGGTTGATAACTCAATACTATAATCATCAATTATTTTTTTGCATAGTCCATGGAAAGTAGTAATTGATAAATAATTAATATTGTCTTTTACATTTTTAATATTTTTAATGATCTTATCCTTATTAGGATTATTTTTAATAAAATTATCACACCAATTTCTTAATGTTATATCTACATTATTTGTTTTATTAGTTATATAATTTTCAAAATTATCAATCCTTTCATTAATTTTTAAACTTAGTTCTTTACACGTATTATTTGTAAAGCTTAATAATAAAATATTTTCAGGATTAATATTATTTTCAAATATACTTCTTATCACTATATGAGATAATGTAAAACTTTTACCCGTTCCAGCACTCGCCTCTATTAATGATAATCCATCTTTTAATTTTATATTATTAATATTCATAAATCATATTTTTACTTCATTTTTATATGAAGTATAATTATGAAATTTTTTTGTTAGGTATTCCTCCTCTATCTTAATCTTATTAGAAATTATAAATGTTAATAAAATGCTAAGTATTAAATTATAAATTGTAAGTGATTTTAAAAAGAAACTAAATGAAATTATTATTAATGAGTAGTACATTGGGTGTCTAAAAAGCCTATAAATCCCACTTGTAATTAATTTACTATTTTCTTTTGGTCTTGGCATGGGTGATAACGATTTTCCTAGATCCTTTGCTGAAAATACTATGATTATTAATGCTAGAGTAATTAAAAAGTTACTTATATAAATGATTGTCAGAAATTCACCCTGAATTAGTTTTTGGTTAAATAAATTAAATTTTATTAAATGTAATGCAATTATTATGAATTGACTTATTACTAGTAAAAATTCCTTTTTGGAAGATCTTATTTTTGTATCGAAATTAAATCTCATTTTATAAAAACGATTCTATAAGAGGTTTATATAATTGTATGGATAATTCTTGGAAATATTCATCATTTAAAAAGAAATTAGGATCTTTTTCGTATCCATAACATAATTGCATCTCTGGTTTATCTCTTTCTCCTAAATTAAAATTTTTATTTCCTATCCATTCATCAATAAACGCTTTTTCATGGTTTTTATTTTTCATAAAAGAGAATATATATTTATAACTGCTTTCAGGAGGAAGTGGTAAGCAATATTCGAGTGAATTATGATAAATATTTAGGTATTGATCAATCAGTCTAATCGCATCACTTTTACATGGAGCATTTAAGATTTCTACATTATAAATATTGTTTTTTCTATATATAATTTGAGCTTTATTTATATCTTTATCTAATGTTGATATGAAAAGTAGTTTTATCCACGTTTCTGATCTTTTTTGAAAATTTATATTTGAATGTATTAATTCAATGATTTTATTATCACATTTAAAATATTCAAGTTTATTTGATTCTGATTTTTGGTATTTTCTTTGAATATTATTTAAATCTTTAAAATTATAAATTAAACTTTGAATTAATTTATGGACTTCCAGTTCATTTATATAAATATTATTTTTGGGTGAAATAATTCCATTTGAGATGATCATTTCTTTTATCTTTAATTCATTTAATTTAATTTTGTAGTCTGTCTCCTCAAGATCTATATCGCTTAATAAATTATTAAGTAATTTATATTTCTCATAATTACTTATTTTTTCGTCACTTGGATTATGTATAAATTTTTTCTTTGGAAAAATATTTCTTTGTCTTAACCAATATAGTTGAGGAGACTTAAACCATTTGATTAATTCCGATAATTTATATTTTTTATTTTGAGAATCTTCATTTTTAAATTCTAATGACTTTATTAATCCTTCATTAGGATCAAGTGATTTATTACTTATCATTTTATTTTGACTTCTATTAATCTCCATATCAGTTATAAAATTATCTTGGTGATTTATATCAATTTGATTTTTTAATAAATTTATTAGTTTTCTTATTGGAGAAGAAATTTCTAATGCATTATTTTCAAAATCATAATTAGACCAAGAAATAATAAATTTTTCTCTACAAGATAGTAATAATTCTAAAAAGAAGTATTTTTCTTTATCTATTAAAGAAGGATCTCCAAATCTATATTCATTATTTAATATATTTATTTTATCTTTATCAATTGTTTTTGGATATATTTTTTGATTCATCCCCATTAAAAAAATTATTTTATGAGGGAGAAGTCTTGAGTTCTCAATAGTACTAATTAAAACCTCATTTTTTCTTCTATCAAGATTACTTGTTTGATTATTTATATAAGTATTTAGGATCTCATTTAATACATTTAAATCGAGTATTACTTCTGAATTAATAATTCTAGATATATCTTCTAAAATTTTAAATAAATTATTTATTTCATCATTAAATTTTTCATTTTGAATCACATCATTGTGAAAGATATTCCTAAAAATTGAAATCCAATTTCCAAAACTATTAGTGCTCCTTAAGCTTTTAATTATTCTTACTATTTCATTTAGTATTAAGATCCATTTATTAATGTCAATACTTGGATTATTTGGAGAATATGAATTAATATCTGTCTTTTTTATATAAAAATCTCCTGAATAAATTTGACCTAAAGTAAATCTTTTAATACACCAATCGAGACTATTTTTGTATTCTCCTAATCGCTCTTTCCTACTTATTCCCCAATGAAATCCTGAATCTATTAAATATGATAAGATCTCTTCTTTTTCAGCATTATTAAAGTTATAAATTGACTGTAATGTATCTTCTGATAATAATTCTCTTATCTCATTAATGGTGATTTTCTTATTTGCTATTTCTATAAATATTTTTAGAAGTTTATAAATTGGAGAGTTGTCTTTGTAATTTTGGATTGATAAAAAATATGGAATTCTTTCATCTGAATTGAAAACAAATTTTAAGTAGGGTTTTAAACTATTAATTTGATTTGTGGCTACTAAAATATCACAGTAATTTATATCTTTATTAGAGGTGCAGATACTTTTAATTTCATTTTTAATATACTCTAATTCAATTAGAATATTTTTACATCCCTAAAAATTATCGATTCATCATTATCCTCAATATTGAAATTTTGATTATTATTATAGATTAAACTTTTTTGGATTTGATGGAGTAATAGTGATTTATGATTTTTTTTTAAGTTAATTGTCGGGTCAATAAATGGTAATTGAATATTTACTTTTATTTCTTCATTAAAAGTTGTTTCCTCTATTAATTTCTCAAAATTTGCAATAAACTTACAAAAAATTGACTCAATACTTTCGTTTAATAAATATTGCTTTTTGTTATAGTTATCTAGTGAAATTGCTCCATCTTCTATATTAATTCTATCCCACAGATCATGTCCTGGAGATAATAAATAGATATTTACATTTGTTAGCTCAGATAGTTTAGAATAAAAGCTTATTTGTAATTTAGAAAGATTATTTGAAGCAACTATATATATATTTTTGGGAATCTTAATTTTTGAACTATTTTTAAGATTATTAATATCATTTATTATCTCTCTCATAAATATACAAATTGGCTTATTTAAATTTCCTTTCTATTAATTTAAAAAGAATAGGTTGCCAATACTGATCTTTATTTAATCCTGAAAATAAGTTTGAGTTTTTTAGTTCTGTATTATGCCATTTCTCAATCATCTCTGGTCTGTATAAAATATAATCTGAAAAAACTTTTGTAATTCTTAGAATTAATTCATATATCTCGCTATCTAATATTTTTTTATTATTAATAAACTTATTAATCCAATTTATTAGTGGCCAGGATTCTTTGAATTCTCCCAACTCTTCAAAGGATTCTATAATGCTCCATTTGATTGATTCAAAATTCCAACTTTTAACTTTTTGGTCTTTATATAAATTTCTTACTAATTCTTCTGTATATTCTGCCAATGTCTGAAATTCACATAGGGCATTAATATCATTTTTTAATGTTATTTGATCTTTAATCCATTTACTTAAAAAGTAATTTTGTATTGATATCTTTAAATTATCAGTTATAAATGGTGGATTTATTAATATTTCTTTCGCTAATACTTCGCTAATTAATTCAATTTTGTTGGTTTTATAAATATTGAGCAATTATCTTAAGTATCTTGTTCGTCAACAGCTAATGGATCAGATAATTCAGCATTAGGCAATTCCAGCTCTCCATGAGCCACAAACTCACAACGAAGTTTCAAAAAGGTGATAAATTTTTTGTCAGTTGATATTACAGCAGCTTGAGGCTGTAGGAATTTTATTATAAAGATCTTTCAATTCTGAACATTTTAGAAATTGAGGTTTTATTAAAAGCCAAAAATCTATATTTCTATTATTCTCCTTATAATTTCTTCTCCTTTCTTTAAGGATCTCTTCAAGAGGTTCTTCTTCTGTTAGAAACTTTTGGCTCGCTGCAATGAAATAATAGGTTGTCATTTTGGTTATTTTCTTGAAATAAGGGTTTTCATTTCTCTTACTGATTTTTCCAATCCAACTGCAAGGGCTCTTGCAACTATACTATGTCCAATATTAAGTTCGTTTATTTGGGTTATTGATGCAATTTCCATAACATTTTGATAATTTAAACCATGTCCAGCATTTACTATAAGATCTAAATCAGATGCGTAATAGGTTGCTTCTTTAATCTTTTGTAACTGTTCAAATTTATTTTTAAGTGTTGTATTAGCTAGTATGTTCCTGTATGTAATTCAATACAGTCAAATCCTATTGATTTGGCACAATCTATTTGTGAAGCAATAGGGTCTATAAATGCACTTACTATACTATATTAGATTCTTTCAAATCTTTGACATATTTCATAAAAATCTTCATTCGAGATTAAATTTAATCCCCCCTCAGTGGTTACTTCATCTCTCTTTTCTGGAACTACAGTTATGTAGTCCGGCATAACTTCTTTCGCTATTTTTGACATCTCAGATGTAGCTGCCATCTCTAAATTAAGTTTTGTTTTAATTGTTTGTTTTAGTAAAAATAAGTCTCTGTCTTGAATATGTCTCCTGTCCTCACGAAGATGAACTGTAATTGAATCGGCTCCACCTAGTTCTGCTAAGAAAGCAAATTGAACGGGGTCTGGCTCAATAGTTTTCCTTGCTTCTCTGACGTTGGCAATATGATCAATATTTACTCCTAGAAATGCCATGACATTAAATTTTTATAATCTTTTGATTAGACGATGTTTTAACTGCCCAATAATAACCTATATATTTTTATAAAGGTTTAATTTTATTATAAATACTTAATTTTCATAGCAGGTTTGAAGAAAAACAAAGAAGCTAATTCATATGGAATTCAGCCTTATTTAGCAGTTCTTGCTATGTGGCTTACACAAGATATTGTTCTTAGGTTTTTTTTTAGTAAAAAAATTATTGAGGGTAAAGAATTTTTAAATTTAGTAGATGGGCCATTGATAATAGCTCCTACGCATAGATCAAGATGGGATGGTTTGATTTTGACTTTCGCAATTGGAAGGAGAGTAACCAATAGAGATTGTAGATTTATGGTCACTACTCCTGAAATGAAGGGTCTTCAGGGTTGGTTTTTAAAAAGATTAGGATGCTTTTCAATTAATCAAGAATCTCCATCCTTGTTCTCTCTTCGATATGCAGTAGAACTTATTTTTTCAAAAAATCAATTAGTAATTTTCCCAGAAGGGAAAATTACTAAAAATGGTAAAAAGTTAAAATTAAAACAAGGACTTTTTAGATTAGCAAAGCTTGCTAGAAAAAAAGGTGAACCAATTAAAATAGTACCTGTGGGAATTGCCTACGATAATGTAAAACCAAAATTCAGGGATAGATTTGCAATTTGCATAGAAAAACCATTTGATTTAGATGATTTTGCCAATGCTTCTGTAGATGATTTTAATTTTTATCTTAAATCATGTATACAAGAGGCAGAAGTAAAAGCTTTAAAACAAGTAGGACGTAAACTAGATGATCAGTTAGAATGATTTCGTAAAAGTATAAACATGAAATTTTTAAAATTTATTGCTTTGGTTTTTATTTCAATTGGTGCATTTTCAACTATTGATCGTTCTCTTGCAGATAACAAGAATCCTGAAAACTATAAAGTACTTTCAAATAAGAATGATAAATTTTCTATTATCAATGTCCAAAATTTTCTTGATAGTGGAGATGAATTTATAAAAATTGGTAGCTATGATAAAGCTAAAGATTCATATGATAAAGCTAGAAATTTAGCTAAACAATTATCAGGTTTTTATAGAGATTTAAATGGCTCATACAGAGGATTAGATGCCAGGATACCAAGAGAAATGGAAATTAAAGGTAGGCAAACTCTAAAAATATGGGCAGAATCTAATGCCAAGCTTGCTAAACTTTATAAGAGTAAAAATCAGCCAGAGGTAGCTGTACCTTTATTGGTTGAAATCATAAAATTAATGTCTGCTTCAAGTCCAGAAGGAAAATCAGCATATAATGATTTACTTGAACTTGGATTTGTTGAGACTCAATATAAAGGTATCTAAATTTTAAATGGTTACGAAATCAGAAGTAATTAAATTAATTACAAATAACATCCCTAACTCAGAGGTCTTAGTTGAAACTTTTAACGGTAATGATCATCTTCAGGTAACAGTCATCTCTTCTGAATTTAATGGATTATCATTAGTTAAACAGCATCAATTAGTTTATTCAGCACTAAAAGCTGAGCTAGCTTCTGAGGCTATTCACGCATTAGCATTAAAAACACAAACACCTAATTAATTTATGGACAATCAAATTAAAGATAAAATTCAAAAACTAATTGACTCAAGTCCTGTAATGGTTTTTATGAAGGGCACAAAATTAATGCCTCAATGTGGCTTTTCTAATAATGTAGTTCAAATACTCAATTCACTTGGGATTGAATTTTCAACCTATGATGTTTTAAGTGATTTTGAAATAAGAGAAGGTATAAAACAATATTCAAATTGGCCTACCATACCCCAAGTATATTTAAAGGGAGAATTTCTAGGTGGTTCAGATATTTTAATCGAAATGTATAACTCTGGAGAACTTAAGGAAAAAATAGAAATTGAATTAGCGTCTTAAAACATTTTGTAAGTATAAATACTTTAAAGTTAATAAATATTAATATTAGATTTTAAATTTTTACCTAAAAAATTGTCTCATTTGCTTCCCATCTGGTCCGAAAAAACTTGAAGGATCCTTGATATATTTATCAATTAATCTTTCTAATTTTTCTTGATCCTTTGGCTCTAAACTATTGCTATTCCTTAAAGCTTGCAAATATCCATCACTAAATAATTTGATATCAGATTGGTTATGATTTTGATTAATTAGGTCTTGGCAGTTATCACAAATTGACTGAAAATGCCGAATTGCTTTTGGGTTTTCAAATGAAGTCATAATTCAATAGATTCTGATTTTTAATTTCCATTTGTTATACCTTATTAAGGATAAAAATAAATTGCCTGGTCAAACAGTAATTAAGAATGCAATCAACTGAGCAAATCTTAGCTTCAACTCCTGGTAATTCACAATTGCCTTCAACCTCTCAAACACCTTCGAGAGTTCTAGTTGTTGAACCACACCCAACATTAAGAACCGTGCTTGTTCAAAGATTAAGACAAGACGGACACCTTGCCGCTGCCGTAGGCTCCGCCGCGGAAGCCATTGATTTGTGCAGAGAGCAATCTCCTGACCTATTAGTGAGTGCAGAAATTTTGGAACATAATTCTGCTATGCGTTTAGCTCAGCAATTAGGCTGCTCTGTCATTGTGCTTACAGCAAGATCTGGAGTTGAAGCATTAGTAAACTTATTAGATGAAGGAGCTGATGACGTTCTTAGAAAACCTTTCGGTCTAGAAGAATTAGCTGCTAGATGCAGAACTTTATTAAAAAGAGGAAGAATAGGGTTACAAGAAAAAGTTTCTGTTGGTCCCTTAGAAGTTCATTTGCTTTTAAGACAAGTAACTTTAAGTGAAAAGCCTGTAGAACTAAGTCCTCGTGAGTTTGCACTGCTATGTGCCTTGTTAATGCCTCCTGGCATGGTTAGGAGCCGTCAAGAGCTTCTCAGAATGGCCTGGCCGCCTTTTAGTGGTGGCCCAAGATCTGTTGATACACAGGTTTTAACTTTGAGAAGAAAACTAGAACAAGCGGGATTAGGCGAAGGCGGTGGTATTACAACTGTTCGTCAACAAGGTTATAGATTTAGTATTGATAATCTTTAGGTTGTTTTTTTAGAATATGATGTTTAAAAATAATTGGTAATCAATAAGACAATGTTAGAAAATTAAATTTAAATAAAATTTTCTTTATTTTAATAAACTTTATTTTGTTAAAAATTGAATTTTTTATTATTTTTCAATACATGTTATTTATCTATTCCTAATAATCAAAAATAAAGTCATTCTTAATTCTTTGATTAGTTAAAATTTTTCGCTAAAAAGTTATAAAAACTTATTTAACAAAATTCTTCTGTTCTAAAATTAAGACTTGAACAATATAAAATTTAATAAATAAATATACTTAACTCTGCAAATTAAGTAATTTTAAGATTTATAGAAATATTAAAGAAATTGGTTGAGTTAAGTAAATTTTTTTATTAATAAATGATAAGGATTGTTAAAAAAAGGCTTTATAATCCTTAATATTTATTATCCGAGATCATTCTTTAATCAGGTAATTTTGAACTATTAATTTTTAATTGAGAACCTACTTTATGGGCGCATGCATAACCACTGAATGCAACAGCATTAAGTCCTTGACCAGGGAAACATGAATCACCAACACAATATAAATTCTTTACGTTTGTTGTATTAAAAGGCATTGGTAGAAGCCCAAGTAATTTTTTATTTGGTATTGGTCCATAACTTCCTTCAAATCTACCCAAAAATTTCTTATGTGTTTTTGGAGTACCTATTTCTTTGTGATCAATTGAATCTTTAATTTCTGGTATGATTTTTGATATTTTATTTATAATAAATTCAAAATATTCCTCCTTCTTTTTAAGGTATTCTTTCCTTGAAAGATTTTCCCATTCATTCATTGAAGAGGGTGTAAAAGCATGAACTATATGCTTGCCTTCAGGAGCTAAATTTTTATCAAGTAGGGTAGGAATAGAAATAAAAATAACACCTTTTTCATCCTCTAATTCGTCCCATTTATCAACAATAATATGATGGCAATTGAAATTTGGATTTAATAATATTTTTATCTACACCAATATGAATTGAGACAAAAGATGGAGAGGGTTTATAATTTTTGGACCAAACAAATTCGTTTTTACCAACAAATTCTTGTTTTACTAATCCTTTTTTAACATTGTTTAGACCAAAGGTATCCCACCTTGTTGAATTAGATATAATAGTTTTTGCAAATAATTCTTCA
This sequence comes from Prochlorococcus marinus bv. HNLC1, assembly GCA_000218705.1. Lineage (GTDB taxonomy): Bacteria > Cyanobacteriota > Cyanobacteriia > PCC-6307 > Cyanobiaceae > Prochlorococcus_A > Prochlorococcus_A marinus_Q. The sequence goes on from GL947594.1 coordinate 119,416, forward strand.
CCATTAATTAACCTTACTCCAACAGCATGATTGTTTTTTATCATTATTTCTTGAACATTAGCTTTGTATCTAATTTTGCTGCCTAATTTCTCTAAACCTTTCACAAGCTTTTCTGCTATTGTCCCTACTCCCCCTTTTGGATAATTAATACCACCTACATGTCTATCTGTAAAAACCATCCCAGCGTTTATCATGGGTGTCTTGAGTGCAGGCATTACTGACCAACAAAAACATTCAATATCGATAAATTTAAGTAACTCAGGATCTTTTATAAATTTTTTTGCAACATCTCCAACATTTATTGGTAGCCATCTCGCTAAGCCTAAACAGGATAATGGTGCTTTTAGAAATACTTTAAAAAGATATGTTGGATCCTCAATTGACAAAAGAGGCATTGAATCGAGACAGTTAAAAACTTTTCTACAAGCACCATAAAATTTAGTAATTCCCTCTTTCTCATGAGGGAACCTATCTATTAATTTACTTATAAAATTAGAATAGTTTTTATCTACAGATAGGTTTATTTTATTAGGGAGATGATACTCTAACTGAACAGGATCAGGTATAGTCTCACATCTTTCATTGACATCTTTAAGAGCACGCGTTAGTAAATTTGTATATCCATTTTCTCCAAATCCAAAGATCATTGATGCACCAACATCAAAGGTATAACCTTTTCTTTTGAAAGAACCTCCGCTTCCTCCAGGGATTATATATTTTTCAAGAACCAAAACTTTTGCTCCTTTTGAAGCAAGTTGAGTCGCTGTTACAAGTCCTCCTATCCCGGAACCAATTATGATGGCATCCAACTGAGTTTTATTTTTTTCCATTAGAAAGCATTTTTTATATATTAGATAAATTTACTAATAATTAGAATATAAATTTTTTAATTTTGAATCTATTCTTCTCTCAAGTTCTTTTGTCTTTAATATAGATCTATTTTTATAGGCTTGGTATCTAAGTTTCTTATCTTTAATTCTATTCGATAGTTCAGGTATTAGTCCAAAGGATGCTGGCATTGGCTGGAATTTATATTTTTTCTTAGATTCGAAGATCTTATTACTATTACTAATAAAATTTAAAAGTGCTCCAATCATTGTTTCAGGAGGGAATGTGATTGTATCGTGACTGTTATATAAAAATGCAGCATTTAAACCTGCAACTAATCCGCCAGCAGCAGCTGCAGCGTAACCTTCTGTTCCAGTAATTTGTCCAGCAGCTAAAAGATTATGGTTATTTATAAATTGAAGTGTCGGTAATAGTAATTTTGGAGATTCCAAAAATGTATTCCTATGCATTACACCAAATCGAACAAATTCAGCATTCTCTAATCCTGGTATCATTCGAAAGATTCTTTTTTGTTCAGACCATTTAAGGTTTGTTTGAAAACCAACCATATTTAATAATTTGCCATCTATATCCTCTCTTCTTAATTGAACTATTGCATGTGGCCTTTTATTTAACCGATTATTTTTGTCGTTTAAATCACCCCATTCGGGATTCCATAACCCAATTGATTTTAATGGCCCGAATCTCATTGTTTCGATGCCTCTTCTTGCTATCTCTTCAATTGGTAAACATCCTTCAAAAAAATTTGCAGATTCCTTTTCAAAATCTTTGAGCTTGACCTGATCAGCATTTACTAATTCTTCTCTAAATTTCTCATATAAATTTTTATTCATAGGACAATTTAAGTAGGAAGGTTCACCTTTGTCATATCTACTCGCTCTAAAAACTAATTTAGGATTAATACTTTCGCCAAAAATTATTGGACTAGCTGCGTCATAAAAATGACAAGAATCAATACCTGTAAAGTCTCTAAGTTTTTTTGCTAACCTCTCTGAGGTAAGCGGTCCAGTAGCAATAATTGTGATTGAATTATTTGTTGTAATATCAAATTTCTCTTCTCTATATATTTCTATAAGTGGATGATTTGATAATTTTTTTGTTAATGCTTTACTAAATTTTGATCTATCAACAGCTAATGCTCCTCCCGCTGGCACAGAAAAATTATCTGCTGTTTTGATTATTAATGAGTTAAATATTCTTAATTCAGCATGAAGTAAGCCTGCTGCTCTTTCTGGACTTAATGCGCCAAAACTATTGCTGCAAACTAATTCTCCAAACTCTTCAGAATGATGAGCAGGAGAGGATATTGAAGGCCTCATTTCAAATAATTTAACGGGTACTCCCGCATTAGCTAATTGCCATGCGGCTTCTGTTCCTGCAAGACCTGCACCAATTACAGTGACCTTTTTATTCGCCAATAAATTAATTATCTAATTCCATTATATGTAATTTTTAAAAATGGGTTATTAATCATATTTGTATTAATTCAAGAAATCCCTGCTTTATCAATCTTTTGATTTGCGACTGATATCAAATGGAATCAACTAAGCCTTTTTGTTTGAATTATTAATAAATTGTATCTCTCTTGTTCGAGTTAAGATAAAAAGTTGTTTTTTTTACCTTAAGAAGGGATAATTTCTTATGTATCGTATACAACCATGGGTCGCTAGCTCAGCGGTAGAGCATCCGGCTTTTAACCGGCTGGTCCTGAGTTCGAATCTCAGGCGACCCACATTCTTTTCAGACTTTCAAAGCTAAATTTAAAGAAAGGTATTTTGCTGTTAGAAATAAAATATTTCAGTTTGATTTTTATAATGATAAAAAGATTAAATATCCCTTTTGATCTTGCAGCTATTAGTGGTTCGCAATAATGTCACAGAAGTGTCTAAGAAATTTTTATTTTTGCTGGATCAGCGCTTAATGAGGCTTAATTGCTAAAGGGCTTTACAAACATTCATAAAGCTGTTACAATCATTTACATAAATTTATTATTATTATCATGACACCTGAAGCAGAACGTTTTAATGGTTGGGCAGCTATGCTCGGTTTCGTTGCAGCTGTTGGCGCATACGTAACAACTGGTCAAATTATTCCAGGTTGGTTTTAAGTCTTAAATGACTAAAATTACTGAAAGCGGTGGTACTCAGGACATTAAGAGTACTGAGCCACCTGCACATGTAGATACAACCTTTATTGACTATCCAAAGGATGCCGAAAAAGTAAATGGTAGATGGGCAATGTTAGGCCTAGTAGCACTTTTCGGTGCATATACTAGTACTGGGCAAATAATTCCTGGTATCTTATAAAATAAAATTATTATATTTTAGAATTAAATTATATTAATTTATATTTTATTTCATTTAAAGTGAATTTGAAATAATCTTTCAAATAACTTCCTAAAATTTTTAGGAAGTTTTTTTTTCTAAATAAAACTTATTTATAACCTCAATCCTACATTATTAAATTTTATTAAGCACCATTACAATTTAAACCACTACAATTTAAAAACCAAATAATTTCAAGAATAAAACTTTTAAATGTAGGAATTGTTTTGTAAATACTTATAAAAAAAATTAAGAGAGAACTGAATGTTAAAGCTAAATACTGTCCCCAATGTATACCTAAGGCGTCAGTTCCTGATTTATCAAACTCTGATTTCTCCAAAACATTAAATAAACTAAATTTATCTTACAAAGTTATTTATAAAATTGATTTTAAAACAGAATTTTCTTTAAATTTTTTTTGATATTTTAAAAGCTACTTTGCTAGTTTTGTATTTTTTGACCTTTTTGTTACCTACAGAATCTACATACCAACCAGATGCCAATCTAGAATCAATTTCCGCATATTCCTTATTTATATTTAGCTTATTTAATGACTTTTTTAAATAATCCATATTATGTTCAAATTATTTTAAAATATAGCAAATTATTTTATATGAGGCTTTGAAAGATTTTTAAATATATTTATCTATTAAGCATTTTAATTTCAGAAATATTTAGTGAAAATTTTAGATATTTAAGGAAAATCTTTAGAAAAAAGAAAAATACATAAAATGTACTCTCAGGAGGTAAAAATTTTCGCTAACTTAATAGAAATTTACAAACCTGAGGAGCACAAGGTCAAATGACTCAATTAAAATTAATTGTTAATTCTCTTCCCAGAGATCTTCTTGAATTTACTTTCTTTTGCGCAGTTGGATTTACAGCTGGTTCTCTAGGCCTTATTTAATTATTGAACTTATATTATATTATATTGACTATTAACTGGACCTGTTAAATTGTTTCTACCATTAAGTGATTCTATTTCAATGACCATGCTATAGCCTACTATTTCTTTGCCAGCAGATAATATTAGATCAGAAACACATTTAGCTGTACCACCAGTTGCTAAAACATCATCAACTACACTAAATCTTTTGTATTTTTTAATTGATTCTTTTTGAATCGTTAAAATGTTAGAACCATACTCTAGGTCATATTTTTTCATTATTAATTTTCCTGGTAATTTATTAGGCTTTCTTGCCACTATCATAGGTTTGCAGCTGTGAAATGCTATCGCTGAACCAAAGATAAACCCTCTCGCTTCTATTGCAAGAATCGCATCAGAATCCTGAATCTCTTGACTTGATGCCATCTTATCTATAAGACTCCTAAAAATATTTGGTTCTCGTAAAATACCAAATAGGTCTTTAAAAATAATACCTTTTTGAGGAAAATCATCATAATTGGTAATGTATTCTAAGATTTCTTTCAATTTGTGTATTCACTGAGAATTAAATTAATTCTAATTTTATTTATAAATTATTTCAGAATTTATTTATTTTTATTTTAACTAGTTTCAGATTCATTCATATTCAAATAATCATTTCTTGATTTCTAATGTTGAAAAAAAATTAATATTTAATAGATTTCTGTAGAAATCAATGCTATTTTTTAAAAAAAATTTTTTATCAAGTGAAATTTATTAAAGCTTTAAGCTTAATACCCATTACTATCCTTCCAATTCATTCTGTTTCAGCTAATGAATATAAATTAGAAGATATCAAATTTGATCAAGTTAAAAATCAAAATAAATACGTTCAAAAGATAAATTAGATCGATACATAATTAAAAGTGCTACTTATGCAACTAAGTTTGTTCCTTTATTAAATAATGGTTCTAAAGGAGATAGATATTAAAATATCATGGCTAATGATGGTAAAAGATTATTAGTCGATGCAGGATTTGATTTCGTAAATTCAAAGGTTAATACTGAGATTAAAAAAATTCCATTTTTTGCTCAAACAACTTTAAATATATCCGGTGGTACAGAATCAGATACTAGTTTTTCGTTTAGTAGTTTGATGAAGTTAAAAGAATTAGCTGTTGATGATGTAGGTGATATTAAAACAATTGCATTCTCTCAAGCTAGATATGCTACTGCCACAAATGCTGAAGGTTCTACTGCAAATTTAGGTTTAGGTTTTAGACATAGACCA
>GL947594.1:124844-186358 GCA_000218705.1 Prochlorococcus marinus bv. HNLC1
CCAGGCTGTACCATAAATTCTTTGAAGTGATTCATTCTCACAATTTCCTCTCCAATACGAACCAGATAATTTTAGTAACTTAAAATGTCGCAAATGTCTTGTGTTGGGGACGTGGGGTCCTCTACACATGTCAATATATTCTTCGTGTTTATAAAGATTGATGAGGCCTTCATCAGGAATTTCTTCAATTATTCTTAGTTTAAAAGTCTCATCTCTTTCCTCAAAAGTTTTAATGGCTTCTTCTTTAGAAACTTGCAAAATGTTTACATCATAATTTTTTCTTATTAAACTATCAATTCGTTTTTCAATTTTGATTAAATCTTCAGGGGTAAATCTATATTCTGAAAAGATGTCGTAATAAAAGCCATCTTCAATAACAGGTCCGATAGCCATTTTTATATTTGGGTAAATTTGTTTAACGGCATGACCGATAAGATGAGCAAAGGAATGTCTAATAATCTCAATTCCCTCTTTGTCTTTGGATGTAATTATTACAACTCTAGAATCACTATTTATGGGAAGAGTTGCATCAAGCAGAATATCATTGACTCTCCCCGCAATAGTAGCTTTAGCTAATCCAGTTCCAATACTTTGGGCAATTTCTAGAATTGTTACCGAATGATCAAAGACCTTTTGGGTACCATCAGGCAGCGTGATTACTGGCATGAATTATTTCTCCATTTCAAAGAATCCAAGTTTTGATTTAACTCTCTTAAGAGTTTTTTTTGCTAAATCATCAGCCCTCTCCTTCCCTTCAATGAGAATATTATTCAATTGATGTGGATCATTAATTAAAACTTTATATTTTTCTTGAATAGGTGAAAGGGATTCAATAACTTGTTCTGTAATTAATTTTTTAAATGTACCCCATCCAGTTTCAGAAAACTCATTCTCACATTGAGAAATTTCCTTTCCTGATAATATTGAATAAATCATCAGCAGATTTCTGGATTCGGGTCTTTCAGGATTATTAAATTCTAACCCAACATAACTATCGCTCTTTGCTCTTTTTATTTTTTTCGAGATTATTTCAGGCGTATCTAACAAATTAATTCTACTACCTTCATTAGGATCACTTTTACTCATCTTTCTAGAACCATCAATTAAACTCATAATTTTTGATCCACTTTTCATAATTATTGGTTGAGGAATTTTCAGAATATCTTTCTCTTTACTAAATTTGGCATTAATTCTTTGTTGTGCAATATCTCTAGCTAGTTCAAGATGTTGTTTTTGATCTTCTCCTACTGGGACGTAGTCGGCATCGTATAGAAGAATATCTGCAGCCATTAGTATAGGATAGTCAAATAATCCAATAGAAACATTATTACCTTGTTGAATAGATTTTTCTTTAAATTGAATCATCCTTTCCATCCAATTAATTGGAGTCATGCAATTTAAGATCCAGCAAAGCTCAGAATGAGCAGGTATGTGGCTTTGTACAAAAATAGAACATATATTAGGATCTATTCCACAAGCAACATATAAAGCGGCAGTAGAAAGAGTATTTTGGGTTAGTTCTTTTGGATTATGTTCAGCGGTAATTGCATGCAAATCAACGACACAGAGGAATGTCTCATATTGTTCTTGAAGTGTTACCCAATTTCTAATAGCCCCTAACCAATTCCCAAGATGCAGGTCACCAGTTGGTTGAACTCCAGAAAGAATTCTTTTTTTATTTTTCATCTAAATTTTCATTATTATCTTTATTCTCTATTATTTGGGGCTTTTTTTCTGGCCTTGCAAAAGGATTAGCCGCATTTATTGAGGATGTTTCTTTTTTTTCAAAGTTATTAACTTTTTGGAAAGAATTTTTATTATTTTTTGCTATTTTAGTAATCTCTTCTTTCAGATTCTCATTCTTTATTAATTCGCTCAAAGTTCTTACGGAGAAACCCAGTACAGCAACAGTAGACTTAAGTTGAAATATTTCTTGTATAGTTTTTACTGATTTCATTTCATTGTCACTTAATCTTATTCTAAAGCCACCTGTTTCTCTTTTCCCTCCATATCTATTTCTATAATTATTGTTATCATTATTTCTAAAGTTTCTTTGCCCCTGGCTATTTTCGTAATTTGAATTGGTCATTTACTTACTATTTAAATTTCATGAATTAATAATTTAGCATCAAAATATGCAAGAAGTCTTTAAATTTTTCTAATTAATTTAGCCTTTCCAAAAAATTAAATAATTTAAACAAGCTTTTTTTCATTTTAAATATGCATTAAACTAATAAAAGATATGAAAAGTATTTTGATTAATATAAGTAAGGCAAATTTATTTAAAAATTTTTTTAAATTTCCAAAGGCAAATATTCTTTTTACTTTTTTAGTTTTTGGATTTAGTGAATGGATTATTAGTGACTTATTCAATTTCTCGGGAGGTAATTTAGGATTTATTCTTTTATGCATTGGAGGATATTTTTACTTTAAATCTGATAAACCTAAATTTAATGAGCCAAAAGATTTAAATGGCTGGGTCAAGATATGTAATGAGGATTTAGATTCTCTTAGTGAATTAGAAGAAAAAAATAATTTGGAGAAAAAAACAAATTTTAGAAAAAATTTGCTTTTAGAGATTCTTGAAAATCATGAGAAACAATTAATTACAGTCATTGGAGATGAATGCAATCTATTTTATGAAAGTTTAATTAAAAAATATTTTAAAGAAGGTACTTACTCATTGAACATAATACAAAATTTACCATCTATTTCTAATGAGGAGGAATTAAACAGTAAAATTTTTCAGAATGATATTGTGCTTTACCATTTAACTCCTCCTCTTTCTGCTAAAAGTCTTTTATGGCTAAATAAACTTCCCAAAGATATAAGGTTTTGGCTAATGACTTCATCACCTATTAATAATTTTGAAAAAGAACAAATAGAAGAATTGAAACATGAAATTCCTTTACAACTTAAACAAAAAATTTTGGAAATTGATTTAAGAAACATTTTTATTAGTAATCTTCCTTTGGCTTTTAGAATTAATTCTCTTACACCAAAGATTACGATAGAAGCTACTAAGAAAAGGCTTTTGAGAGAATTACATTCTAAATGGCAAGCAGAAATTGAGGTAATTAGAAGAATTAAGTTAAAAGAAATTCAGACAAAAAATCAAATTATTGTAGCAGCCTCTGTCTTCGCATCTCCAGTCCCTTCTATAGATGTTTTATCAATGACTGTCTTAAATGCTTTAATGATTAATGAAATAAAGTCAATTTGGGGGTGCACATGGTCACCCGAAATTTTAGAAAAGATTTCAAAAGAAATTCTTAAAACGGCTATAACTCTAGGAGTTGTTGAGTGGAGTGGTCAAACTCTGTTAGGGATCTCTAAGTTTCATGGTCCTAATTGGTTCGTTGCAGGCTCATTTCAGGCGGCAAGTGCTGCATATCTCACAAGAGTTGTGTCTCGATCTTTAGCTGATTTTATGGCAATTAATAAAGGCGTATCTGAATCTGACCTTGAAAATATAATTTCTAATAATGAAAAAATTGTAGAAAATGCATTCAAAAGTGAGAAAATTAATTGGCAATCATTTTTGGGTGACTTACAAAATTCTCTAAATTTAAAATTTTCTTAAACATTATTTATGAAAAAAAATATTTTATTTATTTTATCTTGCTTATTATTATTGTTCCCATTGACAGCTTGTAAAAAAAATAGTGAAATTAGTAATTTAAATATCAATCAAGGTAATAAATTAATTAATCAAAATAATATTATTAAAAAAGAAAAAAAGTTACTTTTGGTTAGCTTTACAATCCTTGAAGACATAGTAAAAAATATTGTTGGCAATGAATATAATGTGGAGTCAATTACTAAGCCTGGCATGGAGGTCCATGGTTATCAAGTTACTCCAAGTGATCTTGTTAGGGGTTCAAAAGCGATCATTTTTATACAAAACGGGTTTGGTTTTGAATTATGGGCAGAAAAATTTGTTACTAATTTAGATGTTGAGAGAATTACTATTGCAAATAATTTAGAACCAATATTTATTAATGAAGACATATACAAAGGTAAACCAAATCCTCATGCATGGATTTCGCCTAAAAGAGGAATTTTATATGTAGATATTTTATTAGAAGAGCTATCTAAATTAGATCCCGAGAACAAAGAAAAATTTAAAAAAAATGCTCAAAACTTTAAAAATAAGATAAAAAAAATAGATGAAGATTTTTCACTTTTTCTTAATACATTGCAGAAAAGTAAGAGGTATCTAGTAAGTTGTGAAGGAGCATTTTCATACCTAACAAATGACTATGATTTAAAGGAAGCATATCTATGGCCTGTAAATGCAGAAAGTCAAATTACTCCGAAAAGGATGGCGAGAGTGATTAATTTAGTTAAAGAGAAACAAATTCCAGCTGTATTCTGTGAAAGCACAGTAAGTTCAGAATCTCAAGAATCTGTTGCCAAAGAAACTGGAGCTTTTTTTGGTGGTAATTTATATGTCGATTCTTTATCTAAAAAAAATGGTCCTGCAGAAAGTTACTTGGAGATGCTTGAATATAATCTTGGCACAATAAAAAATGGCTTTAATGCAAGTTTAAAAAATTAAAAAATGAAATCTATGGAATTTGAAAAATATAGAATTGAAGCTGAAAATATTTGCGTTGATTACAATGGCAAGGTTGCATTATACGATGCAACTTTAAGATTAAAAGCTGGACAAATATGCGGATTAGTAGGGATGAATGGAGCTGGTAAAACAACTTTCTTTAATGCTTTAACAGGATTCGTAAATCTTTCAAAAGGTAAAATTAGAATAAATGGTGAAACACTTAAAACTTCTCAAAAAGATCAAGCAGTTGCGTATGTTCCACAAAATGAAGGAATTGATGCTGACTTTCCGGTGAATGTTTGGGATATCGTTATGATGGGCAGGTATGGTTCAATGAATATCTTTAGATCACCGAGAGAATCTGATATTCAAGCTGTTAAAAATGCGATTGAAAGAGTTGATCTTGTTGACTATTCATTTACTCCAATTGGTAATTTATCAGGAGGTCAGAGAAAAAGAACCTTCTTAGCTAGAGCTATCGCACAGAGAGCTTCAATACTACTATTGGATGAACCATTTGCAGGAGTTGATATTAGGACTGAAAAACTTATATCAGAATTATTTATCCAATTTAAAAAAGAAGGTAAAACAATTTTACTTTCAACTCATGATATGATTCACGTCCGAGAATTTTGTGATCTAGTTCTTTTAATAAACAAAACAGTTGTTGCCTATGGTGATACATCAGAAGTATTTACTCCCGAAAATATAACAAGTACATTTGGAGGAATGTCACCAGATTTTTTGTTTGGTCCAGAATCTTAATTTTCTAAATAAATAAATGGATGGATCTTTTCTAACTATCGATATAAATTCATTTATTACTGAGCCAATTGCTCATGAGTTCATGAGAAAAGCTATTTTGATTAGCATTTTAATAACTTCTGTGTGTGGTTTGCTTTCAAGCTTTTTAACTTTAAAAGGGTGGGCTCTTATGGGAGATGCTGTATCTCATGCCGTAATGCCTGGAGTTGTTGTGGCTTATGCTTTAGGGGTTCCATTATCTATTGGAGCTTTTGTTTTTGGAGTCGGTTCTGTAGCTCTTATAGGTTTTATTAAACATAAATCAAGGATTAAAGAAGATACTGTAATAGGTTTAGTTTTTACAGGTTTCTTTGCTCTTGGGATTGTCTTAATATCCAAAATAACAAGTGAAATTGACTTAATGCATATTTTATATGGGACACCATTAGGGATACCATTATCAGATGTAAAACAGACTATTTTTATCTCTTTTTTAGTTGTATTGCTTTTATCAATATTTAGAAAAGATTTAATGTTATATTGTTTCGATCCAAGGCATGCAAAAACTATAGGAATAAATGTTTCATTTTTACATTATCTGTTGCTGACATGCTTGTCTTTAGCAGCAGTTGTAGGATTACAAGCAGTTGGTATCGTTTTAGTTGTTGCTATGCTCATTACTCCTGGAGCTACAGCATATTTACTGACTGATAAATTTGATGAGTTGTCGATAATATCTGTTTTGAGTAGTATTATTTCAAGTTTAATAGGAATTTATTTAAGCTATTGGTTAGATATTGCTCCTGGTGGTTCAATAGTGTTAGTTCAAACATTTATTTTCCTCTTCGCATTTTTATTTGCTCCAAGATATGGAATCTTTAAAGTTAAACAATTATTATCATCTTCTAAATAACAGATGATAGAAAAAGATAAAATCTGGCCATGGTGGCCTTTATTTCCCCTTTATCCATATGGATCTAAAAAAACAATTATTAATGAATTAATCCCTGAACAGATCTGGTCTTTAGAACAAATTCAAGGAATTTATTATGTAGCGGTTCCAGTAAGAATGACTGTAATTAAGGTTAATGAGGGTCTTATGATCCTTAATCCATTGCCGCCAACTATAGAATTGATTAATCAATTAAATGAAATAATCTTTAAACATGGTCCTATTAAGGCGATTGTTTTACCAACAGCCTCAGGATTGGAACACAAAATAGGATTACCTCCATTGGCAAGAATTTTTAACCAAGCCGAAATATGGCTTTGTCCTGGACAATGGAGCTTTCCTATTAATTTACCTTTGGATTTTATAGGGATACCCTCTAAAAGAACAAAAATTTTATTTGAGGATGGATTACCTTTTGAGGATTGTTGTAAATGGACATCTCTTGGACCTATTAATCTAGGATTAGGTAGATTTCAGGAGATAAGTTGTTTCCATAAACCTACTGGATCTCTACATGTCACTGATGCAATAGTTGGTATTGAAAGTAATCCTCCAAAAATATTTGATTATGATCCATCTCCTCTACTATTTCATTCTAGAGAGAGAGGTGATGAGCTTTTAGTAGATTCACCCGAAAACAGAAAAAAAGGATGGGCTAGATTGGTTTTGTTCGCTTCTTATTTGAGGCCAAGTAAACTTCAGATTCCTTCTTTGAATCATGTTATTAAATATTCTTTTAAAAAAGGATTAAGAAATAAGAAATCACATTTTGGTATATATCCATTCCTCTGGGATAAGGATTGGGAAGTATCGAAAGCAGTAATTATTGGAGATAATTCTCCTAAGATACAAATTGCTCCAGTCTTACAAAGACTCATTTTCCCAAGATCAAAAGAACTTCTCTCTAATTGGTTGATGGTAGTTAAAAACTTTAAGGGCATGAAATACTTAATATCTGCTCATTATTCATCACCCCTAGAATTTTCTGAAATAGATTGTCAAAAAATTATTGATAATATAAATTCTGATGAATGGAATAGTTTGAATGAAGATAATAAATTTCTTTATAATTTTTATGAAAGACTATATAAACTTGGAATTATTCCTGAAAATATTAATATTTAATTTTTCTTATTCAGATTCCACAGACATATTTTCATCATTTATTAGAGTTTGTTCTAATTCTTTTCTCTGCTCCATTTGTCTTAAAAAATAACCCGTCATCATAGCTGATGAAAGTAAGTTGGCGATATTGTCTTTAGAGCATGTTACTTTGACATCAAATTGATCTGAAGGAAGCATTCCCAACAAACCTTGGACATTATGTCTTATTATCTCTTGAATATCTTCACTAGCAGATTTAGCAACTCTCTGAAGTACCTCAGGAGATTGTTTTTGAAGATACTGAATTAAATCATTACCCTCATTAGGATCATTGTTTTCAGTAGCAAGGAATTCAGGATTAAACATTTATTTTCCTCTTACTTATAAACAATACAATAGCACGATGAAGTATATATTTTTTATTAAGCTGCAGGAAAATAAATAGGTCCAAAATGATTTAAAGGCCAATATCTTAAGAAAGCTCTTCCAATGATTTTCTTATATGGCAAGGGACCCCAGACATGAGAATCTAAACTATTATTTCTATTATCTCCCATTACCCATAAGCTGTTCTCAGGAACTATTACTGGGCCTATTGAGTAATTTATATTCTTATCAGTAATAAATTTGTTTTGTATTTCATCATTTAAATATAGATTCCCATCTTTAACTTCAATTTTGTCACCTGGGATCCCAATAACTCTTTTAATTAATGCTATGTCTGAATCATAACCAGCTTTAATAAGTGTTTCAGGTGGTTTAAAAACAACAATATTATCTTTTAAATTAAAAAGATTATCCTTTAAATTAATTTTTGTACTTAATTTTTCTACTAATATTTTATCTTGAATTTGTAGAGTAGGAAGCATAGAGCCAGAAGGTATCCATCTTGGTTCAATTACTTGCCATCGTATAATTAATGCAATAATTACCCAAATTATGAGGTTCTTAAAATCCTTCAATATTGAAGTTGATTTTTTTGAAGAATTCGTCATTTTGATTAAAGATTTATTTAAGTGATGAAATTGTCTTTGAAATATATATAAATTATGACATCATCAGTAGAATTCCAAAATTTTTTTAGAAGTTTTCAACTTTTAAATCTTTTTGTAGATATTGGTATAAGTCACTTTATATTATGCCCAGGAAGTAGATCGGCTCCTCTGGCAATTGCTGCAGGTGAACTTTTTAGGAGAGGAAAAATAACATTAATTAGTTCTTTAGATGAAAGATCAGCAGGATTTCATGCTTTAGGTATATCAACAGCGTCTGCCAATAATGTAATAGTAATAACTACTTCTGGAACGGCTGTCGCTAACTTATTACCTTCTGCTGTTGAAGCTGATAGATCTTGTATTAATGTCCTTTATATAACTGCAGATAGACCATTAAGATTAAAAGATTGCGGTGCTAACCAAACAGTAAATCAAGAAGAATTTTTATCATCTGTGTGTAAATTATCATTGAGTACAAATCTGAATGGATTGCATCAAACAAGTGATTCAGAAATTAAGAATTTGATAAGTTTAATTTTTAAAGAGAATTTACTAAAGCCTGGTCCGATTCATTTAAATGTACCCTTTGAAAAACCATTATTAATTTCAAAGAATAATAAAAAAGAGGTATTAGAAATATTTGATAAAGAATATGTAAATAAAAATATTAGTTTTTACATAAACAAAATTAAAAATGAAAGCTGTAATGCTTTGGATAAAATAATAAAACAAATTAATCTTGCTCGCTCAGGGTTAATAATAGTTGGTCCTTACAGAGGTTCAACCAATGATATATTGGAGTTTAATAAGTCCTTAGAAATATTCCAAAAGTTAACAGGATGGCCTGTCTTTGCAGATCCTGTATCTGGTGTTAATTCCTCTTTAAGAGGGCTTGTCGATCACTGGGAAATAATTATTTCTAAAAATAAAATATCAGCTAGTTTTGATCAATTATTAAGAATTGGTCCTATGTCTTCTTCAAATGTTTTAGAGGAATTCTTACTAAGTTTTAATGGACCTCAATTTTTGATTAAAGAAAAAGACTCAAGAGATTTAGACCCCATTAAAAAAGCTAAGAGTATCAATTCGGTTTAAATAAATTTGTAAATCAGCTATTAGATAAAAAAGGTATTAATAAAATATCAAATAAAACTTTAATTCCTATTACTAAAGAGTTAATAGATAAAGGCAAAAGAATAAAAAAACAAATTAAAAAACATATATTAATTAACGATAATATTACCGAATTATCCATAGCAAATTTAGTGCCAGAAATTTGGCCTAAAAATAAACCAATAATGATTTCAGCAAGTAGTCCTATTAGAGATTGGCTTACATTTTCAGGGAAAGAATTATTTTCTAGAAGATGTTTTAGTTTTAGAGGGGCATCAGGAATTGATGGAACTTTATCTATTGCATTAGGTATTGCACTTATTAAGGATCCTCTCTTATTAGTTACCGGAGATCTTTCTTTTTTGCATGACATTAATGGATGGTTTAATCAAGATGCCAAACATATTAATCTAAAAATTTTGCTCATAGATAATCATGGAGGAAATATTTTTAACAGGCTGTATAAAAATAATCTTACGAAATTAGAAATTGAAAATTTATTTTTAATGAAAAGTTCTGTTAATTGGAAAAAACTTGCGGAAGCTCATGAAATCCCTTATGTAAATATATTGAGCCTTGATAAATTAAAAGAAGCTTTTGATTGGAGCCTATCTATTCAAAAATCTGTAATAATGAGAGTTGAAATTAATACTGATTATGAATTTAAGCAAAGAGAAAATTTATATAAATATATATTTGACAATCATTAATCTTTAATAATTTAAAAGACATGGATTATTTATCAATTAATTCAAAAGTTGAATGGGTTAAGCAGGGAGACTATGAAGATATTTTGTTTTATAAATCTAAAGATGGGATCGCAAAAATTGCTATAAATAGGCCTGAGAAAAGGAATGCTTTTCGTCCTAAAACAATTGATGAACTTATTGATGCATTTATTAAAGTTAAATATGATGAAAAATTAGGAGTTGTTCTTTTCACTGGAGAGGGCCCAGATAAAAAAGGGGTTTTTTCCTTCTGTGCTGGAGGTGATCAAGGCATAAGAGGTGAGAATGGTTATTTAGATCAAAATGGTAATCAAAAACTAAATGTTCTCGAATTACAGAGAATCATTCGAAGTCTACCTAAAGTAGTTATTGCTCTTGTTTCTGGATTCGCTATTGGAGGAGGTCAGGTTCTACAGTTAATTTGCGATTTAAGTATTGCTGCTGATAATGCAATATTTGGGCAATCTGGGCCAAAAGTAGGGAGTTTTGACGGTGGATTCGGATCAAGTTATCTTGCTCGCGTAGTTGGACAGAGAAAAGCTAGAGAAATTTGGTTCTTATGTAGAAAATATGACGCTAAGCAGGCTTTAGGCATGGGCTTAATAAATGCAATTACAAAAAATGAAAATTTAGAAGCTGAAGGAGTAATCTGGGCTAGGGAAATTCTTCGTAATAGTCCTACCTCTATTAGAATCCTCAAAGCCTCATTCAATGCTGAGAACGATGGTATGGCAGGGATTCAAGAATTATCTGGGTATGCTACACAATTGTTTTATGGAACTTCAGAAGCTAAAGAGGGAAGAGACGCTTTTCTAGAGAAACGAAATCCAGATTATTCAGATTATGGAT
The DNA here is from genome assembly GCA_000218705.1 of Prochlorococcus marinus bv. HNLC1. Taxonomy (GTDB): domain Bacteria; phylum Cyanobacteriota; class Cyanobacteriia; order PCC-6307; family Cyanobiaceae; genus Prochlorococcus_A; species Prochlorococcus_A marinus_Q. The sequence goes on from GL947594.1 coordinate 135,894, forward strand.
GGTCCCCTTGATCGTTTATTATTTTTCAATGAAAAGTAATTTAAAATATTAAATGCGAATCCTATTTGCTGCTGCAGAATGTGCTCCCATGATCAAAGTTGGAGGTATGGGTGATGTGGTAGGTCTCTGCCTCCTTCTCTAATAAATCTTGGCCATGATGTAAGAGTGATAATTCCAGGCTATGGAAAATTATGGAGTATGTTAAAGGTCACTAAGGAACCGTTATTTAGAGCTCAAACGATGGGAGCTGACTTTTCTGTGTATGAGGCTACTCATCCTACTCATGACTATAAGATTTATTTGGTTGCACACCCTTCATTTGATTCAGAAAGAATCTATGGAGGAGAAGATGAGGATTGGCGATTTACTTTTTTTGCCAGTGCAACGGCAGAATTCGCTTGGAATTGCTGGAAACCTCAAGTACTTCATTGTCATGATTGGCATACAGGAATGATTCCTGTATGGATGCATCAAGATCCTGAAATTAGTACAGTATTTACAATTCATAATCTCAAATACCAGGGCCCTTGGAGATGGAAACTTGAAAAAATGACTTGGTGTCCTTGGTATATGCATGGTGATCATACTATGGCTGCTGCTATGTTGTATTCAGACAGAGTAAATGCCGTATCTCCAACTTACGCGGATGAAATTAAAACTAATGAGTATGGAGAGAGTTTAGATGGGCTTTTAAATTATATATCTGGAAAATTAAGAGGAATTTTAAATGGGATAGATCTTGAGGATTGGAATCCCTCGATTGATAAGTATTTGCCTTCTAATTTTGATATCAATAATCTTGAGGGTCGTTATGAGAATAAAAGAATATTGCAAAAAGAGATGGGTTTAGATATTGATAGAAATAAATTTTTATTGGGAATGGTTGGAAGATTAGTTGATCAGAAAGGTGTTGATCTACTATTACAAGTTGCTAGAAGATTGCTTGCTTATACAGATTCTCAAATAGCAGTTTTGGGGACGGGTGATCGTTATTTAGAATCTGGATTATGGCAATTAGCAGTTGATTATCCCGGACGCTTTGCTGTATTTCTTACATATGATGATGCTCTTTCGAGGCTCATTTATGGGGGGTCAGATGCATTCTTGATGCCAAGTCGATTTGAGCCTTGTGGAATAAGTCAACTACTTGCGATGAGGTACGGATCAATCCCAATTGTTAGAAGAGTTGGTGGTTTAGTAGATACTGTTTTGCCTCATGACCCAGAGAATGATCTAGGTACAGGTTTTTGTTTTGATAGATTTGAACCAATTGATTTTTATACTGCACTCGTGCGTGCTTGGGAAGCATTCAGACATAAAAAAAGTTGGCGATTACTTCAAAAAAGAGCTATGGCAAAAGAGTTTAGTTGGGAAAGATCAGCATTAGAATATGAAATTATGTATAAAGATGTTTGTGGTATTAAAAGAGCCATCGCCTGATATTGTTGAAATTGAGAAATTTTCATACGGTCAATCAGCAGATCCATCACTTAAGAAATCTTAAAAATTTTGATATAAATGAAATTCTCAATAAGTGAGATTAATCAAATTTTAGGTAATATAAATTTCAATGGGTCAGTTAAGAGTAATCTTTTATTTAGTAAAGTTTCTATTGATAGTAGAACAATATCTCCTGAAGATTTATTTATTGCATTGAAAGGTGAAAAATTTGATGGGCATGATTTTCTAAAAAATGTTTTAAAAATTGGAGTCAAAGCAGTTGTTATAAATCAAGGTAAACAAAATCTTGTTCCTAAAAATTATCCGTTTTGGGTGGTCCCTGATACTAAAGAAGCTTTTCAGAATTTAGCTTTAATTAAAAGGAGAAAATTAAAAATTCCAGTTATTGCAATTACAGGTTCAGTTGGTAAAACAACTACTAAAGAAATGACATTAGAAGTTTTAAAAAGTTATGGGAAGGTAAAAGTTTCAGAGAAAAATAATAATAATGAAATTGGTGTAGCTCTAACGATACATTCATGTGAAGGTTCAGAAGAATTATTAGTATTAGAAATGGGCATGAGAGGAAGAGGACAGATAGAAATATTATCGAAATTTTCTGAACCTAATATTGCAGTTATTACTAATATTGGGAGTTCACATATAGGAATCTTGGGGTCAAGAGATTCTATCGCTAAAGCAAAATGTGAAATTACTCAACATCTAAATCCTGATGGGGTAGTAATCATTCCTTACGGAGAACCTCTTTTGGATGAAAATTTAAAAAATTTTTGGAGAGGTAAAGTTGTAAAAGTGAAGTTAGAAAAAAATAGAAAAAATATTAAATTGAATTCATCCAATGATAATTTTATTTTGGGCATTTACGATGTTCCTAAAAATATAATTCAAATTGAAGAAAAATATTTTGAAATATCTTTTAAAGGAATTCATAATGCTTTAAATTTTCTTTATGTATATGCAATCTCGAGAGAATTAGGTATTGATTTTGATAAATTTAATAAATTTAATTTTAGAAGTTTAGATGGGAGGAACAATGTTATTCATACCAAGAAATTATTAATAATGGATGAATCTTATAATGCTTCGCCTGAGTCTGTAAAAGCTTGTATTAAATGCCTTCTTGATTATCCAGGTAGGCATTTCTTTATTTTTGGAAGTATGAAGGAATTAGGCAATAATTCGGAACAATATCACATAGAAATTTTTAAATTAATAAATAATTCAGATATTCAGAGATGTATATTTCTTTGTGAAAAAGAATTAGAAATTGAGATTAGAAAATATTGCTTAATAAGTGAAAAAATCTTCATTGTAAATCAAATTGATAGTATTATTCCTATGATTAATGATATTACGATTAAAGGGGATGTTTTATTGATTAAAGGTAGTAGATATTGGCAATTAGATAAATTAATTCCCCATATAGGTTAATTAGCTTTTTTCCAGTTATCTATATTTAATTGTTTTACTCTGGAGATGGCTAAGGAATCACTTTTAACATCTTTATTAATAACTGATCCAGCACCAATTGTTACTGCATTCCCAAGAGTTATTGGAGCTATTAAAACTGAATTAGAGCCAACACTACAATATTCACCAATGTTTGTGATGTTTTTTTTAAAACCATCATAATTTGCTGTAATTGTTCCCGCTCCAACATTTGTAAATTTGCCAATATTAGTATCACCTATATAACTGAGATGATTTACTTTTACTGATTGAGATATATGGCTGTTTTTTATTTCTACGAAATTACCAACTTTGCTATTAGAAGAAATTGTAGAACCTGGTCTTATATGACTATAAGGACCTATATTTACATTATCCATTATCTCAGAGTTAAATATAGTCGTATTAACTACTTTAGTATTTTTTTTGATGGAGGTATTTTCTAGAAATGTATTTGGCCCAATAATGCAATTATCAGAAATTTTTGAGAATCCTCTTATATGAGTATTTGCTTCAATAATTACATCTATTCCAATTTCAGATTCTTCACTTACTGATGAGCTCTCTGGATTTACAAAAGTCACACCATTTAGCATATGCCTTGTTTTAATTTTCCTTTGTATAATTTCCTCGCATTTAGCTAAATCAATCCTATTATTGATACCTTGTATTTCTTCTTCATCAATAATTTCATAAGAAATTGCTTTCTCCAAAAGTGAAATAGTATCTGTAAGATAAAATTCTTTTTGATTATTATTTGATTCTAAATTATTTATAATTTTAATTAATCTTTCACAATTAAAACAATATATTCCTGCATTAATTAACTTATTATTTTTTTCATTTAGGCTGCAGTCTTTTTCCTCGATAATCTTTTCAATAAAATTATCCTTTTTAAAAACCCTGCCATATCCAAAAGGATTTTCTTTTTCAGTTGTAATTAAAGAAACATCTGCGTCCCTTGATGAGTGAACTTTTAAAAGTTCTTCTAATGATTCTGCTCTTATAAGTGGTACATCACCATTAAGGATTAGTAAATTACCTTTGAAATTGTTAAATTTCTTTGATAATACCTGTACAGCATGACCGGTACCCAATTGAGGCTCTTGTAAAACTATTTCTACATTTTCTTTATTTAATAATGACTTTTTAACCAAGTCGGGTTTATGACCAATCACAACAAATATCTTATCTGGATTAAGTTTTTTAGAAGTATTTATGATCCTATTTAAAAGAGTTTCACCTGAAATTCTATGTAATACTTTTGGTAAGTTGCTTACCATTCTGGTGCCTTTCCCTGCGGCTAGTATCGCAATAGCTAGCATAAATTCTTTTTTCTTCTTTTACATAAATTTAACTATTAGATGTTTTTTATGCCATCTCCCATTTCTTTCTCCATGAATTTGTATCTAAAAGCTTAGAAAATTGTTGCTCTTTTTTCCTTATTTCTAGAATTTCTTTTGATAACATTTCTCCTGTTGGATCTCTATAAGGAATAGATGCCTTTGTATTTAGATGTTCAATTTCCATCTCTGATAATTGCTTGATGTATGGGTTATTTTGTTGATTATCAAAAGTAGCTAATGTTCCATCACTCCAATGATTTTTATTTGAAAGAGTTGGCAATATATTAAATAAATTAAAACCTAGATTTTTCAATGATTTTCTTACAGCTGCTGCTGATGTATATGTAATTAAGTAGCCTTCATATTTTATTTTATTTTTTAATTGTGATAGAAATTCATAAGACCATATCTCAGGACATTTTTGAGGCGAAAAACCATCTAAAAAAATTAAGTCAAAATTTAATTCTTTTGGTAAATTTAATATTTCTTTTCTGGCATCTCCTATTATCAAGTTTGCAATCGAAATTCTTATTTTTGTATAAACCTTTTAAATTTAGGGAATTTAGAATTTCAATTACTTTTGGACTCCATAAGTTATTAAATTTTTTGTCAGTTAAAGCATAATTTAATGGTCTTTTATCAATCTCTAATCCATACCAATTTAAAGTTGATAATTCTATTTTTAGATTTTCAAAAAGCAAAGCTGAATTATATCCAATCCCAAAACATATATCTAAAACATTTATGGATTTATTTTGAAATCTTTTAAGCCTGGAAGGATTAATAAATTTATTTTTTGTTTCATAATATGCCCCTGCTTTACTATGAAAATTTTCATTAAATTTTTCACTTCTAAAAGATATGCTCCCATCTTTAGTAATTACCTTTATTAAATTATTCAATTATTAAAATTAAAGTAAAGATTCCAAATCATTCCAAAATCCTGGGTAAGAAACATTAGAAGCATCAGATCTAAAAATTTTAGAGGATCCTTTCGCTAATAATGCGGCAATAGCTAAACTCATAGCAACTCTGTGATCTGTCTCACTATCAACATCTGCACCAATAAATTTAGAATCACCATTAATTATTAGTCCATCATGTTTCTCTTTGATATTTGCTCCAAATTTATTTAGTTGCCTTGCCATAACTTTTAAACGATCTGTTTCTTTGACTCTCAATTCAGATGCATCATTAATATATGAAATGCCTCCACAGAAACAAGCTGCAACGGTAAGTATGGGTATTTCATCAATTAATTTTGGAAGAATATCTCCTTGAATTGTAAAAGGCTTAAGTTCATTGGCTGTTTTAACATGAATATTGCCAATCATTTCTCCAGCTATAGTAGATTGTTCATCAATTTTATAATTGCATCCCATCATATCCATTACTTTCAATATTCCAATTCTTGTAGGATTAAGTCCTACATTTTTAATAGTAATGTTTGAATTTGGAATGATAGAAGCTGCTATCATCCAAAAAGAGGCTGAACTTATATCACCAGGGATTAATATCTTTTGACCTTTTAAATCTCTACCAGGATTTATAACAACATTTCTACCTAATTCTCCTCTGATTTTTATATCTGCGCCAAAAGCGTTCAGCATCCTTTCTGTATGATCTCTGGATGAGGCTGGTTCAATAACTGAAGTTGGCCCTGTAGCAGTTAAACCGGCGAGTAGGATGGCTGACTTAACTTGTGCGCTCGCTACAGGGGTTCCAATTACACAACCTTTAAGGTTTGCACCTGAAATTGATATGGGAGCTTTATTTCCTCCTTCTCTTCCAAATAATTTTCCACCCATCATTCTTAGAGGCTTGCATACTCTTCCCATAGGTCTTTCAATAAGAGATTCATCACCAGTTAGTATGAAATTCTTATCTTTTTGACCAGCTAAAAGTCCCATAATTAAACGCATTGTCGTGCCAGAATTTCCACAGTCAAGAATTTCTTTGGGTTCTTCATATCCTTCAAGCCCCCTACCAATAACTTCAAAAGTCTCTCCTTCAACAATATCTGTAATTTTAACTCCTAAATTTCTCAGACAGTTTGCTGTTGATATTGGGTCTTCTGAATTTAAAAAACCACTAATGGTTGTTTGCCCTTCTGCAATACTCCCTAAAATTAGTGCTCTATGTGATATTGATTTATCCCCAGGGACTTCAATAATACCTTGCAAACTTCCTCCACCTTCTAATGTTCGAGAATTATTCATAATGATTTGAAGTTGAGGTAGTAAAAAGTTAAAGTAATTTATATAGTATCAATTAAGTACTTAGAAATTTATTGTTATCAATGCAAAATTAAATAAATTTAAATCTATTTAATTTCTTTTTTATGTACCTATGATAATTTTATTTTATTAAGTTTTCAGTTTGAATTTTAATCTTACTTATTATCACGTCGCTTCTGACGTCCCAGAGAATAAATCCGAGATAGCAGTTGTTATTGATGTATTAAGAGCAACTACTACTATCGCATGGGCCCTGAAAAATGGAGCTGATTCTATAGAAGTTTTTGCTGATTTAGATTTATTAAGAGAGAAAGCATTGAAATGGAACCCTCAAAAAAGGGTTATGTTAGCTGAACGAGGTGGAAAGAAAATAGATGGATTTGATTTAGGTAATTCGCCTTTAACAGTGACAAAAAATATTGTTGAAGGTAAAAGATTATTTATGAGTACGACTAATGGTACAAAAGCTCTCCAAAAAGTTGAGAATAGTCAATTTCTATTCCCAATGGCATTAACAAATAGGAAGGCGGTTGCAGATAGAATAATTTCTCTTAATGAGAGTAATATTTTAATTCTTGGTAGTGGATGGGAAGGAAATTATTCCTTGGAGGATTCATTAGCTGCTGGTGCACTTGCTGATTATCTTATGAATTTTCCGAACTCAGAAGTTAATATTGTTAATGATGAATTAAATGCTGCTTTAGCTTTGTGGAACTTTTGGAAAGATGATGTATTAAAATGTCTTAAGACAGCTACTCATGGTAAAAGATTGGCTAGTATTGGAGATTATGAAGATGATTTTAAATGCTGCTCTCAAATTGATTGCTTAGATATTGTTCCCACACAAGTAGAAAGAGGGGTCATCCGTGCCTCTTAAATGAATTTATTTTTTTCAGGAGTTAAAAACATTGACTGATTTCCTTGTCGCAGCATTACAAATAACAAGTACTTCTAATATTGATTCTAATTTTGCAGAAGCTGAGGAACAAATTGAATTAGCTACAAGAAGAGGTGCTGAATTAATTGGTTTGCCTGAAAATTTTGCTTTTTTGGGGGATGATTCTGAAAAACTAAAATTATCTGGAGAGTTATCTATTAAGTGTGCTAATTTTCTCAAAACGATGTCTCAGAGATATCAAGTGTTTCTTTTGGGAGGAGGATATCCTGTGCCTGCTGGAGATGATACTCATATACTTAATAGATCTGCTTTATATGGAAAAGATGGTTTGATAATTGGTCAATACGATAAAATTCATCTTTTTGATGTAGATCTACCTGATGGGAATTTGTATAAAGAATCAGCAACTATTTTATCAGGGTCTGAAAAGCCACCTATTATTGATATCCCTGGTTTATGTAAGGTTGGATTATCAATCTGCTACGATGTCAGATTTCCTGAGCTTTATAGATATCTTTCTGAAAATGGAGCAGAATTATTAATGATACCTGCTGCTTTCACTGCCTTTACAGGTAAGGATCATTGGCAAATTTTACTTCAAGCAAGAGCTATCGAAAATACTGCTTACGTAGTTGCACCTGCCCAGACAGGTATTCATTATGGCAGAAGACAGAGTCACGGCCACGCCATGGTTATTGATCCATGGGGTACTGTACTCTCAGATGCGGGTAAAACTCAAGGTGCCGCTATTGCTCCTGCTGATAAGGCAAGAGTAAAAAAGATTAGAGAACAGATGCCTAGTTTAAAACATAGAAAAACAAATATATTTGCAAAATAATGTTTAAAATAAATAATTATTATTTTGCTAGATTTTTACCTTTAATTTTTCTTTTAAGTGTTACTAGTCAACCTGTTAAATCTTCTAGCGCTTTAGCAGCCTGGTCTCTCAATTCAAATGGACTTTTAGAACTGAGAACGAGAAAAAATTCAAATTTAAAAGCTTATTATCAAAAAGCTAATCAACTCTATGGTGATAGATTCTGGGTTGACTTTAATGGAGAATTACTGAATCCAAGAACAATAAAAGGAAATGGACCTGTTAAAGAAATTAGATTAGGAAAGCCTGTTAGCGGCATAACAAGATTAGTTATTGAATTCGCTCCTCAAAAAAGTATTAATCCTTATCAATTAAAGTTAATTGGTGTAGATGAAAATAAGTGGAAAATAAAACTTACTTCTTTTCCTCTAAATTCATTCAAGACTATGAAGGAAGGAAATGTCTCAAAAGCACCTGTTACATATCCTAAAAGACAAGAGTTAAGAAGTTTAAGAGATATTAATTTGCGAATTACAGATCTTCCTAATATTAAAAGAAACAAATATTCTGTAGTTATTGATCCAGGGCATGGAGGTCCCGATTCTGGGGCTGTAGGAATAGATGGTTTAAAAGAAACGGATGTTGTTTTGGATGTTTCAAAGATTGTTACAAAATTACTTTTAGAAAAAGGTGTTAATGTGAAAATGACCAGAAATAAAGAGGTAGAGGTTGATTTATCTCCAAGGGTTGCCTTCGCAAATAAAACAAATTCAGATATTTTCGTAAGTATTCATGCAAATGCTTCTAGAGGGAAAAAAAGATATATTAATGGAATTGAGACGTTTTATTATTCTGGATGGAGGGGAAGGCTTTTAGCTGAAAAAATACAAAAAGAAGTTTTAAAAGTTTCTCCAGGTAGTCCCGATAGAGGAGTCAGGAGAGGAAGATATTTTGTAATTAAGAGAACTAATATGCCTGCAGTTCTTGCGGAGATAGGTTTTGTTACTGGTAGATTAGATGCTAGAAGACTTGAAAAGAAAATTCATAGAAAAAGAGTTGCTTTTGCTATAGCGAAAGGTATTCTTGAATATTTTAAGAGAGTAGGTTGAAACTAAGATTAGGAATATTTGATAGTGGTATTGGAGGCTTTAGTGTCTTAAACTCACTTCTTTCAACAAGAACAGATGTTGAAGTTATTTATTTAGCAGATGTTGCTAGAAATCCATATGGAGAAAAAGATAATAAAGAGATTAGAAATATCGCAATTCAAATATCAAATTGGTTTAAAGAAAAGGATCTTGATGCTCTTTTAATCGCTTGCAATACAACAAATGCTTGTGCTTTAGATCTATTGCAGAATACTTTAAAGATACCTTGTTTTGATTTAATAACTTCAGTTTCTAGTACTATTACATCTAACTCAATTGGTGTGCTAGCAACCACTGCAACAGTTAAATCATCTTTTTATAAAAATATTATTAACAAAATAAGACCTGATATCAAAGTCTTCCAACAATCATGTCCAGAATTTGTATCTGAAATAGAAAAAATATCTATTGATTATAAAAAAATAAATTATCTTGCAGATTTATATTTAGGACCATTATTAAAAAAAAATATTAGTGAATTAATCCTTGGATGTAGTCATTACCCTTTGATATATCAAATTTTAAGAGAAAAAATATCATCAGATATAAAAATTATTGATCCTTCAATAGCTCTTACAAATAACTTAAATAATTTTTTTTATCCATCTAATAAATTTCATAAAAGTAATAAATATGACAATGTAGAATTTTTTGCTACTGGAAAGATTGACGAATTTTCTATCAAAGTGACAAATTGGTTAAAAATTAATAAAAAAATTACTTTAGTTAACCTACGAAGAGAGGCATGATTCCTTTAGTATGTAAGAGAGGTAAATATGAAGACAGTTACAGAGCTATTACAACCAGTTGAGAAAGATCTTGAAGATCTTGTCTTGGAGCTGAAAAATTTAATTGGGGCTGGGCACCCTATATTACAAGCTGCTGCAGAGCATTTATTTTCTGCAGGGGGGAAAAGGTTAAGACCAGGTATCGTTTTATTAATTTCAAAAGCTATTTCAGTTGATTCTTCATTATCAACAAAACACAAAAGATTGGCAGAAATAACTGAAATGATTCATACAGCATCATTAGTTCATGACGATGTCGTTGATGAATCTTCTATGAGAAGAGGTGTTGAGACTGTACATAGTAGATTTAATACGAGGGTAGCTGTTCTTGCTGGAGATTTTTTGTTCGCTCAATCTAGTTGGCATCTAGCTAATTTAGATAACGTAGATGTAGTTAAATTACTTAGTAGAGTTATTATGGATTTAGCTGAGGGTGAAATAAAGCAAAATTTAAATAGATATGATTCTGGTCAGACTTTTTCAAAATATATAAATAAAAGTTATTGTAAAACTGCATCACTCATAGCTAATAGTTGCAAAGCTGCAGGAGTTTTAAGTGATATTAATGCTGATAAATTGGATATGTTATATGAATTTGGAAAAAATATAGGTTTGGCATTTCAAGTGGTTGACGATATTCTAGATTTCACAGGTAATGATAAACAGTTAGGAAAACCAGCCGTTAGTGATCTAGCAAGTGGTTATTTAACCGCTCCAGTTTTATATGCTTTAGAGGAGAATAAAAATTTATCTGTTTTAATTGATAGAGAATTAGCAGAAAAAGATGATTTAAATAATGCATTAGAAATAATTATGAGTTCTGGTGCTATAAAGAAATCAAGGATATTGGCAGAAGATTTCGCCACTCATTCAAAAGATGCAATTTTATGGCTACCTGAATCTGAGTATAAAAGAGCACTAATGGCATTACCTGAATTTGTATTGAGTCGTCTTTACTAGAGAAATAAATATATTAATTTAAATACCGTTAATTTTTATTGGAAATTTTATAATTTTTGCTTCAATTTAATTAATACCAAAAAAAAATGAAATTAAACAAAAAAAATTCAATTAATAATATTCTTGAAGAAAATAGAATTTTCCCTCCATCAAAAGAATTTTCTAAAAATGCTTTAATAAAGGACTTTAAAGAATTAATCGAATTAAAAGAAGCGGCAAAAAAAGATTCAATAAAGTTTTGGGATGATTATGCTAAATCTGAAATAGATTGGTTTGAGCCATATCAAACTGTTTTAGATGACAAAAATGCGCCTTTTTATAAGTGGTTCCCAGAAGGAAAACTTAATATTTCCTATAATTGCTTAGATAGGCATATAAAAAATGGTCTTTCTGATAAAACAGCTTTGATATGGCAAGGAGAACCTGGTGATAATAAAAAATTTACTTATAAAGAGCTCCTTAAAGAAGTTTGCAAATCAGCTAACGGACTTAAATCAATAGGGGTAAAAAAAGGAGATTTGGTCTGTATTTATATGCCAATGATACCTGAGGCTATGTTCGCAATGCTTGCTTGTGCAAGAATTGGTGCTCAGCACTCAGTAGTTTTTGGAGGCTTTTCTTCTGAATCCTTAAAAGATAGATTGATTGATGGAAATGCAAAGTTTGTAATTACAGCAGATGGGGGATATCGAAAAGATAAAGAAATTGAATTAAAAAAGGCAGTTGATTTGGCTCTTGACGCTGGTGCAAATGAAATAGTTGAAAAAGTTATTGTTGTACAAAGAATCAAAAAAGAGATTTATATGGATTCATCCAGAGATTTGTGGTGGCATGAATTGTTGCAAAATAAAGATGATTGGTGCGAGCCTGAAAAAATGAATAGTGAAGATCGATTATTTATACTATATACTTCAGGTTCAACAGGAAAACCTAAAGGTGTAGTTCATACTACTGCAGGTTATAATCTATGGTCACATTTAACTTTTAAATGGGTATTTGATATAAAAGAGGATGATATATATTGGTGCACTGCTGATGTCGGATGGATAACTGGTCATTCCTATATCGTTTACGGTCCATTATCAAATGGAGCAACTACTCTAATGTATGAAGGAGTGCCAAGGGCCTCTAATCTTGGGGCTTTTTGGGAAGTTATTCAGAAATATAAAGTATCTATTTTTTATACTGCTCCAACTGCTATAAGGTCTTTCATGAAGTCTGGAAGAGAGATCCCAGATAAATATGACCTTTCAAGTTTGAGGCTTTTAGGGACAGTGGGAGAACCTATTAATCCCGAGGCGTGGATTTGGTATAAGAATGTAATAGGTAAAGATAAATGTCCAATCGTTGATACCTGGTGGCAAACAGAAACTGGTGGAATAATGGTAAGTCCTATCCCTGGGGCTGTTGATGCTAAGCCTGGCTCAGCGACTTTTCCACTCCCAGGAGTAGAAGTCTCAATTGTGAATAAAGAGGGGGAAGAAGTAAATTCAAATGAAGGAGGATATTTAATTATTAAAAAACCTTGGCCAGGAATGATGCGAACTATTCATGGCGATCCAGAAAGGTTTAAAAAAAGTTATTGGGAATTTATACCCTTTAAGGATGAAAAGTACGTTTATTTCGCAGGAGATGGAGCACGAATAGATAGTGATGGTTATTTATGGATAATGGGTAGAGTTGATGATGTTATAAGTGTTTCTGGTCATAGATTAGGTACTATGGAAATTGAATCAGCATTAGTTAGTCATGAATCGGTTGCAGAAGCTGCAGTGGTTGGTAGAAAAGATTCTATTAAAGGAGAATCTATAGTTGCCTTTGTTTCTTTAGAGAAAAATTTTCAGAAATCTTTAAATTTGATTAATGAATTAAAGCAACATGTTGTTAATGAAATTGGAATAATCGCTAAGCCAGAGAAAATAATCATATCGGATGCACTACCAAAGACTAGAAGTGGAAAAATAATGAGAAGAATATTACGATCTTTAGCTTCGGGAGAAAAAGTAAGTGGTGATATTAGTACTCTTAGAAGATAGTTCAGTATTGGAAAAGTTGAAAAAAGATACTTAACTAAAATCATCAATTAAATGAGAAATTTTTTCGATTGTTTTTCTTTTAAGATCATCATCAGCCCATTCTCCTAGCAAGTCTTCTCTTAAACCTGCACTAGCAATTAAAGTATGGTTGCCTTTCATTAATAATCCTTTACTGTTGTCATTTGCTCTAAGTTTTAATGCTGACAGAAGAGATTCAGTTTGATCTAGTTTGTCATCATCAAACTTTATCAATAAATTTTTATTCTGGATGTATGAATTATTAATAATTTTTAGAGTTCTGTTGGGACTTGGACTGAATTCACTTCTAAAATCTAATTTTTTGGAAATATTTTTTAAAAGAGGAATTGATTTATTCGCGGAGAAGTTATTAAAACTAATAGATATAAATTTCTCACAATTCCTACCCCCATCGGGGCTAATTAAATGTATTTTACAACCTAAACTGTGCCCTACCCTTACTGTCTTAAGTTCTTTATTAATTCTCTTAAGAAGGACTTTTTTGCACTTTTAAAATCTTTCCATGCATTAGAAGATATTTCTTGATGATCAAACTGAGGTATATATCGATATGCATGGACTGCATAATTTTTTTTGAGTAGATTTTCAATAAATCTTTTATAGGCAAAATCAGGTCTTGTTGCTAAATAACTACCTCCAATAAATTCAATAATTTTTTTAGGATTTGATGGCCAATAACAATTTGTATTGTATTGGAATTTTGTGAAGTACATTTTTTCAAATTTACTGGGAATTGATACTTTCGAGGCTAAAAAATATTTTTTCTGAAATTATTTAATTAATATTAATTTAAAAGAAATTTCTATTAAATGCGTCAATATAAAATTAGTAATTTATTCATTAAAGTTGGAAACATTTAGTAACGATAATTTAGATCAACTTGATTTTCTTAATAATCAATTTAAAAATATCTCAAATAAAAATGGGTTAATTCAATCAGATAATTTAATTATGGATAATACTTCTCAAAAAAGATCTGTTGAATCAGTCTTAATATTAGATACAGAAACTACAGGATTAGATGAAAATAATGATGAGGTTATTGAGATAGGTTGCATCCTTTTCAATGTTCCTTCCAAATCTGTTCTCGCACAATTATCTTTTTTGTTGCCAGTTGAGATTAATGCTGCTGAATTTATTAATGGAATACCTGCGGATGTTTCAAATCTTAAGCAGCCATGGAAGGATGGAATTCAATTGTTTTTAAAACTTACTGAATCCTGCGATTTTATAGTTGCTCATAATGCTGCTTTTGATAAGAAATGGTTTGGGAAAGGTAATCTACCTTCTCTAGACAAAAAATGGATATGTAGTTTAGACGATATAAATTGGTCATTTAAAAAAAATATCAAAAGTAGACCATCCGTCACAGATCTTGCTTTAGGTTTTAATATTCCAGTATGGAATTTACATAGGGCTTTATCAGACTGTTATTACATTTCAGAGGTATTTAAGAAAATTGATAATCTTGAAGATATTTTACTTAAAGCAACTGAACCTAAATATTTATATAAAGCAATAGTTAGTTATGAGGATAGATCATTGGCAAAAAATGCTGGTTTCAGATGGAATAGTCCTGTTCATGGAGCTTGGACGAAGAAATTATCTGAAATTGAAGCAACAGAATTAGATTTTAAAGTTGAAATTTTAAATTGATATTTAAAATATTTATTTAGTGAGAATTACATGGCATCCACTTATCACCCATCTTATGAGCCCCTTGCAATTTAGGGTTTTAGCCATATTTTCTGCCTCTTCTCTAGTATTAAAAAGCAAACTTCTTTGCTTTGAATTCGATTCGCTATTAATGAGAGATTTATCTTCTAAATTATGATTATGAGTACCTCCTCTAGGTGAATATTCCCAAACCCCCATTGTGGTAATACCTGAAGAGATTATTCCCATCCCTACAATAGACAAATTTATAATACCCATTGCAACTGCTCCAAAAGAAAAAACACCCATCGGAACAATACCTATACTTACAACTCCCATTGGAACAATACCAATAGAAATTATTCCAAGTGGCGCGATGCCAAAAGCAATTTTTTTAGGTTTAGTACCACAATGTTGAATATCTGATGTTTTATCTTTTTCCAAAATTTAAAAGATTCTTAAGTTAAAATTATTACATGATGAGTACTACTTAGATTTATTATTTACTCAAAATTAAAATCTTGAATTATTTATTATCTTGAATAACCTAAAAAATCTCAGAGGAACCACAGATCTTCTTCCTGAACAATTGAAGAAATGGCAAAATGTTGAAAATATTATAAAAGAGCAATTATTAAGAGCGCATGTAAGAGAAATTAGGACACCTATTATTGAGATGACAGAACTTTTTGTAAGAGGTATTGGTGAAGGTACAGATGTAGTTAATAAAGAGATGTATACATTTGTAGATAGAGGTGAAAGATCCTGCACACTTCGTCCAGAGGGTACTGCTTCAGTTGCCAGAGCATTTGTTAATAATGGTAATTTAAAAGGAACTTTTAATAAGTTATGGTATATGGGGCCTATGTTTAGGTATGAGAGGCCACAGGCAGGAAGGCAAAGGCAGTTTCATCAGTTAGGAGTAGAATTTATTGGATATGAATCTCCTAATAGTGATATCAAAATTATCTCTCTAGCTTGGGACATATTACAGAAATTAGGTATAAGTGAATTAAATTTAGAAATAAATAGTCTTGGAGATAGTACTGATAGAGAAAACTATAAAATATCTTTTTTAAAATGGCTTAAAAATAACTTTGATGATCTTGATCAAGACTCTAGAGCAAGAATAAATAAAAATCCCCTTAGGATACTGGATACAAAAAATCCTCATACACAGAAACTTTTAGAAAATGCCCCAAAATTAAATCAATTTTTATCTGAAAAAAGCTTAGAAAGATATTCCTTTATTAAGAAACAGCTAGAGTTTTTAAAGATTCCTTTTGTTGAAAATCTTAAATTGGTGAGAGGATTAGATTATTACAGTCATACTGCTTTTGAAATTACCAGTGGAGCTTTGGGATCTCAAGCAACTGTTTGTGGAGGGGGAAGATATGATGATCTTATTAATCAAATGGGAGGTGATAAAACACCGGCTATTGGATTTGCCATTGGATTAGAAAGATTAATGTTAATCGCTGGAAAAGATTAGAAAAAGGTAGAGATCCAGATATTTATATCATTAATAAGGGACAATTAGCAGAATCGCTCGCGATAGCTCTATCAAGGTTATTAAGTAATTTTGATTTAATAACAGAATTAGATTTGAGTGGTTCCTCTTTCTCAAGGCAATTTAAAAAAGCTAATAAATGTAATGCAAAAAGTGTTGTGGTGATTGGAGATGAGGAGGCTAAGAAAAATGAATTTTCAATTAAATTATTTAATAATAGTAATGGAAGTAATAATGAGATAAAAATATCAATTGAAGATAATGCTAAATTAGAAGAATGGATTTTAAAAAATCTAAATTTAAATATATCCGCTTAAAATGAGTATTAAGTCATCTCTAATAAAGTTTTTAATCAATATGAATAATAATTACCTTAGTAAAATATTTATAAAAAAAAGAGGACTTAAATTTAATAAAGAGAATTTATATTCTTGGATGAATTTAACTAAAAAAGAAAGATTTAATTTGTCTAAAAAAGATTCAATGAATTATTTAATAGAAAGAAAAAATTTATTAAATCAAATTAGAAATGAATACAAAAACAGTATTGAAAATAATTAATTTTTAATTGTGGAACTTTATTGGACTTCAAGAAAAACAATAAATGGATTAAAACATTTTGTCGTAATTAATCAATACGAATTTAAAAAAGAAGTTTATTTAGATTTTGTATCTGCTTTAGATGAAGCAATTAGTTTTACAATTTCTAAAAAAGTTTTTGAGGAATCAAGTCAATGGATAAAAGGTTGGAATGATAATGAAAGAGAAAATATTGATATGAAAGAATACTTAGAATTTAAATCATCAATAAGAGAATACAAAACCAATAAAATTATTTTTAATGAAACCTCGTTATTTAATATTTCTTAATTTATTTTTATCTAGAGCAAAAGCATTTGATAATAAGACTTTACAAATTTATTTTAGAATTAATTTCTTACAGGCACTTCCTTGCTGCTTAGATAAACGTTATCAAGGTATATTAATATCTCAGAAAATAATGTTAGAAAATGTTTGGTATCCATGTGGCTTGGCAGCAAAGAAACTGGGCATAAGAGAAAGTCAATTATCTGAATTAAGAGAGTATGTCTATTTTAAACCTGGAATCCATTGGAGAAGCTCACCTTTAGGACAAACAAAACCTTGGAGTCCTGAAGCTATATACAATGTTAATGCTTGTAAAAAAGTTATTAATAAATACAATTTATTAAAAATTAATCAAATTGCTGCTTAATATATAAAATTTATTTTGTAAATTTCTAGTTTAATGTTTTAAATTTTACTCTATTAGATTTTCGTTCTTACAATCTATTAGTGTATTTTGCAATATTGGATATAAATTAATCATATTAATATACTGTTCTGATCTTCTATAGTTCTCGGCAGCTTTTTTATAATGTCCTTCAGATTTCATTGTAAGTGAAATTTTTTCTGAAGGGTTTTGAGAAATAGTCATTAAGATTTAATATCCTACACCCTTTTTAATAATTGTTTTTCGATGAGGCAATGTGAAAATAGTTTTATTACACGAAAAATTATTAATGTCAGCATTAAGAGATTTAAGAATTATTTTTTTATTTTTTTACTTCTAATTGCCTGATTCCTAAATAAGAAAAGCTAGTTATAGTAACCTATTTGCACAAATTTTTTTCAAAATAATTCGATTTTTTTATGATTAAATTATTTACGGAGCATTAATAACCTTTACAATTTTGTTATTAATTAAACTCTTTGATTGAATATAAAGTATTCTCAGAACGTTTAAGCTAATCACTTCCTAAATGCAAACCTATGGAAATCCAGATGTCACCTATGGATGGTGGGCTGGTAATTCAGGTGTAGCAAATCGCTCAGGTAAATTCATTGCAGCTCACGTAGCACATGCTGGATTAATCGTTTTCTGGGCAGGAGCTTTCACCCTATTTGAACTTTCACGATTTGACCCTAGTGTTCCTATGGGCAATCAACCTCTTATCGTTCTTCCACACTTAGCTACCCTTGGAATAGGGTTTGATGCTAATGGTGTTGCGATGGGAGATACTAAACCTGTTATCGCAGTAGCAATTGTTCACCTTGTTTCTTCAATGGTACTAGCTGCTGGTGGTCTTCTTCATTCTCTACTACTTCCAGGAAATTTAGAGGAATCAGATATTGGAAGAGCAAGAAAATTCAATATTGAATGGGATAATCCTGACAAATTGACATTTATTCTTGGTCATCACTTAATCATTCTCGGATTTGCTGTAATTGCATTTGTTGAATGGGCAAGAGTTCATGGAATATATGATCCTGCTATTGGTTCTGTTAGACAGGTTGAGTATGAATTAAATCTTGCTAAAATTTGGAATCATCAAACAGACTTTTTGACAATCGATAGCTTAGAAGAAGTTATGGGTGGTCATGCTTTCTTAGCTTTTGTTGAGATTACTGGTGGTGCATGGCATATCGCTACAAAACAGGTTGGAGAATTTACTAAATTCAAAGGTAAAGGTCTTCTTTCTGCTGAAGCTGTTTTATCTTGGTCACTTGCAGGTATTGGCTGGATGGCAATTGTAGCTGCTTTCTGGAGTGCTTCAAATACTACTGTTTATCCAACTGAATTCTTTGGTGAACCACTTGAGTTAAAGTTTAGTATTTCTCCTTACTGGATTGATACTGTTGACTTACCAGATGGTGAATATACTTCAAGAGCTTGGTTAGCTAATGTGCATTACTACTTTGGTTTCTTCTTTATTCAGGGTCACCTATGGCATGCTCTAAGAGCACTTGGCTTTGACTTTAAGAGAGTAACAAATGCTATTAGTAATATTGATAGTGCTACAGTTACACTTAAAGATTAATTAAGTTTAAATTTCTACATAAAAAGCCTCAATATATTGAGGCTTTTTTTATTTGAAATTATTTCTTATTTAAATTAAATTTATAAAATAAAGAACTGAATTTGAGAAATCTTGTAAATGGAGAAAAGTAATATTTTTTCAAATTCTATATTTGTCAGCATTGCCGGTTTATTAATAATTGGTTTTTTATTAATTTTTGGTAGAAGATTGAAATTTGCTATCCAATTAGAAAGATTTGGACTACCAATTGCTGTTATTTGTGGAATTGTAGGAATACTAATTGGTCCATATGGAATATTTAATTTTTTAACTAAGGAAACTACTTCTATTTGGGAAGAGTCTTTAACACCGCTTCTATCAATTGTATTTGCAACTTTAATGCTTGGAAGATCTATCCCAGATCTTAAGGGTCTAATAAAGCCAATAGGTAATCAATTTTTACTAGCGTTAGCATTAGGCTTTGGGCAATTCTTCGTTGGAGGATTAGTTGTCAAATATCTGTTGCCAGAATCTATAAACGTTAATCCTCTAATGGGGTGTTTAATTGAAGTTGGCTTTGAAGGTGGTCATGGTGCTGCAGCTATTATTGGAAATAGCTTTAATAAGTTAGGTTTCCCTGAAGGTTTAGATCTAGGTTTAGCTATGGCTACTATGGGCTTATTATCCTCGTCATTAATTGGAAGCTTGTTTATTCTTCTAGGTAAGATTTTCAAAATAACTAATCAGACTGAATTTATAGAAAATAAAGAAAATAAAGATTTCAAATTTAACTTTAATATTTATGCTGATTTAAGGATACTTTTGGTAAACGTAGGATTTGCAGGATTAGCTATATTTATAGGAGTTCTATTGATTAAAAACTATAAGGCTTTCTTCAACTATTTTTGGAGACTTTTCAAAAGAAGTTATAAATTCTTTACCAGTTTTTCCATTAATACTTATAGGTTCCTTGTTGATAAGATATGTGTTGGAGAAGACTGAAAAAACTGCTTTCATTTCTCAAATTCTCCAAAGGGAAATGGGTATATTATCAACAGATTTGTTAATATTTTCAGCTATGGCTAGTTTAAATTTATCCATAGTGATGAATAATCTTTCTACTATACTTTTACTTACTATTTTTGGTCTTTTGTGGAATATCTTATGTATTGCTTTTTTTTCATACTTTGTTTTTGATGATTTTTGGTTTGAAAAAGGGTTAGTAGAATTCGGTAATTCAACCGGGGTAGTTGCCTCAGGGTTACTACTTTTAAGATTGGCAGATCCTAATAATCTTTCAAAGACTTTGCCGATATTTACATCTAAACAACTTTTTGCACAATTATTATTATCTGGAGGATTTTTTACAGTTTTATCACCATTTTTACTCTCAAGAATTGGACTTACTTATTGGACTGAATTATGTGGAGCTTTATCGCTCCTAGTAGTCATTATTGCATTTTTTTTAAATAATAAATTGACAGTTTTATTTAAATAATAAAATTAATAAAATTAATAGTAAATTTATAAAATAGGAATTAAATGCAAAACAGTCCATATGATATTCCTCCTCAAGAAAGTAAAGAAAAATGGTTTAGAAGTCATTTACTAAGTAGAGAAGTGGAATTAGGCGATTTATACAGTCTTCATCCAAATGAACTTGATCTTTTGATGGCTGAAACTGCTGAGATTAGAAGTGATATAGAGGGTAAAGAGAAAAATATTGGTAAATACAGAACAGCTGGTTATTTCCTTGAGTTAGCAAAAATAATTGAGAAAAGAAGATTATCAGAAATCTAAATTTCTTGGGAAAGTTTCTTCGATTGAACTTGATTCCCAAACACTATATTTGTGCATTACGTATTTAAAGTTTTCATGTTTTGAGAAATAATTAAACCAAGATTCTAAAGGCTCTTCAAAATAATCTAAAATTTTTTGACTATTACATGCAATTTTAAATTGTCTTACGAACGGCCAAATACACCAATCAGCAATTGATTCTTGATCACCGACTAGCCATCTGTTTTTATTAGATTGGCTTAAGGAAATATTCAATTTCTTTAGAAATTTTTGTGCATTTTTGAAATGAAATTCTTTTTCATTTGGATTAAACCTAGAAGCATATTTAAATCTATCTAAATGATATTTAAATATATGGTCATTTTCATGAATAATTTCTAAAATTATTTCTCTATAACTTTTCTTAAAATATTTTTCAATATAATTTTTTTTCTGTGAATTTTTCAATGACCAAATAATAATATCAAGACTTTCTTCAATCACCTCTCCATTATTTAGAATTAGTAAAGGTACAGTTTTTGAGACTGAATTTTTTATTAATTCTGAAGGCTTATTTTTTAAGTCAATTTCTCTAATTTCAACTTCTATCCCACACATTTTTATAGCCCATCTTGCTCTTATAGCAAAAGGACACCTGCGAAAAGAAAATAAGATATGTTTTTTCATTTTATGAAAAAGATATATTTTTTTAATATTTTTAGTATTATTTAAAAAGAAGCTTACTTTAACATAATCATAAAAATGTCGGGATATGTTTATCTTATAAGAGTTGGAGATCTTTATAGAATTGATAAAACAGATAATCTTCAAAAAAAAATAAAGAAATTAAATCCTGATGAATTGTTGTTCTCAATTCTCACAAAAGAGCCTGAAACTCTTAAAGCCAGACTATTAAGAAAATATAGGTACCAAAGAATTCCTGAGACTGGTTATCTTCGTCTTTCTAAAAGACAATTGTCAGATTGTCAAAAACAATTTGAGCTAAGGGGAAATCTTCCGCATACCCTTGATGCAGAAGTATCAATTAGCTTATTTGCATCTTCACTGTTATTTGGCTTTTCTTTTCTATTATTTAATTATTTAAATTTAGGATTTTTAAATTCTTTCGGTTATTCTTTTATTTTTGGATCAGTGCCAATGATAATTCTTTTTATTACAGGAAGTTTTGGAGGTTATTTCGCAGAAGATATTTCATTATTCTCACTATTCACTAATAGGATTAAAGCATTTTTTATAGCTTTAGCGATGCTCTTAATTTCTTATACTATTATTAATTCTACTTAAATTTCTAAATTGCAATTTATTTTTATCTCAAAAGGGACAGATTGTTTAGGAAGTTTTAAGAGGGTAGAACAGATTTCTGAAATATCTTCAGGTTGACTCATCTCTAATTTATCTATAGTTTTCACCCCTTTTGCCATTTTAGTATTTACCCAACTTGGACAAATTGTTGTAACCCTAATTCCTTTTTCCCATCCTACATTCCTCATGGTTTGACATATACTCATAAGAGCAAATTTAGAACAAGAATAAGCAGCTAAATCTCCTTTAGATCTTTTACCACTCATTGAGACTATTGAAATAATCCTTCCATTTTTTGATGAAGAAAGATATTCCCAACATAATCTTGTTAGATCCCATACCGCTAAAAAGTTTATTTTCATTGTTTTATCTATTTCATCCAAATCATCATCTTTGTATAAAAAAGGTACTTTAGATAAAATTCCTGCAGAATTAATTAAAGTGTCAAAACTTCCAAATGACTTTACAGTGTTTGATATCCAATTTTTAGAAGAATTTTTATCTAAAGCATCATATTTATTTAAAATTAATTGCTCATTAGGCCAATTACGAGGATCAATAATACTACCTTCTAAAGATTCTAAATCTCTAATGCCAGCACTAACTCTATTTCCCTCTTAAGCTGTTTATGAGCAATTTTTAAACCTATTCCACTACTTGCACCGCTTATTAATATTGTCCTCATTAAATCTATATATTTGGAAAAATAATTTTAAACAACATTTTTAATTCTCTACCCCTCATAATCATCAATCCTTTTTTCACACTCCAAGGAGCCTTAAGAAACATTATCCACATTGCATTTACAATTTCTTTCAATGATAAAGTATCAGTAAGAAATCCATACCATTGATTCTTTGGTAATTGAAAAAAACTTTCGAAAAATTCTCTTAGTAGTTTCTCATCAAATCTCATCAATTTTTCTAAACCGAATTGATATAATGATTTTTTTCTTATTAATTCAGTAGGCCACAAACTTTCCCATCCTCTTTTTGCTATTAACATAGTTGGAAGGTTTTTATCTTGCATTGCATCAGATATCGCTTTAGCAACTAAAGGTGCTCGTCTTAAAACATTTCCAATTAAATATCCAGAGGCAGGATGAACCATTGAAGCAGCACCTCCATAACCAAGAATAGGTTGTTTAAAATCAGGTATTGGCATATTCATAGGCAAAAATAATCCTAATTCCTCATGCTGTTTGCTTGTTATTTCTATATCTCTATATGCAAGTCTTTTTTCTAAACGACCTTTTAAGTCATCCATCGTTAATGGATTAACAAGACCAAGCTGTGTTTCTTCAAGAAAATATTTTCCGTCTCCCATGTCCATAGCATATAAAAAAGTAGGTGGTTCTTTTTTCTGGGTCTCACTTAAGTGATCACTTCTATAGTCCATCAAGACAAATTGATCTTTTTCGAGTGGTGGTTTACTAAAATTGCCTACTACCCCATAACAAGTTTGAACAGCTAAAGGTTCATTTGATTTTAATTTCAAAAAGATTGGATCATATCCTGTTGCATCTATAACAAGTCTTGCAGAATAAACTTTCCCATCGTCAGTTGTAACTGTACTTTTATGTTGCTCAAAATTAATTTTATTTGCAAATCCTTGATGCCAATTTATTAATGAATTATTGCATTCATTTAACCAATAGGAATGAAGTTTCTTTTTATCAAATAATCCATAATCTAATAGGTGCTGTGTTGGCTTATTTTCAAAATCATGTTCCTTTAATGATCCATTCCCAAAAAAACTTACTGTATTTTTCCACCTATGTTCTAGTAAATTTTCTAAACCGAGTTGATCTACCTCATTTCCCCAAATCCCATATGTATTTGGCCAAGGTTCATCTGGTCCCTTAGGAGAAAGCACATCTACTTTTAAACTCTCTTTCCCTAAAGCTGATGCAATTGCCATACCTGCGGGTCCCGCCCCTAGAACAAGTACATCTGGCAACTCTTTGGTAGTCATTTATTTAAACTTTAGAGTAATGGGTTTTAAATAAAAAGATTTAGTTTGAAACTAGTTTTATAAACTTTTTATTTAAATAAGAAGATGTTTATACTAATAAAAAAAAATAAATATATGCGTTATGGCAGCTCTGTTTTAACAATAATTTATATGGCTACATTTGAAGAAATATTTTTATATAAACTTAATTTATTAAATCATAATTAAAATATTAATTTTATGACTAATAATTCTTCTATTTTTAATCAATTTGGTAAGACTATTTTTATAACTGGTGCTAATTCAGGTATTGGATTTTATTCAGTAATAAAATTCTTAGAGACTAAAAATTATTTATATGTTCCTATTAGATCAAAAATTAGAAAAGATTCATTCATAAATGATTTAAAAAATTTTTATAGTGAAAGTTACCTAAAAAAATATTTAAAAATAATTAGTGATATTGACTTAGGGAATCTTGAAAATATTTCTAATTTAGAAAAATTCTTTGTAAATAAAAGTATAAAATTTGATATTTTTATATTAAATGCTGGTTTGCAATATACGGGTGCTTTATATCCAAAAGTTTCAAAGCAAGGGATTGAATTAACATTTGCAGTAAATCATCTTGCTCATTTTTACATAATAAATCTTTTAAATTCAATAATTAAGGATTCATCAGAATCAAGAATTATTATTACTTCTTCCGATGTTCATGATCCAAAAAGTTCTGGAGGTAATATCGGAGAGAAAGCAGGCTTGAATAATTTAAATAATTTTAAAGAAGAAATTATGGGTAATTTTAAAAATTTTAACGCAGATAAATCATATAAAAATAGTAAATTATGTAATATTTTATTTGCTAAAGAATTAAGTAATAGATTAAGAATAAAAAAAAGAAAAATCTCTGTAATTACTTGGGCTCCAGGATTGGTTTTCCCTGAAAAGGGTCTAGGTTTTTTTCGGTATAGCAGCAAATTTAATAAGTCTGGTTATCTTATATTCTCAACAATCGCTAGTAAATTATTAGGAATTTCAGAAAGTGTCCAAGATGCAGGAAGTTTACTCTATAAAATTGCAATGGATAAAAATTATAATAATATTGATTACCTACATTTAAGTAATCAGCTTATTTCTTTTAGAAAACATAAATTAAGTGTTACTGATGTTAGCGAGGAGGCCTCAGATCCAGAATTAGCAACCAAGCTATGGGAATTTAGTACCGATTTGTGTAATTCATTTGGAGTTACCCCTATCAATTTGTAAGGTTTGAGTTGGAAAAGCAAATTCAATATTATTTAATTTAAATTCTTCCATAATTTTCAAATTAATATTTTGCTGTGCTTCCATAGCGGCAAAGTAATTATTTGTGGGGATATAGTAAACAAGTTCAAAATTTAAACTGAAATCTCCAAAGTCTGTAAAATGACACCTATCGAATGTTGCATTATCTGTATTACTAACAATATTTTTAAGAATCAATGGAATTCTCTTCATAATTTCTGGAGATGTTTCATAAACGACACCCAATTTATGCACTAACCTTCTTTTTTTCATCTGAGCATAATTTGCAATCATTCCATTGGTAAGAGAACTATTACTCATAACAATTATTTCTCCGTTTATACTTCTAATTCTTGATGATCTAACACCTACTCTCTCAACCATTCCTAATACTCCATCAGCTTTAATAAACTCTCCTTTTTGAAAGGGTTTATCTAGAAGAATTGTTATGTATTCAAAAAACTCTTGGACAGGATCTTTTAATGCTAATCCAGCTCCAATTCCTCCTGCACTGAGTAAAGCCCATATCGCCGTCATTTGTACACCTATATTTTGTAAATAAAATATTGAGCCGATAGTCCATGTAAATGCTTTTGTTAAAGGTGTTAAAGAGGATATCATTGAACTTAATGAAGAGTCATTTATTTTACTGGTCGCTTCAGAAAGTAATCTTATTAATATTTTGTTTAATGCTTTTATAATAATTATCAGGATCAATAATTTTTTGATATTAAGTAAGACTGATACAAAAGTGATATCGCTAACTGATAAATAATCAATTGTAAAATAAGTTGATAAAAGAATTCCAATAGGTTTTATTGTGCTATTTAAAGACTCAAAAATAAAATCATCAAAATCAGTTTTTGTTCTATTTGTTATCCTTTTAAAAAAGATTTTTGAGATTTTTGCTATTAATATTGTTGAAACTATTCCCGTTAAGAATATTAATAAAGCGTAAAAGATTTTCTCACTGAATATTTGCATTTAAAGAAGTCATAAATTTATATTTTGATTCTAAAATATATAAAAAAACAAACCAGTTATTAATTTAATTGTTTTTAATAATATTACTTATATTTTTAAATTCAATTCTTGATGAAGTCTCGCATAATTCAAAAATAATTGATTCTGAGGTTGATAAAATTGCTCCTTCTGATTGCATCCTCTAACAGCAATATCATGATCTATTATTTTCCTACTACTCATTGAATCTGCCGCAAGATAAACTTTAAAATTGTTTTTTAAAAAACCTAATACACTTTGTTGTATGCATATATGTGTTTCAAATCCGCAGATTATTAATTGTTTTATTTTCTTTAATGATAATTCATTATTTAATTGTTGATTATTTGCAACACTAAAATCCATTTTTTCAAATACTTTAAAATCGGTTTTTGGTAAAAGTTTTTCAACTGTTGATCCTAACTTAAGAGGATTTTGTTCAGAAATATAAATATTTTCACCTAAAATTTCATAAGCTTTTAGTAGCTTATAAATATTTTCTAATATTAAATCTTTATTTTTAATTGGATTAATTATTTTAGCTTGTGCGTCCATTATTAATAGAGCTGTTTGTCTTTTTGAAATTTGTTTAATAAAGTTATTCATATAAAAAATTTATTATTTTATATAAAATATACTGTTAAAAACTTCAAATTAAAATTTAATTTTTCTTGTGAAAATATTTATAAAGGTTAATATTAAAAAAACTTAATCATAAATTGCAAGTCGTTTCAAAATATTTAGTTATAAGAAATCCTCTTGGATCTGGCTTACATCAAGAAGGAAAAAGATTAACTAAGCAAAGATTAAAAGTACTAAATTTATTTGAAAATATTGGACCAGGTAATCACTTAAGTGCTGAAGAAGTTCATTCAGAATTAAAAGACTTAAATTCAAAAGTTTCGCTTGCAACTATTTATAGAACATTAAGGCTTCTAGTCCAAATGGGATATCTTCATGAAAGAGAATTAAGTGAAGGGGGCCATAGATACGAATTATTAAGTAATGATTTCCCAGATCATCATCATTTAATATGTATTAAATGCGGAAGAACTGAAGAGTTTGAAAGTGATCAAGTTTTAGAGGCGGGTAGAAAAGCTGCAAGTATTAAAGGTTTTAAATTAATAGAGTCATCATTTAAAGTTAAAGCCATTTGTCCAAATTGTTTATAGATTTGATTTCAACTTAAGCTTCCACCACAGCTCGAACCAGCACCTGCGGTACATGCAAAACAGTGATTTTTTGCTGCAATTGGATAATTAAATGATGATGAGTAATTTAAAAGTTCATAAAGATTCTTTGGTCCACTTTCACTTTTTAATTTTAGTTGTTGATTAAAATCGCAATCATAAATCTGACCTTCCCAATCAATACTTAAAGTTTTTTTACACATTAAATTTTTTAAATTTTGTTGATTAAAATTTTTTGCAAGTAATTCAAAATATTTTTCAAGCTCCCCAGTCATTTTTAAAAAGTCCGCATACCTATTAATAGGCATATTTGTTATTGTATAGAGTTTATTAAAAGTAATTTTATATTTCTCAAATAAAACCTTTTTATAGTCTTTTTCTAATTTGTCTTGAGCAGGGGGTAATGTAGGATTTATAGGATTGTATACTAGATTTAATTCAAGTTCTGTATTAGTTTTTCCATATCCTAAGTTATTTAAGATTTTGATCGCATTAATACTTTTATCAAAAACACCTGAACCTCTTTGTTTCTCAACATTTTCTTTTTCATAGCAAGGTAATGAAGCTGTAATAATTACTTTATTTTCAGCTAGAAAATTAGGTAAGTCTTCATAACCTTTTTCAAAGAAAATTGTTAAATTGCACCTATCTATAATATTTATATCTTGATTCTTGAGACTTAATACAAGTTTCTTAAAATTAGGGTTCATCTCTGGTGCTCCACCAGTTATGTCTAATGTTTTTATGTTGAATTTTTTTATTATCTTTGGAATTAAATCTAAAATTTTTTCTGACATCATCTCGGTTCTACTTGGACTAGAGTTCACATGACAATGCTTGCAAGCTTGATTACATTTATATCCAATATTAATTTGTAAAGTATCTATAGATTCCTTTTTTATATTCGGGAATGAAGTTTTCATGAAATATCTATTTACTTTTAAAGTGTCAATAAAAAGTAAATTCGTCAATAAATATAAATATATTAATTTTTTATTTGATATCTTTTATGGGCTATTTTTGTAAACCAATTTATATATTCTTCTGGCCCATCCTGGAAAATAATATCAAATTTCAGACTATCATATTTATCTGTAATTCCTTTAAGACCAGTTTCTTTTGTTGATGGTCTGAATACTTCTCCATAGCTGCTATCAACAAAAATTATATTATTTTTAATTCCAAATTCATAACCTAATAATTGAATAAATTCTAAAAAAGATCTGTCACTTCCACCTCTTGAAAAAGAATTACTCTTTCTAATTTGATTAGAAGTAATAGTATCTCCTACTCCAATTATTAATGGCATATCCTTAGGTTGGATATATTTTTTGCAGAAAGCTATTTTCTCATTTTTCTCAATTGGTGCATCTCTAAAATTAAAATTTTCTCCAAATGGTTTTTTACCTTTTCTATCTCCAATGAATTTATTTAATAAACACAATACGCCTGCATCTTTTTGTGCACCTTTTAAAAGTAATTGAATATCAGTTGAACCAATATCATTGTTCTTTGATTCTTTTAATATTTCAACTCCATTTTTTGATCCTAGATTTGGGGATATGTGGAGAAAAAATGAATTTCTTAATCCCCTAGATTCTCCTATAGAGATTATTTCATTCATCATTTTTTGAAAATATCTTTGTATTTTTATCTTTTTAAGATTATTTTCTGATATTTCAAAAAGGCTATTGAAGTTTATTGTTGGAGAAAATCTAGTATCACAAATTGATTTTTTCATATGGAAATTAATTAAATTATCATCCATTTTGGGAAATAATTCTTTAACAATTAATCTAAATTTGGGGCGCATTATTTGAGGCACATTAGCTAAAAAATCTAATTCTTCTTTTGAAATGCCTTCAGAATTTATCTCACCTTTATTATCTTGATATTCAACACCGCATGCTGCTAAACCTCTTAAATAAAGTCCATCTTGTTTCGGTTTAAACTTACTTCCTAAAGATCTTTCAATTATTCTATTAACTCCCCTTTCACCCTCATGTTCTCCACATGTAAGTACAAAGAATTCTTTATCTAACTTTTTCGCAGCAAATATATATTCTTTATTTAATTTTCTAGTCATTGGATCCTTTACGAGAGGAATACAAACGCCATCTATGTCTTGTATAAATAGAATATTTTGTGAAGATAATATTATTTTCTCTAAACTTATAGTATTGCTTTTAATTTTCATCTAAAAATATTTTTATCTTTTTGAAGATTGCATTAATTCAAAATAAATTTGATTATTTTATTGATTATAACAATTTACTATGCAAATTTATTTCATATATTGATTTTTGTACGATAATTAAAAGAAAAGTATTTTAAGTATATTTCTGAGACTTTACTATGGAAAATAAATTTTTTTATGGAACAATTGATAAATTTTCATTTGATTCATTTTTACAAAATACAAATAAAAGCAAAGTAGGTTTTTATAGCGTTGGCTTATATCCAGCTTCTTTAGCTTATAACTGCGCAATGCATTCTAAAGAACTAAACATTTTATTAGCTCCTCGTCCAGGTAGAGAATTGTTTGGTGCTTTCTCAGAAGATGTCTTATCAAATATGGAGCCAAAAATTATTGAGAAAATTGTAAAAATGGCTTCTCCTGTAGATCAAGGAAGCCAAGATAAATATAATACTCTTGAGAGTCTTATCTTAAATTGTGATATTGTTATTCTTGCTTCAAATAGCAACCATATTCAAGATGATATTGAATTAGCAATTAAATTAAAAGAGGATCTAGGTAGGGAGAATATAGTTCTTACCTGCCTAGTAGGCTCATTTTGTATGGATAAAAGTAATAATAAGCCTTTTATATTGTGTGAAAAATATCCTGATTTAGCTTTTTTTACAGGCTTTCATCGGCATGGTGCTCTTAGGAATAGGAAGGATTCATTTAGTGCTAATTTTTGTCATCCAGATTCTTTAACATCATTTTTAGGAACTCAAATATTAAATAATCTATCGCCTAAAATTAGAGTTTCAGCAGGTGTTCATAATATTGAATGTCAATATATAAAAGCAATTAAAAATATATCATCAATTTTTGCTGGATTTGTAAATAAATATCATTCAGATAAGCCTGGAATGTTACCTACGATAAATACTGTTTTATTAAGTCAATGTTTTGATCAGGCTGCAAGTATTTCAACTTTTATAAGATCTAAAATTAATTTATCAGATCAATTTATATCACTTAAAGAGTTAGGTTATGGAGTAGATAGCATAAAAGCACTTGAGATCAATAAAGATAAAAATCAAGAGAAAGGAGACTTTACTTTTTCTCAACTAAATGCTGTTACCGCTGATGTACTTGGTAGTATGTCCTTACCAGTTGAAGGTAAGCCAACAAGAAATTTTCAGGCGGGTCAAGTTTTATCTGAAATGATTTTAAAACTTAAAAGATGTCCAAATGACATAGATGAGTTTATCAATTGGTGCGAAAGATTTTATCTAAGTAAAGGTGATCTTGAGGGTTTAAAGTCTTTAAAATTTTGGCCTTATATTTATGAGAAATATTTTCTTGTCAATCATAATTGTTCTATGATTAATCTTATTTATATATGCTTTTATGCCAATTATGAAGAGAAAAAATATATTTATGAAGTTCTTACTGATGAAGAAGAAATTATAAATTATTGTCAGGAATCAGTTAAGCCATACATTAGCAATGAAATTTGTAAAAATAGTTCTGAGGATTTTAAAAATAATGATGTAAATATATTGACTAAAAATGAGATAAAGATTTCTTTAAAGAATAAAAATAACGAAGAAAAATATTTCAAAGTAATGAAGATAGTAGATAAATATTTTAAGAATTAATTTTTTTCTAATTTATCCTATAAGTTAAATTTATTTACTTCTAACCATTGAAGGGGTAAAATTCTATTAAATTTGGGAAATTTTTTGAACAAAGAATCATCACATCGATCTCATGAACTAAAGGCAATTGGTTGGAATATAGAAGACGTTACTAGATATGAGGAATTATGGGAGTATAGCCAGAGATGGGGACTAATAAATTTGGAAAGAGAGGATAGACAGTTTCTTAAGAAAGCTGAAAAGCTAATTCCTAAACTTCAACCTAAGAAAACATCAAATAAAAAGTCTATTGAAGAAAAATCATATTATTTATGGTTAAATTTCTACTTAAATAAATTAAAGACATTTAGTAATTTACATGCACCAAAAGATATGATTAGTGTTTGGGAGATAATTATTGAGGAAGAATTAAATTTATTAAAAAAATATAATCCAGTTATGGGATTGCCAGATTCAATTAAAGCTAAAGAACTTTATAAAGTTAGGGCGATTCTCATACAAAATTCATTTAATAATTATGAAGCCAAAAATTGTGATGTGTTATTTGATTTTGATATAGAAAAAATCTCTTCAGAAGAAGAAGTGATTGGAAAGAGTTGGAAATCTTTGATTGAAAGTGATTCCTCCCAAAAAGATAAATTTCCTTTATTAAAACAAAAGAATGCTGAAGAATTTAAAATTGAAACTTTGAAAAATATAGAGGAATTTATGATTAGTAATTATCCTTCTTTAAAAGATAATTTATAAAGATTTAGCCATATTAGATTTTTATTTATTCAATACTTAGCTAAATATAAGATAGAAAGATTTTATTATTTTGAGCAATCAAAAATTTGAGACACTTCAGCTACATGCTGGACAAGAACCTGACCCAACTACTAATTCAAGAGCCGTTCCAATTTATCAAACCAGTTCTTATGTTTTTAATAATGCTGAACACGGAGCAAACCTATTTGGGTTAAAAGAATTTGGGAATATATATACAAGATTAATGAATCCAACCACGGATGTTTTTGAGAAGAGAATGGCAGCTTTAGAGGGAGGCATGGCTGCATTAGCCACATCATCAGGTCAGGCTGCTCAATTTGTTTCTATTGCAAACTGCATGACAGCTGGTGATAATTTTATCTCTACTTCTTTTTTGTATGGTGGAACATATAATCAATTTAAAGTGCAATTTCCTAGATTGGGAATTGAGGTTAAATTCGCAGATGGTGATAATGTAGAGAGTTTTAAATCTCAAATTAATGAGAAGACTAAAGCAATATATGTTGAATCAATGGGTAATCCAAGATTTAATATCCCTGATTTTGATGGACTTACTAAGTTGGCTCGCGACAATGGTATTCCTCTGATAGTAGATAATACTTTAGGGGCTGGTGGTGCCTTAATTAAACCGATAGAACATGGAGCTGATATAGTCGTTGAAAGTGCTACTAAATGGATTGGTGGTCATGGCACTAGTATTGGGGGAGTAATAGTAGATGCGGGTACTTTTGATTGGGGTAATGGTAAGTTTCCATTAATGAGTGAACCAAGCGATGCATATCATGGGCTTATCCATTGGGAGGCTTTTGGTTTTGGTAGTGATATTTGTAAATCATTGGGTGTCCCTGACAATAGAAATATTGCATTTGCACTGCGAGCAAGACTTGAATGTCTTAGAGATTGGGGTCCTGCGCAAAGTCCATTCAATTCGTTTTTATTAATTCAAGGCCTAGAAACTTTAAGTTTGAGGATTGAAAGACAGGCTTCAAATGCGATGGAATTAGCAAAATGGCTCGATGCTCATAGTTTGGTCTCAAATGTTAATTATCCTGGATTAGAAAATGATCCTTATCATGAAAGAGCAAAAAAATATACTACCGGAAGGGGGCTAGGATGTATGCTTATGTTCTCTCTTAATGGTGGTTATGAAGATGCCGTTAAATTTATAGATTCTCTTAAATTAGCTAGTCATCTAGCAAATGTAGGAGATTCTAAAACTTTAGTTATTCATCCCGCTTCAACTACTCATCAGCAATTATCCGAAGAGGAGCAAATCTCAGCTGGAGTAACACCAACTATGGTTAGAGTTTCAGTGGGTATAGAGCATATTGATGATATAAAGGAAGATTTTGAACAAGCAATGAAAAATATTGGTTAATTAAAAATAATTTAGTGGCATTAATAATACCAAGTAATTATCACAAGATTCGTGATGTTGAAAAAAATCACATTTCTTGGATTGAACCTGAATTAGCCGAGAGACAAGATATTCGGCCTTTGAGAATTGGCATTTTGAATATAATGCCACTTGGTAAACAGTATGAATTTAATCTCTTACATCCTTTAGGATTATCGCCCTTGCAGATTGAACCTATTTGGATAAGGTTAAAAACTCATTCATATAAAACCTGGGATATTGATCATTTGAATAACCATTATTTGAGCTGGGAAGAAGCAAATGAGAAGCAGTTTTTAGATGGACTTATCATTACTGGTGCACCTGTTGAACATCTTGATTTTGAAGAAGTAAATTATTGGAAAGAATTAGTAATCATAATAAATCAGGCTAGAAAAATATGTGCGAGTACTCTCGGTCTTTGTTGGGCAGGTTTTGCATTGGCCTATTTAGAAGGTGTGAATAAGAAGGTTTTTGATAAAAAACTATTTGGAGTCTACTCATTAAAAAGTTTAGTCCCAGGACATCCTCTAATGGGGACACAAGATGATGAATTTATTTGTCCTCAAAGTAGATTCGCTGGCTTACCTGATTTCGAAATGGAAAAAGCACAAAAGGAAGGGAAATTAAATTTGTTGGCTCATGGAGATAAGGTTGGATATACTATCTTTGAAACTACTGATCAAAAACAGCTTATTCATCTTGGACATCCCGAATATACAGTTCATAGAATCATTAGTGAAATTAATAGAGATAGAGAAAAAGGTGATGTTCCTCCTCCAGAAAACTTTGATGTAAATTTATCAAAAACTTCTTGGAGATCTCATAGGAATTTGTTATTTCAGCAATGGCTTTGGTTCTGTTATCAAAAGGTAAGTTTAAAAGGTAAAAAACTTAATGATTAGTTTCCATACCTCCTAGTCTTTCAAATAAATTTAAGCTTTCTTTATTTAATCCTATTATCTCAACTTTTGATCCACCATTTTTAAATTTTCTTATGATTTGATCGAGTGCAACTACACCACTTTGATCCCAAATGTGCGCAGAGGCCATATCAATAATAATTTCTTCTGGATGTTCATAAACATCAAAACCTTGTAGGAAGTACATTTTACTAACAAAAAATAGTTGACCTTTAACCTTGTATATAATTCTATTTCCCTCATTTTTAATTCTTTTAACGGATATAACTTTTGCTACTTTTCTGCTGAAAAGAATTGCCGCCAAAGCAACACCTGCAATTACTCCTAATGCTAAATTATGTGGCTTAGTAAGCATAGTAACTGAAAATGTTGTGACCATAACAGCAATATCACTTTTTGGTATTTTTCGGATATTTTTTAAACCATTTATATCTGCAGTGCTAATTGAGATAGTTATCATTACAGCTACCAATGCTGCCATTGGAATTGATCCTATCCATGACTTGAATATTAAGATCATTAATAATAAAGATAAACCGGAAGAAAGTGTAGATAATCTTGTTTTGCCTCCATTTTCAGAATTCATAACAGATTGGCCAACAAGTGCGCATCCTGCCATCCCTCCAAACATAGAAGCTACAATATTTGCGATTCCTTGTCCTCTCGCTTCTTTATTTTTGTTAGAGCTACTATCATTAGCATCATCTAAAATATCTTGTGTTAAAAAAGTTTCCATTAATCCTACCAATGAAATAGCAAGCGAAGTTGGAAGAATAATACCCAAAGTGGTCATGTTAAATGGGACTTTACCATTCTCTAATGAACCAAAAGGTAAGGAAATGGAAGGGAAGCCATTTGGTAATGTACCTAAGTCGCTAACTTTTGGGATATCAAGTTTAAGAAGCAAACTTATAAGTGTAATTACAATAATTGCAATTAATTGAGAGGGTATAACTTTAGTTATCTTTGGAACTCCATAAATAATTATTAAGCCTAAAATTACAAGTATCCAAACTGTTGGGATCTGATCAGCGACTGGATATCTTGAAATATTCTCAATTCCTAAATCACTTGTTTCTTTAACACCTATACCGAGTTGAGGCAATTGAGCTTGAAAAATAAGTAATGCTAGAGCATTTACAAAACCACTTAATACTCCAGATGGCACAAATCTCATTTGATATGCCAATCTTAAATATCCCCATGTGATTTGTAATATACCGGTTAATAATCCAGCTGCAATTAAGTAGGATAATCCTACCCCAGGGCCTTGAGATTCTCCATAAGCTACAAGCCCTGTCATTAGCAAAGCTGTTGATCCTGTTACAGAGGTTATCATTCCTCTCCTTCCACCGAATAAAGCAATTGTTATTGATAAGCAAAATGCTCCATATAAACCAACTTTCGGATCAACACCTGCAATTCCAGAAAAAGCTATAGCTTCAGGAATCATTGCAAAAGCAACAACTATACCCGAGAGAATATTTGATTTTGGATCCCCGAACCAATTTCTTGATAAATAATTCTTTAAATCTGCCATATTGAATTTATCTATTAGAAAAATTTACTCTATAAAGGTGGCAAAATGTTTGCAGGATCATAAAACTTCTTTAAAAGTTTTAAATCTTTTAATTTATTACCAAAAGCAAGATTCATTTCTTCTTTATGAGAATGAAGATGATTATGTAGTTGCGCCATATGTATATATGGGAAAAATCTTTTTAATTTATCCCAAGATTGATTCATCCAAGTTAGTGCTAAATTCTTATCTTCGTAATTATCCTTTTCCCATGAGGCATATATCCATGGCTTCCATGAACATTCTCTATGTATAAAAAGGCTAGAAGACTTATTTTTTTTGTTTGAATTACAACCTAATTGTTGTGATGCAACATAACATGATTTATTTGGTTTTAAGAAATTAATTTCTGAAAGTGTTGCTATAAAATCTTTTACGTTATTTTTTAAATCATTACCCAATAAACTAATTACTTCAGAATGGTTATTTGAATTTAATTCAAAAAGATTTAATTCTTTCGGAAAAAATCTAACATCATTAAAACTTTTGTAGTTTCTTATTTTTAAAGATGAGTATTTTTTAAAATCGACTGTATATTTTTCAGCTAATATTTTATCTTTTTCTGTTTTTATTTCTGCAACAATATAAATATATATCTGATCAGAGAAAATCCATTGAATACTCATGTTTGGGGGAATTCTTCTGACTTTATTATTAATTCTTCTAATTCATTTTTATTAATAAAACCCTCAAAAATTTTTATTGGGTAGGATTTAAAAGTCTTAAGACCAATTTCAGTTATTATTGTAAAAAATGGAGCTGCTCCCTTTATACCCTCCATAATTTTAAGTTCTTTTTCTTCAATTATTTTTTCTTCATTTAGTGAGAAATATTCACCATTACCAAAAAATCCTTTTACTGAAATAACACTATCAATTGCTAAACCATATCGCCTGCTTAAAGGACTTATTCCTCCTGTAAGAATATATCCTATCCCTGGAAGAGTTGATAAACCAATTGGAAAAGTTCTATTAAATTCGTCTAAATTTTTTAATAAATCATCCATCAAAACACCTCCCCCAATATTAATAATGCCTGTTTTTTTATCGAACTTAATTTGGTTATAGTTTTTTCTGAGATCAACAGTAATATAATTATCCTTTGCACAACCAGAAGTTGTTCCACCACTACAAATGCATAAATATTCTTTATTAGTAGAATCTTTCTTAAATTTTTCAAAAAAACTTTTGTCTATTTCGTAAACTACTTTTTTAATTTTTGCATCATTAGAATTTGAGTTTGGTACTTTAAATAAATTTGATTTATCTATCATTATTTAACGTGATTATTTATATAATAATATTAATAATACTAATAATTTGGATACTCTAAATTCAAAATTAAATAATGATATAGGCATATTAATTTGTGGTCATGGGAGTAGGAATAAACTTGCACTAGAAGAATTTAAATATTTGACAAAATGTATTCAAAAAAGATTTCCTTTATTTAATGTTGAATATGGTTTTTTAGAATTTGCAAAACCCTCACTAATTGATGGTTTAGAAAAATTAAAAATAAAATCTGTAAAAAGAATTATTGCAATTCCTGCAATGTTATTTGCAGCTGGACATGTTAAAAATGATATTCCAAGTGTTTTAATGTCTTACGCTAACAAAAATGGTATTGAAATTAATTATGGGAGAGAACTAGGGATTAACAATTTAATGATAAGTGCAGCCTGTGAGAGAGTTAGAGAAGTATTCAAAGAAAATACAAATATTGTACCTTCTGATTCTGTTTTAGTTGTTGTTGGTAGAGGATCTTCTGATCCAGATGCCAATTCAAACGTAGCAAAAATAACAAGGATGATTGTAGAAGGAGTAGGACTTGGATGGGGTGAAACAGTCTTTTCCGGAGTTACTTTTCCCTTGGTAGAACCAGGTTTGAATCACGTTGTCAAACTTGGATATAAAAATATAATTTTGTTCCCATATTTTCTTTTTACAGGAGTTTTAGTAAGTAGGATAAAAAGGCAAAAAGATGCAGTTGCAGGAGTAAATCCAAATGTTTCCTTCTTTGATGCGAAATATCTGTCTTCCCATCCTCGAGTAATTGATACTTTTGTTGAGAGAATCGATGAAATATTAAAAAATGAAGATAATTCTTCTCCAAACTGCTCTTTATGTAAATATAGGTCTAATCTTTTTGGGTTTGAAAAAGAAGTTGGCCTAATACAAGAGAGTCATCATGATCATGTTGAGGGATTAGGAATTAGTTGTGAACTTTGTGAGGCAGAGTGTAGTGGAGCTTGTGAAATTGAAATAATATCCTCTTATTCAACCAAAAAAGATATATCGAAAAATAATAATTCTGAAGAAAGTGATACTCATCATCATCATCATCATGAAGTCTATCCAAATGCTCATCACCCTTTAGGGCCTATAACCCTTCAATCGGCAAATAAAGTTAAACATTAAGAAATTCAGTTGAATATTGCTGAATCATCTGTCTCTTTCTTACTCGTGTCTTAATAGACTTATAGATTATAAGTATTACTTATCAGTATAAATAAATTGTTTATTCATTGTTTTTCCACAAAATAGATTTATTTTTCCACGTCCATATCCACAGTGATCTTGTAAGGGATTGATTTTTATAAAGATAACTTCACTTCCTAATTATTGTTGACAATTTAAAATTTTTCTATCTAAAAATATAAATTTAATGAATAAAATTTTAAATCCCCTAAATAACATGAGTCTCATTTAATAATTAATCAATGTTGTGTTTTGACAGTATTTAAAAAATATAAGATTATTGATTTTGAAGTTCGAAATTTATTTAAATGGATCTAAATACTTTTGAAAAGAATGTAGAAAATACTTATTCATGCAATCCTCAATTATCTGTTTCTTTAGAAACAGAATTATCTGAAAGTCTTTATAGAAATATGAAGGATTTTGTTATCAAAAATCCTAAATGGGACCAATATCAACTTATTAATTCAGCTATAGCAACTTTTCTAGTTCAAAATGGATGTGGTGATAGTCAAGTAACAGAAATGTATTTAAATCAGCTTTTTAATCCCTAAGCAAGCTCTTCTACTTAATGCCATCATTGTTAGGGTAGGACTCTGCCAAGAAGAAGTTGGCCAGCAAGCTCCATCTAAAACGAAAACATTCTTACATCTCCAAAGTCTATTCCATTTATCTAAGACACTCTCATCTTCCTTTAAACCCATAGGTGCTCCTCCAACTTCATGTATATAGTAACCAGGAGGAGGTATATCCCCTGAAAGAGCAATAGAATTATTTTCAAGCAAATGTAAAAGTGGAATATTTAGCATAGTTTTTAAATCCTTAACTTTACCTCCCGAATAATTAATTGCTTTCACCATGGTATTTGACATATGTTTAATCATTTTGTACTCATTATCACTCCATTCAAATTCAATATTAGGGATGGGAATATCCCATTCATCTGTTTGATTAGAAAGCTTAACCCTGTTCTCTTTGCGAGGTAACACTTCGCCATGAGATATAAGAAAGCCAATAGATTCATTCTCTTCTTTTTTTAAAAAAGCAGGGATGCCTAACCTATCAATAGCACCCCAAATCCCATAGCCCCTTAAGAAGTCAATATCGTCTGGTAATTGTGTTCCGAATGGGATAAAAAAGCTACCTGCTCCTGAAAGAGGTGCTTGATTAAATGATTTATTTGAAAAATTATCTGTACGAGGAATAGC
Source organism: Prochlorococcus marinus bv. HNLC1 (assembly GCA_000218705.1). Lineage (GTDB taxonomy): Bacteria > Cyanobacteriota > Cyanobacteriia > PCC-6307 > Cyanobiaceae > Prochlorococcus_A > Prochlorococcus_A marinus_Q. The sequence goes on from GL947594.1 coordinate 175,777, forward strand.
AAAAAATTTACTTATAGAGACATGATCCATAATATATCTACCAAGTTTTCCTGAGGTATCAATAAATCCAGAATCACACGATTCTTTTTCTGAATTTAAAAGAATTCGAAGAGTTGAAATTGTAGATGCGCATAATAAGATTAATTCGCAATTTAAATCCTTTTTAAGTCCATTATTGGTATTAATTATTCTAATTGAGGTAGCCATTTCAGTTTCTTTATTTGTTTGAAACGACTCCACAAGATGATTAGGAAGTATTTGTACGTTGCCTGTTTTAAGAGCTCTTTTAAGTGAACTTCCTAAGCTTGAGGATTTTGGCCAGTCTTTCTCCTTAATAGAAGCATTTTTATCAAATCCTCTCGACTGCACAAAGGGATAGTTTAATTTTGATTTAATTTTTTCACCAAAAATCAGCTCACTTTCGGTTAGAGGTACTTCGCCAATGTAATGCCCATTAGGAATTTGTTCTAAATTATCTTTTTTGCCAAATATTTGGGACGATTTCTCTACATAATCGTAATGAGGAGATAATTCATCATATGTGATTGGCCAGTTTGCTCCAAACCCATCTTTATCAGCTGGTTTAAAATCGCTTGGAGAAAGTCTTAGTGTAATTCCGCCCCAAGTAAGAGATCTGCCACCAACTTGTTTTCCTTGTGTCCAGAGAAAAGGTTTATCTTTTGGATAGGTATAAGGATATTTTTTTTCATTGCCATATAGGTCTGGATTATTTTTCCAATAACCTGGATGTTGAATTTGATTTTTATGTTTTTTTGATATGAACCCACAGGCTCTTTTAAAAGTGTCAAGTGGCTCATTGGAGTAAGCTTCTTCTCTTTTTAAAAATGGTCCAGCCTCTATCATTAGAACTTTTATTCCTTGTTCGGCTAATGTAAGAGCAGCTATTCCTCCAGTGGCACCTGTTCCGACAATTATTGCATCGTATGGATTTAAATCCAAAATTTGGCTGATATTCTTTTATTGATACAATATAGCACTACTTAAAATCCAAACTTCAAGAATTGTTCAATAGAAGTTAGAATTGTTTTAGTACTTTTTAAGATTAAAATGAGATTCTTCGTTCTCTTATATTTAACCTTAAGTCTTTTATTCCCGAGAGCCTCATTCGCTGCATTAGATTACGGAAAACAATCGCTATTAGGCGTAGACTTTTCTGGATCTGATTTGCAAGGAGCTACTTTTTATTTAACTGATTTGCAAGACGCAAATCTTTCAGACTGCAATTTGGAGGGAGCTAGTTTATATGGAGCTAAACTAAAAAATACAGATTTAAGTAATTCAAACTTGAGAGAAGTTACCTTAGACTCGGCAAATCTTGAAGGAACAGACTTAACTAACACAAATTTAGAAGACTCTTTTGCTTTCAGTGCTCAGTTTCAAGATGTCAAAATATATGGAGCAGATTTTACAAATGTATATCTTACAAAAGATGTTCTAAGAGAATTTTGCAAAAAAGCAGAAGGAATAAATTCTTTTACAAATAGAAAAACAATAGATACTTTAGATTGCGGGTGATTTTAATTAACTGCATAAAGTATCTTCTTCTTTATAACTCTCTGTTTATAAAGAGATCTGCCTACAGGCCAACCAAGAGTATGCAAATGTCTTATTAATAATTCAGAATATTTATAGTATTTATTATTTAAAATTAAAAGTCCTAGTTCCTCTAATGTTCTTTTTAAGGTTCTTAACTCCTTTAGGGAACCTTTTTTTTTGTCTAGCAAAATGAATTTTTCATTCATTAATTTATTTTCTAGAATTTTATTGCTTTGAGTAAATCCAACTTCAATTAGATTTGAATTATCAGAATAAAGTGTATAAATAAAACCATCTTTTAAACCATTTCTTTTAAATATGAATTTCTCACTAAGTGAGGAATTATTAAAAATTTTATATTTTTTTTGTAAGTATTTTTTCAACATGAATTTAATTTTTATTTTGGGCAGACTCATATTTATCAAGTAAATTATTAACTTCTGCTAAAGCAATTCTCTTTTTGCAAGCAGAATCATATCTACTGGTAGCAATTGAAGGTATGCTACCTTTACTTTTCATTTCTCTTAAACCCGTTTCAAGACATTGAAATGCAACACTTGACAAGTCTCTGCCTTCTGCTGCTGCCCATACTTTTAAAAGATAATTAATATTCGATGGGACTGAGATTTGCAACTTATTTGAGTTTGAAGCATTTAAAGAAATATTATCTAGGCTTATTTCCTTTGAAGAAAGATTTTCTCTTACTTTCTTCTTAAGAATTTTTACTTTTCCAAAGATATCTTCCTTATTTTGTAGTCCTCTTTCTATCTCAAATAATTCTTCTTCTGTATCAATAAGGGCTTCCAGAGCCCATTTGGCATCCTCTTCTTGAAGAGAGGTGTTTTTAAGCCATTCTTCTCTGTAGTAAGACCAATTCTTGGGCATAATTTCGTTTCTATAAATATATCCTAATAATATCTATATAGATTGTCTATAGATTGTATATAGATTGAATAAAGAATTAATAAAAGGTTTTAGTTTGCTATTTATTCAAAGAATTGGTTGGAACTTTAAAAAATTTATAATTAGAAATTTTTAATCTATAAATATCTAATTAAAAGGTTAGTATTAAGAAGGTTTTCAAAAATTAATTGATTTCAATCTTACAAAGAATTTCCTCTATACTCATTTACACTATTCCCTTAAAGGCTGTGTTACCTTTTGGGTCGATTTTATTTTATAAATTCGCTTATTTAAAAATAATCTTATATGTTACTTTGCCAATCGCAATAATTGAAAACAGCCTACCTTTTGGAAGCTTATTATTATTTCTAATCTTATTTGCTGGAGTTGTGAGAAATCCAAATGTACCTTATTTTGTCAGATTCAATGGATGCCAAGCTTTACTTTTAGATATAGCTCTTATTTTATTCTCATATTTACTAAGGATTGTCCCGATTGCTGAAATAGGTTTGTTTTTATTTATTTTAACTTTAGCAATATTTATATTTTGTTTAATTCAATGCATATCTGGAATTGAACCAGAAATACCACTAATTAGTAAATCAGCGAGAATGCAAATATATTAAATATTTATCTAAAAATAATAAAATTTAAATTATATTTCTTGAAATCTTTTTCTTGATCTATTTAATACAAGATAAAACGCTAAAACACTTATTGTTCCTGAGGGGCCTATAAAAATATGCCAAATTTGATTAGCACTTAATGAAAGTTTTATCCCTAAAAAAGTTGTTAAAAATATTCCAAAAATTGGGTAAGCGATAAATATCCAGTCTTTAAATTTTCTTTGCCAATTAATAATCAAAAATATACTTATTAAAACTTGAAAAACTAGTGTTAGAGATTTTCCAAAAATCCAGTAAGAGGCTATAGCTAAAATACAAGTTAGGAGATTTGTCAGTATTAGATATTTATTTTTTATTATTGATATAGATAAAAATGTTAAGCCTATTGATAGCAATGAATAAAAAAGCCAATTAAATAATGATGAATGATCTATATATATCCATTCGGTTTGAGTATGATCAATCATCTCAAACATAGAAGCTAATCCTAATGAAACAAAACCCCAAGAAATTAATTTTGAATTTTTAATGTGATTAAACTTATTTATAGATTTTATTCCTATAAAGATTGGAATTAGGATCGCTTGTAAATGTGCTAAAACAATAATCAATTTAAAAATCATTTATTTTATCTGTTAATGATCAATTTTAATAGGATTTATTTAATTATCTCAATTAATTAATTATTGAAAATGTATAGTCCTTATATTAAAGAAAATAAATGTAAAGTTCGAAAATTTATCTTTAAGTAAAAAAATGTCAATGCATAATAATTTCTACTAATATTTAAAAATATGTTTAAAGGAATTTAAATGGATGCCAAGAAAGCTATTTTCAATAGAAGAACAATCCATTTTTTTGAAAATAAAAAAGTAAGTGAAAATATTATTAGAGATTCTATTGAAGCAGCTAATCAAGCACCATGTCATAGATTCACTTTCCCATGGAGATTTTATTCTGTGAGTCTTAAAAAGAGAATGCAAATTTTAGATTTAGCGATTGAGATTAAATCAAAGAAAAAACAAATTGATGAAAATGCAGAAAATATAATTAAGGAAAAATATCTTAATCCTTCCCATCTTCTAATAACTAGTCAGATATTAAATAAAGAGCCTACCATTCAAAAAGAAGATTATGCAGCTTGTTCTTGTGCTATTCAAAACCTCTGCATTTCATTAGCTTCTGATGGTGTTTTTTCAAAGTGGTCTACTGGAGCAATAACAAAAAATCCAAAAACTTATGAGATTATAGGTCTAAACACGAAGATAGAGGAGATTATTGGTTTTATATGGATTGGTTATGGCAAAAACTTACCCAAAATAACTAGGCCATTAATTGATCAAATCTATAAAGAGATTTAAAATAGAATTTATTAAATAATTTCTAAAATTCTTTAAGTAATTTAAAAATTTTTGCTAACTTGAACATGTCTCAAAATCAAAGTGATAACAAAGAAAACTTTATGATTGGTCCTATTTTCGAGAATGTTATAGTAACCCAATGTAGGGAAATGAAAAAATTATTAGGTTGCGAAGATAGTTATATTAGAGAATTTCTTATAAAATTAGCTGATAAATATTTTTTATAATGTAGTATTGTTATAGGATTCTTAATAAGTAATTACTTTTAAGTAAATCAACCGCTTCAGAAATTAAAAAAATGTGCATTTGTGTTAATTGTAAATGGGTTGATAGATGCAAAACTTACCATGATGTAGAAGAAAAGCATGAAGCTGACCATCTTAGTTTAAATCCTGATTTGGAGGCTAAGAATCCATTTATTCATGTAAGTTTAGTTGAAGAAACTAAAGGTGAATTTACTATGGAATGGGATGTAAGATCTTGCTCTAGCTTCTATGAAGAAATTGGAAGATGGTCAAAATTAAGACCGGGATTAGAAATACCTGCTTAATTTTAATTAGAAAAGTAGTATTTTTTTATAATCTTGAGAATCAAATGGGAAAATTTTTTTAACAATTAACACCAATAATTGTAAATTAAATTTTTTAAGAGTATAAATACCTAGTTAAAATAATAAAAAAATTGTATTTCATCTCAAGAACCTTGAAAGTTTTTTTAATCACTGCTTATAAACCTATTGAAGGATTTTTAGAAACCCTTGAAGAAGTTATGAAAATGGAAAAAATTATGGATGTTTCTAATGATAACTGGCAAAAAAATAATGAAGAAATTCCTTTATGGTTTTATCAAATGATTATCTCAATGGGTATATCTGTTTGTTTAGGATTCCTTTTGATTTTAATTGGAAGTCTTTAAATTGTTTCTAAATAATAGAAGTATTTTGGATTTGTAAATTTAAATACAATTATAGAATTTAATTATCTAATCTAATCAAATTAAATATAATTAATTAGTTTTAATTATCTTTAATCTTATTAAAAATTTATTCAAAGATTAATACTTAAAATAGTTATGAAAGGGATATACAATCTTTATTAAATTTTTATAGTAAGTAATGATAAATTTGATTCTCAAATTATTAGCAATTCTAGTTAGGTTATATTTTTATTTATAAAGATGTTCGAAGCTATTATTTATTTATTACAAGGTAAAACAGAAGAGAATGAGAAATATAAGCAGTAAAGTTTAAATATTTAAAATTTACTTTCTATTATTTATCTAATATTAAGGTCTGCATATCAGTGGCTTTCTTACATTTTCAGCTGTAAGATAATCAGCCAGTTTAATTGAGAGAGCAATAACAGTTAAACCATGACCGATGCTTGGACAGCTTGGAAAAATACTAGCATCAGAAATATATAAATTATCAATATCATGTGATTTACAATTTTTATCGACTACTGAAATTATTGGATCATTACCCATTTTGCATGTTCCACATGCATAGCCAACAATACTCAAAGGTGCTAATCCTCTTGGATGAGCGGGAGTCCTAGTAATTGATACTGATAGAGGATTTTTTTCCATACTTTTCAGTGTGTCTAACCATCTATATACCAGTCGATCATGAGCTTCTAGATTATTATGTAGATAATTAATTTTAATTTTATTATTCTGTATAGTTACTTCGTTCTCTTCATCAGGTAATACTTCAGTCATCGCCCACCAAGAGATTGATCTCTTTGCTAAACGCTTTAATCCAAAGTCTGGGATCACTTTTGTAATTAATGATAATACAGGGGGAGATTCTGCAAAAAAGGCATCTCTCAAAACCCCACCTCCTGTTTGTACGTGTCCTAGGGGGAAATTTACATTTTTGTCTCCAAAATAAAAATCATTTATACCTAAAGATTTTGCAAAATATCCACTGGTAGTGCTATTAGCCCTTTGTAAGATGCAAGTCATTTGCAAATTCATTAAATTTTTTCCAACAAGTTTTGAACTATTACTCAAACCATTGGGGTGTAATGAAGATTTTGAATTTAACAGAATAATTGGGGTATTAATAGCTCCAGCTGCAAGAATTACAATGTCTGAGGAGAAGAACCAAGTATCATCACCAATTATTGCCTCAACTCCCTTAATTGATTTTCCGGATGAATTTACATCTAACTTTGAAACTTTAGCATTAGTTCTTATTCTTAAAAAATCTTGATTAGAGTCATAAATTCCATATAACTGTGCATCTCCTTTTTGAAACATAGAGCAATTTTCAAAATTTATATCTTGTGATTGATCTGGCCAACTAATAGGTAAATAATATGGATTACATCCCTCTTGTTTTAAAACATTTTGAATCTCTTTGAAAATCGGATCAATTGGTTTTGGGGGATTATCATATTCTAAAGAGCGAGTAGGTTCTGTTTGATCAATACCATGTTGACCTTTCACCTTATACATTTTTTCTGCAATTGAATAATATGGTTCAAGATCACCATATGAAATTGGCCAAGAGGGAGAGACACCTTCTTGTAGTTCCAGATCTTCAAAATCTTCTGCCCTCATTCTTTGTAATACAGAACCCCAAATCTTTGTATTACCTCCAAGGGCATAAACTGTTTGAGGTGAAAATGGATCACCATCAGGACCAAGCCAATTTTCTCCTTTTGGATGATATCTAGTTTTTCTAAATAAATCTGTACCAGAAATATTTGTCTCTTCAGGTGGAAGCTGACCTCCTCTTTCAAGCAGTAGTACCCATTTCCCTTTTTTTGACAATTGATGTGCTAAGGTTGCTCCGCTTGCCCCTCCTCCAACTACTATAAAGTCATAATGATGATCATCAATTAGCATAAGGCAAGGAAATAATTATCAAATCATTAATTCATCATTTTACTAAATTTATTGCCACAAATAAATAAGAACAAATAAAATTATCCAAATAACGTCAACAAAATGCCAAAAAAGACTAACAGATTCAACTCCCATTTCTCCTCCTTTGTAATTATTTGGTAGAAAAGATCTATACAACATTAATCCCATCAACAAAATACCAGTAATAACGTGAAGACCATGAAAACCTGTAAGTAAGTAAAACATACCTCCAAAGACACCGCTTTGTAAGCTAAAAGAAAGTTCAGACCATTCAATATATTGTCCATAAACAAAATAACTTCCCATCAACATAGTTATGAACCATATAAATCTAAATCCCCATAAATTTTTTTTATGAAGAGATTTCTCTGCAAAATAAATAACAAAACTTGATGATACTAATATAACTGTATTTATTAGTGGTTCTTTTACTGCTATTCCATCAATCCCTTCTGGATACCATACTGGTGCTGTTACTTTAAGAATTCCATAACCAACAAAAAAAGCAAAAAATATAATACTTTCTGAACATAAAAAAATTATAAAACCAGTCATATTGTGGCCATCATGTTTAACATGACCAGGAATATGATTAATAGTTGGACTTTTATTATCTGAGAGCATTTTTTAATGTTTTTTAAAAGATTTATCTATATAAAATTGTTCATCTTGAACAAAGGGTTTATCAAGACCATAACAATAAGGTTCATTTAATACAGTTGGAATATCATCTTCAAAGTTTTCATGTGGAGGAGGTGATGGTAGAAGCCATTCTAACCCAATTGCTTTCCATGGATTTGGAGGAGCGGCTTTACCTCTTACCCAAGAGCTAACCATATTTAAAATAAAAGGTATTGATGCTACTCCAAGAATAAATGCACCAATACTGGCTATTACATTCCAAATAGCAAATTCTGGATCATAGGATGCAACTCTTCTAGGCATGCCTAACAATCCTGCCCAATGAAGAGGTAACCAATTTAAAGTAGCTCCAATAAAAGTAAGTGCGAAATGGACTTTCCCTAATCCCTCATAGAACATCCTTCCAGTAAATTTTGGGAACCAATGATAGATTCCTGCAAAAATTCCAAAAGCAATAGTATTAAAGATAATGTAATGAAAATGGGCAACAACAAAGTATGTATTCCCAACATGTATATCAACTGGAACTGTTGCAAGCATTACTCCAGTAATACCTCCAAAAATAAAATTAAATAATCCTCCTAAACAAAAGAGCATTGGTGTACTTAATCTAAGATTCCCTCCCCATAAAGTTGCTATCCATGCAAATACTTTTACACCTGTAGGTACAGCTATGAGCATAGTAGTGAACATAAAAAGATTTCTCATCCACATAGGTGTGCCTGTATAAAACATATGGTGCACCCATACCACAAGAGAGAGTATTGTTATTCCAAATGAGGCAACCGCAACAAATTTATATCCAAAAAGTGGTTTTCTTGCATAAACGGGAAAAAGTTCTGAAAAAATCCCAAAAACTGGAAGAACCATTACATAAACAGCAGGATGTGAATAGAACCAAAAGAAGTGTTGAAATAAGACAGGATCACCACCTCCTTCAATCCTAAAAAAACTTGTTCCAAATGAAAGATCGAAGAAAAGCATAATTGCACCACCTGTGAGTGCTGGTAATCCAAGTAATTGAAGTAATTGAGCAGCTAAAACAGTCCAGATAAAAATTGGCATTTTAAAGAAACCCATACCAGGAGCCCTCATTCTTATGATTGTTGTGACAAAGTTAACAGCTCCCATTATCGAAGAAATTCCTGATAATGAAATTGCCGTAATCCAAAGCATCTCTCCGTTTATCATCTTCCCGAGTGGATTTTGAATGCTAATTGGTGGATATGACCACCATCCTGAAGATGCAGGTCCACCTGGTACAAAGAAACTTAAAAGTAAAATTATTGAGAAAACTGGTACAAGCCAAAATGCTAATGCATTAAGTTTTGGGAAAGCCATATCAGGTGCCCCAATCATTGGAGGAACAAGTAGATTAGTCAATCCGCTTAACATGGGGAAGAGGAACAAAAATAACATTACTGTTCCATGCATCGTATAAAGGCCGTTATAAACTGTTGGATCAAATAAATCTGATGGAGGTGTTATTAATTCCCCTCTGACTAGCATGCCTAAAAGTCCACCTAGAAGTAAAAAAAATAAAGCTGTAACTATATATTGAATTCCAATTACTTTGGCGTCGGTATTAAAAGAAAAAAATCTTTTCCAATCATTTGGTCCTTTTGGATAGGGATTTTTAGATTTAACAATCTTTGATCGTAATTAATAATTGTCATTGTTTTAACTATCCATCATGAGGTCTATCTTCTAAACCTACATCTTGAACTTTTGGAGCAGGAGCAGGCTCAACAGTAGCCCAACCCCTATTACCATTTTTTAGCCTTTTATCGTATAAACGACCTGCAGGATTTAATCCATTTTGAGGTTCTTTTTTTACAGTCTCATTAATCCATTTATTAAATATATCCTCTGATTCAACAATTACATTAGTTTGATTTTGTGAAAAATATGCACCACTAAACATGGCATCTCTTAATCTAAACACTCCATTTCTTGTAGGTGTAAGGGAATATGTAATAACACTTCCTGGGATAATATCTTGCTTTAACCTAAATGCAGGTATGTAAAAGCTGTGAATAACATCATCAGTAATTAATCTAAAGTTTGTTCTCTTATTAATAGGGAGATGTAATTCAGAGCTATGAATGCCGTTAGGATATATAAATTCCCAGTTCCATTGTCTTGAGATTACATCAATTGGTCCAAAATCAAAAGCCTTTTTTTCTTTAACAAAAGGAGCCTCTTGATCATAATTATATTTAGTTTTTGAACCTAAATTTTCAAGTTTATAATTTACATTTGTTGCATAGGAAGCAATTGCTAAAACTAAAATTAGAGGAATATTGTCCATATAACTTCCAATTTTACGTTACCTTCAAGAGGTTGGCCATTACTTTCATCATATTTGGGGGCTCTATTAAATATTAAAATCCAAGCCATAGTTCCAGTGCACCCTAAAAATATAAAAGTTCCAATAGTTGTCTCGAATGCAAAAAGATTATCAACATAATTTGCAGCTTCTGAAGCTTGGATAGGCAACCAACTATAAGACCAATAGCCCATTAATAAACTTATTAAACTATTAATCCCAACAGCAGAAATTATTATAAAAATAGTTATGTATTTTCTTTTGTTAAATTTCTTTATTTTTGTATTCAT
>GL947594.1:186458-225753 GCA_000218705.1 Prochlorococcus marinus bv. HNLC1
TTTATATTCTGTTTCAAAGTTACCAAGACAGAGTGGTTATGTTTTGTATATGGTTGGCATTGGTTTTATTACTTCTTTATTAATTTCAGCAACTCTTCTTATAAATATTAATATATGAAATATTTATAATTAAATTCATAAATTTGTTTAATAAATTTAGAACGATAAAAAATTTTTTTTGAGATCTTTAGAAAGGAAATAGTTTTAAGTTGAAATCAAAAACTTTTAAATTAAAAAAACAGATGAGAAAAATTACTTAATTTTAAAATATATAAACGTTAATCACTTGATAAATTTTTTAATTACTGCATATTTTATATAGAGTATATTTAAAAATGAAAGTTACTGAAAAAATTGAAAATGCTAAAAAAAGAATTAATGAATTAGAGGAACTCATTGAGTATTGGAACAAATCAAAAAAAATTGAAAATATTCATTTATCTAAACAATCTAAAATTGAGTTAACAAGTATTGCCTAATAGCAACTTTTAGAGCAAATAAACCTATTCTCAAAATTTGATATTTTTTTTAAAGTTGTAAAACATATATTATGAATATTTTGTGAAAACATTTACAGATAAATATGTTTTGCCTATTAAAATAATTCCAGTTATATTTTGGTTTGGCATTTTAATAATTAGCATTTGGGTTTATTTAAATGCTTGGATATATTAATTTTTATTTAACTCCTTCTGATCCATTCAGATGAGCTTTTAAACCATGCATCAATATCATAAATTTAGGATTCAAATGAATTTCTTATCCTACGTTATCAAATGCGAGAGATTAAATAATCTTATAAATACTTACTTGATTTGCTCATCATGCCTTCTTCGACTAATTGCCCTTTTTAACCAGGTAAAAATGGAAGAACAATTTTTTGCATGATTTTCAACAAATATTCTTTCTTAAAATGTTATTTCCTGGTTGATAGAAATTCTCTTGAAAATATCTTGAATTTTTCTCTAGTCTGATGCTAAGAAACATAAATTTTTTAAAAGAGTATCCTTCTTTATATCAGTTCTTATTAAGAAAGTCTTGACAATATTTATTTCGAGAAATTCTTTTTTTATTGACTTCAAATCTTAGAAAATTTGCTTTTACCATGGAGCCTCTAATTAAGCCTTAAATGATACATTGAGATATTTCGAAAACTTATAATTGTCTTTTAAATAGATAAAAATATGTAAATAAAAATTCTAGATTTAGCATGCTTCTATTTCTTGAGAGAAAAACTTGTTTAATAGTAAATTTGTACTATAATAAAAGAGTGCGTTGTTAAATGAAATGAAAATCTTACCTTCTTCTCCCTATGCCGTTTTTAACGTAAAAGAGTGGAACTCTGTTTTAAATAGTCGCAAAAAATTTAACAAAAATAGTAAATGTAATTTGCAAAATATTATTACAAAAATTTTAAAAAATATAATGTGAAAGGTTCTGTTAGAAACGAAATTAAAAAAACTAAATCAATTCAACTTTCTTTTGCTTAATAAAAGATTTCAATCTTATACTGAATTATGTTTCCAACATAATAATAAACCCAATGGTTTGTTAAATTTAAAATAGTAATAAAGGATGTAAATTTGTCAGTAGATCGTGAACTTCTAAAAGAAGTAACTAAAGAGCTATGGGGTACAGTTAAAAAGCTTAGACCTGAGTTAGATAAGGACACAAGACTTCAATTGGTTTTGAAAGCTTTAATTACAATAGGTGATCTTCCTGATCATGTTGAGGCTGCTATGGTTGTAGGTATTTGTTCTGAAATGGATCAATTAGATAATAATGGCACTCAAAAAACTAAAAATGATGAAAATATTTCTTTAGATTCTTCTAGCGGTCGCAAAGTGGTAAGAAGAAGTTCTGCTAAATAGTAATTTAGCTTTTTGCTTTTCTTCTCTCTTCTCTAGATAGAGTGATAAAGAAATATGCTCCAATTACTAATAATATTGGTACGAATATAGAGTGAAGAGTCATCATTAATTCTACTTCGCCCATGCCAATAAGACTTGATTCACTTGGAACTTGTTCAGACCAAGTACCTACTAAATGCCAAGCTTGTGGAATTGATAAGAAAAACATATAAGACCTATTAGTTAAATTAATGATCATTTAAACAATATCATCTCTCACCAAGATTGCATATCAATTTTTTTATTTCTTAACCAACTAAATAATTTGAAGCAAGAATAAAGTAAAAAAATATTTAATTAAGTTTGCTAATAATCTCTTTAAATTCTTTTTTCCCTAAGATTGCTTCAGCTGCATACGCGCCACTTGCCGCTACTGCGGGAATGCCAATTCCTGGGAAAGTACTAGCTCCACAAGCTAGTACATTCTTAAAAGGAGTTTTATAGCCTGGGAATAAACTTTTTCTGGCTGAAATAGCTGGACCGTAGCTCCCACAATAGGTGTTTGTAAATCTTTGATGTGTTACTGGAGTTCCAAGCATTTTTAGTTCAATCCTCTTGTCGATATCTGGAATAATTCCTCTTAATGGTTTCATAAATACTTCACATCTATCTTCTTTTAAATCGTTATATTCTTTTGAATTAGGTTTAAGATTTTCCCAAATTTCCCAAGGTTCATTGGCAGGAGTATAACCATGTAGCACATGTTTACCCTTTGGTGCCATGCTTGGATCGATTACTGATGGAATAGAAAAAACAGCGATATTTCTCTCTGCTGTTATTCCTCTTTCCCAATCATCTACCCATATTGTATGTATCGGAAGATCTTTAATATTAGTTGCATCGAAACCTAAGTGTATATGAAGGAATGATTTGCATTTTTCTACATTAAATTCTTTATCTTTGAATTTACTAATAAGATGACTTGGTATAAGAGAATGTTTATTCCAAATATCACAATTGGCCACAATGAATTCGGAGTTAATTGTTTCATTATTCTCCAAAGTAACCCCGGTAGCAAATTCATTTGAAAAATTAATATTTTTTACTTTTGAAGATAAAAGTAATTTGCCGCCATTTTTCTTAAATCCTCTTATTAATGCATTTACAACACTTTCACTCCCACCCAGAGGATACTCCAAGTAAGCATTAGGTTTGAACCACTCATTAAATAAAGTTGCCATGGCTGCTGTATTTGTATCATCCATTGACATTCCGCTTATTAAGAAACTTAGTAAGTCAACCCAATTTTTTAAAAAAGGATCAGTTAGGAATTTATTTGCAATTTCCCCGAAACCTTTTCTAAGATTATTAGCATGACTGATTTCAGGCAAAACCTTTATTGAGAGTTTCAAGATTTCTTGTAAATTTAAATTCTCAGGAGAAGTTGTTAGAAGAGGCATCTTATCTATGATTCTGCTTAGTGGTTTAACTGCTTTCATAAAGGAATCCCACTGATTTAATGCTTCATCACCTCTTAATTCCTGTATTTTTTTTCTAAAGGGTGAATCTCCAACTTCTAAATCAAAGTCCGCTTCGGGAACTATAACTTTCCAACCTTTATATTTCTTTACTTCTAATCTGTTCATCTAATAAATATAGTATTTGCCCAAGAGGAGAAGTATTTGAGATGCTTTCTAGTCCATTCCATAGAGATGGTCCGGATTCAAATTTATAACCATTTCTAGTAAAGGTATGTGCAACTCCACCGGGTTGAGAGTGAGATTCACATATTAAAACTTTTTTTCCTCGGGAAGCAAGTAAGCTACCACAACATAGTCCACCTATTCCACTACCAATTATAACTACATCAAAATTGTCCATTTATTAAAATAGTAAACACTATTTTATTGATGATTTAAATTTAAACAAATGTTGTTGAAGAAGTAGTGATACTTAGAACAAAAGCTAATACAAATATGTAAGGTACTGCTTTTAAGGGTACATAACCTTGCTTTTTAGAGATGAAATCCATTTTTCTTAATTACTTTATGTAAAGATACTAGCGTTTATTTGTCACAATTGTGTGTCTTATATAAAGAAAATATGAAATATTTCGAAATAAAGAAAATTAATCTGTTTCTTGGGTGCTAAAACGATTGATAATGTCCAAGAGGACCAGGTCCAGCTCCAATTTTATAAGAATTTATTAAAGATTTTTCAATAAAAGTTTTAGCCTTATTAACTGATTCTAATAAATCTATACCTAAGGCAAGATGGCTACAAATGGCTGCGCTTAATGTACAACCACTACCATGGGTATTTTTAGTATCTATAAATTTATTTTTAAGCCAATAGCTGTTACCTTTTTTATCTATAAAAAAATCTTTACCTTTAAGTTCTTGGATGCCCCCTCCTTTTATAAGTACCGATTTGCAACCATAGTCAAGAATTCTTTCACCAGCTTTTTCCATATCATTCATATCTTTAATATTTGTATTTGCAAGAAGATTTGCCTCAAAAATATTCGGTGTTAATATTTCTGCTTGAGGAATAAGAAATTCTTTATAGGCATTAATTGCGCTTTCTTCTAACAATCTTGCTCCAGTTCTTGTGCACATTACAGGATCAATTACTTTTGGTATGGATTGATTTTTCAGTTTTAAAGCAGTATTAAAAATTATTTCTTCATTAAAAAGCATGCCTGTTTTCAGAGCGCTAATTTTAAAGTCAGTAAAAACAGCATCAAACTGATTATTTAGCATTTGAGTTCCTATTGCCTCTACATCAATTACATTTACGCTATTTTGTGCTGTTACACATGTAATTACTGAACATCCATGGACGTTATGAGACATAAAAGTCTTTAAATCTGCTTGTATGCCTGCGCCTCCGCCTGAATCACTTCCTCCAACTGTAAGAGATATTTTTGAGTACATAGTGTTATTAAAAATAATCTTTAATTTTAAGTTTATTTAAAATCAGAATAAGCCTCAAAAAATTTTACTTCTAAATCCATCGCTTCTTGGTATAAATAATTTAATTGATCTAAATCATAAGAGCCTTTGTAGGTATCAATTATTTCTTCAAGAGAGTTTGCAAGTTTCTCAAAATTTTCATCTGAATAAGTTACTATCCAATCTTTATAAATATTATTTGAAGTTGAAGCGGATAATTTTTTTCCAATCCATGCATATAATCTCATGCAGGGAGTCATGGCAACTAAAATTTCAATACAACTTGACTCCAAAGATATTTTCCTTAGAAAATCTGTATAAGCTTTTGTAGGAATTTCTATCTTATTATTAGTTAAATTAATTTCCCACTCCTTTGCATATTTTTCATGGAGGACTAGTTCCTCTGATACTCCAAGGAGTAGTTCACTTAATGTTCTTATTGCATTAATATCAAAACATTTAGATATAGCTAATCCATATGCGCGAGCAAAACTCTCTAAGAAAAAATAGTCTTGAGCGACATAAGATTGAAAATTATTTTTTGGTAAATTACCGTTTTTAATTCCTTGAACAAATTTGCTGTTTAAACTTGCAAATGCAAGATCTTTATTTTTATCCCATAAATGTTTAGATAAGTTCATAATAAATTGATATTTAGCTAGAATTTTTGGTTAGACTCATCTTATTAAATTATTTTTATAGCTGATAATTTAGCCTCATTTTAAGACATGATTATTAAGGAATATAGTTTTCCAAATTTTGATGAAATTAAAAATTTGGAGAAAATAGCAAATAAGGATGGAAGTGGTATTCAATTTGATGATTTATTAGGTTTTTGGAAATTTCAATATGTTTATAAAAAGGGAGATACAAGTATTGATAATGTATCAAGTTCTATTCTTCAAGTTCTTTCTGCATCTCTAAAACTAAGCAAATCTATAGGGCAAAATAATGAACCGACTTTTGAAATAAGCAATTCAATAAAATTTGGAGTTCTCTCTATTAATTTTTCTGGAAAAGCATATCTAAAGGGAACTCGCCCACTTTTACCTTTTTATTTTGAGCAATTATTAATAAAGATTTTAAATATACCGATAATAAATACCTCTTTAAAAAATACTGATCCTAAAAAAAGACCTTTTTTCTCACTAATAGCTTTGGGAAAAGAAAAAAAATGGTTATGTGCTCGAGGGAAAGGAGGAGGTCTAGCAATTTGGATTAGTGGCTAAAGCAATTTATTAATGATATTCGCCTGGATGTTGCACTTTCCTTACTGTTACTTTGTCAACTTTTTGTCCATTAAATCTTAATAGATCGTCTCCTGAAAAGCTAAATCCCAATTCTTGCGCTATCAAAGCTACGTCATCAGCAGTAGCTGAAGAGATTACTTTATTTTTGAGAGATTCATCTGTTTGCATTTTTTGAAGAAATTTTTTTATTTCAGCGAAACTCATTGTAATTTTTGTTTATGTAAGATATTAATATAAAAAATTTTTGAAGTTGACAAACAAATTAATTTTTTAAAATTATAATTAAATTATGACATATGTATTTTTATATTTAATTGGTTTATTACTAATTTGGTATGTATACAAAGTAGGTTGGCTTGCGGCGTTAAAAACAGTAATAAGTATTATTGTTCCTTCTTTTTTAATTATTTTATTTAATGCCAAGGCAGGTAGATTACTCTTTAAAAGCCCAGTAATTGGTATAGTTTCTGCTCTGCCAACTTCAATATTTATATTTAGAGGTTCTAAGCCTTTAGTTACATTAATAAATAATTGGATAGAAACTAAATTTAATTTTATAGATTCTCAGAAAGAGGTTATTGATACAGAGTCCTATCCAGTTGACGATTAATAAAATTGGGTTTCATTGAAACAAAATTAACTTAATTTTGTATTATTTGATGTTGATTAATAATATATTTTTAATTTAACTTATCCCTAATTCTAATTGGAAATTATTTGATGGAAATATTATTATTTGCCTCCTTCTTCCTTTTCGCATTAATTTTCTTTGTTGTAGGAAAAGACGATTTTGGTAGAAAACAAAGAGAAGTTAAGGAAGAGCCAAAAGTAGAAGCTAAGGAAGAGCCAAAAGTAGAAGCTAAGGAAGAGCCAAAAGTAGAAGCTAAGGAAGAGCCAAAAGTAGAAGCTAAGGAAGAGCCAAAAGTAGAAGCTAAGGAAGAGCCAAAAGTAGAAGCTAAGGAAGAGCCAAAAGTAGAAGCTAAGGAAGAGCCAAAAGTAGAAGCTAAGGAAGAGCCAAAAGTAGAAGCTAAGGAAGAGCCAAAAGTAGAAGCTAAGGAAGAGCCAAAAGGAGAACTAAGGAAGAGCCAAAAGTAGAAGCTAAGGAAGAGCCAAAAGTAGAAGCTAAGGAAGAGCCAAAGGAAACTAAGGAATAATAAGGAAATTACTCAACTTAAACTAAAAAATATATTTTAGAAATACATTTAATTGTAATTATCAATTTCTATCTTTAATTTATTAATAATTAAGTTAATTATGAAATTATTCAAATTCAAAACCTATAAATAATTCTTTGTGCACAACAAGAACATCGAATAAAGAGGTACCTGCGGCTGGCGTTAATGCAATCTGATCTACATTAAAGGCTTCTGCACATAACAAATGTCCATCCCATCTTGTGTTATGTTCACTTATTTGAATTGACCAATCAATGACTTTCTCAAAATGTTCTGGCATAAATAATCCTATCTTTCTAGAAATTTCACAAATATTTGTTAATATCGGAGGCTTTGAAGGCCTTTTAAGATCTTTTATTAAGCTTGGCTGCGTGAATACACTTGTATAACGTATATACTCTATTAACTCATAATCTTTATCTGAAAGATTAGCTTCTTTTAAAGCTTTTTCAAATTCATCTAAAGGAGTTATTGGCCTTTTTATCATTTAAGCTTTATTTTTACCATCTATAATAAATTTTCTTCTAATAAAGAAAAATATTCCCGTAGTAATTATCATTACTGGGGCATGATAACTTAAGGTTGAAAAATATTCCCCTAATGCTTGAGCATCCATTTTAAAAATTAAAATACATTTTTTAAAGTATATTATCTAGAAGTTTTTATTGTGATTTACAAGTAATTATTGTTATTAATTTAAACTTTAAATATTAATCTTATTTGGTATTTTCGGGCTTATTTTTCTCAATCATATTATTAGTTTTAGTATCTTCAGGTTCATTAACTGCTTTATTTAATTCATTTTGAAATTCGTTGGAAGCATTTTTAAGGCTTTGAAGAGTTTTGCCAAGCTGTTTGCCAAGTTCTGGAAGTTTTTTAGGGCCAAATATTAGTAGGGCAAGTACAAGTATAACTGTAACTTCAGGTAAGCCTACTCCAAAAATATTCATAAGGAAATGATTTTAATTTGATTATATATTAGATATTTGATAATTACACTTAAGCAACTATTAGTGTCTGACAAATTATATTTAAATATTAATTAAAAAATATTTTTTCAATAATTATTGCAGTTAATGCACCTTTAAAAAAAACGAACCAAAGCAATGCATAATCACTTAATCTTAATTTCTTTTGATACCAGGAAATCAATCTTTTGTGAGTTAAAATAATTTTTTTCATAATTAATTTTACCTTAATTCTTTTTTTAATTTATCTCTTATATGTGATTTTTAAAAGTATTTAAATAATTAAAAATAAATTTTTCTAAGCAGTTACATTGGTAATCAATAAATATTATTTGATTTTTAGAAACAATCTATCATTGAATACATTATTCTTATAGAAGATGATCTCTTAAGAAATGAGAAAAATATTCTTATCATTCTCGATAATATTTTTTTTAAATCCTGCAAATGCTGTAACAACAAGGATGTTTAGAGTTTTAGATACTTGTGCGAGATACAGACTTAATGAATTAGATGCTTTTCAGGCTCTTGAAAAGCTGAAAATAGAAAATAACATAAATGATCAAATAGAAGCAAAAGCGAAAATAAAAAAATATTGTTCTGTATTTACACCTAATGAAAAAATAGAATTTTAATCATCATCCAATAAGCTGTATATTATTTTTTATTTAAGCATTTATTTTGTAGTATTTTTTACTTCTCGTTTGCAAAAAGATTAAAAAATTATTTAGTATATATTTTTATATAAATTATCTTGAACATTGGAGAAAAAGTTCCTGAATTTCAAATGCTTGATCAAAATGGAATTCAGAGAACTAATAAGAAATTAAAATCACCTTTAGTACTATTTTTTTACCCTAAAGACGATACCCCTGGTTGCACTATTGAAGTTTGCGGATTTAGAGATAAATATGATCTTTTTAAGGTGCTTGGAGCGGAAGTATGGGGAGTTAGTAATGGTAATACTGCTAGTCATTTAGCATTCGCAAATAAAAATAAATTACAATATCCCCTTCTATGCGATACTAACGATTCTTTACGCAAAATTTTTGGAGTTCCAAAAGTACTTGGTTTACTTGATGGTAGGGTTACATATGTAATTGATAGAAAAGGAATAGTTAGACATATCTATAGAGATTTATTAAATGGTCCGGCACATATTAAAGAGGCAATAAGAGTATTGAAAGAACTTCAAAATCAATAACTGCGCATATTCTTGATGTTAAAATTCCTATATAAATTTAAAAAACTGAAAATTTTAAAATGAATCAAGTTGGTTTAAAGGCAGTTGATGAAGCCATCGCTAATGGAGTTGATCTTGATGGAACAGCTATTCCATCCAAAATGCTTAATTTATATAACAAAATTATGTTTGAAGAAAATAAAAGAAAGAGAAGTGGAGTAAAAAAATCAATGAGAAATAGATGTGTGAAAACTGGATCAAAACATTTTGATAAAGACACCTTAAATAGTATGTTGATAGATGCAGGCTGGGAGGGTCTAAAAGAAAAGGAGATTACTTTTTTCTATGGATAAAACTTTAACAATATCGCAAATTCGTAATTCTTATTTGAAAAATGATTGATAAAAATATTAGAGAAATAGCAGAAAAGCTAAATAATTTAGCTTGTAA
Source organism: Prochlorococcus marinus bv. HNLC1 (assembly GCA_000218705.1). Classification (GTDB taxonomy): domain Bacteria; phylum Cyanobacteriota; class Cyanobacteriia; order PCC-6307; family Cyanobiaceae; genus Prochlorococcus_A; species Prochlorococcus_A marinus_Q. The sequence goes on from GL947594.1 coordinate 196,289, forward strand.
GGAATGCACCAAAGGATGGATGTCTGATCGTGATCAATCTACTGATCCTATTAAAGATATTTTAGATTGCTTCGAAAATGGACTAATTACAAATAAATTGAAAGATAGGCTTATAAAAGAAACTAATGAAATTAAAAATGAAATTTAATCTCTTATAAATTTGATTTAATTTAATGTAAAATTTAAACTAATTTATTAAAACAAATAAACAATCCAGCTTTAAAAATAGATATAGGCAATAATTATTTGAATTATAAATAAAAAATGTTTAATGATTTTGCAGTTGCATTTAGTGAAATGGGATTACGTAAATGGCAAATAATAACAATGAGCATAAGCTTTATTGTTTTTCCAATTACTTTTTTTATTTCTTCAAAGAATTTTGATGCTGAGGCAGTATATGGGTGGATGATGGAAAAACCTAAAAAGAATAAATAAACTATTTTGAATAGGGAACAAATAGATGTTGGGAATTTAAAATAATTGCTACTTATGTAAGTAGAAATATAAAATCTAATGTCTACTACTTCTTACTTAATGCATATACTTTTTGGTCAAGCATCAGGAATGAATAGTGATTTTATTCTTGTTATAATACCTGTCCTTTCTGCTATAGTTTTGCTGCTTGGCATAAGATCAATCTTTTTCGATACAAGTAAACCTAAACTAAAAAAACAAAGATAAATATTTATTTTCTTATTTTTCTTTAAAATAAATTCTTAGCTTTTTAAGAATAATATAATTTATTTCTTATCTTTTCCTTCAACAAGTTTTAAAGATTTTTTGTAAGCTAAATATGCTTCAATTACTGTTACAACTGAAATAAAAAATAATCCAGCTAAGCCTATTAATTGGTCTGATTGATTTGGTTCCTTATCTCCTTGTAAAAATATTCCTAGAGCGAACCATACTAGAACCGCTCCAGCGGTAAGAAAATAAGGCAACCATCTCCTTTGGTAAATATAGCCAGTACCTAATCCAGGAAAAAAATTTAATAATGATGCAACCCAACCACTGGATGAAGCCAAAATTTGATCTTTGTTTATATTTTTCAAGGTATTTAATAATTTAATTTATTCTAAAGTTATAAATTACAAAATTGGAAATAATTTAATTTCATATTTATTTGAATACTAAAGCCCACCCTGTCACTGCAAAGAGAAATATTGCTAGTGCAAATAAACTCTTGCCGTTAGCTTTACCTTTTTTATCGGTAGATTTAAAAGGAATAAGTGCCATGTTTTCAGAAAATTTTTTTAATCATACATCATTTTTTTTTATCTCATGATAATGATTAGTAACTTGTAAAAAACACTAATAATAGATTAAACAAATTAAGTTAAAACAAATTAGGTTTATTTTTCTCTAAAATTTGCATATAAAAAATATGCGTATTGATAATCAACTCGTATTTAAAAAGTTTATTTAATATATTTATATTTAATATATGCATTAATTATTCTCATTTAATTGGTGAAGAATATATTTAATTTATTTTCAAATAAGTTTTGATTAGATTATGAATTTATTTATAAATACTAATTTATCAATACCTTATAAAGAGTTTAGATGGCGTTTTTCTAGATCTTCTGGATCAGGAGGTCAAAAAGTAAACAAAACTAGTAGTAAAGTTGAAATTATTTTTGATATTAAGAATTCAAAATTCTTAAATGATTTTCAGAAAATAAAATTAAGAAATAATATTAACAAGAAACTAGTAAATGACTGTATTTCCATTGTTGTTGAAGATCAAAGGACTCAAGGATATAATCGTCAATTAGCTTTAAAAAGAATGGCTAAGTTAATAAAAGAGGCTTTAAATAAAAAACAAATATTTAGAATAAAAACTAAACCATCAAGATCAGCCCAAAATAAGAGAATTGAAGAAAAAAAGAAAAGGAGTGAATTGAAGAATAATAGAAGATTTAGGTATTTCGAGTGAAATTATTATTAAATTATTTTGAGAATTAACTTCGGATAATAGATCTTTTTAAAATAAATCAAATAATTTTGTTTAAAACAAATAAATTTCACATATTACATTAATCTATCTCCTGAATTTGTAAATATTTTTCTTGACAAAGAAAACAAGATTTTTTATTGTTTTCAACAAGACAATTAATCAATGCAACAACAAAAAGGCATAACTATTGAAGCAGGTGTTAAAAGACTCTCTTCTTTAATGAAAAAGGGACTCATAACAGAAGAAGAGTTCTTATCTGCAGAAGAACTGATTATTCAGAGTGAAATGGAAATTCCTCCTGATAAGAAATAAAAATATACTAAGTACTTATAAAAGTACCTTTTGGATAAAGTTTGGCAATCTTTTTAAATTGGGTAAATTTTTTCTTTTTCATATCATGTTGATATCTTTTCAGCATTAACAAATAGTTTATCGTTCCAAATATCATTAATAAAAAGAGGAATTCAAATCCGGCTATAAAATTCATTTAAAATAAAATTATATTTTTAATTTGACAAATTTATTTTTATAATGCATCAGTATTTATATCTAGTTTCTTAATAATAATTATCTTTAAAAAATAAATAAACAAATTGGTTATTGATATGATTTACATATTACTTCTCTTAACAAATATTATATATTTTATGTAAACTTATAAAAGTTTTTAATTTATCTAATTGATATTAATTGACTTTTTTAAAAAACCTTAATAAATGACAAAAAATAAAAAATCTTTAGAAAAAATTATAGAAAAGCTTCAAGAAGATGAAGAGAATACTAGTTTTAAAAAATGGAATGAAGATTTGTTCTCAAAATTTATTTTATTATTTCCAACTGCTATATTTTTAATTACCTTTTTAAGGATCAATAATGATAAATCATTTATTGATTTATTTAATTTTATATTAGTATCATCAATGTTGGTTTTATTTGGGGTGGCTTTAAATTTTATTCTCACCAAGAAATAAATATTGAATTACTTAAAAATAAGAGTTCGTTGATTAAGTTATAATTTTATTTCTTAATAATCAATTTACACAATACTTTGATAATTTTGGTACTCGGATGTTGTGATCATTAAGTTATGGTATTAAGAACTTAAATTTTAAAATTGCAAATACTTGTTGTTGGTATAGGTTTATTAATTGGTTTAATAATTAGCTGGATATACGGGCTTTCAGGTGGTGATGTTTTCGTTTGGATATTCTGTTTATATTTAGGTTTGGAGGTTGGTCAAATTATCTTTTCTGATGATAGTAACGATGATGATGATGATTTTGATGGAGGGATTTTGACTCCTGTATATCAAGGAATTTAATTTACTTTTGAAGATTTATTATGTATAAATTTTGTAAACTAATTAAATCCTTTTCTTACTATCCATAAATAATAAGTTAGCCAAATTGGCGGTAGATACTTAAATAATTCCCCTAATTTATATATATAGAAAGGCGCGTTTTCATATGTTATTAATTGAATCACAAATGATGATAGAAATATCCAAATTGCAATACTGATAATATTTGCTCCTAATAAAGCAAACTTATTCTTTTTAAAAATCTTTGGCATGTTAATTTTACTTCTTAAACATAACTTATAAATAAGCAAGATAATTCACAAGAAATGTTAATAAAATTTTTATTAAATAGATTTTTGATAATATTAGTAATTTAAACTTAATTTATGTCATCACCAATGAAAGATTTTTTAGATCAGTTTTTTGAATTATGTAAAAAATATCAGGAAGAAATTAAACCTGAAATTATGGCAGAGATATTAAGAGATTACGCAGATAGATTAGAGGGATAAAAACGAAGGTAAGATTCCTTTATTTTGTTTTTTCAAGGTTTATATGAACTATATGAAGCTTCATATCATAGAAAATCTAAATAACTATCTTTAGAAGCTTTAATTATGAACTAATCTAATCAAATAAGTTTTTATAGAAACAAATTCTAGGAAAGATAGATTTACCTCAGAAAATATTTTGGACAACAAGAATACCTTATAAAAATAAATTCGTTCATAAGGTAAATAAATCTAATACCCTATAAAATTTGTAAAATCGAGATTAAAGAAAAATACCTTTGCTTTGAATAAACATATGAAAATTAGGATTGTTAAGGTACATATTAAAAAATAGTTTTACTGAAAAAAATACTAAAGCTGAAATTGCAAATAAAGAAATAAAAACTGACCTCTTTTCAAATATTTGATTATTAAAATACAATTTTTTCAATTTCATAAATAGTTAAGGCTCTAATTAATAGTTAGCAAAGAATATTTGAATATTTTTAAAATTAAATGTTTTATTTAGATTGATTGTTAAGAATTGGATAAATTTCTTCCCTTCCAAGTCCAACCTTTACCTGTATATGTTTTATAAATAGAAAGTAAGCTTATATAAACAACAATTATTCCACCTAGACCACTTAAAAACCAATATTTTTCTGAAATATTGTACTGAGCTTTTAACCAAAACCTTTTGAATATGTAAGTAAATATTGACAGAAACGAAATAAAACCTATAGTTAAAAAACTTGTAGTTTGGTTTGTCAAAGCAATAATAATTGATATGCCAAATAGTAACCAAGGCATACTATAAGTTAAAAAAACAAATACAGATGCTGATAATGACTTAAGTAAATTTTTTTCTAAACCTAAAAACCAATTTTTGCTCCATCCTTCGATTAATGTATTGAAATCTTTATACATATTCAAAGAGATATCATTAATTGCTATTAAAAAATTTAATTTTAAATTACTATCTTTAATCTTTTTTGCTAAAGCAAGATCTTCAACAACCTCATCATGAGTACCTTCATGTCCTTTAATGGATTTATATGAATCGCTTTTGAAAAGCATAAAAGGGCCTGCAGCGAAGGCGATATCACTACTCTTATCATTGGTATCAGAGATGGGAAAACCTATCATTAATAAACTAGTCATGATTGGTTGAACCATCCACTCTGCTAAACAGTTGCAGTTTACTTTTGGTGCAAGTGATAATAAATCTATATTGTCTTTGGATGCTTTCGCTAAAGCTTTACGAATGCAATCTTCGCCAACTACAACATCTGCATCAATAAATAGTATCCATTCAGAATTGATCTCTTTAGAACCTACATAACATGGCCAATTCTTTCCTACCCACTTTTTATCTGTTGGTCTTGGACCTGATGAAATGATTACTAATTCTTCTGGATTCTTAAAGACTTGATTTTTGAAATTTTCAACCTGTAGAAGGGTTTTATCATCGCTCGAGTCATCCACTACTAAAATCTTAAATTGATTACTAGGTCTTGATATCTGATTTAATGAATTTAAGCATTTAATAATATTTATTTCTTCATTATAAGCAGGAATGATTACTGTAAGACTTGTATTGATTGGTTTATTAGAACAATTAACTTCTAGAAAAGGTGCTTTTCTAAAGATATAAATTTCTATTAAAAGACAACTAATACCTAGTACAAAAGTTAAGATTGAAATTAGTAATAAAACTATATTCATCAAAGAATATAAACAACATAATAAATATATCTCAACTTTTATCTGTATCTAATAAATTAATAACAATACAAGAGACATAAATATTACTTTTTAGTAGTTTTATAAATACTTACCAATATATTTAAGTTATATTAATTATCAGATAAAAATAATTTAATGGAAAATTCTCAACAACTAATCCTTATGGCGACTGCTTTACTGATAGTAATTTTTGCTGGAACACTCGCCTTGAGGCTTGGAGTTGGTTTAAAAAATGATTAAAAATCGATAATAAAGATGAATGAAGTTGAAATAAAAGATTTTTGCGAATGGCTGAAATTAGTTAATAGGAGAATGACTGATCAACTTAAAGTTGATAAAAAAAATTATTCAGAAGATTGGACGGAAGAAGTAATAGTGCCAGAATCAATTTATGAAATACTTTCCGATGAAGAAAAGCAAAATTGGAATTTTTGCGATCTGAATGATATTTATAGTGCCGAAGATATTGAGGAGCTTTTTAAAGTTAAGCCTAAGGAGTTGAATAAATGTTTTTCAAAAAGATTTTATAAACTTTCAGAAGATGAAATAAAAGAATGGGCAGTATTTAGTAAGCTAATAAAAACTAACTTACCTATTAATGAAGTTTTAATAATATATTCCCAATAGAAAGTATTGATTTTAATGTCCATTTTTTGTATAAATTTTAAGTAAAATTAAAAAAATAATAATTTATATGAAGCTTATTGAAAATTTTATAGAGAAGTTTCATACTCTTTCCCTACCCTCTCCTGAGAAATGCCTGATTATTGAAGAAGGAGATGAATTATATATTAAAAAATGGATTAAAAATGGGAAAATTAATGGTAAAGCTAAAGATATGTTTAATTGGATAGAAAAAAAATATTTAAATAATAAATCTGAGCTAAAAGAAAGAGACCTATATAAATTTAGAGAAATAAATGATAGATTTCTTATTAAATATTGGAGGATAATTATTTTGTTATGTGATTATCAAATGAAATATAGATATTATTCAAAAGCAATAAATGCTGTTAAAGATAAAAGTTATCCTGATATGAATTCAAATGATTTTTTTGAACTGTTTGATAAGAAATGAATAGTTATTCACAAGAGATAATAAAAATTATTATTTTCAAAAATATTAAATTCAGTTTTAAATCATAAAATATTTAAAAAATTAATGAATATTTCTCCTTTAATTCATTTTTCTGCAATTTCAACTGGATCATTGCTAGGCGCAAATTTAAGATATATCTTGATAACTAGATTTTGTTCAATAAAGTTAAGTAAGAGTAGGAGATTGCTACTCGTAAATTTAATTGCTTCAGTAATTTTGGGTGCCTCATTATCATTAAATAATAATAGTGATTTAAAAATTTATAGAGAATTAGTTATTTTATTTCTTTTTGGATTTGCTGGAAGCTTAAGTACATTTTCCTCATTTATTAATGATTTATTCAAATTATCAATTAAAAGAAAATATAAAGATATTTCAATCATTATTTTTTCATCTGTATTTTTAGGATTGTTATCAATTTCTCTTGGATTATTAGTTGTTAATTTTTAGATGTTTGAGTTTTTTGTTATTTCTGCAGGTTCTATTTTAGGTTCTTTAATTAGGTGGAAGATTAACAATATTTTTTTTGTAAATATTCTAGGATGCTTCATTTTTGGATTTATAAATAATCTTCATGTTTCAAAAAAAATCAAATTATTTCTTTGCTTTAGTTTTTGTGGATCTCTAACTACTTTTAGTGGATGGATTTTAGATTTATTAAATATTTTGAATAAAGGTTTATATTTATTATTTTTTTTAAGGGTAAGTTTATTTTTAGTGATTGGATACTTTGCAATGTATTTTGGATACTCATTATCAGATAATCTAAGAAAATTAAAAAATAAAAAAATGTGAAAACTAAATTAATCAAAATTTGAAAGTAGTATTATATTTAATTAATCACATCAATTTATTAATAAATGATGGGAAAGTCTAAAGAAAGATATAAAGAAGAATTTGATGAAGGTTCAGAATTACTTTGGCCCTCAGAAGAAGAAGATAAAGTGACAAGAAAATTTTATAGAGATCTTTCACATTTATCTAAAAATGAAAATCATGAGAAAATTGATTCGAGTATTTTCAAACAAATATTAAAATTACTTTTTGGCAAAGGAGGATCACCTCTTCGTAAGTAAATTATTTCCGTTAATATCTAAAATTAAAAAATAAAAAAACCGAAACTGTTGATTTAGGTTTTAAAATGTAAGTAACTTAAATTAAATTTTATACTGATGAATATCAATGATAATCCAGTATATGTAGGAGATATAATCCCCTCAGTCGCAACTTATCAAAAAGCGATAAATATCTACAAAAAAGGGCTTAAATCAGGCGATTTCTACGAAGAGCCTATTGGCGATGATTTTACATATCCTGACTGGTAAATTTTGTTTTTCTAATAAACTTGAAATGCAAAATATTTTTTTATAGGAAATAATATGAGAATATGATCTAATTAACTGTGCCTTATTAAACGTCATTTTAGAAAATAACCGCAGAAACAAAATTAACTATGTAGGATTGAGCTGTCTTAATAATTTCTTTATATTTTATGGCAATAGCAATGACCAAGGGCTACAGCGAGCAGACAGCTGGTGCTAAGCTCTGTATTGATCTTGCAAGTGACTGGGCTGCAGAATGTATCTCTGATCTAAATATAAGTGAAAATGTATTTTTAATGGATTATGGTGCTGCGGATGGTGGCACGGCTTCTGAATTTTGGGGGAAGATAATAAATGATATACAAGAAAAGAATCAATCTACTGAGATTACTTTGATAGGAAATGATCTTTATTCAAATGACAATCAGGCTTTAATTAATAATTTATCAATCCAATCTATTAATAATGAATTAGTAAAGACTTTTTTATGCGCTGGTAGTTTTTATGATCAGCTTGTTCCTTCTGAATTTATAGATTTTGGATTCTCAGCTACTGCTATGCATTGGCTTAATAAAAAGGTGGAAAATCTTAACGATCATACTCATGTCCTTGCTTCAAGCAATCAAACTGCAAGAAATGATTTTTTGAAGCAAGCATTATTTGACTGGAATCAAATCCTAGATATTAGAAGTAAAGAGCTTAAAATTGGTGGCAAACTACTTACAGTTAATTTATCTAGAGATAATGAAAATAGATATTTAGGAAATAATGGTGGTAAGACAGTGAATGTTCATGATGAAATTCATTCTATTTGGAAAGAGTTATTAGAAGAAAAACTCATTACAGAAGCTGAGTATCAAAAAGGTACCATCCAGAATTTTTATAAGTCTCCAGAAGAATTTATTTCACCTTTAATTAATAAGGATTCTTCAGCATATAAAAAAGGTTTAAGACTAATTAAGGAAAGAACCGTATATGTAGATTGCCCATACAAGAAAAAGTGGAAAGAAAATAAAAATACTGAGGAGTTTGCAATTGGATTAATGGAAACGATAAGAAGCTGGAGTAGACATAGTTTTGTTTCTGCTTTGGATAAAAATAGTCATACAAACTTAAATCCAGTTGATACACTTTTTCATCGCTTAACAAAAAGAATTAGTAACGATCCTGAAAATTGGAGTCTCGATTATGTAGAACATCACCTAATGATGGAGAGAGTTTAATGGTTAATTTACAGACTCAACAGAAAAGTGAAGTGGGTATACTTGCCGAATATATCAGTGAGGAATTATCTATTTTTATTGTGGCAGAAAATAATCTTGAAGATCATCCCGCTAATGGAGGATTAAGACTTCTCAATTATGAAACAGATATGGAATGTATTCAGGATGGTTTTAGATTGGCAAATCTTATGAAGAGTAAGCATAGTATTTACTCTACTGGTTTTTCGGGTGGAAAAGTTGTTGCTAGATCTGCAGATATTTCTTCGGTCAAGGATAAACTTATATCTATAACATCTAAACTTCTTGAAAATCTTCAGGGGAAGATGATTACAGGATGTGATTTGAATACGAATATAAATGATATGGAGAAATTATTCAAACTAACTCCTCATGTTTTAGCAGCTATTAATAGTAAGGTTGATGCGAGTACTGCTACTGGTATGGGTGTTATTGGAGCATTTGAAGCATTTCAAAAATGTTTTTCACAAGATTTTCCGAATGGAGTTCTGGTCCATGGATGTGGATCGGTTGGACGAATTGTTGCCTCAGAACTTGTTAAAAGAAAAATAAAAACTTTTGTAGTTGATATTGATACTGAAAGGACTAATATCCCTGGAGTAATATCACTTGGAAATGATAAGAATTGGTATCGAAAGAATTTTGATGTAATATTTCCATGCTCTATTTCAGGTCTTATAAATACAAATATTGCTCAATTCCTTCTTAAAACCAAAGCGATTATTTCAGCTGCTAATGGCCCTTTTAGTAATAATGTAATTCCTGCAAAACTTACAGATTCAAATGTTGTTATTATTCCTGATCCACTTGTTAATGCAGGCGCAGTAATTGCTGACTCTATTGAGAAATATGCCCCTGATGCATGGACTAGAACCTCTCCTGAAAAAGTTTATAATTTCGTGCAAGAGGAAGTTAGAAAGAAATGTTTTACCTATTTATCTCTTGAACAAAGTGGTTTAGAATCTAAAGAAATTTTAAGTCTAATGCAAAATGATAGACAAGAAATAATAGGTAAGTCATTTTTCAATTGATGAATAATCTTAGTATTCCAAAACATGTAGATATAGCAATTATTGGTGGTGGGATGGCTGGCCTCAGTGCTGCAGCCGCACTAAGTGAAATGGGAATAAAAAATATTGCTTTATTTGAAGCTCAAAAACTTGCTAACGCTAATGGAAGTAGTTTCGGTGAGTCAAGAATGTATAGAGAAATGTACTCAGATCCTGTTCTTTGTAAACTTGCAAAAGAATCAAATAAATTATGGTCAAAGCAAGAATCATTATCAAATAAACCTCTCAGGAAGGAGCATGGTTTATTGTTTTATGGGGAATCTTGGGATGAAGAAACCATTGAAGGTTCTATCCCTGGAGCTCAAAAAGTCATGGATGAACAGAACATTCCATATGAGTTTCTCTCTTCAGAAAAGATCTCAAAAAGATTTCCTATTAAACCTAAAGACCATTTTGTAGGTCTATTTGAACCAAGCGCAGGTGCAATTCTAAGTGATAAAGCTATCGATAATTGGATACAAATTATAAAAAGAAATGGTAATCAAATATTTGAAGATTGCAGAATAAAAAAAATTAATGAAAAAGATAATCAACTTGAAATTATTGAAAATAATTCTGTTGCTTTCGATCAATTAATTGTAGCTTCTGGTATGTGGACCAACGAGCTATTGGAAAATATAGGATTAAAGCTTGACATTAAAATATGGCCAATGCTTTGGGCTCATTATTTGGTTGAAGAAAAATTTATAAATAGTTATCCTCAATGGTTTTGTTTTCAAAAATCAAAGAATGATGATGGCGGGCTATATTACGGCTTCCCTGTATTAAGTAGAAATAAAAATAATATTCCAAGAATAAAAGTTGGAATAGACTGGGCCCCACCAAATATTATTGGAATAGATAACAAGTCAATGGAAAATCCTTTTATGGATCCTTTGAAACAAATGCTGGATGATTTTATTTTAAATAATATAAATGGCGTAATAGCCTGTGATGAAACTTTTGTAAGCCCTTATACAATGACGAGCGATGTGAATTTTATTCTTGATAAACCTAAGCCAAATATTACTGTTTTTTCAGGAGGTTCAGGTCAATCATTCAAATTTGCACCACTAATAGGTAAATGTCTAGCTGAAAAAGCTTTAAATAAAAATTGTAGTTTCGATATAAGTTGTTGGGAAATTAATAGAGTACTGACAAAAACATAATTTTGCAGATTGTTAGAAAAATATAAATCTTTATATCATTAAAATTTGAAGAAATAACATATTACTTTTAAGAAAAAAAAGAGAACTGATTTTATCAGTCCTCTTCTTTAGAATCAATTTGAAATATTATTTGCTTATTAAAAGCGTTGCTTTTTCTTTTTAAATTTCACTTAATCATGATCTTTAAAAGCAAGTTCATAGGGAAAATCTCGATTGTAATTTGTCCTGATATCGTTAGTAATTATAAAACGAAGTCTTATCAGACTAATTGATGAACTTTAGTTATCAAGATATTCCCTTTCTCGGGAATACACTAAATTTCAGGCGGACTTTCAATCATAAAAAGATTGCCTCCAACTCAATAAATACAATTTAATACTTTGCATATTATTTAGTAAATCAGTGTTTATGCTGATTTACATCAAAGACCTTTCTGTTCGAGAATTATAATGATCTGCTTAATTTGTTTCAGAGAATATCAAAAATTTATTTCTATTAAGGAAACTTTTTCTAAGGTTTGTAACTTTTTATATTTTCCAATTCATTTTTGAAATGCTTATTTTATGTAGTTATTATTTATTATTAAAGTATTGTGATAAATATTCAATAATTAAATGACTAACACTCGTAAAGCAAAATGGGAACCAACTCAAGAACAGATCGATAATCAAATACTTCCTGCATATACTGAAATGGCAAAGCAAAGTGTCCACTTCATAAATGAGTTTCAATGTCCACCTGAATATGTAGCTGACATGCTAAGAGATATAGCAGATGCTTTAATCTCTGCTCATCCTGAATCAGAAAATAAATGCTCATGCTGCTAAATTCTGTTTTGTTTTTTTGAAACTAAATTAAAGATTTTGATCTAATGATTCAGGATTCCATAAAATTAATTGGCAAAAAACAGAATCCAAGAAAAGATTCTCTCTTAGCCTCTCTTAATGAGGTTGATGGATTAATTTCTACTTTTGAAAATGATTTTGAAGTATGGTCTGATTTTGATAAATGGGAGAATATTATTTTTCAAAGATGGATTTTTGAAAGAGCGCTTGAAGTATATAAGGGAAAAAAAATAGATTTGAAATGTGAATGTTGTGAATATAGTTACGTTATCCAAAGTGATTTCAAAAATAGTCTTAAACAGGAATGCTATGGGATAAAAACTGGATATATGATTGAAAAAATTGTTGATGAAATTATATTAGCTAAAGCTAGAAGAGAAACTGATGGTACATATTCTGCATAAAGTTGTTAAAAATTTCCTTCACATCAGGCCAAACTAAAACTAAGCTGATAGTTCAATAAATAAAGTAATGAAATGGATAAACCTGATAATGAACTTTCCGATAAGCAAAAACAGTTTGTTGAGTTTCTTGAGAAAGCTTCGAATCAAGATAAAGAACCTCCCGATGATCAACTAATAAACGAAATACAAGAAGAAGTAAAAGAAGAGGAAAAAAAAGAAGTTATTCATCTAAATTCGTTGATTACAAAAAATATTTCTCTTTTTACAAAAAATCCAAATTATAAATTGTTGGCTTGGCTTATTGTTCAATTAACTATACTTTCATTATTTATATTGACAGCATCATTCCTGAAAAATAATCTTGTTCCATATATAAATTCTTTATGAATTGATAGATATAGAGTTAATGAGCTATAAATTTTAAAATGATATTTATTTAAGAAAGGTATATCTCTTAGATATTTAGTTTTTACTAATAATTTATAATTATCATTTTATTTAGTTCGCATGATTACAATTTCTATAGGCTTCGATCTTTACAAACTCTTCAACAGGCAAACCTGATTTTTCTTCAATATCTTTTTCTGCTTCATTATTTTTCCAGACAGATAAAAGTCCCTTTTTTGAATTATTTATACAATCATTTTTGTATTTTGCTTCCCTAATTACTGGTGATAAATACATAGAAAATAAAATTAAAAAAGCTCCAAGGGTAACTACTCTTCGATGCCTTTTCCACCACTCTAAGAATTTGCTTCCCATAACAAGTAGATATTTGTACTCTTCTAATTTAGATTACTTTTCAATAAATTGTATTTAAATTAATAAGAATGAGTATAATTTTATTGCACCATTTTTGAAGATGAAATCATAATTAATTACTTTTAAAAAAGTCTAGAGAATCTTTTAGAAATCTAATAAAAATGATCTTTAAAAAGTGATTAAATTTTAAAATTTAAATTAAACAAATACTAAAGCTATTTATAAATTTATTTGACGATTTAACAAATATAAGACTTTAGTGATGATCCTTTATCCGTACAATTTAATTCATTAAACCGAACCTTATTTTCTGTCATTAATTTTTTGGAGTAGTTAGAAATACAATATTAGTATTGAGTTAATAAAAGTGAACTTAAAAATTTCCCAATTCCCAATTCTCAATAAAGAGAGAAAAGAAGTTGAATATGTTAAAGATGTTTATAAAAGAAGAATTCAAAGTGAAGCCGATTCTTTTTTTAATCAGGAAGAACAACCAGATACTATTTTCGCACAAGACATTTTGTTTGTAGATCGAATTTCAATTTAGCTATAGAATATTTTCAATAATTTAAATCTTTAAGAAATTTTCAATATAAAATTAGTAATTATGGAAAATCAAGAGCTTAACCTTAATCACCAGTGGACAAAAACACTAAGAAAAAAATTTAATCTATTTATAAAGGAGAAGAATCCAACTTTTTCTGAATGTAAGGAATTTATAAGAAATTTAGGTATTGATTTAAATGACATCAATCTTAGATTCGCTGCAGGTATCTATATTTTTGAAAAATATGATGGAAGGCATACAGTAGAAGAAATAAGAGATATCGTAGAGGATGAAATTGATAGTCTTATTAATGAAGAAAGATCGTAGAGGATAAATTGATAATGTTATTAATGAAGATATAAATTATATTTCCTAGTCGAATAAAAATTTAATATGCTAGACCCATACTTCTAGAAGTCTCATCACCAAGATAAACTCTAATACTTAAAAAGTCAGTTGGGCAGGCAGTCTCACATCTTTTACATCCTACGCAATCTTCAGTTCTAGGGGAAGAAGCAATTTGACCTGCTTTACAACCATCCCAGGGGACCATCTCTAAAACATCTAGAGGACAAGCTCTAACACATTGAGTGCATCCAATACAGGTGTCGTAAATTTTTACTGCGTGAGACAAAAAACTAATTTTTAATTAAATAAACGCTAATTAATATTTTTGTTAATTGAGGCTCTAAAAATAAAGATAAGTTTAAATACTTAATTTAGAATTAATTTCATATTTTTAAACCAGTGTATAACTGAGTTTTATAAAGATAATGCTTCAAATTTTAAAATCTCTTAATTTACATTTGTTAACATTTGGGGCTTAATTATTTATAAATTAGTTGTAAAAAATAGCTTTTAATGTTTTTCATAAAGTACAAAATTTCTTTTAATTACACTAATTAATTGTGATTAATTTACATGTTTAATTCACAGATGATTCTTAACATGAAAATAAAGTTTATTTTTTATGGACGAAAAAAATCACAATAAAAATGTTATTGAGGTGTGTAAAAATTCTATAAACTATGTAAGACTTCGTCAGGATTATCTATCAAAAGATAATCAGTTAAGAGAATATAATGCAATTTCAGAAGAATTTAGAGAATGGCTTAAAAAAGGTTATCCAACTGAAAATATTATTTATCTTATTGAATTTACAAAATAAAGTTCTAAAGATTGGATTTTATAATTTAGATAAACATTTGAAAAATAATCGCAAATATAAAAAGATAAAGTGATTTGTTAATTAAATTACAAATAAAAGCAAATTAAGATTATTTGTAACTAATAGTATAAAAATTTATTAAGTGCTGATAATTTTGGATTATTAATCATGCAAGAATTTTAGATACTATTAAATTAAATTTTATGAATAGAAAGTTATTTGAAGATATTGATGCTCGACTTCTATATGGAGTTAAATGTTCAGAATCAAGTCAAGTTAAGCAAAATTATTTTGAAAGATTAAAAATACAGACAGAATCTGCATTTAATAATAAAAAATATGTTTAGGTTTAAAATTTAATTTTTAAGATATATTAATTACTAAATTTGTTGACTTATTTATTAACTATTCTTTTAACAATAGTATTTTTAGTTTTTGTAGTATGTTTTCTTTTAAATTATTACAAAAATTCTAAAAATAAATTTGAAATTATAGAAAATAATCCTAGTTTATTGACTAAAGATTATGATCAACATGTTAGAAGGTTAAATATATTTCGAAGTTCTAATTATAAAGGTATAACTTATTACTTTAGTAAGAAAGGAGGTCTTTACTATTATTCTAAAGACAATGTCAGGATTTATATGTAAAACTATTTTTTAAAACTATCTACGTTTACTAAAACTTTAAATTAAATTGCCAACGCAAGTTTAAGTTGTAACTTTTTTGCTTTTTTTATTAAAAAAATAGCTTCATTCCTTTTGGTGGCATTTTGAGCTCGGATCAGTAATTCAGCATATTTTTTATTAATATTTTTTTTCATGATTTATACAAAACCAGGAATTATTTGTCCTGTTGTCAAATAAGCTCCCAAGGCAGCTATTAAGCCAAGCATTGCAAATCTCCCGTTAAGGGTTTCTGCAACAAGTTTTTCTTTTTCGATTGTTTTTGTTTTTGTGTTTGAGTTTTCCATTTATTTAGAATTTGTATTGAATAATTTTGAGGTGTTTGACTCTTGAAATTGCTTTATGGAATAAAAAATTATAAAACCCGTAGAAGCAATTACTAAAACCAAAAATTCACTGAGAGGACTCATAGCTTTTAACTAATTCTTTATAAAGCTCTAAGGAAAGAGGTTCCATAGCTATTAAAAAATCCCAGGAATTATTTGTCCTGTAGTTGCATAAGCACCTATTAGAGCGATGAATCCAAGCATTGCCCATCTTCCGTTAGCTTTCTCAGCTTCTGCAGGATAACTTGTATAGTCTTCAACTAATTGAGTTTTGACTTCTGTTGGGAAGATATTTTGTCTTCCACCGGATTCTGTTGTAATTGAAACTGAACTAGCCATTAGAACCATCCAGGGATGAGTTGACCGGTTACTAAATAAGTACCCATAAGCAGTAAGAATCCCATCATCGCTGGGCGTCCAATTGCTTTATCAAAAATGTCTTTGTTTGATTCCATTTGACCAAGTGTTTAATATGTAAAGAAATATAACATTAATATTAAAGATTGTAAAGTTTTTAATAATTTTTGAATATTTACAGGTATTTCTTTACAGTTTTGTAGCAAAACTGTAATTTTTGGTATTATTTTCTGTTGGGAATAGGTAATTGTTGAAATTAATCTTAAATTAGATAAATAGAAATCTTTTTGATATGTCTGATAATCTTTTTTATAGAATAGCTTTAATAAGCTTTTTGGTACTTTTTGGATCAATGCTTTTTTTTCTAAACGAATATAGAGAAAAGAAAGAAAATTCCATTGGTAAGATTTTTAGAAATGAACAAGTAAAATTTTTTAATATTTAACTAGAAATTTAATATTTACAAAACTTTTGCAGTTTTTAATTTTTCTTTTATCAGATAATTGATGATATTAAGACAATTAGTTTGCGTTAACTTTTAATAGTTTATATTTTAAAAAAATTTAATTTACTATGGCTTTGTTTTTTGGAGAATGGGAATTCCCCTCGCAGGAAAATACAATTGAAACCTGCAAAGTTTTTGCTGAATATATAGATAATGGCGCTAAAGGCGATGATTTTGAAGGTTTTAAAATTCTTTACAGATTGCATGATTTGCATAATGGAACGGGTGTATTTATTGCTGAGGCTGACGATACAACAAAAGTTTTTGATCATGGGGCACCCTTTATAAAAATGGGAAAATGCAAGGTAAAAGTAAGGCAAATGATGACTGACTCAGAATGTGTAGAGGCTTATAAAAGAAATTGGAGATAAGAATTTATCTGAAATTTATTTTAAATTAGTTAGGCAAATTCTCTTTTCTTAGAATGGAATTATCGGAATCTGCAATTATTGGAGGAATTATTCCAAATATCGCAGCATTTATACTTTTTTGTTTATTAATTATCTATTTCGCGAGAACAGGCCGAATGGCAAAAATGTTTGGTTGGAGTAAGAACGACAAAAATTCTTGAAACCTTACTAAGCTAGAGATGTTATAAACGTGATCAATTTATGAAAAGATTAAGAAATTTGCTTATCTCAGCAATAACAATTTCATCCATTTTTATACCTTCAGAAATTTCTAAGGCTGAAGAAAAGATAGAAGTAATACCATTAATTCAGAGTACAAAAGGTCTTGGAGGTAAAAAGATCTCCTATCCTAAATGGAAGCAAGCTGAGCTTAGGTTTTTTAAAGTGATTATTCCTGTAGGAGGGAAAACCCCAATACATACCCATCCAGCACCAATGGTTGTTTATCTCGCGCAAGGCGATTTAAAGCATACAAGAGGAGATAATATTAATATTTTTTCATCAAAACAATCATTTATAGAAAGTAATAATGGAGAAGAACATTTTGTAGAAAACATTGGTAATGAACCAGCGATTATTTATGTAGTAGCTGCGTCTGTTGTGGGTATGCCTACGACCATTAATAAATAAAAAATAATACTTTTATCTAAGAATTTAAGGTAATTAAAAGGAGCATCCTCATTATTTTCTAGAACAAAAAAAATTCTTATTATCTTCCATGATTTTTTTGGTATCAGTAATTGGCTGTTGTCTATGATTTACATCCCATATTATTGAAAATAATTCAGAGAAGTACCAACTTACTGTATTTGGGAAGCAAAAGAAGAAATATCTACTGAAGAATTTCAAAAATTTATAAATGTTCCACTTGGCCAAGTATTTGCTATTGATGCATTAATGAACATATGAAAATCATTAGATATATCATTAATTGATGGACAAACTCCTTATCCAAGAGTTTTTTATAAGCAATTAAGCTGAATCTCTTAAAATTGCGTTGAGTTGCTCATCACTTAATTGTTGTAAATAATTTCTCATCGTTAGCCATGATTTTCGGCTCTCTAATTTTCCGCTTTTTTTAATTAAACTTGCAGATACGTGATCGACTAATTCTTTATGGTTCATGTACATATTCTTCCTCAACTTCAATAACAACACCATTAAAAAAATCTGCTAATAATTTTGACGGTTCGGTTAGAGAAATTATTCTTTTTTCTTTAGAAATTTTTTTTTCTATTGGGTTGATGTTTTTCATTATTTATCCAAAATAGTGTTGTACTTCAGTCCAGCCATTATTTACTAATTCATCCCATGTCTCAAATGCACAATTAAGATCAAGTAATCTTGAATTCTTTAGTCCAGCTGGTTCTCCAAGATGATTTGTGTAGAAAAGATGAGTAAAAACTTTGATATTGTTTACTCGGGATTTTTTACATTTATCAAAGAAAATTAGACGACTACCTTCTGGGTTGAGTAGGCAACCAGATGGGGTATCAGTACGACTGCCGTAAGAAAAATTAGTCCAAACATTAGCTCCTCCTAAAGTCATTAGAATAATACATGTGTACTAATACTATAGTTATGATTCTATTAGGGCGTCAAGTGTTTTTTAAATATTTTTTGAAGTATTTGTTGAATTTTAAGATGGTTATAATTTGAAGCTGAAATAAAATAGAGCAGGAGGTTATAGATACTTTTTATAAATAATAAATGATTAAGAAGAAAACTTATTATTTATGGGGACTATTCCCTCCCAAAGAGACAGAATACTTAAACTTTATAAAAGATAAAGTTCAAAGTAAATTGATTAGTCCATATTTTGATCTGCACATTACTCTTTCAGGCCCTTATTTAAATATTGATAAAACTTTTATTTATAAATTGAGATCTTTTGGAGAAAATAATTCTTCGATCATGTTGCACGTTGATGGATATTGTTTTAAACAAGAAATGTTTAAATCATTTTATCTTTCAATAAAAAATTCATTACCTCTAAAAAAACTAAGACAAAATATTTATAAATTGAACAAATTTGATTTAGATAATAATTATTCCCCTCACATTAGTTTGTGTTATGGGAATCATCGAATACAAGAAAAAAAAGAATTGATTTTTAATTTACCTAAATTTAATAAGATAATTAAAATGTCTAAAATTGGATTAGTTGAGATAAATCAGGATATAAATCAATGGAAAATTGAGGAAATTTTTGATTTAAATTAAATATCTTTTATAAAATCTAAATAATTTTTAATAGTTTTATTTTTAATTAAGTTTTAAATGGCGGTTAACCCATCTAATTCAAATAATTATTGATTAATTTCTGATTAGATTAACAAATATGCTTAAAAAAATGAAAGATGGGTGGTTGCAAAACCCAGTAAATAAAAATATTTTGCGATTTTACAAGTCTCAGCCAAATTCAGGTAAAATGTTTATCGTTTGTATTGATGAGATTGTAAATAAGGATCAAGAAATTGATTTTATTATTAAGGAAAAAGAGATACTTAAAGTTAATGAAGCAGTTAATCTTTGGAGAAATCTAAAGTTAAAAGGTTGGAAAGAAATGAAAACTAAGATTTAAAAAAAGTTTCAAATGTTTCTCAAAATACTAAATAAAGATTAAATTTATTAGGTTTTATAAAAAATCATCTTATATAAATAATCAAATTCCGCTACCGTTTTTAAACATAAGAAAATGATAAAATCAAATATATTTAATTTCTATTCCGATGATATGGTCGTATCAAAAGATCATATTAATCTTCATTATTTAAAGTTAACTTATCAAAGAATTTCATTAAAAGATTTAGAAAAGAAACATAAAAAATGGGCTGAAGATTCTTCTCTCACTTAATAATTTATTTTTTATAAAGTGAGTTATCTACAATCAAAATTAAATGGATGCAAAAATATGGATTTATTTATCAATGCTCATAAATAAAATGCTTCTTAATTTAACTGCATCAGTAATTCTTAAATTTATTTGCTATAAATTAATTTAGGCCAAACCTCTAAAGAGTTAACTCTACGTTTACTCCAAGACATAGATTGGTTTTATATAGTAAAAATCAATTTAATAACCCCTTTAGCACTTGGAATTTCTAAAGGGGTTTCTTGTTTTTAATAGTCACTAATTTTATATTTAATAGGAAACAAATTTAATTGCTTGTCGAATGCGGTGTCAAACTTACTTATATAATTAGTGAGTCTTTAAATTAAAAAATGGATTCAAACAAAAATCGTCCTATTCTTAATATTGATAATTCCGAATATTATATTGATTCACTGCCTGAGGAAGGAAAGGGATTAGTTAATGGGCTTAGAACAGCAGATCTTCAAATAAAAATGTATGAAGATACATTAAAAATGATTAATATAGGTAAAATGAAAATGTTAGAGGATTTAAAAAAGATTGTTGAAAATATTGAACCTTTAAAAAAATGATTGATAGCTGATATACATTAAGGTCAAATTCCCCATTTTTTATTGGACAATAGACTTTTTTTTCCAGCTACTCAAAGAAATAAAATTTATATTGGAGATGTTTTATCCAAAATTCCTTTAAAAAAAGGTTTGGTTTTAGAGATTGGTAGTGGAAGCGGCGAACATGGAGTTGAATTCCAAAAAAGATTTCCGGAAATAATATGGCAAACAAGTGATCCTGAATTAGAACATAGAAAAAGTATTATTTCATGGATAAATTCATGAAAAATTAGATATTAAAATGCCTAAACCATTAGACATTGATGTGACAAAAAGTCCTTGGCCAATTACCCTCAAATTACTAGATGCCTTACAAGTTATTATCTCTATAAATATGATTCATATAGCACCTTGGGAATGTGCAGAAGCATTATTTAAAGAATCAGGAAAATTATTAAATTATGGAAAATTTCTTATTTTATATGGACCTTTTAAAATTGAAGATAAACATATCAGTGAAAGTAATGAATTATTTGATAAGTCATTAAAGATTCAAAATAATGATTGGGGTGTTAGAAATTTGGAGAAAGTAAATAAAGAAGCAATAATTAATGGGTTCCAACAAAAACAGCTTATAAAAATGCCCGCTAATAATCTTACCTTAATCTATAAAAAGGTATCTTAAAAATTTTTAAAGAAAAGATTGGTAATAGGTTTGTCTAAAAATTTGATGGAGCTTAATGAAAATAAAGATTGTTATAAATATAAATTAATCATAGATGATTATTTTTGGTCGCTTTGCTCCAATAAAACAGATGAAAATATCCTATAAGAAATACTAGGTTTAAGATGAATGTTTTGAATATAAGTTTATAGATAAAGGGTTAATCGTTGAAATTTATTTTGAGAAAACACCTTTCATAAAGAAAATTGTTTCTTTAAAAATTCAAGAAGAAATAGAAATCTATTTAAGATTATTACTTCAAGGCTAGATCAAAACAAAATAATGCTGTTAAAAAATATTTTTTACTTAGGTTTCTTGAAAAGTTCCTATCAAACAACAAAAATAAAAATTATTAGAGCAATATTAAGTAAAAGACTTACTGTCTTAGAAGAAACTCTCATTAATAAAAAAGGTTTTTTTACTCTCGTGCGTAGGAGTGCGGAGTTAACCTTGAAACCGCTAGGCATATCCCTTAAGAAAAAAAGAGTTGTCCTTAGGCCACTTATAACAATAAAAAGTAATTAAATCAATTGAAAATTAATTATCTTATCTTATTTATTTTGCTTACTTTTTTGCTTTAAACTTAAGTTAGTTAGTCATAAATTACATTAATAATGAATTTACACTTATTACTAGACATTGGATTGATTATTGTTGCTCTCTCTTTTGTACTTATATTAAGAGCCAAAGGTAATGCCGCAAAAAATTTAAAATAAGAATCAATAAATAATTTATTACTGATAAAAATTTTTTTAATATTTGCATAAATTAATTAAATAATGTGTAGGATATTTTTTAATTAAAAACTAAATATGATTACTTTCCAAAAATCTTATAGGAGTAATTTCCTCCTGGACTTAAAAGTAAAAATTTAGACTCAAAGTCTCATAAAGCTAATTTTAAAGTAGTAATAAAATACATTTAAATTGCCTAATTGAATTTATTATGGAAATTTTTAATACATGTTCAATTGGAAATAGTACTTTATTAGATCCAAAGACAACTAAAAAAAAATATCCTGAGGCAAGAGTTATCGTACTTGATGATGATTTTAATACTTTTGAACATGTAGCAAATTGTCTTCAGGCAATCATCCCTGGAATGAGTAAAGAAAGGTCCTGGGAACTCGCCGTCGAAGTGGATAGTGAAGGTTCGGCAGAAGTTTGGAGAGGCCCCTTTGAGCAGGCAGAGCTGTATCATCATCAACTACAAAGTCAAGGATTAACAATGGCTCCAATTGAAAGAATCTAACATTTTAGTTCACATATCAAATTTCAAAGATTTTCAGCAAATCCAAAAAAGTTTACTAAGCTCTCAAAATTTTTTTTAATAGTGGACAAATTTTTGATATTTGCTTTTATTAAAATATAAAGTTATTTTTTATGCGAATTTCATTGTTTGCAAAGTTAATTTTCTTTTTAGCTCTTTATTGTATTTCTGATCTTTCAATTAAAAATAATATTTTAAGAAAAGTGATTAGAAAAGCTAATAATGCTAAACAAATTAATTTATGAAAAAATTTAATGATCTTTTGATCTAAACTTAAAATTAATAGTGTTGCTTAAATATTTTGTAGATCTCTAGTATTATAGTGCCGAAATAGATTAATAAAATCTTCCAAAAAAGAATTTAAAGGTTTAAATTAGTCATAAAATTTTCTTTTATATAATTAAATATCCTTTTAGGCATAACGAATAAGAAAAAAAGTAAAACTACTTTAGAAATATTTATTAATCGCAATAAACTAAACAGTGCTTTTGAGTTGGATGCTCCTTACATTCTTTTTCCCAAAAATCAACTTTTTCTCTAGTTAAGTAATCAATATCTCTTAAATTTTTTTTGAGTATTGTGAATTGGTTGAATAATTTCATTTAGACCTCCTTAATTCATAGTTATATTATCTTTCTTTTTAAATCAAATTTATAGTGAGGTAAGAGGAAGTCTTTGGTACGGGAAGAGGAACATTTTTTTAAAGTTTAAACTTTTAGGCTGACTTAGAATTTAAATATGTCGATAAGATAGTTGCAAACAAAGCGGCTTTATCCGACAACAAATTCTAAATCTTTTTTAGATATGATTTACTACAATTGCTACGACAATAAGGGCAAAATAATTGCTCGATGTCAGACCATTAAAGACATTGATGTTTTAAAAAAAATGGGTAGACAAATAGCAGGAATTAAGGAAATGAAAATGGAAGAATCAGTTGTTTGCTCGTTGACAGGAAGTCCATCTGATTACAATATGGACTATTAAAAGTTTTTTAGTTACTTACCTGTCGCAATTGCTTATAGATTAGATATCTAAAATAATTTATTTTAGCCATTAAAATAAAAACTAAGAATTGATATGTTTAATAAGACTATATAGCTAATCATTTTTTATGATTTTCATAGAATAAAGAATTTCAAACTTAAAAAGGTGATTTAATTAAACTTTGATAATTATTTAAAAAAGAGAGCCATTTTGAATGGCTCTCTTCTTTTAAGATATATGATTTATCTTTTAAGATATTTTATTCACAGTTTAAATCTCATTTACTCATGATTTTTAACTGTAAGGATACTGGGATACATCTTGAAAGTTATTGTTCCTGTTATCGCTAGTAATTATAAAGCGAAGTCTTATCAGACTTAAAGATGAACTTGGCTTCTCAAGATAATCCCATTCTCGGGAATACGCTAAATTTCAGGTGGATCATCAATCATTAAAGATTGCCTCCTACTCAACAAGTTGAATCTAATACCATAGTTACATGGTGTAAATCCGTGTAAATGCGGATTTACTTTTTGACTCAATTTATTGCAGAATAAACATGATGTGCTTAATTATTTATAATTTTGAGAATGAAATGTTTAGATAATTAAATCTTATTCCACTTTCTGCTAATGAAAGAAATATTATCTAAGTCGAGTTACTTTTTAATCTTTTCTGGTTTTGTAAGTTGGCTACTTTTTGGCTCAAATATTTATGAAAAACTAGTCAATATTCATGAGAAATATCATGTTGAATGTCAAAAAGGTTTAGAAAATATTAAACTATCAGAAGATCTTTTATTAGATGAAGTTGATAAATGTAGAAAGAGAAAATTTAGAGAAAGAGGCTTATACAAAAAATATATTAAATGGATATTGAATTTATAAATGAAAGTTTATTTAATTCAGTTTCATCATAAAATTGTATTTATTAATATTTTAAATAAACTAATCAGTAAATTTTCTAAATGTTTATTTATCAATTAGATTTAGTATTCACTATTTCAATTAGTAAAAAAACAATGCAGAGATTTGAAGAATTCTTAGAGTTTAATCTAATATTTATAGAAAATCTTAAAGTGTGCAAATTCCATTTTTGGCTAAATTAATTTTTTTCTTAGCTCTTTTTTCTCTTTCCTATTTGTCAAAGAAGTATTCTCGTAATAAACATATAGTTCGCAAAGCCAAAAGAGCTAAACCTGTTAATTGAAGATAATTATTAAAAAGTTCATAGTAATTAATACCCAACTTTTAGGAAATTCTTTACATAAATAATTTAATAATAATAATCATGGTATAAATTTATTCAACATAAAAATTTTTTAATGAATAATCATTTAATTTCTTTAAATAATAAAGATGAAATTGATCATGTAGATTCTTATTTTGAATGTATTAGTGAATGTTGCATCATTAATGGACATAAAGAATGTGTTACTAGATGTATCGAGATACACCTTAAAGGTGGGAATAGTGAATAAAAAATATTCTCTCTTAAGAAAAACCTCAATATAAATTTTGGAGTTGTTATTAATTGTTTTATACTTATAAACTAATAATAATAAGAACTATTAATGCATAAAAAACTATCCATATCCAGATAGGTAGATTTATTTTATAGAATTTTTTTATTCTTATTTTTTTGTTTTTATATTTTGTATACAAATAAAGTGGATTAATATATAGCCTTATTCTTTCAGTAATAGCATATTTTTTAATAAGAAAATCTAATTCTTTTTGCGTTTCAGGATCTTCTAATTTCTTATCTATTTTTTGATTATATTCAATCACCTCATTAAAGTGATCAGTTTGAAATTTAGGAAAATCTCTATTATCTAATGTTTGTTGTCTCAATGTAATCCATTCTTTTGATGTGATATCTCTTGGGATTTGAGAAACTCCATTATATTTTCTCAAAAATGCAATTATTGCTGTATTTGTTGATGGATCAGGTTTACGAATTAAATCAGGTCTTTTCTTTTGGATAATATATAATTCTTTCTTAGAATATTTCATAAAAAAGAGGGGATATTCCCCTCTAATTTAGATCAGCTGTCAACCAATATCATTTTAAATTATCCAGAACAAGAAAATGCTCCTGCCACAATATTTTTTAAA
The DNA here is from genome assembly GCA_000218705.1 of Prochlorococcus marinus bv. HNLC1. Classification (GTDB taxonomy): domain Bacteria; phylum Cyanobacteriota; class Cyanobacteriia; order PCC-6307; family Cyanobiaceae; genus Prochlorococcus_A; species Prochlorococcus_A marinus_Q. Next base: position 222,202 of record GL947594.1, read on the forward strand.
ATAGGTGCCTGTCCTAGTGCATATAAAAAGAAACTTGAAGAAGCAATAGTTAAAGCAATTTTTGATGATCTATTAATCTTTAAATTTGATACTTTTGTTAAAGCTGAATTCATTTTAAAATATTTAATTTTCATGAATATTAGCCTGTTTTATAAATTTTTCAGTATCTAGATTTATAAAGTTATACTTTTTAAAATTCTGATTGTTATCATTTTTTAATGACTTTAAGTTCTTACAGAATGCATAGGATCTATCTTGCCGCTAACAAAGGTTATGCTCTTTGCTCTGATGATCCAGAAGAACTTGCTTATTACAATAATAGTTCATAAAAGAAATGGATGATATGAAAAAGGACTCAATAATAATAGCGATAACGCTTAATTGGGATATCCCAGAAGGAATAGATTGATGAGTTTGAATACTTTTTTAGTAATAGATGGGATTCCTATGCTTATTTGTCTGCCATTGCATTTGATTATTCATAGCAAAAGAACAGATTCCTGAATACTTCCTTATTTATAATTTGATTAAAAATAAGGCTATTTTATATTTATAAATAACCTATTTATCAAATGATTCGAAGATAAATATCTATTTGTTCTTTCTGTAATTTTTTAATAAGAAATATTCATCCAGAAATAATAAAACTCCGTTAATAATCACAAATATGATAAAACTACTATTTTATATTTTAAATAAAAAGGTTATTTCTTGATTATTAATAGGGGAGCATTCTGTTGGATAGCTAATTACTTTTTTTGAAATAACTCCGATACCTATAGCTAATATGCCTAAAACAAATAGATATTTTGATCTTGTGCTTGCTAGAAGATTTTTCATTTTAAAGTTTTACTGATTGAATTAATCTTTGAATGATAGCTAAAAAAATTACAGCTAACAGTAGACCAATATTATGATATTTCATTGATTGATTGTTCTTGCCGAATTATTATTTATAATTATAATTTTCTTGCAACATTTTTGAGGATAGATAGAGTTTATTAATCTTTTTAAGCCTTTTAGATTATTTATTATTTCTTTAGTCTTTAATGGAAGAATTCTTTTTGGGTATGCCCTCTTAGACTTTTAAGAAAGTTTTGAATTGTTATAGTTAGTTTTAAAAGTCGTTTTTAAGAATATTTTTATATTTCGTTAAGAATATAGTATGTTTTTATCATGTTATGGAAAATTTAAAACCAAAACTATTTTATTTTTTCTATTTTTAACTACTATTTTTTAAATAAAATAATATTATTTTTGCAGCAAAAAATCTTTACTCTACTAATTTGATATCTCTAATTTTTATTTCAGTAAGGAAACTGATTTTTTAAGCTAAAAGATGCATCCCTAACTTTTTTTCTCCGTCCAAACTTCTTCAGTTTTTCTCCAACCCTGAGAAAGTAATCTTTCATAAATTTCTCTAGCTAATTCAATTTCTACAGAAACTGTTGTCGTCATTACAGGTGGTTCTTTTCCTAATACTCCAACTATGTTTCCAGAGTCAATAAACATATATTCGAATACTCCCTCAATACTCTTATCGTTTTTTGTAAATCTTTTTACTTCTGATCTATTCGTATTTATTAACCAATAAGATTTAGCCATTAATTAAGTGAAGGTTTATTAGCATTTCATAATTATTCAGAAATCCAGCGATTTATTATTGTCCCTTCATAAATATGCCCAGAAGCTTCAACAATTGGTTTTGTTTCTGGATTTTTAAAAATATCAAATAAAACATTTTTTGGCCCTTGAAATATTACGGTTGCTCTTTTTGGATCACCCAAAGATTTTCCTATATAAAAAGTTCTTACGCCCATCTCTTTAAACATGGCCTGTTGCTCTGCTGCATTCATGTGAGCTTCATATTCCTCAAAAGTATTGCTTAATTTGAAATCTAAAACAGTTGTTTCAATAGACATATAAAAAAGAGATAATTGACCTTTATTGTAGATCGACTGTCAATATTTAGTCTTCAGCATGTTGTTTTCTAAAGGTATTTCTATAGAAAGTTTTGGATAGAAAATATTATTTGATAAATCATTAGTTATAGAACTCTAAAATTGAGTAATTATTTTGATGTAATTCAAATCAAATTTTGATTAGATAAAAGAAAATTAAATTAAATTAAATGCTAAAAGCCTTAATTATCCTTCCTGTCTCATTTTCTATTTGGTTTGGTTTAGTAAAAATATTTTCAACAAATAAAGAATCTACAATAAATGTTCTTTCAAAAAAAGTTTTTAATGATTTCAATCTAGTTTTTAGAAATATTCTTGATATTTTAGATTCTCTTTTTAAAAGCTTTATTCAAATATATGAACTCTTAGGTTTAATATTAAAAAATATAGTAGTAATTTTTAAGTCTCTGAGTTCTACTTTTGGACAATTTATTAACCTTTTAAAGGTTATTGGTATAACCTTAATGAGCATTATATCCTTGTGTAAAGGCCTATATGATGAGACAAGAAATATCACTTTATTTAATAGTTTCGAAGCAATATTAAATCAAACTAAATCTGCAAAAAATAATGTTGTCAGATTATTTGCTGTTAAAGGGGATGACTTAAATAATAAAGAAGTAACTTTAGAAAGATAAGGGTTATACTTTCTCAAACAAATTATCTAGACAATAATGGGTAGGGATATACCCTGCTAATTTGATACGGTTCTCAACATTCTAGATTAATCAGTGAGGGTTTCATTTAAATATTAAATGGAAGTTCCTTTAAATATTTAAATCAAAGTTCCTTCTTCTAATCTTGGAGAAAAATTATTTTCTGGAAAAATCTGTTTAAAATTTTCTGGGAAGAATAACTCTAATTCTCTTTTTATATCGCTCTTATATAAATAATTTTTATTGGGAATACTAAAAATATCTCTTACTAATGGAACATTAATTTTTTTCTTTTTAAACTATCGATACAAGTTTTTACCTCATCTTTATATTTCTGATGATTGAGTGGTTCCAAGCTTACTTACTCAGTAAGATTTTGAGTAATCCTAAAATATTTAGAAATGAAAATATGGAATCTCCTCAATTTTTTTTGGTTCATAATCGCAAATACCAAATTGCATACATTCCATTTGTTCATCAGTTATTTTTTCTTCAACTGAAAACATATCAAGAAAATTACCGATAATTTTTTGAATTTTATGTTTAAAAGGATTTCCGCAAGTCATAATAAACCTCCTTTAATCGATTTGTTATTTAGTAATAATTATTTTTAAAAATAAACTGGAATATAGGGATCTTTTTTCATTGAGTCCCCATAGTAGTTTTCTGCTGACTTAACCAATATCCAATAAAGGAAATTAACAAAGGATTTCTGCATAAGAATCTCCGTAGCTATTTCTATTTAAATCGGAACCTATTTTTAAAACAACAGATAAAATACTTAATTTTTATCTACTACTTCTCCTCCATACTCTCTCGCCACTACATCTAAACACATAAGAATATCTTTATTTTTTAATAGATCTGTTTGCTTTAAATACATAAGATGAGTTCTTATTTGGTCAATTGTGTCTTGCTGTAATTCTCTCATTAGT
>GL947594.1:225853-232796 GCA_000218705.1 Prochlorococcus marinus bv. HNLC1
AAAGATATCGAGTATAAAAAAATATTGGAACTAAATATAAAAACCAGAAGATAAGTATTTCGAATCGAGTGTAATAGTGAGAATAAAATGGGAAAAAATAAAAAACCAAATGATTACTACTCCAGCATTTACAAAATATCGGAAAATAGAATCTTTAGGACAAATAATCGTCATTATCCTTTAGCGATAAATCTTTTATCCATAAAAAATAGTTTTTTTATACCCTCTAATTTAGTTCAGCTGTCAACAAGCGGTGCAAGTAGTGAGCATTTCATTTATAAGCCCAAAATTTGTTTTTTCTTTTGATTAAATTCCTCTTCTGTAATAATTCCATTTTTCTTTAAGTCGGCAAATTTCTTTAATTCATCTGCTTCAGAATAATTGCGTTGATTAGTACTATTTGGATTTCTAATAGCATTCAATTTTGTATCTAAATATTCCTTACAATTTGGTTCGTAAAGGTTAATCCTACAAAATTCCGCTTTCTCTTCTTTATCAATAGGGATAGGAGGTCTTTCTGCTGCAAGTTCCTGTGGAGTCTTCTTTCTACATTTTCTCTCCATCATTCCGTCTACTCTTATCGATTTACATACCTTTTTTTTGATTTTTTTATTTCTAAATTGATAATTTGATGCTGATTTATAGAAATCTGGACAATTAGCCTCCATAGTTTGCTGCATTCCTGGCCTTAATGAATTCATTCTCATTGCAGCGGCAAAGCCATCAACTATACCTGAGGCTATACCTGTAGCAATTGCTCCTTCAGTTGTTCTTGTTGGAGACCATGGTGCATAAGGATCACCTCTTTGATAAGAGGGTGGAACATTATTCATTATTGAATTACTTATAATCTTTTGAGCTGCAAAGGGGTCCATTCCACTACTCATCATCTGGCACAATTGCATACCATACCCATAAGCATTATCTGCCTTAACAGCAGTAGGTAAAGCTAGTGCAGCTATTAGTGGTAGTAGTAAGCGTTTCATTTAGATGTATTTCTATAAAAAAGAGGGTCTTTCACCTCTAATTTAGATTAGCTGTCAACCGTATTTGATTAAAGTCTGCTGTAGCCTAATTTTGAATTAAAAACCTTAAAGGGAACCCCAGTTCCTTTCATGACCTCAAGACACTTATCTCCAACCGTTCCATATACTTCAACGGTGAAATCATCAGCAAGTTTTGGATGCTCTTGTAAATATAAACCTACGGCAGGATTAGCTAAATGAGCTATAAAAGCATCATCATTTTTATAGGCCTCTGACCAGACAAAGCTAAGAGGATCTTCTGGATCTTGGTCAAAAGTATGATGTAACATCCCTGGTTCAGCAGCTTCAACTGCTTTATCTGTTTTATCTGCAAGTTTTAAGTATTCATGAACTTTATCCTCTTTAACTTTTATTTTTGCTAGAAGAATAAAAGGTGTATCTGCTCCAAAGTTAGTCATATTTTGAAAAGTTGCTTTTAAAATATTAAGCAAATATCCAAATAAAATTGATGAGTATTTACTTATCAACAAATTGTTATTTACCCGGATTATTTTTAATGCATTCAAAATAATATTCAACCACCACACCAATTATTGAAATTAAATAATCGTATAAAATTTATACATTACTTTTTTTATTTCATTTTCGCTATGGAAGATTAACTTTATTCATCTAATTTAGAACAACTTCAACTATCGATACAAGTAGTTACCTCATCTTTATGTTTCTGATGATTGTGTGGTTCCAAGTACTTACTTAGAAAGATTTGGATTAATCCTAAAAATATTTAGAAATGAAAATAGGGAATCTCCTCAATTTTTTTTGGAGAATAATCGCAAATACCAAATTGCATACATTCCATCTGTTCATCAGTTATTTTTTCTTCAACTGAGAAAATATCAAGAAAATTATTGATAACTTTTTGAATTTTATGTTTAAAAGGATTTCCGCAAGTCATAATAAACCTCCTCTAGTCGATTTGTTATTTAGTAATAATTATTTTTAAAAATAAACTGGAATATAGGGATCTTTCTTCATTGAGTCCCCATAATAGTTTTCTGCTGACTTAACCAATATCCAATAAAGGAAATTAACAAAGGATTTCTGCATAAGAATCTCTGTAGCTATTTCTATTTAAATCGGAACCTATTTTTTAAACAACAGATAAAATACTTAATTTTTATCTACTACTTCTCCTCCATACTCTCTCGCCACTACATCTAAACACATAAGAATATCTTTATTTTTTAATAGATCTGTTTGCTTCAAATACATAAGATGAGTTCTTATTTGGTCAATTGTGTCTTGCTGTAATTCTCTCATTAGTTCTTAATTGCCATCTCCTACTGAGGATAGCAAACAACATAATAACTATTTTTTAGAGGTCATTTTAAAAGTTATATATGCAAAACCACCAAGTAATAACAAACTAGCTACTGCATATGTAATTGCTATGCCATACATAATTATTGATCAAAAAGTTTTATTAGTAATAGTATAATTTTTCTTATTTCATTTTTGGAGTTGGTTCGTAAACAGCTCCATTGCATACAGCAACTGCTAGGGATTCTTTTGTCTCTTTATCCAATTCTGCAAGATTTTTCCCTTTTTTGTTAAACCAAAGGACTGTATTTTTAAAACATTTATTCCACCTTTGTGATTGCTTTTTTGAAGGAACTAAGTCAATCGATATATTTTTAATCTCTTTTTTTAGAGACTCTAAATTGCTTGATAAATTTTTGATCTCTATCTTAAAATTTCAGCATTTTTAGTTGATTTTTGTGAAATTATAATTGTATTCACTGCAATTAATACAAGTGCTGCCGCAGAGGTTATTACGCAATATTTAATAATATTTTGTCCTTTATTAAGAGACATAATGAGAGGGATATACTTATCCAATTTAGATCAGCTGTCAAACAGAATAACTTATAGAGGTGCAGATAATAAACTCTTCTTTTAGGGAAATTTATTAAATAGTATTTATTTACAATAAAAAAGCCAGCCTGTATCCCTACTAGCTGACTCTTAACGATCTTAGTTGAAAAATTTTAAATAAGTGTGTTCATTGTTGAAGTAATACTTAAAACTACTGCAAGAAAGAAAATGTAAGGAACTGCCTTTAAAGGAAAATATCCCTGATTCTTAGATATAAAATCCATTTATACAAAACCAGGAATAATCTGACCTGTAGTTAGATATGCACCAACAAGAGCAATAAAGCCCATCATCGCAAATCTTCCGTTGAGCTTTTCAGCTACAACCTTTTCCTTCTCAATTGTTTTGGATTCTTTCATTTGACCGTTTGTTTGTTTAGCTAAGACGCTTCCTAATGCAATCTTAGTAATACTTTAACGAAAAGTTATATTCAGTGTGAGTATAATTACTTAATCTCATAGTTCTTATAAGCTGAGCTTATCTATTTTTAAAACTACATTAGCTAGGAATATATTAAGAATATATGTTGTATTTAATTAGGCGTGCTTTTAGCTTTCATGATTGAGAGTTTTTGTCACCTTAATAAATGATTAATCAATTTAAATTTATTTTTACAAATTCCTTTTATATAAATTAGTTTTTTTCCATCCTTCCTTGAGCATCTCCTCATATTCTTTATATCCATCTTCAACGGTTTCAATTTTGCTTCCTTTCCAAACTGGCTTTGTTGAAGTTCTAAAAATATAACCAAAATCTATTTCCATATAGTCGTTTTCTTTATATGCGATATTTTCATATTTTCGAAATCTTTTTAATCGATTTCTTTGTTTATTCATTAGGAATAATTCTTCGGTTAATTTCATTACTTATTTTTTACTAACCAAGGAAAAAGATTAGCTATCACAGTCTTTAACTTTTTAAGATAATAAAATAATGCGATCAAACCCAAAATTATTATTAAAGTAATTATTAATTTCATTTGTTTTTATCTTTTTGCTAGGTAAATGATTACTGTCATAGTTGTCATAGCAATAATACCGAAATTCCATAGAGTTGAATTATTTCTAATGATTTGCTGAACCCAACTTGGAATTCCATTTGACGTGAAAAGGAGAGTTAATCCAAATATTAAAACTATTGGTAAGCCTATCGCAATAAATAATTCCATTAAACAAGAGCTTCCCTTTTAAATTTAGATCAGCTGTCAACTATTGCTCTTTAAATAGGTTAATTATTTCTAATTAAAATTAATTATTTTTCTCTTTAATCGAAGAGGTTAGTTCTTCTCCATCCCTGAGCAATAAGTCTCTTCCATATCTCTCTGGCTTCTTCTATCTTAAATTCTTCTCTACTTTGTAGTAGCGGCGGTTCTTTACCTAACACACCAATAATTTTTCCATTATCAATAAAAACATATTTATTGAATTGATCCTCATCAGCCCTATCTTCAGTAAATCTTCTTACTTCTGATCTATTGGAATTAATAAGCCAATATCCTCTTCTCATATTCTTAACTCTCTAAGTATCGACAAATAAATTCAAAATGTTCATAATCCATACTTATAGTTTTGTATCTATCAGTTTCAATTTTTTTATTATTTTTTAATTCAACTTTGATAGTTGGATGTTTGATTGAATAAGCAGGGTTTAAGCCCAATCGCTTCGCTCGTTTGTGCATATCTTTTTTTAATTGCGAATTACAGCCACAAAATAAAACAGAGGGTCTAATAATTTTACCCGCCGAAGCTTTTTCAATTTTTTCTTCTATCTCTTCTGCAATGCTCTCAATAATAGTCATCAATTTTTAATAGCCATCTGCCAGAAAGGATATACCTCATATGACTTTTCTCGCAATAATTGTAATTTTCTAGAATTTATTTTGACGACTATTCCATCAGTAGGATAGTTAGTAAATAGTTTCTTATCAGCCCATTGCTTCCTAAACATTTCAACTTGAGATGTAAAGTTTAAACTTTTATATTCTGGAATAGTAAAGCTTAATTTTTTTAGATAAATCAAAGATTCATGTTGGTTTAATCTGCCATTAATTATCTGAAAAGAACAAAAACTAAGATGATCGCTTTTAGAATCAGCAGCCCTAATATAAGCGGCTGCTTGTCGTTGAGAATAAGTTGGTCGTTCATATTCTGATGGAGAAAAGAGCTCTCCTCTAACTTGGAATAAACCTTTAATTGCAATTTGGTTAGGTACATCAGGAATCTTTTTTATTTTATTTGTAAGATCTTTACCCTTACGACTTATAGCCTTAACTAATTCTCCGTCTATATATTGAATAGCGATTGCGCAGCCATCAATTTTTGGCTCAATAATTAATCTTGTTTGAAGTGTTAATCCATCTATAAATTCTTCAATACGATTTTTAGGTAATGATGGCAAAGGTAATATTGTTTTTTTTGTAAAGTAGTTAGCTTTAGGGTTAACTCTATATAAATTTGCCTCTAATTGATCAAATTGAGCATCACTAATTAAAGGAGTGCCCATCCTGTAATTATGGTCATACCATTCAATTCGCTCTTCTAAGTAAGTACTCATAATATTTTAGTTACTTTTAAGGAGCTAATTGCCATTATTTTAGATTGACTGTCAATTACTTACTAAAAGTGATGCAGGTCGCAAGCGTTTCATTTAAAACAAACTCATTTGATCAGAAGGCTTTTTATTTACTTCTTCTACTACCCATCCATCAGGAGACCAACCTATCATGATTGGAAGTAAACCTTTTAATTCATCAGCATCTTTAACCTGTTCTGTCCATTGTTCCTCATATCCATCAGGAACAACAACAGGCATTCGGTGATGTAGAGGTTTAACTAGAGTATTTGGTTCAGTTGTTAAAATACAACAACTCTCTATTTCAGCCCCATCAGGTGAACTCCACTTGCTCCAGATTCCTCCTAACCAAAAAGTCTCATAATTATCCTTTCTAATACGATATTTTTTTTCAAAAAAACCTGTTGCTGGTATCAAGCACCTTTTGTGTTTCCAACTTCCACTAAATAATTTTTTCTCTTCTACAGTTTCTGATCTTGCATTAAATGGTCTTGGTCTTCCTTTATCAAATGGGTCTTTAGCCCAAGGAGAAATAAACCCCCATGACATAAAAGTAGTTTTAATTCTTCCTTCGTTTTTTATTACAAGAATAGGATCAGTAGGTTTTATTAAATTTTGTGCTTCGTATTTTGTATCAAGTCCTCTTGGATAGTCTTTTTTCAGAATCTTTGGTAGCTTTTCAAAATTAGTTGTTAGTTCAAATCTTCCACACATTTATTTTGAAAATTCTTCTATAAAAATCATTTTAAAAAAGTAAAGAGCTAATTGCATTTATTGCAGATATACAGACAGTCGTATTTCAATTTATTGATGAAAGAAATAAAATTGTCATTTAATTTTCTTTTTCCCAAACTCTAGCAAGTTCTCTTAGTAAAGTTTTTACTTCCATATCTGAAGCTCCAGAGTCTTCTTGGAATTTAGTACAAATTTCTTTAATCTCCTCATAAGCCTGCTCTAGTAATATCGTTTTTTGATCTGGATTTGCCATTTTTAAAAAGGGATATATCTCCTTACGACTTAGATCAGATTTCAAAAGGCATCACTACATCTGTACATAATTATGTATTAATTATCTAGTAGTTTTAGTATATAAATTTTTTGTATTTCCCTTATCTGCTGTAAACATTGCTGCTAAAATTACTCCTACTAAAAATGCGAATACCATTGTTATTCCTACTACTTCAGACATGCCATTAGGTAGGTAATTTAAAAACATAATTAAATTAATAGAATTGAGCTCTTATTTTCAACATAGCAATTAGTTAAAACTCAAACATTAATATCACCTTAATTAATTGTATTTCCCGATAATCTTTCCAAATACGCAAATCTATTATGTAGATCAGCTATTAATAGTAGTGCTTTATGGTTCTCTAAGGTGCATTAGAATTCATCACTATTCTTCTTTTATGAGTTTCTTTATAATCTTTGAATCCTAGCGAATATAA
>GL947594.1:232896-254585 GCA_000218705.1 Prochlorococcus marinus bv. HNLC1
AATGAAGAGGACTAAAAAAAAATAAAGCCTTTGATAACTTTTGGATACAGAATTTTAATACCTCTCAAGCTATTCCACTTGACAATAAAAGTATTGATTATTGCTTAATGGTTGCTGCCTGGCAATACTTACAATATCCAGAAAAGATAACCGAAGAAATTGCAAGAATTTTAACAGATGAGGGGAAATTTATTATTTCGTTTTCAAACAGAGCTTTTTGGCACAAAGCTCCAAACATTTGGACTTATTCAAATGAAGATGAGAGGATCGATTATGTAAAAAAAATCTTGACCTCGAATGGTTTTTGTAAGCCTAGAGTATTGAGAAAATTTACTCAAAAAAATTCACTTTTACCTTTTTTAAATTGTGATCCTTTTTATTGTGTTATTGCAAATAAAAATAATATTTTCAAATAAAAATCAGTAATTTTTCAAAGTTTAGTTTTTATTGCTAATTATGTATATCATTGGATAGTTAACTTAATAGATAAATGGGCTCAAAAAGAGAAAAATATCCAGAGAAATGTCCATGGGATCTTGGTCCTAAGCAACATTTAGCAGAAAAAGGTAAATGGACTTTAAGATCAGGAGAAACATGCGTTAGTTTTAGTAAGAACAAGTTAGATAACAATTACTTTCATGTAATTAGCAATGAAAATGAGGAGCAAATTCTAGCTTTTAGAGCAAGGTTACTCTATCAAAAACTTCTTGATAAAGGATTCCGTCTAATTGAATAAAGATCTTAGAACCTAATAGCTAATTAAAAAATATTAAAATTAAAAATTAATTTAAAGATAATTCTTTAAAAAAGTACTTCATATTTTGTGTTCTATTATTTTCATCAAGAAATTTAATAATTCTTGATTCAAGAACCCAAATGTTGCTATTTACTAAATTTATAAAATTATCCTCATATTCTAATTTTTTTGATTTTGGAGTCATGTTTTCAATATTAAGTTGTTGACTTGAATATTTCTTACTTAAAAATCCATTTCCCGTATCAATAAATTCTTCAACAAATACTTCGATTATTACACCATGAATTTTTCTAAAGACCATATTAATTTTATTTTCTTTAACTCTATACTTATCACCATCATTTTTACCATAAACTTGCAATAACAATCCTTTATCAGATTCGGCCAGATACTTAAAATTATTATTCTTATGTACCTCACTAAATTCTCTTTTGACTCTATGAATAGCGACTTCAAATAATTGAGATGTAATATTTTTCAATACATTATTATCTGAGATATTTATTATTTGAGGTTTAAACTTATTATCGAAGTTAAATTTTCCTTCAAAAGTTTTTTCATTCTCTATAAAAATACATTTACCAGAATATCCATTAAAAGTATTAGGCCATGTATATCTATTAATATAAGCTTCTTTAAAAATTTCTTTGCAATTAATGTTTAGAGGAAATCATTTTGTAAAAAATAAAGGAAAATAATAAACAAAAAAAAACCTCTCAAAGAGAGGTTTTATATATGAAGTTTAAATTAATTAGCCATTTTGAGAAATTTTTGCATTTTCCATATTGTCGAATGCTTGACCAATTTTCTTAAAGTCAAATCCCATAGCTCTTAAAGCATGCCATAGATGACCTTGCAAGAAGAAGAAACCTAGATAGAAATGTACATTTGCTAACCAAGCTCTTGAGCTGTAAGCACCTTCTCCTAAATCAACAGTATCAGTAAAATAAGGAGCAAACTGGAATTCTAATTTAAGTGGAGCTCCATAAAGATCTTCCGCATAAATAGTTGTATTTGAAGCACACCAGAAAGCTGCAACAAAAGCACAGAATGAAACACCAACAACAGAGTAAGAAAGAATAGCTTCTCCACCTAGTAAACCTTTACCTTTGAACTCAGTATATTCACCAAATTGCTTAGTAGCGATATGGAAAGCTCCTCCAATAATTTCTAAGAAAGCAAGGAAAGCATGTCCTCCCATAATATCTTCTAAGCTGTCAATCTTTAGAAAATCAAACTGATGATTCCAAATAGCTGCGATATCAAGATTATAAATAACTTGTCTTGTTGAACCAATAGCTGGGTCATAAATTCCATGAATACGAGCCCATTCAACAAACATAATTGCTCCAAGACCTAAGAAGATTAAATGATGGCCAAGAATAAATGTTAATTTATCTGGATCATCCCACTCAAAGTCAAACTTTTGTGGCTTACTTCCTTCAGGATAATCTCCCAAATCACCTTCAAATTTATTTGAATGTAATAAACCACCAGCACCAAGAACTGCAGAGAAAATTAAATGCAAGGTCGCTATCACAGTAATACCATATGTTTCAGTGATAACTCCATTTTCAACACCTCCAATACCAATACCAGCAAGGTGTGGCAAACAAATCAAATTTTGGGATCCCATTGGAATTGAGGCGTCATATCGTGCTAATTCAAATAGAGCAAAAGCACCTGCCCAAAACATCATTAATCCAGCATGGGCTGCATGAGCGGCAATAAATTTGCCAGATCTGCCTACAACGCCAGAATTTCCTGCGTACCAGTCATAGGTAACATCAGATTTTCCGTAACTTTGTAACACGTGAAATTAAAATAAATAAGTAAATTTAATTTATTGCCAATCTTGATTAATTTGAATCATTCTTTACAATTTTTAGCAAGAAGTAAAGAAAGAGATTAAATAAGCCTATCAAAAGCTACAAAAAAGCTCCAAATTATCTTTAAAGGCATATTCCAATAAAGTTAATTTGGAGCTTTGTGACTATTTATAAAGAATTAACCCAAAGAAGGAATTTCTCCTTTAAGTTGCGAAGCCCATGTTTCTAAACGAGAATCGGTTAAATCTGATTCACTATCTTCATCTAATGGTAAACCGCAGAAGCTTTCACCAATAATACTTTTTGACTCTTCAAATGTGTAAGAAGACTTATCAACATATCCGACCATGTCAGCACCTGCTTTTTGGAAGTAGCTATGAAGTTCTTCCATTGCATCACAATAATTTTCAGTATAGGTAGAAGAATCTCCAAGACCAAAAATTGCCACCTTTTTACCAGATAAGCTAAGTTCACCAATATCTTCCAATATTGAATCCCAAGCAGTACCTGATCTTTCTTCGTCTGCACCAGTGTTCCATGTTGGGATGCCACAAATGATCCCATCAAGACCTTCTAGCTCTGAGAGATCATCTACATCTGAAACATCCTTAGGTGACTCAGCAGATGAAATGAAATTGTGAAGACGATCTGCAACGTCTTCTGTTTTTCCAGTTGTAGTAGCGTAGTAAATTCCTACAGTCATAACTTCAAATTGATTACCTTAAAATAATAAAATAAAAAAGATTGAATTAAATCTTTTAAAAACTCTTTTTATGTAAAATTTTATACTTACTTATGTATAGAATATTTAAAAGAGCATAAATTAACTTGTATTTGTAAATTCCATGACAAGCGTAGAATTAAAAAATCTTCTTACAAATTTGGTTAATGATTTTCATTTTGAAAATTCAAAGAAGAATAAATTAATAGCCTTTGTTGGTTTATTAGGAGATTTTGATAGTTTTGAATATGCTATTAATCTAAGAAAATTTGCAATTTCAAATAATCTTGAAAATTTAGATATTTTTTTTATTGCAATAGGGAATGAAAAAGGTAAAGAAAAATTTTGTAAATATACAGGCTTTTCAGAAAAGAATCTTAAAGTTGTCAATAATAATCAATTACACCAACTTGTAGGAGCCTCAAAAGGTTTAGACATTGGGTTAGGAGGTTGGATTAATATGACTCTTATGCTTATGGGAATTGGATCTTCAAAGACAATAATAGAAGTAATTAGAGGGTATACAGGAGATAAAGGCGCGAATCAAATTTACAATGATAATGATCAAATTAATTTATTTAATGTTTTTAAATTTTCAGGTAAATTATTTAGAAAACCTTTTGGAGAAGGCTATTTAAGACCATTTGAGTTGGCTACTTTTAGATTAAATAATATGATTGAGATATTTAAAAACTGGAAAGATTATATGATTGATACTAAGTACTTACCACAAAGATCTTGTACTTTTATTATTGAATGAAAATAATGATGTGATATATAAATATTTTTCCAAAGATATACTTAATTACTCTAAAAATATGAAATCACCTTTAGATTTTTTAAATAAATACATTTAATTATGTTTACTTAAATATTGAGTTCTTTGGATATTTTGCTGCAATATTAACAACATTAGCCTTCTTACCACAGCTAATAAAAACTCTTAAAACAAAAAAGGCAGAAGATGTTTCTTTAATAACATTAATTATGTTTTTAACCGGAGTACTGTCTTGGATTATTTATGGATATAAAATCTCATCAACTCCTATCCTATTGGCAAACCTCATTACCTTTATTTTAAATCTGCTTATTTTAATTTTCAAAATTACTTTTTCAAAAAAATAAATAATTTTGTTTCATTGATAAATACATTTGTATAAATTTTATTAAACAAAATGAAAGATATTAATTATTATCAGTTGTAAGTTAAAGCAAAGTTTTTTGAAAACTACAAAATGCTGGGTTTGGTTCAGAGGCAATTTAAATGGTAATGGACATTGGAAAGAGGGGTTTACATGTACCTTTGATGAGAAACCAGGAATTTTAATTGAAAGTCCAGCTTATGTAAGTTGTAGGGTTCCTAATTGGAGAGTTATAACAACTGAACCAGAAGACTTTTCAAAGAGTCCTGCTATTCCCGAAAATGCAGTTTGGAAAATAATTTAAAAATCCTAAATTTCACTATTTAATTAGTCTTAATTTAAAGTTACAATTTAATTTTACGACTTAAGCCTATTTATAAATTATTTATCGATATTATTCCATTTTTAATAATAGGTTTTTTTATTGGCAAAGTTAAACCCTTAGCCTCTGAAAAAATATCTATTAGTTTAATTAAATTTGGGATCCCCATAAGTGTTATGGGTTTACTTTTAAAAGCTGGTATAAATATTGATTTAATCAATTCAGCCGTATTAGCTTTTTTTACAATTGTTTGTTTTATTATCTGTATTAATTACATCCCAGCATTAAAAAATATATTTCCAAATTATTCATTACAATTTGCAGGTTTAATAGGTAACACATCCTTTCTTGGTATACCTATAGCCATTGCGCTTTTACCGACAGAGACCATCAACTTTACAATTGGATTTGATCTTGGTACTACTCTCTTTTCTTGGATATTTGGTCCTTATTTACTTCAAAAAACAAGTGCAAATTATTCTTTTTTGAATTATAAAAAACTTGTATTCTCTATTTTTAATAGTCCTGCTTCAAGGGGAATAATTGGAGTACTAATAATCTATTTATTTGATCTAGATAGTAAAATTGGCAACTTTCTTTGGATCCCTGCAAGAATTGTCATATATTTAGCAATTATTGTTGTGGGCGCAAGGCTTGGCATAATTACTAATAGTAAAAAAGTAATATTTCAATTCAAAGAGAATATTAAATATTCATTGATTTTAAAGCTTTTGATTTTACCTATTTTTGTTTATGTTTTGTGTAGAATTTTAAATTTCGAGGTAATAGAGACAACCGCATTAGTGCTTCAGGCAGGAACACCAAGTGCTATTTCTACAATATTAATGGCGGAAGCTTATAAGAAACAAAGGGAATTAGTAGCTAAAACTCTCTTTATAACAACAATCATCTCTACTGCTACAATTCCGCTGCTATTTTTAATCATCAATTACTAAATTTAGACTTCTAAAAAATCTATACATGAAACTTATAAAATTGTAAACATAAGATGCAGGAATCCACATAATGTCTTAAGATTTTCTTTATGAAGTCAATTAACTCCCAAAATGAATACGTCCCCCTAAGGATAAATATCTCTTTAAGGAGAGATACATTAAGACTTATTTCGGAAATGGCTAATGATATGGGAATAAGTATAGATGAAGTTTTAAGTGTTCTAACAGAAGATTCAGTTATAGATTTAGAAATAGATGAAGATTTAAAAGGAGTAAGTATACCTAGTAGTTGCAGCCTTGAAGACCTGAAAGATATTATACAGAGAAGAAAACTTTCCTAAAATTTTTCATACTTTTCAAGTTTCCATGTTGACTTTATTCCAACTTCTTTAAATTTTTTTGCAGAAAAGTTTAAATCCTTTCTTTTAATTCTCAGTAAGCTATATATTCCGTAAGTCCCAAGTTTTTGTGAATTTATTTCATTCCAATGCTTTTCTTCTTTTGAATATTTATCAATCACTACTAAAAAACTATCTGATTGATAGTTAGGCTGATCTAATTGATTACTTCTCTTGCCGAAATTAAACCTTTCAGATAAATTAACTAACCCAGAAGCAGAACTTGATTCATAAAAAACTATTTGTTTTGAGTAAAAATGTAATGAGGGTTTTCTAATACCAATCATTGCTATTGGTTCTCTTTTAGATCTTACATTGACAATTTTTTGGGAGATATTTCTTAGTGGTAATTGCCTGAGATCATCAGCTAATTTTCTTATAGATGGCATCAAAAAAAACTGACCAATAAAGAAAAATATTTGAAAAAAAAGTAATGATTTCAATGGGAATTTAAATATAAATATGGTTGATATTATTGTTAAAGCAGTAAATAAAATCCTTGACCTAAGTATGAGACCATTTAATTTTATTTGATTTGCAAGATCAGGCATTTCGGGATCATTAATTAAAGTCAACCAACTATCAGAAAAATAGAAGGCGATAGAGAATCCAAATAATATTAAAGTTGTTAATATCCAAATTAATGAGATATTATTTCTTTTCATAATTAATATTTGTGCACTTCTAGTAATTAAAATTGAAGCGGCAGGAACAGCAGGAATCCAATAACTAGGAAGCTTTGTCGCTGAAAAACTAAAAAATAAAAAAACAGACATAAGCCAACAAAAGGAAAAAATATATATATTGTTTGACCTCTCTGATCTAATTTGAAAATTTTTAATTAACTCTTTAAAGGTATCAATCATTCCATGGATTAAGAAAATAGAAAAAGGTAACGAAGCTAAAATTAAAATGAAAAAATAAAACCACCATGATTCTGCGTGATTATTTACAACAGAGGTATATCTTTTTAGATTGTGATAACCAAAAAAATTATCCCAAAAAATATTACCCTTATGTAGTAACTGTAAAAAATACCAAGGTGAGCTTATTAAAAAAGTTATTAAAAGACCTTTGCCAGGATTTATTTTTAAGAGTAATTTTTTCCAGTTTTTATGAGTTAAAAAGAAACTTAATAAAGTAGTAAAAATTATTACAAAAGCAACTGGTCCCTTAGTTAATATTCCAATTGCTAAAAATAACCATGGAATAATACAAATGCTCTCATCTTCGCTAGAAATTTTTCTCCAAAAAGAGAGCAGGCTTACTCCCAAAGTAGCGCATAAAAGAGAATCACTTACAGCGGTCCTACTCCAAATTATAATTAATGGAGACAATACAAAACTTAGTGATGCGATCAGTGAAAGTGATATCTTATCCTTATAATTATCAGTAGAGCAGAATACAGTATCAGCAATTATCATCATCAACAATAATGTAGATAAGGCTGAAGGAAGTCTTGCAGAGAGAGAGCCTAATTTATCCCAATTTTCATTAGCTGGAATGGAATAAAATAAAGCCATTAACCAATAATAAAAAGGTGGCTTATCAAAACGTAAAATTCCATTAACTTTTGGGGTTAGCCAATCTCCAGAATGACTCATCGCTCTTCCAGCAGATGCAAAAAGAGGAGGCGTTTCATCAACAAGGCCTGTGGAACCTAGACCTAGGAGAAGAAGAAAGGATCCAAAAATAAAAACTATTGAAAGGGTTAAAAACCTTTTATTACTAAAAATGTTTATCATAATTCTTCTATCATTTATATTCTTTAATAACTCTTTTGAGCCAACTAACAACCTTCTCAGCGAAAATATTTGAAGATGCGTTATTTTCAACCCACTCTCTACACTTCTTTCGATTTATAGAATCAATCTGTTTTAAATACAAAAGAAGACTTTCTTTATCATCAGCTTTTACTAAGAAACCAGTTTCTCCATGCTGAATAATTTCTCCAGGGCCTCCTCTTTTATATGCAACAACAGGAACACCACATGCCATTGCCTCTACCACTACATTTCCATAAGCTTCATTCCACTTTGGAGTATTTAGTAAAGCTCTACATTGTCCTAACTCTTCTTGTAATTTATTAGTTGGTAAAAAACCTTTCCAGCATATTTTCCCAGATGGATATAATCTTGAAATTTTAGAGGCATAATCTTTATCTTCAATAATCCCCCATACATTTATTTTCTCTCCAATTTCAGATGCTACATATACAGCATCTTCAAGTCCTTTTTCTGGTGCGACTCTTCCTACCCATGCCAAAGGACCTTCTTTTTTTTCTTGAAAAGTATATTTTGATAATTCAAAGCCATTTCCAATGATGATTGGATCTTTTATAAAAGGATAATCAGAAGCCTGTGCTCTGCTATGAAAGGCAAAATTATAAGGATAGTTGGAATATACCTTAGAAATTATATTACTTATCTCCAAACTTTCATCACCCATACTTATAAGATGCAAAATAGGAAAATCAATTTCTAAAGTTTTAGAAATAGGCATTAAATCATAAGACAAATTTATAATTGCATCACAATCTTTGATTAAGGAAAGTGCTTTTTCAAGCATTTTATTAACAATAGAACCCTCTGAATAATTTGTTTTAGTATAGTAATCCTGATGTTGCCAACTATTTTGTTCATAGCCTTCCACTGTAAATAAATTAGCAGAATTACAACTCTCAGATAACCTTGAGTTAATTGGGGCTACTACATTTATAAAATGATTTTGTTCTAATAATCCACTTACTAAAGAATTTAAAGTTAATTCAACACCTCCTCCTCTACCACTACCTAAAAAACCTATTGGAGTACTTATTATTGTTAATCGCATCCTAAGTTGTTACTAAATATTTATTACTTTTAGATTTTACTCTCACTATTATTTAATTCCCACAAAGATTTCCGCTGGCTAACAAAAAACACTGAAACCAGTACAAAAGCCACCCCAACCCATTGAAGAACTGTTAATCTTTCATCTAGCCAAACTCCACCACTTAACAAAGCAAAAACAGGAGTTAAAAAAGCAAGGGTACTAAAACCTGTGATTTCTTTATTATTTGCAAAATAAAAAAATAATCCATAAGCGATAGCACTTCCAAAGACACTTGCAAAGGACATTAAACCCCAGTCAGTTAAAGTCCAATTTGGCAATGATTGAAAATTCGTATCAATAAAATATTTAAAATTAAAGGTAAGCTCCCAAAAACCATATGCCAACCTGTAACCGAAACCGGATCACTTTTTGTACAAGTTAATCTAATAAGTATTGTTCCTAATGCCATTGATAATGCTGCTGCTAACATCCAGGCTTCTCCAACATTAAAATTTATATCTCCTAAATTTGTATCTGACATTAACCACCATTTCTCTAAAAATTCTTGAGGAAATCCAAGAAAGATTATTCCTCCTAGGCCAAACAATAAGCCCAACCATCCAATAGGATTTATTAAGTTTCCAAAAATTGCTCTAGCGAGAAGAGCCACTATTAATGGTTGAGAATCAATTAGAACAGATCCTAATCCAGCTCCAGTTTCAGAAATTCCATAAGTTAAAAACAATTGAAAAAATGTTGCATCGACAATTGTAAAAACGATAAACCACTTCAAATCGCACTTATAAATTTTCAAATCTCTTTTAAGCAAATATGTTGTAATCAGGACAAGAATACCTGCAGGTAATAATCTTAAAAATGCTACAAGTTCAGGACCACCACTTGATACAAGAGGGGTCATAGCAGCCATTGAAGTCCCCCAAAGAGCGAAAGGGAGTATCATTAAAAACCAATTTAAAAATAAATTCATCAAATCTACTGATAATCTTTTTATTGTTATTTAAGATTAATAATAAAAAACAAAAAAATGATTTGGCCTTTTAAAAGAAAATCCAAAAAAAGGATTGCTCGCATTGTAATTGAAGAACCTATTACAAGTTCAACAAGAGTTGCTACTCTTAAAGCTCTTAAACAAGTAGAAGAGAGAGAATTTCCAGCACTTATTTTGAGAATTGATAGCCCAGGAGGTACTGTCGGAGATAGTCAAGAAATTTATTCTGCAATTAATAGACTTAAATCAAAAGGTTGTAAAGTCATAGCTAGTTTTGGCAATATTTCTGCTTCAGGTGGAGTTTATATAGGTGTAGCAGCAGATAAGATAGTCGCAAATCCTGGAACTATTACTGGTTCAATAGGAGTCATAATAAGAGGAAATAATATTTCAGAACTATTAAGTAAAATTGGTATTAAATTTGAGACAGTTAAAAGTGGTCTTTTTAAAGATATACTTTCACCTGATAAACCTCTTAAGTAAAGAGGGTAGAGACTTACTTCAGAATCTAATCGATGAAAGTTATGAACAATTTACAAATGCTGTATCTGAAGGAAGGAATATTCCAGTTGAAGATGTTAAAAAGTTTGCTGATGGAAGAATTTTTACAGGTTCTCAAGCAAAGGAATTAGGTTTAGTAGATGAAATTGGTGATGAGTACAAAGCAAGAGAAATAGCTGCTGAAATGACAAATACAGATTTAAAAATTGAACCTCTAACAATTGGCAAAAAAAAGAAAAAAATACTTGGACTTATACCTGGGAGTGAACTATACCCAAAAATTATTCAATCTTCTTAGCTTCGAAATTGAGACAATAAATAAATTACTTTGGCTTTATAAACCTTAAGGAAGCCATGATAGGAAAAACTAATCCTGATCTTAAATTAACCGCTTTAAGAGGGGCTACAACTACTAATGGTGATACAGATTTTTTTATAAAAGATGCTGTTATTGAGCTTATTCAAGAATTAATTACTCGAAATAACCTTAATCAAGAAAATATAATTTCAATTACTTTTACTGTTACAAAAGATCTAACCTCTTGCTTTCCTGCTTCAATTGCAAGAAAACATTTTAATTTTGATAAGGTTGCTTTGTTAGATTGTCAACAGATGTTTGTTCCCAATGACATTAAATTTTGTATAAGAATATTAGCCTTAGTTTATCTAGAATCTGATAAAGAATCTGTACATCCATACTTAAAAGAATCGGCCAAGTTAAGACCTGACAGATGATATTATAATTTTGAAAATATAAATTACTCCTGATTTAGCAAAAAATTAATTCGATGGATCACCGCAAAAAAAAAATTATTAATAAATTAATCAAGACCTTATTAATTTTTAATACATTAATTTCCCTAACACCTTTCCAAATTAACTCGGCAAAAGCATTAGAGTTTCAATGGAATCCCAAAGATGGTTACAAAAGACTTAGATGGAACCAAAGAACTGCAGAGAAAAATTTTAAAAATAAAATATTCTTCTTTTTTATGCCTAGGGATAGGAAAACGGGATTACTTTCAATAAATATTAAAATTCCTAAAAACTTTAAATCAACTTTAAAGACCAAAAATATTACCTTTTGCAAAGCCAACTTTGGTGGGTATACTTCAAAAACAAAATGTATCGAAGATATTCCTTCTGATATCGTTTTTGATGATAAAAATAAAAGATTAGAGATTTATCCTATTTCTCCAGTCCCATCGAATAAAGAAACTTATGCAGTGGTTCTTAAATTAATAATCCAAGAAGATCTGGACTTTACCAATTTCATTCTTTCGGCAAATCATCAGGGCCTATACCAGTTTCAAATTACTTAGGCAGTTGGACTATAACTATTGATCCTTAATAAGGGACACAATAAATGCTAAATTATTAAAAAAATTAAAATCAATGACAAAGAGAACATTAGGTGGAACATCAAGAAAAAGAAAGCGCGTATCTGGTTTTAGGGTAAGAATGCGTTCTCATACTGGAAGAAGAGTTATCAAAAGCAGGAGAAAAAGGGGAAGAGATAGAATTGCAGTTTGAGTAACTTATGGCATTACCTAAACAAATGAGACTAAAGGGTCATAGAACATTTAAATATATTCATAAAAATTCAAAAAAATATTATGGGAAGTTAATGGATTTTAAAATTGCAAAATCTTGTCCTCAAATACTTTTATCTCACAAAAATTATAATTTTACAAATAATTTTAAATTAGCAATAACTGTTAGTAAGAAAATTTCCAAGAAATCGGTTGTGAGAAATAAAATAAGAAGAATGTTACAAGAAAATTTTTTAAAAAATTTCAAAAAAGAGTATAACCACATTCCATGTTGGGTACTTGTTAACCTAAAGGGTGGAACTTTCTATAATTACGAAACTGAATTATTGAATGAATTTCAAACTTTATTATTTAAAACTGGTCTATTAAAATGATTGCTATCAACGAAGAAATATTTTATGAGGGTGGGCCTGCTAAAGGTGATTTAATTATTAACTTATTAGCAGGTTTAACAATATTAGGTTTACCATTCGCATTTGCAGCAATTGTAAGATCACTATGGTTGCGTTTTACCATGACTAACAAAAGGATTACTATTGTTGGTGGTTGGTTTGGAAGAAATAAAACGCAAGTATCTTTAAATAATATTAAAGAAATACGCTCTGTTCCAAGAGGTTTTGGATCTTATGGAGATATGGTATTAATTCTTAATGATGGTTCTAAAGTTGAAATGAAATCATTGCCTTCTTTTAGAGAAAAGCAAAATTTCATAGAAAAAAATATGTCTAAAAAGGCAAAGGCACCTAATCTTGGAGAAACTCAAGGTTTTGCGGCTAAAACTTAAAAAATTTTTAATCGCAAAATGTTTCCTTTATCTTGTAAAATATAGTTTCTACTAAATTATTCTTTTTTGTAATATCGTGATCGGGTTCATCTCAGAAAAACTATTAATCCCGATACTGGATTTCTTTTATGGTCTTGTACCAAGTTACGGATTAGCCATTGTTGCTCTTACTGTAGTTATTAGGATTGCTTTATTCCCCCTTAGTGCTGGTTCGATAAGAAGTGCTAGGAGAATGAAAATAGCTCAACCAGTAATGCAGAAAAGGCAAGCTGAAATTAAGTCTAAGTTTGCTGGTAATGCAAAAAAACAACAAGAAGAACTTGGAAAATTAATGAATGAATTTGGAAGCCCACTTGCAGGCTGCCTCCCTTTAATTGTCCAAATGCCAGTTCTATTTGCATTATTTGCGACCTTAAGAGGATCACCTTTCGCAGATGTTCCTTACAATATTAATCTCAAAATCTTACCTCAAGAACAAGTTGCAACAGTAGAACCTAAACCATTTACTTCACCAAGACATTCTATATTTATCAATGAAAAAACTCATTTCCCTGTTGTTGCTTCAATTCCAAATGGTACAAAATTAGGTTTAGAAGATACACTTAAAAATCAATCTTCAAACTACAACAGGTAATAATTATTCAGAGGTGCTTTCAAAATATGAGGAAGGTTCCAAGTTTATGCCTTCCTGGTCTGTATCAAAAGGTTCAGAGAACGTAAAAATTAGTAATGAAGGTATCGTCACTCCCATTCAACCGGGAGATGCAACAATTGAAGCTAAAATTCCTGGTTTAGCTGCTAAAAGTGGATTTTTATTTATAAAAGCACTCGGTCAGGTTGGATTTTATGTTGATGGTTCTATTAATTGGGATATAGCAGCTCTAGTTGGAGCATTTGGTTTAACTTTACTACTTTCTCAATTCCTCTCTGGTCAAGGGATGCCTGCAAATCCTCAACAATCAACTGCTAACAAAATTACACCTGTAATGATAACAGGAATGTTCTTGTTCTTCCCACTCCCAGCAGGAGTTTTACTTTATATGGTTGTAGCTAATATCTTCCAAGCTTTACAAACTTTTATCTTAAATAAAGAAAGCTTACCGGATAATCTGCAAAAGATACTAGATGATCAACTTCTCAACAAAGATAAAGTACCATCCACTTCACCTGCAATTAATGATAAAAGGTTGCCTTTTGAACCAAACAGTAAAAAGTAATTTAACTTAGATTTAGTTTTAAAGTTATGCAATCTTGGCTTCAAAATTTAGAGTTACTAATAAGATCAAGAACACCTTTAATTTGGATTAAAAGTAAAGAGGAGGAGAGACTATATAGAGTCTTACAATCAGTTAGTAAAAGATTAAATAAAAAACGAGTAATAAGTTGGGATTGTGTGAATGGAATTCAAGGATCATTAAATGAAGAAAGAAAATTTGCAAATAATCCTAAAGGTATTTTGAATTGGATAAACGAACAAAATAATTCAGTATCTACTATTTTATTACTTAAAGACTTTCATAAATTTTATGAAGACCCTACAATTTCAAGGACTATAAAGGAATTATCATTTTCTTTAAAGGAAACAACACACAATATAATTTTTAGTTCTCACATTTATCCAACTTCAGATGAACTAGACGAATTATTAACTATTATTGAATTACCTCTACCAGATCAAAAAGAATTAAAAAAACTTATTAAGAATATTTCAGTTAAAACAGATTCTGATCTTGATGATAATGACTTGCATGAATTAGCAATGGCTTCAAGTGGATTAAGCGAGCTTAGAGTGAGACAAGTTGCTGCAAGAGCATTAACTCAAAGAGGGAAAATTAAGCAGAACAGATTTAAAAGATATTGTAGAGGAGAAAAAACAAGTGATTGCAAGGAGCGAAATTCTTGAATTTTTTGAAAGCGATTCAAATCAAAATGATATTGGAGGTTTAAGTATATTAAAAAATTGGCTTAAACAAAGACATCAAGCATTTTCTAGTGAAGCCAGAGAATATGGACTGCCTTTACCAAAAGGTGTTTTATTGGTTGGTCCTCAAGGGACAGGAAAATCTTTAACTGCTAAAGCAATAGCTCAAAGCTGGTCAATGCCACTTTTAAAATTAGATGTAGGAAGATTATTTTCAGGGTTAGTTGGTTCAAGTGAGGCAAGAACAAGAGAAACAATAACAAGAGCAGAAGCTATGGCTCCTTGTATTCTTTGGATAGATGAAATTGATAAAGGATTTGGTGGAGATGCAAGAAGTGACGGAGGAACAAGCCAAAGAGTATTAGCAAGTTTACTTACATGGATGGCTGAAAAAAAGTCATCAGTATTTGTAATTGCCACAGCAAATGCTATAGACAAATTACCTCCTGAATTACTAAGGAAAGGAAGATTTGATGAAATTTTTTTCCTAGATCTACCTAAAATCAGAAGAGAGATTTAGTATCCTTGATTTGCATTTAAAAAAAAGAAGACCAAATTATAATTTTCAGTTATCAACTATTGTTGATAGAACAAGTGGATATTCAGGTGCAGAGTTGGAGCAAGCAGTTATAGAGGCTATGCATTTCTCATTTTCTGAAAGAAGAGAAATTTCCGAACGAGATTTAATTAAAGCTGTTTCAGAACTTGTTCCATTGTCAAGAACGGCAAAGGAACAAATTGATTTGTTAAAGCAATGGTCCTCAACAGGTCGTGCGAGGTTAGCTTCTTACAAAATTTATAAATATTTCTTTATTTCAAAAATACTAAAAAAATTAATTCTTTTAGAAAAACCACATACTATTTTCATCTATAGTTTAACTTATTAATATATATAAAAAAAAGAGTGTTAGATCAAAGATTAATAAGAGAAAATCCAAGACTTGTTGAAGAAAAATTATCTGTAAGAGGGATAAATTTAGATTTATCTCATCTTCAGGAATTGACCATCGCTATTAGGCTTAAAGATACAGAACTATCTAACTTACAATCAGAAAGTAACAAAATCAGCAAATTAATTGGTAATTACTATCATAATCAAAAAGATTCATCAGCTATTTGATATAAACGAACTGAAAAAAAATGGAAATAATCTAAAATCAGAAATTTCAAAACTTGAACAAATAAAGAGGGATTTGAATAAACAAATTATTGACGAGATTCTTAAATTACCTAACTTCCCGAGTGAAAATACACCAAAAGGGAAAAATGAAAGCGAAAATATTGAGATAAGAAAGTGGGGAAATCCATTAAAGAAAAAAAATATTAAAAGCCATTGGGAAATCGGAGAAGAATTAAATTTATTTGATACTAAGCGCACATCAAGAATTTCAAAGAGTCGCTTTATTACTCTTATTGGAAATGGGGCAAGACTAGAACGAGCCTTGATTAATTTTATGCTTGATATTCATCATAAAAATGGATATCAAGAATTAATGCCACCCGCATTAGTTAATTCAGAGAGTTTAAGAGGATCTGGACAACTTCCAAAATTCTCTAATGAGAGTTTCAAATGTGATGAAGATGATTTATGGCTTTCTCCCACAGCAGAAGTTCCACTAACAGCCTTTCACAAAGATGAAATAATTGATCCAAAACTATTACCTTTAAAATATGTTGCTTATAGCCCATGCTTCCGAAGAGAAGCTGGAAGTTATGGGAAAGATACAAAAGGTCTTATCAGATTGCATCAATTTAATAAAGTTGAAATTTATTGGTACACCAATCCTGACAAGTCAGAAGAAGCTCATCAAATATTAACTTCTGATGCAGAAAACATTCTTCAAAAACTTAATCTTCCCTATAGAGTTGTTGATATTTGTTCTGGAGATTTAGGTTTTTCATCAAGTCGTACATTTGATCTTGAGGTTTGGCTACCAAGCAGTAACACATATAGAGAAATATCAAGCTGCAGTAATTGTTTAGATTTTCAGTCTCGTAGATCATTTATTAGAACCAAAAAAGATAAAAAAACTACTTTCTTACATACTTTAAATGGAAGCGGGTTAGCAATTGGAAGAACAATGGCTGCGATTCTTGAAAATGGCCAACAATCAGATGGTACTGTAAAAATTCCAGATGTGCTTATACCCTATTTTGGTTCATCTTTTATAAAAACTAATTAATATATTTAAATGAATGTTTTAACTTCAATAACTGTTTTAGGATTTCTTATTTTCTTTCATGAAATGGGACATTTTCTATCAGCCATACTACAAGGTATTTATGTTGATGGTTTTTCAATTGGATTTGGGCCCTCAATTATTAAAAAGAAAATTCGTTACATAACATATTCCTTAAGAGCATTTCCATTAGGTGGATTTGTATCTTTTCCTGATGAAGAACAAAAGGGTATAGATCCAAAAGATCCAAATTTGTTAAAAAATAGGCCAATTTATCAGAGAGTAATTGTTATCTCTGCAGGTGTTTTTGCAAATTTACTACTTGCATATTTAATTTTAATAATTAATGTAACTACAATTGGAATACCATTTGATCCTGATCCAGGTATATCTGTGCTAGCAATACAGCCAGATAAAGCAGCCTTTATTGCAGGTTTAGAGCCTGGAGATAAAATTTTAAAAGTAGAAAATGATACTCTTGGTATTGGTGATCAAGCCGTTAACACCTTGGTTAATGAAATACAAAAATCATATGATCAAATTATCACAATTACTATAAAAAGAGGAGAAATAATAAAAGAATTAAATTTAAAGCCTCAAAATATTGACGGGAAAGGTACTATTGGAGCTCAATTACAGCCTAATATTAAAGAAGAGACATATAAAACAAAAAATATTTTTGAACTTTTTAAATTTACTAATAAAGAATTTTCTTCTCTTCTTATTAAAACTATTGAGGGTTATAAAGGTTTAATAACAAATTTTTCTTCTACAGCTCAACAACTTAGTGGCCCAGTAAAAATTGTTGAAATTGGAGCTCAATTATCAGAACAAGGAGGAACAGGGATTTTACTCTTCGCAGCATTAATTTCTATTAATTTAGCAGTTTTAAATTCTTTACCATTACCTCTTTTAGATGGAGGACAATTAGTTTTTACACTAATCGAGGGAATAAGAGGAAGACCCATACCTGACAAGATTCAAATTGCTGTAACTCAATCAAGCTTTTTATTATTAATGGGATTAAGTATTATTTTAATAATTAGAGATACAAGTCAATTATTGATTATCCAAAAACTATTGAAACAATAAATTTATTTCTTTATGTACCTTTAGCTGTTAATATAGAAATATTTATAAAATTTGAATGGCTAAAAAATCAATGATTGCTCGAGAAGAGAAGCGAAAAAAATTAGTAAAGAAAGTATGCAGCTAAAAGAAAATCTTTACTTGATGAATTTAATTCTGCTAAAGACCCTATGCGAGGCTTGAAATTCATAGAAAGATTCAAGGTCTTCCAAGAAATTCTGCACCTAATAGAATTAGAAACAGATGTTGGGCTACAGGTAAACCTAGAGGGGTTTATAGAGATTTTGGACTATGCAGAAATCAATTAAGACAAAGAGCTCATAATGGAGAACTCCCAGGAGTTGTTAAATCAAGTTGGTAATATCTACTCATGAATTTTTTAATTTTTAATTAAAAATCACTAAATTATTACTAATTTAATAAGCAATATAAATTTTTTTAGATTTTATTTAAAAAAAACATTCAATTTGTCCCAATTAAATGTAACAATAAGATATGTATAAAAAACATAATTAAAAGTGGAAGGACAAAATAAGTCGATCACGTTTGACGGACGAGAGATACGACTAACTACAGGGCTATATGCTCCTCAAGCTAATGGTGCAATAATGATCGAGTGTGGAGATACCTCTCTCTTGGTTACTGCTACAACAACTGAAAAAAAAGAAAAAGGAGACTTTCTTCCTCTTATATGTGATTACGAAGAGAAACTCTATGCTGCAGGTAGAATACCTGGCGGTTTTATGAGAAGAGAAGGTAGACCTCCTGAAAGAGCAACCTTAATAGCAAGATTAATTGATAGGCCAATGAGACCTCTTTTCCCATCATGGATGAGAGATGAGATTCAAATTGTTGCTTCTTGCCTTTCCTTAGACGAAAGAGTACCAGCAGATGTACTTGCTGTAACAGGAGCTTCTTTTGCAACTCTTCTTGGTGAAATACCTTTTTATGGACCTATGGCAGCTGTAAGAGTTGGGCTCATAGGAGACGATTTCATATTAAATCCAAGCTATAGAGAAATTGAAAAAGGTGATCTTGATATTGTAGTTGCTGGATCTCCAGATGGAATTGTAATGATTGAAGCTGGTGCTAATCAATTATCAGAGCAAGATACTATAGAAGCAATTGATTTTGGTTATGAAGCTGTTACTGAACTTATAAAAGCGCAAGAAGATTTATTAAAAGAATTAAATATTAAACAAATAAAGCCCACTACTCCTGAGACAGAAGAATCACTATATCTATATCTCGATAAAAATTGTTCAAAACCAATAAACCAAGTCCTACAAAATTTTGATAATACTAAAGAAGTAAGAGATTCTGAATTAGAAAAAATAAAATCTGAAGCCTTGAAAAAAATAGAGGCTCTTAAAGATGATAATGATTTAAAGAAATTAATTTCTGAAGATGAAAAATTAATTGATTCAGATTTTAAGAAATTAACTAAAAAGTTAATGAGAGATCAAATAATTAATGATGGGAAAAGAGTTGATGGAAGAGATCTTGATGAGGTAAGAAAGATAAAAGTTGCTGCAGGCATCCTCCCTAAACGTGTTCATGGTTCAGCATTATTCCAAAGAGGCTTAACTCAAGTCTTATCAACAACAACTCTTGGGACCCCAAGCGATGCGCAAGAGATGGATGATTTAAATCCAACTACTGAAAAAACTTATTTACATCATTATAATTTCCCTCCTTATTCTGTTGGTGAAACAAGACCTATGAGAACTCCTGGTAGAAGAGAAATAGGTCATGGAGCCCTTGCAGAAAGAGCAATAATTCCAGTTTTACCTGGTAAAGAGACATTTCCATATGTACTTCGTGTTGTAAGTGAAGTATTAAGTTCTAATGGATCTACATCAATGGGTTCAGTTTGCGGAAGTACACTTTCATTATTAGATGCTGGTGTTCCTTTAAAAGCTCCTGTTAGTGGAACTGCTATGGGATTAATTAAAGAGGGTAAGGAAGTTCGTATTCTTACTGATATTCAAGGTATTGAAGATTTTCTTGGAGATATGGACTTTAAAGTTGCAGGTACAGAAAAAGGGATTACAGCTCTGCAAATGGACATGAAAATTACAGGGTTATCAGTATCTATTATTTCTGATGCTATTAAGAAAGCTCGTCCAGCCAGGTTACATATCCTTGAAAAAATGCAGGAAGCGATAGATAAACCTCAAGAATCTCTATCTCCACATGCTCCAAGACTTTTAAGCTTCAGGATTGATCCAGAACTTATAGGCACAGTAATTGGTCCAGGAGGAAGAACTATTAAAGGAATTACAGAAAGGACAAATACAAAAATTGATATTGAAGATGGAGGAATTGTAACTATCGCATCTCATGATGGTGCTGCTGCTGAAGAAGCACAAAAAATCATTGAAGGATTAACCCGAAAAGTTCATGAAGGTGAAATCTTCACAGGCGTAGTTACAAGAATCATACCAATAGGTGCTTTTGTAGAAATTCTACCTGGTAAAGAAGGTATGATTCATATATCTCAGCTATCAGAAGCCAGAGTTGAGAGAGTTGAAGATGTTGTAAGACAAGGAGATGATGTTACTGTAAGGGTTCGTGAAATAGATAGTAGAGGAAGAATTAATTTAACATTAAGAGGAGTTTCTCAAAATAATGGTTTTTCATATCCTGAGCCTACTCCTACACCAGTAGCTCCTCTTAATTAAATTAAAGGAATATAAATCATATTTATTGATTACTTCTTTAATTTCTAAACATATTCTTTCATGATTTAGTTTATTATTTGATGCAATTATTATCCCACCTTGTTCGAAATTAGATTTTCCATAAATTAATTCCTCATTATTAATATTTGTTATTGCTCCACCAGCAGCCTTTAGAACAGCTGCAGGTGCAGCAAAATCCCAATCTTTAGGTGAACTTTCTCCTGGCAAACTTAAACATATATAAATATCACTTTCTCCTCTTAAGATTGAAGCAATTTTGCAACCAATACTTCCCATCTCAATAACTTCTTTAAATTTAACTTTTTTGATTAAATTTTGAAGAGTTTGATTACTATGATTTTTACTTGTGACAATAGTCATATCTTTTAGATTATTATTAAGAAGGAGATTAGGTTTTGTATATTCTTTTTTTCTGTTTTCGCACCAAATCGCATGATAATTTGTTATCCATAATTCATCTTTATCAGGAATCAGGACTATACTTATGTAACATTTGTTTTTATGATTAAGAGCTAAATGCATAGCGTAATTTCCTGAACCTTGCATAAAATCTTTAGTTCCATCTAATGGATCAAGCACCCATACAAAATCTTTATTTATCCTTCGATTATTTAGATCGGTTTTTACATTTTCTTCGCTCAATATTTCCCAATTAATATTTTTATAATTTTCAGTAATATTTCTTATCATCATTTCATTAACCTTTAGATCAGCAATTGTTACAGGATCTTCATCATTATTATTTGCAAGGATATTGCTTTTATTATTTGAATCTTTTATTATTTGAGCATATTTAATAAGGATGTCAGAAGCTTCCCAACTAAAAGCCTTTAATTTATCTATGAGATTATTTATTTCTACACCGGGAGGTAATTTAATCACTAAATGAATAATAAATATTCATTATCTCACAAAAACGAGGAGCCTGAAAATGGTGTTTTATATGTTGTGGGAACACCTATTGGTAATTTAGGAGATATTTCTTTTAGAGCATTAAACATCTTCAAG
>GL947594.1:254685-262485 GCA_000218705.1 Prochlorococcus marinus bv. HNLC1
AACGGTTGCTAGCATTACTCCAGTAATTCCCCCAAAAATAAAATTAAATAATCCTCCTAAACAAAAAAGCATTGGTGTACTTAATCTAAGATTCCCTCCCCATAAAGTTGCTATCCATGCAAATACTTTTACACCAGTAGGTACAGCTATAAGCATTGTAGTAAACATAAATAGGTTTCTCATCCACATAGGTGTACCTGTATAAAACATATGGTGTACCCATACCACTAAAGAAAGTATCGTTATTCCAAATGAAGCAACAGCAACAAATTTATATCCAAAAAGTGGCTTTCTTGCATAAACAGGAAAAAGTTCTGAAAAAATACCAAAAACTGGAAGCACCATTACATAAACAGCAGGATGTGAATAGAACCAAAAGAAGTGTTGAAATAAGAACAGGATCTCCACCTCCTTCAATCCTAAAAAAACTTGTTCCAAATGATAAATCAAAGAAAAGCATAATGGCACCACCTGTTAATGCTGGTAATCCTAGTAATTGAAGTAATTGAGCGGCTAAAACAGTCCAGATAAAAATTGGCATTTTAAAGAAACCCATACCTGGGGCTCTCATTCTTATGATTGTTGTGACAAAGTTAACGGCTCCCATTATGGAAGAAATTCCTGATAATGAAATTGCCGTAATCCAAAGCATCTCTCCGTTTATCATCTTCCCGAGTGGATTTTGAATGCTAATTGGAGGATATGACCACCATCCTGAAGAAGCAGGTCCACCTGGTACAAAGAAACTTAAAAGTAAAATTATTGAGAAAACTGGTACAAGCCAAAATGCTAAAGCATTAAGTTTTGGGAAAGCCATATCAGGTGCCCCAATCATTGGAGGAACAAGTAGGTTAGTCAAACCACTTAACATGGGGAAGAGGAACAAAAATAACATTACTGTTCCATGCATCGTATAAAGGCCGTTATAGACAGTTGGATCAAATAAATCTGATGGAGGTGTTATTAATTCTCCTCTGACTAACATTCCTAAAAGGCCACCAAGTAGTAAAAAAAATAATGCAGTAACTATATATTGAATCCCAATAACTTTGGCATCCGTGTTAAAACTAAAAAATCTTTTCCAATCATTTGGTCCTTTTGGATAAGGATTTTTAGATCTAACTAGTCTTTGATCGTAATTAATAATTGTCATTGTTTTAACTATCCATCATGAGGTCTATCCTCTAAACCTACATCTTGAACTTTCGGAGCAGGAGCAGGCTCAACAGTCGCCCAACCCCTATTACCATTTTTTAGCCTTTTATCGTATAAACGGCCTGCAGGATTTAATCCATTTTGAAGTTCTTTTTTTACAGTTTCATTTATCCATTTATTAAATACATCCTCTGATTCAACAATTACATTAGTTTGATTTTGTGAAAAATATGCTCCACTAAACATAGCATCTCTTAATCTAAAGACTCCTTTTCTTGTTGGTGTAAGAGAATATGTAATAACGCTTCCAGGGATAATATCTTGTTTTAATCTAAATGCTGGTATGTAAAAGCTATGTATCACATCATCCGTAATTAACCTAAAGTTTGTTCTCTTATTAATAGGGAGATGCAATTCAGAACTATGAATGCCGTTAGGATATATAAATTCCCAGTTCCATTGTCTAGAAATTACATCAATTGGTCCAAAATCAAAAGGCTTTTTCTCTTCAACAAAAGGAGCTTCTTGACCAAAGTTATATTTTGTTTTTGATCCTAAATTCTCAAGTTTATAATTTACTTTAGTAGCATAAGTAGCAATTGCTAAAACTAAAATCAAAGGAATTATTGTCCAAATAACTTCCAATTTGACGTTTCCCTCAAGAGGCTGACCATTACTTTCATCATATTTGGGGGCTCTATTAAATATTAAAATCCAAGCCATAGTTCCAGTACACCCTAAAAATATAAAAGTTCCAATAGTTGTCTCGAATGCAAAAAGATTATCAACATAATTTGCAGCTTCTGAAGCTTGAATTGGCAACCAACTATAAGACCAATAGCCCATTAACAAACTTATTAAACTATTAATCCCAACAGCAGAAATTATTATGAAAATTGTTAGATATTTTTTATTATTAAATTTCTTTATTTTAGTATTCATTGGAAAATTTGATTAAGGTCTTCTCCTCTGACAAGTAGTTGATCTGCAGTGATATGAACTCCAAAGTCACTTGCTAGCCAAGCCCCAAGGCTTCCATGTAGTCCCATAATTAACAAAATTACAGAGCCTAAAAATATATATGACCATGAGACTTGTCTTCCATAATCTTTTCTAAAAACAAATCTTTGGTATCCTCTCCATATTGTCATAGAAATCATTACTAGTAATATTGCTACCCCACCTACAGCATGCCAAAGCATCGTTGAAATGGCATTTTGACCAAGAATACTTTTCACTTCAGGAATTGGAACTGCTAATAACATTTCAAAAAAACCTGTGGCTACAGTAAAAAAAGTTATAAATGATGCTGCTAAAACGTTATACCAACCAACATCATGAAAACCTACTCTCGTAACGGGGAAGGCAAGAAATCTAAAGATTCTTTTTTCAAAAGGATAAAATGCTCCAGCGATATCAAATGCAATGCCAATTGCAAATAATCCAATTGTAAGGTGAACAAGGTTTGGGTGAATTGGAATTTTGTAAGGCAAGTCGTTAGGACCTAATTTGTCTGATATATCACTTATTGGGGACTTTATAATAATTAGAAAAAATGAGTATATATTCCCGAAAACATTTAGTAGAAGGTTGTAGATGTAATGAAAATGCATTATAGAATTCCTTCCCTTACAGCTTCAACTACTGGAACTGTATGTAATCCATAAATCCAAACAAGCATATCTCCTAAATAAACTTGTGTACAAACTAATACGGCAAGAACAATATCAACGAAGACAAATCCTTTTGATAAAACTTGTGGATTGGTTTGTCTTGAAACATATCTCCAACCTGAGATAACTGAAAGGACACCTGCTAAAGACCAACCTATTGTACTGTGATAATTCAATACATCTCTTGATACTCCATATGGATTACTCAATCCAGCTTCAATTTGCCCGAAAACTATAGCAATAAAGATTGCAAT
Source organism: Prochlorococcus marinus bv. HNLC1 (assembly GCA_000218705.1). GTDB lineage: Bacteria > Cyanobacteriota > Cyanobacteriia > PCC-6307 > Cyanobiaceae > Prochlorococcus_A > Prochlorococcus_A marinus_Q. The sequence continues at coordinate 257,768 of GL947594.1, forward strand.
AGTAGCTACTATAAGATTTAAAAAGCTTACTTCAAACAAATTTGGTTTTTTAAAAATTATTCCAACAAAATCAAAAACTACTGCTCCTAAAGCCATTGCAATTACAAAATGGACCACAATAGGATGTATAACATCAATCCAAGGTAGATTTTTTTCATTTAGAGGAGGCAGTAAACTAGATATTATTGGATACAAATCACTTAATCCAGTAACTACATAACTTAATGTTGTGTGGATCATGTTTGACAAATATTATCTTTATAAAGAAAAAAACCTTCTATCTCAAATTTATATATAAATTTTTATATGAGCAATATATTTACAATTAGTTTGATAAGTATTTTGCATGATGTACATATTTACCAATATTAATGTTCAAATATTTTGTTTTAGAGTTGTAAAAGTCACTTATCCTTCAAATAATATCAGCTATAAATAAAGAAATATTTTCATAATATGTTAAATAGTTATATTGATATATTTCTTACCGCTATTGGAATAGTTATTTATTTTTATGGCTTAAAGAAATTGCTTCTTAACCAAACAAAGAGTATCTAATAAGTTTTTATTTAATATTAGTTTCCGCTCTCTCCAAAAGGATAGGAAGGACTAGTATCTTGCTTTTTAATTTTAATACCTTTCAAATCTTTATTCTTAATTGACTTAAGTTCAATGCCTGTGAATTCATAGCCAAAACTTTTTGCTATCAAAGCGATATCATCAGCAGTACCAACTTTAGATACTTTTTCATAAAGTTTCTTATTCTTTTTTATTTCTTGGAGAAATTCTTTGAGTTGATCTAGCGACAAATGTCTTATCTAAATGAGTATTAACTATATAGATTTTAATAAAAAAAACTTAAACTTAATCTTCATTTTGATGTATTGTTTTTAATGTTAATAACAATTGTTTTATTTTTTTCTTAAACCAATAATAAAAACTTATTAGCTAAAAAATTTTTCAATACCATATTTTCTTGCATACCAAAAGAACCATAATGCAACACTACCATTTAGTAATACAGTAAGTGATATTGAAATTATTAAAAATTTTTTGCCAACGCCATTTGAAGTTTGAATAGTATTTTTATTAGATTTTTTTTCTCTGGTCATATAGATTTAAATTTTAATTTATTTTTATTTTGATTATAAATCGTTTAACTTGAATTAAAATTTACAAATAAAAATTATATTTAACAAGAATTATCTACATAAAACTTATTTTTATTAGCTATTTTTAAATAATAAGACCTTCCAATATATGAAAAATTTATTCATCCTATTTTTACTTTTATGTGGATTAGTTTCACCCTCTTCCGCAATAGCTTCTCATATTGAATTACAACCTTGTATCGAGGTCTCTCATTGCGTAAGAGAGGAATTGAATGTTGAAAGAATAGATTCACCTTACGAAAAGGTTAAATCTATTGTTGAAAATTTTCCTAGGACAAAAATAGTAGAATTAGATGGTGATTATTTACATGCAGAAGTAACTAGTAGGATTATGAAATATGTTGATGATTTAGAAATTAGCTTTTTGCCAGAAAATAATAACTTAGTAATTAGATCAGAATCAAGAGTTGGAGATGGAGATTTTGGAGTAAATCGCAAAAGAGTCGATTTAATAATAAATAAACTTTTAGATAAGTAAATATTTGATTAATTTTTTAAATTACATTTAAGATATATAAAAAATATTGCCAAATTTAGAAATTTAACTTCTTATTTGTTTTAGCATTTCTTCTTCACTAACATCTTCTTTAGCTTCTTCTATGATTTCTTCAGGCCATGCAATATCAAATCTTGAAGTTTCCTCAGTTTCAAAGATTTCTTCAGGATTTGCCCTGTTGATTTTTTTCCTTTTAATAAATATATGATCAACTCTTAATTTCTCGTCTGGAGTAACAGTTCTTTCAAGTTCTATAACTTCTGTGAAAGGAGATGTTTTAAGTTCCTCTACAGGGACAACTTTTTTTACAGGTTTTGGTTTTGGCATAGATCTACTCTTTAAAAAAACTGTACTTTATCATCATATCTGCATTTATTGTTTTTCGTAAAACATCCTCTTAACGTTGGAGTTACTTAAAAATTAAATATATAAAATTTTTTGAGTAAAAAATATTTTCATATATTATTTATGTTTCACTAGTGAGAGCCGCTTAATTATAATTCCTTTTTTTAAATTAATTTTTAAGAAGTGTTTTTTAGTCAATTGAATATCAATTTATAAAGTAAAAAATATAGATTTATATAAAAAAAGCGATTGAAATAGTAATTTCTAAAGTAAGAATTTATCCTCAGAATTGATAAAAAGCTTAGTTTCTTTAAATGCTAATAAACTTTTCATTAACAAAAATTTTGTATATGTTTTGCTTAAGGGTGTTAGATCTTTATGGAAAAGTGGCAATTTATGTTTGTAAATTTTGCTGTAGGAGGATTTATTTTTCAAATGATATTGATCATTGGAGTTTATTTCATATCTAAATTTTTGCCAAAAGAAAAAACTGATAAGGAATTATTAGAGACAATATATAAACAGCCATCTTTATCAGGCAATAAAATTAGAAATTTAAAATTTTAAATAATCATGAATAATCCTGAACAGTTAATTATTTACTTAGATATTTTTGCTTTTTTATTACTATTAGCTTTTTTTATACTTTTATTTAAAAGCAGTAGTTTATTCATTAACAAAAAAATAATGGCAGAATTTAATCTAATGTGAAAATTAAAGAAACGGAATATTTATCAAAAAGTAAAAAGTAAAATTTAGGAATATTCTTTTAAAAATCCATTAAAGTTTCCTCAAAAGAATTTGTTGATAATATTTTATATTTATTCTTTATTAAAAATTGTGGAAAAGTATTATAAAGAAGAATTCTAGTAAAACTTTCTCATGAATTAATTAATGAAAACGTAGGAGGGTATGACATTTAAGTCCATAAGGGACAACATAGTACTGATAGCAAAAGTTTTTTGGAAACTATAAATCTTCAGCCAACACTTATTAAGAAAAAATTTGCTGTTTTTTTATCTAATTAAAAGGTTTCCATTACCTTTCAACCATTTTTTGTGACTTTTAAAAGAAGGATCAAATTTTGCAACCTCATTCCAAAAGAATTTTGAATGATTTGGTTGAATTATATGACAAAGTTCATGAATCACAACATAATCAACAATTGTATGTGGTGCCTTTATTAGATGAAAGTTAAAAGTTAATCTGCCTTTATTATCACAAGAACCCCATCTGGTTTTATAATTCCTGACTTTCATTTCTCTTGGAGATACTCGAATTATTTCTGAATATTTAATAACTTTTTCTTCTAATCTTTTATATGCTTCTTTGACATACCATTTCTCAATATAAGTTTTAATTCTTGATTTTCTTAAATCTCCAATTTCTGAAGACCGAACAGTTGTCAGCAGATAATCATCAATTAATTGTGTCCCAACTTTTCCTCCCTCCAAAACTTTTAACTTTAAGTATCTCCCAAAAAGAGGAAAAAATTCTCCACTTATATATTCTCTCTTTTTAGTTATAGGTTGATTTTGTAATTCAATTGCTTTATTTCTAATCCATCTTTGTTTCTTTTCAAGAATCTCAACTATTTTTCTGTCTCTTACTCTATTTGGAACTCTTATCCGTAGTTGATTACCAACAATTTGTAAAACAGAAGTTTTTCTTCTAGATCGAAGAACCTCAATCTTTAAACGAATAACTCTTTTGGAATTACAATCATCTGTTCAGAAAAATACTTCATAAAAAAAGACCTCTATTACTAGAGGTCTTTTTTTGGGTTCAACTGAGTCAAGTGTATCCTTGTTTCCACTATTTCAGTAAAACCACTCCTACACACATGTATAATTTATGCCAGATATTCATTTTCTGTGAAAGGGTGCAGTGGAATGTTAGTTAACTGTCACATATATAAATTTTAAAAAAGTCATTAAAAAAAACACCTAATCTTGTGAATCGGGGCGTTTAATGATCAGAAATTAGTGCGTGAGGAGTTTTCTGATGTTATTAATCTAATCGCAAAAGTATCAAATTATTGAATTATAAATTGCTAATTAATCTAGACAAACCTTTATTCGGACTTATTGAGGTAGATCCGTCGCATAACTAGATCAAACATATCCATTACTTATAGTTGGAGGTTCTTTGTCGCAATACATAATGCAGGGATCAGATTTGAACATCTTCCTATAGTCATCATGCAATTTTTCAGTAGCAGATTTTTCTTTTGACTTCATTGAATGTCTTATGTAATCTAGCTCATTGAATTTCTATTGAGAATGGTAAATGGAGTAGTAAGTTTCATAAGACCTCCTAAATCTCTACTCATTTTTTAACCCAATTTTCTTCAAATTAAAATGGTGGTTTTTGCTCAAGTAATAATGCTTTCTGGTTCTCAGCACTATATTTATCTATTTGATAGGAGCAGAAATAATAAAGGAGTCATAGGAACTTCAAACATTTAGGAAAAGAAGTTCAAGACTCGAAAGGGGCAAACGCATACCCCTTTTTTTGTATTATAAAGAGGTGTTCGTGTACCATAAGGTTGTTGAACCACTTAAATTATACGCAGTTGCAACGTTTCAAGGATTAAAGTCTCTACATTTTGCTCTTTCGTTTTCATAATCTTTGATAGCAGTATCCCAATCTGATAAATCTGCTTCTTTTCCAGAAATATATAATTCCATTTGTTTCTCATAGTT
>GL947594.1:262585-459736 GCA_000218705.1 Prochlorococcus marinus bv. HNLC1
GCGCTTCTGAAAGGAAATAATCTTGATTTAAAATCAATGCTTGAAAAAGATGGATTAATTAAAAATAATATTAAAAAAGAAGCCACTTATAGAATTAACTTCTGCAGAGAAGAGACAAAAAAAGCTATTCCAAAATTAATCAAGAAATTGCCTGAGGGTGTTGTATTGGATGAAGAGAGGATTGAGGATTTAACCAGAGTTTTTCCTCTGCAATATTTAAGTATGTTCGAGCAAATGAGTAAGTATAAAAAATGAAACCCTTGGAAGACAAAACTTATCAAATTACAGAAAAGGACGCTTTGAGTATCTATGCGAGAATGCTTCACACTCTTGATTCATCTGAGTTTGAATCGTTTTTGTCAGAAGACTTTTCATACTCCTCACAAAAAGTCCTAACTGATATGAACTCAAAAGATGAATTCATGGAATACATCAGACTGAAACTTGAAACAATAAAAAAAACTAACAGTTCTGTTTATGCAGAATTAGGTGTCTGCCCAGCATCTCGCCAGGTATTCAGATGGAAATGTCTTTGATCTTGGACCTACATGATTTTTTCTGCGGATAAGAGCCTGCCAGCCGCTGCCGCTTCTTCTGATTGTTGCCATTGTCTGATGTCATCTTTTGGGTTTGATGCATCTTCAGAAATATATATTTTCAATAAAAAAGTGGACCCGTAATCGGACGTCCACTTCAGGAAAAATATGTTTAGCGATAGAGAAAATCTCTTTGACCTCAATGTATCTCGCGAGTGCCCTCGTCGGGACTTGAACCCGAGACCTCACCCTTACCAAGGGTGTGCTCTACCGCTGAGCTACAAGGGCATTATTAAAGTGGGCCGGGTTGGATTTGAACCAACGTAGGCAGAGCCAGCGGATTTACAGTCCGCCCCCTTTAACCACTCGGGCACCGACCCCCACATTAAAAATTTATCAGTTAATGGTCACTTTGTGTAGAAATGTTTTGGTTTTTTTTCTTGATCAAGATACGATTTGAATAGAAGAGAATTTATTTAATGGATATTTTATTAATAAATGGTCCAAATCTGAATCTACTGGGCAGTAGGGAACCTGAAATTTATGGAAATCAAACATTAGATCAAATAGAAAAAGAATTAATTCAGATAGCGAAACAGAATAGGTTTAAATTAGAGTGCTACCAAAGTAATCATGAAGGGAAAATCGTAGATAAAATTCAAGCCTCTATAGGTAATGTTGATGGTATTTTAATAAATGCAGGAGCCTTAACTCATACTTCAGTAGCACTTAGAGATGCACTAGTAGGCTCAAATATTCCTTTCATAGAACTTCATATCTCAAATATTTTTAATAGGGAAGGCTTTCGAAAAGAATCATTTCTTACCGATAAAGCAATTGGAATAATTAGTGGTTTTGGAGTCTATAGTTATTTTCTATCTTTAGAAGCAATTATAAATTATTTAAAAAAATAGTTGTATTTAAATGAGCGAAATTAAGAGACCTACATTTCACATAAAACATTTGACAAAGTTGTCTTCAGAAAAATGGATTAAATTAGCTTTGTCCAATCCAATAGAAATATTAATAGATCATGCTCATTGCGAGAGGAAAGCGGCTGGAGTTGCTATTCAGTTAATGTTTAGATATCCTTCAGAACCATATTTAGCAGAAGTTTTAAGTCCAATAGCAAGAGAAGAATTAGAGCATTTTGAAAAAATATTATATTTTCTAAAAGCTAAAGGGATAGAATTGAAAGCTTTACAGCCTCCTCCATATGGATCTGAACTTGCAAAGAATGTTAGAAAAAATGAACCATTAAGAATGCTTGATAGTTTTTTAGTTGCTGGAATTATTGAGGCCAGAAGCCATGAACGTTTAAGTATTCTTGCTTTGAATGCAAAAGATAATTCCTCAAGAGATCTTTATAATTCTCTTTTAGAAAGTGAGGCAAGGCATTTTGGAATCTATTGGAAATTAGCACAAAGTAAATTTGATAAAGATAAAACAATTAAAAGACTAAAAGAATTAGTAAAAAAAGAGGAGGAAATACTCTCTAATACTTTTCCGAAGCCTCGTGTGCATAGTTAATTTAATATGGGAAAAATATTTATATTCATAAAGAAATTATTTTGTTCACAAAAGGAAAAAGGTTCTCTGACAATTATTGCTGTAGGCCCTGGAGATCCTTCACTTTTAACTATTGAAGCTACTAAAGCGCTTAAAAAATCTAAAGTAATATTTTATCCAATCTCTGGAGAAGATAAAGGTAGTAATTCTGCTCAAATAGTAAATAAATTTATAAAAAAAAAGAAACAAATACCTTTAATCTTTCCTATGGGTAGAAAAGAATATGATTCTGCATTGATTTGGAAAAGTGGGGCAAAAAAAATTGTTGATTATATAAATAGAAATTTACCAGTTGCATTGCTTTGTCTTGGTGATACTTCTATTTATGCAAGTTCTTTTTATTTAAAAAAAGAAATAAAAAAGAATTATCCTCAAATTAAAATAACAACCCTCCCAGGAATTTCCTCTTTATCTTTAGCGGCGGCATTAGGAGATTTTCAACTAATTAAAAAAGGAGAAAATTTGAATATACTAGAGTGTCCTGATGATAAAAATCAATTTCTTAATTTAATTAATAAACAGAGCAAAACAGTTTTAGCAATAATGAAAGTTGGGAAAAGATGGGAATGGGTTAAATATGCTTTAGAGGAAAAAAAGATATTGAGAAAAGCTATATTAGCTGTAAATCTAGGTATGGAAAATCAGTATATTGGAGATGCCTCAGAATATCTCTCAAAAGAATTACCCTATTTTTCCTTGCTTTTGTTGAGAATAGGTCTTGAATAATAAATTTTATTATTTTTAATTTAAATTGATTAATTTGCAACTTGAAGTTAAAAAATATATAAAAATGTATAGTTATAAAAGAAACTTAATTTTTAGTGTATTTTGGACCTCCCCTCAATAGCTGTTATAGGAAGACCTAATGTGGGGAAATCTACTTTAGTAAATCGATTTTGCCAAACTAACAATGCAATTGTTTATGATAAACCTGGGGTTACGAGAGATAGAACATATCAAAATGCTGAATGGTGTGGAAAGGAATTTATTGTTGTTGATACTGGTGGATTAGTCTTTGAAGATGATTCAGAGTTCCTTCCAGAAATACGTACGCAAACTTTTTTAGCCTTAGAAGAGGCCTCATGGCAATATTTATTGTAGATGGTATTCAAGGTGTTACGGATGGTGATCTTTCTATCGCTAAGTGGTTAAGAAGTTCAAAATGTAAAGTTATAATTGCTGTTAACAAATGCGAATCAACAATACTTGGAGCATCTCTAGCCTCTGATTTTTGGAAACTTGGTCTAGGTGAACCATTCCCAGTTTCAGCAATTCATGGAACAGGCACAGGTGATCTATTAGATTTAGTAATTGCAGAACTTCCTGAAAAGATAAAACAGATCAAGAAGAACAATATTGTATGTCAATTATTGGTAGACCAAACGTAGGTAAATCAAGTTTGCTTAATTCAATATGCGGTAATAAGAGGGCAATTGTAAGTGATATTAGTGGTACAACTACTGACTCCATAGATACTTATATAAAAAAAGAAGATAAATTTTGGAAAATAATTGATACCGCTGGAATAAGAAGAAAAAAAAATGTAAAGTATGGAACAGAATTTTTTGGAATTAATAGGTCCTTTAAATCTATTGATAGAAGTGATATATGCCTTTTAGTTTTAGATGCGGAAGATGGTGTTACAGAGCAAGATCAGAAATTAGCTGGCCGTATTGAAGAACAAGGAAGATCCTGTTTAATTGTAATTAATAAATGGGATTTAATTGAAAAAGATAGCTCAACAATATATTCAGCCGAAAAGAAATTTAGATCAAAGTTATACTTTTTGAATTGGTCTAAGATGATTTTCATATCAGCATTAACGGGTAAGAGAGTAAATGATATATTTGAAAATGCGAAATCTGCAATTGATCAGCATCGTAGAAGAGTGACTACTTCCGTTGTAAATGAAGTTATAAAAGAGGCAATAACTTGGAGAAGTCCTCCTACGAAAAGAAGTGGTAAACAAGGAAGAATATATTATGGAACTCAGGTAAAAAATCAACCTCCAACTTTTTCTCTATTTGTAAATGATCCTAAATTATTTGGAAGTACATATAGAAGATATATAGAAAAACAATTTAGAATGAATTTAGGCTTTGAAGGTACTCCTTTAATTTTTTTATGGAGAGGTAAACAACGGAGATCATTAGATAGAGATATATCTAAAAATAATATTGAATTAATACAAGATGATTAATGAATATACTCACTAAGTTTCCACTTGGGCAGTACGTAGATGGAAACAAAAGCTGGTTAAGAATTATAGATAGTAGATTAAAATTTATTATTTTATTAATATTTTTAATTACTCCAATATGGGCTGGTCCTTTATGGAGGATTAGTTTGGTTTTATGTTTATTATTTATCACTTTTATTAGCTTTCTTCCAATAAGGGTTTGGTGGAGATCTATTTCATTTTTGATTTTTTTATCTTTATTTATTGGATTAATATCTATATTTGCGACTTCTAATTTATCTCAGTTGGGAATACCTTTAAGGGATCCAAATGAGTTAGGGTTGTTATTACCAAAAAATATAAGTTGGAATTTTATTCAAATTCCTATTTTTAAAATAGCTTTTATAAATTTTGGTCCATATAATATTTCTCGAAAAGCATTTGAATTAGGAATAAAAACATCAACATTAATTTTTACTGTTGTTCATAGTGTCAATTTGGTTCTACTTACAACTCTAAAAGAAGAAATTGTATGGGCAATTAGTTGGTTTATGTATCCATTAAAAAAATTTAATATTCCAGTGGATAGACTTTTATTTCAGTTGTTACTCTCTATGAGATTTATTCCTTTAGTTCAGGAAGAATTTCAAAATATTATTAAATCAGTTTCTGTAAGGTCTATAAATTATCGAAATCTAGGTTTTAAAAAAACATTTAATCTTGGCCTCAGTTTGATAGAAAGAATTTTTTTGAATATTTTATTACGAATTGAACAAGGTTCTGATTCACTTTTATCTAAAGGCTTTGTTCAAATTAATATTCAAAGTTTTAAACCCATAGAGAAGCAAAAAGTATCATCCTTTTTTCTTAATTTAATATCTGTAGTGTTTATATTTCTGGCAATTTTCCTTAGAAAACAGTATGGTGCAATATAAATAATATTTGATTTAAATTGAGCTCAGAGCGTTATCTAAATCATCCGACATTTGGAATGTTATACCAAGTATCTCCTGCTAATGAGGGTAAAGATATTTATGCAACTTTATATGCACAAAAAATGTTTTTTTTAGTTTCTATTAAGCCAAGAGAAATATTATTTGAGGTCATACCCTATTTAGATGCAAGGAATCAGGCTGATATAAATTTGCAAAAGCTTAGAAGAGAGTCATCTAGTGATTTAGCGAAATGGGAGAATTTATTTAAGCAAACTTTTTTATAAAAAAATACTAAAATTGGATTATCTTGAGATTAAAAAAATATTACCTAAAGGTGTGAATTTACTTGCAGTAAGTAAGGGATTTCAGTCTAGTGATATTGAATATATTCAATCATTGGGACAAATTGATTTTGGTGAGAGCAAGGTTCAAGAAGCCATTTTAAAGCCAGTTTTTCATAGTAATAATAATCTTAATTGGCATTTTATAGGAAGAATACAAACTAATAAAATCCGTAAAATAGTTGAGAATTTTGATTTTATTCATTCAGTCGATTCTTATAAGAAATTATTGAAAATTTCTCAAGTTGCAATTGAATTACAAAAAATGCCAAAAGTTTTTATTCAAATAAAATTAGCACATGATCCAGGAAAAGCTGGTTTACTTTATTCAGAATTAATTGCAAATTGGGATCAGATAAAACAAATAAAAGGAATCCTTCTAATTGGTTTAATGACTATAAATCCAAAGGGACTTAATGCAGAACAAAATTTTCAATTATTTAATAAATGTAGATTAATTGCTGATAAATTAGAGCTACCTCATTGTTCAATGGGCATGTCCAATGATTGGGAGGAAGCTATCAAAGCTGGATCAACATGGATAAGATTAGGTTCACTAATTTTTGGAAAAAGAGATAGTTAGTAATTAATAATAATAAGTAAAAAAATTAATAATAAGCTTGCAGTTATTAACAACTAACGTTATCTAGGTATAGGTGGTTTTCATAATTTTATGAATTAATTGCTTGGTTTTCTCAATTTACATTAAGGGGATTTGAAAAGGTGTCACTTATTTCTCGATTAAAGGCTGTTGTCGCTGGTGATGATTACTTGGATGATGATTTTGATGAACTTGATTATGAATCGGAAAATGATTTCAATTCAATAAATGATCAGAGAGTTAATAATAGAAATTCAAGTTCATTTTCAGGTTCTAATCCTTTTGATTTTATGAATAATAATAAATCATCAAAAGTTATTGGGATGCCAGGTATTTCAAATTCATCTTCAGAAGTCAATCTTCTCGAGCCAAAAAGTTTTGACGAAATGCCTCAAGTCATTCAAGCGTTAAGAGAGAGAAAAACAATAATTTTAAATTTGACAATGATGGATCCTGATCAAGCTCAAAGAGCTGTTGATTTTGTAGCAGGAGGAACATATGCAATGGATGGTCATCAAGAAAGAGTAGGCGAAAGTATATTCTTGTTTACTCCTAGCTGTGTAAATGTTACAAGTTCTTTCCCCGCTGAGGCATCTCCATCAAATATTAGTAATGAGGATATTCCATCTTTTGGATTAAATTCTAATTCTGCTCCTCAGCCAGCATGGGGAGATTCAAAGTTATCTGCCTATTCTTAAGTCGTGGCTCCTAAACTAGGTGTAATAGGTTTTGGCAATATTGCAAAAGCTATAATTACCCCCTTGTTAGAACAAAATGTTTTACAGCCAGAAGAAATAATTTGTTTAGTAAACTCAAAGAAAAGTTTTGAAAATATAAAAATTAATTATAAATATAAAATAAATATTTATCATTTAAACTCCTCTGAATCAAATTTGGTTTGGCATTGTCCAATAAAACTATTAGCTGTTAAGCCACAGCAATTAAAAAATATAAAAGAAATAAATTTTAATGAAACTAATAAATATTTTTTGATATCTATACTAGCTGGTGTTTCCTTGAAAACTTTAGAAACTATTTTCCCAAAACATAATTGTATTAGGGCTGTAACAAATATACCTATAACTATTGGACAAGGTCTAACAGGAATCGCATGGAATAATGATATTGATGATAAAAATAAAATTTTTATCAAAAATATCTTCGAAAATTCAGGTAAAGTTTTTGAATTGTCTGAGGATTATCTTGATATATTTTTAGCTCTTACTTCTTCTGCACCAGCAATAATAGCTCTAATAATAGAGGCCTTAGGAGATGGTGGATTAAGTGGTGGATTAACAAAAAAATTATCTGAGGAGTTGGTTATAGATATGATCTTTGGAACTGTTTTAATGATGAAAGATTTAGATGTTAGTCCTTCGGAATTAAAAAATATGGTAACTTCTCCTGCAGGCACAACAATTGCTGCATTAAGAATTCTTGAAAAAAAAGGTTTTAGATCAGCTTTGATCGAATCAATAATGGGTGCGATGAATAAGAGCAAAGAATTTAAATGAAAATTTAATTTTCTTTAATTTGGAAATAAACTCTTTCAAGACGATCTATATTTTTTTCAATTGTATATCTTTCAATAACTCTTTCTCTCGCTTTAATTCCCAAAATTTTTGTAAAATCTGGATGATCTTGCAAAATTGGAATCATTGTTTTTAATTGAGTTGTTACATCATCAGTAGAAATTACTATTCCAGCTCCATTATCTAAAACTTCACCATCAGCTCCTGCATCGGTTGCAACGCAAGCAGTACCAGAAGACATTGCTTCTAGTAGAGATAAAGATAATCCCTCCACTAAACTAGGCAAAAAAAATACCTCAGCAATTTGCATAATTGCTACTCTTATTTCAAGATTGGATTCTTCTCCCCACCATATTAAATCCTCTTTTTCTAAATCTGAGAAATTATGCTCTAAAGATGGCTTCATGGGTCCGTCTCCCACTATTAAAAGCATACAATTTTTGCTTTTTGTTTGACGCCATGCTTTTAAAAGTGCTTCTATATTTTTTTCATTAGCAATTCTGCCCATATAAAGAAAAATTCTTTTACTCCCGATTTTTTCTCTTATTAAAATATGGTTTTTATTTATTTTATCTGAGGGTTTCCAAATATTTTGATCAACTCCATTTGGAATAATTATTTGTTTCTCTGAACTAACACCCAGTTTTGCTAAGACCTCTTTTTGATCTTGAGAGAAGACTATTACTCTATTAAATTTAGCGAGACTAGGAGCATATAATTGGTAAGTTAATTGTTGAGCACTTGCAGTAAGATTTCTTATCTTTGAATCAAATGCTGGATGAAATGTTGCAACTAAGGGAACATTCATTTGTTGGCAAATCTCAGGTAATCTAAAATCTAATGGAGATAATGTGAAGGCTGGCATGGACTATATCTGGTTTAAGTTTTTCAAGAGAATCTTTTAATTCTTTTTCTGCTCTAGGTGAAGGTATTGTATATACTTGAGATTTAATTAAATAAGGAAGACTTACCTCTGGATCATTGGCTAGAAAAAGTGATTCAGATTTATTATTAGGTAAATGATTATCAAAATGAATAAAACTTACATTATGGCCTCTTTTTTTTAAATGTTCTGTAATTAAATTTCCATAACTAACGTTTCCACAGAATGGAGATTTTTTTCCTAGCCAAGCTATGCTAACCACAAATATATTTTTAGTTATTTATTTAATATACAGTTAGAGAGAAAACCTATAAATTATATTAAAGAAATATTTATCTATAAAATTCTCCCAATATTTTTAAAGATGATATTTCTTTCCCTAATTGAGCGGGAATCCAAATGCAAAATATTTTTAGTATTTTTTTCCATACTTCTTTTGGACCCAATAATTCTCCATTTGATTTTATAGGTAAATCTGGGAAAAGTAGTCTTTGCATTAATGCAATTTCGGATGCATTTAGATTTATTAAACTTCTTGAATCTTCGACAATTGAAAAGCCTTCACTAGGGATAAAAAAACATGTCCAATCCCAATTGCCAATAGGAGGCTGAATTGGTTTACCAGTTTCGCAGCAGTAATGTAAGGGTAAACTTAATCCACCAATTGCTAAAAGATGCATAAGTGATTGAATGCTCATAGCTAGTATTTTAAGGTCGCTTTCTGCTAAAGCTTTGTATTCACACAAACGATCTAAATGAGCAAGAACTGTAGAAAGATAATTATTTTGAGTATCCTCATTTCCTATTAAAAGAAAAGTTAATTCTGTAATTGCTTGAGCTGCTGCTAAGCATTCAATACTTTTTCCCAATCCGCTATAACTTTTTATAATTTTTAATTGACGTATAGTTTTAAGATTTTTTTTACCAAATATTTGAATTTCCAAAAGTGTTAAAGGAGCCGCTGAGGCTAAACTGCTTTTAGGTTTCCTCGCTCCAGGCACAGCAAATCGGCTTAATCCTTGCTCTTCAGATAATACAGTTATTAAACGATCATTTTCACCAAGAGGTGTAGCTTTAATGCATAAACCTTTTAATCTTTTTTCATTTGACATTTATTGATTTCTTAATTCTTGGAAAATATCATGATAGTAAGATGTTCCAATACAATCAGCTCCTGCTTCTAAAGTATCTTTTACATTTGCGATCGTTTTTATCCCTCCCACTATTTTAATAAAATTATTTTTGCCTAATAAATGCATTATTTCTTTGATCTCATTAACTCCTAAATATTGACCAAAACCATCTCCAAATTGAAAATTCTCTATACCTAGTTCAAGAGAAATATTTATTGCTTTAGTAAAGATTTCTTTACTTAGCTGTCTTTTATTAAAAATCAAAGTGATTGGCAATTCTAATTTTGATATATTTTCAATGTCTCTTGCAAATTCTTCATCCTTATTATTTGATAATGTGAAAAATTTTGGTGTATATTCTATTGCTTCTGATCCAGCATCCTTTGCATAATCAATTAATTCTTGCACAAAATTATTTGGTAAATCTGCAAATGGATAAGAGATTAGTGTATGTATTTTTATATTGGACAATGGAAAATTATCTTTTACGTAAGATAGAAAATTTAATGAAGTTGATATATTTTTAATATTATATTTCTTAATCAAATTTATATTATTTGTAAAAGATTCTTTTGATAAATATGGATTTAAAAGAATTGAGTGAATTTTTTCATTAAATTCATAATCTTTATTTGCGCTCATTTAATTATTTTGATTGAATTAGTCCATACCCTCCATGATTTCTTTTATATATAACTTGTAGTTCATTATTTTTTTTATTTCGGAAAAAATAAAAATCATGATCAATAAAATCAAGTTGTCTTCTGGCTTCAGATATTGATATCGGTTCCATTTCAAAATATTTATTTTTAATAGATGGTTCCGGTAAGCTTCCTTTTAACCCTTCTTTTAAAAAATCAGTAGTTTCTGCAGCGATATTTGAAGTATCATCTAAACTCGAATTTTTTAATTGAATTGTTTCTTTGTGGTTACTATTAATTGTTCTTTCTTTGTATTTTCTTAGCTTTCTGCAAAGTTTATTAGATACCAAATCTATACTTGAATACAAGTTATCTGATTTTTCTTCTGCCCTTATTATTATTCCATTTGCAAAAATAGTTACTTCTGCACTTTGAAAAGATACTCTTGGATTTTTTTCGATAGAAAGATGTATATCTGCTTCTTTGACGATATCTTTATAATGATGGGTAGCTTTAGTAATCTTTGACTCAGTGTATTCTTTAAGTGCGCCAGTCAGTTCAATGTTTTTTCCATGAATTAAGATTTTCATAATAAGATTTTAAATTTTGCTATCTCTCCTTTTTAATTTACATAAATATGCTTCTTAGGACATCTATACTGAAACAACCTAATAAAATTTTATATTTTGAAAAGGTTCTTAAATTACAAGAGCAATATCAAAAATCTCTAATTACTGGTACATCTAAGACACAATTTGTATGGATTGGAGAACATAATCTTTGTTATACCATTGGAAGAGGTGGAAACACTAATAATTTTTTACCTTCACTAGATAAAAATGTTGATATATTCAAAATTAATAGAGGTGGAGAAGTAACTTGCCATATGCCAGGCCAATTGGTAGTTTATTTTGTACTAGATCTTAATAACTATAAAAAGGATTTAAATTGGTATCTAAGAACAATAGAAGAAATTATTATAAAAATCCTCTATCACTTTAATATTGATAGTTCAAGAAAAAAAGGTTTTACTGGAGTTTGGTGTGGTAACAAAAAAATTGCTTCAATCGGTATTGGATGCAAAAGATGGATCACTATTCATGGATTTTCTTTAAATGTAAACTGTAATTTAAATCATTTTGAAAGTATTATTCCCTGCGGAATTAAAGATTGCTTAATGACAAAAATGAGTGATTTTAATCCTCATGTAAGGATTATTGATGTTAAGGATATTGTTAAAAATATTATTAAGGAGGAATTTAATTTTAAATTTATATCAGAATAAGATGAATCAAATAACTTTAATAAAAAATATGAAAAAATTAGCTTATTTGACTTCCCCAAAGTTGTCTTCAAAAGAGATAAAAAGATTACAAGAGAGAGATTTTCTTCAAAATTTAAATCATCTTGATCAAATATGGAAATGTTTAAAAAATAGATATGGAGGTATATTAGCTGTTAAAGATTTAAGGGGCAAAAACAAAGAGGAATTTTCTTATTCAGAATTAGACGAATTAATAACAAAAGCGTCTCAAGCCTTTTATAAAATTGGATTAAGGAAAGGAGAAGTAGTAACTATTATTTCAGAAAATTCGCCAAGATGGTTAATCGCTGATCAAGCAATTATGAGATTATCTGCTATTGACGCGGTAAGAGGAATTAATTCTCCATCAGTTGAACTGGACTATATCATTAAGCACTCAAAATCTGTAGGTTTGATTATTCAATCAAATTCAATTTGGGAAAAATTAGAGAATAAAGAAGAACTTCTGAAAGATTTAAAGTTTATTATTAACTTGGAGGATTTTTCAGATAATGGAATTTTATCTTGGGAGGAATTTTTAAGATTTGGAAATGAAATAAGCTCAGTTAGTTATAAAGCAGATGTTGATAAATGTACTATAAATGATGTTGCGACAATACTTTATACTTCTGGCACAACTGGCAAGCCCAAAGGAGTTCCTCTAACACATGCAAATTTATTACATCAAGTAATAAATTTAGCTTGTATTGCCGACCCAAAACCAGGATCTTCTGTCTTAAGTGTTTTACCTATTTGGCATTCTTACGAAAGGAGTGCTGAATACTTTTTTTTATCATGTGGCTGTTCTCAATTTTATACTTTACCAAAATATTTGAAAGATGATATTAAACAAATAAAACCAACCATAATGGCAACTGTTCCAAGGCTTTGGGAGGCTATATATGATGGCTTTTTTCTCGCTTTAAAAAAGATGCCTAATACTAAACAAAAATTAATTAAGAGATTATTAATTAATAGTTCTAAATTTAAAAAGAACTTACGTAAATTTAGGAACCTACAAGTAGATGATTCAAGCATAATTGAAAAAATTAAAGCCTTGTTTTTAATTTTTTCTTGTTTCCCTGTTCATAAATTATCTTCAATATTTCTTTGGCCAAATCTCAAAAAACAATTATGCGGAGACAAATTAAAATTTCCAATTAACGGAGGGGGTGCATTACCTGAGCATGTTGATTTGTTTTTTGAAGCATTAGGTATTGATGTTTTAGTTGGTTACGGCTTAACTGAAACAAGCCCGGTTTTAACTTGTAGGAGAACTTGGTGTAATGTTAGGGGCAGTTCTGGGCAACCATTGCCATCAACGGAAATAAAAATAGTTGGAGAAAATAATTCAATTTTAAGATTTAAAGAAACTGGAAAAATATTTGCTAGAGGTCCACAAGTTATGGGAGGTTATCTTAATGATGCCTCTTCTTCTATGAAGGTTTTATCAATTGATGGATGGTTTGATACTGGTGATCTTGGATTCTTAATACCAAATGGCTCATTAATAATTACTGGTAGATCAAAAGATACTATTGTTCTTTCAAGTGGTGAGAATATAGAGCCAAATCCTTTAGAGGCTAAAATTCTAAGTTCTGAATTTATTTCTCAAGTACAACTAGTTGGTCAGGATAAGAAAAATTTATCCGCTCTTGTTGTTCCTAATATTGATTTAATTGAATCTAAATTTTCTGAGAATGATTTAATAAAAATAAATCAAAATAAAGAGATTAGTAAATTTTATAAATCTAAAATAAATAAATTACTCAAAAATAGGATAGGAGCTAGATCAGAGGAACAAATAATAGATTGTTTATTTATATCTCCATTTACTATTGAAAATTCTTTACTCACTCAAACCTTAAAACAGAAAAGAAAAGAAATTGAAAAATTATATGAAACTCAAATAGAAGAAATGTATAAAAAACAAATTAAACGAGAAAATTTGATCTGATAACTATATATTAAAAACATATATTTATTTTTTATGACCACAAAAGACTCTATTTCAATTAAAAGATCAATTGCGATAAAAGCTATTGTTACTCCTATATGGAAACAAGATGCAGAGAATGAAATTAGTAAAGCAATATCCTCAACGGATCAACAATTATCTCAACTTGAACAAGAAGGTCAACAAGTAGTTAGTAATATTAGATCTCAAGCCGCTAATCCATTAGACCCAAGAGTTCAAGAACAAGTTGGGCAAATACAACAACAAATAGCTGCGAAAAGGAATGAATTAGAAGAGCAAAAAAGGAATTTATTACAGCAACAAAATCAAGTAAGAGATTTAAAAATGGATGATATTGTTGATCAAGGACAAATAGATAGTTTTTGCGATGTTACTGTCGGTGATAACTTGATTAAGAAAATGCAAGTTTCCATTACAGTTAAGGATGGAATAATACAATCAATAGACAATCTTTAATTGTTAATTTAAAACTTTTAGATAAAAAATATGTTTAGTATAGATTTCTAGAGTTTTTATAGATTCTTTTCCATGCTTTCAACCAAAATTACATATGAACTAGCTGATTGGATAAGAGAATGGATTAAAAGTAGAGATGAATCACCTTCAATTGAAAATTGTTTTAAATTTGTTGAATGGAAAAGTAAAATTAATGTATTAACTGAAAGTGATAAATTACAAATAGAAGCAATATTAATTTATGAAACTTCATAATAGATTTTTTAATGATATTAAAATTTAATTTATTTCAAAGATTATTTAGTTTATTAAATTAAATAATTTAATTATTTATAGTTCCCATATTTACAGGTTTTCGTATAATAAGATTAGGAGTTTTTAAGGTTATTTAACTTGAAGAATTGTTGATACTTCAGTCGATAATCTCTAAGAACTAATGCTATAAAAATTATTTATGTCTCACGAAATATTTATGCCGGCTCTTAGCTCAACTATGACTGAGGGAAAAATTGTTGAGTGGTTAAAAAATCCCGGAGATAAAGTTGAAAGAGGTGAATCAGTATTGGTAGTTGAATCTGATAAAGCCGATATGGATGTTGAATCATTTCAAGATGGATATTTAGCAGCAGTTTTAATGCCCGCAGGTAGTACTGCGCCAGTTGGAGAGACTATCGGAATAATTGTAGAAAATGAGAATGAGATAGCAAGTGTCCAAGCTGAGAATAAAAATATTAGTGCAGTTAAAGATAAACCAGAAAAGATTGAGGTTGCTGATGAGGTAGATATACAAAGTACAAAGGAAGTTGAAAGAGTAAAGCCTCCTATAAAAAAAGTAAAAATACAAGAGAAAAAAATAGAGGTTAATGCATCGACTACTAATAGTTCTTCAAGAGTAGTTGCATCTCCAAAAGCAAAAAAAATTGCTTCTCAAATGGGAATTGACTTGTCAAAAGTAAATGGCTCTGGACCTCATGGAAGAATCCAGGCAGATGATGTACTAAAAGCAAAAGGTCAACCAGTTTCTGTCCCATGGATTGGGGAAGGAAATACCTCAGCATCAATTATTAATGTCAATTCTAATGAGAGCGTTCAATCAAATAATCCTGGTAATAGTTTTGGTAACCCTGGAGAAACTATTCAATTCAATACTTTGCAAAAAGCTGTTAATAAAAATATGGAATCTAGTTTGAGCGTGCCTTGTTTTAGAGTTGGTTATTCAATAAATACAGACAAATTAGATTCTTTTTATAAAACAGTTAAACAAAATGGTGTAACTATGACTGCAATATTAGTAAAGGCAGTTGCTAATGCACTTAAGAATCATCCTCAGGTAAATTCCAGTTATTCTGAAAATGGAATTTCATATCCTGAAGAAATAAATGTTGCAGTTGCTGTTGCTATGGAAGATGGTGGTTTAATTACTCCAGTTTTAAAGGATCCTAACAAAACAGATTTATTTGAACTATCTAGAGAGTGGAAAGATTTGGTCAAGAGATCGCGCACGAAACAATTAGAGCCTGAAGAATATTCAACAGGTACATTTACGCTTTCAAATCTAGGTATGTTTGGCGTAGATAGATTTGATGCAATACTTCCTCCAGGGACTGGAGCAATCTTGGCAATTGCCGCTTCAAAACCAACTGTTGTTGCTGGAGATAATGGATCTATCTCAGTTAAAAAAGTTATGCAGGTTAATCTTACTGCTGATCATAGAGTTATTTACGGAGCAGATGGTGCAGCTTTCCTAAAAGATTTAGCTAATCTTATTGAGAATCATCCAGAAACTTTGATAACTTAATTCATATTTTTGGACTCAATTTATAAACAAGATGAATTAGATTTGCAGCTAAATTCATATGATTACAAACTAGATCCTTCTTTAATTGCAAATAAACCAAAAAGAATAAGGCATGAATCAAGAATGATGGTTGTAAGACAAGTTGGTTATGATATTAGTTCTTACGAAGATAAACTTACTAAAAATATAATTGATGAACTCAATAATGGAGATTTAATTATTGTTAATGATACCAAAGTAATGAAGGCAAGATTAAATGTTCAATTAAGTAATGGTTCTTTAGTTGAGCTATTAATTTTAGAATTAGTAAACGATACTGTATGGCTTTGTTTGGGAAAACCAGCTAAAAAACTAAAGTTAAATGATTGTGTGAAAATATTTTCAAAGAGAATTAATAAAAATATTGAATTGAAAATAGTAGGAATTGATAAAGAAACAGGGGGTAGATTAATACAATTTCCAGATAATATAAATAATCTCATAACTATGGATGCATTACTTAATGATGTTGGGGATATACCATTACCACCTTATATCAAAAATATAGATGAGAAATTAGCACATGAGAATTCTTATCAGACTGAATATGCAAAGAATCCTGGAGCGATTGCCGCTCCTACTGCAGGATTGCATCTCAGTAATAGCCTACTATCAAAGTTAAAAAAGAAAGGTATTAAAATAATGCCCATAACTTTGCATGTTGGTTATGGAACTTTTAAACCCATTGATCAAAATAATTTAATCGATTTAAAATTACATAAAGAATTTGTCAATATTGGTAAAAATGTAATCGATGAAATAAAAGCTACAAAACAACAAGGTAAAAAAATTATCGCGATAGGAACAACTAGTGTTAGGGCTCTAGAAAGTTGTTATATCGAATCTAAAAAAGATATTTTCCCTATTCATAAAAATGTGGATTTGGTAATTAAACCTGGCTTTAAATTTAAAGTTGTAGATGGTTTATTAACTAATTTTCACTTACCAAAGAGTTCCCTATTACTCTTAGTAAGTGCAATGATTGGAAGAAAGAGACTACTCAGTTTGTATGAAAAAGCCATAAAAGAAAAATATAGATTTTTCTCTTATGGCGATGCTATGTATATCAGTCCAGAGGCTTTTTTAGAAGGTTCTAAAATTAAGCATTAGCTGGTTCTTGAATTATTCCAGTTGGAACTTCTGTAAACATTACAGATGATAGATATCTCTCTGCTAAATCAGGTAGAACAACAACAATAGTTTTTCCTGCATATTCATCTTGCTCTGCTAGTCTAATTGCTGCAACAGCAGCTGCTCCACAAGATATTCCTACTAGTAGACCTTCCTCTTTTGCAAGTCTCAAGGCCATCTCGATGGACTCATCATTTGTCACTTGTTCAACTTTATCAACAATTGATAAATCAAGATTTTTTGGAATGAATCCTGCACCTATGCCCTGTATTTTATGAGGTCCAGATTTCACCTCTTCACCATTAAGAGTCTGAGTAATGACCGGACTATGAGTTGGTTCAACAGCTACTGATGTTATATTTTTCCCTTTTTCATTTTTAATATATCTGGAAACTCCTGTAATAGTTCCTCCAGTTCCTACTCCCGCAACTAGTACATCAATTTCTCCATCGCAATCTTCCCATATCTCTGGACCAGTGGTTTTGAAATGAATTTCTGGATTAGCTGGATTATCAAATTGTCCTGGCATAAAATATTTTGAGGGATCACTTTCTGCAATCTCCTTTGCTTTTGCAATAGCTCCGGGCATGCCTTTTGCAGCTTCTGTTAATATAATTTCTGCACCAAGAACAGCCATCACCCTCCTCCTCTCAAGGGACATTGATTCAGGCATAGTGAGAATTAATTTGTATCCTCTTGCTGAAGCTGTAAATGCAAGTGCGATGCCTGTGTTGCCTGAAGTTGGTTCTACGATTACTTTATCTTTAGTTAATTTTCCACTTTTTTCTGCATCCCAAATCATATTTGCTCCAATACGACACTTAACGCTGTAAGCAGGATTTCTACCCTCTATCTTTGCAAGTACAGTAGCTTTTGCATTTTTGGTAACAGATTTCAATCTTACTAATGGAGTATTTCCAATAGCAAAACTATTGTCTTCATAAATTTTTGCCATTATTTATGTGTAATATTTAATTTAATTTTAACTATGTTTTTAAAAAATAGTATATAAATTTCTTAACACTAAGAACTATAAAATTTAAGTATTTAAGGCCTTTAAAAAGACATTCCATATATGATTATGATCCTCAAGACCAACTGAAACTCTTATTAAATTAGATGGTACACCACAACTATTAGCCCATTCTAATTCGTTATAGTGCGCCAACAACACATATGGACATATAAGACTAAATTGTGTACCTAAACTTGGTCCTTTTGAAAGCTCTAATGCATTATAAAATTTCTTTGTTTTTTCAATATTGCCTTTTAATTCAAATGATAATAAGCACCCATAACCGCCATCCCTTTTAAGGATAGAATTAAAATTTGGACAATTTTCAGGATGAAAGACTGTTTTTACTGCATGATGATTTTCTAATTTTTTTTTCAACTTTAAACAATTACTATTTTGATTAATAACTCTAAACTCAATATCTCTGCTGCATTTTTCTAAATATACTAAATCATTATCAGATAATTTTGGAATATCTATTTCATTAAGTGCTTTTTTAAATTTATCAATCCACTTACTTTTAGGATTGAAAATAAGAGAACCTGCGAGAATATCTCCACTTCCTGAGAAAATCTTAGTTAATGATGTAAATACGATATCAGAATAATTAAGAGAATTGATATTCAAATTAGAGCCTATAGTATCATCAGTAATCAAAGGTATATTATATTTTCTTGCTATTTTTGAGATTTCAATAATGTTAGTGCATTTAAGTAAAGGATTACTAGGTAATTCTATGATTATGGCTGCAGGATCTATTCTTTTTATCTCAAATTCAATTTTTTGAAGATCATCTTCGATAATTAAATTTGCCCCATAAAAAATATTCTTTGGCAATTTAAGAACATCAACATATGGAAATCCAATTTGTAGGGTTGGTTTTTTGGGAAAAATTTTATAAATAATCTCTAAAGCACTATATAAAGCTGACATCCCTGAAGAAGTAATATGAATCAACTCTGAATTTGATTGAACATATTTAGAAATTCTGTTTATAATTTTTCTTTCTGAATCTTTAGCTAAGTCATTTTCAGCTCTAGGCTCTAATTTTAAATTAATTGCAGCTTCTCTGGATGATGCACCTAGACCAGTATGCTGCCAAAAAACTTTTGCGAAATTATTTGCTTCATCTTTAGTGATTAAAAAAAATAAGCTTTGATATTCCTTTATGAAAGAATTAGACTGATCAGTGAATTTATCACAATAAATTTTAGCTTTTAAAACAAAATTTCTACTTGAATAAGGCCATGCATTATGGTCTTGCAAATTATTCTGTTTAAGTAATTCATTAGATAATTTTTTTAATAATGGATTTATACCAAATCTTGGATAAATTGATTTTAAAGAATTTATGCATTCTGGTTTTTTCTCCTCATAGGCAATAACATCATTCCATTCTGGGAGAGCGACTGAAACAGCATGTTGGCTGTCTGGTATGGGTAAACCGAGCTCTGATTTTTTCCATATGGGATTTTTTATTAAATCTCTCACATCTAAAGGGATTCAAAAGAATTAAGGATATCAGATATAAGATCATCGCTATCTTCACACCCCACGGATAATCTTACAAGAGAATCATCAATTCCTAAATTATTCTTTGTTTTTTTATCAATTGATCCATGTGTCATTGATGCGGGATGACATATTAGACTTTCCACTCCACCAAGACTTTCTGCTAATGAAAAATATTTAAGCTGTTTACAAAACTTGAATGTTTGATCTTTATCTAAATTTAGTTTAATAGAAATCATTGATCCACCTAATTTCATTTGTGATTTAGCTAATAGGTATCCAGGATGATTTTTATTAAAAGGATAAGTTATTTCTTTAATCAAATTATTTGTTAATAATTCCTCAGATATTAATTCTGCATTTTTTGATTGCTTTTCAACTCTCAAAGGAAGAGTTTTGAGGCCTCTTGTAATAAGCCAGCAATCAAATGGTGAAGGATGAAGACCTAAAGCCTTTTGAGAAAAAATCATTTTTTCTTGCCACTCTGCATCATTTGTAAGTACTGCTCCACCTAATGCATCGCTATGTCCATTAATCAACTTTGTTGTGCTTATAAGAGATATTGTGGCACCAAGTTCTAATGGCCTTTGAATCATTGATGTACAAAAAGTGTTGTCTACTACTACTGGGATCTCATTTTTTTTAGCTTCTGAGCAAATTTCTTGGATATCAAGTATTTTCAATAAAGGATTAGTAGGGCTTTCTAACCAAATTAAAGTTGGGTGAATTTCTGAAATTTTTTTAATATTATCCTTATCGGTAAAATCACAATAAAAAGTCTTGATATTAAATTTTTTAAAAATTTTTTCAAACATCCTTATTGTGCAGCCGTAAAGATTTGATTCACAAAGAATTTTATCTCCGGACTTTAAGCTTGATGCAATAGCTGTGACTGCACTTATACCTGAATTAAAGACAGTACAATATTTTGAATTTTCTAACGCTTTAAGGATATCAGCTAGGATTCTAAAATTTGGATTACCTGATCTTGTATAGTCAAAATTTTCTACATTTCCGTGTTTAAACGTAGATGTAGCAAAAATGGGTGGCATAATACACCCTGTCTCTTCGGCAAAAGATTTCCCATGGTGTATTGATAAAGTATTAAATCCTGGGATGATTTTTTTATTTTTATTGAGTTCCATTTAAATAACTCTTTTAATACCCATATTAGAGATGGAGCAAAAACTCTAATAAAATGGAAGTTAAACTTTCCTAGAGTAGTATTCCACGACTAATAATTCATTTATTTCAATAGCCACCCATTCTCTATCACATTTGTTGATTACTTTGCCTGATAATTTTGGTTTATCTAATTCTAAATGTGGTGGAACATTTGCTAAACCTGGAAATTCAATATTCCCTTCAACAAGCTTTTTACTTGCTTTATTCTCTTTAATACTGATAATGTCATTTGGTTTGCATTGATATCCTGCAATATCTAGTACTTTGCCATTCACAGTTACATGTCCATGATTCACTAATTGTCTTGAACCTGGAATAGTGGGACCGAAACCTAATCTGAAACAAACATTATCGAGTCTGTTCTCTAAAAGTTTTAGTAAATTCGTACCTGTAGAGCCTTCTTGAGCTCTAGCTTTCTTTACATAACGAACAAGTTGTCTTTCGGATACTCCGTAGTTAAATCTTAGTTTCTGTTTTTCTTCTAGACGAATTGCGTATTCTGATCGCTTGCGACGGGCTTGGCCGTGCTGACCTGGAGGATTGGACTTTTTAGAAGCCTTCCTAGTGAGACCTGGTAGTTCTCCCAAGCGACGCGTAACCCTCAATCTAGGCCCGCGGTATCTTGACATAGTTTAAAATTAATTGAATTATGCAATAAAAAATTGAAATTTCAATTAGAGTAATTATTGCTTGATATTTTATTTTACATCATCAACGTGATTAAATTTATCAATTCTCTTTTAACTTCAATATTTCTTTTCTTAATTTCTTTTTATAGAAAGTGGCTCTCTCCATTTTTTGGACCAAGATGTAGATTTATCCCAAGTTGCAGTGCTTATGGATATGAAGCTATTACAAAGCATGGTCCATGGAAAGGGGGATGGTTAACTGTAAAAAGATTAAGTAAATGCCATCCATTTACTCCATGTGGGTGTGATCCTGTTCCTGATTGAAGAGAATGATTTTATATATTTTTGTTAGAAAAGGTTGCTGTCTCTGTGATGCAGTAAAAAATAATTTGCTAAAGATTAATATTAAAAATATCCAATCTGAATTAATAATTAAGGAAATTGATATTGATAGATTTGATCTATATCAGGATAAATTTAGAAAATATGATTATGAAGTACCAGTGCTTGCTTTACAAAATAACTTAACTAATCAAATGCATGAGCTCCCACGGATTTCTCCTAGATTAAAAGACTCACAATTACAAAATTGGTTGCAAAAAAATATTTTAAATTATCAAAATATTTAAAAATTAATGCCAAAAATTACATTACATAAATTATTGGATTTAGTTAATATTCAGCCCACTGCATTATTACTTAATCCTCTTATAAATAATATTAGTTTTAATTCTAAAGAAGTCACAAAAGGAACTTTATTTCTAGGACTACCTGGATCAAGATCTGATGGAGGTATTTATTGGAAGGATGCAATTAATAATGGTGCGGAAGCTGCAATTATCAGTAATCAAGCAGCAAAAATTTCAAGAGAATTAGATCATAAAAAAGTTTTAGTACTGGATAAACAATTGGATTATCTGTTCGGTCAATTAATTTCTGAATTTTGGAATCGACCATCAAGACAACTAAAGCTTATTGGAGTAACAGGTACAAATGGGAAAACGACAGTTAGTTTTTTATTAGAGTATTTAAGTATTAAATTAGGAAATAGAACGGCATTATTTGGTACTTTATTTAATAGATGGGAAGGTTATTTAGAAAAATCATCACATACAACTGATTTCGCAGATAAGTTACAACCAAAATTAAGTGCTGCTTTAGAAGCGGGAGTAGAAGTAGTGATTATGGAAGTCAGTTCTCATTCTATATCTCAAAAAAGAATATCAGGTTGTGAGTTTGATGCGGCTGTATTTACCAATTTATCTCAGGATCACTTGGATTATCACAGTGATATGGAAAATTACTTTCAAACAAAAATGGAATTATTTAAATCTCCATATCTTATAAAAAAAGGTTCTTATTCTGTTATAAATGCTGATGATAAATGGGGAATAAAATTGTTAGATAATTTAAATTCTAATCCATTGAAAATATCTATTAAAAATCGCAATTTAAAACAAGATAATTTTTTCTATACCACTAATATTCATTTCAATGAAAATGGCTCATACTTTGTATTGCATACACCTTCTGATTCAGTTGAATTTTTTATACCATTGATGGGTGAATTTAATATAATGAATTCATTGCAAGCAATTTTAGTTTTTTATAAGCTCGGTTATTCTCTAAATAAAATATCTGAAATAATAAAGAATTTCCCAGGAGTTCCTGGTCGCATGGAAAAAATAAAAATTAATTCAAGCCACACTGAAGATAAATTACCTCAAGTTATTATTGATTATGCTCATACTCCAGATGGGTTGAAAAATGTTTTAGAGGCGATAAGGCAATTTTCTAAAGGGAAATTAATAACAGTTTTTGGATGTGGAGGGGATAGAGATTCAAATAAACGACCAAAGATGGGATCAATTGCGGAAAATCTATCAGATTTTATATTTATTACATCCGATAATCCTCGTACTGAGAATCCAATAAAAATTATTAATGATATTTTATGCGGTATGAAAAGTAAAAATAATATTATTGTTGAGGTTGATAGATTTAAAGCGATACAAAAAGCTATTGATTTTGCGAAGAATGAAGATATTGTTTTGATAGCAGGAAAAGGACATGAAGATTATCAGATTTTGTCAGATAAAATAATAGATTTCAATGATAGGGAGATTACTAAAGATTTATTAGAAAAAAGGCAAAAGAAAAAACAATAAATTTTTAATGGAATTTAAGACACGAATAACCAAAAAATATATTTAAATATGTTATTCTTAATTTTAAATATGAAAGGTTTAGCTTTAGTAGTTGGATCTGGGGGTATTGGTAAACAACTTGCAACTGATCTATCAAATTTATTCAATGATCTAGATGTTATTTTATGTGGAAGAACCAAAGCTCATGAATCATTTTGGGAATTGGATATTGAAAATGATAATTCTTTAATTGATTTAAAAAATAGAATTAAAAGTCATCCAGATAATTTAAGGTTAGTAATTAATGCTACGGGAAGATTACATAGCGAAACGCTCAATCCTGAAAAAAGATTACAGCATATCTCAAAAGAAAATTTAATCCAAAGTTTTTCAATTAATGCTTTTGCTCCAATATTGCTTGCTAAAAATATTGAGGAATTTATTCCAAAAGATTCTTCTTTTAATTTTGCCAGCATAAGTGCAAGAGTAGGGAGTATAGGAGATAATAAAACAGGTGGTTGGTATTCTTATAGAGCTGCAAAATCAGCTCAGAATCAGCTTCTTAAATCATTAAGTATTGAGTGGAGAAGAAAGTTTCCAAAATCAATAATTACTCTGCTTCATCCAGGCACTGTAAATACTAATTTATCTAAACCATTTCAAAAATTTGTTCCTGAAAATAAATTATTTTCTACCGAACGTGCATCCAAATATTTAATAGATTTATTAATTAATCAGAAACCTGAAGATAGTGGTAAATTTTTTGCCTGGGATGGTTTAGAGATACCTTGGTAAAGAATATTTATAAAATAATTGATTTAATCTCATCAACTAATAATTCAATCTCATCCTCCGTTGTCATCTGATGTATGCATACTCGAAACCATTGAGGATCTTCTATGACTCTAATCCAGATATTTTTTAATCCAAGTTTATAAACAAAATTATTTTTATCATCTATCTCTTTTATGTCAAAACTAACTATTCCATTTTGTATTGGACTATTCATAATTAAATTAACTTTATCAATCTCTTTTAAATGATTCCATAATTTATTGCTCATTGATGTGATTAAATTATGTTTTTTAAAACCACTGCAATCTTTTTCAATTAAAGAAATTGATTGCCTTAAACCAGTTAATAATGGAATACAAGAAGTTGCAATTTCAAATTTTCTTGCATCATTATGAAATAAGTTTTCATGAGGCTCATAAATACCTTGCTCTCTTTTCAGGGATTTCCAACCTACTATAGTTGGATTACTATTTTTAATAAATCTTTCAGAAACATAAAATGCTCCCAAGCCTTCAGGCCCGCATGCCCATTTATGAGATGTGACTGCATAAACATCAGAGAACTTAACTTTTTCATTGATTTCTATATGGCCAAAGCTTTGTGCTCCATCTACAAGTAGAAAAGGTTTTTTGGGTAATCGGTTGAGTTCAATGCTTATTTCTTTCAGAGGCATTTCATAACCAAAGTTCCATAATATGTGAGATATTATAAAAATTTTTGTATTCTTATTTATGTACTTTCCAAGTTCATTTATTATTACTTTTTTATCGAGAGTTTTTATTTTTTGAATTGGGAAAATTCTAAATTTCAGATTATTTCTTCTACAGAATTCTCTACTTGCCGCTACGACCCCAGGATGTTCACAATCACTTATTAATAACTCATCGCCTCTATCTATATTGATTCCCCATAGAGGTAATATCATCCCTGTTGATATATTTTCAGAAAGAGAAATGTATTTTGGTTTAACTCCAAACTGTTCTGCTAATTTTTGTTTTGTTTTTATTATCTCTTTATTAATGTAAGGCCAAACATTACTTGTGAATGGTCCTAATTCCTGAATTTTTTGCCAACTTCTAGTAATTTCATTTAAAGATTGTGAGGGTAGAGGTCCTTGCCCTCCATAATTGAAATAAAATTTATTTTTTAAGCCAGGCATTAGGCTACGTAAATTATCGCTCATAAAAGCAGATTTTTTTAAAGATTGCCTACTAAAGTTACTGTTCTAAATTCAATGTCTTCAATCACTTTCCAAGGTTCTGAACTTCTTTCAGCAAAATTTAAATTTTTAAATCCTAGCTTTTTGAAGTCCTCTATAAATTCTGGCTCGTACCATGCTCCACTTATACATCCACTCCATAAATCTGGATCTTTCTGTAATTCAAGGGGTACTTTTTTATTAGAGACAATATCGCTGATTGCAATCCTACCATTACTCTTAAGTACTCTTTTAATATTATTTAAAAGATTATTTCTTGAATCAGGATTTACTAAATTTAAAACACAATTACTTAAAATAATATCTATTGACTTATCTTTAATAATTGGATTCAAATTTATATCTATTTCATCTAACTTCTCAATGGATCCTTTAATAAATTTTGTATTTTTATAACCAATTTTTTGGGCAACATATTCAATTGATTCTCTTGAAAGATTAAGCATATCTTGATTTTGATCAACTCCAATAACTTGACCTCCCTTACCAACAATTTGAGCACAAATAAATGCATTTTTGCCACTACCGCTTCCGAGATCTAAAACTACATCATTTAATTTTACCCATTTAGTTGGATCTCCACATCCGTAATCTCTTTCAATAACTTCTTCTGGAATTGCCTCTAGATATTTTGGATTAAATGAGACTGGTGTACATAGGCAGCTTTCTTTTTCAATTGCAGCAGCTCCATATCTTTCCTGTATAGCAGTTTTATGATTAGGATTATTTATTTCACTACTTGTGTTTGGAACACTGCAACAATCTTCGGGCATAATTTTTAACTTTTAAATTAAATATAACTAAAAAAAATCCCCCCAAGTGGGAGGACTAAACTTTTTAATCTTTATTTTTCGTATTCAATTCCTCTGTATTTGAGAGTGACTAAGTCTTGTTTTGAAGAGGCTTCTTTTTTTCTATTTGTATAAACATTCCTTCTATAGGTTAGTTCTACAAATGAATTCTGAGAATTTGAATTGTTTTGGGTATAAGATTTACCTCTGTAAGTTAGTGAAGTCATGATTCGATTTAACAACACGGCTATCCCCCGTTCCATGGTATAGCTCGGACTGCGCCCAATTAGGGTGAACGAATAGTAGTAATACTACAATTAAAATTATAAACTAGACTTTTTGTTGTTGTCCATAAGATTAAATTTGAAATTAAAATTTAATATTTATTTAATTATTATTTTAAGTAAATTTTATTTATGTAAATGCATATTAAGGACTAACCTTAGTCATGTATCGACAATTTTTTAAAGTATGACAGGTTTTTTATATTTTTTAGGAAATACCCTTAGATGGCCAGCTCTCAAGCCTAAAGAATTTTTCTCACTGCATGCATATTTAATAACAATATATTTAATAAGCTTTATTTTAAGCAAAAACGGTGTCAGTTTATCTAATTTAGTTTTTACATTAGGTATATTAGCTCCTCTTCTTATAGCTATTGGCCAAGGATTACCTATTGATTGCTTAGATTACAAAACTGCTTTAAACAAAGAATTAAAGGGAGAGTAAGTTTTAATTTTATAAAACTTGAACAACTTCGCTGATCTCTGGAATCATTTCTTTTAGCTTTCTTTCAATACCCATTTTTAAAGTCATTGTGCTACTGGGACAGCTTCCACAGGCCCCTTGAAGTCTCACCTTAACAATTGGACCGTCAATTTCAGCTATCTCTACATTTCCACCGTCAGAAATTAAAAATGGTCTAAGTTCATCAAGAACTTTTTCTACGTTTTCATTTGTTAATGGAAGAGTCTCAGTGCTCATAAAATTTACAATATCTTATTGTTAGACTAGAAAAGAATTTAATTCTTTGCAAAAAAGAATAATGATTTTTTAAAGTGACTAATCTTCAAAAGAACACTTCTGATTACGATGCCATATTTGTTGGCGCGGGAATAATGAGTGCAACTTTGGCGATTTTACTTACAGAAATATATCCAGATATAAATATCCTTATATTAGAAAAGCTTGATAGTGCAGGTAAAGAAAGTACTAGTGCATTTAATAACGCGGGAACTGGCCATGCTGCTAATTGCGAATTAAACTATACACCGATAAATAATGAAGGTGAAATTGAATTCAAAAAGGCTTTGTCAATAAATAATTCATTTGAAAAATCGTTAGAACTATGGGCATCTTTATATGAGAAAGGCAAAATAGATTGTAAGAAATTTTTAAGATTTACACCGCATATTAGTTTTGTAAGTGGAGAGGAAGATTTCAATTTTTTAGAGAAAAGATATCAGTTACTTTCCAAGTTTAATGAGTTTAAAGATATGGAATTCTCATCTAATTTTTCTGAAATTTCCTCTTGGGCTCCACTTATAACTAAAAATAGAAATAAAAATATAAAAATTGCTGCAACTAGAGTTAAAAGAGGAACTGATATAGATTTTGGAGCATTAACCAATGAATATTTAAAGTATCTTGTTAAAAATAAAAATGTAGAATTAAACTATCTAACTGAGGTCTTTGATTTAAATAAGCTTGATAATAATAATTGGTCAGTACATTTGAAAAAAGATGGTAAGAGAAAAACTCTTGTTGCTAAATATATCTTTCTGGGTGCTGGTGGAAAATCTATAACTCTCCTTCAAAAATCAAAAATTCCAGAAGGTAAGTTATTTGGAGGTTTCCCTGTGAGTGGTAAATGGCTTATTTGCGAAAATAATGAATTGACAACACAGCATAATGCCAAAGTTTATGGAAAGGCGGCTATAGGATCACCACCAATGTCAGTTCCACATTTAGATGCAAGATGGATAAATGGGAAAAAATATCTATTGTTTGGTCCATTTGCAGGTTCTACTACAAAATTCTTGAAGGAAGGTTCAGTTTTTGATTTTTTTAATTCTCTAAAAATTAATAATATTCTTCCTGCTGTTGATGTTGGATTTAAAAATTTGGATTTAATTAAGTATCTTATTTCTCAATCCATACAAAATCATTCATCTAGAATTAAAAGTCTAAAAAAAATGATGCCCTCAGCTAATTCAAATGATTGGTACTTAAAAAATGCTGGACAACGTGTTCAGATTATTAAAAAAACTCAAAAGGGTGGCGTCTTAAAATTTGGTACCGAGATTATTAATTCTTCAGATGGTTCTCTCTCTGCATTATTGGGAGCTTCACCTGGCGCGAGTACAGCTGTTAATATTATGACTGAAGTTTTAAGAAATTCTTGTTTTTTAAAAGATGATAAAGAGTTTTTTGAAAAACAAATTTCAAATTTGATAACACCAGATTGTAAATATCAAGAAAATATTAAAAGTAGGAATAATGCAATTCTAGGTTTCCATCAATTTACTTAATTAGCTAATATTTAAATAAATAAATAAATGTTTAATTAGATTTATATGACTGATGTACCAGTATCAAAATTAAGAAATTTTTGCATAATAGCTCATATAGATCATGGTAAATCAACTCTTGCAGATAGATTACTTCAAGATACTGGAACGGTTTCTCAAAGAGATATGCAAGAACAATTTCTAGATAGTATGGATCTTGAAAGAGAAAGGGGAATTACTATTAAATTACAAGCTGCAAGAATGAAATATAAAGCTAAAGATAATGAAGAGTATGTTTTAAATTTAATTGATACTCCTGGTCATGTAGATTTTTCTTATGAAGTCAGTAGATCATTGCAAGCCTGCGAAGGCGCTTTGCTGGTTGTTGATGCAAGTCAAGGAGTTGAAGCTCAAACTTTGGCAAATGTTTATCTTGCAATTGAAAACAATCTAGAAATTATTCCTGTTTTAAATAAAGTTGATTTACCTGGAGCTGAACCTGAAAAAATAAAAAGAGAAATTGAAGAAATTATTGGTTTGGATACATCTAATGCTATTTATTGCTCAGCAAAAACAGGTATTGGTATTCAAGATATACTTGAGACTATTGTTAAAGATATTCCTGCACCAGAAGATAATACTAATAAAAAAACGAAAGCTCTTATTTTTGATTCATATTACGACCCTTATAGAGGAGTGGTTGTTTATTTTAGAGTCGTATCTGGAAAAATATCATTGAAAGATAAAATTCTCCTAATGGCTAGTAATAAATTTTATGAATTAGATGAGATTGGAATCATGGCTCCTGATCAGCAAAAAGTTAATGATTTGCATGCTGGAGAAGTTGGTTATCTAGCCGCATCAATTAAATCTGTTGCTGATGCAAGAGTGGGAGATACAGTGACGCTATTTAATGAGCCTGCTAAAGAAGCTTTGCCAGGATATAAAGAGGCAAGTCCTATGGTCTTTTGCGGATTGTTTCCTACTGATGCAGATCAATATCCTGATTTAAGGGAATCCTTAGAAAAATTACAGTTATCAGATGCTGCTTTGAAATATGAACCTGAAACTAGCAGTGCCATGGGTTTTGGATTTAGATGTGG
This sequence comes from Prochlorococcus marinus bv. HNLC1, assembly GCA_000218705.1. Lineage (GTDB taxonomy): Bacteria > Cyanobacteriota > Cyanobacteriia > PCC-6307 > Cyanobiaceae > Prochlorococcus_A > Prochlorococcus_A marinus_Q. Next base: position 292,547 of record GL947594.1, read on the forward strand.
TTTTTTGGGATTACTTCATATGGAAATTGTTCAAGAAAGGTTAGAAAGAGAATATGATTTAGATTTAATTGTTACGGCTCCTTCTGTTATTTATAAAGTAAATCTTAATGAAGGTAATCATATTCTTGTTGATAATCCATCAACTATCCCTGATCCTCAATCTAGAGAATCAATAGAGGAGCCTTATGTAAAGATGGAGATTTATGCGCCAAATGAGTTTAATGGAACATTGATGGGATTATGCCAAGAAAGAAGAGGCCTTTTTGTTGATATGAAATATATCACGACTGATCGAGTTACTTTGATTTATGAAATTCCACTCGCTGAGGTGGTTACTGACTTTTTTGATCAAATGAAAAGCAGAACACAAGGTTATGCTTCAATGGAATATCATTTGATTGGTTATAGAAAAAATGATCTTGTAAGACTTGATGTACTTATAAATTCTGAAAGAGCTGACCCACTTACATCAATTGTTCATAAAGATAAAGCTTATGGAATTGGAAGGGGTTTAGTAGAGAAGTTAAAAGATCTCATCCCAAAACAACAATTCAAAATACCAATTCAAGCATCAATTGGAAGTAGAGTAATTGCGAGTGAAAGTATTAGTGCTTTAAGAAAGGATGTTCTTTCAAAATGTTATGGTGGCGATATCTCAAGAAAGAAAAAATTATTAAAAAAACAAGCAAAAGGGAAAAAAAGGATGAAAGCAATGGGTAAGGTAGATGTTCCCCAAGAAGCTTTTATGGCTGTCTTAAAATTAAATCAATAATAGATTTTTATTTAATACAAAAAAACTTTTTTATCTTAAAAGTTGTAGTTATATTGATATTAATATTCAAAATAAGTTTTGATTGAATCAAATGTAAAGGATGATATTTCAAAAAATATTAGAAAAACTGGTTTTATCATATTAAGTTTTTATATCATTGCAGTATTTTTCATGCTGTTTTTTGATTCCTTTAATTTACTTGATTTTTCAGAAACAGCTTTGAATAATCAAATATATGCTCCACCTTCAATCAGTCATTTATGTGGAACAGATAGATTGGGTAGGGATGTTTGCTTAAGAACTTTACAAGGATCAACTATCGCATTTGAAGTAGTATTTTTATCCTTATTTTTCTCACTCTTGGTTGGTTTGCCCTTGGGATTAATAAGTGGCTATTTCGGCGGATATATAGATAAATTTTTATCTCTTATAATGGATACAATTTTTTCAATACCAGTTATTTTATTATCAGTAGTAATAGCTTTTATTTTAGGAAGAGGGGTAATAAATGCTGCGTTTGCTTTATGTATTGTTTATTCTCCTCAATACTTTAGGCTAATTAGAAATCAAACTCTTTTAATAAAGTCAGAAAATTATGTTGAGGCCGCTAATATCTCTGGAGTTAGTACCATGACGGTGATTATCAAATATATATTCCCAAATGTTATTACTCCTTTACCTGTCTTATTAACATTAAATGCAGCAGATTCAGTACTTGTCCTTGGGAGCTTAGGCTTTTTGGGATTAGGTGTCCCAGCTAATGTACCAGAATGGGGTAGTGATTTAAATTTGGCTCTCACAGCATTACCAACAGGAATTTGGTGGACAGCTTTATACCCTGGCTTCGCTATGTTTTTTCTCGTTTTAGCATTATCTTTCATTGGAGAAGATTTAGAAGAAAGCTTTAATAAATAATAAAAATTACTTTATTTGTAAATTTCTCCATCTTCATTAAGACAAGGATAATCTTTATTTGATTTTTTATAAGAATCAATAAGTTCTGGATAGGTCCATTCAAATAAAGTCTTTTTATATTCCTTCTGATTTAACCCTTCTCCTTCAAAGGGTATTAAATTCTTATTTTTTCTTTGGCGTATTGCCTCGAAAAGTAAAATAGCACCAGCGACTGAAACATTAAGGGATTGAACCATTCCGTTCATTGGGATATAAATTGATTCGTCAACTTGGGCAATTAATTCTTTGCTTAAACCCCACTTCTCAGCCCCTAGTACAAAACAAGTATTTTTTGTAAAATCTAAATCTCGATAATCAATAGAATTTTCATTTAAAGATGTTCCATATAATTTGAAACCTTCCTTTCTCAATGTATTTGTTGCTTTCGAATAGGATTCATGGTTTCTTAATTTCACCCATTTTTGACTTCCTTGAGCAGTGCTGTTAAATGTTTTTACTTTACTATTATCACAAATAAAATTAGCTTGAAATACTCCAGCTGCATCACAAGTCCTAATTATCGCAGAGAGATTATGCGGTTTATTAACACCTTCTATAAGAACAGTTAAATCTCCCATCCTGGAATTTAAAACATTTTTTATTCTTTGAAATCTTCTAGGCAAAACTGACATTTATTCCCTTTAACGTGTAAAAATATTATATTCTTTAAAAGAGATTCATATAATAAAAATTATTTTGAGTAAATGAATATTTAAATTATTTTGAAGTTTAGGTGATTATAGTGTTCTATAATTATTATTTAAATCAATATTAAAGATAAATGGCTTACATTGAATGGGACTATACAGTAATTACAAGTATGGTTGAAAATCAGGGTTGGTCACTACCTGATAAAAATACTGAAGATTGGGATAAATTTAATGATGAATTAGGAGAATGTATGAGGAAAGTAGGAATAGTTTTTGAAAAATATTGTGATTTTAAGCCAGATATTGGAGAGGGTGTGCACCTTTTAGATGAGTAATAGTTAAACCATTGATGTATCCCTTTATCAATGGTTAGTATTTATAAGTTAATGTAATTTTTTTTAAAATAAAAGGAAACAATATTAAAGCTTTATAAAGCTTATATTGAAAAAGATACAAGCTTTAAATTTTAAATACAGGAATTTACAGGTATAAATTAAAGTATTTTCCACGAACTATTCACAATCTTTTTATATTTAAAATAAAAATATGAATTTCAAATTAACTTTCTTGTATGATGGAGGCTGTCCTCTTTGTCTCAGAGAAACAAACTTCCTAAAGAAAAAAGATACAAAAAAATTTATAAACTTTGTAGATATTAGTAACAATTATTTTCCTGAAAATTTTAAAAATATTTCATACAAACAAGCTATGGATAATCTTCATGGAATTCTTGGCAGTGGTGAAATTATCTTTGGTGTAGATGTTTTAGCATATTCATATGAATTAGTAGGACTTGGTTGGATTTATTTCCCAACAAAATTACCAATTCTTTCAAACTTCATAAGATTTTTATATAAATATTGGGCTAAATATAGATTGAAATTAACAGGTAGAGATAATTTAGAAAAAATATGTGAATCAAAATGCAACATTCAATAATAAAAATGGATATTAAAGATATCGATAGAATTATAGAAATGTGCTGGGAAGATAGAACTCCATTTGAATCTATAGAGTTTCAATTTGGATTAAAAGAAAAAGATGCAATTAAAATTATGAGAAAACATTTAAAGAGAAAATCCTTTAAAGTTTGGAGAGAAAGAGTTAATGGTCGAAATACAAAACATATGAGATTAAAAGATTCTTCCAGATTTAAGTCAACTCATAAAAGAAAAATTTAAGTAGTGAAAAATTTACCAAATAAAATTTGTCCAGTTTGTAATAGATCATTTGATTGGAGAAAAAAATGGCATGATTGTTGGGATGATGTTAAATATTGCTCGAACAGATGTAGAAAAAGGAAATCGAAAAAATGAAGCAAATATCTATAATTTTCCCTAATCAATTATTCGAATTGAGTCCCCTTATTAAATATGGTTGTGATATTTTAATGATTGAAGATTCTCTATTTTGGGGGAATGATAAATATTTTCAATTTAAAAATCATATCAATAAGATAATTTTCTTAAAAGCTAGTATGTATTCTTATAAAGAATATTTGGAAAAAAGTGGTCACAAGGTTATATATGCCGCAAATCAAAAAAACTTTTCAACCCAGGACTATTTAGTAAAATATTTAAAACAAAATTATCAAATAATCAATGTTATTGAACCCCATGATTATTTAATTAAAAGAAGATTAAATAGATTTGTTAAAGAAAAACGATTGGAAATTAATTATTTAGAATCACCAATGTTCCTTACAGATAATGAAATAATAAATAAGTTTAAAAATAATTCTAAGAAACCCTTAATGGGAAGATTTTATGAGGATCAAAGGCGAAGCCAAAATATATTAATTAACGATGATGGATCACCTTATGGAGGCAAGTGGAGTTTTGATGAATTAAATAGAAAAAAAATTCCAAAAAATATAGATATTCCAAATATAAATAAATTATCTAAAAATAAAATAGTCTTAGAATCTGAAAAATTAATTTTAAAAAGTGATATTAAATTTTTAGGATCAAATCAATACTTTTTTTATCCTACAAACTTTAAAGAAGCTAGAGAATGGTTGAATGACTTTTTGGAAGAAAGATTTTTTCTTTTTGGTGATTATGAAGATGCTATTAGCAAGAACGATAGTTTTTTATGGCATAGCCTTTTATCAATGTTGTTAAATGTTGGATTATTAACCCCTAGAGAGGTTATTGATAAGGCTATTAGTTTCAGTAAAGAGAATAATATTCCTTTGAATTCTTTAGAAGGTTTTATTAGACAAATTATTGGTTGGCGAGAATTTATAAATCTTATATATGAGAAGTATGGTGTGCAAATGAGAACTAGTAATTTCTGGAATTTTGAAAATAAAAAAATTCCTGATTCTTTTTATGATGGAACAACAGGAATTGAACCTGTTGATAACGTAATAAAAAATATTTTGCAATTTGGATATTGTCATCATATAGAGAGATTAATGGTTCTAGGAAACTTTATGCTTTTATGTCGTATTCATCCTGATGAAGTATATAAATGGTTTATGGAAATGTTTATTGATTCCTATGATTGGGTTATGGTCCCAAATGTTTATGGGATGAGTCAATTTAGCGATGGAGGTATATTTTCTACAAAACCATATATCTCTGGTTCGAATTATGTTAAAAAGATGTCAAATTACAAAAATGATAGTTGGTGTATAATTTGGGATGGTTTATTTTGGAAATTTATTAGTGATAATAAAGCTTACTTTAGTAAACAATATAGATTATCAATGTTAACTAGAAACCTAGATAAAATGAAACCCGAGAAATTAAATAATCATTTTGAAGTGGCAAATAAATTTTTAAATGAACTTAAGTGATAAAAATTATAAAAATCTTAAAAATTAAAACAATATAAGATTATTACGAAATATAACAAAAGGGTGTTATCTTAAAATTATATAAAAGACTTTTGTTTTATTTAAAGAACTTTCTAAGCTTTTAATCATTGTAAACAATGATTTCTAAAGTTTGGAAAATTTACAAATTTGAAGTTCAAATTAATAAATCAATTTAGATTAAATATTGAATTTTAAAATTTTGCAACTATGATTTTATGAAAAGAAATGCAAACAATTCCAACTTTAAATTGACTAGTGAAAAAATCCACTCACTAAATATTTATCTTTTTTTAGGTTTCAATTTAACTTTAGTTTCTGTCTTGGGTTTTATTTGGATGAAATCTTCTATTAATAATATTGTTTAAAAATATTTTATTATCATATTAAAAGTAATAGAAAAATATTTTGCTTGAGGGGTATTTACAAAGAAAAGCAGCTTGGGAGATTTTATTAAAAGTAAGCTCAGGTATGTATTCAGATTTAGCTTTAGAAAAAGTTTTAACAAACTATAAATTCACTTCTCTTGATATTGCTTTTATCACTGAGTTATCATTTGGATGTATTAGATATAGAAAGTTTTTAGACCATTGGATTGACCATACTTCAAAATTAAATCATAAAAAACAACCTCCTAAACTAAGATGGTTACTTCATATAGGCTTATATCAAATATTGAAGATGGATAAAATACCTGATTCTGCATGTATTTCTACAACTGTTGAAATAGCTAAAAACTCAGAATTAAATAAATTAAGCGGAGTGGTTAATGGAGTCCTTAGAAATGCAACTAGAAAATTAAAGATTAATAATCTTCCTGAATTTCCCATGAATCAGGCAGAAAGAATTTCTTTAAAAGAATCATTACCTATATGGCTTGTCAATGAAATGATTGCTTGGTTTGGAATTACTGAAACTAAAAAGATTGCCATTGCATTTAATAAAAAGCCCAAAATTTACTTTAGAGTTAATACATTAAAAACAACAATGAAAGAATGTTTAGAGATTTTTAAAAAAAATAATATTGATGTTGGACTTATTAATAAATTAGAAAATGGATTGGTGTTAAAAAGTAAGCCAAGAGCAATTCGAAAGCTTCCTGGTTATTTTGAAGGAAAATGGTTAATTCAAGACAGATCTTCACAATGGGTAGCACCTCTTTTGAGTCCAATAAAAGGAGATAAAATTCTTGATGCTTGCGCTGCTCCAGGAACTAAAACAACGCATTTGGCTCAATTAATTAAAGATGAAGGTGAAATTTTAGCTATCGATAGATCGGATATTAGATTAAAGCTATTAAAAGAAAATTTAGAAAGATTAAATATAAAAAGTGTAAAATCTTTAAAAATTGACGCTACAAAACTTATAGAAATTAAGCCTGAATATATCAATTATTTTGATAAAATTTTAATTGATGCTCCTTGTTCTGGTTTGGGAACTTTGGCAAGAAATCCTGATGCAAGATGGAAGATAACAAAAAAATCTATTGATCAATTAATAATTATTCAAGAAAAATTATTAGAAAATATTGTTCCTTTACTTAATAAAAATGGTTTATTAGTTTATTCAACTTGTACAATTTGTCCAAGTGAAAATAATTTACTTATTGAGAAATTTTTAAAGAAAAATAATAAATTAGAATTAGTTTTTGAGAAACAAATATTACCTAATAACGATGATTCAGGAGATGGATTTTACGCTGCAATTATTTCATATAAAAAATAATTTTTTATTTTTGGTTATATATTAATTGATTTAATATATGTCCTCCAAAAATTAGCAGAAGTTCCACTAGAAAAATTTGTTGCTCTATTATCGTCAAAGCCAATCCATATTCCAGTAGTTAAATTTTTAATGGATCCAATAAACCAAAGATCTTTATTTAGATCTGAAGTACCTGTTTTCCCAAATATTTTTCTACCATCAATTGAAGCTGCTATACCAGTTCCGCCTTCAACAGAATTTTCTAAAAGATAATTTAATTTATTTGCTATTTGTCTATCAATTATTTTGCTTGTTTCAAATTTATTTTCCCATATTATTTTTCCTTTTTTTGATTTTATATTCTTTATAACGCTCGGTTTTATTAATTGACCTTTATTATTAATTATGGAATATGCATTCGTAATATTTAAAAGACTGTCGCCATATGCTCCTATAGCAATAGGTAGATAAGAACTTAGATCTTTTTTATATTTTATGCCAAATTTATTGGCTAGATTTACTATCTTTTTTAAACCAAATTGATATGAAATTTTAATAGGTACTATATTTGAGGAGTTCTTAAAAGATTCAATTAATGTAGTTTCTCCTTGATAGAAATTAGAGAAATTTTTAGGACAATAATTCTCCCAGCAAGTGGGAGAATCATCATAAGTATCTAAAAGATTTTTTCCTTCTAATAATGCTAGACAATATGGAATTATTTTAAATGTCGAACTTAAAGGTCTTATCGCCGATGTAGCGCGATTAAATTGATTATATTCTGGGTATCTACCGCTTATCATTGTTTTTATAAGTCCAGTATCTGATTCAATTGATATTAAGCTTACCTCCAGTCCTTCTGGTAATAATTCTTGAGAAAGTTTTTGTGCTTTGTTTTGCCATTCCTTTTCGATACTAGAATTAATTATTAGATGGTCATCAATTTGATAGTTTATTTCTGAACTTATTTTATTTGCTACTTGAGTCAATATAAAATTTATTAACATTTTATCTTTAATATTTTTTTTATTAATAACTTTAATTTTTTCTAATAAAGCCCTTTCATAATTGAGCTTATCAATATAACCTTCTAAATACATTAATCTAAGAATTTTATCTCTTCTTTGAATAGCTAAGTCATAATTTTGATAAGGTGAATAAAAGTTTGGAGCAGGAGCTAAGCCTGCTAACATAGCTACCTCTGATAATGTTAATTCACTAATAAGTTTGCCAAAATAAATTTGTGATGCTTCGTTTATCCCTCTTGCTCCTTCTCCTAAATAAATCTCATTAAGGTAGATCTTAAGAATTTGATTTTTACTATATTTGTAATCCATAATTATTGAAATTATTATTTCTTTAATTTTTCTTGTAATGCTAATTTCATTATTTAAGAAAACCAATCTGGAGGCCTGTTGTGTTATTGTGCTGCCACCCTCTCTTATATATCCACTTTGAATATTATTAATAAATGCTCTCGTGGATCCAAATATATCTACACCATTATGTTTAAAAAATCTTCTATCTTCAGCAGAAATAAATGCATATTTTATTAGTTTAGGTATTTTCTCTTTTTCATCTTTTATATTAAATTTCTGGCTTAATTTACTCAGTATTTTATCTTGAGAATATTTAATCTCATATGAGAAATTATTTATTAATTTATATTTATCATTAGGTTTATAATTAAAATTATTTTTAATAAAATTACTTGTAAAAAAGAAACCAATAAAAATAAATAATATTGGCGAGCTTAATAAAATTAAGTGCTTAAATCTAAGCAATTTAGGCTACAAGAAAACTATGTCCAATAGCTAATGCAGTTACAAGCATTCCAGTAATTAGAAATGGTTGTGCACTTGCCTGATATTTTACATCAAATTTAAGAGGATCTCTTAATAACCACATTTCTTGGAATGTTATTTGGGGAATAACTAATAAAACTAAAATTACAGAGGCTAAATGTTGACCAATAATTATAAGTACTCCTACCATCGCTAACTGAAATATATCAATAAGACCAGCACTTATTCTGCTAGCATTTTTAATACCAAAAATTACTGGTAAAGAATTTAATCCTAACTTTGAGTCTCCTTCTACACTTTTAAAATCATTTATAACAGCAATACCTAATCCAGAAAGACTATAAGCAAGAGTTAATAAAGCAGTTATTATTGTTAATTTCCCAAATAGAGCTTGCCCTGCCCACCATGGAAGAGCGATATAGGATGCTCCTAATGCATAATTACCTAACCATCCATTTTGTTTTAATTTTAGCGGCGGAGCAGAATAAATATAACTTACAAAAGATCCTCCTAAAGCTAAAAGAAATACAGAAGGGAAACTATGTTGAGCATACATATCTAATAAATATGCAACAATTAATCCTAAAATTAGTAAAACCCAGATTTGTAATTTTACTTGTTTAATAGATATTGCACCAGAAGGAATTGGCCTATTAGGTTCATTAATTGCATCAATTTCTCTATCAAAAAAATCATTAATAGTTTGTGTATAGCCTGCAAGTAATGGTCCACTCATTAACATACATGCCAATGATGCAAAAACATTATTAATTGTCCAGACAAAATTTCCACTTGCTGCTGCACCACAAATTACTCCCCATATTAAAGGAATCCAAGTTATTGGCTTCATTAGTTGTATTCTGAGTTTCCATAAACTAGAAGTCTCAGATGCGCCTTTTATTCCTAATAATTGTTTTGGATCATTCACTTAAAATTAACCTCGTTCGATTTCTTCAGGGAAAAACCAATTTTCTTGGCCAGAATCAAATTTTAGGATCAAACCAATGCTTCTTCCATCAGTCATTTTATACCCTACTATCACTGCTTTAGGATTAGAAGCAATTTGTTCTATAAGTTTTGTCGGTAATCGATCTTTTACTTTTTCAAAATTGATTTTTACTTTACTTCCAATTTTTGGTAATAATTTTGTGTTAGCCATAACATTTTAAAATAGAAGCTATTATGCAAGACTAACAGCATTTGGACAATTTTTTTTAAAATGGTTGCTCTTCGTTTAATACCCTGCCTTGATGTCGCGAATGGTCGAGTGGTTAAGGGTGTCAATTTCATCAATCTTAGAGATGCTGGTGATCCTGTTGAACTAGCATGTTTATATTCAGATGAGGGAGCTGATGAGCTAGTGTTTTTGGATATTAAGGCAACTTTTGAGAATAGAAAGACTTTAATAGATCTTGTTTCTAGGACAGCTAAAACTGTTAAAATACCCTTTACAGTTGGTGGTGGAATAAAGTCAATTGATTCTATTAATGATCTACTGAGAGCAGGGGCAGATAAAGTTAGTTTAAATTCCTCTGCAGTAAGTAATCCAGGATTAATTAAAGATAGTTCTGAAAAGTTTGGTAGCCAATGTATTGTTATTGCTATTGATGCTAGAAGAAATTTTAATCAAGATAAAAAATGGGAGGTTTATATTAACGGAGGTAGAATTAATACAGGAATTGATGTTATTAGTTGGTCTAAAAAGGTTGAAGAATTAGGTGCAGGGGAAATATTATTAACCTCTATGGATGGAGATGGTACTCAAAAAGGGTATGATTTGGAACTAAATAAAAGTGTTTCTGAAGCAGTCAATATACCTGTTATCGCATCAGGTGGTGCAGGTTCTTTAAATGATATATATGAAGTATTTACTAAAGGTAGATCATCTGCTGCTCTTTTGGCATCTTTGTTGCACGATAAGATATTAACTATCAAAGAAATTAAATCTTACTTAATAGAAAAAAATCTATTAATAAGGCCAAATGAATAAATGGCTTTTAAGTATACAAACTCTTCAAATGATTTATAAAAATTCAAAATACATTAGTAATATTTTTAATAACGTTTCATCTAAATATGATTTCTTTAATAATTTATTCAGTCTAGGATTACATTTTTTATGGAAAAGGAAATTAATCGGTTTATTAAAGCCAAAAAATGGAGAGGAATGGGCTGATTTATGTTGTGGGACAGGAGATATGTCATTTCTATTAAATGAATTAGTTATTCCGAGTGGCAAGGTTTTTGGAATTGATATATCAGAAAAACTTTTGAAAATTGCTAAAAGAAAGTCAAATAAACTAGGAAATAGGGTTATTAATTGGGAAAAGAAAGATATTTTTGATTTGGATACAAAATTGAAGAAATATGACGGTATTTGTATGTCATATGGTTTAAGAAACTTAAGAAATGTAGATGATGGTATTCAAAAGGTTTTTTTGCTTTTAAAAGATAATGGTAGAGCAGGATTCTTAGACTTTAATCATTCTAAAGAAAATTCTATTTCTTCAATATTTCAGAAATTATATTTGCGTTTTATTGTTGTACCAATATCGGGTTTATTTAATTTAAAAGCAGAATATAGTTATATTGAAAAAAGCATAAAGGATTTTCCAAAAGGCCCACAATTAATTTACATAGCAAAGAAAATTGGATTTAAAAAAGTTAAGTACATAACTTTATTTGGTGACCAGATGGGTATATTGCTTTTACAAAAATAATGATCTAAATAGTCTCTCTCCAGCAAAACGTACATTTGCCCCATCTTTCAATTTCTCTAAGAGGAGTAGGTCGTTCGCATACCTTGCAATTTTGCATTTTTTGGTTGTTAATCCTACTTGGATGATTATCCCATACTAATTTATTATCTGAAACTTTAGCTTTATTTAATTCATCTTGATAATTTTGAACTATACGAATATTTTTTAAATTTATGCCAATTTTAAAAATTGATTCTTTTAATTTATGTTTGTTATAGATTAATGCTTGTCTCCATTGTGGATGGTTAGCAACGATGGTTAAAATATTATTTTCTATTTTTAATGGTTGGCATTCATTCGCTAATTCTTTCCCAACAACCTTGGCCCAATCATCTGACAATTGAAGTAATTTATCAAAATCAGACCAAGATTCTCTAAATTTATAAGACATTTATTTAAAGCCTCAGGATTCCTTTGTACCAATTTCTTTATTTAGAAGAATTTAGATTATGTATAATTACATAAACTGAAATTACTTATTAATAATAAGTATTAAGAACTCATTTAATTATTAAAAGTTTGTGAAAGTTATTGGTTCTTCAGCAAAAACATCATTTTTTTATAAAAATGGCTTGAATGATTTTCCAAATTGGACGTTGATGTATAAATATAAATGTTCTAGTACGGAAATCGAGCTTAATAAATATCTAAGGAAAAATGAATTAAAAGAATTCCAGCCTGTTGCCATCTTCTCAAGAAAGCAAGCAAATGGGGTTGGCCAGAATGGAAGAAAATGGATCTCGCCCCAAGGAGGTATATGGCTTAGTGCAGCATATCCAATATTCTCGAAAGATTTTTCTACTGATATTTTTCCTGTTTCAATAGCCTTTTTCTTATGTGAAATGTTTTATAGAAAATCAATTGAGGTAAAAATAAAATGGCCTAATGATATTTTTTATGGTTCTAAGAAATTAATAGGATTTTTACCAAAATTAATAACAAGGGGTAATGAGGTACTTTATGCAAAAATTGGAATCGGCATGAATTTAAATAATTTTACTCCAGTTGAGGGTATATCTCTTTCGAAAATTCTTAGTAAAAAAAATCTATCTGAATCTTATTGGTCTTCTAAAATTTTGAAGGTTTTAAATAAGGCGATTTTACACAATAAAAATAAAAAACAAATAATATATGGTGCTAATAAGTTTCTCAATAAAGAATGCTTACCAAGCGGTTATGATAATAATTGGACAATTGATGAAATAGATGAAATGGGGTGTTTAAGAATATTTAATAATAAGTATCAAAAAACTATAAAGTTAAATCTTTAATTTATTTTTTATTTCAATAATCTTTCCATCTTTAAATCTAGCAATTTTTTTTGCGCGACTCGCCACTTCATCCTCGTGAGTTACTAAGACTATCGTAATTCCTGATTGATGTAATTTATCAAATAAATCTAGAACATCCTCAGTCGTTTTAGAATCTAGCGCCCCAGTTGGTTCATCGGCTAATAAAAGTGAAGGTTTATTAATTATCGCTCTCGCGATTGCTACTCTCTGTTGTTGTCCTCCAGATAGTTGATTTGGTCGATTATTTATTCTTTCATTAAGACCTACTTCATTTAAAGCTTGCTTAGCTTTTTTTTCTCTCTCTAAAGTATTAATTCCTGCATAAATCATAGGAAGCATAACATTCTCTAATGCTGTTGCATCTGATAGTAAATGAAACTGTTGGAAAACAAACCCAAGATTTTTGTTCCTTAAGTCTGCTAATTCGTCGTCAGATAAATTTTCAACTGCTGATCCATTTAGCATATATTTACCTTGAGTAGGACGATCAAGACATCCTAAAATATTCATTGCAGTACTTTTACCTGAGCCACTTGCTCCCATAACGGCTAAATAATCGCCTTTAAGTATATCTAGACTTATATTATCTAAAGCTTTTACAATTAGATTATCATTGCCATAAGTTTTTGATACTTTTTTAAGTGAAGCAACTATATTCATTTTTAATTAACAATATTAATAAAAGCCATAGATAAAATTTCATTGAGAGAAGGAGTTTCAGTTACTGCTGTGTTTGCAAGCTTAAAAAGGGGATTAGACAAAATTCCTCCTAAGGCAGTTACGGCGACACAAGTATATAAAGCAACTCTTAAAGGGGGTAAACCAACTATATTCCAGTTAGTCTCAGGATAAGATTTGACAATCTCGGATGCTTCCTGTGGTTCCTTAACTACCATCATTTTTATAACTGAAATATAGTAGTAGATAGAAATAACAGAAGTTACAAGACCAATAATTACTAGAGCGTATTGATGATTAGCCCATCCGGCAAAAAATAGATAAATCTTACCAAAAAAACCTAACATAGGAGGTAAACCTCCTAATGAGAGTAAGCAAATACTTAATCCAAGTGTTATCAAAGGATCTTTCTGGTATAGGCCTGAATAATCAGAAATTTTATCAGATCCTGTTTTTAATGAAAATAGGATCACACATGAGAATGCTCCAAGATTCATAAATAGATATGCAGCCAAATATAATACTGCAGCTGAAAGTCCATCTTGAGTTCCAGAAACAATACCAATCATTACAAAGCCTGCTTGCCCAATTGAGCTATAAGCTAACATTCTCTTCATTGATGTTTGCGCTAGAGCTACAACATTTCCAAGTGCCATACTTAAGATTGCTAAAATAGTAAATAATAATTTCCATTGATCATCAAAAGCAGTAAAAGTTGTTGTTAGTATTCTTATCGCAAAAGCAAATCCTGCAGTTTTGGAGCCTACAGATAAAAAGGCAACTACTGGAGTCGGGGAACCCTCATATACGTCAGGTGTCCATTGATGAAAAGGTACAGCTGCAATTTTGAAAGCAACTGTAGATAATACGAAGACTAGGGAAAGAGATGTTATGAAGGAGGGTTTACTAATTATCTCTATACCAATATTAGCCAGGTTTGTAGAGCCGCTAAGTCCATACAAAAGTGATGAACCATACAAGTAAACAGCAGCAGCAGCAGAACCTACTAGAAGATACTTTAAAGCTGCCTCTGAGCTTCTCGGGTCTCTTTTTAAATAACCCGAAAGTAAGTAGCTTGCTACAGATAGAGTCTCTAAGGAGATAAAGACACTTATTAAGTCTGTTGAACCGCATAAAAGCATTGCACCAAGAGTGGCTGATAAAACTATTGCAGCAAATTCACCAATTGGACTTCCACTTTGTTCCGTATATCTCCAACTTATTAGTAAAGAAACCAATGTTGAAAGTGCAATAATAGCTCTAAATGCTAATGAAAGATTATCTGAGTAAAAAGAACCGAAGAAAGCTTTTCCTGCAGGATTGTTCCATTGTAAAGAAATAGTCAGAAGAGCTGAGCTTATAGATCCGTAACATATTATTGGCGCTAATCGAGAAGCGGTCTTTTCTCCAGCGAGATCGACAATTAGAGTACCTACGATCCCTAGCAAAATGAACGCTTCAGGAATAATTGCTAGAGTATTTAAGTTAAAAGTAAGAATTTCGTTAGGCACTTTTTTTTAAAAATAATAGATTTAGGAAGTAATAGTTAATATTATCTTGATTATAATTTGTGGGCGGGTTAATTGTAATTCTCAAGAAGATTTGCTTGAAAAACACTCAATTAATCATATTATGCCCTAAGGAATAAAAAAACTATTTTATTGAAATTCCCTTGGAACACACACTCGTTATTGTAGAAAGTCCCACTAAAGCAAAAACTATAAGAAGATTTTTGCCCTCTAATTATGAAGTATTAGCTTCAATGGGACATGTAAGAGATCTGCCTAAAGGAGCAGGTGAAATACCAGCATCTTTAAAAAAAGAAAAATGGTCAAGAATTGGTGTAAACACAACTGAGGATTTTGAACCTCTGTATGTTGTTCCAAAAGATAAAAAGAAAGTTGTTAAAGATCTAAAAAATGCATTGAAAGGTGCAACTAAATTACTTCTTGCAACTGACGAAGATAGGGAGGGGGAGAGTATTAGTTGGCATTTAATGCAAATTCTAAAACCGAAAATACCAACTAGAAGAATGGTCTTTCATGAAATAACAAAAAAGGCTATTAATAAAGCTCTTGATCAAACAAGGGATATAGATATGGAATTAGTTCAAGCTCAAGAAACAAGAAGAATACTTGATAGACTCTTTGGTTATGAATTATCACCTTTATTGTGGAAGAAAGTTGCTCCTAGATTATCTGCAGGAAGAGTTCAGTCTGTTTCTGTACGTTTGTTAGTAAGAAGAGAAAGAGAAAGAAGGTCATTTGAAAAAGCTCATTACTGGGATCTAAAAGCGAAATTGATATGTGAAGGTAAAACCTTTGAAGCTAAGTTATTTAGTTTGGAGAAAAAAAAGGTTGCTAATGGTTCAGATTTTGATGAAAAGACTGGGCAGTTAAAAAAAGGCAATAAATCAATAATTTTAAATGAAGCAAAAGCATCTAACTTAGTTGAATCCTTATCAAAAGTTAATTGGAAATTGGAAAAGTTGGAGAAAAAACCATCAGTAAGAAGACCAGTACCTCCATTTACAACAAGTACCTTACAACAAGAAGCTAATAGGAAATTGAGACTTTCTGCTAGAGAGACAATGAGATGTGCTCAAGGTTTATATGAAAGAGGTTTTATAACTTATATGAGGACTGATTCTGTTCATTTATCTGAACAAGCAATTAAAGCAGCAAGAGAATGTGTGCAATTAAAGTATGGAGAAAACTATCTTTCTGATAAACCTCGTCAATTTAGTTCAAAAGCAATTAATGCACAAGAAGCACATGAAGCGATAAGGCCTGCAGGAGAGAACTTTAGAATACCTAAAGAAACAGAATTATCAGGAAGAGATTTATCTTTATATGAGCTTATTTGGAAAAGAACTGTGGCCAGCCAAATGGCTGAAGCCAAGCTTACAATGATTAATGCAGAGATTTCTGCGGGTAAAGCTATCTTTAAATCAAGTGGTAAAAGTATCGATTTCCCAGGCTTTTTTAGGGCTTATGTTGAGGGTAGCGATGATCCAGGAGCTGCTCTTGAGCAACAGGAAGTTGTACTCCCAAATTTAGTTCCTGGATCTAACTTGGATTTGATAACTAATGATGCTATCTCACATGAAACAAAACCTCCTGCAAGGTATACAGAAGCTGCGCTTGTAAAAATTTTAGAGAAAGAGGGAATCGGTAGACCTTCAACTTATGCAAGCATCATAGGAACTATTGTAGATAGAGGTTATGCACAGATTTCTAATAATTCTCTGGCACCGACTTTTACTGCTTTTGCTGTTACTGCACTTTTAGAAGAACATTTTCCTGATTTAGTAGACACTACCTTTACTGCAAAAATGGAGTCATCTTTAGATGAAATATCTTCAGGTAATTTGGAGTGGTTACCTTATTTAGAAACATTTTATAAAGGTAAGAATGGTCTTGAAATTAAAGTCCAAAAAACAGAAGGTGATATTGATGGTAAAGCTTATAGGCAAGTTGATTTTGATGATTTACCTTGTGTTGTAAGGATAGGATCAAATGGGCCATGGCTTGAGGGTACAAGATTAGATGCTTCTGGAAATGAAATTCAGGCAAAAGGTAATTTGCCTATGGATATAATTCCTGGTGATTTAGATGAAAAAAAGGTTAATCAGATTTTAAGTGGACCTTCAGATCTGGGCGAAGATCCAAAAACTGGTGAAAAAGTTTTCTTAAGATTTGGACCCTATGGACCTTATGTTCAATTAGGTAATAATGAAGATAATAATGAAAAACCTAGAAGAGCTTCTTTGCCAAAAGAATTGAAAACAGATGATCTAACATTAGATCAAGCTCTCGAATTGCTTAGCTTACCTAGACTATTAGGTGAGCATCCCGAAGGTGGAATAGTAGAAGCTGATAGAGGTCGATTTGGTCCATATTTAAGGTGGATTAAAAATGCAAGTGATTCTGAGAATAGATCTTTAAAAAAGGAAGATGATGTTTTTAAAGTTGATTTAGAAAGGGCAATAGAAGTTTTAGCAATGCCAAAACTTGGCAGAGGCGGCAGAGCTGTTTTAAAAGATTATGGAAAGCCTGAAGGCTATAGTGAAAATATTCAAATTTTGAATGGACCATATGGAATTTATGCTAAATATGGAAAATTAAATATCTCTTTACCAAAAGAAACAGATTTAGAAAAATTATCAATTGAGGAATTATTAAAATTGATAAATGAAAAATTAAAAGATGGTGGATATCCTAAAAAGAAAAAATCAAATTCACCTAGGAAAAAAAATTCTAAAGTAAAAAATTCAAAAAGAACGAAGAATTAAGAATGGCAAACAAAATCTCTAATTTTGTTTTTTTGATTTTATTATTTTTATTACAATCATGTTCTGGTGGAAAGATAGGAAATTTCTTAGAATCTAGTTTTAAGAATAATAATTCTAATAAAATATCCCAAAACGATTTTGATAAAAAATCAAAAAGCAGCATAACTTACAAAGATAAGAAATTGGTAGAGAAGAAAGAAAAAAACACTAAAATAAAATTAGATGATGATATTAAACCTCTAAATATTGTTAACTCATTTTCAATTAAGACAAATGATGAAAATACAACAAAAAAACGAAATAAGAATTACAATCCCAAAACATATAGAGTTTTTGTAATTTTAAAGAAAGTTGATCCTTCTTTCCCTACTGAAAATTTTTCAAAGGTATTGAGAAATGGAGATATTAATTTTGAGATAGAAAAAATAGAATTAATCCCCGAATTAAATCAAAATAAAAAATAAATGTAAAAGTTTTTTAATAAATTCCAATGAAAATAACAAAAAAATCCCAAGCTTTAGATTTAATTGAGCCTTCTTATCTTGCATCACTTGCTTCTTTGCTTTGGATTGCACTTTATTATTTGCCTGTTGGAGGTGCACTTTTCAGACTTATATTACCTCTACCTATTTCATTGCTTCAATTAAGAAGAGGGACAAAGGTGGCTCTAGATGGTATTTTTGTACAAATTCTTTTATTAATAATCCTTATGGGGCCAATAAGAGGTCCTTTATTTTTATTCCCTTATGGAACGCTGTCCTTCTGGTTAGGTTGGTGTTGGCTTAAAAATAAAAGTTGGTGGTTTAGTTTGTTTTCAGGAATTTTGATAGGAGCTTCTGGATTTTTGATAAGAGTCTTTGCTCTTTCAATCTTGGTCGGAGAAAATCTTTGGATTTTAGTCACACGTGCTAGTTATGGTTTAATTCAAAAATTTGCTTCAATAATAGATATTTCTTGGTCCCCATCCACAACATTTATTCAGTTGGTGGCTATCTTTTTAGTTATTTTTCAGGAATTTGTATATGTTTTAACTATTCATATAATTGCATATGCAGTTTTTCCAAGATTAAAATCATCTATTCCACAGCCTCCAAATAAAATAAGTGGTTTTGTAGATTTAAGGCTTTAATTTATTTAAGAAACAATGGGAAAATTAAAATATAATATTAAATATTTCGGTAGTGACATAAGTAATAGTGAAATTCTTAAAAAAGATAAATATTATTAAAAATGATATTGATAGTTTTTTATTTTATTTAATTATTGCAGGAACAAATACTTCCCAAATAACAGGAATTTCTGCAGCAGGCATTGATTCGAATTCTAGAAAAATAACTGCATTAGCTGATGCAGAATTTTGTTTATTAGGAGCAATTAAGGACTATAAATACAAGTTGCCAAAGCTAAAAGCAGGGGTTACTCCAGCGCTTATAAGTAATGTATGCAAAGTACTTTTAGGTGCGAATGTAATTGTTATTCCTATTGGTGTTTATAAAAGACCTTACTTTCAACATATATTAGTTGAAAAGACATATGGAAACCCTTCAAATTGCTTGAGTACTGGAAAGACTATGGATAAATCAAGGGTTAGTGATCTTTATGAGAAAGGACTTTCTGTTGGGCTAATGACAAATAAACCTATAGTAATATCTGAATCAGTTCCAGGTGGAACTACTACTGCTCAAGCAATTATGGAGGCTTTTGGTCTAGATGTTGCTGATTTGGTTGGAAGTAGCCTTTTAAGACCTCCAAGAAAATTAAAAACAGAAATTATCAAAACTGGTCTTTTAAATGCAAATCTAGGTAGTGAATTTAGTTCAATTGATGTTATTTCTGCCTTAGGTGATCCATTTCAAGCTTTCTCAATGGGACTTCTAATAGGTGCTAGAAAGTCAAAGAATACAGTTATATTAGCAGGGGGGAGTCAAATGATTGCGATTTTGTTACTTGCTTTAGAATTTATATCTATAGCTGAAAAGCAGTTTTTTTCAGAGAGAGTATTCGTTCTCACCACTGGATGGTTAGCTTATGATGAATCTTTAAGAAAACTTTTAGATAAAGTGGCAGATAAGCATAAAGTAAAATTATTTGGTTTTGCTAGTGGTTTGAATTTTCATTCATCAAAGATTAAAGAATTAAGAGATTATGAAAAAGGTTATGTTAAGGAAGGTGTTGGAGCTGGAGGGCTTTCACTCTTAGCGTATTTAAAAGGTTTTAAATATGAAGAGATAGTTTCAGAATGCGAATCAACTATTAAAAGAATGAAAGAAGTTGGCCAAATTTCCTTAAACAAAGAATATCAATGAACAATAAACAATTAACTAGAAAGAAGTTTTTAGATATTGCGAAATTATCTGTTTTGTTTCTTTTGACTTCATGTAATGGATTATCTAGAAAAATTTCAATAGGTTTATATAAGAATTTTCTTCCAGTAAGCTTTATTAATTTATTACCTAAAAATTGGAAAAAAGAAAATTTAAATTATAAAGAAGATAATTTAAATAAAAATTTTAGAAATAAAGATTTAATTTTAATTAATGATGGTTGGCTTAGCAGAGTCGACCTTAAAGTGTTTGATGATATTAGCGAACCTTTAATGAATTATTTAGATGAAAGATCTAAATATTATTTAAGTAATTGGCAGCTATTTGAGCAAAAAAAACTTTATCCAATTGGTGTTATTCCATATGCAGTAATTATAAAAAATAATGAACGTTATAAAATAACAAATAAAAATAATTGGGATTTTCTTTTATCAAAAGATTTAATTGGAAAAATGATTTTGCCTAATAGTCCAAGAATTTTGATTTCAATAGCTGAAAGAATCAACAATAAAAATGCAATGAAGGCAATTTTCAATCAAGGTAATATTTATGATGATATAAATGCGATTGATTGGTTAATAAATACAGATGCAGTGTTAGCAATTTTGCCTTTAACAATTTGTGAAAAATATCTAAAAATTGATTCTAGGCTTTCAATAGTATTTCCAAATCAAGGGGTTCCTTTAATGTGGAATTTTCTTTTAATTAATAATAATTTTAATCAAGCTCTTTTACTTAATTGGATAGATAAATTAATAGATAGAAATTCAATAAATAAATTAATAAAAGATGGATTATATTTACCTTTTAATAATGAATATATTCAGAGTAAATATAAGTATTCAAGTAAATCCGCAAGGTTATTAAATAGACCATCAGAAGAATGCTGGAGAAATAGTTGGTCTTTTAATTCTCTAAAAGAATCTGAAAAAGTTGAATTTGAAAAAATATGGAAAGATTTATTAGCCCCATAATCTCTTTTTAGGTTTGTCAAGTAGTAGATGATGTGTTTCCTTTAGAAGACCTGGTATATCAAGATGATTAGGGCATTTTGGAACACAAAAATTACAGCTCATGCAATTATTGGCGTTCTTTGTTTCCCACCAATGTCCTGCTCGCCCAATTAAGTTATATCTCTCTTTTGCAAACTCTTCTTGTCCATTACCAATATACATATTCCTTAATCTTAATATTTCAGGAATAGGAACTTCACTTGGACAAGGAAGACAAGCTCTGCATTGTTCACATTTTGTGATACCTAATCTTTTATTGGATTCATTTTCAATATTTGTAATTACGTTAATCTCTAATCTCGAAAGCTTTTGAGTGGCATTAGCTAATTTAATAGGTAAATCAAAATCATTAGGTTTGCTAGCACCCAAGGATAAAGTTGTTATCCCCTCTGATAGTAGAAATCTGTAAGCAATCTCAAGAGGATGGTATGGTTTTGAGGCTTCTTTTAAAATATCACTTGGTAAATAAAGTTTACCGCCTTTATCAGCTGGAGAAATAGCCATAACTCCCATATTTTTTCCTAAAGCTTTCTTCGCTAATGGAATTTTTGATTGATCAAATAAATGTAAATGTAAACTGCAAAATTTAAAAATATCAGAATTAATTGCTGAATTAATTAATTGGAAGTCTCCATGGGAACTAAAACCAATCTGATCAATTAACTTTTGACTCAATAGCCAATTAATAAATTTCCTTCCTTCCCCTTCAAGAACCCATTCAAGATGTTCAAAAAGATTAAGGCCATGAATAGCTAAATTATTAATTTTTTTGACATTCAAATTCATTAATGAGTCAAAAAATCTTTCTTTTAATTCGTTAAAGTTTCCTTTTGGCAAAACTTTGGTTGTGATTACCCAATTTTCTTTTGATACTTTTTCAAATTGATCTAATTTATCGAGTGCTTCACCAATAAAGATTTCAGCTTTCCCATAAGATGGAGCTGTTTCAAGGTGATTTATTCCGGCAAAATGGGCTGATTTAATAATATCGTACATACTTATGGCACTCTCTACTGAACGCATAGTCCCGAGTGTAAATACACTTACTTTGGGACCTGTTCCAAACGATCTTTTTTGAGAATTAATAATCACTTCTAACTAATTCTAATTTTGAAATTATCCCTTAATATATATTTATAGTCATTTATATTTTTATGTAAATAGAAAATGATTTTTTAAAAGATTTATCTCTTTATTTATGTTTACTGGAATAATACAGGCAACTGGCAAACTAAAAAAAGAAAACAATACATATTTAGTTCAAATTTGCGATAATTTATTCGATATAAATATAGGTGATAGTATTGCTGTTGATGGAATTTGTTTGACAGTAAAGCAGTATTTTAACAAAAGCTTTACTGTTGATATAAGTGAAGAGACTATGCAAAAAACTTCCTTAGGAGGGAAATCTAGATTGAATTCAATTGTTAATTTAGAACCTGCTTTAAGAATTTCTGATAGATTAGGTGGCCACATTGTGAGTGGACATATTGATGGCCTTGGGGAAGTTGTTGATATCGAGAAATTAAGTAAATCTTGGCTTCTTTCTCTAAAATGGAAAGATAAAAAATTTTCAAAATATATTGTAGAAAAAGGTAGTATTTGTGTTAATGGTATAAGTCTTACTATCGCAGAACAGAAAAATAATGGAGAGATATTTAAAATAGCTGTTATTCCTCATACTTGGAATAATACAAATCTTAAACTTCTCTCAAAAGGACAGGATGTAAATCTTGAGGCTGATGCTTTAGTGAAATATGTTGAAAAACTTCTATTATCGAATAATAACAAATCTGCAAATGAGGAAATTAATCTTAATTGGCTTCAGGAAAATGGATGGGCGAAATAAATTTATTTGATAGGTATGAGATGTATAATTTTTGATTCTTTTTTGATATGAATTTGAAATTCTTGCCCAGGAATTAAACCTAACTTTTTTGTATAAGAATGTCCTATTAATAAATTACCGTTTCCATGAACCTTAGTTTTAAATTCTGCTTGCCTACCTCTAGATGATCTATTACCTGATCTTCCAGCGCCAATTCTTTTTGATGACTTACCATATTTTGCTTCTATATAAGCCCTATAAAAACTCTTCCTTAAAACCCTTCCACTGGGACCAATATAGCCGCATCCTCTTGCGATTTCCTCTTCAGATTTCTTACTTAACAATTTTGATTTTTCAAGTAGCTCTTTTCCTACAAGCATTATTTAATCAATTTAATATTCTTGTTAATAATCATAATTGTGGTCATTAAATTTAATAAAAAATATACTGATAAATTAATAATAATTATCAGTAAAGATAAAGAATAATGAATAAAATAACCCATATCCCATCAACAAAATGCCAATATAATTCAACTGCTTCTAATGGAAACATATTCTTATAAGTAATTCTTCCTCCGTTAATTCTTGTTTGCCATGAAATTATAAGTATCATTAATGTTCCAAGAGTAACATGTAATCCATGAAAACCAGTTAAGGCATAGAAAGTACTTGCAAATAAATTATCAGTGAGGCCAAAGGGTAAGTTAAAATATTCAAAAAGTTGACATATTAAAAAAGTAATTCCTAATGAAGCAGTTATTAATAACCACTTTTGTGAAATATCATTTTTTTGATTAATAAGAGCTTTTCCTGCTTTATGAAAGGTTGCGCTACTAATAAGCAAAAGAATAGTATTTAAAGTTGGAATTGCGAGTTCAAGTTCATATAATGATCCTTCAGGTAATGGATTTACAGCTTTATATGTAAGGTAAGCTGCAAAAAAACCCGCGAAGGTCATTCCATCTGCAATTAAAAAAATTATTAAACCAAAAATTCTAAAATCCTCGTGATGATTAATTAGATCATCTCCTTCTTTTTTAATCTCATCAGAACTGTTTAGTATTGTCATAGTATTAAATAAAATTTATTTTCATGAGAGATAATCTTTCCCATATCCATAAGGTTCACTTACTAATGGAGCCTCGCCTTCCCAATTTTCTACAGGAGGAGGAGAAGTCGTTAACCATTCGGGGGTTAAGACCTTTCCATGGATTATTTCCTGCAATTTCGCCTTTTTTAATACTGATGATTATATTAATTAGAAAAGGTATAGTGCTAATTGCCATAAATAAGGCTCCAAGACTACTAATTTGATTTACGAATTGAAATTGGGGATCATATTCGGCAACCCTTCTGGGCATTCCATTTAATCCAAGCCAGTGTTGTGGGGCGAAACATAAATTAAATCCTATGAAGGTCAGAGCAAAATGCAAATAACCTAAATTCTCATTTAATAGTTTTCCTACTACTTTTGGATACCAGTGATAAATAGATGAAAATATAACAAAAACTGAGCCTCCATAAACAATGTAATGAAAATGTGCAACTACAAAATAAGTGTCATGTACATGGATATCAAAAGGAACTTGTGCAAGAGCAACACCAGTAATTCCTCCAAATACAAAATTTATTATGAATCCACATGAAAATAGCATTGCACTATTTAGTGAGATTTTCCCTCCCCACATTGTGGCAACCCAGTTAAAAAATTTTATTCCAGTGGGAACCGCAATAAATGCTGTGGCTATTGTAAAAAATAATCTCATCCAAGGAGGCGTCCCACTTGTAAACATGTGATGAGCCCAAACCACTAAACCAAGGACAACTATTCCCATAATTGAAAAGACCATAGTTGTGTATCCAAAAAGTGGTTTTCTGCAATGTATGGGAAGTATTTCGCTCACCAATCCGAACGCAGGGAGAACCATTATGTAAACAGCAGGATGAGAATAAAACCAAAATAAATGCTGGTAAACAACAACATTACCTCCAAGAGCAGGATTGAAGAATCCGGTGTGTGCAACAATATCAAAACTTAATAATATTAGTGTTCCTGCTAAAACAGGAGTTGATAAAACGACTAAAATACTTGTCCCTAGCATTGCCCAGCAATACATAGGTAAATTCATAAGTTTTAATCCTGGTCTTCTTAATTTTAAAATTGTAACTATAAAGTTTATGCCACCAAAAATAGAGCTGCCACCAAGAAGTAAAACGCTCAATATCCAAATTATTTGTCCAGATTGAGGTGTCGTTATGCTTAAAGGAGGGTATGCCGTCCAGCCTGATTGTGCAGCACCTTCAATAAAATAACTTGCTATTAGCATTAAACCTGATGGTGGAATTAACCAAAAAGCAACTGCATTTAACCTTGGGAAAGCCATATCTCTTGCACCTACGTAAAAAGGTATTAAATAATTCCCAAAAGCTCCATTCACTACAGGTACAATCCATAGGAAAATCATTATTGTCCCATGGAGAGTAAGGACCTGATTATAAACATCTCTTGGTAAGAAGTCCGATAGAGGGCTTATAAGCTCTATTCTTATTGCACTTGCAAGAGTTCCTCCAACTAAATAAAAGAGAAAACCACAAACCAAATATTGAATACCAATTACCTTGTGGTCTAGGCTAAAACTGAAATATCTTAGGAAACCTTTCGGTTGGAGACTTTCTTTTAACTTGGCTTTATTGTCTATTAAAATAGTCATTTTTATAGGTTGGTTTTGTTATTTTGGTTAAACCATCTCTCATAGTCAGATTTGTCTTCAACAATTATTGAAGCTCTCATCCCTCCATGGTAAGGTCCACAAAGTTCGGCGCATATTATTGGATATTTGCCTATTTTTGTTGGAGTAAAATTTAAAATAGTTGGCTGACCAGGAATTATGTCCTGTTTAATTCTGAATTCAGGAATCCAGAAAGCATGAATTACATCTTTGGATTCCATTTTGATTGAAATTTTTTGGTCAACTGGTACGTGTAATTCTCCAGAGATAAATTCTCCCTGTGGGTAATTAAATAAGAATGCAAATTGCATTGCTGATACTTCTATAGCAGTTTCACCTAAACCAGAATTACTATTATTAGCTTGACTTATTCCCGCCCATATTTTTTCAGAATTTGTATTCATGGTCTCATGGTTATGATTTAACTCATTCATTCCTCCCATTCGGTCATAAATGTTGTAACTATAAATACCTACAAATAAAACAATAATTGATGGAATTACAGTCCAAATTATTTCTAAGCTTAAATTTCCCTCTAATGCAATTCCATCTCCAAATTCCCCTTCTTTTTTTCTAAATTTAAATAAGCTATAAATTACTAAAGCTGTCATACCTATAAATAATATTAATCCAATAATGAAAAGGATTTTAAATAATTCATCATATATAGGGGCATTAATACTAGCTTCTTCAGGAAGTAAATTTACATTAAAACCGATCCAAAAAGATATACCAATTATGATCGAAATAATAAGAATTAAATAATAAGATTTATTTAACAATTTTGATTAATTAGTTTATATTTTCAAGATATTACCTTTTAAGGTTTTTGCATTATTTGTTTAAGGAATATTCTATAAATTCATAACTTCTTAATAATTAAAAGAAAAATATGTAAGTAAAGTTACTTTTATCGATTTTTTGTTAGGAAAGTACAATTTTTTATTGAAAAATTAAGTAAATAAAAAACATTCAGTTTTTATTAATGTTTGTCTTTAAAAATTAAATTATTATTCAAAATAATATGTTTAATTTCTTGAATCAATTCGAAATTAATCAAAGAAAATATAAATCATCATTGCTTAAGCTGGGCAATCATACTGTATTGGCAATAATAGCTCTAATTGCTATAGGAAGTGCAACTAGGGTTATGGAGGCAGGACTTGCTTGTCCTGACTGGCCTTTATGTTATGGAACTTTTTTGCCTCTTACCCATATGAATTTGAGAGTATTTCTCGAATGGTTTCATAGATTGGATGCTTTTTTAGTGGGTATTTTAATTGTTACTCAATTCGCTTTATCTTTTCTCTGGAGAAAATTCTTGCCTAATTGGTTACCAAAGATATATTCTTTTTTAGTTTTTTTAATTATTTTGCAAGGCACATTAGGAGCACTAACAGTTATCAATATGCTTTCCTCTCTCTCTGTAATGAGTCATCTTTTAATAGCATTTATTATTTTGATAACAGCTATTTATGTGAATCAAGCTTTAATAAATAAAGAAATGGATAAAAATATTCTTTGGTGGAAATATCTTTTATCAATACCTCTCTCTCTTACTTTAGTTCAATCAGTTATTGGAGTAAGACTTTCTTCAACATGGTCAGCACATCTATGTTTATCTATGAATCAAAACTGTATTGTATTAAATTCTCATAAATTATTCGCAATTCCAGTTTTTATTTCAGTTATATCAATAATATTGGTTTCATTTTTAAAGTTTGATTTATTTAAAAATAATTGGAAATTCCTAATTTCAGCTTTCTTACTTTTAATATCTCAAATAACTTTGGGGGTACTAAGTTTAAAAACAAACTTGAATGAACCTCTCATAATTATCAGTCATCAAATTGTGGCTTCCTTAATGGTGGCAACTCTATCAACTTTAATATTTAAAAATTCTTCAGAAAATATACTAATTAATTCAACTAAAAATAATGTAATTCTAAGTTTCAACTAATGAAAAGTAATTTTGAAAATATAAGTGTTCAACCTTCAATAAGAGAAGATGTTGTCCCTTCAAGGAAAAAAATAAAACTTCCACCATGGTTAGAGGTCGCTAAACCTAGGCTCATACCTCTCCTTTTAGCAACAACCTTGGGGGGTATGGCTTTAAGCGAAGAGTGGCCTTTGGCTTCTCCTAAGTTGGTTTGTACTCTTGGAGGAGGAGCACTAGCAGCTGCAGCTGCAGGTGCTCTAAATTGTCTATGGGAAATGGATCTAGATAAGAATATGAAAAGAACTAGTGGTAGAGCATTGCCAGCAGGTAAATTATCATTTAATACTGTTTTCTTTGGAGCTATTTCATGTACATTGGCAGCTGCAATGCTTTTAGTAAGCGGTGTAAATTATCTTGCTGCAGGATTAACACTTTTAGGTTTGTGTAGTTATGTTCTTCTTTACACCATAATTCTTAAACCAAGAACTACTCAGAATATTGTTATTGGTGGAGTAGCAGGTGCAATACCTCCTTTAGTTGGGGCATCTGCAGCTACAGGACATATAGGTTTAAGTGGATGGTGGCTTTTCTGCTTGGTTATGCTTTGGACTCCTGCTCATTTCTGGGCATTAGCTATTTTACTCAAAGATGATTATGCGTCTGTTGGTATACCTATGCTCCCTTCCGTAAAAGGTTCTGCTTTTACTGTCAATGCAATTTCTAAATATGGATTAGCAACTGTTGTTATGAGCATCTTTGGCATTTTTGCACTTCCTGAAGGTGGACTATTATATGAAATTATGGTTATACCATTTAACGCTAGATTATTACAATTGATTTCTAGATTGAAAAACTCTCCAGATGATTTAATACTAGCCAAGGGTTTATTTAGATGGTCTATCCTTTATATGTTTGGAATTTGCCTATTGCTTTTATTAGCAAGAACTAATCTTTCTGTTGAATTTGAAGAACAAACATTAAAAATTGCCTCATCAATTTTTTCACAATTATATTATTTAATAAATTTCTAATTTAGTAAAAATTAAACTTTGATGAATCAAATTAAAATTCAAAATCTATCAAAAGATTATTTTGATGTTAAAGCTCTTAAGAAAATAAATATTAACATCACAGAAGGTAGTTTATTTGGAATCTTAGGTCCTAATGGAGCTGGTAAAACAACTTTACTCAGGACTTTAGCAACTTTGATTTCTCCAGATGAAGGGACGATTAAAATAAATAATATTGATGTAATTAAAGAGCCAAGAAAAATTAGAGAATTAATTGGATATGTGGCTCAAGAAATTGCCCTTGATAAGATACTCACCGGAAGAGAGTTGTTAGATTTTCAAGCGGATTTATATCACATAGATCAATCTAATAAATTAGAAAGAATTGAATTATTAATTAATCAATTAGATATGCAAAATTGGATTGATAGAAAATGCGGAACTTATTCAGGAGGGATGAAAAGAAGAATTGATTTAGCCGCTGGACTTTTACATTTACCAAAAGTTTTAATACTTGATGAACCGACAGTTGGTCTAGATATTGAAAGTAGGAATATTATATGGGGATTATTAAATGATCTAAAGAAAGATGGAATGACAATAATTTTAAGTAGTCATTATCTTGATGAGATTGATAAATTGGCTGACACAGTTGTAATAATAAATGATGGAAAAATAATTGATCAAGGCAACCCCACTCAATTAAAAAACAAGTTTGGAGGAGACAGAATAATATTGAAAGTTCGAGAATTTAGTGATTCTCTTGAATCCGAAAAAGTTAAAAAAATATTAGAAAAAATTGATGGGATAAGCCAAATTGTAATTAATGCCTCACAAGGTTATTCTTTAAATTTTATTGCAGATAGAGATAAAGATTTAATTACAAAATTAAAAGTAGAATTAGCATTTTCAAAATTTAAAATATTTTCTTTATCTCAAAGCCAACCTAGTCTTGATGATGTATATCTTCAAGCTACAGGTAAAACTCTTCAAGATGCAGAATTATATATGACAGGTAAAAGAGATCTTAAAAAAGAATCAAAACAATCTATGAGGTAATTTAATATTTTAGGTATATCATTTACTTATAATAAATTTTATAAACTTAACTGTTAATGGAAATACAACAATATAATTTTATATTCCTTTATCAGGAAACTGCTGCTTTAACCAAGAGATTATTTATTCAATTAAAAAGAAGACCTTCAACATTTTTTGCCGGAATTTTGCAGCCAATTATTTGGCTATTTTTATTTGGAGCTTTATTTGCGAATGCCCCAAAAGATTTCTTACCTGGAGTTGATTCATATGGAAATTTCTTAGGAGCTGGATTGATAGTTTTTACAGCTTTTAGTGGAGCTTTAAATTCAGGTTTACCCCTTATGTTTGATAGAGAATTTGGATTCCTAAATAGATTATTAGTAGCCCCTCTTGCAAGTCGTTTATCAATAGTTTTATCTTCCTTCTTCTACATCACAATACTTAGCTTTGTTCAAAGTTTGGCAATAATGTTTATTTCTTTTTTATTAGGTTATGGATTCCCTAATATTTATGGATTAGGTGTCGTTTTCGCCACTTTAATTTTATTGGTTTTATTCGTCACTTCAATAAGTTTATGTTTAGCCTTTGTTCTTCCAGGTCATATAGAACTAATTGCGCTTATTTTTGTTGTTAATTTACCTTTACTATTCGCTAGTACTGCCTTGGCTCCAATATCATTTATGCCTTCTTGGTTGGGATGGCTTGCATCATTTAATCCCTTAACATTTGCAATTGAGCCAATAAGAATTGCATACTCTTCTAATTTTAATTTAGATTTGATAGCTTTAAATGCACCTTATGGCGATTTAACTTGTAGAAATTGTATTAGCTTATTATTTCTGTTAACTATTTTATCCTTAGTGATTATAAGGCCACTATTAAATAAGAAATTAACTTAGATAAAAGATAAGATAAGTATTTTTAATGTTAAATAAATAAAGGGTTCTACATCATACCAGGCATACCCATGCCACCCATACCAGGCATACCCATGCCACCCATACCAGGCATACCCATGCCACCCATACCAGGCATACCCATGCCACCCATACCAGGCATACCCATGCCACCCATTCCTCCCATGGGATCTCCTGCAGGAGCTGGAGTCTCTGGCTCGGGAATATCTGCAACTGACACTTCTGTTGTTAAAAGCATAGAGGCAATTGATACAGCGTCTTCTAGTGATAGGCGAAGTACTTTTGAAGGATCTATGATTCCTGACTCATTAAGATCCTCATACTCTCCAGTAACCACATTGAAACCTTTTTTTAATCTTTTAATATCTGCTACGACGACTTCTCCATTGAATCCTGCATTTTTTGCGATCTGTTTAGCAGGCTCTTGAAGTGCTTTTGCAACTATATCAAGACCTGTTTTTTGGTCTGGGTCTAAATTTTCATTAAAACTTTCAAGATGCTCTGAAAGTTCAATTAATGTTTGCCCTCCTCCAGATACTACACCCTCTTCAATGGCTGCTCTTGTAGCATTTAATGAATCCTCTATTCTTAATTTTTTATACTTCATTTCGGTTTCTGTGGCAGCTCCCACTTTTATTAAGGCTACTCCTCCAGAAAGTTTTGCTATCCTTTCATTAATTTTGTCTTTGTCATAATCAGTATCAGTTATTTCTACTTCATTTTTTAATTTCTCAACCCTTTCTTTAACAAGATCTTTGGTATCTTCAAAAGCAACAATTGTAGTTTTATCTTTTGTTATGGTGATTTTTCTAGCTTTGCCAAGATCATTTAAAGTTACTTTCTCAAGACATAGATTTATCTTCACTAATTAAATTACTGCCTGTAAGTATTGCAATATCTTCTAGAGCTGCTTTTCTTCTTTCTCCAAAGGAAGGTGCTCTTACTGCAGATACATTTAGAACTCCTGCATTTTTATTTAATACAAGAGTTGTAAGAGCCTCCCCTTCAATATCCTCAGCAAGAATTAGAAATGGTTCTCCTGATTTTTGGATCTCTTCAAGAATAGGAACAAGATTATTTAAATTTGATATTTTCTGATCAGTAATTAATATCTTTGGATTTTCGAGTTCACATATTTGTCTCTCTTGATCAGTTATAAAGTAAGGTGAACTATAACCTCTATCAAAAGACATGCCTTCAGTGATATCTAATTCAGTTTCTAATGATTGAGATTCTTCTACAGTAATAACTCCGTCTGAAGTAACAATATCCATAGCTTTAGTAATAATTAATCCTATTTCCTCATCTCCACCAGCACTAACGGTAGCTACTTTTGCAATATCAGTACCACCTATTTGAATGCTCTTATCTTTTAGTATCTTTAGAACGTAATTTAAAGCAATTTTCATTCCTTTTTTAATCTCAATGGGGCTTGCACCAGCAGCAATATTTTTTAAGCCTTCTTGTACCATCTTTTGAGTTAAAACCGTTGCGGTTGTGGTACCATCTCCAGCTTTCTCTTTAGTCTTAGAGGCCACTTGTTCAATTAATTTTGCTCCTAAATTAGCGAAAGGATTCTCAATATCTATCTCTTTAGCAACTGTAGAACCATCTCTCACTACATCTGGGGCACCAAATTTTCTCTCAATCACAACATTTTTTGCTTTAGGTCCAAGAGTTACTTTGACAGCATTTGCAACTGTATTAACTCCTTTTTCTAAAGATTCACGCGATTCATCTGAAAAACTTAATTGCTTTGGCATTTTGTACTTATTTCTTTTTCTATTCTAATTTCCCACAGAAATTATGCTTTATAATATTGAGATAAGTGGGGAAAGCCGAATTTGTTGATATTTATATCCACATTTAGTCAAAAAAATAGTATCTTTAGAGTATGGAAGATACAGGTAATTTTATTTTTACATTAACTGCAACTCTTGCAGCTACTATGACTTTAGTATATTTTCCACTAAGATTTTTTCTAACATTAACAGCTAGAAGTAGAAGATTAAAGCTTTTGCAAAGGATTAGAAGATTAAGAGATGAATTAGGGCAACCTTATGAAAGTACCTAATCGCTTAATTCATAACTTCCAGCAATATTTACATATTCATACCTCCATCTATACTTATCGTTTGCCCAGTAATGTATTCACTCGCATCGCTTGAAACTAAAAAATTAACCAAGCTTGCAATTTGATCAGCTGATCCTAGTTTACCCAAAGGTATCATTTTCAAGAGATCATCAGTGTTCAAGTTTTCTGTCATTTCTGTTTCAATAAAGCCTGGGGCTATAGCATTTACTTTTATTCCTCTAGAAGCAAATTCTTTAGCACATGTTTTAGTAAATCCAATAACGCCTGCTTTAGAAGCTGAATAATTAGCTTGTCCAGGATTACCTATCAAACCAACAATTGAAGTGATATTGATAATTTTTCCACTTCGTTGTTTTATCATAAATTTAGATACATTTTTTGTACAAAGAAAAACACCTTTTAAATTTGTATTTAATACCTCATCCCATTGAGATGCTTTCATTCTCATTAAAAGCCCATCTCTTGTAATACCAGCATTATTTATAAGAATATCAATCTTTCCACTATCTCTAATGATTTGATTTATTGCTGTATTAACAGACTCTTCATCAGATACATCAAATTTTAATTTGTAAGAGCTTCCTCCTTTATCATTAATTGATTTCGCAACTTCTTCTGCTGAAGCGTCTGACGCAGAGTAATTCACAATGACTTCTGCACCTAATTCCCCAAGAGATATAGCAATTGCTTTACCTATACCTCTGCTCGCTCCAGTGACTAAAGCAACTTTACCTGACAAGATTTTATTTTGAGTCATTTTGAATTTATTATCAAATTAGATCGTAGTACTAATTGTGCAAACATTAATGTTTTATTTATAATTATTAGAATCTAGATTGACTTTATTATTTTGCATTTACTAATTCCAGCAGCAGGCAGTGGTAGTAGAATGAAGGCTGGAAAAAATAAATTACTTATCAACCTAAATGGTGAGTCAATTTTATATTGGACCCTTAAATCTGTCTTTTTATCTAAGAAAGTAAGTTGGGTTGGTATTATTGGGCAACCTCATGATAGATCTGAAATTATGAATTCAATTAAAGAATTCTCAGATAAAATAAATTGGATTAATGGAGGCAATACAAGGCAAGAATCAGTGAGAAATGGTGTAAATAATCTACCGAATAATGCAATGAAAGTTCTCATTCATGATGGTGCAAGATGTTTAATTAAACCTGAATTAATAGATAAATGTTTTACTGAATTGGAAGAAAATGATGCAGTAATATTAGCTGTAAAAGTTACCGATACAATAAAGGTCGTTAATGAAAATAGAATTATTAAGGAGACTCCAGATCGTAACTTTTTATGGGCAGCGCAGACTCCTCAGGGATTTTTAGTAACACAATTAAAAAAGGCTCATCAAAAAGCGAAAGAAAATAGTTGGAATGTCACAGATGATGCTTCATTATTTGAACGTCTGCAATGGCCAGTAAAAATTATTGAAGGTAATTCAACTAATATTAAAATTACAAGTCCAATTGATTTAAAGATTGCAAGTTTATTTTTAGGCAATAGCTTAGTATAAATTAATTAATGGATAATTTACCAATATTTGCATTTAATATCCCTTTATAACCATAAGGTAGGCATGCATTACCTGTTAAGTGGCCTACTGGAAGATTAGAAATTATTGGGATATTAAATTCTGAAAATCTATCAAAAATTAGATTTTCTAATAATTCTACTTTTTCTGTTTCTTGCGGATCAAAAAAATTACCAAAACCTATTCCTACTATATTTTTAAGTACTTTTGACATCCGTATATAAGTAAACATCCTATCTATCTTATAAATATCTTCATTTATATCTTCAAATATAATAATTTTCCCATCACAATTAGGCATATCATTAGTCGCAATTAAAAAACAAAAAATTGTTAAATTAGAAATTAAAATTTCTCCTTTAGCTATTCCTTTCTTTAAGGGGTAACCAATAATATCATCTAAATAACCCTCAAAAAGAAAGGTTTTTAATCTATTAAGACTCCAATTAGGTTCTTTAGATAAAGTTGAAATAGTAGGGCCATGAATTGATCCAAATGAACCCTTAGAATATTTTGATAGTAATAATGAACAATTATCAGAGAAACCTAATAACCATTTATCTTTCCACTTAGGAGATTTTTCTAATATCCTAGATGCTCCCCATCCCCCTTTTGCACAAATAATAAGTTCACTATCTTGTGCATTCTCAATTTCGGTAAATCTTGTATTGTCATTGCCCGCAAAGTATCCAGATTTTCTATTAGTTAAATTATTAAATTTAACATTGAGTCCCCAATTTTTAATAATTTCAATTCCATTAAAGAATTCTTTTTCATCTTCTATATATGAACTTGGAGCTATTACTTTTACAATATTTCCTTCCTTTAATTTATAAATCATATCTCGTGAATTTTATCCAATTATTATTCCAATTAAGATAAGAGTCCCATAAATAACTTGATTCTTGAAATGGCGACTGATTTTATTTAGTGATAAATCTTCGCTTTTAAATATTTTTCTTACATCTTTTTGCATAAGAATTGAAGTAATAAGCCAAATTGGCCAAAAAATAATACTTAATTGACTCAAAATTGAACAAATAGCTAAAGAGATGGAAGCTGTTAAGTAACAAATTTGTATTGTTGTTTTGGTGTGTGATCCTAAATTAATAGCAGAACTATTGATACCAATTTTTTTATCATATTCTTTGTCTGCTAAAGCATATACGGTATCAAATCCAAATGTCCAAAATACTGTTCCTAGCCAACAAAAAAATAAAACAGGACTATTTAAATTCCCTTCATGTGCTGCCCATGGTATCAAAACCGAAAAACCCCAACAAATGGATAAAATTGCTTGTGGAAATCTAAACCATCTTTTCGCAGATGGATAAATCAAGATTAATGGTAATGCTATTAAGGATAAAATGATTGAAAGAAGTCTTCCATTCTCTGGTAAAGAAAGGGTTATCAAAAAACTTCCTAATAAGAATAAAAAAAGGATAAGATAAGCATCTTTTATTTTAAGTTTATTAGCAGCTAGAGGTCTATTTTTTGTCCTTAAAACTTTTTTATCAATATCTTTATCCCAAATATCATTAGCAACACAACCAAAACCACTTACAAATAATCCTCCAAATAAAATTTTTATTATTAAATAAAAATTGGGACTATTATCTGGAGTTAACCATAGACTCCATCCTGCTGGAATCAGTAAGATTAATCTTCCGGTTGGTTTATTCCAGCGTAATATTGAAAAAATTGGCTGTAAATATGTTTTAAGTTCTTGAAAAAACACGTAATTTTATTTCATAAGTTTAAATAATTTGCCTAGATAAGGTTTATCAAAAAATAAATAAACAACCTTAAGTATATTATCTATTGTGTTTATTATCTTTAGGGATTAAAAATTATAAGATAATGCAAAATAATTCAATTAACACTAATTATAAAGATCTTTTTGTAGCCTCAATCGATATAGGAACAAATTCAACACATCTTTTAGTAGCTCAAATTAATTCAGATTTAAAATCTTTCACTATTAAGTTTACTGAGAAATCAACTACTAGACTTGGAGAAAGAGATGATGATGGTAATTTGACAGAGGAGGCAATAGATAGAGTAATTGAGACCTTAAAAAGATTTAAAGAATATTGTATTAGTTATGGAGTCTCAAAAATTTTAGCTGCAGCAACTAGCGCTGTTAGAGAGTCTCCTAATGGGAGAGACTTAATTAAAAGAGTTAGAGAAAATATAGGAATTACGATTGAATTGATAAGTGGTGCTGAAGAGGCTCGTCTTATATATCTGGGTGTTTTATCTGGAATGTCCTTGGAAAACAAATCCCACATTATTTGTGATATTGGTGGAGGATCGACAGAATTAATACTTGCTAATAGTAAAGATACTCGTGCCTTAACAAGCTCAAGAATTGGTGCGGTCAGACTTAAAAATGATTTTTTTCAAGATGAGCCATTAACTAATTCTAGACTTGATTTTATAAAAACATTTATCCAAGGTTCACTAGAACCATCTATTGGCAAAATCAAAAGGAGGTTAGATAAAAATGAGTCAATTTCGATGATAGCAACAAGTGGAACTGCGATAGCTTTAGGTAATTTAATCTCATCTGATTTGGGTGAACCAAAACAAAAAATGCATGGTTATAAATTTGAAAAGTCTAACTTGGAGGCTTTGCTTTCAAAGTTAATTAAATTGACGCCTTTTGATCTTCGTAAAATCCCATCATTAAGTGAAAGAAGATCTGAAATTATCATTCCAGGAGGTTTGATATTAAATACTTCGATGGAGATGTTAAATATTTCTGAATTAACAATAAGTGAGAGAGCCTTAAGAGAGGGCTTAGTTATTGATTGGATGATTAGGAAAGGAATGTTAACTAGTAGATTTAGTTTACAAAGTAATATTCGTAAAACTACAGTGATGCATCAGGCGGATAAATTTTCAGTTGATAAAGTACGAGCTGAAAGAGTTGCATCTCTTGCTCTGCAAATTCATGACCAAACAAGATATGTTTTGCATAATGACTTGAAAAATAAAGGAAGAAATCTTTTGTGGGCAGCATGTTTTCTTTGTAATACTGGTAAACAAATTAATTTAAGTGCTTATCATAAACATTCTTGGTATTTGATTAGAAATTGTGAATTATTAGGCTATTCTTTATCTGAAAAAAATATAATTGCAGCGATAGCGAGGTATCACAGAAAAACACTTCCTAAGAAGAGACATGAATCTTGGCAAGTTCTAATTTCTAAAGAAGATAAAGAAATTGCTTTAGATATGGCTCTGATCTTAAGATTGGCCTCTTCTTTAGATAAAAGACCGAACCCTGAGATATTAAAAGTCAATCTTAAAATTTCTGATAATCAAATTCTATTTAAGTTAATTTCAGCTAATTCAAATAATCAACCTCTCTTAGAAAAGTGGAGTTTGAAATCTTGCAGTCAGATTTTAAAAGAAAGCAAAGGTTTAGAATTAAAAGTTATTTAATATCTTTAATTAGATTTTTTGTATCAGATTCATTATTAACATTTGAAAAGAAATTATAAATATATGAAGATGCTAGAAAACCTATTAAACCTGAAATGAAAATATTAAAAACAAAAATTAAAGTAAATGAATTCTTTGGCTTTACTTTTGTTTGAACATCTTCAACAATTTCTTCAATTTTAATTTTTTCTTTTTGATTATTGAATTCGTTCATCAGGTCATTAATATCGATTTTAAGTTTTTCTGAGATTTTCTTTATCATGGCCTTTACAAAAACTTTTTCTGGTAATAAATCATCTCTTCCTTCTTCTATCGCTTTTAGTTGTTGTTCACTAATTTTTAAGTCTGAAGCAAGCTCGTTAACTGATTGATTTTTACTAAGTCTCGCTTCTTTTATAAAATTACCTATCTTTTTCAAAGACATATTTTTTTCTGTATGAATGTTTATTGTTTCCAATGGAGAATTTTTTTAATTATACTCGTTAATTTTTAACTAACAACTTCAAATAAAATCAGAATACTATTTAATCTTAAACCTACTAAATTTTTCTAAATAGATGTTGATAATTAGGATTATATAAATTAGAAGTATTATTTAACTGATCTAATGCAGGACTAATTATATAAATTGTTGTCCTTATAAGTTTTTTTTTGTTTGAGAATATTGCCATATCTTTTAAATTTATTATTTCTGTCCAGCCATCATCCCAAGAGACTCTATGACCAACAATAACTTTAGTAAGGGGATCATAAAATTCCAACAAAGTTTTTTGAGTAATAGCTACATGCCTAGCACTTAGATAAAGACATAGTGATGATTTTAATTTAGCTAAGTTTTTAAGTGATTCTCTTTCAGGCATACCAGTTCGTCCTTTATATCTTGATAAAATAATTGTCTGAGTTACCTCTGGAACAGTCAGTTCTGCCTGATGATAGGCAGCTGTTATTTGAAAAGCACTTATCCCAGGAATTACTTCAGCTTTAATATTTTCTTTCTTCAGTATTCTTATCTGTTCATTAATAGCTCCAAATAAACAAGGATCTCCATCATGCAACCTAATAACTTTTTTCCCTTCTTGATATTTATCTATCATTAGTTGCATTATCTGTTCTAAATTCATACTGCTTGTCTTAATCCTTTCAGTATTTTTATTAGATAAACTTATAATTTTTTCAGGAATTAATGAATCGGTCCAGAATATGACTTCCGCAGATTTTATTTCTTTCATGGCTTTTATAGTAAGTAAGTCTGGATCTCCAGGACCAACTCCAATAAATGATATTTTTCGTTCCATAATTTAATTGGTTTTATTAAATTTAAACTTTAAAAAATATAACCAAATTAATCCAGAAGAAAATAAAAATATACTTATAAATTGTGCTATTCTCAAACCTCCTTCACAATATGGTGGATAACCTCCTAGGCATAATGAATCAATACGTAAACCCTCAATCCAAAATCTCCCAAAACTATAAGTAATTAAATATAGACAAGTTATTAATCCTGGTGTAATGGAATTATCTTTATTTTGTTTATTAAATATATAAATTAATAGTATAAATATTATTAAATTCCATAATGATTCGTATAAAAATGTTGGATGGAAAAATTGAGAGTTTGCAAAAATAATAGGTCTATTGCTTAAAGGGATAAATACTTTCCAAGGCAAATTGGTTGGGATCCCAAAAGCTTCATTATTAAAAAAATTACCCCATCTGCCAATTGATTGACCAAGAATAACTGATGGCATTAATAAATCAAGAAATATTTTTAATGGAATTTTTTTTGATTTACAAAATAAATAAATTGATAAGAACCCTCCTAACAAAGCTCCATGTATTGCTATTCCCCCTTCCCAAATTGCTAAGAATGAAGGGATATTTAAATAAATATTGAATATTTTTATAGGAGTAAAGAAATTATCTCCACTAAATTGTCGATACTCAAAAATTACATAATAAATCCTTGCTCCAATTATTGAACTTAATACTAGAGAAGGTAATATTTCACTAATCAAATGTGGATCAATCCCTCTAGATCTTGCAAGTTTTTTGGATAAATTAAGGCCTAAAAGAACTGATATTGCAATTAATAATCCATACCATTTAATACTAAAGAATCCTAAATTTACTAATTGTGATCCTGGAGATCTTAATAAAGCAGGATGAAAATACATTATTTAAAATTTAATTTAGATTCCCTCAGCAGCTTGTACCTTTTCAACCTGTTTCTTTTTAAGAACTAATAATATTTGTGTTAAACCTACACCAATAAAGAATGCTATTAGACCAATAATTCTTACAGGACTTTGTAATACAACTTCTTTATCTAATTGTCCAAAACCTCCAACATTTGGATCAGAAGTAAGTGCATCACCTGATTTGATTTCATCGTTCTCACTTACTATGATTTGGGAACCTATTGGTAAAACTTCAGTAGAGATATCACCGTTTTCATCTTTAATATTTATTTGAAGAGTCCCATCTTCATTAGTATTTATTTTACTTATGATTCCAGTGTGACTTGAAGTAAATAGTGCATTATTACTTTTATCACCATTAGGGTAGACTTGTCCCCTTCCTCTATTAGCTCCAACATGTATTGAATATTTGCCATAGTGATATTCTTTATTTACAGATGGATTTGGTGAGAGAACAGGAAATATAATTTCTTTATTAGAATCGCCTGGTAATGGACCAACAATAATAATATTTTCCTTCTCATCACTGTAATTTGAAAAATATACTCCCTCTGTTTCCTCTTTAATTTCTTCTGTCCACCTTTCTTGGGGGGCTAATTTAAATCCTTCTGGAAGCATTACAACTGCTCCAACTTGTAATGGGACATCTGACCCATCAGCCCCGACCTCTTTTAAATCATTTTTATAAGGAATTTTAACTATAGCTTTAAATACACTATCTGCTCCTACTGATTGAGGAACTTCTGCAATAGTAGGCATTTGAGCAAGATGACAATTCGCACATACAATTTTGCCGGTAGCCTCTCTTGGAGACTCATAATTTTGTTGTGCCCAAAATGGGTATGCGTTTAATGGTGCTGAATTAAAAAATATATTGAACATTAGGAAGAGAAAACAAAGGTAAGAAATGATTTTTTTCATGATAGTTTTTTTTAGGTTTTTCATTATTTTTAAGCCCACCAAGGGTTTTCATTTGTCCTGAAATCTGTTTCATTCCATTGTTTGACAAGAACAGCTTCATCGTCGATATCTACATGAGCTAAAGCAAGAGATAAAGGAGCTGGACCTCTAACAACCTTTCCATTCGTATCATATTGACTTCCATGACATGGACAAATAAATTTATTAGCTCCACTATCCCAAGGAACTACGCAACCTAAATGTGTACAAATTGCATTCAAACCAAAATTACTTATCTCACCATCATTTTGAACAATTATATATGTTGGATCACCTTTGAGTCCTTGAACTAAGCTTCTATCTCCAGGCTGATGATCTGCTAACCAACCAGTTTTGGTTATTGGATTACCTAACTCATCTTTAGCAGAGGTGCCTCCTCCACTTCCACCCGCCCTTAAAGGCATAAAGTAATTAGCTACTGGGTACAAAGCTCCTAGAGCGACTCCAGTTGCAGTACCAAATGTTAGAAGATTCATAAATTGCCTTCGCCCCATTGAAGGGACATCATTGGAACTTAGTTGAGTCATTCGATACTCTGGACTGTTATTTATTAGCTATTATGGTCTAATTTGCAAAAAATATCTTCATAATAGGTATTACTTTTAATATTTTGAGAATTAAGTTTACTTTTGAACATCTTGAGAAATTTATGAGACCATTGGAAATAGATGAAATAATTTATTATTTAGATAATAGGTGGGGTAGGAAATATGATTTTAGACTTTTTAAAAGGAAAGATTATTTGTATTTTCAAATGATGTGGAAATATTTAGAGCAAGAGTCGTTTCCTATTTCAGAAGCTCAATATAAAGAATCATTGGCTGAAAAAATAGAGATTCTAAATAGAGGGGGATATTCAGATTTAGTTAGGGAATGGCTAAGAACTGTAAATTCTAAGCCTAGACTTGGTAGGGCAGTAAGCCTTCAATTAAAAATTAATGAAAAGATGAAAGAGTTCTTGATTTAAAAGTTTCAGATAAAAATGTAAGCCCAGCTCCGATAAAATATAATAAGACTATAGATAATGACAAAAGTGACATCGTTAAGGGATCCGTCGATGGAGTTATAACAGCTGATAAAATTGCTGAAGAAATTACTACAATTCTCCAATTAGATATCATTTTCTCTGTAGAAATAATACCTAGAGATCCTAGGATAAATTGCAAAACTGGTAATTGAAAAGCTAATGCAGTACTTGTCATTAATAATAAAATAAAATCAAAATATCTCTCAATAGACCATAAAGGCTCAACTATCTCAGCTCCAAATCTTACGAAAAAACTTATGGCCGCCGGTACTAGTATCCACCATGAGAATATCAATCCAATTAAAAATAAAAAACCAGAACCTATGAAAGCTGGCAAGAGAAGGCTTTTTTCTTTACTTGTTAATCCTGGTGATATAAATAAGATTATTTGATAAAAAATATAAGGCAATGACACAATTAATCCGCTATATCCAGCAACTTTAATTGCAACAAATAAAAACTCACCTGGGGCAAGCTGTAATAAACGAATATCTTTAGCAGGAATTTCTAAAAATCTGATAAGTGGCTTGACAACGAGTAAACTAACAAAAATACAAATTAAAACTGAATATATCGAATTAAGAACTCTGCTACGTAATTCCTCTAAATGATCGCTAAAAGACATTGAACCACTTTCATTCTCAATTTTTTTTATCTTTTTCTCTACATTATTCATATCATTTTGTAGGTTTGATCTGATTTCGTAAAAATAAATAGATCAATCATTATTTGTTATATTTCGGATTTGTTGGATCAGGTAATAGAAAAGGTGGACAATCATTCAAGGTGGATTCCCCATAGGTTTCATATTCTCTATAACCACCCATTTTCCCATTCGTTTTCATTAGAGCACTTACAAAAGCAAGTAATAAAAATACTGTGGGCGCTCCAATTATTAATGCTGCTCCAAACAAATATCCCACTAGGAATTCAGGAATACTATGGTTACCTAAAAATTCATGAGTACCTAAAAGAAAATCAACCATAATCTAAATATTTTTACTAATTATATATCATATTTATTTTTGAGTATTTTTTTTTATATATTCTTTGCCTCTTGTTGGATTCCCCCAAATTACTTCACTGTTTTTGAATGAAACGCATCCAAGACCTCCGTTTTTAATTTTTTGTAAGTCTTTAATTTTTACTAATGTAATTGGTACTTTGATGTTACCTTTCGCTTTACAAAAAAAAGCTGCAATATCAGCTGAGATTTGAATATCTGATTCTGTTGGAGTTTTAGTCGATGCTTTTAAAATCACATGACTACCTGGGGTCTCCTGTGCATGAAACCATAAATCTTGTTTCTTCGAGAATTTAAAGCTTATTAAATCATTTTGCCTCATATTTCTACCTATTTGTATAACTATTCCTTCAGGGGAATTTATTTCTATGGGATAAGAATCTTTATTATTAGACTTGAGTTTTGTCTTATTTATTTTATTTGTATTTATATTGAATTCACTACATAGTTCTTCTTTTAATTCGTTTAATAAATCTATCTTAATTTTTAAAGTTCCAATATTAATAGAATTTAGATTTTCTAGCATTACACTAAATTCATCAAGCCTAATGAGCTTTTCTGAATAGATAGAAAGCCTATCACAAATTAGCTTTTTAGATCTTTTAAGTTTTTTTGATTTCTTATATAAATTTTGTGCTTCAATTACATCTTCTTTATTTATTTGAAAGTTTAGAAAAATATTATCTGCCTTTTGCTTATACTCTTCATGATTTTCAGAGTTTTTAAGAAGTTTGTTTTGAATATTAAAATTCTTTTTTTCAATATTAATTTGTTTATAAATTAGTGAGTCAATTTTTTTAACTAGTTCATCAATCTTTTTAAGTTTTAAAAAATGATCATAATAATAACTTAATTCTTTTGATAAATTAATCGTAGTATTCGCTTAATCTCTGGGAACCAAACACTATAAAAATAATTGTCGAAAGATGTATAACTAAATTGGTTATTTACAAAGCAATTAATCCATTTTTTCCAAATCACAAAAATTTCTTTTAAATATTTATTATCAATTGAAAGTATATTTTTATTCATCAAATCATATTTTTTTAAATTTGATAAATGCTCAATTTGTTTTATTAAAATAGGGCTAACTCCTTGATATGTATTTAAAAGTGAATTTTTAAGAGGTTCAGAAAATGATGATAAATTTTCTTTCCATTTTTCGAAAGTCTCATTTTCATTTGGCTCCTTTTTGAAATTATTAGGAGGAGGTGGTGAATAATAATTTCCTGTTGAGATTTTTCTAAAACTTGATTGAGATGACTTAATTTGTTTCCCTAAAGCTATTATTTTTTGATTACTATCTAAGTAGAAAATATTACTGTGTTTGCCCATTAATTCAAATATTAAAGACTTACTTATTTCATCTCCAGGCTTTTTTGCAAACTCTAGTTGAATAACTCTTTCAAATTTATCTTGTTTTATTGAGACTAAGGCCATATATTTAAGTCCACAACTAAGTTGTCTCGCAAGAGTGCTAGCATTACCTTGCTTATCAGGCCTATCAATTTTGATTATTCTTGCGCAATCACCTTGCCAACAAACTTCTATCCAATTAATATTATTTATTCCTCTAAAACCAATTTGTATGGTGTTTGGTTCAGGTTGTTGTGCAGTTTCAAATTTGGAGGGTAAAATTTCATTTGATAGATTATGCAATACAGCTTTAATGGATGTTATGTCCATTGTTTGAGGAACACCTTTCAGCATTATTTATCTTTTCTTAGATACTAATTTAACAGCAAAAATAAACATATGAAAAAT
Source organism: Prochlorococcus marinus bv. HNLC1 (assembly GCA_000218705.1). Taxonomy (GTDB): domain Bacteria; phylum Cyanobacteriota; class Cyanobacteriia; order PCC-6307; family Cyanobiaceae; genus Prochlorococcus_A; species Prochlorococcus_A marinus_Q. The sequence goes on from GL947594.1 coordinate 337,146, forward strand.
CCTAAAAAACTAATTATCATTACTGGGCCAAGTGGAGTAGGGAAAGGAACAGTTGTAAAGGCTATCCTAAAAAAGGATATAAATATATGGCTTTCTATTTCTGCAACGACTAGGAAACCTAGAAATGGGGAAGAAGATGGAAAAGATTATTATTTTTTAACTACAAAAAAGTTTAAAGAAATGATTAATAATGAAATGTTTCTTGAATGGGCTGAATTTGCAGGTAACTATTATGGAACACCAATAAACATTATTAATGAAAAGATCAAACATGGAAATAAAGTGATTTTAGAAATTGAAGTTGAAGGAGCATGCCAAGTTAGGGAGAAATTTCCAGAAACAATTTCAATATTTTTATTGCCTCCTAATAAAAAGGAGTTAGAAAAAAGGATACGAAATAGGGGAACTGATAATGAAAAATCTATACTTCAAAGACTTGAAAGAGCAGATTTTGAAATGAGTTCCTCAAAGGATTTTGATTATGTATTAAAGAATTATGAAATCGATAAAACAGCTGATGAGATTTTAAAAATTATTAGTTAAGAAAATTACTTTAGTAATTTAGCTCATTGGATGGAAAAGAAGATCAGGGAAAAATCTATTGAATTCAATAATAATTCCAGCTGTAATAGTAAGCCAAATAGCAGCTATTATTGGAGCTGATCTCATGAATTTTGTATTGAAAATTTTAAACATTGTTTTAATTAGATAGTGTTAATTAATTTAGCGTGGTCCATTAACTGTAATGTTCTTATCTTTTTCTCTTAAATCTCCATTTCTTCCTTGTCTATTTGCAAGTAAAGGCCATTGAGCTCCTTTAACAAGGCATCTTCTAGCTAATTTGAGATCGATAATTATTTCCATATCCGCAGGATCTTTAGTTTTCTTAGACTCTATTAGATATTCTCTACCAGACCAACCTATTATTCCAGCAATGTATATAAATAAAACTCCTGGAATAAGAAGATCACCTTCATGCCCTCTATTCAATAGAGCTCCAAATGGTTCTAGTGGTGGTCCTATAATGAGATGAGGAAGTCCGTCATCTCCGCATAATGCTTTACCATATCTATTGAAACGAGTTATGTCCTTTTGAGTTTTTGCCGCACTTGCCCTCTCCATGAACTTTGCATTCTCAGAACATTTTTGAAGAGCTGAAGCAGTATATTCTGTACTTGCTCTATCAGCATTGAGTGCAGCACCTTTTGCAGCAAAAGCTGATGGAGCTAATCCAATAATTAGTAAAACAGAAGTTATAAATGAAAAAAAGAATTTCATAAGTTGCAATCTTTAATTCTCTTAGGTAAGAAGGAAATTATTATATAAGTTAAAGTATTCTAAAACAATATATGGCTTTAGTCCTTGCGATTGAAACAAGTTGTGATGAGACATCCGTTTCTGTAGTATCAAATAAAGATGGAAATTATAGAATTCATTCAAATATAATTGCTTCACAAGTTAAAGATCATTCTAAGTGGGGCGGAGTAGTTCCTGAATTAGCAGCCAGAAAGCATCTAGAGTTAATACCTTCTGTTTATGAGCAGGCACTTAAAGATGCGAATCATAATATTAATCAGATTGATAGTATCGCCTCAACTGTTGCTCCAGGATTGATCGGATGCTTAAGAATTGGATCTATTTTTGCAAGAACATTATGCTTGATCCATTCAAAACCATTTTTAGGTGTTCATCATCTTGAAGGACATCTTTCTTCGATATTTTTTTCTCAGGATTATCCCAAGCCACCTTATCTTGTTTTATTGGTTAGTGGAGGTCATACCGAATTAATTAAGGTTGGGGAAAAGAAAGAAATGTTAAGAATCGGAAGAAGTTATGATGATGCGGCTGGTGAGGCCTTTGATAAGGTTGGAAGATTGTTAGGTCTTGGTTATCCTGGAGGGCCTGCTATTGAGAAAGCTGCAAAGAATGGAGATCCTTCGAAGTACGATTTGCCAAAGTGTAAAATCTCAGATAAAAAAGGTGGGTTTTTGAAATATGATTTTTCTTTTAGTGGATTAAAAACCGCTGTTTTAAGGCTTGTAGAGAGATTAAAAGATAACGAAGAAAATATTCCCGTTACTGATATAGCTGCTAGTTTTCAAAGAGTTGTAGCTGAAGTACTTGTAGAAAGATCACTTAATTGTGCAGCTGATTATAAATTAAATAACCTTGTAGTTGTTGGAGGTGTAGCTGCAAATAATATGTTAAGAAAAATGATGATTGAGAAAGCTTATGAAAAATCTATTAAAGTTCATTTAGCACCTTTATCTCTATGCACTGATAATGCCGCGATGATTGGTGCAGCAGCTCTCTCAAGGCTAAGTTTAGGGGATTTTCAGAGTCCTTTAAATCTTGGAGTAGCAGCAAGGCTTCCAATCGACCAAGCAATGTGTCTTTATGATCAAAATCCACCATTTTAATTTAATTACTAATGAATAAAAATGTTAACAATTTGGAGCAAGAGACAAGAAATCTTGTTGATAAAGCAGAATTAAACCTTTGGAAAAGAGGTTTTACTCCTCAAGCCGAAATCTGGAATGGGAGGATGGCTACTGTTGGAATAGGATTCTTATTATTATTTATTACCCTTTTAAATAAATTTTCTTCTTGAAAACTTTTAATTAGCATACTCTAATAAGATTAATAAATATTTTGGTGGAGTAGACTAAAATTATATTTATTGATTTAATCAAATAAATTGATATTATTTATTATCGGAAATTTATATGACGCCTGAGAGGCTTGGATTACTATGGGGTATAACTGTATTTGCAGGTGCAATAGCTCGTTTAATATCTTCTCTAACAGGATTTCCTAGCGTTGTAATTTTATTATTATCAGGTTTGCTGATCGGGCGTTCAGGCTTGGGATTGGTTGAGCCTTTGGATCTTGGGCAAGGATTAGAGACAATTGTCGGACTATTAGTTTGTTTAGTTTTATTCGAAGGGGGCTTAAATCTTAAATTGCCTGAAGGTAATGTAAGAACTACTGTTTTGAGAATATCATTATTAAGATTAATTATTTCGTTAGCTGGAGGAGTATTAATAGCCCATGTATTTGCTGGTTTGTCTTGGTCAATAGCCGCCGTTTATAGTTCAATAGTTTTAGCTACTGGCCCAACAGTAATATCTCCATTAGTGGAACAAATAAAACTTGCTTCACCTTTGTCAAGTGTATTGAAAGCTGAGGGCTTGGTTTTAGAACCTATAGGAGCTGTATTGGCTTTATTAATTTTAGAACTTTTATTGGGTGATTTACATGGAATAAAAGAGGTCTTTATAGCTTTAATGGAGAGATTAGGCGGGGGGGTATTAATTGGACTTGTCGCAGGCTGGCTCTTATCTGAAATCCTAAAGAAAATTAAGAGTGATTCTTCATTGGGTATAGAACTTCAAGTCACTGTGGGTATAATCTTTTTAGTATATGGGATCTGTGAGTATTTCCTTCCTGAATCAGGTTTACCTGCTTCTGTTGCAGCAGGATTTATTGTAGGTAAACGTGAAGTTATTGATAAAGAGAGGTTAGATAATCTTATTAGCGAGTTGGCTCAATTAGCGATTACAGTTCTTTTCCCTCTTTTGGCTTCTGATGTCTCTTGGGGTGAATTAAGCCCTCTAGGTTGGGGAGGAGTTATTTGCGTATTTATGATGATGGTTGTGGTAAGACCAATTTCGGTTTCCTTAGCAACTATTGGTCAAGAATTAGATATTAAAGAAAGAATATTCTTGGCTTGGCTAGCACCAAGAGGAATAGTCACGGCAGCAGTGGCTTCATTATTTTCAATAAGATTAGAGCAAGCTGGAGTATTGGGTTCAGGAAGACTTCAAGGCTTAGTTTTTCTAACAATTTTAATGACTGTAGGTATACAAGGCCTTACAGCTAAACCACTTGCTAATTTTTTAAATCTTATAGATTCAGAAAAATTAAATAATGTCTAAACATCTCTGAATCCTTGAAAGGTCTTCACCTTTTTCAGATAATAGTAACCAACTTTCTATTAGGTCTGGACCGCTTAAACAACCAAAAAATGCAATTCTAAGTGACTTCATTAAGATACCTTTTTTGATTTTATATTTATTAGAAATCTCCTCAATTATTTCTTTTATATCATTGTGATTAATAGATTGACTTTTTTTACTTAGTAAGTCAATTACATTCTCCAAGATAGATTTTACGTCGTTGTTTTTTAAAAAATCTAAACCTTTATTATCAACTTCTGGTAGTTTGAAAAATGGTTTTGACTGATCTATAACGTCTCTGAGAATAATAATTGAGTCCTGAATTAAAAGTGTTAAATTTAATCCCCATTGTTGAGAAGGTATTTCCCATTTTTCCTTTTCCCAATATATTCTAAATATATTAAACAAATCATTAGAATCCATATTTTTAATATATTGAGAATTGATCCAATTAAGTTTTTCCCAATTAAATTTTGCACCTGCTTTATTGACGTCTTTTAGATCAAATGTCTTCGAAAGCTTTTCTAAAGATAGTATTTCATTCTCACCGGATTTAGGAGACCATCCTAGTAGAGCCATATAGTTGGTAAGGGCATCAGGGAGATAACCCATTTCTCTGAATTCATCAATAGATGTTACGGAGTCTCGTTTTGATAATTTTTTCCCTTCACTATTTAAAATTAAAGGAGTATGCGAAAATTTAGGGAGTTTATAATTTAAAGCTTTATAAATTAAGATTTGTTTTGCCGTATTAGAGATATGATCTTCTCCCCTGATAACGTGATTAATATTCATAAAATTATCATCAATAACAACTGCTAAGTTATAAAGAGGTGAGCCTATATCGTCCCCGTTAGTCCTTCTTGATAAGACCATATCTCCTCCAAGGTCTTTCCCAAACCATTTTATTTCGCCTCTTATCTGATCATGCCAAGAAATTTGGGCATTATCATCAATTTTGAATCTAATAACTGATGACTTACCTTCATTTATAAAACTCTCAATTTGACTTTTAGATAGGTCTCTATATCTATTGTCATGTTTTGGAGGTAAACCATTCTTTTTTTGAGTCTCTCTTAATTGTTGCGATTCCTTTTCAGACATGAAACATCTATAAGCAACTCCTTCATCCAGAAGTTTTTTAATAATCACTTTATGTTCGTCAATCCTTTCACTTTGATTAATTGGATCTTCATCCCAATTTAATCCTAACCAACTTAATCCCTCTAATATATTCTTTGTGAATTCAGGTTTAGAGCGAGATATATCTGTATCTTCAATTCTAAGTAAAAATTCACCTTTTGTTTTTTTAGCATACAGCCAGTTAAATAAAGCTGTTCTAGCAGTACCTATATGTAAGAGACCTGTAGGACTTGGCGCTAGTCTTAAACGGTTTTTCAAGAATTTCTTTTTGGAACGGGACCGACGGGATTCGAACCCGCAACTTCCGCCGTGACAGGGCGGTGCTCTAACCAGTTGAACTACGGTCCCATAAGTAAATGGGATATTACTTAACCAGTATAAATTAGAAGATGTTAAAACTAAAGATTTTTGTTGTAATAATAAAATTTATTTTGTTTGTTAAACAATTTAAATTTGATTAAGTGGTCAATAAATTTTCTTAAAAAGATTAAGGTCTAAAGCCAGCCGGTTCAATAAGTCTTACTTGATTACCTCTAGCAGTAAATTCTCTGCCTTGATCACTTTGAACAACAACTCTACCACCAGATTTAACTCTGATAACTCTGGCTCTTACCCATCCTAGGGCGGCTGATTCTAGGACTTTTACTACGTCCCCTGGTTGAAGATCTAACTCCATCACAAAAAAAATAAATTACATAATGTTGATTCAAACGCGCCGTGGAGGACTTGAACCCCCGACATCAGGTTTTGGAGACCTGCGTTCTACCAACTGAACTAACGGCGCATAATTTTGATTATAAGCGCCTTTTTGACCAATAGGGTGAATTTAATTTACAACTCTAACGGTCGAAGCGTTGTTTAACACGAGTAGCTTTACCTACTCTATCTCTTAAATAGAATAGCTTAGCTCTTCTTACTTTACCTCTACGTTCAACTTTTAGAGAGGCAACTTGTGGACTATGTAGCATAAATATTCTCTCTACACCTATTCCTTGGAAAATTCTTCTGACGGTAATTGTTTGATTAAGTCCACCATGTCTCTTTGCAATTACTACACCTTCGTAGGGTTGAACTCTCTCTTTGTTACCTTCTGTAATTTTTACACCAACTTTTACAGTATCTCCAACATAAATTTCAGGTAATTCTTTTTTTAATTGAGATTCCTCAAATTCATGTAATAAATTTCCAGAACTTATTATTTTATCCAATTCAGTTTTAGAATCATTAGAAGTGACTTCAGGTGATGAATCGACATCACTTTCTTTTTTAACACTAATGTTTTTTGAATCAACAGATTTACTCTCTTTTGCCATAGGACTACGAAAAACCATTAAGTATATATCTTAACCTTTCGACTCGATTTTAGAAACCTTTAAGTAAAAGGTTGTATTCTTTAAATTTTAAAGGTTTCTTTCAGAAGTGTAAGTTTTAATTTGTAGAATTCTGTAACTTATGAATCCTAGGAATTTTTATTCCTAAATACAATTTATTTATTCAATTTAAAAATGTAGTAATAAATTTCATATCTTTTTCTCGTAATGGTTTATGAAAGGTTTAAATTATATAAAAGAGTATTGTGAATTTTAAAAAATTTGCTTAAAACGATGAAACATTTTGCAGAACTTTTATTAAATAATAAAATTTTTAAATCTCAAGATCAAGTACCTTTTATTGAAGGTAAAAGAGGTATTGAGATAAAGACTTCTAGAGAAATTAAATTAATAAAAAAATCTAGCCAAATTGTATCAAAAGTTCTTAGTGAGATAATTGATTTAATACAACCTGGAATGAGTACAAAGGATCTAGATGTTTTTGCAGAAAAAAGGATCAGAGAAATGGGAGCTACGCCAAGCTTTAAAGGATATCATGGTTTCCCAGCAAGTATTTGTTCAAGTATTAATAATGAAGTTGTTCATGGTATTCCAAATAAAAATAAAATCATTAAAAATGGTGACCTTGTAAAGATTGATACTGGTGCTTATCTGGATGGTTATCATGGAGATAGTTGCGTTTCTATTTGTGTAGGCTCTGTAAATAAAGAAGTAGAAAGACTTAGTAATGTAGCTCATGAAGCTTTATATGCTGGTTTGAGTAAAATAAAAGCAGGTAATACTTTGTTGGATATTGCAGGCGCGATTGAAGATGTAGTTAAAAAAAATGGTTTTAGTGTAGTTGAAGATTATACAGGTCATGGTGTGGGAAGGAATCTTCATGAAGAACCGTCAGTTTTTAATTTTAGAACTAAAGATCTTCCTAATGTTGTTTTAAGAGAAGGGATGACCTTGGCGGTAGAGCCAATAGTTAATGCTGGTACAAAATACTGTAAGACGCTTAATGACAGATGGACTGTAATTACCAAAGATGGTAAATTCTCGTCTCAATGGGAACATACAATAGTAGTGTTAAAAGATGGTATGGAAATACTAACTGATAGAGATTTCTAATTTAAGATCTTTTCTTGAAAAATTTTAAAAGTTGATAATAGACAAAAAAGTAAAATTCTCTTAATGGAAATAAAATATAAGTTATGGGATTAGGACTGATAATAATAAGATAATTACTAATTTTAGAAACATAGAAAATTAAACTTGCTACTGATTCAGGGGACATAATCCCAATTGGATTTAAATCAGATTTAAATGGTCCAAGAATAATTTTTTTTATTATCAGATTTCTTGACTTATTTTGATTATTGAAATTTCTTTTAAATGTTACTACTTGACCTATTAAAGACTTACTTATTTCATAACAAGGATTTAAAGCAGGTAATATTTCTGCTTCAGAAGTATTAATCCAAATTTCTTTTGGTGAAGATTCAATTGATTGTGAAAGTGAAATTTTTTCAAATAACTTTAAAATTTTAATTTTACTTGTAGCATTAATTTCGATTGATTTTTCTAAATCCTGTTGATAGTCATAAATTCCATGATTCAAGATCAATATATCAATTTTACTTAGGCTGTTTTCTAGTAGGAATTCTTTTCCGCACTCCCAATAAACCCATTCATTAGGTCCTTCCTCGACAAGCTCTTGAGGTTTTCTATTATGAGTAAAACCAATGATCTTATGTCCATGAGATCTAAATTTTTTTGTTAAGGCTTTTCCCAGAGATCCCCCTGCGCCTGTAATTCCAATTGTCTTTTTATTCGGCATCATCAATTTGGTAAAAAATCAACCTATGTTTTCACTTATTTTAATAAATTAATCTGAGAAGATTTTTATTTAATTTTCTCTCCAAATAAATAATTGAATACTAGTAAAAAAAATACTAATCTATTTAAAGGACTAATTATTATTTATGAGTAATATATTATTAATTGGATCTTGTGAACCATTTAGCGGTAAATCTGCATTGGTTCTTGGAATTGCAAAAAAAATAATTGACTATAATAAAAAAGTACGTATTGGTAAACCATTAGCTACCTGTATAGAACTAACTAATCTTCCATCAATGGCTTATGAAGGGCTTATTGATGATGATGTCAAGTTTATAAGTTCTACTTTAGATATCGATGAAAACAATTTAATATCATCAGTAGGTTTATTAGATAATATTTCTTCAGCTAAAAGGATTACAAACAAAGATATTTCTCCTGGAAAAGGTTTTGAACAAATAAAAGAGCTTAAAAAAGATAGTTTTGATGGTTTGAATATTCTTGAAGCTGCTGGAAGTCTTCATGAAGGATTGGTTTATGGTTTAAGTCTTCCACAACTTGCAACTGCTTTAGATTCAAAAGTTTTAGTTGTTAACTTATGGGAAAATAGTACAAGTGTTGACGCACTTTTAAATGCAAAAAAACAATTAGGTGATCATTTTGCTGGGGCTGTATTAAATTCTGTAGTACCTTCAGATATTGAAGATATAAAGACTACAATAATTCCCTCTCTAAGAGAATTAGGAATAGAGATTTTTGGTGTTATGCCTAAATCTCCCTTACTTAGAAGTGTTACTGTTGGAGAACTAATTAGAAGATTAGATGCAAGAGTGATTTGCTGTTCTGATAAGCAACAATTACTTGTTGAAACTTTAAGTATTGGTGCAATGGGAGTTAATTCTGCAATGGAATTTTTTAGAAGAAGAAGAAATATGGCAGTCGTTACTGGTGCTGATAGAACTGATATTCAGTTAGCGGCCTTAGAGGCCTCAACTCAATGTTTAATTTTAACTGGTATTGGTGAACCTTTGCCGCAGCTTATTCACAGAGCAGAAGAATTAGAAGTCCCAATTTTAAAAGTAGATATTGATACACTCGCTTCAGTTGAAGTAATAGAGCAAGCTTTTGGCCATGTCAGATTACATGAATCAATAAAAGCATCTTATGCTATTCAATTAGTTCATGAGAATGTAAATATTAATGGAATTCTTTCAAAAATTGATTTTGACTGCAATTTCTGAGATTATTGCTAATTTCAAAATATGGTACTTAGATTATTTTGAGTCGCTCTTTAGATCTCCCTTCAACTGAAAGCGTTGATACTCTCGCGCAAGAACTTGCAAAACTCCAAGATAATGGTAAAAGAAGAATCGCTTTTTTAGGAAGTAGACATGTTCCAGTTGTAGATATTCATCTTATTGAACTTATTGCTAGGTCTTTAGCAGAGGAGGGCCATTCAATTATTACATCTGGTTCTCAAGGCGTTAATGCAACTGTTATTAGGGCGGTCTTAGAAATTAACCCATCTTTACTAACAGTGTTACTTCCACAAAGTTTAGATAAACAAATTCCAGAAATTAAAGCTCAGCTTGAGAGAGTTATGCACCTAATTGAAAAAACTGAGAATGATAATCTACCTTTACCTCTCGCAAGTAGTTTATGTAATCAAGAAATAATAAATAGATGTGATCAATTAATTTGTTTTGCCTTTCATGATAGTGAAACTTTGTTAAATAGCTGTAGATGTGCTGAAGATATGGGTAAAGTTGTAAGTTTATTATTTTTTGATTAAATTTTCATACCAACTTTTGTTTAAATCTTTCTAAGAGGGATAATAATGTTATTAATTAATTTATAATAATGGCTGAAAATTTTTCTTTTGATGTTGTATCTGATTTTGATAGACAAGAGCTTGTTAACACACTAGATCAAGTTAAGCGTGAAATTGCTCAGAGATATGATCTTAAAGGTACTGATACTACAGTTGAGTTAGAGAAGGAGAGTATTTTTATCATCACAAATAGTGAATTAACCTTAAATTCAGTTATTGATATTATCAGACAAAAAGCAACCAAAAGAAAATTATCTTTAAAAATCTTTGATTTTGAATCAATTGAAGTTATTAGTGGAAATAGAGTTAAACAGAATATAAAATTAATTAAAGGTTTAGATCAGGAAATTGCAAAAAAAATTAGTAAAGAATTAAGAAATAATATCAAAAAAATAAATGTCAGTATTCAGGGAGATAGTTTAAGAGTTGCTAGCAAAAGTAAAAATGACCTTCAATTGGCTATTGGAATGATGGATAGCTTCGAAGAGAAATTTCAAATTCCTCTACAAACAAATAATTATCGTTAATATATTTTGTTATTCAAATAATATATATTTAATGGTAGATTACTCAGATTCATTAATTAAGTTACTTATTTATAAAGTTAAAAGTTACCCTAATTTCTCAGAAAACGAGTTAGAAAAGTTTTGTTGGATGGCAGTACATGAACATAAGCACGGAATGCTACCTTCAGAGTATGATGTAAGAGAAATTGATGAAAGTCTCTATCTTATACTTTTGAAGCAATTTAAAGACAGAATAAATTTAATAATTCATTTAATCAAAAAACAATTATTAAAAATATATTTAATTTAGAGAATTTAACAATGCAATAATTAATTTATTTAAATAAGATAAAAAAAAATATAAATTTAATGTCATCTTCTTTTAAAAATGTCACTCCGGCAGGTCCAGGAGGAACAGCAACTTTATTAATTGTTTTATCTTTTACAGGATTTTTATTACTTAACACAATCTCTATTTGTTGTTCCTTCAGGTCAAGTTGCTGTAGTCACTACACTTGGTAAAGTTACTAAAAAAGAGAGAAGAGCTGGTTTAAATGCAAAAATACCATTCATACAGAATGTCTATCCTTTTGATATTAAGACCCAAGTTCAACCAGAAAAATTTGAGACTTTAACAAAAGATCTTCAAGTTATAAAAGCCACAGCAACTGTTAAATATGCTATTAAGCCTGAGCAGGCACCAACCATTTTTAGAACTATTGCTAATAGAAATGGTGAAATTTATCAAAAAATAGTATATCCGTCTTTACTTAAGGCACTCAAGTCAGTTTTCTCTCAATATGAATTAGAATCCATAGCTACTGATTTTAATGTTATTTCAGAAAAAGTTGCGGAATCAGTTGCCGTTGAACTTAAGGCGTTCGACTTTGTTGATGTTCAAAGTTTAGATCTAACAGGCCTTGAAATAGCAGAAGAATATAGAGCTGCAATTGAACAAAAACAAATAGCTGGTCAGCAACTTTTAAGGGCTAAAACTGAAGTTGAAATTGCAGAACAAGAAGCATTAAGATATGAGACTTTAAATAGAAGTCTTGATGATCAAGTTTTGTTTAAATTATTTCTTGATAAGTGGGATGGTAGAACTCAAGTTGTCCCAGGTTTACCGGGCTCATCAAATAGTACTCCACCTGTAATAGTTAATGGAGAAAGAAGATAAATTTAATTTTTTAAATTTTTAAAAGATTGTTCAAATGCTTCTATAGTTTGATCAATTTCTTCATCTGAATGTGCTAAGGATGTAAATCCAGCTTCGTATGAACTAGGAGCTAAATATACACCCCTAGTTAACATCTCTCTATGAAGTTTGCCAAATAATTCAGAATTGGTAGATTTAGCTTCCTCAAAATTTCTAACTGGACCATCACATAAAAAGAAACCAAACATTGCACTTACACTTCCACCATTAATAGAAATACCATTATTAATGGCAGCTTGAATAATTCCTTCAATGAGTCTAGTAGTTGTTGCTTCTAACTTTTCATAAGTTCCTTCTTGCTTTAATAATTCTAAAGTTTTAATTCCAGCAGTCATAGCAAGAGGATTTCCACTTAATGTACCGGCTTGATAAACAGGGCCTGAAGGGGCGATCATCTCCATAATATCCTTTCTCCCTCCGTAAGCACCAACTGGTAAACCTCCTCCTATAACTTTCCCAAGAGTAGTTAAGTCAGGAGTTACACCAAATCTTTTTTGAGCTCCTCCATAACTAATCCTGAAGCCAGTCATAACTTCATCAAATACTAGTAATGCTCCATTCTCTGTAGTTAACTCTCTTAGGCCTTCTAGGAATCCAGGCTCAGGTGTAATAAAACCTGCGTTACCAACAATCGGTTCTAAGAATTACACCAGAAATTGCATCGGGATTTTCTGAAAATAATTTCTTAACAGCTTCAAGATCATTATATGGAGCGGTCAAGAGTATTGGCTGTAGTAGTTCTTGGAACTCCTGGAGAATCAGGGAGCCCAAGAGTTGCTACCCCAGATCCTGCTTTTACCAAAAACATATCTGCATGTCCGTGATAACAGCCATCAAATTTGATAACCTTGTCTCTACCAGTGAATGCTCTCATCAGCCTTAGAACTGCCATGCAAGCCTCTGTACCGCTGTTTACGAATCTGACCATCTCTACTGAAGGAACAGCATCAATAACCATTTCTGCAAGCTTATTCTCGAGGACACATGGAGCACCAAAACTAGTACCTTTCTCAATTGCTTCTTGTAAAGCGGTTGTGACCTCAGGATGAGCGTGTCCGCATATAGCAGGACCCCAGCTGCCAATGTAATCTATATACCTATTACCATCAATATCCCATGCAAATGGGCCTTTAACTCTATCAAAAACAATAGGTTGCCCATTAACTGATTTGAAAGCTCTTACTGGTGAACTAACTCCTCCAGGCATAAGACCTTGAGCAGCAGAAAAGATTTCTTGGGATTTAGAAATATTTAATATATCAGTCACGATATAAATAATTTAGAGAATTTGAAAAAATGTATCATGATCTAAATTAGAAATAAGATTGAAATTTGTCAATTCGTATGAAATTCTACATTATGATATTTTCTTTGCGATTTAGTGGATTGTAAATTGATTTTATTGAAAAGAAAGTTGCAAATTATAAATTTCTTATAAAATTTCCTATCTCAATGGGGGTTCTTAAGGAATTTTTATTTTAAATTTTTTATTTCTATAAATTAAATATGTCATCATCATCATCTTCAAATTCAATTAAATTTTCCTGAAAATCTAAATTAATCATTATGGGAGCATGATCACTGGGTTGATTATTTTCTCTTTGACTCCTTTCAATTACTGAACTTTTTAAATTGGATAAAAGATTGTTGCTTAGATAAATATGGTCAATACGCCAACCCTTATTCAACTCAAATGAATTATTACGGTAATCCCACCAACTCCAATGTCCAGAGCATTTTTCAAATACGCGAAATGAATCTTTAAATCTTGAACCAAGTGCTTCTCTTAACATTTTACGCTCAATTTCTGATGCCATAATGCTGCCTGTAAACTTATCTGGAGCATAAATATCATTATCATCTAAAGCGATATTAAAATCACCTAGAAGACAAGTTGGTTCTCCTCTTTTTGATTGTTTAACCAAATATTCATTAAGCATTGCGAGCCAATTAACTTTATAATTAAATTTCTCAGAATTAAGTGATGAGCCGTTTGGAACATAAACATTTATTATTCTAATTCCATTTATAAGTCCGCTTATGATCCTTTTTTGAAAATGTAATTCTTCAGAAATTTCTAATTGGTTTAGCTCTCCAGGGAAACCATATCTAATATCAGCAATATTATCTTTACTAATAATTGCTACTCCATTATATGATTTTTGTCCGTAAAATTTGACGTCATAACCAATATTCTCAAAAGTCTTATAGGGAAAATCTTTGTCTGATACTTTTGTCTCTTGCAGGCAAAGCACCTCAGGTTGTTCATCTTCAAGCCATTTTATAACTTGTGATAATCTTGACCTTATTGAATTTACATTCCAAGAAGCTATTAACAATTTATGGATTAGTTATGTAAGATTAAATTAGCAAAAAATATAAAATATAAATAGTTTTGACTTTAAACAAGAAACAATCAAAAAGCATATTTAATAATTACAAGTATTTGCTTTATTTATTCATATCTCCGATTTTTTTAATAAGCTATCAATCGATTGCTCAAGAAAGTTATAAATTAAGTGAAATGGAAATAAATAGAACTATTAATTTAGATGATGAAGATAATCTTGATTTTCCTACTAATCCTTTCGAAATTGTTGATAGGCTCAGAAGAGCTAATAGTATGAATGACGCAACAAAACCCTCAGACGCAATTGATGATGCCATTAAATCTTTTGATATGATCAATGAAGATAAATAAATGTGATTTTTTCATGGCTTGGATAAATTTCTTATTTCAAAATATTTTTAAATGATTAAAAGCCCAATCCCAAAAGTTTCAAACAAGAAACAATTCAGAGCTATAGGAATAGTTTGTGGAATGTATAAACCTCACGAAAATAATTTATTAAATAAAGGATTTATTGAAGATTCAAACGGTCTCAAAATTGATGCAGTAGTTTTAGGAAAAGCTTTACCAGTAATAAAGAAATTTATAAACTTTGAAAAACAATATTATTGGATTGTTTATCCAAGGAATAAAGATTCAAATAATATTCATCTACAAATTGCGGGTATATGGGATCCAAGTAACTTCAAAAATAATGATGATTACAAAATTAATAAAACTCATGATTTACTGCTTTCATTGGATTTAAAAGATAATCTCTTTTCAATTCGGGGTAAATTAATTTTTATAAATATTCAAGAAAAAGAATTGATTATCAAAATATGTCCTTCTAATCAAAGTAAAAATAAAAAATAAATCATTTAAAATTTTAGTTAAAGGAGAAATATCAATGAAGTATATAAATTCTTTTGTAAGTCTTGAAGTAATAAGGATAGAGAATTCTTTATTTTTGGAAAAATTCGAGATAATTGAGGATAAAACATCCGAAAGTATTTAATGTTTATTCCAAAATGCATCAACATTTTTACTAAAGGAAATAAATATGGATGAAATTCTAATTGAATGTTCACCTGGAATCTCAGGTGATATGTTATTAGCTGCTTTTTATGACTTGGGCGTACCTCAAACAGTTTTTGAAAAACCATTAATCAAGTTAGGATTAAAAAATTTTTTCTCTTTATCTTTTCATGAATCTAAAAGTTATACCTTAAGAGGCGTTAAAGCCGAAGTTAATGTTTTAATAAATAATAAAAAAAAGAAATGGAAGGACATAAAGCAATTGATATTGAGCGGCCTCCTAGATAAAGATTTAGAAACAATGATAATAAAAGTTTTTGAATTACTTGCAATTGCTGAAGGGAAGGTACATGGTCATCATCCTGATGAGGTACATTTTCATGAAATTGGTAACACAGATTCCCTCGTTGATGTTATTGGTGTTTGTGCTGCTATTCAATACTTGAAACCTAAAAATATTTTTTGTAATGCTCCAAATCTAGGAAAAGGCTTTATTAATTCAGAACATGGCAAGATTCCTATCCCTTCTCCTGTTGTTCTTGAATTGATATCAAATAGTAAAATAAATATTTGTTCTGATTATTCTATAGATGAGGAGCTTTCAACTCCTACGGGTATTTCATTACTCCTGACGTTAGTAAATATTTTCGAATTTCCCTCTGAATATTCAATTAATTCATACGGCATAGGTATAGGACACAAAACTCTCCCTTACCCAAATATTTTAAGAATTTTAGAAATTAATTTGCCCGACTATAAAAAAAATTACTATAAAAATAGTCCAGTATTTGAAGAGATTTCCATACAAGAAGCATGGATTGATGATCATTCCTCTGAAGAAATAGCATTTTTTATCGAATTTATGAGACAGGAGGGCGTTTTAGATATCTCTTATAAAGCAGTAAATATGAAAAAAAATAGAATTGGTTTTTCGATCATTGCAATAGTGCCAATAGAAAGAGAAGCGTATTTTCGGCAGTTATGGTTTCAATATACAAATACTATAGGACTGAGAGAGAGAAGACAAGGAAGGTGGATATTACCAAGACGAGAAGGGGAATGCGAAACATCTATTGGTAAAGTTAAATGTAAGGAAATTACTAAGCCTAATGGAGAAAAATTTATAAAGCCTGAGAATGATGAAGTAATAAATTTACAAAAGAAATATGGCAAAACGGCTCAAGAAGTTAGAAATATTATTTTTAATACTATGAAAGACTTTAAACCTTTTAAAGATTTAAATGAACATTAAATTATAAAAATTTTGATAAAAAAGTATTTTTTAAAAATTAATTTTAAAACATTTAAAAATATATTTTTTTTTATAAGTATTTTTTACTTTACTTATTACTTGATATTTAATAAAGAAGATATTTCTTTTGAAATTAAGGAAGAAATTTACTATAGTTATATATTTTTATCATTTTTATTTTGTATATTAAGTGTATTTTTTAATGGATTAGCTTGGAAAAATATAATAATATGGTTTGGTCAAAACTTAAAAAATAATAATTTAATTTCTTTTTATATATTAACAAATAGCCTAAAGTATATTCCAGGAGGGGTTTGGCATTTCTACGAAAGGTTCACTTTTTTAAAAGAAAGAGTAAATGAAAAGTTAGCATTTTATGTAAATCTTATTGAACCTTATTTTATGTTATCTGCATCACTTTTATTGACTTCTTTAGGTGTAATTTATAATCCTTTATTCTTAATATTCTTATTGCCCTCAATATTACTGCATAGAAATTTAATATATATAATAATAATTAAACTTCAATCTTTCAAAAATAAAAGTATAAGAATATTTAAAATAAATTATACAAAAAGCCAGTTTGATGAAAAAATAAAAATTAAGTCATCATTTCCTTTTAAAATATTAAGTATTGAAATACTTTTTATTTTATTTAAGTTCTTAGGATTTATTTTCTGCTTTTATATCTTTAATGATTCAAATAATCTAGATTATCTTTTTATCTTTACGATATTTTCCCTGTCTTGGTCAATAGGTTTAATAATTCCTGCAGCACCCGGAGGAATAGGAGTGTTTGAAGGCTGCTTTCTTTTTCTAATTGGTAATGATTATTCTCAAAGTTCCTTAATTATGAGCTTGATTATTTTTAGATTTATATCTTCATGCACAGATTTAATATTAAGTGCTCCACTATTTATTAAACAGGTAATTAAGAGAAATTAATTATTTTTTTTCTCTAAACTTGGAATTAATGTACTTGATGCAATTAATCCCAATATAGTAATTAAAATGGCTGGTATGATAGCTGATCCAAGTCTTCCATCATCTGCATATTGATATATTCTTACTGATAAAGTCTCAAAATCAAATGGTCTAATTAAAAAGGAGACTGGTAGTTCTTTTATCGTATCTATAAATACTAAAAGTGTCCCAACTAGTGCAGGTCCTTTTAGTAAAGGTATATGGACCTCTTTTATTACTCTAAAATTATTTGCCCCTAATCCTGTAGCTGCTTCATCAATAGAAGGAGAGATCCTTTCTAAGGCTGAATCTATTGATCCTTTAGAAATAGTAAGAAAACGAGTAATATAACCCCACATCATAAGATAAATATAATAATCAGGATTATTAATTACAGTAAGCATAAATATAGCTATCACTGTTCCAGGAATAGAATAACCAATTCCAGCAAGGAAAGAAGTTATTTGGAGAATAATACTTTTATTCCATCTTTTAGAAAGTGAGAGAAGTAATGAAAAGATTATCGCTAAAAATGCTGTACCAGCTCCTAAACCTAAGGTTCGCAAAGTTAGAAATAGTAGATCTTCGTCAAAGCCTTGAGGAATTTGATCGATGTTTAAAACAACCCATATTAGTGGAATCCCAAGTGAGAATATTGCAGGAAATGCAGCAAAAATAATAGCCATGAATGCTCTTATTCCGTCTAATTCCCAACCTTGAGAAATACTAATAGAGGGATTCTCACTCCAACGTTTTGACCTCTTTCTAGAAAATTTCTCAATAATTATTAATGAAAAAACTATTATCAAAGCTATCAAAGCTAATCCTATCCCACTATTTAGATCACCTTCAATGATCCAATTTTCTTCAATTCCCGTTGAAATTGTGGGAATATTCAATAATTTAAAAGTTCCTAGTTCATTCATTGCCTCCATGCACATAAGACTTATTCCTATAGCTAAAGAGGGTAATGACATAGGAAGTGCAATTCGCAGAAAACTTTTCCATGGACCTACACCTAAGCCTCTGCTAGCTAAAATCTGATTTAAGCCAAATTTATTAAAACTTTCATTCGTTAAAATAAATACATAAGGATAAGTTGATATGGAAATTATTAAAACTCCCCACCAAAAACCTGTAATCTGATATCCATAAATGCTTCCTAAATCTTGCAATGTTCCTGTAACAAGATAAGCAGGTGAGGCTAACGGTATTAGCTGTATTATTCTTAGTATTTTTCTAAACTTAAAATTGCAATTTGAAAGTAACCAAGCATTTATAATCCCCAAACCTCCGCCAATTAGACTTATTAATATAAGTATTTTTATAGTTCCTATTATTTCTTCTTTACCGGTTAATCCTATAGAAAAATTTCCATTCAGAATTATTTCAAAACCTTCTCTTAAAAAGTTAATAATTGGCAGAGTTATTAGTGCTGCAATAATTAAAGAACAAATATCAAGCACTTTAGTATTTGATTTTGTTATTAAGTGTTTAAAATTTCTCAAAATTTTGGCGATTTATTTATTAGATGGTGTGATACATGCATCAAGCTGTTTTTGTATTTCTTCTTGATTTAGATTTTTGCCTATTAAAACTATTTTATTACATTTATTATTTCCCCAATCTTCATCATCTATTGAGAATCTTTTCCCAGCTAAATGAAAAATATGTTTTCTTTCGCTTTCAACAAACCAAAGTATACCTTTTGCTCTAAATACATTTTTTGATAGTTGATTATCTAAGAAATATTGGAATTTTCTTAAAGAGAATGGTTCCTCAGTTTGAAACGATACTGAACCAAATCCTTCTATAGTATTACTTGAATTATGATCGTGTGAATGATCGTGTGAATGATCGTGTGAATGATCGTGTGAATGATCGTGTGAATGATCGTGTGAATGATGTGAGTAATTTTTTATGAGTGTTTTTTTCTAGGGTTCACTTATTCTCATATTTATCAGTTTCAAAAAGTCCTACACTTATAATCGTTTCTAGTCCAACTGAACTATTAGTACATCTCAAAATTCTAGGTTCTGTTTTAATTGTGAGAATTTTTTCTTCAATTTTCTTTATTTTCTCTTCATCTACTAAATCACATTTATTTAAAAGCAATATATCTCCATATAAAAGTTGAGCATGAGCAATGTTTGTTTTATCAATATCAAAATCAAAGTTTTCAGCATCAACTAAGGTTATTATCGAATCTAATCTTACTCTTGAACGAAGACTACTCCCTGCAAAAGTCATGGCTACTGGTAATGGATCTGCAAGTCCAGTTGTTTCAACGATTAAATAATCAATTTTTTTATTTTTATCTAAGATTTTATTGACTGCTGTAAGTAATTCGCCATTTATTGTGCAGCAAATACATCCATTGCTTAATTCAATCATATCTTCACTGGTTTCAATAATTAAATCATTATCAATTCCAATTTCACCAAATTCATTCACTAATACAGCTGTTTTGAGACCTTTTTGATTGGCTAATATATGATTTAAAAGAGTTGTTTTACCAGATCCTAAGAATCCGCTTATAATTGTTACTGGCAAAAGCTTATTTGTCATATTTTAAATTTTTGTTTTGTAATTTATTTTAATTAAATATATTTAAATATCTACTTTTAACTATTAAGTGAGGCATTTATTTAAGTAAGTTGTTTATCTCTGATGCTAGGACATGATCTAAGCTTGATATCCCTCCTAGGTCATGTGTAAATAATTTAATTTTTACTTTTGAATAGACATTTTCCCAATTGGGATGGTGATTATATTTTTCTGCAAGCAAAGCTACTTTAGTCATAAAAGAGAAAGCATCTACAAAATTCTTAAAGACAATACTCCTCTCAATAAACATCGGATGTATTTCCCAACCGGGGATTTTAGCAGCTAATTCTTTAATCTCTTCCTCTTTTAGTAGATATGGTTTCATTTATATAATCTATTTATTTTTATTATAAGCTCTGTTTTTTTTTTCACCAATTGCATGAATATTAACTAATCTTTCTTTTCTCTCATAACGATGCTCCCACAAATAAATAGCCTGCCAGACTCCGATAATAAGTTTTTCATTCTGAAAGCTCAATGATAAAGAGTTATTTGTCAGAGCTGTTTTTATATGTGCAGGCATATCATCTTCACCCTCTTGATAGTGTTCATAAGAACTTTTTTGGGTTTTATGTTTAAGTCTTGATAGGAATTATATGGCACTATTGATTCAATATATTTACTTAGGTCATGAAGAACATTTGGATCTGCATTCTCATTTAATGTCAAGCTGCAGCTCGTGTGTAGAACATTCAAAATTAAAATACCGTTAACAAAATTATTTTCTCTAATAAATTCTTTAACTAAATAAGTGATGTCTGTAAATCCCTGACCTTTAGTAATTACTTTAATTGAAGAAATAACTTGTTCCATTTAGCAAAAATAATTTAAGTTATTCTTTAAAATATAGTTTTTAAATCTCTCGCTGACTACAAAAAATAGCTTTAATATATATGTCTATTAGGAGAAACTTTTGACAGATAACGCTTGGAATCGTTTAGGAGCTTATTTAAATGAGACGCAAATTTTAGGCTCTATACAGAATACTCTTTATTGGGATCAAAATACGATAATGCCAAGAGAAGGAGCAACTTGGAGAGCCGATCAATTAACCTATTTGGCAAAAATCCTGCATGAAAGAACCTCTTCAAATGTTTTATCTGATCTGATAAATTCAGCTGAGACAGAATTAAAAGGAATTGATGGAATTGATGAGAGTCAATTTAATTCAAAAATGAAAAATATTGACCTCTTAAAAAAAGAACTTGATAGACAAAGCAGAATTGATCCACTTTTAGTTGAACACCTTGCTAGAGCTAAATCTCGCGGTTATGAAAGTTGGCAGCAAGCTAAGGAAAATTCAGACTATAAAATATTCCTTCCTTTTTTCAAAGAACTTATTAAATTGCGTATTGAAGAAGCTAAGCAAATATCAAATAAATTAACTCCATGGGAAACTTTAGCTCAACCTTATGAGCCTGATATTTCTAAAGAATGGTTATTTAAAATCTTTAATCCTATTAAAGAAGCTATTCCTTTAATGTTGAAGAATGCTAAACAATTCAAAAAAAATAATTGGGATTTAGATAATAATTCTCAGAAATATCTATCTGAAAAATTACTGGATGTTTTTGGTAGAAATAAAAATTTGGTTGCGGTAGCAGAATCACCTCACCCATTTTCAATCACATTAGGTCCAAAAGATTTTAGAGTTACAACAAGGATCGTAAAGGGAGAACCATTCTCAAGTTTTTTAGCAACTGCTCATGAATGGGGCCATTCTGTGTATGAACAAGGTTTACCCTCTCAGAGTCATCAATGGTTCGCTTGGCCATTAGGTCAAGCAACATCAATGGCTATACATGAAAGCCAATCTTTATTTTGGGAAAATAGAATTGTTAAATCGAGAGCTTTTTCTGAAAGTTTCTTTAAGTTTTTTATTGAAAAAGGCTGTCCTCTAAAAAATCATGAGGAATTGTGGAAATCAATGAATACTTTTAAAGCTGGTTTGAATAGAGTTGAAGCTGATGAACTAAGTTATGGTTTACATATACTTATAAGGACTGAATTAGAAATCAAGTTGATTGAGGGGAATTTAGATCCTGCAGATTTACCACATGAGTGGAATAATATGTACGAAAAGCTTTTAGGGATTAAACCACCTAATGATAGGTTAGGTTGTTTACAAGATGTTCATTGGAGTGAAGGAGCTTTTGGCTATTTCCCATCTTATTTACTTGGACATTTAATAAGTGCACAAATAACAAGTAAGTTAGAAGAGGATCTTGGATTAATTGATAACTTGATTGCAAATCAATCTTATAAGTTGATTATTGACTGGCTTAAAAAAAATGTACATAGTTATGGAAGATCTTTGAATTCAATGGAATTAGTTAAAGATTTAACTAATGCAGAGTTATCTCCAAATTATTTCATTTCTTATTTAGAAAAAAAGATTAGGTTATTAAATTAAATATATTTTGAATCATAACTTTTAAAGTTTTTTGAATAATATAAGATTGTAAGATAAATGAATTTACTAAGAATATGGCAAATCTTAATCAACCACCAAGTAAAAGTACTCCGAATTTATTGCATATATTAAATGCTTTTACAGATGAAACTAAATTGATAGTTAATACAATTGTTGAATTAAATTCTAATACAATAAATAAATACGAATTAATTACTGAAACAGGTCATTTAAAGCTTGATAGGGTTGGTTATTCTTCACTAGCATATCCATTCGCTTACGGATGTATCCCAAGAACATGGGATGAGGATGGCGATCCTTTAGATATTGAAATTGTATCTGTTACAGAACCTTTGATTCCAGGATCCATTGTTGAAGCCAGAATTATTGGTGTTATGAAGTTTGATGATGGAGGAGAAGTTGATGATAAAGTTATCGCTGTTTTATCAGATGATAAAAGAATGGAACATATAAAATCTTTTGAAGATTTAGGCCCACATTGGATTAAAGAAACTACTTACTATTGGGAACATTATAAAGATTTAAAAAAACCAGGTACATGCAAAGTAAATGGTTTTCTAGGAATTGAAGAAGCTATTAAAGTAATTGAAGATTGTGAAGAAAGATATAAAAAAGATATTGAGCCAAACTTGATCGATTAATTTTTATCGAAATTTGTCGAATATTTCTTTAAGTATTTCATCTGCTCCTTTACTTTTAAGTTTTCCTGCTAATGTTTTTCCTATTTTTTCAGGTTCATTAATATTACCTTCTGAATAATCTTTAATAAGTCTTTTGCCATCAATAGAAGCTACCATACCTTTTAAATAAATTGAATCATTTTTGACTTCACTGTTAACACCTATTGGGACTTGGCAACCTCCCTCTAATTCTCGCAAGAATGATCTTTCCGCTAAACATCTCTTATTTGTTTCCTCATGATTCAATACATTTATGATTTTAATAATTTCATGATCATCTTTTTTGCATTCAATCCCTAAGGCACCCTGACCCACTGCATGTAAAGAAATTTCACTTGAAATTAATTGATGAATTCTTGATTCAAATCCTAATCTCTTTAAACCTGCTGCGGCAAGAATAATACAATCAAATTCTCCAGAATCTAACTTTTCAAGTCTAGTTAAAACATTACCTCTGATGTCTTTAAAGACAAGCATGGGATAATTAAACCTTAGTTGAGCAAGTCTTCTTAATGAGCTTGTTCCCACAATAGATCCGGGAGGTAAAGTCTCTAATTGATAGATCTCATTCTTTTTGTTAACAACTAAAGCATCTGAAGGGTCTTCTCTTTCTGTAATGCATCCTAGGGTCAGCCCCTCCGGTAAGTTTGTAGGTAAATCTTTTAGAGAGTGAACGGCTATGTCAGCTTTATCTAATAGCATTTGAGCTTCAAGTTCTTTGGTAAATAGCCCTTTATCTCCAATCTTAGCTAATGCAACATCAAGTATTTTATCTCCTTGAGTTGCCATGGCTTCTATTGAGACCTCTATATCAGGGATATTTCTCTCTAGTTCTGCTTTAACCCATAAAGTTTGCACCATAGCTAACTTACTTCTTCTTGTGGCTATTCTTAGATTTGTTTTAGTCATTAAAATATTATCTTTACTTAAGATTAAAAGAAAGAAGTAAACATTTAAAGATATTATTTATCAACTTAATGAAGATAAATCTATCAGTTTTATTTTATATATTCTTTTAAAACCCCGTTTCTATTTGGGTGCCTTAATTTTCTTAATGCCTTGGCTTCTATTTGTCTAATTCGTTCTCTTGTAACATCAAAAATTTGACCTATCTCTTCTAAAGTTTTCATCCTGCCATCATCTATTCCATATCTAAGCCTAAGAACATCTCTTTCTCTAGGACTTAGAGTAGCAAGAACACCTTCTAGATCCTCTCTAAGTAAAGTTTTAGAGACATCTTGCTCAGGGTTCTCAATATCAGCCTCAATAAAATCTCCTAGTCTTGAATCTTCTTCCTTACCAATAGGGGTTTCAAGAGATATAGGAAGTTGTGCACTTTTTGCGATGAATCTTAATTTCTCAATAGTCATTTCCATGCTTTCTGCTATCTCTTCTTCAGAGGGTTTTCTTCCAAATTCTTGACTCAAGACTTTAGTAGTTTTTTTTATTCTTGAAATAGTTTCGTATAAATGTACAGGTAATCTAATGGTTCTACTTTGGTCTGCGATTGCTCTTGTAATTGCTTGTCTAATCCACCATGTAGCGTAGGTTGAGAATTTATAACCTTTTTCATGATCAAACTTTTCAGCGGCTCTTATGAGTCCTAAACTCCCTTCCTGAATTAAGTCTTGGAAAGATAAACCTCTATTCATATATTTTTTAGCTATCGAAACAACTAGTCGTAGATTAGATTGAACCATTTTTTCTTTAGCTCTTCTGCCAAGTAATAACCTTCTTCTGAATTTAGAAAGGGGCATATCTATTAGTTCAGCCCACTCTCTTACTGAGGGAAAATAACCTTTCTCAGATTCAAATTGTGTTGCTAATTCTTCCAGTTGAAGTAAATCTGCAATTTTACGGGCTAGCTCAATCTCTTCATCTGGTCTTAGTAATCTTATTCTGCCAATTTCTTGTAGATAAACTCGTATTGAATCCTCTGTATATGTACCTTTAGGACCAATTTTTATATTACTCAGATTCTTTGCTTCTTCATCTGTAAGGCTATATTCACTATTATCTAAAGAAACTTTTTCACTATCAGATTTTAGATTATTTGTTTCGCCTTCTGAATTTCCTACTTTTTCCATCTCTTTTACTGAACTCAAATCAATATTCTTATTTATCTTTTTCTTAGAACGTGATTTAGGATTTTTAGACTCTGCAGCTATTGGACACATAGTGTACTCCTTTCTAGGGTGAATTTAACTAAATAAAACTTTAATTACGGCTATTCCGTACATTTAGTAGCAAAAGTTAGCTTTGTGGTGAAGTTCATCTATTCACAAAGGTTTTAAAAGTTAAGGTGCTTGGAAAATGTTGAAAAATTTAATTAGTGTTATAAATTACCTAGGGCAAAAAGTTTAGGGCTTTCTCAGACTGGCAGATCAAAATTGAATTTTTAAATCAATGATCAAAGCTTCATGTCTTCCCTCAGAACTAGATGCGTACAATGTGCAAAAACACTTTGTGGAATGTTCAACAATCCAATACTAAGAAAAAGTTTTGAAGCTCGCAACTAATAATCAATCTTCTATGCTTATCAAATTAGGTGTTTTGCTTGATTTTGGTAGATATAGCAATAGATTTGATTACCTTGATGAAAAATATTTGGGTGTAGATATCGGTGATATTGTGTTGGTTAGAATTAAAGGCCGTTTAGTAAATGGATTAGTTGTAGAAAAGAATATTTTTCAAAATAATTCAAAAGCTGAATTTAAATATTTATCTATCGAAAAAATTATTGAGAAAAAAGTTTTTCAACCTTGGTGGAGAGAATGGATTGTTCAGATGGCCATTTTTTATAAAGTAAGTGAATTAAAAATGTTTAAAACTGCCTTACCCCCTGGATGGATTGGAAAATCAAATATTAGATCAGAAATATCCACTAAAATATGGATAACTTTAATAACGAAGGAGATAAATTACAATATAAATTAACAGATAAACAATCTTCATTATTAGAAAAAGTAAAAAGCCAAAAGGGCGAATGGCAAAGCACATTAATTAAACAAGGTTTTAGTTCGCAACAAATAAATACATTAATTAGTAAAGGGATATTAAATAAAATAAAACGCCAAAAAACAGTAAATATTTCTTTAAATTCTTATAAAAGTAGCTCTCCCAAAAGAAAGATTCCAATACTTACACTTCAGCAAAAGAAGGTGATTAGAGGAATTCAAGATATGAAATATGGAGAAGCTTTATTACTTTGGGGAGAAACGGGATCTGGTAAGACTGAAGTATATTTAAGAATTGTAGAAAGTCAATTAATCCTCAATAAGAGTTGCCTCATATTAGCTCCAGAGATAGGCTTAATTCCTCAATTAATAGATAGATTTGCTGATAAATTTAAAAAAAACATATTTGAATATCACAGTAATTGCTCTCCAAAGTATAGACAGACAGTTTGGCGTGAGATCTTAAATGCGAGTGAACCTCTTATAGTGATTGGAACTAGGTCTTCAATTTTTCTTCCAATAAAGAATTTGGGAATAATTATATTAGATGAGGAGCATGATAACTCTTATAAACAGGAAAATCCTATGCCCTGTTACGACGCTAGAGAAGTTGCCATAGATAGATCTAAAGTGGATAATTCCAAAATTGTATTTGGGACGGCAACACCTTCCTTATCAATTTGGAAAAAAGCTTATTTTGAAAAGAAATTCAAGATAATGCGAATGCCAGAAAGGATATCATCTACCAAAATCCCTGAGATAAAAGTTGTAGATATGAGAGATGAATTTAAAAGGGGAAATGCGAAAATTTTAAGCAATGAATTATTAAATTCACTTTCAAAGTTGAAGCTCAAAAATGAACAAGCAATAATTCTTGTTCCTAGAAGAGGATATAGTGGTTTTCTTAGTTGTAGGAATTGTGGTTATGTCGTAAATTGCCCAAACTGCGATACTGCTTTAACTGTTCATGTAGGAGCGAAAGGGGGTAGATGGTTAAGTTGTCACTGGTGTGATTTTAAGAGGACCTTGATCAATTCATGTCCAGAATGTAATTCAACAGCCTTTAAACCATTTGGTATTGGTACTCAGAGAGTAATGGAATTTCTTAGTAATGAACTACCACAATTAAGACTCTTAAGATTTGATAGAGATACTACATCTGGCAAAGATGGTCATAGGAAAATTTTGAATGAATTTGCTAAAGGGAATGCGGATGTAATAGTGGGTACTCAAATGATTGCGAAGGGAATAGATATGCCAAACGTTACACTTTCTGTCGTTTTAGCAGCAGACGGGCTTTTACATCGCCCAGATTTATCTTCTGAAGAGAAATCACTGCAATTATTTCTTCAATTAGCAGGAAGATCAGGAAGGGCTGATAAGGATGGTGAAGTAATCTTTCAAACCTATCAACCAAATCATCCAGTGATTTCATATTTAAGAAAAAGAGATTATGAATCTTTTTTGTACGAAAATTTGCAGCTAAGAAAAGCATCAAATTTATTTCCTTTTTGTAAGGTATGCCTTCTAAAAATATCAGGTTTTAGTTATGAATTAACTGAACAAATAGCAAAAAATTTAGCAAGTTTTATCATGCCATTTTGTATACAAAAAAATTGGGAAATTATTGGTCCCTCTCCAAGCATGGTTTCAAAAATTGGGAATAAATATAGATGGCAAATATTAATACATGGACCTGAAAATACTGATATCCCAATACCGGATAGAGAAAAATTATGGAAGTTAATTCCCAAAAATATCTTTTTAATTATTGATATTAATCCTGTTGAGATATGATTTTATGAAGGTAATTGAGGAAGATTTGAACCAAGTTCATATCTTTTTTTTCTAATGTAGTAAGCAAATAGAATCAATAAAAGAATAGCTGATGACCAAATTAAAGATCTGTTCCAATACCAAAAAGAAAACTTAACTTGGTTAATTTCCCCTGGTAATATTTTCCAAGTAATCTTATTTTTATTTACAGTTATATTTTTATTATCTTTATTTAGCAAAGCTTTTGAAGGATTTATGATGTTTATGAATATCTCTAAATCATTGAAATTTTCAAGCTCTAAAAGATCTAAATATATTTTATAAATGTATTTTTTTCCTAAAATATAATCTTTTTCAAACTGATCTATTTCTATATCTTTTAAATCTGTTGAGATATTATTTGAAGCTATTTTTAAAATTTCATTAATATTATTTTCAGTCTCTCTAATATTCAGATTCTTTTTATTCAATATAAAAATATCATCATCTATTAGAATTTCTTTGCTAGAGGTTATTTTTTTAATCTCACTCTCAAAATTTAATTGCCATGGAATTTTTTTTAGGTATTTGCTATCAATTCTTAAATTATAATTTATAGAATCAATTTCTCTGAGATCTAAATTATTTTCAATTCTTACACAACCACTTAACAGAAAAATTATTAATAAAAATATAGTAATGATGAGTACTATAAAACCTTGTTGAAAAGGTTTCGTTTCTCCTGTGGGTTGGTCAGATATTTTTATATATTTTTGAGCTTTTTCAGAATATTTATTTTGTACTGTTGTTTGTTTAAATTCTTTATCAAAAATAGAATCTTCAAATTTTACATTCCAATTATCAGGGATTTTAAGATTAGGAGAATCTAATATTTGTAAAAGGGCTTTGGCTTCCTCTCTAACATGAGAATATTTAGACTTTCTAAGTTCTTTACACAATTTTATCGATTCTTCTTGTCTATTTACACCGCTTAATGATGTAATTAGGATCATTCTGATATTTACTCCTTCATTAGTTGAAGTTGCAAATTTTTCTAAAAGCGGACTTAATAATTTAATGCAATAATTATATTCTCCATTATTTAATGCAAGTTCTGCTTTATTTATAACTTGCTCATATTCAGTCATGAATTATGCACTTATCATTGTACCTTTTCCAGTATCAGTGAAAATTTCTAGGAGTAAAGCATGTTCGATTCTTCCATCAATTATGTGAGTCGCTTTTACACCTTGAGCTATAGCTCTTATGCAACATTCTGTTTTTGGTTTCATCCCATCAGAAATAATATTTTCTTCAATATATTTTCTAGCTTGTTTTAGATTTAAATTTCTAATAAGACTTTTGGGGTTATTGAGATCTTTTAATATTCCTGGGGTGTCGGTTAAAAGGATTAGTTTCTCTGCATTAATTGCTGCGGCAATTTCTCCTGCAACATAATCAGCATTTATATTTAATGAGATTCCATTATTACTAGATCCTATACTTGAAATTACAGGAATATATCCCTTATCAATGAGAGGATCTAAAATACTTGAATTTATCTTAGATATATCTCCTACAAAACCATGAGTGCTACTTTTTAACTTTCTAGCTTGAATTAAATTGCCATCTAGTCCAGAAAGTCCTATCGATGTAGCACCCGTTTCATTAATACCTCTAACAATTTGCTTGTTTACTCGGCCCATTAAAACCATTTCAACAATTTCCATTGTCTTTTCATCAGTAACCCTAAGACCTCTTTCAAATTTTGGCTTTATTTTTAATTTAATTAACCAATTATTAATTTCAGGTCCACCACCATGGACTATTATTGGTCTCACTCCAACACTCGCAAGAAGGGCGATATCTCTAAATACAGCCTTTTTAAGGATATCTTTTTCCATCACTGAACCTCCATACTTTATTACAATTTTTCTTCCAGAAAAACTTTGTATATATGGAAGCGCCTCACTTAGTATTGATACTCTTTGGGAATCATTCATTTTAGAAGAAAGTTATAAGTATTAAATTTAGAAAAACGTATCTTGCAAAATTCAATAAAAAAGGATTAAATCTAATTCTTTTTTATTATCGTTGATAATAAATTCTGATTCAAGACCTTTAGCAAAAAATCTATTTAATCTATCTTGTCTTTTTATCCAATCATCAATTGGTACAGAATTTATTTCAAAATGCATTTTTATACCATTTCTATCATCTTTAGTTATCTCTTCGAGCTCTAAGAGTTTCGGGGGGTTTTCTTCATTCCACAATTTTAAAACTTTTAAAGATGATTCAAGATGTTGTATCCCATACCTCCATTTAGTTACATCTTTAACTAGTTCAGTTATCTCTTTTGGCCTTTTAAATTTATCTATTTGAAAAACTTCTTTGTTTATTAATTGTGCAGGAGCTACTTCACTGGTCTTTAAAGCTAAACCAATTAATAAAATTGGAACCCCATAAAAAAATGTTGGAACACTTAAGTTAACTGATTCTGTAAAGAAAGCAGTCATTCCTATAAATGATAATGAACCACCTATTATGGTTATTATATTAGCGGGAGAATAAGAATTCTTCATTTTTTGGTAATGTTTATTTTGTAAAGTACTTAAAATATTATGAAAGAAGAAAATTTTAAAAACATAGAAAATTTACTTTCTAAGTTAGATAGTGATAGATCATGGATTTTAAAAAACATTGATAAAGGGAAGTGGTCAGAGTTGCGAATTGAACTTGCTACTCTTGAAAGAGAAATAAGTAAATTTATTCTACGTGCTAAAGAATATAATTGTAATAATGATAAATCTTAGAAAGGAATCTCATCAACTTCTGGAACTAGTGGAGCACTATTCCAATTAGAATTTTCAGAACTAGTTTCTTTTTGTCCCATATTCTCATTTGTTTCTTTTCTATTGATTTGATTAGGTTCTGAGTTGATTTCATTTGAGCCAATCTCTCTCTTAGTTATATGATGAATCCTTGAAGCTGTTAGTTCAGCCTGTTTTTCCTTTGTTCCATCTTTTCTTGTTACTGAGTTCATTCTTAGACGTCCTTCAAGCACTACACTATCTCCCTCTTTTAATTGGTCAACCATTTCTTGCGCGATGGTCCCCCATCCTAAGACTTTAAGATCGTTAACTGGATCATCATTGCGTAATCCTTTTATCCCAACCATCATTTCTGCAATTGGTGTCTGGTTATCTTTTGTATAACGCATTTGAGGATTAATCTTTATTACAGATTGAATTAAACAATGATTCATTTTTTCTTTTTTTATTTAAAGATATATTGATGCAGAATCAAAAAAAATGCTACCAAAATGTTTGGATCCTTTCAGGGACAGCTGATGGACCTATACTTGCAGAAAGATTAATAAAACTTGACTATATAGTATTTATAAGTGTTGTTAGCTATAAAGCAGGTAATGTTTATCCTTTAAATAGTAAGTTACACATCTTTACGGGAATACTTAACAATAAAAAAGAAATCAAAGATTTTATTTTAAAACACCAAATAAATTTTATAGTGGATGCAACTCACCCATTTGCAATTAATATTTCAAAGAATTTGATAAGTGCATGTAGTGATATCTCACTACCAATTTTTAGATATGAAAGAGTTTATCAATATAAATCAAATGTTGAAATTATTTCTAATTTTGAAGGTATGACCCATGAAACTATAAAAAATAAAAATATTCTTTTAGCAATAGGTTCACGGGCCTTATCTGAAGTGGCTAAATTATATTCTGATTTAGGTGCAAATATATTTGCAAGAATACTTGCAACTCCTCATGGTATTTCTAAAGGGTTCTCATCATGTATAAATCATTCGAGATTAGCAATATTAAATCCCAATAATTCAAAAGGAAATAACTTAGAGTATTATTTGTGTAAATATTGGAGCATTGACTATATTCTTTGTAGAGATTCAGGTGGTTATTCTCAAATAATATGGGACGAAATTTGTTTGAAAAGTAATATCAAACTCTTTCTATTAAAGAGGCCAAGAGTACCAACTGATTCTCTTATCTTTTCTCAATATGATGATTTGATACAAAAGATTACTCAACTTAAATAGTAGAACTTCTTAATTTTTATGAATAAATTATTACTATTGATAACTACAGCCCCCAATCAATTATTGGCTGAACAAATATCTAAAGAACTTATAGAGAGAAAGCTAGCTGCATGTATTTCTATTAAAGAAATAAAATCAATTTACATATGGCAAGGAAATATTGAAGAAAATAAAGAATTTGAACTTACTATTAAAAGCATACCTGAAAATTTAAATGAACTTACTCTTATCCTTAAGGAAAAGATTACTTATGAAGTCCCTGAAATAATCTATAAAATATTTGATTCAGAAAATTCTTATTTTCAATGGATTGAAGAATCAATTAGTTAATATTTTCGCTTATTAACTTTTTTAGATTAATTGTTGATCTAGAGCCTATTTGAGTAACTATATGACCCGCACAAATTGAACCAATTTGTCCGCAATTATTTAATGAAAGGTTGTTAATTAACCCGTGAATAAAGCCCCCTGCAAAAATATCTCCTGCACCTGTAGTGTCAACAGCCTTGCCAAAAAGAAAAGGTTTTATTAATTCTGTTTTATTTTTATTAACAATTATTGATCCTTTCTCTCCTAGTGTAATTGCAGTTAATTCGCATAGAGAATTAATCTTAATTTTGCATTGTTCTAAATCAATTGACTTAAAAAGGCTTTTTAATTCTTCTTCGTTACAAAATAATATATCTACAAAATCATTTATTAAATCCAAGAAGCTTTCTCTGTGTCTATCAACACAAAATGAATCAGAGAGAGAGAGAATGATTTTTGTATTTGATTCTTTTGCTATTTTTGCGGCTTTAATAAATGCTTGTTTAGCTAATTCGCTATCCCACAAATATCCTTCTAAATATAAGTATTTACTTGTTTTGATGGATTCATAGTTGATATTATTTGGCTCAAATTCTGTTGATGCTCCCAGATAAGTGCACATCGTCCTTTGAGCATCTGGGGTAATCAAAATTAATGAGTGTGCACTTGATTCCTTTGTCTCAACATATTTAGAATTAAATGAAGCTCCACTTTCTTTGATGTCTTTTGAAAAAAAATTGCCAAATTTATCATTCTTAACTCGACCAATAAACTCCACATTATTACCTAAGTTAGCAAGTGATACTACTGTGTTTGCAGCAGAACCACCGGAAATTTGCTTTATAATTTTACAATCTTTTAGAATTTTACCTGAATTCTCTAAATTTATTAAATTCATTGAGCCTTTTTGTAGACGATTCTTCTTTAAGAATTCATCATCAATATTGGTAACAATATCTACAATTGCATTACCTACCCCAACAAGGTCAATCTTTTTTTTAGAAAGTGGCATTTCTGACATAATAAGTAAATTGTTTTTATCTTAATAGAGCTCTTTTAGGACCATGGATAGGATCTTCAATAACTATGGTTTGATCCCTATTAGCTCCTAATGAAACTATTGCAATGGGAACTTCCATTAATTCTGCAAGAAATCTTAAATAATTCATTGCCCCATCAGGTAAATCAGAAAGTTTTCTGCAATCTGCTGTTGAACATTGCCATCCTTGTAGTTTTTTGAATATCGGTTTACATCTTCTTAAATCATCAGAATTAGTGGGAAAATAATCAATTTGTCTTCCATTCAGTTCATAGGCAATACAAACTTGTATTTCATCTAATTCATCTAAAACATCTAATTTTGTTATTGCCAAACAATCTAGACCATTTACTTGTACAGCATATTTTCCAATAATTCCATCAAACCAGCCGCATCTTCTTCTCCTCCCAGTAGTAGTTCCAAACTCTCCACCTCGGTCACAAAGTTGATCATTTATGCTTCCTTGCAATTCAGTAGGGAATGGCCCCTCTCCCACTCTAGTGGTATATGCTTTGGCTACACCAATAACGCGATCTATTAATGTAGGACCAACTCCAGCACCTATACATGCTCCTCCTGATATTGGATTAGAAGATGTCACATAAGGATAAGTACCATGATCTAAATCAAGTAATGTTCCTTGAGCTCCTTCAAAAAGAATATTTTTTTTGTTAATTGAGGCTGAATGTATAGTACGGGTGCAATCAACAACGTGAGGCTCTAATCTACTACCAAATTCTAAATATTCTTCTATGATTTCTTCTTCTTTTAAAGGATTTATATTATAAATTTTCTCTAAAAGTCCATTTTTCTCTTTTAATGGTACTTGTAGAACATCTTTAAGTCTTTTCTTATCAAGTAAATCTCTAACTCTGATTCCATTCCTTTGAGATTTATCAGCATAAGTTGGGCCAATCCCTCTCCCGGTAGTTCCAATCTTATGATTACCTCTCTCTTTTTCCATAGCCTCATCTAGTACCCTATGGTAAGGCATCGTTACATGTGAAGTTGAAGATAATTTTAATCCCGAAATATCTATACCATTCTCTCTTAACATGTCAATTTCTTTTAATAGTACTTTCGGATCTACAACGGTACCTGAACCAATAAGGCAAGTTGTATTTTTATATAAAATCCCTGATGGTATTAGGTGTAGTTTTAAAACTTTATTATCAACTACAATAGTATGTCCTGCATTTACCCCACCTTGATAGCGTACAACTATATCAGCAGAGCGACTTAGCAAATCGGTTATTTTACCTTTACCTTCGTCACCCCATTGAGCACCGATTACAACAACATTAGCCAATTTTTAAAGAAAATTTTTTAACAGCAATATTCAATATATGCAAAAAAATTGCTTTCATTGAAAAAAGTAAATGATTTGTATTAACTTTCTCTAAGAACCATTTTCTCTGCGAGAGATAATTCCTTATTTAGTCTTTCCTTAAGTTTTTCAGGAAGAGGCCTGCTTGCAAAATTTTTATAATGACCAGCCATCGCATTTAAAGCAGTTTGCATAGTAGTAAATGATTGAGTTTTATTTACCAAACCTCTATTCCTATATCTAGAAATATAGTCTGTAATTAATGATAAAGAGTCTTCTCTTACCTCATCTTTATTGGATGCATCTTTTGGAGTCTCTATAGCTCCTTTTAAAGCTTTTACTACAGAAATAGTATCTTTAGCGTAATCTCCAGACATATTTGACTGAGCGGCATAGGAGGGAGAAATTGTTAGAAAGAAATAAATAATTAATGCAATGCAAATTGATAAGGCTTTCATTAAAAATTTATTAAATGATAAATTAATTTTTTTAGTAACATAATTTTTCTCCTTAATGATTCTTTCCAAAAATACAACCTTAATTGTACATTAATTTTGATTCATTGATAAAGATTTCTAAAATATTATTTATTGATACCTTAATTTTGCTTTTTTTTGAACGAGAAACTAACTCTACTTGATTATTGATAGCATCTCTACCAATTATTATTCTGAAAGGAATACCTATTAAATCAGCATCTTTAAATTTAACACCGGCACGTTCATCACGATCATCAAGTAAAACATCAATATTATTTTTTCTGGAACTCAATATAAATCTCTTCTGATAAATTTTTTTGTATGGGATCTTTAAAATTGGTTGGAATTAAAACTACATTAAATGGAGCAATCTGAATAGGCCAACAAATGCCATCATTATCGTGATTTTGCTCAATTGCTGCTTGAGCTAATCTTGTTACTCCAATACCGTAACAACCCATCCAAAGATTTTCTAATCCTCCATTACTATTAGAAAATTTTGCATTCAATTTCTCACTATATTTTTGACCTAGTTGAAATATATGACCTATCTCAATACCTTTTTTCTCTATTAAGGTTTCTTCTTTATCTAGAAGATATAAAGTCTCCTTCTTGAGCATTTCTAATATCAGAGGTAATAAAAGTATTATCTAAAGATTTCCAGGATTTGAAATATTTATGAACGTTTACTTGATTAGCTCCACTAATGAAACTTTCAAGTTTACTAGCGGAATAATCAACAATTCTGACCCATTGCTTTTCCCATAGAGAATTTTTGTTGATAAACTCATCACTTATATCTGGTCCTAAATATCCCATGGGAAGGTCGATAGATTTTTATTAATAGATGATTTATTTTCAATTATTGATAAGTTTATTAAATTTGAGTCATAAATCTTATTTAACAAATTAAAAATCTTTATTTCATTAATATATTGATCACCCCTTATACAAGCAGCAATTGGTAACTTAGTGTTATCTTCAAATTCACCAAGATAAAGTATTACTTTTACAATTTGAGTCGCATCTAAATTATTAAATTTGCATATATCTTCAATAGTCTTTTGATTAGGAGTTTGAATTAATGTTTGGTCAAACTTTTTTATAGGCTTACTTTCTTTAGGCATAGAGACTGCCTTCTCTATATTTGCAGCATAAGAACCGCTTTTAGTGAATAAAATAGAATCTTCACCTGAATTGGCTGTAACCATAAACTCTTTGGAGGCTGCTCCTCCAATTGCTCCACTATCTGCATCTACTCCAATAGTTTCTAATCCACAATTTCTAAAAATATTTTCATAAGATTTTTCCATTTTCTTATAAAAAATTTTTAAATCACTCTCAGAAGAATGAAAGGAATATCCATCTTTCATAATAAATTCTCTCCCTCTCATAAGGCCAAATCTAGGGCGAATTTCGTCTCTGAATTTTGTTTGGATTTGGTAGTAGCAAACGGGTAGCTGTTTATAAGAATTTATGATCTCAGAAGCGATACTTGTAATAACTTCCTCATGAGTTGGAGCTAAACCATAAGACCTTTCTTGTCTATCTTTTAGATTAAACATTATTCCTTCACCAGCAGTATAACCTTCCCATCTACCAGATTTCTCCCATAATTCGCCTGGATGTAGTTGTGGTAAAAGAAGTTTTGAACATCCAATTTTAGAAAGTTCTTTATCTATAATTAATGATATTTTCTCAATTACTCTTAACATCAAAGGCATATATGCGTAAATGCCTGAGCTAACTCTTCGAATATAGCCACCCTGTAATAATAATTTATGGGAAATTATTTCTGCTTCTGAGGGAGCATCACGAAGTGTCGTCAGTGGAAAAGAGGTGACGCGCATCAATAGATTTATGAAAGTATATTAATTTTATCAATCTATGGTTTAAAAAATTTTAAAGTGTCTTGAGTCCCTAAAGGCACATGGAATTGTACTTTCCTATCTGCTAACTTTTTCAATAACAAAAACAAAATTAAACTTTAAAAGTTTATTTTTAAATCTAATAAAATTTTAAAGAAAGCTATGGAAAATATAGAATCGAATATTTCAAGTTCTGAGGAGTTGGTGGGTATTGATGAAGTTCAAAAATTTCTTAATAGATCAAGAGCATCTGTTTATAGATATACAAATACTGATGTTAGAAATTTAAATCCAAATTTTAATCCAAGAAAATTAAATCCTGAATATAGAAGTGATCAAAAAGATCCTTTAATGTTTCATCCAAATGAAATAGCAAGATTTGCAAAAGATATTCTTAGAATAAAAGAGGTAACTGTTGAAGTTCTAAATTCTCCTTCTTCTGCTACACAAAATGTTCTATTACAAATACTTCAAGAATTAAGAGTAATAAGAGATCTCCTTGAAAAAAAATAATTTTATAAAATAATCTTATTTAGTAGATTTTGATTTATTTTCACCTTGATTGTAAAATATAAATGTTAAGAAGTAATCTTAACTTTAATTAAGTAAAAATAAACTCTTAATGGATATCAATCCAAAGCAGTTTGCCAACAATATTTCTAAAGATGAATCTCCATTTATTGCTAATAGAGATGAATTTGGAAAAGATGATGATGATCCTTTAAGTATTAAGGATGCATCTTCTACCTTAATTGGTTTTATACTCGCTGTCATGACATTGTTTTTACCAGCCATTAGTGTTTTTTTTGAAAGACCATTCCTTCCAAGAACTGGTCTCTATAATCAAATGGTGAATAAAGATGGATATTAGTTCAATTCCTCCATCACCAAAGAAGGGGATAGTTAACCTAATTGTGGAAATACCTGCTGGTAGTAGAAATAAATATGAATATTGTTCAGAAGCAGGAATAATGGCATTGGATAGGATATTACATTCCTCTGTTAGATATCCATTCGATTATGGTTTTATTCCTAATACATTGGCAGATGATGGTGCACCTCTTGACGCGATGATAATTATGGATGAGCCAACATTTGCAGGTTGTTTAATAAAAGCTAGGCCAATAGGGGTATTAGATATGCATGATTGCGGCGAATATGATGGTAAATTGTTATGTGTTCCAATAGCTAATGGGAGGCAAAATAATATCGTTAGTATTCAACAGATCGCAGCAAGTCAATTAGAGGATGTCGCTGAATTTTTTAGAACCAGTAAAGGCTTAGAAGGAAGAACGGTTCAAATAGATGGTTGGAGAGATTATGATGTTGTTGAGCAACTAATCAAGAAATGCACGCCAAATAAAAAGAAAACTTTTAAAGTTTTAAAAAAAACTAAAACAACTATTTAAAGTAATAAAAACAAATTATATTTTTTTAAGAGTTATTATTTTAAGTAATTTGATCAAAATATTTTGAAAATAAGTAATTTCAATTTGAAAACATTTTTTTTTAGGGATCTCAAATCTTTTTTTAAAAGGTTCAAAGATGGAAATAGTTAATGAATGGTTACCACTTTTATTTATTACTTTTTTAATTTCTTCATGTAGAACGTTTATTCTTGAACCTAGATATATCCCATCAGGATCTATGTTACCTGAGTTGCAAATTAATGATCGAATTTTAATAGAAAAATTTTCTTTTAAAAATAGAGAACTAAAAAGGGGAGATATAGTGGTATTTAATTCACCTTTCTCATTTGATAAAAAGTTGCTCAAATTAAGGGATAAACCATTACCAAAGAAATCATATTGTTTTTTCATGAGTTTGCCTCCTATGTCTATTATTCCTGGTTTAGGAGATCGTGCATGTGATGCATATATAAAAAGAATTGTTGCACTATCTGGAGAAGTGGTAAGCGTTAATCAATTTGGAGAAGTTATCATAAATCAAAATAAACTAAATGAACCCTACTTAATAAAAAAGTGTGGTGAATCATTATTTAATCAATGTGGCCAGATTTAGTGATTTAAAAGTACCTAAAGATCATTATTTGGTACTAGGAGATAATCGAGAAAATAGCTGGGATGGTAGATACTGGCCTGGTGGTAAATTTTTGCATAAAGATGAAATTATCGGAAAAGCCTATTTTAGATTTTGGCCTCTGAGGACATCTGGATTTTTTTAAATGTAATGCAAAATTATTATTTTATTTAGATATTTAAAACCATTATGAATAAAACTCTTTAATAAGAAAAGAAAATAATAATTTAATTTTTATTCTTAAATATTTAAAGAGCTCCTGAAGCGGTTGAGTCTATAATTTGACCTAAATGGTTTGTTATATTTAAAGAGCTTAAAACATTATTTTTATTCTTAAAGATATCTATTACAGTAATTCCACCATTTCCTTGTTTTATCATCCATATATCTGAATAGCTTAAACCTAAAATATGACAAAGTAATGTTTTGTTTACTGCATCGTGCGCCACTAATAAGGTTGTATCATTTTCTTGCTGTGAGTTACAAATATGATTCCATGCAGAAATAGCCCTATCAGAAACTTGTTTAATGGATTCTCCTTCGGGCATAGTTACAGATTCAGGTTTTTCATGCCAGTTCCTAAGCATTTCTGGCCATGTTTGTTTAATTTCTTCCTCTAATTTTCCCTCCCATAGTCCATGGCTTATTTCTACCAAACTTTCAATCTTTTCTATTTGGATATTATTATTTTTAAGAATTATTTTTGCTGTTTCATAAGGTCTTTTCATAGAGCTTGAGAATGCTTTTGTAAATTCGATCTCTTCTAGATATTGAGATGCTTTAGATGCTTGTTCTTTACCTTTTTCATTAAGGGGTATATCAATTTGACCTTGGAATCTACCTTCTTTATTCCAATTAGTTTCTCCATGACGAATAAGTATTATTCTTGAATCTCCAATTTTCTTTGGTATCTTCTGATTTAAATGGGAAGTTTGATTGAGACACTCAATTTGAGAATTAAAAGAAGTTTGTGATGTAGAAATATTAATGATTGAAATTGATGCATTATCAAGCCTGATTTTCCTAAAGCCTTGATTTGGTTTATTTAATAAGTAAAGAATTAAACAGCGTAAAATTGCGTTATGAGCAATTATTAAAATGTTTTGATTCTTGTTACTTTTATGGTCTTCTTGTAAATTTTGAATAAATAGTCTTGCTTGTTCAAATAAATCTTGAATAGGTTTATAAGTTATATTATCTTTATTTTTTAGTTCTAATTTCTCAGGATCATTTTTCCAAATTAAATAAGAATCTTTATATTTGCTTTTAATGTCTTTACTTGTTAATCCAGACCATTTATGAAGGTCAACTTCAAGTAAATTTTTATCATAATGAATATCAAAATTTTCTTTGAAACATTTTTCTATTTCTCTCGCAGTCTCTGCTGCTCTTTTTAGAGGAGAAGAATATATTTGATCAAACTTTATTTCATTTAAAATACTTCCAGTTAACTTTGCTTGCTCGTAACCTTCATCCGTCAGATAAGATTCATCAATTCTTCCTTGAATTAACCCTTTTTTATTAAAACTACTTAAACCATGTCTAACTAAAAATAAACGCATTGACATTAATCTAATTATTTATAACTAAACCTAATCATCTCATGGCATGATTAAATTAAGTATGATGTGCGATAAATAAATAAAGTTTTAAATTAAATATATGAATAAAAAGAATTCGTTTATAAAAATATTATTAGCAATAGTATCTTTAATAATTACTTTTTTTGTATGGCAACAAGGACTTAAAGAAAGCTTAAATAGACCCTCTGTCTCATTTGATATCTCTCAAAAAGAAATTGAAATAGCTGAACTAGCAATGCCAGCAGTTCCAAAAAATTTAAAAATATTTTTCCCTAATTCAGTTAGAGAGGAAATGAAAAACTCTCTAGCAAAAATATCATTTACAGAATTAACAGAAAGGAGCAAAATAATTTGGCTAATTTTACAGAATCCAGATAAACAAATTGATGAATCTTATTTTAATAAATTTGATAAGCCAATTTATATTAATTTATCTCAAAGTATCTATAAATCTTATTTAGATAAATCATATAAACCCTCAAATGAAATTATTAATGACCTTAAAAATGATAAATACTTATTTAATTTATTAAGCGATAAATTTAATTTTAATAAGGACAAAATAATTACAAAGAGGTTGGCTAAATTTATGTTTTTGAAATTAATAATTATTAGAACAATTCCATTATTATCAATTTTAGCTGGTTCAATTTTAGTCTTGAAATCATTATGGAGGATACTAAAATCAAAAGCTATAAATTGGGGAGATTATGAACCTTTAAATCTTGATGTGTTAGATATGATTCTATTAGTATCAGGTGGTTTTGTTGTACTTGGTGAAGTTATATCTCCATTAATATCAATAACCTTAGTTGATCTTTTTTCAAAAA
Source organism: Prochlorococcus marinus bv. HNLC1 (assembly GCA_000218705.1). Taxonomy (GTDB): domain Bacteria; phylum Cyanobacteriota; class Cyanobacteriia; order PCC-6307; family Cyanobiaceae; genus Prochlorococcus_A; species Prochlorococcus_A marinus_Q. The sequence goes on from GL947594.1 coordinate 378,529, forward strand.
ATCTTTCATATGAGATTTCTCAATCTTTGAGAATATTTTTTGGATATTTATTTATGGCTATCCCTCCCCTATATATTATTTATAGACAAATAAAGATTATTGATAAACAATTTAGTCTCAAAAAAGATTATTTCCAATTCAAAATTAAGCCTATAAAAGAATCTATTTATCAAGGATTTAAAGGTTGGATTATGATAATACCCTTCGTTCTCTTAACATCATTAATAATGAATTTGATTGTAGAGAATCAAGCTGGAAGTAATCCTTTGTTAGAAATAGTTCTAAATAATAATAATTATTATGCATTTATATTGCTTTTTTTAACTACTACTATTATCGCACCATTATTTGAAGAAATTATTTTTAGGGGCGTTTTACTACCTGTCTTGGCAAGAGATTATGGAAAAACAATTGGTATTTTAATATCCTCATTTGTTTTTGCATTAGCGCATCTTAGCTTAAATGAATTCCCTCCATTATTTGTTCTTGGTATAGGCTTGGCCACTACAAGATTAATTTCAGGTAGATTATCTTCATCAATTGTTATGCATTCTTTTTGGAATGGACTAACATTTCTAAATCTATTTTTATTAAGAACTTAATATATTTTTTGTATAAACTTGCAAATAAATTTAATAAGTGTTTACTTGACTTATAAGTTTTTTTAGGAATATCTAATTATGAATTTTTCATTTTTATATTATTTTAAACATCTCGATGATATTAAATTAATAAATTGAAGATGTTCATTAATGCGAGGATCTATTGCAAAATAATCGATCGTTTAAACATATCAACTATTATTTTAATTTTGTTTTTATCTTTTATTTCTCTTAGTAGTCAAAGAAAATGGACAATTTTATATTCAAGTATGATAGATATAAGGAATAAAAATAATAACATTATTGATTATATTTCTAAAACTGAACAATACCTTCTAAATGAAATTGAACATCAAAATAATATAAAGAAAACTAATCCAGATGATCTAATTTATTTAACAAAAACAAAAGAAAAAAAAAGAACAAATTTTCTTTCTTTAGTAGCTAAAGAAATGATTAAAGGTTTTGATGATGGCAGATATCAGAGAGGATATTAAATCTAAATAAATATGAATAAAAGAATAAAAAAGATTATTAACCTGAGACCTCTTAGTTCCAATCGCTTTAAGACTATTTATATTACCTCTTTAATTTTAATAATTGGTTTGTTATCTAGGTTAATTAACCTTCAGGTATTCAATGCTTCAACTTTAAAAAATAAAGCGATCGCTATTCAAGTTAAAAAAACTAATGTCCTAAAGCAAAGAAGACCTATCGTTGATAGAAATAATAGATTAATCGCTTTTGATAAACCTTTATATAAGTTATGGGCACATCCAAGATATTTTAATTTTCCAGGTGATGAATCAAAAAGAATAAGAACTGTTAAGGAGGTCATAAGTAAAATATCAAATGTATTGAATATTGAGGAAAAACTACTTTTAGAAAAATTCAAAAATAATAAAGATGGAGTTAAATTATTGGATGATTTAAATGAAGAGGATGCTGAAAATATAAGAAAATTGCATATAAGCGGAATAGATTTAGAAATTTATTCAAAAAGAGTTTATCCTCAAGGAAATCTTTTTTCAAACATAATTGGTTTTGTTAATTATGATAGGCAAGGTTCTTCTGGATTAGAATTATATTTAGAAAATGAAATTCAGTTTATAAAAAAAAGTAATCTTTTAAAAAAAGGTGCCGATGGTACCCCCTTGCCTGATAATTCAGGGCCTAATGATTTCATAAATGATGATAAGAAAATTGTTTTAACATTAGATTCAAGATTACAAAAGGTGGCCTCTAATATTCTTTCCAAACAAGTTAAAAAATGGGACGCTAAAAAAGGTTTGGCACTTGTTATGAACGTTAATAATGGTGAAATATTATCTTTGGTTTCTAATCCTTCTTATGATCCACATAAATATTGGGAATATGATCATGAAGTATTCAAAGGATGGTATTTACAAGATTTATTTGAGCCAGGTTCAACGTTTAAACCTATAAATCTTGCTTTAGCTTTGGAAGAGAAAGTAATTAAAAAAAATGGTTTTGTAGAAGATAATGGAAATATTTATGTTGGGGGGTGGTCATTATCTAATTGGAATAAGAAGGGGAATGGATATATAAGTTATCCAAAAGTACTTCAAGTATCTAGTAATGTTGCGATGGTAAGAATTATGCAGAATTTAAAACCGATAACTCATTGGAACTGGTTTAAAAAACTTGGTTTAGATAAAAATTTAAAAACTGATTTATTTGAATCTACACCAGGACAATTAAAATCAAAAGAAATTTTTATTAACCAGCCTATTGAACAAGCTGTTGCATCTTTTGGACAAGGATTTTCTATCTCACCAATCAAATTAGCACAACTTCATGCTGTCATAGCAAATGGCGGATATGAAGTATTTCCACATGTTACGTTTAATTTTCAAGTTAATAGTAAAAATCTTAAAAAAAATAAATTTTTTTCTGATGAAGTTTCTAAAATAATTGTTAATTGGATGGAAACAGTTGTAGAGGAAGGAAGTGGAGTAGGAGCCAAGATAGATGGCTATAGAATTGGAGGGAAAACTGGAACTTCTCAAAAAGCAATTAATGGAATTTATTCTGAAAAGAAAGCTTGTAGTTTTGTTGCGATATTACCAGTTGATAATCCGAAGTATCTTGTATTTGTATTAATTGATGAACCTAACAAACCTTATGCTTATGGATCAACAGTTGCAGTTCCTGTCGCAAAAGAAATTATTGATAGCCTAATTGTTCTAGATAAACTACCTCCATCCGAAAAAGAGAATTCATTAATTGTTAATAAACCTTTAAATTAAGTGATTTTTTAGTTAAAAAAACAATTTTTAGGGTGATTTCAATTTGATAAAGAGCTAAGTTAAAAATAAATAAAGGTTATGTCAATGAAATCAGTATTAGAACAATTATCATCAATGACTATTGTAGTCGCAGATACAGGCGATATAGATGCTATTAAAAAATTCAAACCAAGAGATGCAACTACTAATCCCTCTCTCATATTAGCGGCAGCAAAAAATCCAAACTATTTAAAATTAATAGATAAAGCTTTGGAAACGTCTAAAAAATTATTTCCAAGAGAATGTGATCAAAAAGAGTTTATTAAAGAAGCCATTGATCAAGTATCCGTTCTCTTTGGAAAAGAGATTTTAGGAATTATATCTGGAAGAGTATCTACAGAGGTTGATGCCAGATTAAGTTTTGATACTGATGCCACCGTATCAAAAGCCATTAAAATTATTAATCAATATAAAAACTATGGGATTGATAAAAGTAGGATTTTAATTAAGATTGCTTCGACATGGGAAGGTATTAAGGCAGCAGAAATACTAGAGAGAAAGGGAATAAAGTGTAATCTGACTTTGCTTTTCAATTTTTGCCAGGCAGTCGCATGTGCAAATGCAAAAGTAACTCTTATCTCTCCGTTTGTTGGCAGGATTTTAGATTGGCATAAGGCAAAAACTGGTAAAATGTCATTTCCTGGAAGCGAAGATCCAGGAGTTATTTCAGTTACTAAGATATTTAATTATTTTAAGGAAAAAGGATTCACAACAGAAGTAATGGGAGCAAGTTTTAGGAATATTGAAGAGATAAAAGAATTGGCTGGGTGTGACTTGCTTACTATCTCTCCTAAATTGCTTGAAGAACTAAATAATCAAAATGAAAAGTTGATCAAGAAATTAGATAAAGATTTTATCTCAGGGAATTCTCCAGATTATGTCTTTAAAGAAAGAGATTTTAGATTAAATATGCTTGAGGATCAAATGGCTAGCGAAAAATTGAGTGAAGGTATTACTGGTTTTAGTAAGGCAATTGAAGAGTTAGAGAATTTACTGATTAATAGATATACTGAAATATCTAATGAAAAGTTAATAAAAATGTAGCTTTAATTATTATTATTTTTATCAATTTTAAGATTATTGAAAGAGCAATCTTTTTATTACTCTTTGGGCTATATCAGAATAACTCATTTCACCAGATAATATTTGAGCTATCCTTTTTGGAGCTGTTTTACGTTTGACACCTAATCTATAACCAGTTTGTGGAAATCTATAGAAAACTTCAGCTATTCTTTTCCCCCATGCCATAGATTTACTCCACTTAAGTCGCATTATTTTGGAATAATTAGATAAATCTTGATCATTATTTGATAGGCATTGATTGATTGATTCTGCGGCATAGAAACTACTTAATAATGAAGGCCTTATGCCCTCTGCTAAGAAAGGGTCACACAGTGATGCAGCATCTCCAATAACGAGAGCTCTGTCAATATGAAGATTATAAAAACCGTTCCAAATCCTTAATCTTTTATAAATGATTTCATAATCATCTATATTAAATCCAAAATAATTTATTACATTTTTGCTTAATTCCTTATTATCTATTTTGTAATTACCAATAAATGTTCCTATACCAATGTTTGTAGATTGTTTTAAAGGAAACGCCCAGGAAAATCCATATTTAATAGAGCCGAAGTCGAATCTAACAGAATTCTTTGATAAGTTTCCTAATCCGTTTAATCTTATTGCAGCAGTTTGAGCGTATCGGGGACGTTTAGGACCAAGCTTGAGAAAAGTTGACCATTGAGATTCTGATCCATCTGCAATGACTAAAAATTTAGATTCATAAGAATTTTTATTATTACATTTAATTGTCCAACTATCAGTATTCTTCTCTAGGCTTTTTACTTTGACAGAATTGATAAAAAAAGTTCCTTGACTTTTAGCTTTTTCGATTAATAAATTATCTAATACTTCTCTTTTAACAATCAAAAATGGAGACTCTCCTGACAGTTCTGCAATCACTTTATCTTTTGATTCATAAGTAAAGTGAACTCTCTTAACTTCAGTTTCTATAGCTTTTTTGATATCAATCGGTAAAAAGTTTCTCATAGTTGCAGCCATTCCACCAGCACAAGGAATTATGCTTTTATGACTTGATTTTTCAAGAACTAAAACTGAATATCCCTTATTTGATAAATGAACAGCAGTAGATGAACCAGATAATCCTCCTCCTATAATAATTACATCAAATAATTTCAAACTTTTAAAATCTCTTTTTCTTTCTCTGCAAGTTTACTTTCAATTAATGCTATGAATTGATCTGTTATTTTTTGTATTTTTTGTTGGTTATCTCTGGATTCATCAAGTGAAATTGAGCCATCTTTTTCTTCTTTTTTCTCTTTATCAATAGCTTCTCGTCTAATATTCCTTAGAGCGACCTTGCCTTCTTCAGCATACTTTGAGGCAAGTTTGCAAAATTCTTTTCTTCTTTCTTCGGTCAGAGGAGGTACATTAATTCTTATTGTTTTTCCATCATTGTTTGGCGTCATACCAAGGTCACTTATTGAAATTGCTTTTTCAATTGCTGGTAGACAGGATATGTCAAAAGGTTGTATGGAAATTGTTTGAGAATCTTGAGTTGTTATAGAAGCTAAAGACTTTAATGGGGTTTCTACATCGTAGTATTCAAGACTAATTCTATCTAATAAAGATGCATTTGCTCGGCCTGTACGAATAGTATTGAAACTTCTTTGAGTAGCTTCAATACTTTTATTCATGTTTAATTGGATTTCTTTTTCATTCATAATTTAATTTAAGATTGAATTAACTGATTAGTGAACCTATTGGTTCGCCCGTAACGGCCTTTGAAATATTACCTCTCTTAAAAATATCAAAAACTACAATTGGAATATTGTTATCTTTGCAAAGTGCTATAGCCGTACTATCCATTACAGCAATTTCATCGCTTAGAACTTGTTGATAAGTAAGAGTAGTATATTTTTTCGCGTCATCAAAAATATTTGGATCTTTATCATAAACTCCGTCAACTTTGGTCGCTTTCATCACTGCTTCTGCATTTATCTCGGCTGCTCGTAATGCAGCAGTTGTATCTGTCGTAAAAAATGGATTACCGCAACCACCTCCAAATACAACAACTCTCCCTTTCTCAAGATGTCTAATCGCTCTTCTTCTTATATAGGGTTCTGCGATCTCTTGCATCTCTATAGCAGTCTGTACTCTTGTTTCTACACCAGCTCTTTCAAGTCCATCTTGAAGAGATATTGCATTCATAACTGTGGCTAGCATTCCGACATAATCTGCTGTGGCCCTATCCATTCCATCTGCTGATCCTTTTAAACCTCGAAAAATATTGCCTCCTCCAACAACAATCGCTAATTGAACATCATTCGCAACTACTTTAGATACATCTTCAGCAATTGATTGAACTATAGCAGGGTCAATACCATAGGGTCTTTCCCCCATTAAAGCCTCACCACTTAGTTTTAAAAGAATTCTTTTGTAAGTCATTCCATATTCATACTTTTATGACAGTAGCAAGTAATAGGCAGTTTTTCTATTATAAATCTTTTTTACTTGCGTCTTTAAACATTTCTAAATTATTTTTATTAAACAAGACACTTTAGAGGGAAATAATTTATTACAAAAATAAAAAGTATAGTTAGCTAATTAAATAAAAAATAAAATTTGGTGAAAATTATTTCAATATTCAACGCATTCTTGGGCCTTTATACCTTGTTCTCTAAAAGGATGTTTTATTAGTTTCATTTCAGTAACTAAATCTGCAAATTCTATGATCTCTTTAGATGCTCCCCGTCCAGTTAAAATTACGTGACATAAATTTTTATTCATATTTAAGTCTTTTAAAAATATAATAATTTCCTCTGTATTGATATAACCTAACTTTATTGCAATATTTATTTCATCAAGAATTACTAGTTTATAGGATTCATTTTTAATGAACTCTTTAGCTACTTCCCATGCCTTATTGACTAAAAATTGATCTTTATTTCTATTTTGAGTCTCCCATGTAAACCCAGCCCCTAAAGATTTCCATTCAATATTATTAGAAAATTTCTCAAATGCTTTTTTTTCGCCAGTTGTCCAGGCTCCTTTTATAAACTGAATAATTGCAACTTTATAACCATGTCCTAATGTTCTTAGGCCCATACCAAGAGCTGCTGTAGTTTTTCCTTTCCCATTTCCTGTAAAGACGATAACCAAGACCTTTTTCTAAATTTCTCTCTTTTACTCTTTCTAATTGAATTTCTTTTCTTTTTTGCATTCGTTTTTTATAAAGGTTTTCATCCACTTCTGGAGATAAATTACCTCCCATTCCCAATCTAGTAGCTTCCTTATCTAAATGATTTATATTATTTTGATCCGGTTGGTATTTATCTACCATAAAAAGAATTAAAAGCTCATTTTATTTTTAACATGAATTTAGTCTTTCCCAGCAAATTTTAATAATGCATTATTCACAGCTTTTTGCTGATCTCTTTTTGTTATCCAATGATGGTAAGTTTGATTATGCAAACTTACAGAATGCCCCATCATTCTTGCCGCAACGGTATCTGGCAAATCGTAGAAAATAGTTCTTACGGCCCAGGCGTGACGAAGGTCATATGGTCTTATCTTTATACCATACCTATTGAATTGATCAGTAATCCTTTTACCTATATTTTGTAAAGTTGTTTGGCTTAAATCTCTATTGATTTTTGGTAATAAAGAAGGATCATTTCCTAAAGAGCTTAATTCAAATAAATCAACCCATTTTGGATGAAAAGGCCAAACCTGATGCTCGCCTGTTTTGGTAGTTGGTAAAACTCTAAGAATCTTATCTCCATTATTTTTTAGAGCACTTAAATCACAGAAAAAAACTTCATGATTTCTTAAACCATATGTAGCCATGAGACCAAATACATATTGCCATGATTTATTTGGAATATTTCTCCATAATTCTTCAATTAAATTATCATCAGGTAAATCACGAAAGCTGGCCTTTTTTATTCCGTATCCTCTAGACAAAGATTTCCATTCTGAAGGGAGACTAAGTTTTAAAAAATCTGCAAATACGTTTAAAGATGTTCCGCATTGTTTTCTACTTCTTGACCCCTCTTGATAAGATTTCAATGTACTGAGGAATATATGATTAATATCTTTATTATCATTTTTTTTATAGATATTAATCATTCTTTTGATATAAGGTTTATAAGAACTATTCCAAGTTGATTTTCTTGCACTGTTTAAATGATCATTTCTATATTCTTTAAAAAATTTTTTTTCAAATTCACTTATTTCTTTGATAAAAAATTCGTATGTTTTATTACCCTCCTGAATTGATGAAGTGATCCAGTTCCTCCATTCAAATTGATTGAGTTCTAATTGTAAATTTATGAGTTGTAATTTTTTCTTAGCTTCCTCTAAACCATCAGTGTCTGCATCAATACCTAAAGATATACGTTGCACCTTTTGAATATTTTTATTTTCTTTTGAGGGTAAAGATCCTCTTATATTAAGTTTGCCACCCCTTTTTTCTATTTTTAGTTTACTTCCTTTTATTAGAAACTTTCTGTTTATATCATTAATTTCGTGAATTATATTCATTATGGCTATATAATTATTTTAATAATGACGTTTTCAATGTCTTTTTTCAATCTCTTTAAAAGTTAAATGGAAAAAGTTGGTGTCCTATTAATGAATCTAGGAGGCCCTGAACGAATTAAAGATGTAGGTCCTTTTTTATATAATTTGTTTTCGGATCCAGAAATAATAAGATTGCCAATCCCATTTTTTCAGAAACCGCTTGCATGGTTAATTAGTACTCTTCGTAGTACAAAATCACAAGAAGCATATTTATCAATTGGGGGCGGGTCGCCTTTAAGGCGAATTACTGAACAACAAGCTAGAGAATTACAGAGTAAATTAAGAGAAAGTGGACTTGATGCAACAACTTATATAGCCATGAGATATTGGCACCCTTTTACTGAATCTGCAATAGCTGATATTAAAGCTGATGGAATAGATCAGGTTGTGGTCCTCCCCTTGTATCCTCATTTCTCAATAAGTACAAGTGGATCAAGTTTTAGAGAACTTAAAAAGTTACGAGATAATGATGCAGAATTTAAGAAAATCCCAATAAGGTGTATCAGGAGCTGGTTTAATCAGTCTGGTTATATAAAAGCTATGGTTGAATTAATTTCTGAGCAAATCCTTCTTTGTGAAAACCCTCTGGTGCTCATGTCTTTTTTACTGCACACGGAGTACCGAAAAGTTATGTTGAGGAAGCAGGTGATCCATATAAGAAACAAATTGAAGACTGTTCAAATTTAATTGTGAAAGAACTTGAAAAACATTTAAATTTTAGTAATCCCCATACACTTTCTTATCAAAGTAGAGTTGGCCCTGAAGAGTGGTTAAAACCATATACTGAAGATGTTCTGGAGGATCTTGGACGATCAAAAATAGAAGATTTAATAGTCGTTCCCATCAGTTTTGTTGGAGAACATATTGAAACACTTCAAGAAATTGATATTGAATATAAAGAATTAGCTGAGAGTGCTGGGATTAAAAATTTTAGAAGAGTAAAAGCTCTAAATATTAATTCTACATTTATAAATGGTTTAAAAGATTTAGTTATTTCATGCTTAGAAGAACCAATAGTAAATTTAGATCAAGCATCTGAATTGCCAGCTAAGGTAAAACTTTATCCTCAAGAGAAATGGCAATGGGGCTGGAATAATAGTTCTGAAGTTTGGAATGGTAGGGTAGCGATGGTAATATTTATAATTCTTTTTATAGAAATTATTTCTGGAGCAGGTCCATTACATAAATTAGGAATCTTATAAATTACTATTTTATATTCTGTATCTAATAATTTAGCTAAATTTTTGACATTAATTTTAAATACTAGGCAAAAGTTGACAAATAAGCCTACTATTTAAATAGATTTATCTACTTCATTGACACTAGCTTCTACACCTATACAAAAAGATAATTCAGATGATGAAAATCCTAAGTGGATAACTGGTGCTGAAGCACTAATGGATTCGCTCAGAATACATGGTGTAAAAGTTATTTTTGGTTATCCTGGAGGTGCAATACTCCCTATATATGATGCCGTCCACAAAGCAGAGAAAGAAGGATGGTTAAAACACTATATGGTAAGACATGAACAAGGTGGATCTCATGCTGCAGATGGATATGCTAGGGCTACTGGTAAAGTAGGTGTCTGTTTCGGAACCTCTGGGCCTGGGGCTACAAATCTTGTAACTGGTATTGCTACTGCTCAAATGGATTCGGTACCACTTGTTGTTGTTACTGGTCAAGTTCCAAGACCTGCAATCGGAACCGATGCTTTTCAAGAAACTGATATATTTGGTATTACTCTGCCAATAGTAAAACATTCATGGGTTATTAGGAATCCTACTGATATCGCAAGGGTAGTTTCCCAAGCATTTTTTGTTGCTGCATCAGGTAGGCCAGGCCCTGTATTAATTGATATCCCTAAGGATGTTGGACAAGAATTTTTTAATTATAAAAAAGTTTTACCTTGTGAAACGATACCAAAGGGCTTTAAAAGGTTAGGGGAAATTAATGAGGATGATGTTAATAAAGCAGTTGAATTAATTAAGAATTCCCAAAAACCATTGCTTTATGTCGGAGGGGGAGCTATCGCTTCAGGAGCTCATGAACAATTGCAAACTTTATCAAGAGATTGTCAAATTCCTGTTACAACAACTTTAATGGGTAAAGGTATATTTGATGAAAGAGATGATTTATCTGTAGGGATGTTGGGTATGCATGGAACTGCATACGCAAACTTTGCTGTCACAGAATGTGATCTCCTTATAGCGGTTGGAGCAAGATTTGATGATAGGGTAACTGGAAAATTAGATACTTTTGCACCAAATGCAAAAGTAATACATATTGATATTGATCCAGCAGAAGTAAATAAAAATAGACGAGTAGATGTAGCAATAGTGTCAGATGTCTCAGAAGCACTATCAAAAATTAATTTTATTTTCAAAAAAAATCCCTCGGAACTTAAAACATCAATCTGGTTAGATAAGATCAAGTTTTGGAAGAATAAACATCCTTTGTTTACTCCTCCTGAAGATGGTGAAATTTATCCCCAGGAAGTATTAATAAAACTTAGAGAATGTGCACCTGATGCATTTGTTACAACAGATGTAGGCCAGCATCAAATGTGGGCAGCTCAATACTTAAGAAATGGTCCCAGAAAATGGATTAGTAGTGCAGGCCTAGGCACAATGGGTTTTGGATTGCCTGCAGCTATGGGTGTAAAGGCTGCTTACCCAAAATCTGAAGTTATATGTATCGCTGGTGATGCAAGTATTTTAATGAATATACAAGAATTAGGGACATTATCTCAGTATGGATTAAACGTAAAAATTATAATAGTAAATAATCGATGGCAAGGAATGGTTAGACAATGGCAAGAAAGTTTTTATGATGAGAGATATTCTGCCTCTGATATGAGTTGTGGAGAACCTGACTTTATAAAACTTGCTGAAGCTTTTGGAGTAAAAGGTATCCTCATAACAGAGAGAGATCAATTAAATAGTGGAATAAAATCCGCCTTAGATTTTAAAGGACCAGTACTAGTAAATGTACGCGTCAGAAGAGGAGAAAATTGTTATCCAATGGTGCCTCCAGGTAAGAGTAACGCCCAAATGGTTGGATATGTTAATTGTGAAAATATTGCATAAATAAATTCATAATAATTTTAAAAATTTAATGATAGTTAAAATTAAAAATGTCGATGGATTGAAGAAAATTCTTCAAATAATTTTAATTTTTATAGTTCTTATTATTTGTCCTATTAATATAAATTCTGCAGAGCTTTTACAAATCAACGATGTTAATACTATTGTAGTAGGTGATCAGAATAGATCTTTATACTTAAGTTTATATTGCATAGATATTAATCAAAATGAGAAGGAGAATGCTACTAAGATTTTGAAAAGAAATTTTCCAAGAGGCACTAAAGTAAAAATAAAACCATATGGATCTAATGGTAGTAGGTTATTGGCAAAGATTTTTAGAGTTGATGATGAGACTGAAATGACTGAATTATTAAATACTTATAACTCATCAAAGGAAAATTGTATGAATTAAATTTAGGAGCAGATTACACTCCACTGCCTTTTATCATTTTTTGATCTTCTCCATGAGTGAAATTCATTAGGAAGGGAATAAGTACATTTATTTGATATGTCAATGTTATTAGGATCTAGATTTTCCATAAGTAATTGTAAAAATGCATACTTTTTTATGTCTAAAGGAATCGATTCATAATCGTTTAGATTATTTGATTCTTTTATTTTCTCATTCTCTTTACTTAAAGATCCATTATTTGCCGAAAAAAAATTATAAAAAGTTTTTTTATCTAATAAATAATTATTTCCTGATATAGATGGTCCAATAGAAACTAAAATATCTTTTCTTGAAGATCCCATAATCTCAAAACTTTTAATCGCATTAGTAATTATATTTTTTTCTAATCCTTTCCTTCCGCAATGAATAGCGGCTATTCTTCTTTGGTATTTATCTGCAAATAAAATTGGCATACAATCAGCAGTATAGATCCATAAATTCTGATTTTTGTTATCACAAATTAATCCATCGGCATTAACAATGCTCTGAGAATTCAATTCACTTGTAAAAGCGATATTATTACTGTGAATTTGTTTGAGAACACAATTATTATGCATATTTTTTATTAACTTTTCTCCATGTGAATTTATATCGATTTTTGAACTTTCCTTAGTGAAAAAAGCATGAATGAAGTTATTTCTTTTTAATAATGGAGATAAATAATAATTAATTTTGATGTCATTTAGAAAAGTAAAGTTTTTTTGGAATTTGATTCTTGATTTCAAATAATTTTGAGTTAAATAATAATTCAAATTATTTTTTAATTTATTAATTCAACATCTTTAAGCATCCAAAAACCCGCAAACTTTTCAATGTAAGGTGTAGTTTGAATTGAAATAAATTGGTAACCAGAGCTATTTGATTTAGAAGTAATAAATTTCTTATGTAGTTCTTGGGCTTCATTAGGAGGTAAATCAGTAACTAACCATTTATCATTTTCAAGCGCTTCAAGTATAAGTCTATCCTTATCGATAAGAAGCTTTACGGGTTCAAGACTACTAAACCATGCTGCAAGAGCAATTGCCCTATTTTTACTAAAAAGTCTGAGACCTGGAATAAGGTGATCATCCTTGATATGTTCTTCTACAGGAAAAATATCTCCAAATTCTATAGGCCAAGATTGTGCTGCTCTTAGATCTCTGATTGATATCTCTGAGAATGTTAATGATTCTCCTCTAACAGCTTCAGGCAAAGGTTTAGGTTCATTTGCTATTTGAGCTGTAAAATTAGGAGCTAATACTCCTTTAACAAAACCCTTCTCTTTTGGATATATGTCATTTTCAAGATAATTTAGTCTTTCAAATAATGTGTATGTTCTCCTGCTCACTAAAGATTCAAGCTCTAAATTTTCAAGAGATTTCTTTATTATCGATTTCATCGAAGATCTCCAAAATCTAACTTTTTCAGGTTTTCTCCAACCTTTTTGTTCAGCCTCAATAATTGCTTCTTTTAAGGCACTAGTCAGCCAAATAGAATTAACCTTATTAGCAGGACAAATTTTATTCCAATAGAAAATTTCTGGTGATTCAAAACTTTTTGTTGATGAGATTATTAATTCCCACCTTTTTTTTCCGTTCTTTTCAATAATTGGTCTTGAATAAAAATCCAATTCCCAATCAGAATTTTTTAGATCTAATTGAAAGCTATTTGTTTTTGAAGGTATCATTTTTATTAATCTTTCCCTTGAAATAGAGTTTGTGCCTTTTGAGCTCTCTCATTAGCTTCATTCATAACTTTTTCTTTTTCTATTAATAATTCTCCCGGAGAATTTTCTAATAAGGCTGTATCTAGACCTATTCTCCCTTTTTCTCTATCAATCTCTGTAATTAATGCTTTTACAAGCTCTCCCTCTACAAAAACTTCTCTCAAGTCTCTTATATGACCTTTTGTTAGTGATGATTGGTGAAGTAATCCACTGGCTCCACCTAAATCAATGAAAAATCCGTAACGCTTTACAGCTAGAACTTTACCTTCGATTAGTTGACCTAACTTAAGAGTTTCAAATTTTTGTAAGATTGTGGCTTTCTTCTCCGATAGGACTAATTTTTTTGATTCTGGATTTACTTCTAGGAAAGCTACTTTCAGAGTTTTATTCAATAATGATTGATAATTTTCACCATCTTCTAATTGTGATCTTGGAATAAAACCTCTTAATCCTTCAATATCGCAAGTTAATCCTCCTCTGTTGAAGCCATTTGCTAAGACATTTATTAATTCTCCGCTCCTAGAAATTTTACTAACTTTATCCCAGCTTTTTCTTAAAATTAATGCTCTTGCACTTACCGTAACCATCCCATCCGCATTTTGCTCTTTTATAACTAATACTTCCATTTCTAGACCAATTGGAAATTTCTCTTTAAAGTTTGTAATTACGCCTAGCCCACATTCTTTTTTTGGCATATAACCAGGAGCTTTCCCTCCAATATCTATATAAACTCCATCGCTTTCAAGAGCAATTATTTTACCCCCTATGGTTTCTCCAGTAAGACCAATTGGCTCATTCTCATTAAGTGCTGCTAAAAATTGATCTTCATCAAAGTCGTATTCATCTACTATTCTTTCCTCTTCAAATACTTTATTTACCTCACTTAGGACTTGTGGCTTTTCTAGATTATTAAAGCTTAGATTTGATTGTTCAGCATTTTTATATTGAATTTCTTTCTCTAAGGAATTTGTATTTAATTTTTCGCTTTCTAATTCAAAATCTTTTTGTTGCATTGAATATGAGTCATCATTATTACTAGAAAGGTTCTCATTAGTTGAAGAATCTTTAAATGTATCATTGTCAATGTGTTTTTTATTTAATTGAAGAACCTGCAAAGGTTTCTTCAATTCACTTTGATTGCCCTTAGATTTAATCTTCTTTGGGGCATTATTATCACTTACTCCCTTCATAGGTAAAATAAAATTAGATAAATTTTTACACATTCTAAGGTAATTCCTTAGAAATCTATAATAATGAACCATAAATCAATACGTAATCAATACGAATATTTATCTTGGACAGAAATAAGTACTTTTGCTGCACAGAAAAGATCAACCATCATTTGGCCGTTTGGCGCCGTTGAGCAACATGGCCCTCATCTTCCATTAGCAACAGATAGTATTTTTGTTGATGAAATTGTAAATGATGTTTTAAAAATATTGCCTGAGGAATTACCACTCTTGAAAATACCCACTCAATATATTGGGTTCTCTCCTGAACATTTAAGCTTTGATGGTACTTTATCAATATCCTCAAATCTCATAACATCAATAATTCTCGAAATAGGCAAACAACTTTCTGAAATGGGTTTTAAAAGATTAATTTTGTTAAATGGGCATGGTGGGCAAATATCTCTTTTAAATACAGCAGCGAGAGAATTAAGAAAAATTGCTCCTAATCTTAATATTTTTCCTTGTTTTATTTGGAGTGGAGTTAAAGGTTTAAGTGATCTTTTGCCTCAGAATGAAATTGAAATGGTCTTCATGCCTCTTTAGCGGAAACAAGCTTGATGTTGGCGATTAAACCAGAGATTGTTGGAGCTGAGAGACCTTTTGAAGGATTTTCACAAAAGATCCCAGAAGGATGGAGTCTTGAAGGAGATTCTCCTACTGCTTGGATGACAAATGATTTAAGTAAATCAGGAGTAATCGGTGATAGTAGAGGGGCGAATGAAAAACTAGGCAATGATTTAAGAAAGCTTTTAGTAAAACATTGGTATAAATTGTTTCTTAGTTTGATGTCTTCTGATTGGCCAAATGAATAGTTTTCTGATGTTCAAATAGATATTATTCATTGTTCGTTTGAGGAAGTGGTTTAAAAATTGAAACTATTTTCATGATATCTACATATTTTCATTATAATTGTGTAAACTCATTGCATAATGAACAAAAGCTTTACCAACATGCAAACTCTAGAATCTAATAAAAAACCTAATTTAGAGCATCAAGTTGATGAAAATTCAGGAAATTTACCTGATTTTACAACTGATGCTTATAAGGATGCTTACAGCAGGATTAATGCGATTGTTATCGAAGGAGAACAAGAGGCTTATGATAATTACATTTCTATCGCATCTCTTCTACCTAAAGATAGTGAGGAACTAACAAAACTCGCTAAAATGGAATTAAAACATAAAAGAGGTTTTATTGCTTGTGGTAAAAATTTGAGTGTTGAAGCTGATATGGTTTTTGCTAAAGAATTTTTCTCTAAATTACATGGAAATTTTCAAACTGCTCTAGAGAATGAAAACTTAACTACATGTTTATTAATACAAGCGATATTAATCGAGGCTTTTGCTATTTCTGCTTATCATGTTTACATAAGAGTTGCAGATCCATTCGCGAAAAAGATAACTCAAGGTGTTGTAAATGATGAATATTTACACTTGAATTATGGGGAAAAATGGTTAAAAGAAAATTTACATACTTGTAAAAATGAATTAATAGCTGCTAACAAAGCAAATTTACCTCTAATAAAAAAAATGTTAGATCAAGTTGCAGATGATGCAGCAATTTTATCTATGGATAAAGAAGAACTTATGGAAGAGTTTATGATCGCATATCAAGATGCTTTACTTGAGATGGGCCTTGATAATAGAGAGATAGCAAGAATGGCTATGGCTGCAATTGTTTAAATAAATAAAACTGTTTAATATTTTTATCTAAAATTTTATTCACTTTAGAAATAGCTGTATGCTATTGTTCATACCGTAAGTTTTATTTCAAAAAAAGTCTCAATGTTTGGGCTAATTGGCCACTCCACAAGTTTTGCGGATGCAAAAAGAAAAGCTTCAATCTTAGGCTTTGATCATATAGCAGAAGGCGATTTGGATGTATGGTGCATGGCGCCACCTCAACTTGTAGAGAATGTGGAAGTTAAGAGTGCTGTAGGCGTTTCAATAGAAGGTTCATATATTGATTCATGTTTTGTTCCTGAGATGCTTTCTAGATTTAAAACCGCCAGAAGAAAAGTTCTTAATGCAATGGAGTTGGCTCAAAAGAAAGGAATTAATATTACCGCATTAGGAGGTTTTACTTCAATTATTTTTGAAAATTTTAATTTGCTACAACATAAACAAATAAGAAATACCTCTCTGGAGTGGGAAAGATTTACAACAGGTAATACACATACTGCATGGGTTATCTGCAGACAACTTGAAATTAATGCTCCAAAAGTTGGTATTGATATTAAAAAATCAAGTGTTGCAGTTGTTGGAGCTACTGGTGATATTGGTAGCGCTGTATGTAGATGGCTTACTAAAAAAACAGGTATAGGAGAATTGCTAATGGTAGCTAGACAGCAAGAACCATTAATTGCACTCCAAAAGGAGTTGAATGGAGGAGAGATCAAAACTTTAAATGAAGCTTTACCACTAGCTGATATTGTTGTTTGGGTTGCTAGTATGCCTAAAACAATGGAAATTGATATTTCTAGGCTTAAAAGACCTTGTTTAATGATTGATGGAGGGTATCCAAAGAATCTTGATGAAAAATTTAAAGGAAATGATATTCATATTCTAAAGGGAGGGATAGTTAAGTTTTTTAATGATATTGGTTGGAATATGATGGAATTAGCTGAGATGGAAAATCCTCAAAGAGAAATGTTTGCATGTTTTGCAGAGGCAATGATTTTAGAATTTGAAAAATGTCATACTAATTTTAGTTGGGGTAGAAATAATATTACACTTGAGAAAATGGAGTTTATTGGAGCTGCTTCAGAAAAACATGGATTTTCCGCCATAGGACTTGATAAGCATATTAATCCATTACCTGTATAGTTTATTATGCCAAGACGATTTCTTCTGGATTTTGAAAAACCTTTAGTAGAGTTAGAGAAACAAATTGAACAAATTCGTGAATTGGCTCGTGACTCAGAAGTTGATGTTAGTCAACAACTGCTTCAATTAGAGACTCTTGCAACGAGAAGAAGGGAAGAAATTTTTAGATCACTTACTCCATCCCAAAAGATTCAAGTAGCAAGACATCCTCAAAGACCAAGTACTTTTGATTTTATACAGATGTTTTGTGAAGATTGGATTGAATTACATGGAGATAGAAATGGTGGAGATGATATGGCTTTAATTGGTGGTATTGGCTCAATAAATAATAGATCGGTACTATTATTAGGTCATCAAAAAGGACGAGATACTAAAGAAAATGTTATTAGAAATTTTGGAATGGCAAAACCAGGAGGATACAGAAAAGCTTTAAGGTTAATGAAACATGCAAATAGATTTAGTTTGCCAATATTAACTTTCATTGATACTCCAGGAGCCTATGCGGGGCTTTCAGCAGAAGAACAAGGGCAAGGTGAAGCTATCGCTAGAAATTTAAGAGAAATGTTTGGGTTCAAGGTTCCAATTATTGCTACTGTGATTGGAGAAGGAGGTTCTGGTGGTGCATTGGGTATAGGAGTAGCAGATAGATTATTAATGTTTGAACATAGTGTTTATACAGTTGCTAGCCCTGAAGCATGTGCCTCTATCTTATGGAGAGATGCTGCTAAGGCGCCAGAAGCAGCATCAGCGTTAAAAATTACTGGTCAAGATTTATTAAAGTTGGGAATTATTGATGAGGTTTTACCAGAACCTGCAGGTGGTAATAATTGGGCTCCTCTTCACGCAGGAGAAACACTTAAAAGTTCAATAGAAAAGCATTTGGATGAATTACTTAAAATGACAAATGAAGAATTATTAGAGAAAAGATACTCTAAATTCAGGGTATTAGGAAAATTCATTGAATCTGTTAATCTTGAAGAAATTCAAGATTAAATTATTAATTATCTATTATTAAATTGAAACTAGCACTTATTACTGGAGCAACAAAGGGTATAGGAAGATCAACTGCTCAGACTTTTGCAAAAGCAGGTTGGAATTTAATTTTGTTAGGAAGAGATATACGAAAACTACAAGATCTAAAAAATGAATTATCAAATACTGGTGTACAAATTAATATATTGGCATTTGATTTATCACAATCTGATAAGGTCGATCAATACTTAAATCAATGTATTAAAAGTTATGGATGTCCAACAGTTGTAATTAATAATGCTGGGTTTGCCTTTAATGGAGAATTAGTAAGTATGCCGCTAGATAAGTGGCAAGAAATAATTCAAGTAAATCTTACCAGCGTTTTCCAAATATGTTCATGTATAGTTCCTTTAATGAGAACTAAAGGCGGTTTGATTATCAATGTTAGCAGTCATGCTGCAAATAATGCTTTCCCAAATTGGGGCGCATACTGTGTATCAAAGGCTGCATTGGCTAGCTTCACAAAATGTTTAAGAGAGGAGGAAAGAAAAAATTCAATAAGAGCATGCACTATCACTTTGGGTTCAGTAAATACTCCACTTTGGGATTCTGAATTTGTAAATTCTGATTTTAATAAAGATTCAATGCTGTCCTCCGATAGAGTATCAGAAACTATTCTTTTTATTGCTGAGCAACCTAAATCTCAGCTGATTGAGGATCTTACTCTTATGCCTGCTACTGGAGCTTTCTAAATTTTTTTAAAAGTATTATTTCGAGGAATTTGTTGCTACTAATTACCTATGAGTAACCCACTAATGTGATATAGTTACTTAGTGCATTTAAACTTTTATATATAAAGTATTAATAAATTTTCAAGATTTAAATAATTATTCATGACTATCACTCCAAGTGAAAATATTAAAAAAGAAGTAGATAAAAAAATTTCTGATGTAATTAGAAACAGAATAATACTTCAAAAAAAGAGATTCCACGCAAATGACAATATTTCAGATTTTATTAATCCTGGAGAATTAGAGCATTTGCAAAAAGAGGTTGCCTCTAAAGTAAGGGATTTATTAAAGTCTTTAGTTATTGATATTGAAAATGATCATAATTCACAAGAGACTGCAGAAAGAGTTGCAAAGATGTATCTTAGAGAAGTCTTCAAAGGTAGATATCATAAAAGACCTACTGTTACAGATTTTCCAAATGCTAAAAATTTAGATGAAATATACACTCTTGGACCTATAAGTGTTCGTTCTGCTTGCTCACATCATATGGTCCCAATAATTGGAGATTGTTGGATTGGAATTAAGCCAGGTGACAAGGTTATTGGCATCTCAAAATTTGCACGAGTTGCTGATTGGGTCTTTTCAAGACCACATATACAAGAGGAGGCCGTTATGATTTTGGCTGATGAAATTGAACGTCTATGTGAACCAAAAGGTCTTGCAATTCTTGTTAAAGCAAAACATTATTGCATGTGTTGGCGAGGTGTTAAAGAGCCTAATACAAGTATGATAAATTCTATAGTAAGAGGTGATTTTAGACATGATCCTAGTCTTAAACAAGAGTTTTTTGAACTTGTTAAAAATCAACCTGGTGGTTTATCTTGTAATTAGTTTTGGCTTTAAAATTTTATAAATAATATACTATCCTTTAATTAGATTTAAAAGTTTCTTAGTTTTATTCAAATCTTTTATCCCTGGGGAGCTTTCAATACTACTTGAAACATCAATACCATCTGGTTTGATATCAATAAGAATTTGTTTTAACCAATCTATAGATATTCCACCTGCGAGTAACCAAGGCTTGCTGAAATTTAATTCTTTTAGATATTTAGAATTTATTCTTATTCCTGAACCTCCATATGTTTTTTCGTTCCAAGAATCTAAAAGTACAGCATCAATGAAATCAGAAAAAAGCTCAATTTCTCTAATATTTTCTCTATCTTTTATCCTAAACGCTTTCCATAGTTCAATTTGAGGTAATTTCCTACGAAGTTTTTTGGAATATGAAAGATCTTCATCTCCATGAAGCTGTATGACATTCTCAAATTCAAAAGAATTTATGGAAATCAATTCTAGAGGTATATTTTTTACTACAGAAACTCTTTTTACATGTGGAAAATTTTTCTTAAGATTTCTAAAAATATCTTTTTTTTTCTGAGGCGAGACATATCTGGGTGATTCTTTTACTGAAATTACTCCTATTGCATCAGCTCCTAGCTTAGCAATCTGGAGTGCTTGATCAACAGAAGTTATACCGCAAATTTTTACAAGAGTTTTAGCTTCCAACATTTTCAAATTATAATTTTTTTTAATGGGTAGAATGAACTTATTAATAACTATAACGGAGTTTATTTTTGAGAGGCTGGCAAGTTTTAAAAATATGGGGAGTGCCTTTTAAAATTCATCCTTATTGGATCGTTCTCCTTTTCTTATTCTCATGGAGTATAAGTGATCAAATTAATCTAACATCAAGTGATATATTCAATAAGCAAGAGGCTTGGATAATAGGTTTCTTCACATCATTTCTTTTATTATGCTCAATAATATTCCATCAGATTTTTCATACATATATTTGCATTAGTGAAGGAGTTAAAATTAAAAATATTACCTTCTTTTTCCTTGGCGCAGTTTTGCAAATAGAAGAATATTGTCAAAATGCATTAGGTAATATAAAAATATCTCTTGTAAGACCTTTCTTATGTTTTCTTACATCGATCTTTTTATTTTTAATTAGTAATCTTAGTGAAACTAAAGAGCAAATTTTCATAAATATAATTACTAGAGTTGGAGTTTTAAATTTATTTCTTGGAATATTTAATTTAATACCAGTTGGCACTTTGGATGGTGGTAATTTGCTCAAAAGTGTAATTTGGTATTATTCTGGCAACAGGAATAAAGGTAGAATCCTCTTTAAATAAATTTACACTTTTATTATCAATACTTCTTCTTACCATTGGTGTTTTTTTACTATTTAGTTTAAATTTTTATTATGGATTAATATTATGTTTATTATCAATATTTGGAATAAATATCTCAAAATCTGATAATCAATATTTAAAAATTGAAAAAATTTTAAAATCTAAGAATATTAATGAATTAAAATTAAAACCGATAAGAAAAATTGAATTTGATTTAACCTTAAGACAGTTTAATAGATTGATAAAAGATGAAAATAATTTAGATAGTTATTTTTTTATAACTAAAAATGGTAGATGGGATGGTTTTATTTCAGTTGATGTTTTGAAGAATATTCCAATTAAAAAATGGGATTTAAAAATAGTAAGTGAATTTAATAAATCAATAAATAATTTCCCAAGCATTTTTGAGAATGCTCCACTTTGGCAAATTATCGAAAAAATTGAAAAAACTAATGAAGGTTTAATTTTAATAACAAATCCTTATGGCATCCCAATGGGATTCTTAGATAGGAAAAATATTGGTTTGTTTGTTCTTAAGAAGTTAGGTTTTAATATTTCTAATGAAATCTTGAATAAGATTAAATCGAAAAGTAATTATCCTTTAGGTATTGAATTACCAAAGATAATCAAATTAATGAAGAGTAAAGGTGATATTTAATATTTAGTAATTTCAAAAGGTTTTAAAAAAATATTTTCTATGGATGAATCGGAATAATTTTCTAGAAAAGAGTTTTCTAAGTGTTTAATAATTTTCTCATTACTTAATTTCAGACCAAAAGGTTGAGGGGGTATTTGGCCAAAGATTTTTGTCCATAAATCAAATGGTGGATTTAATTGTATCTCTCCATGTTGTAGAAATGAACCCTTTTTCCAATACTGAGCGCTACCTATTCTTTTATTTCCATTTTCATCTACTAGGTCAGAAATATAATTTGTACCAAAACAATTTTCCTTGATGCTCCCTTTTTTGACAGATCCATTTTTTAAAGTAATACCTAATAAAGCGAAACTTTTTATTAGCCAAATATTTACAAATTGATAACTGAATTTCTTATATTCAGGCTTATTAAAAGTTAAGGCATAAGTAATGCCTCCAGAGTGCAAAACTGCTCCACCGCCTGAGGGCCTTCTAACTATATTAATTAAGCCTTTTTCTCTCAAATCTTTCCAATGTTCAGGATAATTCTTTTGGTGAAATCCAATTGAAATCCAATTACCTTCCCATAAGTAAAATCTTAAAGTAAAAAGAATATTATTATTTGAAATAGTTTTTTCTAGTAAATCAATATCAATAGACATTTGTTGATGACCTGATGACTTAACGGTCGAAATAATCAATGCTTTTTTCTTATAAATCAAAATTAGTTTTATATGGTAGTTTAAAAATTTCTTTAGTAGTTTTAGGTATATTTTATTAATACCTGTTAAATGATTAATGTAATTTTCTATATTAAAAATATAAAAATTAAAAATTTTTAAGTTAATCATATTTTTCAAAATTTAAATTTGTTAAATTTGGCTTTTAATATTTATATGTTAATACTAAATATATAAATAAATTTTTTTAAATTTTTAATTTTTTCATAATATGAATTTAAATAAATATGTTGAAGATTCAAAAATTATAAATAACTTAAATAAAGATGAATTTCGAAAAAAAAATATAGTCTCAAAAAAAGAAAAAGATCTTCTAGCTACAACTTATTTATTATTAAAAATTTGTTTATTTTTATTAGCATTTATAAGTTTGATTAAAATAGGAAATACAACTCAATTAAGGATCTCAAGACTAAAAGAAATAAAAGATTCTTATTTATATGAAAAAGATAGATTTAAGAAATTAACAAAAAGATTTGACAACTTATTATCACATCAAGGTCAGCAAAGATTTATGAAGGATCAAGATCAAATGATATCTCGTGACGTTATGAGAGTAATATGGCGTTAATGCAATTGAAAATTTTTAATTTGTATTATCGAAAGTGTTAGTGAGGCTTATTGCTCGTGGAAAAGTTGAAACAAGGAGTTGTTCTTATTACGGGACTACATCTGGAGTGGGATTAAATACCCTTAAACCCTTAATTACTTCTGGTTGGAAGGTCGTTGCGATTAATCGTTCGAATAAAAGAGCTCTCGATGCAGCCTCAATCTTTTTAAGTCGAGATGATTTAAATAAAATTAGTTTTATTGAAATTGATTTGTCAGATTTAAATAAAGTTAGGGAAGGTGCCCAAGAAATTTCTACAAAATTTAAAGATGCGTTGAAAATACTTATTTGTAATGCGGCAGTCTATAAACCACGTTTGAGGAGACCAGAGAGATCTGTTCAGGGTTTTGAAAATTCAATGGCAGTTAATCATTTTGGTCACTTTTTATTAATTAATCTTTTAATTAATGATTTAATTAACTCTGATAAAGATATTAATTTGAATGGAAAGAATATTTCATTTACTTCCAGAATCACCATTCTGGGAACTGTGACCGCAAATTACATTGAATTAGGAGGGAAAATTCCCATTCCAGCACCTGCTGATTTAGGAGATTTAGCTGGTTTTGAAAAAGGCTTTCTCTCTCCTATAAGTATGGCAAATGGAAAAAAATTTAAACCTGGGAAAGCTTATAAAGATAGTAAGTTATGCAATATGATAACTGTTCAAGAATTAGCAAAAAGATATCCTCCTGAAAAAATTATATGTAATTCACTTTATCCAGGTTGTGTTGCTAATAGTAAGTTGTTTAGAAATACTCCTTGGATATTTAGATTACTATTTCCACTATTTCAGAAATACATTACTAGAGGATACGTCACCGAAAAATTAGCTGGTCAAAGAGTTGCTTCAGTTGCAACAGATAGTGATCTATTTCAGTCAGGAGTTCATTGGAGTTGGGGAAATAGACAAAAATTAGTTGGGAAAGTATTTTCTCAGAAACTTTCAAAAAGAATAATTGATAGTGAACTTTCACAGAAGACTTGGGATTTATCTATGAAATTGGTTGGTTTAAAATAATATTAAGAATTTAACTTAATCGAATCCTAATAAGTCAAAGAGATCTCTATCTTTAAGAGGATTGCCATCTAGAGGCTCTACATTCTCTAACATATTTCTAGCAAGAGATAAATATTCATTTTGAACTTCAATAACATCTTCAGTTTGTTCCATTTCAAAAATAGTACATTTTTTTAGTCTTGATCTTCTAATCGCATCAACATCTTTGAAATGAGCCATTATTTTTAAACCTGCCTCTTTATTGAATTTATCTATTTGATCTGTATCTTTGGATCTATTTGCAACAACTCCTCCTAATCTAACTTTATAGTTTTTTGCCTTTGCCTTAATTGCTGAAACTATTCGATTCATTGCAAAAATTGAGTCAAAATCATTTGCAGTTACTATTAAACAATAGTTTGCATGTTGAAGGGGAGCAGCGAATCCTCCACAAACAACATCACCTAAAACATCAAAAATAACTACATCGGTGTCTTCTAGAAGGTGATGTTCTTTTAAAAGCTTTACTGTTTGACCGGTCACATATCCTCCACATCCTGTTCCTGCTGGAGGTCCTCCACTTTCAACACACATCACCCCATTAAAGCCTTCAAACATAAAATCATCTGGTCTAAGCTCTTCACTATGAAAATCTACTTCTTCTAAAATATCTATGACGGTAGGAACCATCGAATGTGTCAAAGTGAAAGTACTATCGTGTTTTGGATCGCAACCAATTTGTAAAACTTTCTTACCTAATTTTGAGAAGGCGGCAGAGAGATTTGAAGATGTTGTAGATTTTCCAATTCCTCCTTTTCCATAAACAGCTATGACAAGAGCTCCTTCTTCTATCTTAACTTTTGGATCTTGCTTGACTTGAACACTTCCTTCTCCATCAAGGGGTTTATTTATGGTACTTGTCATTAAAGCTTAAATAATCACATATATATTTATTCTTGCAGGGAAAATGCCACCTTGGATATATTTATAAATAAATATTTATTTATTAACAATAAATAAGCAAATTCGAGACTGCAAAAGAGCATTATGAAGTAATTCTTTATACTTTAAGTGTAAATACTCATGTTTTAGTTTTATAAATTATGTAATTTCAGCTGAAAAATGCTTTTGCATCATAGAGCGTTTCATCGCTAATTTCTGCAAGCCCTTTCGATAAAGCATATTTTTCAGTATTTGTTTTTACTTTACCTCGGACAAAAAAAGGAACTTTCGTTAATTCTGCTTTTCCCGAGTCTGTCCAAATTATTTCATTAACCCCTGACTCGATATTTTCTGTTTTATTTTTATCCTCATGATTTTGAGATTTAACTGCTGTGTGTCCTAAATGACTTTGGTGTCCATCAACAAATTCAAAATCATGTTTGAACATATCAATTAAATGTTCTTCCAATCCCATCATTAATGGATGTACCCAGTCATCAAAAATTACATTTGCGCCTTCCCATCCCATTTGAGGGCTATATCTTGCTGGAACATCTTGGACATGCATAGGTGTACTTATAACTGCGCATGGTATACCAAGTCTTTTGGCGCTATGTCTTTCCATTTGTGTTCCTAAAACTAGTTCAGGAGATGTCTTTTTTATTGCATCTTCAACTTCAAGGTAATTATTTGTTATGAGTGCTTCTAAATCTAAATCTTTCGCGATTCCTCTAACTTTTCTTGCCATTTCTCTGCTATAAGTCCCTAATCCTACTACCTCAAAACCAAGCTCCTCCTTAGCTATTTTCGCTGCTGCAATTGCGTGAGTTCCATCTCCAAAAATAAAAACCCTTTTGCCTGTTAAATAATTAGAATCAACTGACTTTGAATACCATGGAAGTTTTGATTTGTTTTCTAACTCTTCTTTATTTGTTAGTGGAAGATCTAATTTATTGTGTACTTCATTAATGAAATTAATTGTATTCTCAATTCCTATTGGGATAGTAGTGGTATATTCCATTCCAAAATTTCGTTTAAGCCACTCACATGAAGCTTCTGCAATTTCAAGATATAAACAGATATTTAAGTCTGCATCTATTAATCTTTTGATATCATCTGGACTTGAATTAAGAGGAGAAACTACATTTGTATCTATACCTTGCTCCGAAAGGATTCTTTGAATTTCTATTACATCATCTCTACATCTAAATCCAAGAAGGGTTGGTCCCAATAAATTCACTTTTGGTCTTCGACCCAGTTCCTTCCACCTCTGTGGACTTATTTTGCTTTTTTCATTAGCAGCCTCTTTTAGTAAAGTTCTGATTAATTGATAAAAAGTTTCTGAAGCACCCCAATTCTCTTTTTTACTGTAGGCGGGTAATTCTAAGTTGACAATTGGAATATCAAATCCCATCCCTTTTGCTAGGGCTCCTGGTTGATCTTGTATTAATTCTGCCGTACAACTTTCACCCACCAAAAGTGCTTTTGGTTTAAATCGCTCCACAGACTCTGAAATATTTCTTTTAACTAATTCTGCAGTATCACCACCTAAGTCTCTTGCCTGAAAAGTTGTATAAGTTACTGGAGGTCTTTTACCTCTTCTTTCTATCATAGTAAAAAGTAGATCGGCATAAGTATCTCCTTGCGGAGCATGAAGTATGTAGTGTAAATCTTTCATTGAAGATGCAATACGCATAGCACCAACATGAGGTGGGCCTTCATATGTCCAAAGAGTTAATTCCATAATTTTGTTATTTGTGAGTAGCTAAAGTTTTTGTTGTAAGTATTTGATTTCTCTTTAAGGGCCTAGAAAATAAGCCTGCTAAATCCGCAGCCTGATCAATACCATGAATTGGACTAAATACCATTTCAATGGACCATTTTGTATGAATGCCCTCTGCCTCCAAAGGATTAGCTAATCCCATCCCGCAGACAACTAAATCAGGCTGCGATTCCCTTACACGATCTAATTGATTCTCTACATGTTGACCCTCTACTATTTTTGTATTCTCAGGTAATAGATTTAGTTCTTCTTCCATTAATTCTTTGTTTAAGTAAGGAGTGCCAACTTCAATTAGATTCATTTCGCACTCATTGTGTAAAAACCTTGCTAATGATATTTCAAGTTGCGATTCCGGTAAAAGGAATAAATTCTTACCTTTTAATATCTTTTTATGTGATTCCATTGCTTGCCTTGCTCTATTTGCTAGGGGAGCAATTACCTCGTGAACTTTGAGAGCTGGAATTTTAAATGCTTCAGCAGCTGCTAATAACCATTTAGTACTTCCCTCAATGCCGAGTGGGAAAGGAGCATATAATATCTCGCAACCTCTATGTTGTAAATCTCTTACAGTATCACTTAAATAAGGTTGAGTTAATAAAACTTTTGTATTAGTTCCAATTTTTGGTAAATCCGTGGATTGCCTTGGTGGAAAACTTTCAACATTGTTTATCCCTATATTTTTGAAAATTTTCTTAAATCTATCTTCTACATTATTGGCGATAGTCCCAACTATTAATAATTTTTCTTCATCTGTAGATTCCATTAATGGTATTAAAGCCTTAAGTGCTCCATCTTCACCTTGAGTAAATGTAGTTTCTATTCCACTACCTGAGTAGTTTAAAAATTGCACTCGACCTAAAAATCTTTTGTTTAATTTCTCTGCAACTGTTGCTAAATCAAGCTTAATTACTTCGCTAGGACAAGAACCTACAAGAAAAAGAGTTTTTATCTCTGGTCTTCTAGCTATCAGATCGTTAACAACCTTATCAAGCTCTTCATGCGCATCTGCAAGACCAGCTAAATCTTTTTCTTCCAATATGGCTGTTCCAAATCTTGGTTCAGCAAAAATCATTACTCCCGCAGCACTTTGGATTAAATGAGCACATGTTCTTGAACCAACTACAAGAAAAAAAGCATCAGGCATTCTTCTATGTAACCAAACTATTGAGGTCAATCCACAAAAAACCTCTCTTGGACCAGTTTCTTTATAAAATTCTACTTTATTCATTCAATAAGTTTTAAGAGCTTATTTCTAAAGCATGCATAATTTTTTAATTTAAAGAAAGTAATTGATTAAGTTCTCTTACAAATTGAATAGATTTATAAAACTTATATGAATGTTTAAAAACGCAAATGATTAAATTTTTAAATCTAAAAAGATTGTCATTTTAATTTCTCCAATAATTATTTTCATCGTTAAGCTTAGTAATTTTCCAAACATTTCTTGAGATTTTTGTAGCTAATAAACCTCCTCTTTCGACCTTAGATTTCCCTGGTTTAGCCCCCATTAAAATAGAAACTTCTGAAGTACTTAATGGAGCACCTGTTTTTATTGCTAATTCTGTTAATTCAAGTCTATTTCTAAGATTATTTAGGTTTTTACTCTCAGAATTTTCATCTATTAGCCAGCTAAATGTAGGATCTTTTTGAGACAATTTCTGCATCAAGCTTAAACTAACTAATCCTAGGGTTTTTTCTGAGCTTAATTCATCTGTTCCTATTGAAGAACTGATTGATTTCTCTTGAGAAGATGCCATGATTTTGATGCCTATTTAAATTGAAGTTATCGGTTCATGGAAACTATGCAAGTAAATTTAATAGAAAAACGGATCGATAATAAGTTATAGTCTCATGAATGGAACCAACATCTAGCTTAAATAGGGTAGACCGAAAGAATAAACGTGCTGTAGTTACAGGTTCTGAGATTCAATCTCAGGCAAATGCTGGTGGATTTATAACTACCGACTCAGAAAAGTCTTTAGTTTCTAGACAAGCTAGTCAAGTTGAACAGATTGAATTAAGAACCTATGTTTTCCTCGATTCTCTACAGCCTCAGTTAGCTGCATATATGGGAACAGTAAGTAGAGGTTTTTTGCCAATCCCTGGAGATTCATGCCTATGGATGGAAGTTTCTCCTGGGATGGCGATCCATAGGGTTACTGACATAGCATTAAAAGCTAGTAATGTGCGTCTAGGACAGATGATTGTAGAAAGAGAATTTGGTTCATTTGCTCTCTACCATAAGGACCAAAGTACTGTTTTACATTCTGGAGATGTTGTTCTTGATGCTATTGGGAGCGAAGTAAGAAAAAGAACAAAACCTACAACAAGTTGGACCGAAATTATTCGAGCGATAACCCCTGATCATTCAGTTTTAATTAACAGACAAAATAGAAGTGGTTCAATGATTCAATCAGGTATGAGTATGTTTATTCTTGAAACTGAGCCTGCAGGTTATGTTTTAAAAGCCGCTAATGAAGCAGAAAAGGCCTCAAATATAACTGTTGTTGATGTTAAAGCTGTTGGAGCCTTTGGAAGATTAACTTTAGCTGGTAAAGAAGGCGATGTTGAGGAGGCAGCAGCAGCTTCAATTAATGCTATAGAACAAATATCTAATTATTAATATTTAACTTAAACCTAATTCTTTTTTTAAAAAAGGAGCAAGTTCTCTTGCGGCTTTTCCTCTACTTCCTAATTTTGATAATTGAGAATCATTTAACTCTCCATAAACTCTATTAGCTTCTTTAACCCAAAAAATTGATTCAAATTCTCCGTTCGGATATTTTGGTTTTTTAAGAATTTCTCCCCAGCAAATTCCAGTAGTTTCTTTAACTAATTC
This sequence comes from Prochlorococcus marinus bv. HNLC1, assembly GCA_000218705.1. Taxonomy (GTDB): domain Bacteria; phylum Cyanobacteriota; class Cyanobacteriia; order PCC-6307; family Cyanobiaceae; genus Prochlorococcus_A; species Prochlorococcus_A marinus_Q. The sequence continues at coordinate 408,795 of GL947594.1, forward strand.
GCCATTTGGATCGCATAGGACCATGCAACTAATAAGTCTTGCACTTCTATATGGTGTATCTCCAAGTTCATTTAATAACTTTTTTAGTTTTTCAGAGTTGTTTTTTGCATATCTTGCTGAAAAAATTCCTGGTTTACCTTCTAAAAAATCTACTTCTAATCCTGAATCATCTGCCAAGGCCCATGAGTTTGTTCTTATAGAAGCTGCTCTTGCTTTTAATAATGCATTCTCCAGATATGTTTTGCCAGTCTCTTCAACACTAAGAGAATCAGGCTGTTTTTTTACCTCTAAATTTAAAACATTGAGCATCTCTGTAATTTCAGAAACCTTATTTGGATTGCCGCTAGCGATAATTAATGTTGTTTTACTCAAATTGTAAAATTAAATATAATTTATCTTAACTGAAAGCTTGATACGGAGACAGGAAAGGTTGAACATTCCACACCTGAGCAGACAGGGCCTGTCTCGTACGGAATAAAATAATGTAAATTTTTTATTAACACAACTGTATGTTTTGATGCTCTGACCGAATATTGTAATGAGTAAATTATCAATTATACCAAGGGTGATAAGTTTAGCTTATGTATCATAGTAAAAACATTAATCGAATTTTAGGTAAAAATGCTTGACTTTTCAGGCCTCTATAGAGCATTGTTCGATATGAACATTCCACATTTAGTAATTAGTAGGCAATGGCTACAGAAACAATGGGTATCGCTCTCGGCATGATCGAGACACGCGGACTTGTACCTGCAATCGAAGCAGCAGACGCAATGACAAAGGCAGCAGAAGTTCGCCTTATTGGTCGTGAATTTGTTGGAGGCGGTTATGTAACCGTTTTAGTTAGAGGCGAAACTGGAGCAGTTAACGCAGCAGTTAGAGCTGGTGCTGATGCTTGTGAAAGAGTTGGTGATGGTCTAGTCGCTGCTCACATTATTGCTCGTCCTCATAGAGAAGTTGAACCTGCTTTAGGTAACGGAAATTTCCTTGGACAAAAGGACTAATTTTTAGATAATTAAAAGCAAAAGGCTTTTGAATAATTTCCCTATAAAAACCTAAGGAGTATCTATGAGTAAGAAGTATGACGCTGGGGTTAAGGAGTACAGAGACACCTACTGGACTCCTGAATATGTGCCCCTAGACACTGACCTATTAGCGTGCTTTAAATGCACTGGTCAAGAAGGTGTTCCCAGAGAGGAAGTTGCAGCAGCGGTTGCAGCAGAATCATCAACTGGTACTTGGTCCACAGTTTGGTCTGAGTTACTAACAGACCTAGAATTTTATAAAGGTCGTTGTTACAGAATCGAAGATGTTCCTGGAGATCAGGAATCTTTCTACGCATTCATAGCTTATCCTTTAGACCTTTTTGAAGAAGGTTCTATTACAAACGTACTAACTTCTTTAGTTGGTAATGTATTCGGATTTAAAGCTTTAAGGCATCTACGTTTGGAAGATATACGTTTCCCTATGGCTTTTATTAAGACATGTGGTGGACCTCCAAACGGTATACAAGTAGAAAGAGATCGTCTTAACAAATATGGTAGACCGTTACTTGGTTGTACTATTAAACCTAAACTAGGTTTGTCTGGTAAAAACTATGGTCGTGTTGTTTACGAATGCTTGAGAGGCGGACTCGATCTAACTAAAGATGATGAAAACATTAATTCTCAGCCATTCCAAAGATGGAGAGAGCGTTTTGAATTTGTTGCTGAAGCTGTAAAACTTGCTCAGCAAGAGACAGGTGAAGTTAAAGGTCATTACTTAAACTGTACAGCTACAACTCCTGAGGAGATGTATCAACGTGCTGAGTTTGCTAAAGAGCTTGATATGCCCATCATCATGCATGACTACATAACAGGTGGTTTTACTGCAAATACCGGTCTAGCTAACTGGTGTCGTAATAATGGAATGCTTCTCCATATACATAGAGCTATGCATGCTGTTATAGATAGACATCCAAAACATGGTATTCATTTCCGCGTATTAGCTAAGTGTCTTCGCCTTTCAGGTGGTGACCAGTTACATACTGGAACTGTTGTTGGAAAACTTGAAGGTGATCGTCAAACAACTCTTGGATTTATTGATAATTTAAGAGAATCATTCGTTCCTGAAGATAGATCCAGAGGTAATTTCTTTGATCAAGATTGGGGATCAATGCCTGGAGTATTTGCGGTTGCATCTGGTGGTATTCATGTTTGGCATATGCCTGCTCTTCTTGCAATTTTTGGAGATGACTCTTGTCTTCAGTTCGGTGGAGGAACACATGGACACCCATGGGGTTCAGCTGCTGGAGCTGCCGCTAATAGAGTTGCCCTTGAAGCTTGCGTAAAAGCGCGTAACGCTGGTAGGGAAATCGAAAAAGAAAGTAGAGACATTCTGATGGAAGCTGCGAAGCATAGTCCAGAATTAGCTATTGCTTTAGAAACATGGAAAGAAATCAAGTTTGAATTCGATACTGTCGATAAGCTTGACGTTCAAAACTAGCTCTTATTATCAGAGGGTTTTATTTACCCTCTGATTTGAATCTTAAATTTCAAAACATTTTACAAATTTTTTATTATGCCTTTCCAGAGCACAGTCGGCGACTACGCAACGGTAGCAACCCTGGAAACATTCGGTTTCTTACCACCGATGACCCAGGATGAAATATATGATCAAATAGCATACATAATTGCTCAAGGTTGGAGTCCTGTTATTGAACATGTCCATCCAAGTGGTTCAATGCAAACTTATTGGTCATATTGGAAATTACCGTTTTTTGGTGAAAAAGATCTTAACCTTATCGTAAGTGAGTTAGAAGCATGCCACCGAGCATATCCTGATCATCATGTAAGAATAATCGGTTATGACGCTTATACACAAAGTCAAGGTACAGCGTTTGTCGTTTTCCAAGGTCGCTAATTAGAGCACCTAAATAACTTTCTCCAAATAATTAAAATTGATATTTGGAGAAAGATTTTTTAAGAATTTTTTATTTGAAGACTATGACAAAAAAAACAAGTAGACAAATTGCTTTAGAACGAAGAATTGCTATGAGTGATGGAGGAAAAAAGTCACTAGCTAATTCAAGCACTAAACAGGATAGAGTTCGCTCTGCATCAGATGCGAGATTAAGTCCTGCTGTTGTCGTAAAAAAGTCTTCTGTAGTTTCAAAAAATAATAATCCTGTAAAGAAACGTCATATACCTCAAAAAAACTCCACTCTTACAAGTAGACAACTTGTTCTTCAAAGAAGGAAGGCCTTATCAACTCATGGTAAACCAGCAATGAATTCCTCTGATAGAACAAGGTCAGAATCTGTTTCAAAAAAGAATAATGAAACTTCTGTAAATTTAGTTGATAGCAAAGCTGAGACTCCCGTAAAAGTTGAAACCTCTTTGTCTGTGCAAAAGGTAAATCAAAAAAGAAGGATAGGACCAAAGAAAAAAGTAATCGCTAATACAAGTAGAGATATTGTTTTAGCTAGAAGAGAGGCACAGTCTAAGCATGGTAAATCAGCTATAAAGCAAAATCCAAGTGCTGCCTCATTAGCAAGAAGAGGTGATCCTGACCTTTCTAGTAAGGAAATTGCATTGAGAGTGCGTGAATTGAGAAGTAAAACTGGTGCTTCATCTATAAAAGGTAATGGAAAATGTCGACCTTGTGGTCCAAATAGAAATGGCGCTAAACAAAAAGCAGATGCTCATTGGAAAGTTGGTGAAAGTGGAACAAATTCAGGTCAAACTGTTACAGGTACTCAAGCTAATAGATCCTCAAAAACGACAGGAAACGAGTCAAGCACTTGTAGAGATATTACCGGAACTCAATATTTAGGAACGGAAGTTATTAATGAATTTTGTAATTCAGAATTAAATTATGCTCAGCCTTCAAAAATTAATGTAAGTTCAACTACTTCTGGTAATAAAGTTACTGGAAATGAAGTTGGTAGGTCAACTTTAGTCACTGGAAATGAACCCGGGACATGCAAGAACCTTACTGGTACAGAATATACTTCCGCAAACTTATCTCAAGATTATTGTGGAGGTGTAAGTAAAACTCCTTCAAAAATAAGACATAGTAAAACTTTAGATGGTCAGCATGTCTCTGGTTCATTGCCAGGGAGATCAGCTCTTGTTACTGGAGATGAGAGTGGATCTGGTCATCAGCTAACAGGTGATCAGTATCTTGGTGCAGATCCATTACCTGATGGCAAATCTTATGAGAAAGTTGGTTCTTATAATACTCTCAACGGAAACTTAGTTACTGGAACTGGAGTTGGCAGATCAGAACGAATGACAGGTAATGAAAGCGGTAGTTGTAAAAATGTTACTGGAGATGAATATATTGGATCACAGCAATTTGAGAGTTTCTGCGGGTCAAAGCCTTCACCAGAACCTAGAAAGGTAGGTTTAAGTATTTCTCAAAATAATAATTACATTAGTGGAACTATGACCGGAAGATCCAATAATGTCACTGGTGATGAGCCTGGAACTTGTAAAAATGTTACTGGTACTCCATATGCAGGTGTAGAACAACTAGAAAATAATTGTGATTCAAATGCAAAAAATGAGTTAAGAGGAAAAGGTAAAATTTATTTAGGAAATAGTTCGAATGCTCGCCTTACTGGAAAACAGCCTGGAATTGGAGGGCAAATGACTGGAGCGACTAAAGGAGCTTGTTTAAATCCTACAGGAACGCCTTATGTCGGAGGAGATCAGTTAAATTCCAATTGCTCTAATCAAAATTTAACTCAATCTTATGCAAATAATGAAAAAGTAAAACATAATACTTGGGATGATTTCTCAGTTAATTCTCCCTCTAGAGATAGGTATTCTGAAAAATCACGTGATTCAGTAACAGGTAATCAATACGAAAGTGGATCAAATATTACAGGTCCCTTTGATATGGCAATAGATAAAGTTACAGGAACTGAACAATTCAGATTCGATAAAAATAAATTAAATTCTTTGAAACCAAAGCAAGATATTGAAGATGTAGATATATCAAAAGAGAGAGCGCTTTCTCGCATTACAGGTGAAGGACAATCTGCTGGTCTTAATATTACTGGTGATGACTGGGATAGAGGAGATCGCGTTACAGGAACCGAAGGGGCTTCATCAAGAAGGAGAAATCCATCTAGAGCAGGTTTTACAAGTGCAATGCCTCCAATGGAAATAAAAAGAAACGACAAGATGAAAGAGCCTGATTTTCTCATTACTGGATCAAGTGGTAATACTAGAGAAGGGCAGCTTGTAACCTTCTCTGGTGGAGCAAGAGGATAACTAAAAAATGGTTTTAAGAGGATTGGCTAAAGCCAAGAACTTCACTTTGGGACCTACGGCACCATTGAAATCATTCTCTCAAAATATTAAAACGGTCCCCGATAAAAATAAATTAATAAATATATCCAATGAGAAACATGCTCTAAGTAACACTATTCAAAATAATAAACTTTATGAATATGAGAAAAAGACAAAAAGAAGCTTTGACAATATCGTTTCTACATTAAAGGAAATTGCTTACATTCAACATAATGAAGATTTTCTTGAAAATGCCCAAGAAATATCTCAAAAAAATTTAGGAATAGATTTACCCACCCATATCTTAGATAAATCTTGGGTTAAACCTCTCGATATGAGAGGTTTATATGCATGGTGTGTTTTTAAACAGCATGAAAAATTTAGTGATGATTTTTTCAAAAATGATCCCTTATGTGGTGCAGCAAGTAGCACTGAGGCCAAAGATTTTGAAAAGTTTCTCATGGATTGTGGTTTTCATCTTTTAGATATAACACCTTGCTCTGATGGAAGACTTGCTCATACTGTTGCTTATGTACTGAGAATTCCATTTAGTTCTGTAAGAAGAAGATCGCATGCTGGAGCCCTTTTTGATGTTGAGAATACTGTTAATAGATGGATTAAAACAGAGCATAAAAGATACAGAGAAGGTTTGCCCAATCTTGCTAGTAAAGATACGAGATATTTAAAAATAGTTACTTATCACTTTAGCTCTGTTGATCCTCTTCATCAGGGTTGTGCTGCCCACGGGAGTAATGATGAATTGGCAGCTCAAGAAGGACTTAATAAATTATTGGCATTCAAAGAGTCTGTTGAAAATAGCTTTTGTTGTGGTGCATCTGTGGATTTAATGCTTATTGGCCTAGATACAGATACAGATGCTCTAAAAATTCATTTAAATTCAAAAGAAGGAGAGATTAGTTTAGAACATACAATTTCAACTTTAGATATTTATAATTCAACAATAGATAAATCCGAAGAGGCTTCAGAGAGAGAAATTTGTAATCTCATTTCTAAATATTCATCTGAGAATCAACTTACAGGAATGGAAAAATTCATTTATAAAATTATTAAAAATAATATTTCTCAAATTGATTACGTTAAGTCATTTCACAAGGGGTCATATGAAGATATTGGACATGCAGAGAGATTCATAGGTGTAGGTATAGGTTTTAAAGAAGTTCATTTAAGAAACCTTACCTATTTCTCTCATCTAGATACTGTCGAGGAAGGCGCTCCTGATTTAGATGTAGGAATAAAAATATTTTCAGGTTTAAATGTCTCAGAAGATTTACCAATCCCTATAGTAATTAGGTTTGATTATTCAGGAAAAGTTCCTGGAGCAAAAGAAAGAGCGATTAAAGATTGTGATAGGGTTAATAATGCAATATCAATTAGATATAAAGATTTAGTGGATCAAGGTTTGTTACATACCTGTCTCACAATAAGAGATAGAGACAAAACTGATTCTGCTCAAATAATTAGCATGTCTTTAGATAAAAAAACAAAGGAGGCTCATTAATTATGCTTATTTGCAAAGTGATAAAACCACTTGTTTCAACAAATAGAATCCCTGGTTTTGAACATAAACATTTACAAGTTGTTCTAGATGGTTCTAGTAATAAAGTTGCTGTAGATTCGGTTGGATGCAAACCTGGCGATTGGGTCATTTGTGTAGGAAGCTCTGCTGCAAGAGAAGCTGCTGGTAGTAAATCATATCCAAGTGACTTAACAATTGTTGGGATTATCGATCACTGGGATCCAGATAATATTCAAAAGTAGAGGAGATTGTTATTTTGGAAATAATGAGAGTTTTAGGAAAACTGGTTTGTACTCAAAGAGTTGAAGGTTTGGGACATATGCATTTGAGAATTTTGCAAAATAATAAAGGGAAAAAATTAGTTGCAGTTGATCCTGTTGGGGCAAGAGAAGGAAATTGGGTATTTACTACAACTGGAACAGCTGCAAGATTTGCTTGCCCTAATAATCCAGATACAATTACAGATCTAACTATTGGTGGAATAATTGATTTTTGGGATGCTTAAAACTTACTTAAGCAAACTTCATCCTTTTCAGTTTGTTCAAAATCTCTTTTAGATTTAAAATAAAGTTGATTAATGAAAAATAAATGTGGGAAGAAAGAAAATCACCTTTGAGATTAGAAAGGAGATTTGAATTTGATAATTACCAACAGTCAAGTAAATTTATGAAAGAAATTGATTCCTTATGTAAAGAAAATAAAATTTATCCAAATATTAGTTTTGGATCTAAGTTTGTGAGTATAACAATACTTCCAGATCTAGAAGAAATTTCAGTAAAAGAAAGAGAATTTACAGTAAAAATTAATGAGAAATTTACAAATTTGATTTCAGAGTAAATAAATTAATATTTATCAGGTTTTTCAATATCTCTTTTAATTAAAGCCATTAAATATGATGGAGCTTTATATCTTCCTGGTAAACATCTATTAAGTGTTTCAAGATGTCCCCAACATACAGTTCTTTGAATCTCTTTAATTGTTCGACCCTTTAAAATTAATAATCTAAGCGCTTTACAAAATAATGGATAACCAGCTTCTAATTCATCTATATTTAAATTTGCTGTTGTCATAGATAAAGCTCCGATTAGGTTTTAATCTAAACAACTATGGTGCAAAATTGGCACAAATAATAACTTTCTACATAATTTTTGGGATTAATGAATGTATGCTACACAATCAATTTCAATTAATACACCCTTAGGTAAAGAAGATACTTCCACACAAGCTCTAGCAGGAGAAGGTTCGTTTTGAAAAAACTCAGAATAGATTTCATTTACTATTTGAAAATTATTCAAGTCTGTAAGAAATATAGTTGTTTTAATAACGTCTTCAAGACTCGCTCCACTAGCGGTTAGAACTGCTTTTAAATTATTTAATACTTGAGTTGTCTCTCCCTTAATATCTCCTAAACAATCTATCTTATTACTATTAGGATTGATAGCAATTTGACCTGAACAATAAACAAAGTTTCCAGCTTTAATAGCTTGATTATATGGTCCAACTGGATCTGGTGCTGCATCAGTTTTTATAGGAATTTGAGAAGACATTAATTTTTAACTTGTTCTAATAATCTATACCCAAGAGTCTTTTTTAGCTCTTAAATAACTAAATTCATTTAGACTTTTTGCTCTTAAAAAAAGATTAATATTCATTTCTTCCTTTAAAGTTGTTGGGATAGTTAAATTCTTTGCCAAGATTTTCTTTTTAGTTTCTTCAAGTTTTTTCTTAATTAATTTGTCATTTGGGTAAATATCTAGTGCCCATAAAAGATTTGATTTTGTATATTCATGAGCACAATAAATGATCGTATTTATTGGCAAGGATAATATTCTTTTTAGTGAATTGTACATTTCTTGGTTGGTACCTTCAAAGATTCTTCCACAACCTCCTGAAAATAATGTGTCTCCAACAAATAAAATTGGATTGTCAAAATCTTTAGAGTAAAAAGATATATGTGTACTTGTATGTCCCTTTAGTTCAATAATTTTGAACTCTTTATTTAATATTTTGATACGATCTCCATCACATATCGAGATGTTTTGAAGAGGGATTCGTTTTTTGTCTTTCTTTGAGGCGATAATTTTTACATTTGGCCATTTTTTCAATAATTCTTGAGTTCCTCCAATATGATCATGATGATGATGTGTTTGCAATATATATTCTAATTTAAGATTTCTTTTCTCTATCCAATTAATAACCGGTTCAGAAATACCTGGATCTATAACAATAGCGGATGAATTTTCTTCCCAAATCCAAATAATATTATCTTCAAGAACGGGTATCCCAAATATTCCTTTTTCTTTATTTATTGTCATTATTAACTTAGAATTAGAGAATCTTAGAAGAAAAATAAAGGCATTTATGATTACTATAGCTTTAGCAAAAGGAGCGCTGTTAAAAGATTCGATTTCTATATTTAAAAAAGCTGGTTTGGATTTCTCTGAAGCTTTACTAATTGATAATAGATCTTTAACTATTTATTCTAAATGTGGAAACGCCAAAGCTTTATTGGTTAGGAATGGAGATGTTCCTGTTTATGTAAGTTATGGACAAGCCGATCTTGGGATAGTGGGATATGATGTTCTTCAAGAATCTGAATCTAAAGTTGCTAAATTATTAGACTTAGGCTTTGGTGGATGTCATATGTCTTTAGCTGTTAAAAATAATAGTGGTTATTCTAAACCAACTGATTTACCAGCTAATTGCAACGTTGCAAGCAAGTTTGTTAAAACTGCCCGTTCTTACTTTGAAAATCTTAATATGCCAGTGGAAATAGTTCATTTAACAGGATCTGTAGAGCTGGGCCCTATTACTGGAATGGCTGAAGCAATAGTTGATTTAGTTGCTACTGGTAAAACTTTAAAAGAAAACGGCTTAATTAAGATTGATGATATTTATTATTCAACTGCTCGGTTAATTGCTAATCCTCTATCTTTAAGGCTAGATAATACCCCTCTCCGAGATGTAATTTTGGCAATAGAATTATGTAATGAAAATAAAAATTAAATTAAATGTTTTTAAAGGATTTTAAAAGAATAAAGAGATTAGGTAGATATTTAACTAATGATAAAAAGACTTTATATTTAATTGTTATTATTCTTATCCCAGTTGCTTTTGCGGGAGCGATCCAACCGCTTCTTGTTGGTCAAGCTATTACAATTTTGAAAAATGAAAGTTCAGATGTATGGCTTAGTAAAACTTTTATTGGGCAATCAATAAATTTAATAATTATAAGCCTTTTAATTTCAGTCCTTTTAAGACTGATCTTACAAGGTTATCAGACTTATAATATACAAGCGGTTGGACAGAAATTAACTGCAAGAATTAGAAGAGAATTATTTGCTCATTCGATATCCTTATCTCTGAGATATCATGACAAAATGCCTGTGGGTAAGTTACTTACTAGATTAACTAATGATGTTGATGCCTTGTCAGAGGTTTTTGGAAGTGGGGCAGTAGGAGTAATTGCAGATTTTGTTAGTTTAATTGTTATTTCATTGACAATGCTATCAATAGATAAAGGTTTAGCTATAATTCTTCTCTCAACTCAAATACCTGTTTCTTACTTTATTATTTGGCTGCAAAAACGCTATAGGCGAGCTAATTATCAGGTTAGAGAGGAGTTATCACAGCTTAATTCTGATTTTCAAGAAAATATACAGGGACTTGAAGTTGTGCAAATGTTTAGAAGAGAGGAAATTAATAGTAATAAATTTAGTAGAACAGGAGAATCTTATAGAAAAGCTGTAGATGGTACGATTTTTTATGACAGTAGTATTTCTGCCTTTATTGAATGGATATCTCTTGCCGCGGTATCTTTTGTGTTGGCAATCGGAGGCTATTTAGTAACATCAGGGAACATTGGACTAGGAACTTTAACTACTTTTATACTTTATTCGCAAAGACTATTTGAACCATTAAGGCAGTTAGCGGAGAGATTTACTCAGATTCAAGGAGGGCTTACTGCTATTGAAAGAATTAATGAATTATTAGATGAAGAAATTGAAATTAAGGATTCACTTTCAAAAAAAAATGTAGTAAAAAACTTAGAGGTTAAAGGTAAGATTGAATTTAAAAATGTATCTTTTTTTTATAAGAAAAACGATTATGTAATCAAAGATTTATCTTTTAAGGTTAATCCTGGAGAACGCATAGCTTTCGTTGGTCCAACAGGTTCAGGCAAAACCACTTTAATAAGGCTACTTTGTAGATTATATGAACCGCAAAAAGGAGAAATTTTGATAGATGATATTAATATCAAAAATATTCCTCTAATAGATTTGAGAAATATGTTGGGAGTTGTTCTTCAAGATACATTTATATTTAGTGGTAATGTTGCTCAAAATCTAAAATTAAGTTCTGATATTAAAGATAAAGATTTAGAGATTATTTGCAAGAAACTTGGATTAAACGAATTACTTAAAAAATTACCAAATGGACTTCAAACTCCTTTGCGTGAAAGAGGAGGGAATCTCTCTTCTGGAGAAAGACAATTGTTATCTGTAGCTCGAGTAGCTATAAGAAACCCTAGTATTTTAATAATGGATGAAGCGACTGCATTTATGGACCCAACAACAGAAGCTACACTTCAAAAAGATCTTAAAAATATCTTAGAAAATAGAACGGCTTTAGTGATAGCACATAGATTAGCGACTATAGAAAAATCAGATAAAATTTTAGTCCTAAAGGGTGGATCACTTGTTGAACAAGGTACACATGAAGAGCTTAGAGAAAAAAAAGGATTATATTTTCAACTCTCAGAACTTCAAGAAAAGGGTTTTGCTGATTTATAATGATTTTAAGAAATAATAGATCATCAATAAAGCAATCTAATGTTTTGGATAAAGAAGTCCTACTAGAAAAATATGGCTTAGATTCATTTGACTTTAAAGTTAAAAATGATGAGGGTATTTTCGTCTGTAGTAAATTTAGAGAACTAGATTTAATAGAGCTTGATCAATTACTTCAAACTGTGGGATGGAGCAGGAGACCTATGAGAAGAGTTAAAAGAGCTCTTGAATTTAGTGTCCTTGTTGTTGGGGTATGGCGACATGATGATAAATTTCCAAGACTTGTTGGATTTGCAAGATGTACAGGTGATGGCATCTTAGAAGCAACTATTTGGGATGTCGCTATTAATCCTGTTTATCAAGGTCTTGGTTTAGGCAAAGTATTAATGAAATATTTATTGAAAAAATTAAAAGCAACAGGTATTTCAAAAGTTACTCTTTTTGCAGACGCAGGAGTCATAAAGTTTTATAAGAATCAAGGTTGGACTTTGGAGCCAAAAGGGACAAAATGCGCTTTTTGGTATGCAAATTAATTATTTGCGGACTCTATAATATTTTTTGTAAATCCTATTTATAGAGTAATCTTTTCTCATCAATTTTCTTAAGTGCCAATTTTTTAAAGATTGCCAGACAAAATTTACTTCGTCCCATTTTCTGCTACTCGTGAAGATAGGAATTTTTAAAGATCTTAAATTTCTTTTATTTATTCTGCTAATGAAATCAAAATCTTCCATTAGGGGTATTGTTTTATATCCTCCGTAAGTTTTAAAATTTTCTTTGCTAATTAAAAGACCTTGGTCTCCATAGGGAGTTTTAAATAAAAAACATCTTAAATTAACAAAGAATTCAAGAAATCTATAAGTGAAGGATTTGTTATTTACTTTAAAATTGAAATAATAAATAAAATTTGAATCTCTTTTTGAAATATCCATAACTTTTCTTGACCAGTTGAATTTTAATCTTGAGTCTGCATGAATGAAAAGAAGCCATTCCCCCTTTGCTTTTTTGGCGCCATAATTTAATTGCAAACCTCTATTATTTTTATTTATTTTATAAAATCTTGTACCATTAATTAAAGCAATATCTTTTGTCTTATCTGTACTTGTTGAGTCAATAATCAGTATCTCAGATATATTATTAATTTCTGATAAATCTGAGAGAAGTAATGGTAAGTTATTTGATTCATTTAAAGTCGGTATAATAATCGAAATTCTTGTAATTAATTTATCCTCTTTGATCAATATCATGCAATGTATCGATATCAATTTTAGTGTTTAAAAAATCAATTTTTATTTTTTGTTGACTTAAATTATCAATAGTTTTTTTTAAAACATCATTGCTACTCCATTTGATATTTATAAAAGGCAAATAATTATTCTTAGAAATAAATCTTTGTGAAAAGGCTATAAGCCAATATCCTCCATCATTTGAAGGCCCTAAAATAACATCTTTCTTCTCTAACTTAGAAATGGTTTTTACAATATCCATATGAGATAAATTTGGTAAATCAGTACCTATAAAAATTATATTTTTCTTCTGATAATTTTTTGAATTCCTCTGGGATTTGAATATTTGTCTTTTCATTTTCTCTCCAAGGCAACCTTTCCCTTGAAAGTAGAAATGATTAATACCAAGATCTTTACACCATCTTTTACTACTATTCAAACCTATGCCAGTAATAGCGATGCAAATCTCAGCTAATTTTTGTTCCTTTAAATAATTTGATACTGATAAGGTATGATTCAACATTTTGTTTTGAATTCTTAAAGCATTTCTTTTACCAATATCTTTAGATAATCTAGTTTTGCAACTGCCAAATCTAGGCCACTTGGCCATGATTATCAACAAAGTTTCACTCACACTAACTTTTAAAATTTATGAATATTATATATTTAGAAACAGGTTAAAAATATACATATATTTGTAATCCAATCACATTAATGTTAAAAATCTTCGAAAATCACATCAACTTGTAATGAGATAATAGCCAATTTCAAAAAAGCCACTAGATTAAAAATCTACAGGATAAATATTGTGCAAACTAAAAATCTTATTTGGGCAGAAGTTCAAAAATCATTACAAAAAAATTTAAGTAAACCTTCTTACGAGACTTGGATAAGGCCTGCAAAATTTAGTTGCTTTGAGAATGGATTACTTACTTTGATTGCACCAAATACTTTTTCAAGTGATTGGTTAAGAAAAAATTATTGTGAGACTATAGAAAAAGCAGCTGAAAAAGTATGTGGAGAAACTGTAAAAGTTATTTTTAAATCTGAAAATATTAATAATTCAGGAAATAGCTCAAGTGAAAATAATATTAGTTCTCCACCCTCTAATTCAGTTAATCAACAAAAATCCATTAATAATAAATCAAAAATATCTCCCTGCTTAAATTTGCGATATGTTTTTAATAGGTTTGTTGTTGGCCCAAATAGCAGGATGGCTCATGCAGCTGCTTTGGCAGTTGCTGAATCGCCCGGAAGAGAATTTAATCCACTTTTTATTTGTGGAGGAGTAGGTCTTGGGAAGACACATCTGATGCAAGCTATTGGTCATTATCGTGTGGAAATTAATCCAGAGGCAAAAGTACTCTATGTTTCTACTGAAACATTCAGTAGTGATTTAATCCAATCTATAAGAAAGGATGGAATGCATGCATTTAAAAATAAATATAGATCGGCAGATTTACTGTTAATTGATGATATTCAATTCTTAGAAGGTAAAGAATATACTCAGGAAGAATTTTTTAATACCTTTAATGCCTTATATGAGGCAGGCAAGCAAATAGTAATTGCAAGTGATAGGCCTCCTAGTCAAATTCCTAAATTACAGGAAAGATTAGTTTCCAGATTCTCTATGGGACTAATAGCTGATATACAACCACCTGATATTGAAACTAGAGTAGCTATTTTGCAGAAAAAAGCAGAACATGAAAAAATGAATCTTCCTAGAGATTTAATACAGTTTATTGCTGGAAGATTTACTTCAAATATAAGAGAACTGGAAGGTGCATTTACTAGAGCGGTAGCTTTTGCTTCAATAACTGGTCTACCTATGACAGTTCAATCAATAGCACCTATGCTTGATCCAAATAGCGTAGGGGTCGTGGTTACTCCTAAACAGGTAATAGAGAAAGTTTCAGAGTTTTTTGATGTCTCTTCTGAAGAATTAACGAGTTCAAGTAGGAGAAAGCCTGTTAGTCAAGCAAGACAAATTGGTATGTATTTAATGAGACATGGAACAGATCTAAGCCTTCCTAGGATTGGTGATGCTTTTGGTGGAAAAGATCACACAACAGTAATGTATGCAATTGAACAAGTTGAAAAGAAGTTATCTACCGATCCAGGAGTCGCTAGTCAGGTTCAAAAAGTTAGAGATCTATTACAAATTGATTCGAGAAAGAATTTATAAGATCTAATAATATAGTTAATTGAAATCTTTAGGATTTTGATCATATCTATGATTAAAAGGTATTGCATATGTTTCATTAGAATCGTCAAATGATGCAATTTTTTCTAGTGATTGCCTAAGATTCCTTGCTGAGAGAAGTGGCATATCTCTTGGCACTGAGATACGATCCCTTAAATACCTCAATCCTTTACCGCAGCAATTATCAGGAATATTTATTTCATTATTTATCATATAGGTAAGAGCTGACCTCAATGCAATATCAAATTCTCCATTATCAGAAGGATTTATATTTATTATTTTTTCTTTATGCTTGATTACTCTCATCAAGGCAAATTTTGAATAGTACTCATTATCAATTTCACTATTTAACTCTAAATTACCTAATCCCTTTCCACTATCTATTGATTTTGAAAAATAAATCTGCTTCTCATTTACTTCCTTAAAACATCCTCCCATTTGGGGAGGTAAATCATGAGAATGAGTATGAAAATCTCCTTGTGTACCAAGATAAGCTTTTTCTTTCTCAAGAAGAGAAAACCATTTATTAATTAAAGGGAACTCAATCCTTAAATCAAAACCTTTGTAATAACAAAGTGAAGCATTTATCCTTTCTAAATAAGGAATAAAAATTACATCTCCTGTTCCTGGTCTAATAATTCCATCTGAATCATAAAAAGGATCTATTAATCCAGTCTCTGATTGTTCTAATAAATTTTCTAATTTTTGAAGACTTTTTTTTAAATTTATCTTTCTATTATCAATTGAAGAAAACATAGAGTTTCTTCTACAAAGCCATTCACACCAACTTCTGAAAATATCCCTTTCAATCCGTCTGGTTTCTTGAAATTCAGTAGCATTTATTGATGTACTTAAAAAACCATATTTTTTCTCCAAATTATAAATTATTTCATCACTTTCAGTTATTATTTTGCCATCTAATTCAATAGCGGGTAATTTACCTGATCTTACTTTCTCTAGAAACCAAGGTTCTTTTTTTCCGTAGCAAAACATATTAATTTTTTTAATTTTGTATGGAATTTGTTTTAGTTCTAACCAAAGCCATATTTTTTGACAATATGGACACCAGGCATGTCTATCTCTATAGAAGATTAATTTTGCGTCTGATTCTTTATGACCAAATAATCTTAAATTTGAGTAAGAATTTGTAATACCATTGACTCTATCTATATCATTTGATTGTAAATCTGATAAATCTTCCCAGGAAAGAATATTTGGCATGGGCATTTTTAGTTCCTTTTAAGATATGATAATAAAAAAAACATTGAATAAAAAATTTGATTTAGTTGTAATTGGAGCTGGCTCAGGAGGTTTAGCTGCTGCTAAAAGAGCTGCAAAACATGGAGCTAAAGTTTGTATCGTAGAGGGGGATAAGATAGGAGGAACATGTGTAATAAGAGGATGTGTCCCAAAGAAATTAATGGTATATGCGGCAAACTCAAGGAAAAATATACTAAATTCAAAAGGATATGGTTTATCTCATGAGAAACTTTCTTTTGACTCAAAAGTTCTCTTGAAAAGTATTAAGAATGAGGTTAATAGACTGAGTGAGTTACATCTAAATGCATTAGAAAAATTGAAAATTACTACAATAAGAGGGTGGGGTAGATTTAAAAATAAAGATCATTTAGATATTATTGATCTTGATAAAAAAAGTGTATTAGATACCATTAGTGCTGAAAAATTTTTAATTTCTGTTGGAGGTAAGCCAATAAAATTAAATATTCCAGGATCAGAATTTTCTTGGTCTAGTAACGAAATATTTGAATTAGAAAAATTACCAGAATCAATCTTAATTATTGGAGGCGGATACATAGCATGTGAATTTGCTTGTATCTTTAATAACTTAGGAATACATGTTACACAGTTATTGAGAAGTAATAATCTACTAAATGGTTTCGATTTAGATTTATCTTCTTCCTTAAAAGAGACAATGACATCTTCAGGTATAAGATTGATTTTTAATGATGAGCTTTTAAAAATAGAAAAAAAGAAAAAAATTCTTTGATTTTATTTTAAAATCTGGGCAAAAATGTGATGCGGAAAGTTTTCTATATGCTATTGGAAGAGAGCCTAATCTAGATTTGATAAATATCCAAGAACTTGAATTGAAAATGAATGGAAAATTTATAGAAGTAAATGAAATTAATCAAACTAATAAATCAAATATATTTGCTATTGGTGATGTAATAGATAAACCAAATTTAACTCCGGTTGCCATAGAGCAAGGAAGAGTTTTTGCTGATAATTTTTATGGTAATTTAAATAGATCAATAAATTATGAATATATTCCCAAAGCAGTTTTTTCTAATCCAGAGATTGCAACTGTAGGTTTAACTGAAAAAGAAGCAAATAATATATATGGCGAAAAAAATATTGAAATCTTTAAATGTAAATTTAAACCAATGTCAAATACTTTTAAAAATATAAATTCAAAATGCTTGCTTAAGTTAGTAGTTAATAAATCGAATGACAAAGTTATAGGATGTCATATGTTTGGTGAATCTTCCGCTGAGATAATACAAATGGCTTCTATCTCTCTAAGTATGGGAGTTACCAAAGAACAATTTGATTCAACTATGGCTTTGCATCCTACAATATCTGAGGAATATGTGACTATGTACTAGATTCAAATCCTATTATTTTAAATTTATTTTTTGCGAATAAAACAAAAAACAATATAGTTGAATAAATTAATATAAATATCCTAAATTCTTGTAGCAGTTCAAATTTACTTAATAATAAAATCTTATCTAAAATATAAAAACCATAAATATTTAAAAGGATAAATCCCTCAGCTCTTGTAATTTTGCCTTTTGTCCAAAATATTGGCATACAAGCAAATGTTGTGAGCACCATAATTGGAAGATCAGTTCTAATTAAATCACTATTAATTGTTAACCCTTCAAATCCAGAAAAAAGAGTACAACTTCCAAGAATTAAGAGCTGATTTAAAAGGTTGCTTCCAATAACGTTTCCTATCGCAAGATCTGTCTTGCCTTTAAAGGCAGCAACTATAGAAGTTACTAATTCAGGCAGAGATGTTCCTGTCGCTACAATAGTAAGACCTATTATCGTTTCATTTATTCCTATCAAAATTGCTAATGATCTTGAACCATTTACTAAAATATTTGAACCAAAACCAAGTAATAAAATTCCTATTAATAATTTTCCAAATATATTGAATTTATTCTTTTTTGATAATGAATCATTAATTTCTGGTTCAGCTGTTTTTATGTCCTCATCCTTTTCATTTATTGTATTTATTTCCCAGATTGTATTTAAGATTAAACAAAAAATAAGAAAAATTCCTGCTTGCCAAGTTAATAATCCTGTAGATGACATTGCCCAAACTGCACAAGAAATAGCAATTAAGAGTGGAACATCTCGTCTTACGATTCTGCTTTTTACTTTTAGTGGTCTAATTAATGAGCTGATGCCAAGGACTACAAGAATATTAAAGATATTACTTCCGATAACATTACTAACAGCAAGACCATCACTTCCTTTTAATACGGAATTCAAACTAACTAACAATTCAGGGGAACTTGTTCCTAATGCAACAACCGTTAATCCAATTACAATTTGCGGAATACCAAGCATTAAAGATAATGCGACTGATCCCTGAATAAAAAATTCACCTCCAGCGAAAAGTAATATAATTCCTATAAAAATTTCTATTAAAGGTAATATAAATTCACTCATATTTCAAACTAATTTAAAATTATTTATAAAGATTTCTCATAATAAAAATATAATCTATCTACAAACATGTATATATTATTGTTAAAAAAAATTTACTGTTAAAATTTACTAAAGACTAAAAATTTTGAAACAGCTCACTATCATAAAACCTGATGATTGGCACTTGCATTTAAGGGAAGGAATTATATTAAAAAATATCATTAAATTTTCATCAGATCTTTTTTGTAGAGCGATAATAATGCCTAATACAAAGATCCCAATTACTACTATTGAACAAGCAAATCTATATAGAAACTCAATATATGCTGCATTACATAAAAAAGCTAAGTTTCATCCTCTAATGACAATTTATTTAACTGATAATATTTCATTAAATGAACTTGAAAAAGGATATAAAAATGATATCTTTTTCGCAGCAAAATTATATCCAGCTAATACGACTACAAATTCTAGTTATGGAGTGAGAAATATTAAGAATATTTATAAAGTATTTGAATTGATGGAAAGAATAAAAATGCCTTTGTTAATACATGGAGAAGTTAATGACCCAAATGTTGATATTTTTGATAGAGAACAGGTCTTCATTGATAAAGAATTAACATCAATAATTAAACATTTTCCTAAATTAAAAATAGTTTTGGAGCATATTACTACCTCTTATGCTGTTGATTTTGTTCGAGAAAATAACATTGGAGCAACTATAACTCCACATCATTTACACATTAATAGAAATGCAATGTTTCTTGAGGGATTAAATAGTGATTTTTATTGCTTACCAGTCGCTAAAAGAGAGTCGAATAGAGTCTCGCTAATAAAAGCTGCTACAAGTGGAGAAGAATGTTTTTTCTTAGGGACTGACTCAGCACCTCATCTTAAGACAATGGAAAGCTTTTTGTGGCTGTGCTGGAATATTTAATGCACCAGTTGCTATATCAAGCTATTTAAAGATTTTTGAAGAGGAGAATGCACTTGATAAATTTGAAAAATTTGCGAGTTTAAATGGACCCAAATATCATAATCTTCCGCCTAATAATGAAAAAATCACTTTTATTTATGAACCACATACAATCAAAGATTTTATTGAAATAAAAGATAATGAAAAAGTACAAGGAAAGATTAAGTCATTTCACTCTTTAGAAACACTGAACTGGAAATTAAAGTTGTGATTTGGTCTTAAATATTTCCCGCTTTAAAAAAGTTAATTGCGAAAAGTGTAAATATTAAAATTTTTGATGGTTAAATTTAATACTTTTCGCTACGCTAAAAGAGCGCAAATTCCTCTTGGGAGTGTGGCGGAATTGGTAGACGCGCCGGACTTAAAATCCGTCGAGCGATTTAGCTCGTGAGGGTTCAAGTCCCTCCACTCCCATCATTTTTCTAAAAAGAAAACAATGTTAATATTATATAGTTATATTTGATTTATTATTTATAAAATCTTTTTCTTCATGGAAAATTTATTGAATAATCCTTTTTTAACCCTTGGAGCTTACATAGTAATATTAACTATCTATTTAGCAGTAGTTCCTTTGTCACTATTCTATTGGATGAATAATAGATGGAATGTAATGGGTAAATTTGAAAGATTAGGAATTTATGGTTTAGTTTTTCTTTTTTTTCCAGGACTAATTTTGTTCTCTCCTTTTTTAAACCTTAGATTAAATGGAGAAAATAAGGGGTAATTTATTTGACTAAGTTAAAAGTTTTACAGATAGGCGTATTCTTAGCAATAATAGGTTTTTTTAGTTATAAAGTTGCTCCTTTTTTGGGTTTAAGTGAGATAAGTACGAGTTCTATTTCTAATTTAATATTGATAACAATTGTGCTCGTTTGGGTTTCTAGTTATTTATTAAGAGTCATTAATGGAAATATGACTTTTATGGAACAAAGAAAACGTTATAGACAAGTATATGAAAAAAAATTTACTGAAAAATTAGAAAAGAAATTTGAATCACTTTCCAATGATGAACAAAAAAAATTACTTGAAGAATTAGATGAAAAATAATAAATTTTTTAATTAATAAACTTATATTTATTAATTTGTGCCAAAATAATAATTAATACATTAAAAGATAGATTTGTCATTAATAAATCAAAAGTTTAATGAATTAAGACAAAAAGGTAAATTTGCTTTAATGCCCTTTTTGATGGCTGGTGATCCAACTTTAGATATTACCTATAAAATCTTGCTGGAATTACAAGAAAAAGGGGCTGATTTTATTGAATTAGGTATCCCTTATAGTGATCCTCTTGCAGATGGACCCATAATTCAATTATCAGCCTCTAGAGCACTTAAATCTGGAACTTCACTAGCAAAAGTTCTTGATTTATTAAAAACTTTAAAAGGTAAACTAAATATACCCGTAATACTTTTTACATACTTTAATCCTTTACTAAGTTTTGGTTTTAAAAGATTCTGTGAAATCGCTTCAGATGTTGGTGCCGCTGGCATAATAATTCCAGATTTGCCTTTAGAAGAAACGACCCAATTTTCACAAATAGCTAATGATTTTAATTTGGATTTAATATTATTAATAGCTCCAACAACGCCATTAGGAAGAATGAAAGTGATATCTAGCAGGACTAAAGGATTTAGTTACCTTGTTAGCGTTACTGGTGTTACTGGCGAAAGGAATAAGCTCGAAAATCGTGTTGAGAATCTTATAGGACAATTAAAAGAAATAAGCTCTAATCCTATAGCAGTTGGTTTTGGTATCTCATCGCCTGAGCATATTATTAAAGTTAGGAAATGGGGTGCTGATGGCGTAATAATTGGAAGCGCTTTTGTTAAAAGAATTTCTGATAGTAATGATTCTCAGATAGTAAATGAAGTAGGTAAGTTTTGCTCTGAGATGCGTTCAGCTGCAGATGAAATTATAGATTAATTAAATAATAAAACTAAATCTTATTAATAAAAACCCTAGTAATTCCAGGGAATATTATTAATATATTTATAATAAATATAAATTTATTATATCTTTGAATAATTAAATTTATTTAATCTTCTGATTCTCCTGCAGGCAAAAGCCTTATTTGTTTTCTTCCAAGTTTTATTTCAAATTCATCTCCTGCTTTTAAGTCAAGTAGAGCTGTATAAGCTTTGCCAATTAAAAGATTTCCATTACCTTGAACAGTAGCTACATAGCTTAATTTTCTTCCGCCTTTGCCAATTCCAGCAACTCCAGAATCTCCAAGATTAACTCCTTTTGCTTCAAGCAGTGCCTCATAAAAAGCGGTGAAATTTAATCGTTCGCTACCATTCTTTTTTGTGGAAACATAACCACAAGCGCGAACAAGATCTGACTTGCTAACATCACCAAGCTCTTTAACTTTAGCAAGTAGATCACTACCAGTAAGCATAATAAGTAATAAAAAGATCTACTTAAATAACATAGCAATTAGTGTGTATTATATGCAATTATTAATTATGAATTTAATCAATTAGTTATCTTAATTATGGAAAAATTTATAGTATGGGGTAAATATTGTAAAGATGCAATTATTAAACGCGAAAAATTTCGAAATGATCATTTGAATAGGCTTTTAAAATTAAAAGAACAAAATATTTTAGTTACTTTAGGACCTACTAAATGTACAAGATATCTCTTTGGTATTTTTAATGCTGAGAATGAAAAAGATGTTAGAGAATTATTAGAGAAAGATATATATTGGGAAAAGGGAATATGGATATCTCTTGAAGTTTATCCATGGATTCAAGCTTTATAAGCATTGATTTACTCTAAATAAAGTTTATATTAATTAGTCAACATTATGCACTAATTATTAATTTAATAACTTTCATTTTAGAATTTATTTTAATAATATCAATAATCTATTTCCATAAATTTTTAATGAATTTACTTAATTAATTTTTAAATAAATTTTATATAATTATGTAGCTAATTGATTTTATGATCCTTTTCCATTTGATCCATTAATTCATCCAAATCTAACTTGTAATTAAAATCTAATTGATTATATCCTTGTCTCTTATTTTCTTCTGAATAAGAATATTCTTCATTATTATTCTCTTCATTATTATTATTACTTTTAGTACTAATCCAATGTTGCTCAATTCTTATTAAATTTATTGCAATATTAATAATTCCTCCTTTCTTATGCAAATCTTTCAGTTTATCTATGATTTCAGAAGTTCGGCTAGATTTAATTTTTAATTGTTCTGCTAAATCTTTTTGAGAATATCCATGTGATCTAAGCCATTCTTTAATAAATACAATTAATTCTTTCTCTTCTTGTGAAGATAATTTATTCATAATTTAAAAAGGAAAAAGTTTATTAAGTTTTTCTTCTGCTCTAATTCTTATTGCGGGAGTCATGTATTTACTCCAAATACTCAAGACAGCTGTTAAAGCTACAAAGTCATCGCTAAAGCCAACTACTGGCATAAAGTCTGGTAACAAGTCTAATGGCATTATTAGATAAGCCAATGCAGCTATTAAAGATATGCGAACATTTGTTGGTGTTAAAGGGTCGATTGCCATCTCTAATACCTCCAATGCTGGTTTGGCGATAGATCTACCAGCTTTAATTAGAATTTTGAGTATGATATTTGAATCTATAGTAGAACTTTCAATAACTTCAGCTTCATAGATCTTTTGATTTGATTTATATGAATTTTTTATCATTGAATAAAGTTTATACTTTTCACTTTTATTAACTTAAACTATCAACTAATCCATTTTGGATTCCAGCTTTTCTGAGCTTTCTTAATGCTCTTTGTACAACTTGCCTGCAATACTCTCTACTACAATTCATATGTCTTGCTACTTCTGCAAGAGTTCTCCATTCATTTGAACCATCTAATCCAAATCTGAGACTAACAATCTTTCTTTCTTTTTCTGTTAAGTTAGCTTTATCCAATAACTTCCAAGCAGAAGCTGTCCTCTCCGCTAACTCTGCTAATTCCATTGGAGGTGTCTGTTCACTTGGCAATATATCGACTAATTCTGAGGGGTCTGATTTAGATTTAACAGTACCTTGAAGACTTATAGTTATACTTCTTAGCTCGCATGACAATAACTCATCAACTTCCTCTTTAGTGATTTTCATTTCTTCTGCCAACTCTAAACTTGTGGGAGGTGCACCTTTACTTTGCATCAACTTCGATTTCGCTGATCTTAATTTTGTTAATTTCTCATTAATGTTAACTGGAATTCTAATAGTCCTGCTTTGTGTTGATAAGGCCCTATTTAATCCTTGTCTAATCCACCAGTAAGCATAAGTAGAAAATCTATGCCCTCTTGATGGGTCATATTTCTCAACTGCCCTTGTTAATCCAAGAGTACCCTCTTGTATTAAATCTAATAATTCAAGCCCTTTCCCTTGATAACGTTTAGCAAGATTTACAACTAGTCTTAAATTAGCTGTGATCATTGCATTTTTTGCTTTTTCACCAACCCTTATAGTCTTTTTCTCACCTTCAGAATATTCACAGGCAGGCCCTTTGCCTCCAGCAGATTGACATCTATTAATTAAAACAACCATCTCTTGAACTTTTCTTCCCATAGTGAGTTCTTTCTCCGGGGTCAAAAGTTGATGGCGTCCAATTTCACCTAGAAAATCGCTTAATGAACTCAAGATTAATACCTTAAAGTTAGTACTTTTAACTTAAGGTCAAATCGATATTATGCTACACATGTAATAATTAATTAATAATTAATTAATAAATTATTGTTTAAAGAGTTTATTTTTTTAATTTCCATAATATTTTATTTTCTTCTGGATTCTAAAACTTCAAGAACATCCCTCCAATCAACACCCCTGTGAAGGAGAGCAACTTGAAGATGATAAATTATATCAGCAGCTTCATTAGAAATTTCATTCTTATCATTTTTCATGCATGCCATTACAAATTCAGCTGTTTCCTCTCCCATTTTCTTAAGTATTGTATTACTACCTTTTGTTAACAATTGATTTGTATAACTATTTTCTTTTGGACATAATGATCTTTCATACAGAGTTTTAAATAATTCTGAACATTCATTAGATAATGGTAAAGAATTTTTTTCCTTTTTTAACCCTTCTGAAGTCTTAGTAATTTGATTAAAAAAACAACTTCTTTCTCCTGTATGACAAGCGCCTTCTCCATTTTGTTCTATAGAAATAATCAAAGAGTCGCTATCGCAATCAAATCTAATTTCTTTTAATAGTTGAGTATTCCCACTTGTTGCTCCTTTTCTCCATAGTTCAGATCTTGATCTGCTCCAATAATGAACTTCATTTGTTTCAATAGTTTTTTTAAGCGATTCTTTATTCATCCATGCAAGCATTAGAATTGATCCATCTAACCAATCTTGTGCAATGGCTGTAATTAATCCATCTTTATCAAATTTAAGATCATTTAATGCGAAATCTTTTGTAGAAGTCATTATGTTTAAATTGTTTAAGTCTTGACTCTTTTGTCTTAATTAATTTCATCCAATTATAAAGTAATGTCTATTAATTCTTCAAAATTTTCTTGCAGTAAAAGTTATCATAATTTTCCATGTTCTCATAGACAATGGCAACATTCGGGACATTGCAAGTTTGTGCATGGATATTCGAGGTCATTTACTTTCTGGTTCATAGCAAAAAACTTAGATATTAATGGTTTTGTTGTAGATTTTTCAAGTTTAAAACCTCTTGAAAAGAAATTAAAAGACCAATTCGATCATACATTTTTAATAAATAAGGATGATCCCTTATTGACCTATTGGCAAAAACTTAATGAATTGGAGGCCTTAGATTTAAGAATTATGGAGAATGTAGGAATGGAGTTCACTTCTCAAATGATTTGGAATTGGGCTAATGATTATTTAAGAACTAAAGACAATGGAAGAACGTGCTGTTATAAAACAGAGTCTAGGGAAAATGAATTTAATAATGCTTGTTTTGAGAGTTTACCAAGTTGGTATGCCGATAGTTAATGGATAAGTTTGATTAATTTATGATGAGATTATTTTCTTGCAACATAGATCTCTATAAGATTATTTTTTAAATAATGATTGTTTAAAATATTATTTGCAATTTTTGTTTCAATTTCTTTTTTTATTATTCTTTTTAGAGGTCTTGCTCCGTAAATATGGTCAAAACTTCTATCAACGAGAATGTTAATAGCATCATCAGTTATTCTTAATCTAAGATTTTTTTTATTGAGTCTTTTTTCTAATTCTTTAAATTCAATTTTAGCAATTTTAGCCAATTCCTCTTTGTTAAGATTATTAAAAATCACAATCTCATCTAATCTATTTAAGAACTCAGGTTTAAAAAATTTCTTAAGTTCTCCATCAATTACTTTTTTAATTTCATATTGGTTTTCATTCCTTATTGATAAATCATTTATAGATTGACTTCCTAGATTACTTGTAAGAACAATAATTGAGTTTTTAAAACTAACTGTTCTGCCTTGTCCATCAGTAATAATTCCATCATCAAGAACTTGTAACAGTATATCTAGAATATCTTTATGCGCTTTTTCAATTTCATCAAGGAGTATAAGTGAATAGGGATTTTTCAGTACTGCCTCTGTTAATTGTCCTCCAGATTCAAAACCTAGATATCCTGGAGGCGCACCTATAATCTTGCTTACTGAATGTTTTTCCATATATTCAGACATATCTATCCTGATAATTGAAGATGATGAATCAAAAATTGTATTTGCGGTAACTTTACTTAACTCAGTTTTTCCAACTCCAGTAGGACCTAAAAAAAGAAAACTTGCTATTGGTTTATTTGGATCATTAAGACCTGTTCTTGATCTTTTAATAGAATCTGCAACCGTATTAATAGCTATTTCTTGGCCTATTATTTTTTCTTTAAGACTTTTTTCAAGTTTTAAGAGTTTTTCTTTTTCGGACTGATTTAAATCATTTACCGGTATTGAAGTCCATTTAGAAACTACTTCAGCAATATCACTAAAATTAACTTCTTGTCTCAGGAGACTTTTATTGCCATTTTTATAATCATTTTTTAAATCTTTACTTTTAATATCTAACTTATTTTGTAATTCATTTAAGGTCCCAAACTCTAATTCCGCCGCCTTATTAAGATCAAAATTTCTTTTAGCTTGTTCAATTTGTAGTTGAGTTGATTCAATTTCTTCTTTTATATTACTAATTTCATCAATATCTGTTTTCTCTTTTTTCCATTGAAGATTTAATTCATTTTGTTTTTCTTTTAGAATTTTTAACTCATCTGTAATTTTAGTTAACCTTTCCAATGATGAAGAATCTGTTTCTCTTTTTAGAGATAGATTTTCCATTTCCAGCTTTAAAACTTTTCTATCAATTTCATCAATTTCCTCGGGCTTAGAAGTTATTACGATATTTAATCTTGAAGCTGCTTCGTCTATTAAGTCAATCGCTTTGTCGGGTAGGAAGCGGTCATTAATATATCTTTCACTAAGATTTGCCGCTGCTACTAATGCATTATCTGATATCCTTACACCATGATGAACCTCATATTTTTCTCTAAGGCCTCTCAAAATAGAAATAGTATCATCAACAGAAGGAGCATTAATTTTAATTTTCTGAAATCTTCTTTCTAATGCAGGATCTTTTTCAATATTTTGCTTGTGTTCAGTAATTGTTGTAGCTCCAATACACCTTAACTCACCTCTAGCAAGCATAGGCTTTAAGAGATTACTGGCATCCATAGATCCTCCACTCGCTCCAGCTCCAACAACTGTATGAATTTCATCAATAAATAAAATTATTTTGCCTGCAGAAACCTTGACACTTTTTAAAACATCTTTTAACCTTTCCTCAAATTCCCCTCTGTATTTTGCACCTGCAAGGAGAGAACCCATATCTAATGAAATTAATTGACGATTATGTAATGAGGAAGGAACATCACCATTTATAATTCTCTGGGCTAATCCTTCTACAATTGCAGTCTTCCCTACTCCAGGGTCGCCTATTAAAACAGGATTATTTTTTGTTCTACGACTAAGAATTTGTATTGTTCGTCTAATCTCTTCATCTCTACCAATAACAGGGTCTAAAACTCCATCTCTAGCAGATTTTGTAAGATCAACACCAAACTTTTCCAATGAATCATTTTTTTGATCTAATTCTGGCTCGATTGGATTATCTTTATTCATCTTTTGAAGGAATTCGAGAAATTCTGGAATCGTTTTTTTGTTTAAAATATGATTTCCAATACTCTTATCATAAATTAATCCTTCTATGATGTGCTTTGTTGATATTACTACTTCTCTGGAGTTAATTTTAAAATCATTAGCCTTGAGAAAGACTTTATGAAGGGTATCACCAATAAATAAAGTATCTTGTTTATTTTTCATTTTTCCTTTATTTACTACTTTCTTTAAAACAATTTCTTCAACTGCTTTTAAATTTAATTTGTTTAGTTCAAGTATCTTTTTTATAGATTTATTATTCTGAAGAATTGATAAAAATATATGTTCTGAATCTATATTTTGATGAAAATTTTGATGTGCAATTTTTTTTGCAAAAGAAAATAGTTCCAAGCTATTTTAGAAAATTCACTTGAAACTATATTCATTTAAATATTAAGTTTAAGGTTGTATAAAATTACTTAAATTTAAGAATTTAAAGTAATTAAACAAACATTTATTCAACAATTACTTTACCAACCATTCCAGCACCTCTATGCGGTTCACAATAGAATTCATAGGTACCAGCATTGTCAAAAGTTGTCTCCCAAGTTTCTCCAGGAGCAAAAGCTAAATCGGCATGACTTAACTCTTCATGTCCATCAAAAACTGCATTATGTGGTGCAAGTTTATTGTTAACGAATTTAACTGAATCCCCTGCACTGATGTTAACGGTGCTTGGTTCGAAAGCTAACATACCAGCATCTGTTCCGAGCTTTACTTCAACAGTTGCAGCTGATACTGAAGAAATACCTAATCCTAGGGAAAGAACTATTGCAAAAAATCCTGCAAAAAATGAACGTAACATAATTTGAAATTACTTTTTATATATCTTACAAGATTTTAGTGACCATTCCGAGAGAATTTTAATTGATATTACATCTTGGTAACTTTGCTAACTTAAGAACTTCTTTGAGTGATTTTGCATAGCTCTTTAAACCAAAGGTTTCAGGATTTGCAATAGGTTTATGATTAAAATTATATTTATTTATACTAAAATTATCCCAATTTGTAGTTTGAATCGGCAATACTTTTAATAAAAATTTTATAATTGCTTTGTTAAGTCTTAGGGCAAAATATCTTTTAATTCCATAATTATTTAAAAGTGTAAGGATAGCTTCATCAATAGTTATGAATTTTTGACCTAGAACATATTTCTTAAATCCATAATCTCTCTTATTAGTACTTTTTATTAAAAAACCGCAAATTTGTGCAATATCTTTAGCATGGATAAAATGGAATTTTGCATCAATTTTTAAGAATCTTGCTATCCATAACCAGTTTTTTGCTTGTTTGAGTCCCTCTGTTAAATAACTTACTGGATACCTGCTATTCCCCTTCAGAGTTCCTCCAAATACTAGTGTAGGAAATACTACACATGTTTTTTTTGCAAATGAACTTTTTCTAAGATTTTCATAACACTGATATTTTGTTTGAATATATTCTGTACCGTAGATTAATGATTCACGCATTAATTCTGTTTCCTCATTTAATATACTCGCAGTTGAAAAATAAATGATCTTTTCTAAAATACTTTTTTTAAGTAACCGAAGAAGTTCTTCAAATGCAGCGACATTAACTTCATATGCTCTTTTTGGATCTCCCCAAGCTGTAGCTGTATGGATTAAATAATTAATTTCTCTTAATTCTTTTTTAAATTTTTTGCAATCTCTAATATCGCAAGCTAATAAATTAATTCTCTCATTATTTCTTATTGATAAAGGCAATTTATTAGGATCTCTTACCATAAGCACTAATCGATAATTAGAATTTTTTAAAAACCAATCTATTAGATATTGACCGACGCAGCCATTTGATCCAGTAATTAATAGATTTTTATTTCCCAAAATAATTTAATAATGTAGAGATTTTCCGTATTCAAAAAATGTCTTTGCATTTTCCTCCGGAGTCCCAGGTAAAATTCCATGTCCTAAATTAAGAATATATTTTCTACCTTGAGCTTTTGAAAAGGTTTCATCTATTCTATTTTTAATGGACTCTTCATTTCCAAAAAGTATCCCAGGATCTACGTTACCTTGAATACCAATATTATTAGGTATCCTCTCAGAGGCCTCCTTAATATCTACTGTCCAATCTAAAGAAATAATATCAACTCCTGTTCTAGCCATCCTTTCAATTACTCCTGCACTGCCTGATATGTACAAAATGATAGGAGTATCTGGGTATTCTTTTTTGACTATATCAACAACTTTCTTCTGATACGGACCTGCAAAAATATCGTAATCTTGAGGGCTTAATTGACCTGCCCAAGAATCAAATATTTGAACAATTTGAGCTCCAGATTTTATTTGATACTTTAAATATTCACCTATAGATTCTGCAAAATGATCAAGCAGATTTTGTAGTAAATCAGGCTCTCTGAAAGCCATCGATTTTATAATGGAATAATTTTTACTACTTTTCCCTTCAACTACATATGCAGCAAGTGTCCAAGGAGCACCTACAAAACCAAGTAATGTTGATTTATTTTCAATATCTTTTCGAAGAGAAGTAAGTACATCTCCAACAAAACTTAAACTTTCATTTGGAATTAATTTTTTCAAGTTTTTTACTTGATCAAAAGTTCTTATGGGATTCTCAATTATGGGTCCTTTGCTTTCAACTATCTCAAAATTTATTCCCATTCCTGGAAGAGGTGTAAGAATATCCGAGAAGAGAATTACTCCATCAGGTTTAAAAGCATGAAATGGTTGCATTGAAATCTCATATGACAATTCTGGATTTTCAGATCTTTCTCTGAAGCTTGGGTACTTATCTCTTAAATCTCTATATATTTTCATATATCGTCCAGCTTGACGCATCATCCAAACAGGAGGCCTTTCAACTTTCTCGCCTAAAGCGGTTCTTAGAAGTAACGGTGAATCTGTTCCCATTTGTATTATTAATAATGTTTTTAAATAAATAAAAATATTTAACTTAAAAATACTACAACGGAAAGATGATCAAAATCACTTTAAATACAAATAAATAAATACTATTAAAAAATTTATTTTGATTTACTAGGTGAATATTTAAAAATACTCACGCTTAGAGGAGGTAATGTAAGATCCAATGCATTTTCGTAATTATGTATATTGAAATCTATAGTATGTTTTCCACCCATATTACCTTTATTACTTCCTCCATAACGGGATGCATCAGAATTGAAAATCTCTTTATAAAAACCTTTTAAAGGCACTCCAATTTTGTATGTTTCATGTAAATTAGGAGTGAAATTAGCTACTATAACTAACCACTCATTTGTATCTGTTTCCCTTCTCATAAAGCTAATAACAGAATTAGATCGATCATCACAATCGATCCATTGGAATCCATAGGGATCAAAGTCATTTTTCCAAAGAGCAGGTTCAGATTTATATAGTTTATTAAGATCATCAACTAAATTTCTTATACCTAAATGAGGTTGAAATTTTAATAACTCCCATTGAAGGTCGTCCCATACATTCCATTCTGATCTCTGGCCGAATTCCATCCCCATGAAAATTGTTTTTTTGCCAGGATGAGTCCACATATAAGTTAATAAAGCTCTTGTGTTTGCATATTTTTTCCAGTCGTCACCTGGCATCTTGTGAAGCAAATGACTCTTACCATGCACTACTTCATCATGACTTAAAGCAAGCATAAAATTTTCTGTGTAATTATAAGTAATTGAAAAAGTTACGCTATTTTGATGAAATTGCCTGAACCATGGATCAATTTCAAAATAATCGAGCATATCATGCATCCAGCCCATATTCCATTTCAAGTTAAAACCGAGTCCTCCAATGTCAGTTGGTTTAGTCACCATTGGCCAAGTAGTTGACTCTTCTGCAATTGAGAGAGCCCCTGGAAAGTGTTGAAATAAGACATGATTTGCTTGTTGAAGGAATTTGACTGCTTCAATGTTCTCATTACCACCATGTTCATTAGCTATCCACTCTCCATCAGGGCGAAGATAATCTCTATACAACATTGATGCAACAGCATCAACTCTTATCCCATCAATATGGAATTCTTCAAACCAGTAAACAAGATTTGCAACTAGGAAATTTCTAACCTCATTACGACTGTAATTAAAAATTAGAGTTCCCCATTCCTTGTGTTCACCTATCTTTGGATCAGCATGTTCATAGAGATGGCAACCATCAAAGAAAGCCAGTCCATGCTTATCTTTTGGAAAATGTCCTGGGACCCAGTCGAGTATTATGCCAATCCCTTCTTCATGACATGTGTTAATAAATTCCTTAAATTCATTTGGGGTTCCATATCTACTTGTTGGAGCATACCAACCCGTTACTTGATAACCCCATGAACCATCGAAGGGATGCTCTGAGATTGGCATTAACTCAATATGAGTAAAACCTCTTTCTTTAACATATGGAATCAGTTTTTTAGTTAATTCAGGATAAGTTAATAATCTTGTTCCAGGTTTTAGATCAGCGGCAGGAACTGGTTCCCTTCTTGTTCCATTTTTTTCAATATATAAATTTTCATTTGATTCATGCATCCAACTACCAAGATGCATTTCATAAACAGATATTGGCTTGTTTAATTGGTCATTAGAATCTCTATCTTTTATCCATTTTTTATCATTCCAATCAAAATCATTTAACTTTGAAATTATTGATCCATTTTGAGGTCTAACTTCGTGTAAAAAACCATATGGGTCAGATTTCTCGTAAATATGACCTTCTTGAGTTCGGATTTCGTATTTGTATGTATCCCCTTCATTCATAAGAGGCATGAATAGCTCCCATATTCCACCTAATCTTTTTTGCATAGGATGATGTCTACCGTCCCATGAATTCACATCACTAATAATTGAAATGGTTTTTGCATTTGGAGCCCAAATACAAAACATGACACCTCTATTCCCATCTATTTCAGTGATATGTGCTCCCATCTTCTTCCAAATGTGATGATGATTACCTTCTGCAAAAAGATGCCTATCTAACTCACCCATCCATTCATCAGTAAAAGCCCAAGGATCTAACTGTGTGTGATTAATTCCTCCTCTTAAAACATTTATTCTGTAATTAGATTGAGGATCTTCTGGGATAGATGCTTCAAAAAGCCACTTATGATTTGGATTTGTGGTGGTAAATTCTTTGTCTTTAAATAATATGCTTACTTGATCTGCTTCTGGCATCCATACTCTTACGACCCATGAATTTTCATTTTGATGTGGACCTAAAATATTTAAAGGATTATCATTGCAACAATTTTCAAGGTTGAAGGCTTCTGATTTAATCCAGTCTATTTGTAATGTGTTTGTCATGACTGGTTGTTCTTAAGGATTAAGCTTATCAAACTTTCTAGTATTTTTATGAGAATTATTTAAAAAATGGATTGATTTTCATAATTGATTTTTTTAGATTGAAATTTAATGTAGTAATTTTATGATCAATACTTGTATTTCCGCATCTAATTTTATTGTGCCCAGGATTCACTCCAATAGCTGGCCATGCAGATGCTGATAAGGATAAACGTAATTTACTCCCTTTTGTAATAGAAATATTTGTTGGATGTAAATTGATTATATAATCCTTTTCAATATCCTTTATGGCTTTTTTAATCCTTAGAAATCCAGTCGTAAATTGATTTATAGTTCCATCTTCTTCACTAATTAATGATAGTGCTACACATATATCAAAACTTTCTTGATCGCTTGTAACTGCAATGTGTAAGGTAGGAATGCCTGATAAATGTATATTTTCTTTCAGATAATGTGTTTGAAAAACTGCTATATCTAATCTTTTATCTATTTTACTTCTATCAAATAATCCTGGATTTTGCCCAAGATGTCCTCCATCTGATTGGACTGGTCGCCAAGGATCATGCACAATTGAGACAAATCCAGAACTCTTTGAATTAATTGATAAACTACCATCTTTTATTTCAAAATTAGCATTACCATCACTTTCTAATCCAAACTCATAATTTAATGGAATCTGTTCAATGCTTTCCCATCTTTTGAGAGAAATGTTCCATATTATCTTATTTTTTGTTGATATTTTTTTTACTGGTTCATTATCTTTTAAATGTTTTTCAAAGAAATTCAAAAGAGTGTTTTGAGAATCTTTCCACCAATTGAGATGTGATGAGTTACTAATAATAATTTCGGGATCTCCTCCAATATTTTTTGATCTTTTGTAAAGATCTAAAGCACCACGCAAGTGAGGATCCCAAATTCCACCAATAATAAGCATTGGTTTCTTTAACCAAGAATCAACAAACTTAATCTTTTCAAAATCTTTTTCATCATCAAGAATATTCATCCATTTAATAATAAAATTATCTGGATCATATTTCTGTATTAATTCCAAACCATTAAATAAATGTGTCTGATTGTCGAGTGCTGATTTTATTGCTATCCATCCCTCTTTATTTTTCAAGCGTTTCATTTTTAGTGCTGCAATTTGCAAACCCCAAGTAATATTATTATTCCACCAGAAAGCTCCACCATCAGAACACCAATGATCTTTAATGTCCAAACCAGTCATCGCAGGTGATAAACAATCAGGAGGTTTTGTTAGATCTTTTCCTGTTAGTTGGGTTAAGCCCTGATAAGAAAATCCATAAAGACCTAATTTGCCATTACATTCTTTTAATGATCTCACCCATTCATGCGTCTCAGAGGTATCATTTGCTTCTTGATAAAAACCTTTAAAGA
The DNA here is from genome assembly GCA_000218705.1 of Prochlorococcus marinus bv. HNLC1. Classification (GTDB taxonomy): domain Bacteria; phylum Cyanobacteriota; class Cyanobacteriia; order PCC-6307; family Cyanobiaceae; genus Prochlorococcus_A; species Prochlorococcus_A marinus_Q. The sequence goes on from GL947594.1 coordinate 443,338, forward strand.
TTCCTTCTGAATCTCCTTGACCTCTAACGTCTTGAATTACAACCATATATCCTTTAGAGGCCCACCAAGTTGGGTGTGCGTATGTAATAGTTGAAGCTATTTCTCTCCCATAGGGTTGTCTCATTAATAAAGCTGGCCATTGTCCCTTTTTATCGGGAATCCAAATTCTTGAAATCAGCTTTACTCCATCAGATAACTTTAAATGAGTATCAAAATATTTAACCGAAATCATATGAAATTAAATAACATTTGGGCAATGTATACCAATTACATAAATGGAGAGGATTTCTGCATTAACGGGACTTAAATTGTTTTTCTTTAAGACGTAATTTACTGCTTCATCTGAACTGGCTGAGATTCCTCTTTTATTTAGTTCTTTAAATTTATTACAGATTTCAATAGCATTTTTTGGATTTTTTTTAACACTTTCCAAAAGATTTGATTGAGCATGAATAAAATTCATACCAAGAAATAAAAAAAATGAGAAATAAAGTGAATTTTTAATCATATCCTTAATTCTTTAATACTAATTCTACAATAAAAAAATTCTTTTACAAAAACAATCTTAAATAAGATCTTTTGATCTTTTAATCCAGTCTTTTAATAATTTTTGATTAATCTCTGACTGTGTTCTAACTCCCATTTTTCTTTCGAGTCTACCTATTTTTTGTTTTAAAGAATAAGGATTTAATGTTGATAACGTTTTTAAAGATCCAATACCTGCATGCAAAAGCAAATAAGCTTGATGAGGTGTTAAATTTAATTCGATTATGAATAATGCAATAGCTCTTATCTTTTTTAATCTACTTTCAGTACATAAAGATTTCTGCTGGAGAAAATGACTTATTTGCATGTCAGTTAATTTATGAATGCTTTCCCAAGTATTTAAATTTTTATTTTTTAAAAACTCTTTCTCATGTCTAAAATTTACGGGAAGAATTTCCAAGTCTCTAATCTTAGTCATCCGTTTTTGATTGCATTAGAAAACTTTTTTCAACTTCTCCAAGAATAATAGGCTTACTAATATCTTCAGAAACCTTTTCTAAACTTCTTATTTTTATTTTTACCTTCTGACCAGATCTACTTCCTCTTTTAAGATTTAATGATATTTGCTCTAATGTTGGTTTAACTGAAATCTGCTGGAAGTCTTTATTTGCTTTGGCTATTATTAAATTTGTACCATTGTCATAAACTATTGGAGCATAAACAGCTCCATCAACCTTGACGTTTTCGATATAGCTTTGCAGAAATGCCCAACTAAATAATGATAATAAAAAGGAAAAAATTGTTGCTCCTGTTAAGCGAAATTTTATTTTAAAATCAAAAAAAAATGTTATTAGAGTAATAAAAAAAAGTATAATTCCTATTACACCAAATATCTTGGGAGTAGATTTTAATAGTTCAAAAAAAGACATTGACTGGCCTTAATCGTTTTAATTTCTTATATTTTGATAGCCTACTCTATTTTAGGATTCTATTTTGAAAAAGAATGAATCTTCTAGAATAAATAAAAAATTATTTACTGTTTCAGCAGTATTTGCTGTAGGTTTTGTTTTTTTGAATGGATTAGAAAAAATATCAGAAAATTTTTATAATTCGAAAAAAAATAACTTAGAAGAAAAATTAGGTCTTAATATAAATAAAAAAGTTGAGTTAGGAAATTTTGCTGGTTTAAGTTTTTTAGGATTTTCACTAGATAATTCGAAAATTATTGAAAATGGAATAGATGGATCAAAGATTGAAGCAAATAATATAATAGTTAGACTTATGCCTTTAAGATCTTTCTTAGGCAGGAAATGGATTTTTAATATAGATGCTCGAAAGTTGGATATAAATCTACAGAAAGACTTTACTAAAATAGGAAAAAGAAATTTTGATCAAAAAGGAGTAGCTGAGAAAAGATTTAATTATGAGTTTTATTTTAATCTAAGAAATAAATCTAATATAAAAATTTATGATCTTGGGATTGAGTCAAAAATAAAGGGAAATTTAGTTTATAGGTCCCATGAGAATCAATTAATTGGATCAATTAGTACTTATTTGAAAAATCAAGGTATTCTAAATTTTAAATTTAATAAGAAATTTAATGATGAATTTTTAAAGTTCAAAATAATCTCAAAAGGTGTAAATTTAAATAATCTTAAATATAATATTTTCGATACAACTGTAAATGTTAAAAATGGTTTTTTAAAATCAAACCTTTCATTTTATAGCTCCGCAGATAAAAAATATTGTAAGGGTAAATTATCATTCTATGATTTAGATTTATTTTCAAATAATCTTAATCAAAATATTAAGTCACCGTTTTTGGGTGTAAATTGTAAAAATAATATATTATTTACAGATATTAATGAAGTAAATTATGGAACTTTAGCTTCAAATATAAAATTAAATATACCTCTAGAAAATAATATTAATAATATAAATATTGATGGTAAATTAGGTTATATAAATAGTATTAATCCAGAAATAAAATTTTTAGGAAATATTCCTTATCGGTTTAAGAAGAATCGAATAATATTTGGAAATTTAGATTCCAGTTTTGATTTAAATAGGACCCAGTTATCTAATTTAAATATATTTAGAAATAATGGCATAAGTGGTTTTATTACAGCAAAAGGGACAATAACTGGTCAATTAAATGATCTAAAAACTGCAATCAATTTTAATGTAGATTATCCAAATTATAAGGGTATAAGATTTAGGGAAATATGGGATGGGAAAATAATAAATCAAAGTAAAGGTTACTTATTAAAAATGAATAATAGATATTCTCCTATACCTTCATTTTTATCAATCAAAGTAGATTCAAATTTAAAATTAGAAAATCTAGAATTTAGTAGATTATTTGATTCTAATGAAGGTGATTTTAATATAATTAGAAAAAATAATACTTATAAATGGAAAGCAAATAATTTCCCTCTTAATGAGTTAGAATTATCTCTGCAAAATAATGATTTTGATAGAGTAGATGGAACGATAAATGGATCAGGTTTAATAGATACTAAAAAATCAACTTTTAATGGTAGGTTTTCTTTAAGTTTAGGTAAATATAAAAATATTAAACTTGCTAATTCATTATTTGATTTCTCATTTAAAGAAAATAGTTTAAGAATTAATTCATCATTATTTCCTATTGATGGAGGAATGATTGACTTGATTTATAAATCAAAAAGTAAACAATTTGTTTCTGTTGATTTTATAAATATAAGTGCAGATTGGACAGCATTAACTCTACTAGATATTTTTAATCTCAATAAAAATAAAATAAAATCTGATGGTACTTCAAAGGATCTCAAATTAATAGAGATTTCAAATATTCAAAAAACAATAGATGAACAACTTAATTTCTTAAAAAATTCTATAACTTCTAAAGTGATTTCAATTAATGAAAAAAGAATTAATAAATTTCTTGAGAAGTTTGAGGGGCGTTATAATTCTTCAATTGATATTTATGGAAATAGTGTTTCTAATTATAAAATTAAAAGTAATTTAAATGGATATTTAAGAGAAAAAAATAACCCAAATAATTCTGCTAAAAATAGTTTTTCAATGGATCTAAATGGTGGTTTATTTCGTAATAATGGACTTTTAAAAATCTCTAATCTACCATTAAATCTTGCTAATTTATTTTTTATAAAACCTAAAGATTTTAAGGGAGATTTAGATATAAATCTTGTATATAACCTTACAGATCAGAATTTTTTTAGTGTTATCTCTTCCAATAAAACTTCGATAAATAATTTTAGTATTATGCTTGATAAAACTTTTATAAGTTATAAAGATTCACTCTTTAATGTTGATATGTCTTTGTGGCTAGATAAGTCAGTTGAATCAATAAGTCTTATAGGAAATATTCCTATTAATAAAGAAAACGAGATAGATCTGAAATTAAAAGGTAATCAAAGATTTCTTGAATTAATTGGTAATTTATCTAATGAAAATTTTACTTTTAAAAATGGCGATGCCAACCTCAGGATGCTAATCAAAGGGGAATTAGCAAAACCAATAGCAAATGGATTTTTATTTATCAAGAATGGAGAGGTAGATATATTAAATAATAATTTAAATAATATTGATGCAACTTTAATTTTTGATTTTGATCAAGTTGAAATTAAGAACTTTAATGCTTCAACTAATGAAATTGGTAAAATTTCTTTAGTGGTTCTTTACCTTTTTATAAGGAATTAGATGATAATGAGAAATCTATAAATTTTATTTCTAAAAGCTTTCAATTAGTTGGTAATAATATTGATTTTGAATTTGACTCAAATATATTTATTAAAGGATCGCTTTCTCGTCCATTTATTTCTGGTAATGTCGGGTTAAAAAATGGTTATATTAATTTCAAAACTGTTAATGGAAATAATAGTACTACTACTAAGGTAAATAATAAAAATATTCAGAATAAATCTTGGCCTGAACTTTATTGGTCTAGAGATAAAGAAATTGAAATAATATCTAATGAATCAATATTAAATAGAAATCTTTTTGAAGAAAATTTGCCACAATTTCTAGGAAATATTACTTTTGATAATTTATATGTAAAACTTGGTCAAGATTTTAGAGTTGAGTATGGGACTATTTTGAAAGCTTATTTAGATACAAGAGTTGATGTTAACTTAAATGGGAATATAAAAAATAATTTAAATGCTCGCGGATTAGTTGATATAGAAAAAGGAAGAGCGAACCTTTATACTACTCCATTTAAATTAGATAAAAATCAAGACAATTATATTCTTTTCGCCTCTAGAAATGGAATAACTCCTTATTTAGATTTTTCTTTAGTAAGTAAAGTTCCTGATACTATTATTCCAATTAGTCAAAATAATAGGGATATTAATATTTCAGATAATTTAAATGCACTCGACAATACTAATAGTTTTAATGCTTTTGGAATTGGCAATACAAGATTTATTAAAATAGAAGCCTCATATAAAGGATTTTTAGATCAATTATCATTCGAAGATGAGAATCAGATGATTAAATTAAGGAGTACACCAAGTTATACAAGATCACAAATTATTGGACTAATAGGTGGTAATTCTGCCAATTTAATTAATAGAGCTTTCATCTCTCAATTAAATGGAGCAGATGGAATTACTGAAAAATTGCAATTATCTTTATATCCAGCTTTAGATAGTTAGTTCTGAATCAGCAAATAATATTTTTTCAAGCGAAAACTTGGAAATAAATGAGAAACAAGATAATTCTCAAAATCAAGGTACCTCATCACAAGCTTGGATAGCTGAGATAGGGCTCGATATTAATGATAGTTTGAATTTTGCAATGCAAACAACTCCCGATAGAGATGATATTCCACCTTTATGGATTTTAACTTTACAAGCAAATGAATATCTAGAGATACTTGGATCTTTTGACTCAAAGGGAGATTGGAAGAGTCAAGTTCAATTATTCTTTAGGTATTAATTGAAAATGTTTAAAGAATTCTTATTTTCAATTAATATTAGAATTTAGAAGTACAAGATTTTTATGAAAGATAAGATTGAAATTTCTATGCCTGATATAGAACTTAAAGAAAAAGCTTTAAAAGTTAGAAAAGCAGCAATGAAAATTTGCCATACCTCAAATGAGCAAAGGAGGGATGCTCTTAATAAAATGGCTGATTCTTTAGTTCATTATTCTGAGGAAATATTAGAGGCTAACGACCATGATTTTAATGTTGCTAAAAAGAAAGGAATTTCTCAGTCTTTATTATCAAGATTAAAATTATCAAAAGACAAACTTCTTCATGGGATTGATGGTGTAAGAAAAGTAAGAGATCTCCCAGATCCTGTTGGGCAGGTGCAAATTAATAAAAAGCTTGCATCTGGCTTGATCCTTCAAAGAAAGACTGTTCCAATTGGTGTTATTGGAGTGATATTTGAATCTAGACCAGATGCCTTTATACAAATCAGTTCATTAGCTTTAAGATCAGGTAATGCTGCGATACTTAAAGGGGGAAGTGAAGCGAACCAAACCAATGAAGCAATATTTAATGCATTGCAGTCTGGTCTTAATAAATCATGTCTTGATGAAAATTCTCTTTGTTTATTAACCAGTAGAAAAGATAGTATGTCGATGTTGCATTTAGATAAAGATATAAGTTTGATAATTCCAAGAGGAAGTAATGAACTTGTAAAGTTCATTCAATCAAATACAAGGATTCCAGTTTTAGGTCATGCCGATGGTATATGCCATCTTTATATTGATAATGAAAGTAATATTAATTTGGGAATAAAAGTCGCTTTAGATAGTAAGACTCAATATCCTGCAGCTTGTAATGCGATAGAAACTTTATTAATTCATAAGGATATAGCAAAGGAGTTTTTATCGAAAGCAATACCAATATTTGACTCAAAAAAGATCGAATTAAGAGGGGATGCAAAGTCAGTATCTTTAGGTGTTAAATTATCTGCAGATTCTCAGGATTGGGGGACAGAATATCTTGATTTGATTTTATCAATAAAGATTGTTGATGATTTGAATGATGCGATTGATCATATACAAACATTTGGATCTAAACATACTGATGGAATTATCACAGAAAATTATAATACTGCATCTTTATTTATGAATTCAGTCGATAGTGCTGGGGTTTTTCATAATTGTTCTACAAGATTTGCTGATGGATTTCGATATGGCTTTGGAGCTGAAGTAGGAATCAGCACTCAGTCATTGCCACCAAGGGGACCAGTTGGTTTAGAGGGATTAGTTACATATAAATATTTTTTAACCGGTAAAGGACATATTGTTGATGATTTTTCTTCAGGTAAGGAAAAATTTATTCATGAAGATCTATGAAAAAAAACTTTTTAAAAATAGAAAAAATTGAATTATGGGCAAGAGTTGGAGTCTTAGAGCATGAAAGGAAATTAGGTCAATTATTTAACTTAGATATTCTTTTATGGTCAGACTTTGATGCATGTAGTGAGAATGATGATATAAAATCAACTTTAGATTACTCTTTAATAATTCAGAAAGTAAAGTCCCATTCAAAAATTTTTTCTTGTTTTACCATTGAGAAATATTCTGAGGAAATTATAAAGATAATTCGAATTGGATTTAATCCAGATCGAATCAAAATTACTTTAACTAAGTGTAGACCACCTATTGATGGGTTTAACGGTAAAGTATCTATCGTGAAATACTTCGAAAAGTAATAAATATGGAATCAAATAATAGGCCAATAGTTTTGATACATGGATTATGGAATACTTCAGATATCTTTAAATCCTTGACTAAAAAATTAGATCAATACTCAATAGATTATTTTGCCCCTACACTTCAGCATGACTTTGGAAAGGTTTCAATTATTGACTTAACAAAATTTTTAAATCAATTGATAATTAATAAGTATGGTTTAGATAAGGAAATTGATTTATTGGGATTTTCAATGGGTGGTATTATTGGAAGTTATTGGTTGAAATATTTTGAGGGAAATAAAAGAATAAATAAATTTATAAGCGTAGGATCTCCTCATATAGGGGACATTGACTGCTCAAATAGTACCAAGATTTCCTTTAAAGGGAATCTCGGAAATGAAAATAAATAGTAAATTATTAAAAGATCTTTATGCTTCAAATGATTTTCTGGAAAATGTAAATTGTATAAGTTTTTTTACAAATTGGGATTTAATGGTTTTCCCTGGTTGGAAAGCTTATTTGCCTAAAGGTAATAAATACTCCCTAAATATTTTTAAACATAAAAATCTGATGAAAAACGAATATGCAATAAATGAAATTGTAAAAAAAATAATAAATTAGTTTATAAACCCAAGTGTCTTATTAAGGGTTCTGTTTTTGGTTCGCGACCTCTAAATAATTTAAAGATTTCTAATGGAGGTAAACTTCCTCCAAGACTCAAGATGGTTTCCTTAAATTTTTTCCCAATATCTTTTATCTTTTGATCATTTTCTAAACCAGCTTCTTCAAACATAGAAAATGCATCAGCACTTAAAACTTCTGCCCACTTGTAGGAATAATATCCAGCCGAATATCCTCCTGCAAAAATGTGACTAAAGCAGCAAAGAAACTTATCCTCATTAATAGGTGGTAATATAGTTGTATTTTTTGCGATATCTCTTCTAATCTCATCAGAATTTAATTCTTGATAAGAAGATAAATTGCTATGCAACCTTAAATCAGTTATTGCGAAATGTAGCTGCCTTAAAGTACCCATCCCACAATTAAAAGTTCTATTAGCACAAAGTTTCTCATAATCTTCTTCATGTAATTTCTCACCGGTTTCATAGTGCTTAGCAATATTTAGCAAGGTTTTCTTATCAAAACACCAATTTTCCATGAATTGGCTAGGAAGTTCAACTGCATCCCATTCAACATTATTTATTCCTGCAGCTTGAGGTAAATCTATTGTTGTGAGCATATGTTGGAGTCCGTGACCAAATTCATGAAATAATGTCTGTACCTCATCAAAACTCATCAAGCTTGGCTTGTTCTTTGAGGGAGGTGTTTGATTACATACGAGATAGGCTACTGGGACTATATGATTCCCCTCTGAATCAATATTTTTATTTAAACATTCATCCATCCAAGCCCCACCTCTTTTAGACTCTGGACGTGAAAATGGATCTAAATAAAATGAGGCGATTTTATTATTGGAATTATTAAAAATATTAAAGAAAAGAACATCTTCATTCCAAACAGGTGCTTCTCCATTTGCTTCAACAACTTTAATATCAAAGAGCTTCTCACATAGTCTAAATAATCCTTTCAAAACATCTTCTAGTGGGAACCATGGTCTTAAGGCTTCTTGATCTAAATTAAGTTTTTCCTTTCTTAAAAGTTCAGACCAATAACTTATATCCCAAGGCTTTAGCTGATTATCAGCATTAAATCCATTTTTATGAGCAAAGTTATTTAAATTTTTTAATTCTAATTCAGCGGCCTTGAAAGATGGCTCTCTTAATTCCTCTAAAAGCTTTTCAACGTTATCTATTTTACCAGCCATTTTGGTTGATAAACTTAATTCAGCCCAACTCTCATATCCAAGTAGTTTTGATTGTTTAGTTCTTAGAGTTAAAATCTCTTCAATAATTTGACTATTATTTTCATTTCCATTAGAAGCTCTACTTACAAAAGCTTTATATAGTTTTTCTCTTAAAGAGCTATCTTCTGCGTAACTCATAAAAGCTGTATATGTTGGAATATCTAAGCTCAATTTCCAAGGGCCATTTTGTGAATCAACGTTGCCCTCTTTTTTTAAATGTTTTTGGGCAGATAAAGCCATTAATTCAAGAACTCTTTCTGGTAAACCTTTTATTTGAGATTTATTCTCTAAAATTAAAAACCATTTATTTGTAGCATCAAGGACATTATTACTAAATTTTGTTGATAATTCTCCTAATCTTTCTGAAATTGCATTGTACTCTTTTTGATCAGATTCATTTAAAGAAATGCCACTATGTTCCATATCAATAATTTCTTTGTCTAAAATTCTATTTCTAGTCACATCCAGATTATTAGTCTCTCTCAGTGTTTTTAAAGCTTTATAAATTATTTTACTTTGACCAAACTTATTTCCAAGATTTATTACATTTGGAAGTAATTTTGCGTAAACTTCTCTTAATTGTTCAGAGTTCTTTACTGAATTTAAATGACTAATAACTCCCCAACTCCACCTAAGTTCTTCATTTATCTTATTAAGAGGGTTCATTACATTTTCCCAATCTAAATTTTCATTATTTATTAACGAAGAAAATTCAGTTTCAATATCGTTGAAATCTGAATTTAATTTCTCAAGTAAAACTGGAAATTCCTTTTTCAATTCTTTGAGGAGTAAATTGATTAAAATTAGGTAATCCCTCACATTTAAAGAGGACTTTATCAACAACATCTGCAGTCATATTATTCAATTAAAGATTGAAATTATTCCAACTAATTTAGCTAAAGTTAGCTGTTGACTGAGAGCATTGGTTGAAGATTCGTATAAATTAATTGCAACTTTTGGCCAGAAACCTATCAGAAGAGTTGGTAATAATAAGCTTAAACCTATAGTAAGTTCTCTACCATTCATTTCTGCAACTGTTGCAAGTGCAGGTATTCTTGGGCCAAAAAATACTCTTCTACACATAGAAAGTAAGATATATTGGAGTAAGTACAAGTCCTATTGCCGCGATAAGGATGGTTATGGATCTAAATAAAGAAGTAAATCCTTCTTGACTTGTAATACCTAAAAATACTGTTATTTCACTAATAAATCCGCTCATTCCTGGTAAAGCAAGTGAGGCTAGAGAACTTGCCAAAAAGAATGCAAATGTAATTGGTAAAACTTTTGCTAAACCACCCATATTTGGAATTGAAAGCGTATTTGTTCTCTCATAAAAGGAACCTGTAACGAAAAACATTGCTGCAGCAATCAAACCATGACTAATCATTTGCAGCATAGCTCCACTTATACCTAAGGCATCTACAGCCCCTATCCCAAGTAGAACAAATCCCATATGGCTAACAGAACTACATGCAATTCTTCTTTTAACATTATCTTGAGCAAATGCATTTAAGGCTCCGTAAATAATATTTATGATTCCTAATATTATTAATGCAGGGGCAAGTTGAAGATGGACTTCTGGCAAAATTTGAACATTAAATCTTAATAATGCATAGCCTCCCATCTTAAGTAAAACTCCAGCTAATAGCATTGAGACTGGGGCATTGGCTTCACCATGTGCATCAGGGAGCCATGTATGTAATGGAAATATTGGTAGCTTTACTCCAAAGCCTATTAAAAAACCAAAATAAGATAATAAAGCAAGATTACCAGTAACTTTCTTACTTGTTATTTCACTTATATTTAAAGTAAATGTATCTCCACTCAAAGAAAGAGCAAGACCGCTTATGAGTATTAAAAGTGAAGCAAGAGCTGTATAAAGAATAAATTTTGTAGCTGCATATAATCTTTTTTTACCACCCCAAATAGCTATTAACAGATAAACAGGAACTAACTCTAATTCCCAAGCTAGGAAGAATAATAAAAAATCTTGAGAAAGAAAAACCATCCCTTGCGCTGATGCTTGTATGAGAAGAAGGCCAAAATATAAATTTGATTTCTTCTTAACTTTCCAACTTGCAGCTGCTGATAAAAAAGTTATTAATCCACTTAATACCATCAATGGTGCTGATAAACCATCAACTCCTAATGACCACTCTAATCCTATGGAAGGTAGCCAAGTAACTCTCTCTACTAATTGAAGGGAGCTATTGGTAGGATCATATTTCTTGAATAAAACTGCAACAATAAGTAAAAAATCTACGAATAAAAATGCTAATGATATATTTCTAGGCTTTGAATTATCTTCTCCTTCTTTTGATTCTAAAAATGGCAAGATAAGAGCCCCAACTAAAGGCAGTAGTACAATCGCAGATAGCCATGGAAAAGAATTTAAATTCATTTTATAATGAACAATTTAGTTATTCTACTAAAGATGTATACAGGTTGAGACTATAACACTTTATTGTTCTAAGTAAAACTACTTAGAAAAAGATGAATTGTAATTACTCCCTGATGTTTGAATATTTAAAAAGGGGGCCCTACTGGCTACTCCAGCTTTTTCCCACGCTTTCACCATCGCCTGACTTATAACTTTTCCGTATTCATTTTTGCATAAAGCTAAAATGCTTGGACCCGCACCACTTATCGCACAACCAAGAGCACCAGCTTCTAGTGCGGCCTCTTTTACCTCCAGTCCCCCTTTAATGAGTTTCCATCGATAAGGCTCATGTAATTTATCAAACATGCCTTCTTTAATTAATTCAGAATTCCCTGTCTTTAATCCATTAAGTAACAATGTTAAAGCCCCCATATTTGTAACTGCATCAGAGATTGGCACATTTTTAGGCATAACTCTTCTTGCTTCACTGGTGCTTAATCTTATGGCAGGAATAGCTACTACTGCTTTGATTGAATTATGCCATTCACATCTCACAATTCTCCATCTATCAGAGGAAGATCTAGCAGTCAGACAGAGTCCTCCCAATAGCGATGGCACTACATTATCTGGATGACCCTCTATATCGATAGCTAATTCTAAAAGCTTTTCTTTTGATAAAGGAGAATCCATTATTGCATTTGCTCCTATTAGACCAGCTACTATTGCAGTAGCACTACTACCTAATCCCCTAGCTGGAGGTACTGCAAGCTTTACTCTTGCTTCTAAAGCAAAAGGCGAAACATTTGCACTATCCCAGACCTTTTGAGCAGCTCTAAATACCAAGTTCTCTGGACCACCTCTAAGGTGATTACCATCAGTACTTTCCATAATTAAATCAAATCTATCTCCCCCTCCCTCAATTCTTGTGAATACAAATTCATTTTTGAGATCAAGCGCAGCTCCTAAACAATCAAAACCAGGACCCAAATTAGCAGTAGTTGATGGGACTGATACGTTAACTTTTTTACCTACTTCTGGAATAGTCATTGTCAAAAATCTATTTTTATTGAATACTTAATAGTGATTTCGCTCTGCAAGCAGCGCTATGTAATCCAAACTCCTCATCTAAGATAATTCTTATAGGTATTGTTTTTACAATATCTTTTAATCTACCTTTATTTGAAAATTGTTTCAAAAAAGAATCTGAAATAAATTTCTTGAAATGTTTTGGGGCAGTACCTCCTGAAATCCATAAGCCTCCAAAACAGAGTTCATGTATTGCTAAATCTCCAATAAATGAAGAATAAGCATTAAACCATAATGTTTCTATTTCTGCCATTAAAGGATCGCCCTCTTTCGCTAATTGACAGATTTTTCCTGCTAAACTTTTTTCAATAATTTTTGAATCTTTTGCTTCCTCTAAATACTTGTTAAATGGATGATCTCTAATATCTTCTTTAGAGAATTTCCATTTGGCGATGTTCGATAAACCCTCTCCACTAATAATTCTTTCATAAGAGACTCTCTCAATATTTAAGTAACTCTTTACCCATTGCTTTAGTTCCCACTCATCATGAGTTTTAGGAGCAAATTCAATATGGCCTCCCTCGCTAGGTAATACTAAAATTTTTGTTTTTGAAATGATACCTCTAGAAATTCCTAATCCAGTTCCTGCACCAACAATAGTGTGGTAACCCTCAAACTTATTATTCTTATTTGTATTATTTTGTAGTGTCTTAAATTGATTACTTTTTAAAAATGGTATCCCATAAATTAAAACTGCAAAATCATTGATTAATTCAACTTTTTCAAAGTGAAAATCATTTTTTAATTTTAATTCGCTTATCTCCCAATTTAAGTTAGTAATTTTTGCATTATTTTTTTCTATAGGCCCCGCTATTCCAAAACAAGCTATCTTTGGAAAATATTTATTTTTACATTTATTTTTCAGAAAATCTTTAGTTATTTCATATATTGATTCCCACTCTGCAGATAAATATCTTTCTTTTGTAATTAATTTTGGAGGAGAATCTTTATTAACCTCTTCGTAAATAGCTATCAGTACTTTTGTTCCTCCTAAATCGCAAGCAAGAAAATTCATTTATTAAAACTTATTCTATCCTTCCTTTCTTTTTAATTAATTCATCCATTAATTGGTATAAATCAATCAAATTTAAAATTCCTAAATTTGTACCATCTAAGGCTCTTAAAGAAACCGAATCAATTTCTTGTTCTTTGTCGCCAATAACAGCAATTAATGGAATTCTACTAATTGTAGCCTCTCTAATCTTGTAACCTATCTTCTCATTTCTAATATCAACTTTTGATCGATATCCCTTTAAATTCAATAAATGATTAAATTCCTGACATTTATCTTTATTTCTATCAGTAATACTTAATAAAATTATTTGATAAGGAGCTAGCCATAAAGGAAATTTGGCTTCATATTGTTCAATTAAGATTCCAATAAATCTCTCAAAAGATCCTAAAATTGCTCTGTGTAGCATTACAGGACTTCTTTTCTCATTATTAATATCTACAAAAGTTGCATCAAGTCTTATAGGCATGGAGAAGTCAACTTGAATAGTTCCACATTGCCAGACTCTATTAAGACAATCTTTTAGTGAGAATTCAATTTTTGGTCCATAAAAAGCTCCTTCCCCAGGCTGCAGTTCCCATTCGAGATTTTTATTATTTAAAGCCATCTTAAGCTTCCTCTGATTTATCCCAAATCTCCTCACTACCAACTCTCTTTTCAGGACGAGTTGATAATTTGATAATTATTTCATCAAAACCAAAAGTTCTATAAACTTCGAAAACGAGATCAATGAAATTAGATACCTCCTCTTGCATTTGTTCTTCTGTACAGAATATATGAGCATCATCCTGAGTGAAATTTCTAACTCTCATTAAACCATGTAATGCACCAGAAGGTTCATTTCTATGACAAGAGCCAAATTCAGCTAGACGAATAGGTAAATCTTTATAACTTTTTAATCCTTGATTAAATACTTGGATATGGCATGGACAGTTCATTGGCTTAATCGCATATGTTCTATTTTCAGATGCGGTAGTAAACATATCTTCTCTAAATTTTTCCCAATGACCTGATTTTTCCCAAAGAGATTTATCAACTGCTTGTGGAGTTTTTATTTCTAGATAGTTATTTTTTTTAAGTATTTCTCTTATGTACTTCTCCAAAACTTGGTAGATTATCCATCCATTGGGATGCCAAAAAATCATACCTGGAGATTCTTCTTGTATGTGAAAAAGTGAATGTTTTTTTCCCAAGCTTTCTATGATCTCTTTTTTCCGCTTCTTCTATTCTTTTTAAATAATCTTTGAGTTCTTTCTCTTTAGCCCATGCAGTACCATAAATTCTTTGTAATGATTCATTCTCACTATTCCCTCTCCAATATGAACCCGATAATTTAAGTAACTTAAAGTGTCGCAGATGTCTTGTATTTGGAACATGAGGACCTCTGCACATATCAATATACTCTTCGTGCTTATAGAGATTAATCAGACCTTTATCATCAATTTCTTCAATTATTCTTAATTTAAAAGTCTCATCTCTTTCTTCAAAAGTTTTAATAGCTTCTTTCTTGGAAACTTGTAAAATTTCCACATCATAATTTGTTTTTATTAATTTATTTATTCTGTCTTCTATTTTTATTAAATCATCAGGAGTAAAACTATATTCTGAAGAAATATCGTAATAAAAGCCATCTTCAATAACAGGTCCGATAGCCATTTTTATATTTGGGTAAATTTGTTTAACTGCATGACCTATGAGATGTGCAAAGGAATGTCTAATAATCTCAATGCCTTCTTTATCTTTTGATGTAATTATTACAACTTTGGAATCATTTTTGATGGGTAGTGTTGCATCAAGCAGAATGCCATTTACTTTTCCCGCAATTGTTGCTTTAGCTAATCCTGCTCCAATACTTTGGGCAATTTCTAGAATTGTTACCGAATGATCAAAGACCTTTTGGGTCCCATCAGGCAGCGTGATTACTGGCATGAATTATTTCCCCATTTCAAAGAATCCAAGTTTTGATTTAACTCTCTTAAGAGTTTTTTTTGCTAAATCATCAGCCCTCTCCTTCCCTTCAATGAGAATATTATTCAATTGATGTGGATCATTAATTAAAACTTTATATTTTTCTTGAATAGGTGAAAGGGATTCAATAACTTGTTCTGTAATTAATTTTTTAAATGTACCCCATCCAGTTTCAGAAAATTCATTTTCACATTGAGAAATTTCCTTTCCAGATAATATTGAATAAATCATCAGAAGATTTCTGGATTCGGCTCTTTCAGGATTATTAAATTCTATTCCAATATAACTATCACTTTTTGCTCTTTTTATTTTTTTCGTGATTATTTCAGGAGTATCTAACAAATTAATACTACTACCTTCATTAGGATCACTTTTACTCATTTTTTTGGAACCATCAATTAAGCTCATTATTTTTGAACCATTCTTCATAATTATTGGCTGAGGAATTTTTAATATATTTTTATTCTTACTAAATTTGGCATTAATTCTTTGTTGTGCAATATCTCTTGCAAGTTCTAGATGTTGTTTTTGGTCTTCTCCAACGGGGACGAAGTCAGCATCATATAAAAGAATATCTGCAGCCATTAGGATTGGATAGTCAAATAATCCAATAGATACATTATTACCTTGTTGTATAGATTTTTCTTTAAATTGAATCATCCTTTCCATCCAATTTATTGGAGTCATACAATTTAATATCCAACAAAGTTCTGAATGAGCAGAAATCTGACTTTGAACAAAAATTGAGCATTCTTTGGGGTCTATTCCACAAGCTACATACAAAGCTGCAGTTGAAAGAGTATTTTTAGATAATTCTTTGGGATCATATGCTGTGGTTATTGCATGTAAATCAACTACACATAGAAATGTCTCATATTGTTCTTGAAGTGTTACCCAATTATTAATTGCTCCAAGCCAATTGCCAATATGTAAATCTCCAGTTG
>GL947594.1:459836-518257 GCA_000218705.1 Prochlorococcus marinus bv. HNLC1
AAATTCATTTTTTTATAATTAATATAATCAATATCCATCAATTAAATTATTAATGCAAGTTGAATTAAAATTAAATAAGAAAAAATAAGGTTAATAATAAATAAAATATTTATAAATACAATTCATAAAAGATAAGAAAAAACATTAGGCCATTTTTATAAGATATTTAATATTGCCAATTTAGATATTATCTAGTAAATTTTATTAAAATAAATATTGTAAAATGATAAATATTTTTAAGAATATAAAAAAAAATTTATTCATCAATAAAAAGAAGAGGGTTTTTATTGCTGCTTCAAATCTAGAGAAAAAGGCTATTCAACTAAATCTTAGATCAGAAGAATACCTAGAACTAGCAAAGAAACGTTCAAAAGATTGGAAGAATAAATGGTTAGAAATAATATCGTAAGTTTATATAAATTTAAAAATAAATTCGGATTAGAATGTTTAAAGCTATTTTTTAAATATATTAATTTTCTTCAAAACATATAATCTTGCTCAACTAGTTAAAAGGAGAGAATATAAAGTTAATACAAAAAAAATATGCCTTTATTTAATTCAAAACTCCAAAATTTTATAGGTCCTGGAATAATTTTTGCAGGTGCTGCAATTGGAGGTTCTCACCTTATGTCATCGACTACAGCCGGTGCGAGATTTGGATTTTCTTTAGTTGGTCTAATACTAATTACAAATTTTCTAAAATATCCATTTTTACTTGTTGGAACCCGCTTTACTGCATCGACAGGGATGTCACTTTTAGAGGGTTTTAAAAAGAGAAATTCTTCATACCTTCCTATCTTTCTTATCGTTAGTTTAATAACAGGAACTTTCACAATTGCCGCTGTTAGCTTTGTTTCAGGGGTTCTTTTGACAAATATTCCATTGTTTTCAAATTTTCCTCCGATGGATTTATCAATAATGGTGTTAGTTTTATGTGGATTTATATTATTAATTGGTAAATATAAAGCCCTAGACAGATTATCAAAATTATTGGTTTCTTTACTAACAATATTAACCTTTTTCGCAGTCATTTCCCTAATAACAAAAGGTAGTTTAAACAATGAGCTAATTACAACTTTTTATAATTCAGAGCGGAGCCCTTGGAGACTTTCTAATTTATCTTTTCTCATACCATTAATGGGATGGATGCCGTGTCCCGTTGAACTTTGTGTATGGCCTTCACTTTGGATGTTTTCCAAAAATAAGGTTTCCAAATATAAACCCACAATTAAAGAGGCAGAATTTGATTTTAATCTTGGATACTTCTTAACTATCTTGACTGCAATTTTCTTTGTAACTTTAGGAGCAATAACTATGTATGGCACAGGCGGAGGGATGTTATCTGGAAGTGGAGTTGCATTTGCTCAGAATTTAATCAAACTTTATACTGAATCAATAGGAGAATGGTCAAAATGGGTAATAATTCCAGCTTCTTTCGCAGCAATGTTTAGTACAACATTGACTTGCTTAGATGCTTATCCAAGAAGTATTTCATCAATTCAAGGATTGATAAAAGGAACCGATTTAGGAAGAATGGAATCTTCTTTAGAACAAACTAGATTTCAGAACTGGATGATTATTCATATTTTTGCTTCATTAATTGCATTACTTCTTGCTAAATCTGGAGGAATTGGCGTTAAAGATTTTGTTTTTGGAGCAATGACAGGAAGTTTCTTATCAGCACCCGTATTCGCATGGATGGCGATGGATACAATAAATAGTAATTTAGTACCAGACAAAAATAAATATGGTAGTTTTTTAAAATTACTTTCTTGGATTGGATTAGGATTTCTACTATTTTTCAGCTTTTTATTTATATCCAATTCATTTTTTGGTTTTGGGATCTCTTAAATATTGTTAATTGATCAGATAAGTTTAAATTAAAAAAACCTATAGATTTATTATGCACAAATTATTATCACATAGAACAATTCTTATTAACTACTTTCGAAAATAACATAAGAGGTACTACCTAAAAGTAGTAAAATTAAAAAAATGATTTTCTTATAAATTCATGAAAATAAAGAATATTAATATTTATTCTTTCGTAAAATTTTTTTTGGTAGCTGGAGTTTTAATTTTATTTTTAGGTTCCTTTTTTAAAATATATATTTATGTTCCTAATAATTTATCACTTAAAATTGTTTTTATAATATTATATCTTTGGTTTACTGTGGGCATTAATGTAAATTTTATAATGCCATTAATTGGAATAATAGATAAAGAAATTAATCAAAGAAAAAGATAATTTTATCAGTTATAAAATAAGATTTAAATTTTATATTTACAAATACTTTAAAATTATTACCTAATATATTTATAGATAATATATTAAAAATTATTGAAAAATTATCAATAAACGTTATATATATAATATTTACTAAAATTCAAATGAAATATCCAATAGGAATATTTATTTTATTATTTAGTATTTATTCAATAACTGATTTAGCTATTAAAGCAAGATATACTAGAAAAAGACTTACAAGTGAAAAGCATAAAAGAAAACTAAATAGTTAGTTTAGATATTTTTAAATTAAATAAAACTATTTACTCGCATTCTTTCTAAATTTTTTTATTTATCAATATATCATTTTGTAAATTTGACAAATTCTTGTATCAAGTATTCTTGATAAAGTCTAGTTGTTATTTTAATGTGATTAACAAATTAAATAATCAAGATGTTTTCTTCAACTCAAAGTAAAGAATCTGAAATAACTAACTTAGATAACATAAAAATAATTGACCCTTTTACAAAATGGCTCATTAGAATTGCTTGTATATTTATAATTTTATTTTTCAGTGGAATAATTTTAGGAATTCCAATTATAATTTCTTTTGGAAAATCTCAATTAGATAATTCTTTATTGTCTTTTAAAGAAGTTTTAAAGACGTTCATTGAGACATTTTTATATAGTTAAATTTATAAAAATTTCTATATATTTTTATTTTGGTAAATCGATATTATTGTGAAAGCCAAATAAATTTAATAGTGCTGGTATTAAGAGTAAAACTGTTATGAGACGCACTGCATGAAGAGCTGCTACAGCCGCTCCCACTCCATATTCCGCACCTATCAAACTCATCCCAATAGTCCCACCAGGAGCAGAACCAAGAATAGCCACGATAGGATCTATTCCTAGAATTTTACTTATCGCTAAAGCAACTAATACTCCTGTTAGTAAAAGGGAAAATGTTATTAGCAATGCTGGTTTCCAAAGAACTTGTAATTCTCCTAATGTCTCCCTATTAATCCCTGTCCCAATTACGGTACCGATACCAATACCTAATAAAGTTTTTGTACCTAAAGGCCAATTAGCTATTTCAATCTTGCCGCTTACACTCAACAAACCTGCCCCGATAATAGCTCCTAAAAGAGGTGCTGCAGGTATACCTGTAAAGAGCATTAAGCAACCAAGGGCAGAACCAGCGGCAATATACAAAATTAGATTTAAGTAAGGAGGCATTTTATTTTGATATTACTACTAATAAAATTTTACTTTTTAAAGAGTAATTTACAAGCCTGAGATAAATTTTATTTTTTAACTTAAGTATGATAATAATGTTGAATTTTTAGAAAATTAAATTAAAGTCTTAGTATTACATTTTTAAAAATGGAAAATAAGAATATAAATTTAATTTATACATTACTATTATTATTTATATTTTCTTTAATTATAATTTTTAGCTTAATTGCGATAAATTTGAGGCCATTGACACTTTGGGCTGATTATCAAAATACATGTATAAGAGAGGAAAGCATTAATAAAACAATACCTTGGGCTGTTAGAAAATGTAATGGTCGATCTAAAGTTTATCAAGTCAAATAATTAATTTATCCATCTTTTTAAGCCATTAATTTCTTTATTTTTTAAAAAGCTTTTTAAGCTTATTAATAAATGAATTTTCTTGTGGATCAGGAACTTTTTTCTTATTTTCAGCACTTTTTTTATACCAACTACCGTATTGTGATTTTTTATAATCTTGACTACTTTTTTCTAGATTGTTTTCACTCGACATGGTTTTTAAATTATTTAAACTATAATAGCAGGAAAATGCAAGGACTAATTTTTTAGTAAATATATAACCGAAAGGATATGGACAATACTCAAATATCTATTTTTGTTTTACTATTCATTATTTATGCATTGATTGCACCACCACTCATAAAAACCTTTATCAGTAAATTAGATAAAAAGAAAAAATAATTTGCAAACGTATTTATAATGGTTTTTAAAATTAATAAATTATTTTTAAAGATAGCATCATTATATAAGTTTATAGTTATGAATATATTGTTCATAGCGATTCTTATTTTATTTAGCATACCTGCGTTTTCAAATGATACTAATACGGAAAGAAATTTAGCTTACAAGTATTGCAAATCTATAGAGAGTAATATGTTTAAAGGTCTTGATGATGAAAGAATCTTAAAATATGAATACTTCTTTAATTCGGTTAATGAAGAAAATACAAATGAGGTTGAAGAATTATTAGACAATTTCACCTCAGAGGTTGAAAATATTTGCTCTTACAAGTTGAACAGTGAAGAAAAAGAAGATTTTCGAAAAGTACTAAAAAAATATTTATTTAACAACTGAAAAACCATATTTATTAATTTACTAAAAATTTTTAAATTGAAATCTAATTATTTATTATCTTTTCCATGTCCATGAGCTATTCCTAATTCATGCATCCTCGCATGCTCTTTAATTGGATCTCTTAATTCTTTAGACTTTGGACCTGCAGTAGTATAGATACCGTATCCAATAGCTCCAAATAAAAGTACGCCAATACTTCCTAGAACTATTAGTAGAGTTGGATCGCTAGAAGTTGTAACCATTGTATTTAAATAATCTTCAATACTTTAGAGTAAATTTGAAAGCAGAAGGCTTAAATTAACAATTTATCACATAGTCATGTATATTTTATACGCCAATGTTCTATGTCGTTAATTTCCGGAAAAGATTCAGAATATATTTAAATAAAATGAATTTCTTTGCTTTCAAAACAAAATATACAAAATAAAAAATATTAATTACAAAATTATTAAAATTAAAAAAATTAGTATTTATTCTGATGGGCAAAATGCAAAAAAATATTAGATTATTTGTAAATATTAAATTTTGATATGGAAGAACAAATTAAAGCTGCCAAAGAGACACGCTCTTGGAGTGGCTTAAGTTGCAAGGTTCTAGCAAGCATAGGCGTATTTGGAACATTAATTTATGCTTTTGGATTTAATTCAAGAGTTATGAATAAGAGCTTATATTTGGGGATCATAGCGACTTCTTTAAGCACAAGTGCATCATTAGGAGCTCTAGGTAGCATAGCTGAAAGTTCAAAAAAAAATAAGGCACTTACTGAGTTATTAGTAGAATCTACAAATAGCGCTTCACAATTACCACTATCAAAAGAGATAGAATACTCTGATCTTAATGAAGACAACTAGTTAATTTATTATCTAAATAGAAATAAAATTGTCTTTATTTCTGTGCAAAGATTTTAAAATCGACCTAGATAAAAAAATTATCTTTACCTAATTAAGAGAAATAAATAACTAATTTAAAGTAAAATAATACAAAATTTTGTTTTACATTTTTATAAAGATTGAAAACTTTTATATTTTTAGTTATTTATAAATTAATGACATTAAATCATGGACTTTAAAAGATTTTATTCTCTGAATTTTCTTGGCAGATTATTTTTAAGTGCAATATTCATAAACGCTATCCCAGGCAAAATTCTAGATTTTGGTGGTAAAACAGAATATATTGCTGCTCAAGGTTTTCCAGAGTTCTTATCCGCAATATTTTTAGTCGCAGCCATTTTAGTATTAGTAATTGGATCATTTCTCTTGATATTTACAAAAAAAATTAAATTGGGTAGTTCCCTTTTACTTATTTTTTTAATACCAACTACTGTAATTTTCCACTTAGTAAATTTTGATCCTATTCATTTGATCATGAATATCTCTTTGATAGGAGGCCTTTTACTTGCTATTGATAAATCAAGTACCTAAAACTTTAATATCAATTAAATAATTTTTCTTTTTTATTTTATTTTTCAGTTTAATTATCAATGGTTATTTCCAAATCTTTATTATAAAATTTACTTATTAAATTTAAATATTAAAAAAGATGGGTAAATTTGACTTTGATGATACTAATAGTACAGGTATTTGGTGGTCAACAAATGTTGCTATTAAAGATGAATTAATTGGACTAAAGGATGATACTAATTGCGATGATTCTGAAATAGTAGAGCTTTTGAGGAGTATCGCTCAAAATATAGAAGATTATGGTCTCTAAATATTTAATATAACAGAAATAATTCTAATTAAAATACCTTAAAAATAATTTAAATTTACATAAATTTGTTTAAAAAATAGTACTTTTATGCTGCAGTTTTATATTCAGACATAGACTTCAATTTAGCAGCTTTTTTTAGAAGACTTACTACTTCTTTTCTTCCATTAGCATTTTCAGCGAGGTTGATTAATTCAACATATTTTTTATAAATTCTTTTCATCTTTTTAAGTAATATTTAATTTAAAATTACATTAAACAAAGAATATGTCAACTTTAAATATAAATTTATTTGATTAATTACTTAACTTAAATAGAAATTTAAATCTATGAAGAGCAACTATAGTGTGATATCCCTCCTGCATTAAAGTATTTATTTGGTCTTAAGCGATCATATTTTTTATTTGACTCAGATGAATTATTTCCATAAGGATCTTTGAATAGATTTTGCAAGTCTTTAAATTCGCTATAATCTCCTTTTTCAGCTTTCTCATAAGCAGAAACAACTAACCATTCCCTCCAAGTATATTTTGGATTTATTTGTAACATAGAATTTGAAATATCCTTAAGTTCAAAACTTTTATCTAAACAACTTTTCCAAGATTTTAACCAAATATTCCAACTTGATTCAAGCTCGTTTGTAGATGGTTTATAGAAACTATCTTTTAGATCATTTACGTTATTAGGAATATTAGATAAATTTCTAAAAAATTTGGTGTAGTCAACTTGCGTGGTAATCATCAAATTAAAAAGGTTTTTAATAAGATTTTCATCATATATTTTGATTCCTAATTTCTTACTCCACATTATTTGAATTTCTTCTTCCATGCACTTAGTGAATCCATACATAATTTCATCAAGTTTATTTGATGAACTTTTATCTTTTTCAACTAAAAGTTTTAAAGAAGAACAGAACATCTTAAAGTTTAATTCAGCAGCTAAAGGCTGATTAAAAAATGAGAAGTGTTCTCCTCCCCCGGTCCATGGTTGAAATTGAGGATCAAATAATTCGCAAAAGCCGAATGGACCATAATCAAGTGTATATCCTCCAAGAGCACAATTATCACTATTAAAATTACCCTGACAATATCCGACTCGAATCCAATTAGCCACTAAAGAAGTAAGTCTCTTTCTATATAAATAAGCTAATTCAATAACTTGTTCTGAAAAAGGCTTATTATTAAATATCTCATCCTTATAATTTCGATTAATTAAGTGTTCTACAATCATTTTAAGTTCCTTAAAAGATTCATCATGGGATTTATTTTTAACACGCCTTGCAAATAACTCAATTTGACCAATGCGCAAAAAAGAAGGTGCAACTCTAGTAGCTATCGCAATATAGTTATCAACCATAATTTCAGGATCAAATGATTCAGAATCCTTTTGATACCATGGTCTTTTAACCATATCTTTTTCTGAGACAAAGAGAGTTAGTGATCTTGTTGTAGGAACACCCAAAGAATGCATTAACTCTTGAGCTAGAAATTCTCTAATGCTAGAACGAAGAACAGCTCTTCCATCTCCACCACGACAATATGGAGTAGGACCTGATCCTTTTAATTGCATTTCCCATCTTTGGCCTTTAAAAACTCCTTCAAAAATAGATATTGCTCTTCCGTCTCCATAACCATTACCCGTACGAAATGGACACTGACTATTATATTCTGTTCCATAAATTGATAAGGCATAACCAGTCGCCCAACCAAAATTATTCAAATCTTTTGTTTTAACTTTATGGTTACCAGAAAAGAATTGAGTGAAATTTTCGTCTTCAATTAATTTATCACCTAATCCTAATTCCTTAAAAAATTGTCCACTATGTGTTATGTATTTTGGAGAAGTTAATGCTATTGGTGTTACAGGTACATAATGTCCAGAGTAAACCTGCCGAGGACTGTGATCATTGCCATCAACTGTAGATTGAGGATCTGCATGAAGAGTTTTAATCAATGAAAAATCTGCCTGATTTAGAAAATCATTAAAATTATCAATTCTTGAGAAATTATCAGTGTTGTTTTTTTCATTCATATTAAAAACTAAATTCATCCAATATTCATTTTAGACACTTAAATAAATTATTTAGTAAAAAGTATTTCATGCTAGGAGGTATTAGTAAATAATTCTTTCAATAAAAAATTTCTATGTTTCTACAAAAATTTTTTTAGGGAATTACTCATATCTACCATTGTTTTAAAGAAAGGTGTAGGTTCCCAATTATAAATTTCACTTGTTTGGGATAAATCTAAGGAAAAATCACCTCTCTTGATCATAGATTTTGAAGTTCTCATATCTTTATTAAATATTGCTAATAATTTTATGATTTGATCAGGAACTTTTTTAAGTGTTGTTTTTTTATGCCCTATTTTTCTCAGAATCTTTGAAATCTCTAAGAATGAAATTGCTTTAGATGATGAGGTAATTATCCTTTTAAAATCACTCTTACTATTAGTTAATGATTCAACGTGTAATTTTGCTACATCTCTAACATCTACTACTGAAAAATAAATATTTGGTAAGGCAGGGAATTCGCCTTTAATCATTTTTATAATAAGACTTGCTGAAGTTGAATTAATTTGATTACTAAGTACTGGACCAAATACCATTCCAGGATGTATTGATGTCATTTTAAAAGAATTGTCTTTTAAATTATCAACATAATTCCAAGCTGCTTTTTCAGCTAATGTTTTACTCTTTATATACGCTCCAACAGGAACAGAAATATCAGTCCAGTCACTTGGATCGCATATTTTTTTATTATGTCCAAAAATTATTGAACCTATTGAAGAAGTCAATATCACTTTTTTCACACTTGATTTATGAGCCGCCTTTAATGCTCTTAATGTACCTTTTACCGCTGGATCAATAATTTCTTTTTCATCCTTTGGTTCTTTAACAATACATGGAGATGCAATATGCATTAAATAATCACAATTAGAAGTTGATTTGTCCCACCCGATAATCATCAAGTAAATTTAACTTGCAAACTTCAAAATTATCATCTTTAATTTTATTTCCCAAAGCGAGTCTAACTTCTCTTTCTTTTTTTATATCTCTTAAAGAACCTCTCACGAAAAAACCATTATCTAAAAGTTCAGAGATACAATGAAGAGCCAAATAACCTGAAGCACCCGTTACTAAAACTTTTTTTTGTTTTTTTACCATCTCAGGGAATTAAATCTGCATAGCAGTAATCACTAACAGTATATATATTTACAATATCTTTAATATCAAATAAGTAATTAAAAGTATTCAGAAAATATCTAAAAGTCATTGCAACAAAGAACTTCTTGAATTGATTGTTTTACACTTTCTGAAACAGATGAATCTTCAAAATTCCATTCAACCCAAGTAACGCATTCTTCTAAAGAAGGCTTTTCCCCATATGTATTTTTCCAGTTTTTAATCCACGTTGTAAGTGCAATAACCTTCTCTGTTGTAAGCATTAAGTTAATCTGTATTTATTTATTCTAAACATTAAATAGCTTAATTTAATTTAATCCAAAATAACCATCACAATAATAATTTGCTAAAGATCTATCATCATAATTACTTAATTTACTTAGCTTTAACTTTTTCAAAGCCTCCTCACCTGTAATTTGAAAACTAGAATTTAATTTGCCACAAGTATCTCTAACCTTGAAGTCGTTCGCAGATGGATTTCTAACATACACAGCAAATAGAGCCAAAAAAGCAGCTAAAGTAACAAATCTTCTATGATTACGCCACCATTGATAGGAATTTAAATTGAGCTTTTTCTTTAAATTTAACCCCATTAGAAAGTTTTAATAATTCACAATTTAGTTTTACCACTAAAGGAATCAAATTCAAAGGATATTTCAATAATCATTATCTGTTTAAATTAAATTAAGTTTGTAATTCAACTGATTCTAATAATAAAATTAATTTACTAAATTGAACTCTTACTATGGAATTTAAAAAGAAACTATTTTTTAAAGAATTATTTAAGTAAAAATAAGCCATTAAGTTTGGAGAAATAATTTCTTTTTTAGAAATTTATTTATGTGACTTAATCTAATTAAATTTGATGAATATTTTACTTTTAAATTCAAATATAATTATATTATTTCTTTTTTTAATTTTCTTAAAGAAGTTTTTTGAAAATAAATTAATTATATTTATTATATGAAAGAAGAAATCTTATTCCCAGCAATAGAACCTTTAGAAACAGGTTTTTTGGAAGTTAGTAGTATTCATACTATTTATTGGGAGAGATCTGGGAATCCCAATGGAAAGAAAATTTTAATAATACATGGCGGACCTGGAGGCGGCAGTCAGCCGAGATACAGAAGATACTTTAATCCTGAAAAATTCGATATTATTCAGTTTGATCAGAGAGGCTGTGGACTATCAAAACCTTTTTCAGAATTAAAAGAAAATACTACAATTGATTTAATAAATGATATTGAAAAACTAAGAGAAAAGTTAAAAATAGATAAATGGCATTTATTTGGCGGTTCTTGGGGCTCTACCCTTTCATTGATTTATGCGATAGAAAATCCATCAAGAGTATTAAGTCTTACACTTAGAGGAATATTCTTATGTAGAAGTTTCGAACTATCGTGGTTTTATCAATATGGAGCGAGTGAAATTTTTCCAGATGAGTATGAAAAATATATTTCAGTCATACCAGAAACTTCAAGAGATAACTTAATCAAAGCATTTTATGAATATTTAACCTCAGAAAATATTGAATTAAGAAAAAAAGCCTCTATGGCATGGACTAGATGGGAATTATCAACAAGTCATTTATATAAAAAGGAAATAACTATGAATCCAAATGCGGAGAATAGCTTTTCAGATGCTTTTGCTAGAATTGAGTGCCATTATTTTATTAATAATATATTTTTAGATGATAATTTCATTCTTGACAATATTAATAAGATAGAACTTATCCCAACAACTATCATTCAAGGTAGATATGATGTTGTCTGTCCTGTAAGAAGTGCGTGGGATTTACAAAAAAAATTAAAAAACGCAAAGCTAATTATTGTTCCTGATTCTGGTCATTCAATGAGTGAAAAAGGTATCACTAAAGAATTAATAAAGGCTACAAACAACTTATAACTGACTATATTCTTATAAAAATCATGAGAATTTATTGACTTTTGATTTATTAGATAAAGTACTTATTTACTCACAAAAAAAGTTGGAGTTAAATATGTGAAATTATTAATAACAATGAATCAAAGCGAAGACCTGGGTTTAAAACTCCAAAAAGTTAAGCTAGCGATTGCTGAAGTTAACGATTGTCGTTTCGACACTGAAAAACAAAAAATGCTAAAACTAAAAGCTTTAAACAAGATTAAAGAAGCAATACTTCTTAAAGGTAGAGAATTAAATATTGAGACTAAAGCAGCTTAAAATAATTTTAAAAATTATTGAAAATTTAATTATCAACTAAGAGTAATTAGAATATTTAAACAAAAATAAACTTAAAAGTTATGAAACTTGGCATAACTTTTAAGTTTAAGGACTTAATCAATATATGAAGTTAGGGTAAGAATTAAACGATCCCTGGAATTATTTGACCAGTAGTAACATATGCTCCAACTAAAGCTATAACACCTAATAGAGCAAATCTACCATTTAGTTTTTCAGCTGTTATTTTTTGTGGATCAATGTTTCTTTTTGTATTATTTTCCATTTAGAACCACCCTGGAATAAGTTGGCCAGTTACTAAATAAGTACCTAAAAGTAGCATGAAGCCCATCATTGCTGGACGTCCAATAGCTCTGTCTAAAATGTCTTTGTTTGAATCCATTTAATGAGAAATGTGTATGTAAAGAAATATAACTGAAAATATTAACATTTGTAAAGTGATAATATATATTTCAGGAAATTCTGACGTAATCCTATATTTATGTACCAATAATGTATCAAAGTAGTATCAAGAATGTCATCCTTAAACAAATTTCATGATTAATAAAAATTTAAATTTGTTATCAACGCGAAATAAGAGGTTTGAAAATTTCAAGGCAATTTTTTTATTCTGGCAAATTCTTTCAATGCAAGTTTAGGTGCTGTCCATAATGTAGAAATTATTAATGGTGTTACTGGTACTGCTGTAATAACAATAAAAGATTGAAGAGCATCTATACTCGTCTGATCTCCAACCCCAGAACCAATTCTTAAAAGAGCAATTGTAAGGAATCCAATCATTAAGGCCCAAAATAATCTTATTTTTTTCGGAGGAGTTTCTTTCCCGCTAACGACAATAGCAGCAGCATAACTAATTGAATCAGCACTAGTACACATAAATAAAATTATCAGCAATATTGAAATTGGTATTAAGATAAGAGAGAGAGGAAGCTGGCTTAAAATAGAAAACAGAACTCCTGCAGCCCCCCCCCTGGCATATTCTTCAGAAATTACTCCAGGTTGACTTAACTCAAGAAATATACCGTTACCACCTAATATGTTGAACCATAAGTTAGTAACAAATGGGCAAACTATACATACAACTAATATTAATTCTCTAAATGTTCTGCCTTTACTAACACCAGCAGTAAATAGTCCCATGAGGGGAGCATAACCCAAAAACCATGCCCAATAAAATATAGTCCAACCTTTAACCCAAGAATCATCAAAACTTGGAAGAGCCAATTCTTTTAATTTACTTAAATAAAGGAAATTACTGCTAATAAAATGTTGTGAAAGCCATAAAGTAGGTCCAATTATTAAAAGAAGAGAACCTAAAACAATAGTTAACCAAATATTAATTTCTGAAAGAAATTTTATTCCTTTTTGAATTCCACTTAATGTTGAAATAGTAAATATTAAAGTTAGAGAAATAACTATAAAAGTTTGCAAGAATGCATTATCTGTTAAAAAAGATAATTTAGCTGCAGCATTACTTAATTGTAAGGATAGGAAACCAAGTGGTCCCACAGTTCCAGCTATAGCTGCAACAACTGAAATTCCGTCTGCAAAATCACCCAGAAGTCCATCAACAATTGACTTCGGAAATATTGGAATCAAGAGACTTCTTGGCCTTAATGGAAAACCATTTTGGGAAAGTAAAGAAAAAGTAATTGTTACTGTTGTCGCAACTAATGCCCATGCAAGAAATCCCCAATGAAGAAAACTAACAGATAAAGCTGGATCTACAGCCTGAGCAGTTCCTCCCGTTATATCTGAAAAATAACTTGCTGGATTTAAAAAATGTATTAAAGGTTCAGCCGCTGACCAAAATACTCCTCCTCCCGCTAATAGAGTACAAATAAGTACAGCACACCAGTCAAAAAACTTTAATGTAGGTTTTGCATCTTCCCCTCCAATTTTCAATGATCCAATTGGAGAAAATCCCAAAAAGAATGCCAGGATAGATATACCCACTACCATTAGAAGCCAAATAGAACCTAAATTTGATATCGAAAAATCTTTTAATAAATTTGTAATAAATTTTGCCGATTCAATATTAATAGCTGATATTAATAAAAAAATAATTAAAGGCAAACCTCCTATAATTAAAGATCTACTCCTCAAAGATTCGTCTTTAAAGAATGTAATTATTAACTGATTGATTTTTTTCATTGAGATACTTTATTTAGTTGTTTAGATAATTTTTTAAATATAAAACTAATTAATACATGAAAATAAGTATTAAATTTACTTTAAAGAAGGCTCATAAACAGCTCCATTGCATACTCCTACAGCTAATGATTGCTTTGCAGATAAATTCCAATCTTCCAAAGAATCTTCCTTTTCATTAATCCATCTCAAAGTATTTTCAAAACAAATATTCCACCTGTAAGCCTTTTTGGCCAAAGGTAAAATAGAAATTGTTATCAAAACCAAAGCAGTTGTTGATGTTATTACGCAGTATTTAATGATACTGGGACCTTTATTGGGACTCATTAATTCTTTTAAATTCAATCATAAATTAACCTAAATTAACCCATAAATAAATATAAAAGTATAAAAATATACCTAATTTTATAAATAGTATCTGTCAATCTTTTTAATATTGATTCCTCTAGAAAATAAATCAGTTTTTATATCTTTTTAACATAATTTTCACTTCAACAATTAGCTTTAACAAATAATTATCCTGTTTTGAAATGATTAGAAAAATAATTTTTAGAATGAAAATTAAAAATAAAATTATGCTGCAATATTTGCTTCATCATTTTTAGGAACACGAATCCTTTCCTCTAATTTAGGTCCATATAATTCATTTCCCCATATTTCAACTCTTGCATCATATGGGGCCATAAAGGTAAAAGTTTCCAATGGAAATAAAACTCTTTCAAGAAAAAACTTTGACGGACCAATACATCTGAGAACTACCATTCTGCTACCTTTATTTTTATAGGAAAATTCAAACATCTGAAATCTTAATTTTTAACATTAAAATATATTTTTTAAATCAATTAATGTATTCAAATTTACCTAGAGAAAAATTCTTATGAAATATTAAATATTAATTTTTTAATTACCTTGTTTTAGAACACTTTTAAATTTATTTACTCTTAATTTTTAAGATATTTTTAAAAGTATCTATAAATAATTTTCACTATTGTGAATAATTATAATATATTTTTTTGAAGAAACCATATTTAATTACTAGATGATATGTTCTTCTTTAATAAAGATAATTGAATTACATTTATAATCATCAATAATCCATTCTTTATATTCTTCAAATATTGAAAATTTATCTAGACCATGAAGAATTCGCATTCTTCTAAAAGCGTGCAAAAGGGCAAGATAAGGAGTATCAATCATCTTTAAGTTGTTATTAAATTTACTATAATAAATTTCTAAAAAATTTTTTTAGTATTTAAAACTACAATTTTTATTTTTAAAATTCTAACCAATGAAAAATTATTCTATCTAATAACCAAATTGTTAAACCACCTTCAAGAAAGGCAAGCCAGTACATTCCATAGTCTGATAAACCCATTTGCTCTTTAACCGTTCTAATGATATTTTTATGAGCTTTGATTAATTCTTTCATATATATGAAGATATTATTTTTTACTTTAGCCTACATAGGATATTTTAAAAATCTTAAATAAAATGACCTTAATCATTTCGTAAAAAACTATTTATTTATCAAAATTCCCTTTACATAAAATAATTCTATATTTCAGCAATACATTTAATATCAATCTATCTATAAAACTTTTAGTTAATAATTTTCTTTAATTAAATTTGAAGTTTTACAAAAAAAGAGGGCTTTATACCCTCAATGTTTTTTGATTAGCTGTCAACTTTGATTTGTGTTACTGGTGTTTAAACCAATCAGTTAAGATTCTGTGGTGGACTTTCGATCATCTCTAACCCCTCCATATTAATAAGTCAAATTTAGTTCGCTTAGATCCATAAGTAAATCTGTAAATATACTGATTTATATTTTCTGAATCACCAAACTATTTTTAATTACCATTTTGGTTCTGTAACTTGCCAGCCTGATGTAATTAAATATTGGTATTCAATCCGAGCATCTTCAATTTTAATTTCCTTTCTTGTTTTCATAAGCGGTGGTTTTTCTCCCAGAGATCCAACAACAATTCCGCTATCAATAAACATATATTCTGATAACTTGTCTTTATTATTTTTATTTTTTATAAATCTACGTACCTCAGTCCAGTTTGGACATATCAGCCATGCTTCATTATTAACCTTCCTAGAGGTTTTATCCATAAATTTCCTCTAGATCTAATAGTTCTTTTATTGAAATATTATTTTCATCACTTTGTTTGCATGAATGAATACTTTTACATGCATCAATAATTTCTAATATTCTAAAATTAATTTCTGTTTCCAACTTAAAAATATATTGATATTAATTATCTTATATCATTTTTCTATTCAAATTTTAAATAAGTTTAGATTTATATAGATAATCCATAAGATTGGAAATCATCCAAAGAATTCAAATCATATTATAAATTAAGCCCAGTAAAAATATTTACAGCAGAAAATATCTTTGAGACATTGGAACTTCATTTAGGGGTTCGCAAGTGAGGAGTTCTCCATCTGCAAAAACTTCATAAGTCTGGGGATCTACCGATAAATCAGGTAATTTATTATTGAGTTTTAAATTTTGTTTTCCTATAGATCTAGTATTTTCTACTGCAACACATCTTTTTTGTAAACCAAGCTGCTTCGGGATATCAAGTTCAATGGCATTTTTACTTAAAAAAAGATATGAACTATTGATCTTTGACAAGCCATAATTGGCAAACATAGGTCTTCCATATACTGGTCCAGGAGTAGGTATTGAAGCATTTGCATCTCCCATTTGAGCCCATACTATAGAACCATTCTTAACAACAATTTCTGGCTTTACACCAAAGAATGCTGGTTTCCATAAAACCAAATCTGCTAATTTACCTTTTTCAATAGAACCTACATACTTATCTAAGCCATGAGCAATGGCTGGGTTAATAGTTACTTTTGAAATATATCTTTTAACTCTAAAATT
Source organism: Prochlorococcus marinus bv. HNLC1 (assembly GCA_000218705.1). GTDB lineage: Bacteria > Cyanobacteriota > Cyanobacteriia > PCC-6307 > Cyanobiaceae > Prochlorococcus_A > Prochlorococcus_A marinus_Q. Next base: position 476,601 of record GL947594.1, read on the forward strand.
ATCATTTCTTTCTGAATCTTCTTGTAAATGACCTCTTTGTAATTTCATCTTATGGGCTGTCTGGAATGTTCTTGTTATAACTTCGCCTACTCTCCCCATGGCTTGAGAATCACTTGCAATTATCGAAAATGCACCAATATCATGCAGAATGTCTTCAGCAGCTATAGTCTCTCTTCTAATTCTAGATTCAGCGAAAGCTATATCCTCGGGGATTTTAGAATCTAAATGATGACAAACCATAAGCATATCCAAATGTTCTTCAAGTGTATTTTTTGTATAAGGGCGAGTTGGATTAGTACTACTTGGTAAGATATTCTTCTCTCCGCAAATTTTTATGATATCTGGAGCATGACCTCCTCCTGCACCCTCAGTATGAAAAGTATGAATGGTTCTACCAGATATAGAATTAATAGTATCTTCAACAAAACCGGCCTCATTTAAAGTATCAGTGTGGATACATACTTGAACATCGTATAAATCAGCAACATTTAAACAGGAGTTTATTGTCGCTGGTGTAGTACCCCAATCTTCATGTAATTTTAATCCACATGCTCCTGCATTAACTTGATCAACAAGATTCTTTTCATTCGTAGAGTTACCTTTTCCAAAGAAGCCTAAATTTACAGGAAAAGCCTCTGCAGATTGAAGCATTCTACCTATATGAAAAGATCCTGGTGTACATGTTGTGGCATTAGTTCCTGTTGCAGGACCTGTACCTCCACCAAGCATTGTAGTTATACCAGATGCTAACGCCGTTTCTATTTGCTGAGGGCAGATAAAGTGTATATGAGTATCAATTGATCCGGCTGTTAATATATGGCCCTCTCCTGCAATCACTTCTGTTGAGGCTCCTATGATTATGTCAACATTATCTTGAATATCTGGATTACCTGCTTTACCAATATTAGAGATATTTCCATCTTTGATTCCTATATCTGCTTTTACAATTCCCCACCAATCAATAATTAGAGCATTAGTTATAACTGTATCAACAGCACCATCATCTCTAGAAATCTGTGACTGCCCCATACCATCTCTGATAACCTTACCTCCTCCAAATTTAACTTCATCTCCATAGGAGGTGAAATCTTTCTCAACCTCAATTATTAACTGAGTATCAGCTAGTCTTACTCTATCTCCAGTTGTAGGACCATAAGTTTGAGAATAAGTTTTTTTATCTATCTTATAAGCCATAATTTAAATTTTTAACGAGCCATTTATCAGATTATTAAAACCGTATACATTTCTCAACCCACCATAAGGAACAAGTTTTACTTCAGTTGTATCACCAGGTTCAAATCTAATAGAAGTTCCTGAAGGAATATCTAAACGCATACCTAATGCTCGATCTCTATCAAAATCGAGGGATTTGTTCGTCTCAAAGAAATGAAAATGTGATCCAACTTGAATTGGTCTGTCACCTAAATTAGATACAATTAAATTTTTCGATTTTTTTGAACTATTTAGCTCTATAAATCCTTCCTCAGAAATTATTTCTCCTGGTATTAAATATTTCATAATTAATTTATTGGATTATGGATTGTAACTAATTTGGTTCCATCAGGAAACATTGCTTCTATTTGTACCTCGTTAACCATTTCAGGAATTCCTTCCATAACTTGATCTCTAGAGAGCCAATTATTACCTTCAGACATTAATTCACTTACACTTTTGCCATCTCTTGCACCCTCAAGTACTTGAAAGCTTAAGAAAGCAACTGCTTCTGGATAATTTAATTTTAAACCTCTATTCAATCTTCTTTCAGCAAGTTGCGCTGCTGAAAATATTAATAATTTATCTTTTTCTTGTGGAGTTAGATGCATGACTTTAAAGTATTATTTAATTAATTTTTAAAATGTTACTGGTGAACATAATTAATAATTAATCGCATCCTGTAATGGCCAGACCCCTTCATATTTTGGCTTTAGAAAACCACTCGACTTTCTAAATTGTGCCCAAATCCAAAAGAAATTTTGTCTAGCTTCCTGAGTAGATGACCCAAGAAATCTTACTGATATTCCATTTTCTAAAAGACCAAAAGAAAGATTATTTTTTTTACTCCTAAAATAATCTTTGATTAAAATAAAAATTCCTTCCAATTTCTCCTGTGAGAAATTTCTGTTACATATCCAAATTAATGATCCAAAAACAGGCATGTAGTCCATACCACTTTTTGATTCAAAGACATTTTTATTTAATTCAATCTGATCAATAAATTCCCAATCATCGAATAAATGATTTTCCCTTTTTATTTTTAATTTTGATTTAAAGATGCCTTTTTCTATAGATTCTCCTTTTGAGCTTCTACCAAGCCTTACTAAATCACAATAAACAAAACTTGAATTATTTTTCAATTCAACTTTTGTTTCTTGAAAAAATAAACCATTTGCAAAAATAATAGTTTCTTGAGGAAGATATTCCAAATGACTATTTTCGCCTAAATAGAAATTATTTTTCTGTAAAGTATATTTCCCCTCTGGTTGTATCAATGACCTTCCAATTGAACCATAAACCTTCTGGGCCGAAGATGAAGTTATTAAAACTTTTGTATTTTCTTTTGTAATTACATCAAGATTTAACTTATCACCTCCAACTAATCCTCCAGCAGTATGTAAGAGAGGGACAATACATCTCCCTTCAAAATCATGTTTTGATTTTATGAGCTTAAAAGGAGCTGAAAATTTAGAATTTAAAATGGTTTTATTGTTTTCGCTATCAAGAGAATTATTATTAGAAAATGTAAGATAACAATTTCCTTCCCAGCATGAATCAGAATTATTCTTCATATTCATATTCTTTTTCTTTTAAGTTAATAAATTTTTAATTTTATGGAAATAAATAAAAAGTTAATTGTTATTGATTGGGTAAAAAATAAAAATGTTAAAGGAAGAATACTAAATTTGACATTATGCTCTGAACAAAGAAAGATTCTTCGAGGAAGAAAATTCTCTGATTGTAATAAAGAATTATTTTTACAACTTCCTAGAGAAGGGATAATTAATGATGGAGATATCTTTAGAACAAATCAAGAAAATATTTTTATCTGTGTAAAAGCAAGGATAGAAAATCTTTTTCAAATATATACATCTTCGAAATTAAATATGCTCAAGCTCACATATCACCTTGGTAATAGGCATATAAGAATGGAAATTAATGATAATTATTTATTTGTAAAAGAGGATCATGTAATTAAAAATCTTTTAGAAAGCTTTGATGCAGAAATTAAATTAGTAAATAAAAAGTTTTTCCCCGAAATTGGAGCTTTTTATCATGACTAAAAATAATTTATTTAAATATCAATTAATAAGTCCTAATTTACCTGTAGGTGGATTTTGTTATTCGGAAGGAATGGAATCTTTTTTACAAAAGAAAAATCTAAAAACTGATGAATCAATTAAGAATCTCTTATTAGATGAATTACACTTTGGTCAAATAAGAATTGAGGCAAATAGTCTTATAAAATTTTCTGATCTTTATAAAAAGTTATTTCATAAGAAAGAATGTGAAAATCTAAAAAGTGAAATCCTAAGCCTAAATAAATTTATTATTGCTGGCAGAGATTCTAAAGAGATAAGAGATCAACAAAATCAAATGGGGAAATCTCTCCTGGATTTATCAAAAAACTTAGGCGCTGAATTTCCCTTTGATCTTGAAAATTTTATTACATGGCCACTAGCATGGAGTTGGGTTTGTCATTCATTTAATATTAAAAATATAGAAATGGTTGAGAATTTTATATATAACTGGACTTCAAATCAACTTAGTGCCGCCATGAGATTAATTCCCCTTGGGTCAACTAAAGCTCAAATAATTCAATATGAATTATTGGAAATAATTAATAAGATTTCCCAAGAGATTATTAATAAAAATATTAATGATATTTATGTTGGTAATGTTGGTTTATCAATGGCTCAACAAAATCATAATGATCTTTACACAAAACTTTTTAGAAATTAATGACTAGCAAATTACGTGTTGGAGTTGCTGGACCTGTTGGATCAGGTAAAACAGCATTACTTGCCATTTTATGTAAAAGGTTAAAGGATAATTTTGAAATTGCTGTTGTAACGAATGATATATATACACAAGAAGATGCAGATTTTCTTATAAAGAAAGATATTCTTGAAAAAGGAAGAATAGTTGGTGTAGAGACTGGAGGTTGCCCTCATACAGCTATTCGAGAAGACTGTTCACTTAATAAAAACGCAGTTATAGAACTTGAAAAGAAATACCATCCTTTGGATTTTATTTTCGTGGAAAGTGGTGGCGATAATCTTGCTGCAAGTTTTAGTCCCGAATTAGTGGATATTTGCATTTATGTAATAGATGTATCTGCTGGCGATAAGATACCAAGAAAAGGTGGTCCTGGTATAACAAGATCAGATTTACTAATAATCAATAAAATTGACTTATCAAAGATGGTTGGTGCAAATTTAGAGATAATGAAAAATGATACTAATAAAATGAGAGGTTCAATGCCTTGGTTTTTTACAAATTTAAAAAATTCTGAAGGAGTCGATTTAGTAATAGATTATCTAAAGAATCAAATTCCAAAATAAATAATAATTTTAAATGTATTAATAATGTATTAATTTATACTTTTTTTAATAATTTAATTTAAATTGATATACATTTCTCTAATCAACTTAAATACATAATTATCTTTATAAAGTAACAAATAAGCTTTATTATTTTATGATTAAGTATTAACAAATACAGAATAATAATATTAATAAAACCTAATTAGCAAAACGTTATAAATAATACATTTTAAAAATTCGTTGATCAATATCTTCAACATTATCCCTTTCAGGGTAATTATTAATAAACAAAATTCATGAGAATTTCAAGGCGTATTTTAGCTGGCTTAGCCACAGCATCAATAGCTACAACTTTAACTTCGTGCGGAGGAGGTTCTAAAACTTCTGGAAGTTTTGACGATTCAGTAACAGTTGGCATCTTGCACTCTTTATCCGGAACAATGGCAATTTCAGAATCAACTCTTGTTGACACTGAAATAATGGCAATAGAAGAAATTAATGCCTCAGGTGGCATTACTATTGACGGTAAAAGTTACAAGATTGAATACATCATTGAAGATGGGGCATCAGATTGGCCAACATTTGCAGAAAAATCCAAAAAACTTATAGATCAAGATGAAGTTCCTGTTGTCTTTGGTGGTTGGACATCTGCAAGTAGAAAAGCAATGTTACCAGTTTACGAATCGAAAGACGCATTCCTTTACTACCCAATTCAGTACGAAGCACAAGAATGCTCTAATAACATTTTCTATACTGGTGCCACTCCTAATCAACAATCTGAACCAGCTACAGAATTTATGTATAAACGTTCACCTGCTGCAGGGGGTGATTTTTTCTTCGTAGGTTCAGATTATGTTTTCCCAAGAACATCCAATACCATTACAAAAGCTCAAGTTAAACAACTTGGTGGAAAGGTCGTTGGTGAGGATTATCTTCCACTGGGCAACACAGAAGTGGCACCAATTATTTCCAAAATCAAAAAGGCTCTTCCCTCAGGAGGAATAATTATTAATACCTTAAATGGAGACCAAAACGTAGCCTTTTTTAAACAAATCCAAGATGCTGGCATAACTCCTTCAGAAGGTTATTATGTCATGAATTATTCAATAGCTGAGGAGGAAATTAGTACTATTGGACCTGAATTCCTTGAAGGCCATTACGGTGCATGGAATTATATGATGTCTATAGATTCTCCAGCCTCTAAGAAGTTTGCTGCAAACTTTAAAAAGAGATGGGGATCAGATCGAGTTGTAGCTGATCCCCAAGAATCTGCTTACAACATGGTTTATTTATGGAAACAAGCCGTTGAAGATGCAGGTACATTTGATGATAACGCTGTGAGAGATGCATTAATTGGGCAAAAGTTTGATGCTCCGCAAGGTCCAGTCGAAGTAATGCCTAACCATCACTTATCTCAAACTGTAAGAATTGGTGAGATTAACTCTGAAGGAGGCTTTACTATTCTTGAAGAAACTGATGTAGTTTTACCTCAGGCATGGAATCAAAAACATCCTAGTTCTAAAGGATTTGCATGCGATTGGACAGACCCTTCAAAAGGTGAAAAATATAGACTCTAGTTTATTAAATATTTCCCTTATCACAAGAAGAGGATTCAAATCCTCTTCTTTTTTTCAAATAATTATTTTTAAAATTGGAGTTACTTTTAGATAGTATTTTTAACGGCATAGCAATTGGTTCTGTGTTGCTTGTTGCCGCTTTGGGTTTGGCAATTGTTTTTGGATTAATGGGAGTTATTAATCTTGCACATGGAGAGCTAATGATGCTTGGTGCTTATACAACTTATGTCACTCAATTAATTTTTAAACTACCCATACTCAAACCCTTTTACAACTGGTATGTAATTATCTCAATCTTTTTAGCATTCATTGTCAGTGGAGTAGTCGGCATAGTACTAGAAAAAACGATTATCAGAAAACTATACGGAAATCCTCTAGAAACTTTGTTAGCGACATGGGGCGTAAGTTTAATTTTACAACAATTTGTAAGATCAGTTCCTCTTTCATATGGATCTGGTTTAATTATTTCTCTTCTGATTGGCTTGCTTCTACCATTATTTTTTCCAAAAAAAATTAAAGAGTCTATTAAATTTAAATACTACAAATTTGCTTCTTGGTCGTTTGCAACATTAATTGGAATATTATCTGCAGAATTAATTTCTTCTTTAATTAGTAAGCTAGGAAGAGCTAGCTCAAGAAATGTTGATGTAACGGCACCTGCATGGATGAGAGGTCAGATAGAGATACTTGGAAACACATTTCCTAAAACAAGATTAATGATTATTATTATCACGTTAATATCAGTGATAGCAATAATATGTTTTTTAAATCAGAGTGCATGGGGGATAAGAATTAGGGCAGTTACACAAAATAGGCAAATGTGTGATTGTCTAGGAATTTCAACAGAAAAAGTTGATGTAATTACATTTGGGATTGGTTCTGGATTGGCAGGAGTTGCAGGAGTTGCAGTATCTCTTCTTGGATCAGTAGGCCCAAATGTTGGAGGAAACTATATTGTTGGATGCTTCATGGTAGTCGTCCTAGGAGGGGTTGGTAATCTACTTGGAACTATATTTGCTTCCTTTGGAATTGGTATTATGACTGACCTAATTGGAGCTGGAAGACTATTAAATATTTGGCCAAATATGCCATTATCTCTCTCGAACACAATTAATTTTTTTGCGACAACAAGTATGGCAAGAGTAATGATTTTTGCACTTATAGTTATATTTTTACAATTCAAGCCTTCAGGCTTATTCCCTCAAAAGGGAAGGATGGTTGAAAGCTGATGAATACAAAAAATATCAAAATTAATGGAAAAGTAAAATTTATTTTTTGGGTTTTATTAATAGCTTTTGTAGTAGCGGCTCCTTCATTACTTCCCGTTTTCAGATTGAATTTATTGGGTAGATATCTTTCTTTGGCAATAGTTGCTTTAGGGGTTGATCTTATCTGGGGATTCACTGGATTATTAAGTCTAGGGCAAGGAATATTTTTTACATTAGGTGGTTATTGCGTAGCTATGTATTTGCAACTAAATAGTTCATCAGAATTTCCAAATAATATTCCTGAATTCTTTGCACTTTATGGTGTAAAAGATTTACCTTTCTTTTGGGCGCCATTTAAATCTCCTCTTTTCACTTTATTTGCTGCTTGGCTAATACCTGCTCTAGTTGCCGCGATATTAGGTTTTCTAGTATTCAGAAATAGAATAAAAGGTGTTTATTTTTCAATTCTTACTCAGGCATCCCTTTTAGTATTTTTTAATTTCTTCAATGGACAACAAAAATTAATTAACGGTACCAATGGACTGAAAACTGATGTAACTCAATTATTTGGTCAAATGGTTGGATCAGAGTTAATGCAGAGATATTTTTTCTGGATTACTGCTTTTTTAGTAATAACAGCATGGTTTTTCTCTAAATGGTTAATAAAGGGTCCGTTTTGGCAATATACTTATTGGAATAAGAGATGACGAGCCAAGAGTAAGATTTACAGGTTACAATCCAGTTCTTTTTAAGACCATTATTTTCTCGATTGCGGGTGCTTTAGCAGGTATATCAGGAGCTTTATATACTGTTCAATCTGGAATAGTTTCACCTCAATTCATGACTGTACCCTTTTCTATAGAAATGGTTATATGGGTAGCAGTCGGTGGAAGGGGAACATTATTAGGGGCAATTCTTGGTGCAGTATTTATAAACTATGCAAAAAGTTTAGTTAGCGAAGCATTGCCTGCAAGTTGGATGTTTATACAGGGAGGTTTATTCATACTTGTAGTAACAACATTGCCGCAAGGTATCTTAGGTTGGCTATATAGTGAAAGCCCTAGAAATCTTTTGCAGAGGTTTGGATTTATAAGAAAAATTAAAACCTACCCTAGTTTAGAACTTAATAAAAATGGAGAAGGTTAAATCATGAAATCTCATACAGAGAATCTCTTATCCCTTGTTGATGTTACGGTAAATTTTGAAGGTTTCTTAGCTCTAAATAATTTAAATCTAAGAATCAAAAGAGGTGAGCTTAGAGCAATTATCGGCCCTAATGGAGCAGGCAAAACAACATTTCTTGATGTTATTACAGGAAAGGTTAAACCTACTAAAGGTCAAGTTATTTTCAAAGAAATTTCCTTAATAGGAAGAAAGGAACATAAAATTGCGAGATTAGGAGTTGGGAGAAAATTCCAAAGTCCAAGAGTGTTTGAGAATTTATCTGTTCAAGAGAATCTTGAATTATCTGTTAGTTCTCCCAAAAGTCCTCTTAATCTTCTTAAGAAAAATATCATTAAGGATCAATTAGAAGAGGTATTTCATCTAATGAAAGTTGTAAATTTAACCAAAAAAAATGATATAAAAGCAGGAGCTTTATCTCATGGACAAAAACAATGGCTTGAAATAGCTATGTTGCTAGGTCAAAAACCAGATTTAATGCTTGTTGATGAACCAGTTGCCGGATTAACTGATGAAGAGACTGATCTAACAGCAGATTTATTAAAATCCCTTGCCGGTAAAAATACTGTTCTGATAATTGATCATGATATGGACTTCATAAGAAGACTAGATTGTAAGGTAACCGTTCTAAACCAAGGGGCTGTCTTATTTGAAGGAGATATGGATACAATTCAAAATAATCAAAATGTAATTGACGTTTACTTAGGGAGACCAGATTAATTATGAGTAAATTAATTGAAATTAAATCATTAAATACATTTTATGGGGAGAGTCATATTTTAAGAGATATAGATCTTAGTGTTAAGGCAGGAGAAATGGTTTGTGTTATTGGAAGAAATGGGGTTGGTAAAACTACTTTACTTAAATCATTAATAGGACTCCTTAAAACAAAATCAGGAGAAATAAATTTTTTAGGCGAAAATATCAACAGACAAATACCACATCAAAGAGCGAGAAAAGGAATCGCTTATGTTCCCCAAGGTAGAGAAATAATTCCTTACTTAACGGTTGAAGAGAATTTAATGCTTGGGATGGAATCCCTGCCAGGTGGATTATCAAAGAATAAAAAAATAGATGATTTTATATACGAATTATTTCCAATACTAAAAGAATTTCTCTCAAGAAAAGGTGGTGACCTTAGTGGCGGGCAACAACAACAATTATCTATCGCAAGAGCTTTACTTGGGGAACCAAAATTACTTCTCTTAGATGAACCAACAGAAGGAATTCAACCCAATATTATTTTGGATATTGAAAGCGCAGTAACAAAAATTATTTTAGAAAAAGGTATTGGTGTTTTACTTGTAGAACAACATTTACATTTTGTTCGCCAGGCGGATAGGTATTATGCAATGCAAAGAGGAGGTATCGTAGCAAGTGGCGATTCCAGTGAATTAAGTAAAGAGGTTATCTCAAAATTTCTATCAGTTTAAAATTATATTATTTTATAGGATTCATAAATTTTTAAACATTTTCAAAATAATAATTATCACTAATCGTTTTCTTTATGCAATTTGAGGTCTAAATAAGAGAATAGTAATAAAAAAAGACAAGCAGATAAACCTGCAATTAATACAATAATTATGCTATTTAGTCCATCACTCACTGAATAAAAAAGATTTGTTTGAGAGAAAAGCTCAGAAAGCATAATAAAAATTCAATTTTGTACAATAACTATCTATTAAAAAGTCTTTTAAAAAAGTATTCAATTTATCAAAATTTAAATTGTTTATTTTTAAATGAAATTAATTTCATCTTTATCAACTAGCCTTTAAATCATCATTATCTGTTATTAACTTTATTAAATTATTTCTTTTTAAGTTTTCTTCATTATGAGTATTAATATTGATGAACTTAAAAGTAATTAATCCTCTATCTCTACTACCTTTAAACCATTTTCTATTTTCAATCATAATAAAAACTTTTTCTTAAATTATCTTGATAACATTCTGTATGTCGTATTATTTTATACACTAAATTTACGTTATAAATTTGAATTTAAATGTTTAATATCATAATTAGTTTAATTTTAATTAAGATCTAAATCAAAAGAATTCAATCAATAACGTTTACTTTTTGATTGATTGATTTGATCCATGAATAATATCTTGATTTTCTATTTCTTTGCTCTTTTAAAACTAATCTATCCGCAGACTGATATGGAGATTCACCTCTTTCGATATTTGTCGTTATGCAGATGCCATATCCTTTAGCCTCAATTTTTGCATTAGCCCCCTCCAAAAAAAAGAGAAAAGACCAACCTTTATTCCATCCAAGATAAAAAGGATTAGGATTCATTATATTTTTAATAAGTTTCTAAATCAATCATAAATTCCTTTGAAAAACTTTCTTGTAATTAGAACTACAAAATAATTAGTTTATTTTTAATTAATTTTCATATAGATGCCATTTGATGCAATCTCTTTATTTAATTATTGAGGAAAACTCTTATTGATAATTAAAATAAAGCTATCTTCAAAAAAAACCCCTCAAATGAGAGGTGTTTTTTAAGTTTAATTTGTATAAATCTTTCCTCTGTATTTAAGGGTTACATGATCTTTTGATGAGGATGACTTAGTTTGTAGGACATATTTCTGTCCTCTATATACGAGATTCATAACACTCTCCGTTTACGCTTAAGTCCCCGTTCCATGGCTTAAGTCGATCTGCGGCCTGCCTTAATGCAGGTTGAACGTTTTGGTAGTATTTACTACATTTATTAACATAACATAACTGATTTATTTATTCAATTAAAAAAATTTTATATTTATCGTAAAAATGAATACTTTTTAACTAAGAATAAATTATTAAATTAGAAATACAGATATCTCCTTACAAATTAATTTCTGTTTGGTTTGAAGATTTTCCCTCAATTTAGTAAAAAATCTTTTTATTTATTAAATGTAAATGATAATAGATTCAAAAACTATCTCTTTAATCATATGTATAATTATGATTTTATTTATTATTCTAATTTCATTTTAATTAATAAAAAGATAATAATATTATGGTATATCAAATTAAGAAATTTCTATCAAATAAACTTAGTATTTTAAATGAAGATTCTCATATTCAAAAAAGTAAAACGGTCTTTATTATCTAAAAATGACAGAGAATAGAAATTAGGAGAACCGTAAAACCTAACAGATTACTTAGGAACTGGATCTGTATAAATTACATATAACTTGATAAAAAAATTATTTAAGTATCTATTTTTACTATTTTTAATATTTTATAAAAATGATACTATTAAATCTTTAAATAATGATCTAATAATATAAAAGATAGATTTAATCATTTTATTTATAACTAAATTAATTTTAATTAGATAGATTTATGCCATAGAATTTCAAAACCAAGAATCCCAATAAACCAATAATATTTAATGTAATTACAAATATCCAGGTTCCACTTGGTTGTTCAGAATCAATTTTTTTGATTCTGAATTTCTCTTTTAATTTATAAAAATAACTCTTTTTCATTGACAAGAACTTAATTTATTTCTAATTTAAATCAACTTCTAAATTTTATCTCATTAATCTTATCTAAGGAAAAGAATCTTATGACTTATTGGAAAATCTTAAATATTTAAAAATAATTTACTAGTTTTTTTATCCTTACTACTCTCAACAATTTTCTTATAAAGTTCTTCCGAAATAGGTTTCATTTTAATAATTAAAGTTATTAACAATTTAATAATTATTCAATTTTATTTTAGTTACAAGATATACGAATAACTATTCCATTTCTCAACAAAAAGAAGTAAATAAAATTAGTTTTTATTTATATAAAGAGAATTTATTAACTTGTAAGAAATCTCCGCCTTTTAATAAAAAACTTTTTATTATTAAACAAATAAACAAAATCCTCTTAGTTTGTCTAAAAATTTAAAAAAAGAATTATTTAGTGGTTTAGCTGATTGGATAATAGACAGTGAGCCAAATTATCCATCATTTGGAGAATGCAAGTTATGGGTTAAAAAGAAAGACTCTAAATTCATAATTACAAAAGAAGTTGAGAAGGAAATCTTAATGCTTTTAACTTATCTACCAATGAGTCAACAAATGAATAATGAGTTACATGCTAAATATTTAGATCAAATATTAAATAAATAATAAAGAAGTAAATGTTTAAAAGATTTCAAAAAAGCTAAGAGGAAGTATTATCAAAATGAAAAGTAATAATATCTCAGTTATTAAGATCAAATTTTTTACTAATATTAAATAATAGGATCTTCTCGAATAAATAATATTGGTTCTTTTTTATAATCATTAATAATCCATTCTTTATATTCATTAAAAACGGATACTTTATCTAAATCATCCAAGATTAAGATTCTATCAAGAGCATTTAATATTGCATAAGATGCTATTTTTTTTTGGTTGGTGGTATTCATTCAGATTTAATTAGATATAGACTTTAGGAAATATTTATCTAAAAATTATTATTAGTTAAAAAATAAAAATAATAAATTAAATTTATTTAATTTTTATTAAATTTTGCTGCTTCATATAATAAGTCTAATGTTTCTTTTCTACCATTAACTGACATGGCAAGAGCTATAAGATCTCTATATTTTTTATTTGAGATTTTCATTTAATATTCATAAAAAGTAGTTTTATGATAATGACTTACCTTATAAAAAATTATTGTATTAAATATAACATTATTAAAAATAACTATAATTAATAATTATATTTTTTATATTAATTATTATTTTGTATCAAAACTTACAGTTATTAATTTTATAAATTAGTCTTTCTTATTTAAATTATAAATATGTAATTATATATACTAATTAACAAAAAAGATATCATGATAAATATAATTTAGTATTAGAAATTACAATATTAAGTTAATAAAAATACTTTATTAAGGGAGTACTTAATACGTGTGAGGAAACTTTATGAAGTTTTTCCAATCTTTATTAGTAGCTCCTGCAGTAATAGGGTTTATAACCCCATTATCTGCTAATACTACTAATTTAAATCTTAATGATTCTTCTATTTATGCTCAAGAATCAAATATTCCATCTTTTGACTCAATCTATTCATCTGATTGGTCTTTCAAGGCAATAACTGATTTAGCTACATCTCGAGGATGTCTTGGTTCCATTCCTAATGGAAATATATCAAGATTTGAAGCAGCATCAATTATTAACTCTTGTTTATCAAATGTTGCTCAGCTTTCTGAAATTGAGGAGCGATTAATTGAAGAATTTAATCCTGAACTTGCATTAATCAAATCAAGTGTTGATAGAATTGAAACTCGCATGAATGAATTTGAAGCTGGAGTATTTTCACCAACCACTTCGGCATCATTCTCTGTAGATATGGCGATAGGCGCTGTTGAAAATCTAACAGATGATCCTTCAACAAGCGGTTGACGAGGATCAAGAAAAAGTTGGTTTTGATTATGGTTATCAAATTGACTTAACAACAAGTTTTACAGGTGAGGATTCTCTAGATGTTTCAATCGATGCAGGTCAGGGGAAATTAAGCGAGCTTGATCTAAATTCAGGTGGAAATAACTTAGTTGTTGATGGTATTGCCTACACTTTCCCTTTAGGAGACAAAACAACTGTTTTCTTTGGAAACAGTATGGACGGTAGTACCCTATTCAACACAGCATGCGTTTATGGTGGTCCCACTAATACTTTAGATGATTGTGGAAATCTTAATTCCGCCTTAGCCGTTGGTTTAGGAACTGCTGCTGGTGCTTCTTATGACTTTGGTAATGGCTTAACAGCAGCTATTGGTTACGAAGGTGAAGGAGCCACAACTTCTGGTCTTGGTACTAAGGAGGGTAAAGATGCAATTGCAGGTCAAATTGCCTACACAACAGATAGCTATGGTATCTCTTTTACACTTGCTGAAATTGAAACAAGTGCAACTGATGATGATACATTCACAGCATTAAATGCTTACTATGCGCTTGGAGATGGATTACCATCGATTAGTGTTGGCTATGAATGGGGTGATGATGGGTCTGCAGCTGCCACTGCTGATGAGACATCTCATTACTTTATTGGTGTTCAATGGGATGAGATTGGTGACGGTACACTAGGTATAGCAGCAGGAACTCAAACTCCCATAATTGAAGATGGTGATGAACTCATGATGTATGAAGCCTGGTATTCATATCCAATTAATGATGGAATGACTATTACTCCTTTAGTGTTTACTAAAGATCAAGCATCAGGCGATGATCATACCGGTTTGATGGTAAAAACCTCATTTAGTTTTTAAATTAATTAAATAACCCAAATAAAACCTTACACACACTTTTAAGGCCTCTTTTGAGGCCTTTTTTTTAATTTTATAATTAATTCAAAGATAAAATTTATAAAAACCCATATTTGGTTATCCATAAAAATTCATCAAAAATTTTAATTAGAGTACTTTACTTTTAAGATTTATTAGCTTTAAATATAGAAAAAATAAAATAATTAAAGCTTCAACCATGGAAAAATTTTCAGAATTACTTCCAGTCTTTGGATTTGTATTATCTTTAGGTTTATTTGGATATGGCTTAAAAAAAATTCTTATAAAAGTTGAAAATGATACATCAAGAGATTAGAAAATTAAAATAAATAGGTTATAAATTATTTTTATTTTATTTAAGCAAAGCCGAGAGAAAAATTTTAAAAATTACTATCTAAAAATTGACACCATAAAAAGCAGAAAAAACTCATAAACAATCAAATAATCATTAATGTTATATCCAAAATAATTTTGGCCAAATTCTTTTATTTATATATATTGCTTATATTTTTGAATCTTCATTTTATAATTTAAGGCAAAGAAAGTAATTAGAAAATATCAATAAATTTTTAAAGTAAATTATTCTGAAAGTAAAAATATTTTATTTATTTTTTTTATTTTTGCTAAAAAATTTTAAAAGCAGTGTTTCGTAAAAAAATAGAAATATTGCGATGAAGCCAACAATAGTAACGCCTCCAATAAATAAGAAAAGTAAAACCTTAATCAATAAACCTAATGGATTAAAAATAGTTCCTAGTCTCAAAATAAAAATAGTGATTAATGGAATGGCAACTAATATTGATAATGCACTTATCCAATAGAATATTTTTTCAATTATTTCCCTTTTCGATATTTTTGTCATTGCGATGGATTATATAAAAATAGATTTTTCAATATTTACAAAAGAATAAAAAGAATTTAAATTTTTTTTATTCTCTAAGAAATTTAACATCATTATGGTTAATGGAAAAAATATTATTACAAGAATGAAGCCATACAAAATTAATTTATTAAAAGCATAATTATTAGATTTTTCGAAAATATATTTGAATTCCTCCTTAACTTCATTACTATTAATTTTTTCTAAAATATTTTTGTTATAAATTTGATTCTCTTGAATTTTTCTAACTCTAAATTCTTCAAAATCAAGATTTTCTAGGGCCCATCTTTTCCACTGCTCCCATTCACTAATTTCACTTTTCTTTAAATATAGATTTTTATTTTCATTGAAATTTAACAAATTATAATTAAAGTTACTTAAATTTTTATTTGATTCATTTAATGAAGGATTTACAATAACATCAAATTTCTTCAAGAAATCAACAATTAAATCATCCAAAGTAGGGATTCTTTGGAATCTTAAATCTGGTCTTTTTTCTTGTATTAATTTAATTTGTTTTTGAGTATAAACCATTCAAGAGATTAATAATATCATTAATTCATTAATTACTTAATTATAGCTTTAAAAAAAGAAAAAATTTATTTAAACTATTTTTTGAATAATTGATTAAAAAAACGAATAAATGATTAGCTTTATTATTAAAAGAAATGAAATATTGACCTATTCTATTTTAAAGAATTAGTCATATCTTCTAAAGTTTTTCTTAAGGGTATTGGATTCCAATCAAATAACGATTCAGTTTCTGAAATATCTACCTTATAAGAACCTCTTTTAATCATTAATGCAGTACTTTTCATCTCTTTATTAAATGGAGCCAAAGAATTTATAACTTTATTTGGAATAAGATTTTTAGGTGCTTTATCAAAACCAAATTCTCTTAATATTTTAGATATTTCTAGGAAAGCAATACTATTAGAAGAGGTTGCAATTATTCTTTTATTATCACTGTCTTTATTCTTAAGAGATTGAACATGTAATTTTGCTACATCTCTTACGTCAACAACTGTGAAATACAAATCTGGTAAAGCTGGAAATTTACCTGTTATTAAATTATTAATTAAGCTTGCAGATGCGCCATCCAAATCATTATTTAATAATGGCCCGAAAACCATTCCAGGATGAATAGTTGTTAAAGAGAATGATTTATCTGATTGATTATCAATAAATTCCCAAGCAGCTTTTTCTGCGATTGTTTTACTTTTTATATATGCTCCTGCATATTTTGTAATATCAGTCCAATCAGAATTAGTACATATTTCTTTATTGTGTCCGTAAGCAATGGATGCCATAGACGAAGTTAAAACTACTTTTTTTATCTTGTTATTTTTAGCAGAGTTAAGTGCTCTTAAAGTACCCTTTAGAGCAGGTTCAATAAGTGTATTTTCATCCTTTGGTTCTTGAATAATAAATGGTGAAGCGATATGAATTAGATAATCACAATCTGAAGCAGCTTCATCCCAACCATCATCTTTTAAAAGATCTAAATTACAAAATTCAAGATTAGCTTCTGCCTGTTCATTTTCTAAAGATTTTCTTACTTGACTTTCTCTACCTAAATCTCTTAATGATCCTTTAACTTTATATCCATCATTTAGTAACTTAGATATACAATGCAGTGCAATATATCCAGAAGCACCAGTTACGAGTACTTTTTCTTGATTAGTTTCCATTTAATAATTTTATCAATTGATAAATGATCTCGCGTAAAATTAATTTTTAAGATGTTTTAAAAATTTGTAAAAGATTCAAATAAATGATCCTATCTCGCGAAACTTTCATTTTTATATGAATAATTAAAATAAAGTAAATTAATGAATTTATTTAATCTATATAATTAAATAAAATTAGAAAAAGATTAATTAAAGGTCAAAAATTTATGCGTAAATTACTTTCTGGAATTGCATTTTTATCATTATTGATTACAGGTTGTTCTAACTCTTATCAAAAGGATACATCACGTCTTGATTTAATAAAAAAGAGAGGCGAATTAATTTGTGGTGTAAGTGGGAAAATTCCAGGCTTTAGTTTTCTTGGAATAAATGGTGAATATAAGGGGCTTGATGTTGATATTTGTAAATCATTTGCAGCAGGGATATTAGGAGATTCCAACAAGATTCAATATAGGCCTTTAACAGCAGCAGAAAGATTCACTGCAATTAAAACTGGAGAAATTGATATATTATCTAGAAATACAACTTTTACACTTAGTAGAGATTCTTCAGGAGGGAATGGATTAAGTTTTGCTCCTGTTGTTTTCTATGATGGCCAGGGATTAATGGTTAAGAAAGAAAGTAATATTAGTAATATCGAAGATCTTCAAAATAAATCAATATGTGTAGGTTCTGGGACTACTACCGAACAAAATATAAATGATGTTTTTGAGAGCAAATCTCTTCCTTATACACCAATAAAGTATCAAGATTTAAACCAAGTTATTGCAGGGTATTTACAAGGTAGATGTTCTGCAATGACTTCAGATCGTTCCCAACTAGCCGCTGCAAGATCAGGTTTTAAAAATCCTGAAGAACACATCATTTTAAAAAATGTATTAAGTAAAGAACCTTTATCCCCAGCTTCTGATGGTGCAGATAATAAATTAGCTGACGCTTTAAGATGGATAATATTTACTCTAATTACTGCTGAAGAGGAAGGGATCACAAAAGGAAACATTGATGAGAAAGTAAAACTTGCAAAAAATAATCCCCAACTAAAGTCTTTAAGAAGATTTTTAGGAGTTGATGGAGGTTTAGGAGAGAAGATAGGTCTTAGAAATGACTTTACCATTAATGTAATTAAGGCAACTGGTAATTATGGTGAGATTTATGAAAGAAATCTAGGAGAAGATAGTGATGTACCAATACCAAGAGAGCTAAATCAACTCTTCAAAAATGGTGGCCTACATTTCTCACCTCCATTCAATTAGTTACTTAAATAATGAAGAGCTATAAAAGCATATTTTTCCAAATAATAATTATTTTGCTTTTTATATGCTTATTTGGCTTTTTAATAAATAACTTAATAATAAATTTAATAAGGACTGATTTAGGTTTTAACTTTTCTTGGCTTTTAAAGCCAGCAAGTTTTGCTCTAGCTGAGCATGCACTACCCTATTCTCCCTCTGATAGCTATGCTTGGGCATTATTTATAGGTTGGCTCAATAGCCTTAAAGTAATATTTGTTTCTTTATTTTTATCAACTATTCTTGGAATAATAATTGGGCTTAGCAGAACAGGTAATAATATTTTACTAAAAATATTTTCTTCATTTTATATAACAATCATTAGACAAACCCCTCTTCTTCTGCAATTGATGTTTTGGTATTTTGTAGGCTTTTTAGGGTTAAAAAATAATTTTATATATTTTTCAAATTTATTCAAGATTAATAATCAAGGTATAGATTTTTTTGGATTATCTTTAACTTCTGAATTCTCTGCACTTATTATTGGATTAAGTGTTTTTACAAGTGCTTTTATAGCGGAAGTGATTAGAGGAGGTATTATTTCTGTACCAAAGGGACAATGGGAATCATTTAGAAGTTTGGGTTTATCTGAAAGGAATGGGCTTATAAGAGTGATTATTCCTCAAGCTTTACCAGCTATAATTCCTGGATTAACAAGTCAATATCTAAATTTAGCAAAGAATAGTACACTCGCAATTGCTATTGGTTATTCAGATATTTATGCAATTAATGACACAATTATAAATCAAACAGGAAGAGCTATTGAGTGTTTCATAATATTGCTTTTAACTTTCTTAATTCTCAATCTTTTAATAACAAACTTAATGGAGACAATAAATAAATTCATTAATAAGAAAAAAATTTATATTAATTGATTTATAAAATGCATCCAAAAAAAATAAAAAAATATATTAAAAAAATAAAGGAGATTTTATTTTTAAATTCATTAAATAATTTTTTAACTATCCTATTAATTTCTACGATTTTCATATTATCCTTCAGTCTTTTAATTGGTTTATTTTTAATTCAAAATGGTCAGTTGTTACAACAAATATTCCATTATTTGCCTTTGGGACTTTTCCAGAAGACCAGAGATGGAGACCAATTATTTGGATTATTAGTTTGTTATTAATTAGCTTATTATCAATTATCCCTCCAAAATGGAAATGGCTTAGAAAGAATTTATTAATTGCTTGGATTGGAATGATTCCTTTAGGAATTTTCTTGCTTTATGGTGGTTTAGGTTTGCAATCGGTAATGAGTAGAAATTTTGGAGGGCTAACTTTAACAATACTTCTTACTATATGCAGTTCAATTTTTGCTTTACCTATCGGAATTGGTTTAGCATTTTGTAGGCAAAGCTCACTATTTGTTGTTAAAAAATTTAGTTCAATTTATATAGACTCTATGAGAGCCGTACCATTAATAGCTGTTCTTTTTTTTGGACAATTACTGATACCTTTATTTTTGCCACTAGGTTTAGAAATTGATCGTGTTTGGAGAGCAATTTTTGCTTTTACTTTATTCGTTTCTGCTTATATTGCTGAAGACATAAGGGGAGGTCTACAAGCAATCCCAAATACACAAATTGAGAGTGCAAAAAGTCTTGGACTTAATCAATTACAAATTATCAGATTTATTCTTATTCCTCAGTCTTTACGAATCGCATTACCTGCATTAACTAATCAAGCAATAGGTCTTTTTCAGAACACTTCTTTAATGTCTATTTTAGGTCTTGTTGAGTTACTTGGTATCGGGAGAAGTATACTCGCAAATCCAAAATTTATAGGACAATATATTGAAGTATATATCTGGTTAGCTTCTGTCTACTGGATAATTTGTACGATATTGGCACTTATGGCTAAATATCTTGAAAAAAGATTAAAAATAGCTTAAAAATCTAAATTACTCATGAATACAATTATAAAAGTTAAAAACATTTCAAAATCCTATTCAAGAGGTTTACTAGCGCTTGATAATGTATCCCTAAAAGTGAATCAAGGTAAGGTACTTGTAATTATGGGACCATCAGGCTCAGGGAAAAGCACCTTAATTCGAACTTTTAATGGCCTTGAAACTTTTGATGCAGGGGAAATTGATATCTTAGGAATAAAAATTAATCCAAATTATAATGAAAGAAGAATTCAAAAAATAAGAAAAAGAGTTGGAATGGTATTCCAGCAATTTAATTTATTTCCACATCTTTCCATCTTAGACAACATAACTTTAGCCCCATTAAATGTTCAGAAACGTTCTAGAGTTGATGCTGAAGAATTTGGCATGTACTTATTAAATCAGATGGGTATTAGTATGCATGCAGAAAAATATCCCAGCCAATTAAGTGGAGGAGAACAGCAAAGAGTAGCAATAGCACGCGCACTTGCTTTAAAACCTGAATTACTTTTATTTGATGAACCAACAAGTGCTTTGGATCCAGAGAGAATAAATGAGGTTCTAGATGTAATGAGGAAACTTGCTCAAGATGGTATGACTATGGTTGTTGTAACCCATGAAATTAATTTTGCAAAAGATGTAAGTGATCAAATATTATTTATGGATTCAGGAAAAGTTATAGAGACTTCTACACCAGATATTTTCTTTTCAAATGCTAAACATGAAAGGAGTAGAAAATTTCTTAATCAATTAGATAAATAAAAAATTAAATAATCTACCCTTAATAAATAATAAAGGTGTTATTATACATCTCAACAAGATGTTTAAAAAGAAACTCGCAAAAAGGGTTCAAATCAATTTAATATAAAAAAATTACAAATACTCAATATGAATATCACTGTTTTTTGGATCTTGTTTTTAATACTTTGGGGAACTGTACCTTTAATGATAATTAAAGGAAGAAAAGATACAAACACACTCCAAACTGCTCCTTCAAAGAATTCATCAAAGAAAAAGGGTTTATTTAGATAATTACTCCATATAAATTGAAATCAATTTATACATTAACAAATTGATAATTTATACAATATTTTATATTAAAAGGTCTTTGGACCCTTAGGCTGTTCTTTTCCACTAGAAATACCAAAATCATTAGAACCAAACTTCATAAAAGCTAAGAAAGCCGCAAAAAAACCTATAACTGCGAATAGATACATAATAAAAAAATAATATTTAAAGAGAATATATGTGTTTTAAAAATTTAACTAGTACAAAATTTACATAATTAATATTCTTTATTACTAAAAGCAGTAAAAATATTATTCCATAAAAGTTGGGTTTAATAAATAATTAAATTAATACAATACATATAAATTTAATCATGTAATTGATGTAATTAAGAATTGTATATAATAAATTATTATTTGATTAAAATTCAAGAATAATATAAATAGAAGTAATTTAATTAAATGAAATTTAAGCCATCTAGTGAGCAATTAGAGAAAATATTTAATCCTGCTTACGAAGATATAATGGCTATATGCGATGAAATGGATTTTGAAACAAAATGTGGAAACGAATTTATAATAAAATTCCTAGAAGATATAGTAGAGGACTATAAGTTATTAGTTAAACAGCTCAGAGAAGAGGAAGAAAATGAAATAAAGAATGACTAATTACATTAATATATCAAAATATAATTATTAGATTTTTGAAAAAGATACTAGAATTTAGGAATGAATTAAAGCATTATTTACTATTTTTGAAAAAATCTCTGACTATAATATTTACTTTATAAAAATTAATCAAAATTATAAATCAAAATTAAATTACTTAAAGAATTTAACTGTCTCTTCTAAATCTGCACATGGCTGAATATCAATATCCATAAAAACTCTCCAGGGTCTCCATTGTCTCCAAATAGTTTCTAAAGAATTAGCACTTACAACGGAATAACCTTTTCCATTTTGATGCATAAATATCCAAGAGTGAACTTCATATCCATCAGGTCTATTTTGAGGACCACCTCCTTCATACCAGTCAACTAACATTTCACCACCTTTTTCCTGACTCTTCCCGTCATAAAATTTGTAGGAAATCAAATACCGCTGCATAAAAGTCTATATAACTTAATACATATTAGATATTATTTATAAATTTACATAAATAAAAAAATATAAATATAGAAATAAACAAATAA
Source organism: Prochlorococcus marinus bv. HNLC1 (assembly GCA_000218705.1). Lineage (GTDB taxonomy): Bacteria > Cyanobacteriota > Cyanobacteriia > PCC-6307 > Cyanobiaceae > Prochlorococcus_A > Prochlorococcus_A marinus_Q. Next base: position 499,325 of record GL947594.1, read on the forward strand.
TTTATAGATATTTCAAAAAAGAAAACCTTTCAGAATTAATAAACAGTTTATTTTGAACCATTAAACATAGCCTTTTGATTAGTTAGCCAAAATAATAAAAAGATAAAAAAGGCTGAAACTCCAACTCCAACAAATGAACTAAAAAAGAATTTAGTAGAGATATCAGTTTCTGTAAAGGCGAAAAATAAATCCATGTCTATAAAATAAAAAATAATTTACACCCTTTTAGATTTAATTTCTTGCCTTTTGATACCAATGTCATATTATTTTTTACCAAAAAATATAAAAAATATTAATTGTTAAATTCAGCATTAGTTTCTATCAAATAGTTAAAAATTCAGTAATAAAAAATCCATTAAATATATAAATTACACTAAAATGGTCAAAACTAATATAAAAAAATGCAAACGCAAGGTTCATCAGATTCTTTAAGAAAATCTATTCAAAATAATTTATATAAAATAATGTTAATATCAATAGCTGCTTCAGTAGTCATATTTTCCATTAACCAACAAGGTTTCTTTTTTGGTATTCATTAAATAAAAAATTTACTTTAGATAAAATTGAATTGTAAGTAAAATACTAATTTTAAAATTTTAACAAATCTTTTATTGATACTTTTCAGATCTGCGTAGAGCTTTTACTGCCCCTTCATAATCGCAATTTAAAAGCTTTTCTTGACTCTTTTTTTTCAATAAATTAATAATTTCCATCTTTTTTTTATCATCAATTTTCATTTTATGATCTTTAATTAAATCAAATTTCGAAGAGTATAATTTTGATAATTCTTCCTTATACTTATCCATAATTTCTTTATTAGATCTTAATTCTTCATTCATCAATGATTTAATCTCTAATTTATCTTCCAGAGATCCTTTGAAATTCTTTTCCTTATATTTTTTTTCGCTAGATTTTATTAAGCTAATAATTTTTAATAGGATTTCATTCTGAGTATTTTCCATTATTTTTCTTTCCCTAAATATATAAGAAGTATAAAAGAGACTATGCTAACTAATGCGATTAAATACCAACCAGATGAAGACGTACTTTCCATAAAACAGTAAAAATTTCCTTATTTAAGATTATTGAATGATAAAAATTTCATTTCTGAATTAATTATTTTTAGAGTTTTTTGAGAAAAAATCATAAAATCCCTGATACAGTAAGCATCTGCTTAATTACAAATAAAACTCCAATAAGTATTGTAAGTCTGCTTAGGAAATAAAGATTGATCATAATTTATTTATAACAATATAAGGTACTCTTTGTACTAGTCTTGGATATAAAAATCATTTAACTTGCTTATATAAATTTTAAAACCTATGACTAATAACTTAAGTGATGAGATAAAAAAAGAAGAGAAGACTTTTAATTTACTATTAATAGCTGTCTTAACTCCTATAATCGCTGGATTTGTTGTTATTTCTATTTACATCTTCTAAAGCTCTTCTTCCCTCTTTTAAAGTTGATTTTATAAACCAAAAAGAAATTATCAGAATAATAATTCCTAATACAAATATAGATAACTGACTTGTATTCTCTAAATTAATAATTATTTACCTTGCTAAAGAGATATACCATTGTCCTATTAATAAAAGCATTATGGTCATTACAAGCGGGAAGGCAGGATATTTTGTTTGAAAATTTGCAGGTGGCCATGGACTCCAAGAAATCATTCTCTCTGAACCAAGTTTTTTTTCTTTAATATAAATCTTTGAATTTTTTTTACTTACTTCTTCTTTAGCGAATCCTTTTGCCATACTAATTATAAAATTATCTAAAATTATAACTAAGATTTTTAAAATATTAAATAGCTGTAAAAGATATAATTTAATCTAAATTTTGTAAGGAAGTAAATAAATGAAATTATAAAATTCCAAATTAAAAATATTATTTAACCAATAACAAGTCCTTTTTTTAGTAATTTGTCAAATATTTCAGCACCCCTAGTTTTACCATTTGAAGGTTTTTTATGTCTATCAATAACCTCTGCAAGACAAGTTATCCAATAAGTGCCTTTTTTTAACTCTAGTCCTTTGCAAATATGAGTTGGCGCTGATTTCAAACAACCAAGATCATTTGTAATACTCAAATTTGTAAGTTGTGTATCTAATTCTAAAATCAGAAGTTCTACCTCTTGATTACTAAGAGTTGTACCAAAGGAATATGATTCAATTAAAAGTTGATAATTCATTTTTTCTTCCTTAATTGAAACTGAAGCGCTTCTTTCAAATGTTTTACTTCTCTTTCAAGAACCTGAACTTTTTTTTCTAAATTTTTACAGTTAACTTCCCTCTCAAGCAAAATTATCCTATTTTCTAAATCTTCGTATTTAGTCATAAACATAAATATATTTGTTTTGAATTTTAAGGTAATAATTAATAGGTTTCAAAATTACATATTAATAATATTTAATTTTATTCTTTATTCATTTTTGGAACCAAGAAATTCTCTCAATAAATTTTTAAATTTTTCAATAGGTTCTTCAATAAAATCTGGCTTTGGTAAAACTGCTAAGAATAACCAAAGTGATGCGATACTAAAAATCATACCGACATAAAGAAAACCATAAATCATTCTTAAACGATTTAAATATCTAGTATTAATTTAACGCGAATTCTAACTTTAAACATTATTAATAAAAATAGTTCTTTTAAATTAATAATGATGAATAGATTTAAATAAAATAAAAAATTATAAAAATAAATAATCGAATTTTATTTATAAGCTTATTTACTGGTTATAAAATTAAATAATTACTATTGAGGATTTTCTACTAAAATCTCTTATTTACTATAAGATGATTTCCAAACATATAGACCTCTTCTTACTTTTGAATCAACAGCAATGCAATTACAAGAAACATTCCAAAGTGCTTTATAAATAGGCTCTGGATTATATAAATAAATTTTTGGGAAAGCTTTTTTAATCGCTTTTGTTGCTTCCTTCGCATGGTAATGAGGAATATTTGAATAGATATGATGAATTACATGACTAGAACCGATATTATGATGAAGAAAATTTATGATTTGACCATAAGGTCTATCAATGGTTAAAAAGGCACCCCTTATAAAAGTGAATTCAGAATTGGAAAGATGAGGTACATCTGTTTCAGTGTGGTGAAGCCAAGTATAAATAACTAACCAACAATTAACAATAAGTAATGGGCCGAAATAAAAAGCAATTAATGGAACTATTCCAAATATGGACGATAATTTTATCAAGATTATAAGAGTTATAACAACTCCAATATCAGAGAGCCAAACCTTTTTAGACCATTTAGATAACCATAATTTATTAGAAAATGGTTTTTTAGGCCAAAAGTGATTAGAAGTCCCATACTCTATACCACCTGTACTCCCAGTTAATAAATAAGCAGGCCACCCAAATATCAAATGAAGTATTAATTGCATTATTCCATATTTAGTTTTTCCAAGAGATTTAGATATATTTATCTCATTTCTTCCTCCTTTTTTTTCCCTTACACCATCACCATCAATAACAATTGGAACATGTGTTTCCCCTTTTGTAATGTTATTAGTAAATCTATGATGCACTGCGTGAGAACGCTGCCAAGAGAAATATGGAACGAGCAATAATGAGTGGAGAGTATATCCTACAAATGTCTCCAAGTTTTTATTTTTCGAGAATGCACCATGCCCACATTCATGTGCAAGTACCCAAAATCCCATCGCTGTTGTACCTGATAAAACAGAATACAAGACCCATATAGGTATCATCTTTGACGAAAAAGGGATTAAGAAGCCTAACGCAAGTACAATAATTTGTATCGTCAATGACTGTAGAAGATATTTTAGAGAAGTTCTCGTTTTAATTGAGAAACAATGCTTTGGCAAGATATTTTTAATCTCATTAAGAGTAGGAATATCTCTGGAATCTATCTTAAGAGCTTTACCTTTTAGACCAGAGTACTTAATATTTTTCAAATATCCATTTGTAAATTTGACTATAAATAATTTTATATTTATAACATTATTTTTACTAACTTTAATCTAACTTCACAAGTACTTTTTTTAAATAAATATGTATATATTAATAATTTTCTTTTGAGGTAATTGCTCAAGAAATGTATTAATGCAGTTACAACGATTGATATAAGGTTACTTTTAAGGACTAATACTATATTGAAAAAATTTCATATATTCAGATTATAAGATTGTTTAAAAAATAATTTATTTCTATTTTTATAATTACAACTTCATCAATATTATTAATAAAATGATTTTTGAATAAAAATGGATCGAAAATTAACATTTTATTGAAATCAAAATTTAATCTTTGTATTAATTACTCATTTGTTCCTTATAGAAATTTGTTAATTATGTATTAGCAAATTATTGATAAAATGTCTTTAGATTTTTTTATTATCCCAATAAGCATTCTAATAATCTTTACTTTCTTAATTTTTAGCTCTAATAAAGAGAGAAAAAGATCATTAATCAAAAAGAAATATATCAGAGACTAAAAAAACAAATTAAATATGCCAAATTAATTAGCCTGTAAACAATAATATATATAAAAAAACCCTAAGAGAAATATTAAAAAATTTTCTCTAGGGATTTTGAATGATTCTGAAAGATTTTAATTAATTTGATGAAACTTGTTTCTTTGCGTCTTTAAGTCTTTCTAAATAAACTGATCGTCTATATGGAGTAACTTCACCATTTTTAGTGGCTAGTAACTTTGCTTGATGCAATCGCGCATCTTTTTTAATTTTTTCTCTAATTTGAACAAGGTTATTCATGAATTTATGAAGTATATGGAAATCCCGTTCCCTATTTCCATTTCATGCGTCCAAGATAACTAGGATGAACGTAATATAAAGATAACATTGATTCGATTAGATTGTGAGAGTAAAAATTACTAATATTCAAGATATAACAAACGTTTGGGGTTTAAATTTAATTACGTCTTAATTTTTTACTGATTATTTTTATTATTTAAAATAGTTTAAAAAGTATAGTGACTATACTTTAATTTTTTGTTATGAATGTATTTAGTTATACATTTTTCTATTGAGTAATCGAATTAAGAAATTTGGAATAGCATTATTAGCTGTTCCTGCTATACAACTAATTGCTTATTTAGCTTTACCTGCCCATGCTGGAGAAAAGATTCTTTCAGACGCAGATAATAATTTAATTTTAACTTCCTCTGCACTAGTACTTTTAATGACTCCAGGGTTAGCATTTTTTTATGGAGGATTTACGCAAGCAAAAAATGTTTTAAATACTATGATCATGAGTTTCGTCATGATGGGTATTGCTACGATTGTATGGTTAATATTTGGATTTAGTTTGTCATTCTCAGACGGGGGTTCTTTGAATGCATTTATTGGTAATCCATTTACTTATTCTTTCTTTGAAAATATCCCAGAAGTTTGGGATGGATTACAAATTCCAGGCCTTAGCTTTGCACTATTTCAAGGAATGTTTGCAATTATAACTCCAGCTTTAATTTCAGGTGCATTGGTTGAAAGAATTAGTTTTAGATTTTGGTGCTTTTTTACACCAATATGGCTTTTGATAGTTTATGCACCTTTAGCTCATATGGTTTGGGGAGGTGGATTATTAGGAAAAGATTTAGATTTTGCTGGGGGAACAGTTGTTCATATTAGTTCAGGTGTCTCTGCTCTTGTACTTGCAAGCTTAATTGGTTCTAGAAGTAATTATCCTAAAGGTGTTAAACCTCCTCATAATATTACGCAAATTTTATTAGGTACGGGTTTACTTTGGTTTGGATGGTTTGGCTTTAATGGTGGTAGTCAACTAGCAGTTGGCGGTGCAGAATTACCTTTTACCACTACACATATTTCTGCTGCTGCTGGATTAATAGCCTGGGGCTTTATTGAATATATAAATGAGGGTAAATCAACTTCAGTCGGAATGGCAACAGGAGCTGTTTCAGGATTGGTGGGGGTAACTCCTGCGGCAGGTTTCGTTAATCCCGCTAGTGGAATGATAATTGGACTCATTACATCTGTACTTTGTTATTATTCAATAAAATTAAAAAATAAATTACAATTTGATGATTCTCTAGATACATTTGCAGTTCATGGTGTTGGTGGAACTGTTGGAGCTCTTCTTACCGGTATTTTTGCACAATATGATTTAATTTCTTCTCATCCAGCAGGACAAGTTTTATTAGAGAAAGGAAGAATTGGATTAGTATTAGGACAATTTCAAGCCGTAATTATCGCGTACAGTATTTCCGCTATAGGTACTTTCTTGATAGCATTAATACTTAAAAAAGGAGGAATTCAATTTAGAGTTTCAAAGGAAGAAGAAGAAAAAGGTCTTGATTTTACCGAACATGGAGAAAAATCCTACATTTAAAAAAAATAGTTAACTATAAATCCTAAGAATTAAAATATTATTGATACCAAATAAGCTAATTAATTAGAATATTTAAATAAGTTTTTTTAAATTATAAACATTAAAAAAACTAAGCTTGAATATGTATATCTACATTTCAAGTTTAGTTTTTTAAGTGCTTAAATTTAACACTATAAATTTTTAAATTAAATATATATTAAAAAATTCCTGGAATAATTTGACCTGTTGAAACATAAGCTCCTAGTAAAGCAATAAAACCAATCATTGCCCAACGTCCATTAACTTTCTCAGCATTTTGAGGGTAACCTTCGTATGAAACTGACTCATCAATGTAAGGACGAGTTTCTGAAGGGAACATATTTTGTCTTCCGCCAGATTCTGTTGTTGTATTAGAGGAATTTGTCATTAAAACCATCCAGGTATGATTTGGCCAGTAGTTACATAAGCACCAACTGCTGCTACGAAACCGAGCATTGCTGCCCATCCGTTAAATCTTTCTGCTTCAGGAGTCATAATAATAATTTAATTATTAATTAATATAACACGAATATTAATTTATGTAAACAATCTTGCCTAAATTAATTACATATCCCTTATGTGTAACGTTTTTAGCGCATATTATGTATCACCAGTTAATCTATTTTTGGTGAGATAATGTAAAAATTATTTGCTCTAAGAATTTTTTATAAGATGAAATAAAATAAAATTTACTAAAAGCTTTATATTTTATTAGCATTTTAAAAATTTACTGATGAAGTTTTTTAATAATCCAAAACTGATTAATTTAATCTAATTAAATATCCCTTAAGTAATTTGTTAAATCTCTCTTATCATTTCTTTTAATCAAAAACTTAGTTGAAAAATAACTTTGCACTTAGTATTAGTTGAGGAGTAACAAACAAAAAGACTGCAATTGAAATAGCGAGATTTAACGTATTATTTTTCATTTATATACATTAACTATCAACAGTTGGTGATTAATGCAATATTTATTACATTTATGCAAATAAAATATATCTTTTTTGAATAAAAATCATTTGCTTTATTCTCTTTGGATAATTTAAAGAGAAATTAATATAAAAGTTATTTTTTAATATTTCACTTGATTATGCATAAAGTATTTATGCTCTAGAAAATTTGAATAATTTGTCATAGGTTTATTACATATTTAGATTCAGAAGTATCGATTATGAGTATTGAAAAAAAGCTATTAAACAAAATATGACTTAAAAATGAAAAACGAGTAAGGTTAAATCATGAAAATATTCAAAGATAAACACTTTAAATATGAAATGCAATCACTAGATGCTTATTATGAATGTATCTTAAGTTGCGAAATAAATCCTTGTAGTAGTTCATGGCAAGGAGTTGAAGAAGATTGTGAAACTAAATGCCTTAATCAACACTTAAAATCTTATTTTATGTAGAACAATCATCTTTTAAATTTATAAATAATCTTTCAAAAAATAGATATAGTAAGGAATTATCAATTTATTTTGATATACATAATTAAATTTATAATTCAAATTATATTATTTACTAAAAATAAAGAATTAATTATTATTCTTTGCAACTCTATGAATATTGGCATACTATTTTATAAGGAATTAATGCAAATTTATTTGAAAATTAATAAATTTGAATGATTGATTTATATTAAAAATTTGTTTTTATATAAATAGCTTAATATCTATTTATGCATTTCTCAACTTTAGCTAGCCTAATTTTCTTTCTAGTTTTATCACTCATTGCAAATTATATAATCAATCAAAAATTTCCTACACCAAAATTAAAATCGCAAAAGTAATAAAGCCATAAAAGCAAATTCTGTAAATTAAAAAAGTAAATCAACATTTTTTTAAATTATTAGATTATTCAAAACTATTTGTTATTGGTTTTTTAAATTGATTAAGAAATTAAAACAATAACAAAGGTAATAGAAAGAACCTAAAGGAATAATATTTTATACTCATAATATTAGAAATTAATAAGATTTCCTTAATTTCCATATTCAAAATATTAATGTATTTAAATATCTACTTATTTTATTATGTCTTCAGAAAAAAATCTCAAGAAAAGTCAAAAGCCAGCTTATGAAATTAAAGAAACTCCTTTACTAAAAAAGATATTTAATAAGATACTTGGTCCTATAAGATTCTTTTAGTAGAAAAACGTATTGTTTTAGGACTTTTTTTCTTCATTTTCAAAACTCAACTTAATAATATTTTTTGATAACTTGATTAAGTAAATTGATCCAAAAAAAACTATTGGAATACAATAAAAAAAGTTTAAATTCATAAAATAAAATTATTTTTTTAATTACTAATACTTTAAAGTTAAATTTTTATCAAATAATTAATATTTAATTAATATAAAATATTTTACTATAAAATTTTATTGATTACTCCAAGATTACTAAATTAAATTTGAAAATAAAAAGAACCAAATAAAGAATAATAAATTAAGAGTAAAAATAATACCAAAAAATATCCACCCAAATTTCTTTCCAATAAATGCTGAATCTGGCTCAAGTTTTACTCTCATAAGTTTTTTTGATATTTTAACCTTATTTATGATTAGATTTATTTAAAATTTAATAAAATAATTAATTTCTTAATTCTCACAATATTTGATATTTTTCATTGATTCATAAATAATCCAATAGAAATTTTTAATATATGAATAGATAAGCTGATTACCAGAAATCACATTAACAACTATCTTATGATATTAACAAACTATCTTTTTTTATTTACTAAAATTTATAATTTTGATTTTATTAAAGAACAGTCACTTTTATTTATTAATGGAAAAAGATTTGACTAACTTCGAAGTATTAACTGAAAAAACCTTTTGGGAGTTGCTAACGGAAGAGAATATAGATCAAGACGAAATATTATATGGTGAGGGAGAAATCAGACAAGAAGATTATTAAAGCATAAGAAATTTCTAATTCTGATTACAAAATATAAAAATATAAAAATTATTTTAAGAATAATAGCTATAATTTTTACAAAAAAGATTTATTACAAAGTAATAGTAATTATTTAGTCCTTTTATCAAGTAAAATATAATATCACAAAAACTTCTTCAGAAATATCTTCTATTTAGTATTTAACGATATGAGACATGTTTAAAAGTGAAAAAAATTATTGGTTGGAATTGTTTTTTTAGTGCATGTAAGTTTTATAGATGGTCATTAGAACTTGAAATTTCCTTAAAAAAGAAAGAAATTATATTTATAGGATTAAATCCATCTATTTCAAATGAATATTTATTAGATAATACAACAAAAAAAATTATCAATATTTGCGATAAATATAATTATGGGAAGATAAAGTTAATTAATCTTTTTGGACTTATTTCACCTTCTCCAAAACTATTAAAAACTCATACGGACCCTGTTGGTTTTTTAAATAATAAAGTTATTGAAAATAATATTAATTATTGGTCTAAATCAATTAATTGTGATCTATGGATAGGTTGGGGAAATAAAGGGAAGCTTTTTAATAGAGATATTCAAGTTTACAAAATTATAAAAAAATATATTTCTATTAAAGAGAAAAAGTTTTCAAAGAATACAAACCCTTTACTAATTAACAAGACAAAATACAATAACCCTATGCATCCACTTTATTGCCCAAACAACTCTAAACTTGTTAAGTTTAATTTCTAGATTTTATGTATATTCAAATTATTTTTAAGCCTAATAATATTTATTAAAATTTTATATTAAAAAATCGCTTTTAGATAATATTAAACAATTATTTTCTTTATTTAAATTGGTATATTTTAAGTAATGTTAATTATTGGAGTAAATCTTTCTATTATGCAATATGGATTGCTGAATGATTTACCACAGAATAATTTCTTTCGTTGTAATTCTTTAACTGACTTAAGGTAGATATTAGATGTAAGGATCGCACCAAAATTTACTAATAATACCGTTAAGACAAGTATCTCTATAGAGAGGTTGGTCATAAGATAACCCTCCTTTAATTAAATCAACAATAAAACAAATGTCCTTTATTTGAATAGAGTATAAAGCCTTATCTACCAAAGGTTGCCTTTTAAATGTCTCTCGATACAAATGCTCTCACAATCCTCATCTATCCCTTTTGGATTTATATCGCAATAAGAGATGCACTCGTAATATGCATCAACGGGATGTTGTTCCTCTTTTATATGATTTTTATTATTTTTATTTCTAGTCATATTTCCCACCAGAGCGTCTTATCTTCGATTCAATCTGATTAATTAGTTCATCTAACCATTCAGTGTTTTTTTCTTGCCTTTTGTGTGATTGGCTATTTTGGTTACTCATAATTAAATTTCATCTAAATTTTGCCTATATTATGCAAAGTTTTTATGTATATCAATAAGCAAAAATACCAATTGCTTTGCTATCATTTGCTTCTAATAAAGAAAATTTACAAATTTGAGAAAAATAATTTTTGTAAAATATGGTTTTCTTTAGTAAGAATTTTTTCTTAGAAATTGAATAATATTTCGATAATATTAATAATATAAATGGTAATTTTTGATTAATGAAATTTGTATAAAATGTAAACTAAGCAATGAATTAGGATGATTTTGTTAATAGCTGATCTAAATTAAATATTAAACACTTATAAAAATTTATGGATAAAAGAGGTGCCAAAGGCTACTGGATATCTACAGCAAAAATAATTAATCAAGAATTATTTGATGAATATGTAAAAAAAGTAGGTCCATGGCTTAAACAAGTTAGAGGAGAGGTATTTGCAAAAGATACAGAGCCACAAGGAAAAGAGAAAACACAAGATGCTAATTTAGCAGTTATTTGTGAATTCCCCTCTATGAGAGAGGCAGTTGAGGCTTATGAATCTGATGAATATAAAGAACTTTCAAAACTGAGAAAAAAAGCCACTGAAAATTCTACATTTACTATCATGGAAGGTTTAGATGAAGCTACTAAACTAAAAAAAGCGATGGGACTCTAAATTATTAGAAAGAAAAATATATAAATTTAATAATCATATAAGAACTTTAAGATTATTTATTTCTATAAATTTTCCAAAAGTGTTTATTTTAAAATTAAATTATTGGAACAATAACATTATGAATATCTGTAACTAGGATTTATATCTAAAGAGATAATTCTAAATTTAAAGATTATTTCTTTTATTACTCATTTATTAAAAATTATTTGTATTAATCTTAAAGAAAGAAGAGTTACTTAATGATGAAAAAAATAATTATTAATTGTTTATTAATTTTATTATTTAACTTACACTTTCCAAATCAAGTTAATGCTGAAAAAAATTTAGATTTTTATATGAATGATTTTTACACTAAATCGAACGAAGCTAGCCAAATTCTTAAAGAAATTGAAGGTGAGATAAAGGCAGGTATAAGAATAAAAGTTTGTCCTAGGCAGATAAAAGCAGCAAAGCTAGGAATACTAGCTAATGAATCATTAATTAAAGCATTTCAAATTGCAGGAACTGAGCCTCCAAGTTCAGCCATAAATGCAAGTAAAGAAAGATGGGAATCTCTCTTAAATGATTGTAAAAATATGAATTAACTTATTTCCACCATTAGATTAAGTTAGTTTAAAAAGTTAATGAATTAATCATGAATAGATTCTTATTATAAATAAATTTTTTATTTGAAATTTATAAATTTTATTAAATTTAGATAATAAACAAATCTCTTTTGTTTTTATGATATGCCTTATTAATTTTGCCACCGTTACAATAATTACCAATCTTAAAAAAACTAGATGTGCCCTTTAATAAATCGATATCATTAGAAATTTTTGAAAGTTTCAAAGACAGGTTTGAAAATAATGCTCTATTAACTTGGTTTGCTTTAATTTTATTTTGATATCGATGCCAAAGTTCTTTATCCTTAAAAAGTAATATTTCACCATTAAATTTAATATTAGATGATTCAAAACTCCATCTAGCAGAGTTTTCTTTATTGGGTTTGCGGGTATAAAAAGTTCCTTTTATTTTTTTATCATTAAAAATTCTTCCTTTTAGTGAATTCTCCCTTCTTTCTGAGAGAACGATAGTTACGCTTGGAACATCTTCTGAAATTAAAACGCAGTTAATTGGTTGCAGTACTTCTGCTAAAAAAGAAAACAATTTTTGATTAAAATTTAATTATAACTTTTCATTCAATAAAATTAATAGATTGGAAATTTCCAAAACTCTTTTAAAATTATATTTCAACAAATATAAATTGATTTCTTAGAAAATTTAATTATTCTTTATTAAGGTAATAAAATCTTTTTTATTTATTTTGTAAAAATATAGTTATGAAATCTATTATTGTTTTTAATTTATTGGCGATTACAACAATTAATCCCATAGTTAATGCTCATGAAAATCATGACCATCAAATTTATAGTTGGTCAAATTCAAAAAATAAGACTATAAAAACAGATAAGACTTTTAATTCTGAGAAATTTAATAATAAAAAAAATAAGGGAAAAACTAATAATAAAAGTAGTTAAAATTTTTAGAAGATAAATTAAATGATTAAATAATTATCAACTACGAGAAAATTAAGAAAGGATCTAGCTAAAAAGAATTAACAAAACATATGTAACAAAGGTTATATTAAAATGTTTCAAATATTGTAATTATGGGTTACAGTTTCATTACAAAAAAATAAAATCATGAAAAATATTTTTAGATTTTTGAACATTCTTTGTATTTCTATTTTTGTGATTTTTCCTACTTTTTCATTAGCATATGATCAAAATCCTACATTATGGGTTCAAGTTCCACAATGGGAAAATGACTGGTCAGAATGTGCCGTAGACATCCCTGATGCTTCTTGTCATTGGTACGTTGCAGCTCCAGATAGTACTTTCGGAGAAGGTTTTAGCTGGGAGAATTCCCCATGGTTTGATGCGAATGGATTAAATGATATCCCCACGAATTCTCTCAAAACAGTTGTTCAAAAGTTGCAATCAAATAAATAATAATACTTTCCTAATTTATTTTTAGCTAATTTATACCTTTTTAAGGCTTACTCCAAGTCTCTTGATACAACCAACCTAAAAAAGTAAGGGTTAGGATATTTCCAAAGGCATATGCAATTCCCCAAAGTGGATCAAATATATTCGCTAAGATTGTAGACATTATAAAAATTATTAAACCTGAAACTAATAAATCTTTTATTGGTAGGTTTTCAGTATTAATAGAATTGTTCATAGATTTATTGTAATAATAAAAATTAATTTAGTCTCAAAAAACAAAAGATATCCTAATCATATTTCTATTATAAAAGATTCGCTTGGTATATTTTTAATTGAATAAGGTAAAAATTGTGAAAAATAGAAAATATAATTTAAAACAATTCGTATGAAATTTAAAAGTAAATCTAAGTAATCTAATCAAAAAACAAACTTAAACCCTAAAATTTATACATGGATACTGAATCTAAATTATTAAAAATACTTATTGAGAAACCAAATTCAAAAGATATTTCATCAATGGCAATCAAACTAGAAAGTAACTCAAAGTTTAATTTAAAAAGTGATATTGAAAAATTGAAGGGGATATGGGAATTAAGGTGGAGTAGTTCTAATGCCCCTTTTTTAAGTTACTCTCCTTTGATAAATAATCTTCAAATTTTAAATCCCTCTAAATCGAATGCAATGAATTTGTTAAAACCAAGAGGCATTAATGGGATAATTGGAACTGGTATTGTCGCAGAATTATACCCACTAAATGAGATCAGAGTTGGAGTTAAATTTACACATGCTGGTTTTATAGGTCCTAATATAGGATTTAAAAAATTAAAAGCTTTAGCGAAAATAAAAAGGGATCAAAAAGGATGGTTAGATATTACCTACTTAAGTAAAAATTTAAGAATTTGCAGAGGGGACAAAGGAACTTTATTTACTCTAGTTAGAAGAAATAATGAAAGATTATTTACTAAATTTGAGGAGTTTATGAAAAAGTATAATTAATAGAAAATTAAAATTTTAGGATGAAACACACCCTTGTAATTAAATAAATTTAATTAATAAAAAATTAAATACAATATTAAGCAGTTTTACGACAATCTATTTCAATTAAACCTTCATCCATTAGACGACCTAACTTGATAACTAAAGCCATATCAACTCTAGAAAAATTATTTTCATTTTCAGTAATCCAATCAAGTTCCTGCAAAGTTATGTAACCAAGAACATTGACTTTTAGAAAGATCATTCCTAAATTCATCTTAAAAAATCCCAGGAATAATCCAGCCAAAAAGGCCGTAATTAACAATTAATGCAAAAAAACCCATCATTGCCATTCTTCCATTAGTTCTTTCAGCATTTTGTAGATAATTTAATTTTGAATTTTCCATTTTGTGTGTAATTTATGAGAGTGTTATACAAAACCAGGAATAATTTGTCCTGTAGTCAAATAAGCTCCAAGTGCTGCTATTAGGCCTAGCATTGCGAATCTTCCATTTAAAGTTTCAGCAACTAGCTTCTCTTTCTCAATTTTTTTAACTTTTGTTTGATTATTTTCCATTAGAACCAACCAGGTATAATTTGACCAGTTGATACGTATGCGCCAATAGCTGCAACGAAGCCGAGCATCGCTGCCCAACCATTAAATCTTTCTGCTTCAGGTGTCATGATAGATTGATTGAATTATTAATTAATGTAACATTAATATTAAATAATGTAAAGTTCTTCATGTTTTCTTTATATTTTTTTTATTTTATACACGGAATTGGCACAATTTTGTAGCAATAATATTTATTTGTTCATTAATCTTTCAAATTTAAGCAGGAATTTACTTTAGTCAAAGCTTTACTTAACTTAATTATTAACTTGACTTTAAAAAGTTATAACTGCTAAACAAGTTTCAGAATTCAAAGAGATTAATGATTAAAACTATTTATACAAATATGGAGGATATACATGCTTTAGAAAGCTTTTTTGAATGTATTACTTACTGCAGTATTAATAGCGAGGGCATTGAATGCACGACGGCATGCTACTCAAAACATTTAGAAACATCGCTTACTGCTAATAAATAGCAGATTTTCATATAAATTATTTTTACCCTAAATAATTTTCTTTAACATTCTGATACCTTGAAAAACATTTTTAAATCCAATGAACAGGATATGTTGATTTTTTGTTTGAAATACGATTAAAAATAATTCCCCACATAACCAATATTAAAGAACCTATTAATACTGGAGAAAAAATAAAATTTAAATTTGCATTAGAAATAACACCAAGAAGAGCGACAGCTCCTGCCGGAGGGTGAAGGCAACGAAATAATTGTCCAAAAGCTATCGCAATTGCCACTGCAATTCCGCAAGAAAAAGAATTGTTACCAAAAAATCCAAATGAAAAAACAGCAGAAATTGCACCCAATAAATTACCCATTATCAAATTTCTTGGTTGAGCTAAAGGACTTTCTTCCGCGCCAAAGATAAGTACTGTAGATGCACCAAAGGGAGCTATTAATAATGATTGATTATTATAAATGCATACTACTGCTAAAATATTTATTGCTATAAATGCCCCAACAAATGATATTAAAATCTTCCTATATTTGAAAGTAGGTTGAAAAGATCTACCTATTCTTAATTGTTTTTCTAAATTAAAAAACATCTACTTTATTTATTGCCTAATATTAAAAATAGCTCATTCAAAAAGACTGATAATTAATTTAGAATTAATTAATTAATTAATTTAGATGAAATAAAATTTTATTTTATTTGGTAGGGAATATAGTTAAGAATAAGTTGAGAGATTTAACACTTATTTATCATAAAATTTTCAGATATATTTTAGAAAAAAATTATGTACAAAAAGAAAATTACTAAAATGAAAAGAATTAATTAAAAATATAGAATTTGATAAATCCATTGAGAATTTAGAACGTATATATCCAAAAGCTAATTATTTTATTGCCAAAATAATCCTTTCTTATCAAGCTTCCAAAATTCAAATATTAGAATTTCATAAGGATTAATCCCTCAAACTGAATTATTAATTGAAACTAAAATTGATCTTTGTGCTATTGCTTTGCAATATAGAAATGGCAAATTGGAGAAGTCCATTATATAGAGAAGGCAGAGATGTCCCAAACAAAATTATTAAAGTTCAAGACATACCCAAGTAATTGGCTATATCGGGCTTATTTCAAGTTCGAGGAGAAGTTTATATACCCAATAGAACTTCCAACTTTTCCAAAAGAATTAAAAGTGGATTCCTCTGAGCTAAAGAAGGGATTAGATAGGATCTCAGCTTTTGCAGTTTCCAGATACTTAATACAAGACTTAATGAGTTTGAAGCCAAGAAATATCTTAAAAAACTTGGTTACTTTGCCACGCACTATATTTACTGTAATTTCACAAGCCAGATCCAAATATTAGGAAAAATAGGCTAATAGCGAATTATTTATAGACTATCCAATCAAATAGAATCGTAGTAAAAATAAATCATAGGAAATTACAATAAATTAGAGAAAAATCTCATGGAGTCTATACTTATTGGCAAATGTCTATTGAATTTTAATTAAAAACCAGCTTATCTTTTCACCATATAAGATTTCATTAGAAATGAATTTGATAATTTGTAGAAATTATATTTAACTTAGGCTTGATAAAAATATTGATAATAAATAAAAAACTGAAGAATTTTACTTGTTAATGAACAGAGAACTTGTGTGAAAAGATTTCGAAATTTTGAAAATATTTCACATAAAGAAAATGATTTTATTCAGATTGAATATGGTTGTGTTTATAAAATTTCTAGTAAGACTGTTTATAAAGGGAGCAGAATTGAATCCATACAAGATGCCAAAAAATAATATAAAAAGTTCTTAGAAGAATGTTGGAAGAAAACAAATATTTTTAAGAGAAATTTTTAAAAATCAATTGAAATAGAGGCCTAAATTGAGTATAAAAAAATATCTTTAAAGGATTTAAATTCAAAAATTTATCGGTTTATACGATCTGGTTCTTATCGTATAAATCGAAGTTCGGAGTATTTGCCATATATAATCAATCGGTTTTTAATATTACAAATATTACTTATTCATTTAAAGATAGATATTTACTAAATCTGATGTAAACAATCTATTCAGTATTTGATCTATTATTTGATACTCCTGCATATAGTCCAGTATATGTAATCTCTTATAGTGAGATGAAAGATTTATAAAGAACGCAAAATCAAGATAAGAAATTCGTCATCAAAGAAAAACTTGAAGAAGCATACAAAGCTCAAGTCAATCATCTTGATGAATGAGAAAAAAGTTAAAAACTGAACTAAAAAGCTATTGGACTCGCTAAGAAAAAAGTTTAGATTTTAATTATTTTTCTGAAAGAGGGTTTATCCTTCTTTTTTTCATTTTGACCAGACTTCTTCAGTTCTTCTCCAACCTTGCGAAATTAGTTTTTCCCATATCTCTCTAGCTTCTTCTAATTTAAATTCTTCTCTTCTTTGAAGTAATGGAGCTTCTTTACCAAAAACGCCAACTATCTTTCCATAATCAACAAAAACATATTTATTAAATTGATCTTCACTCGCTCTATTTTCAGTAAATCTCCTTACTTCTGATCTATTGGAATTAATTAACCAGTAACCTCTAGCCATTATTAAATAAGCAATAAAAAACAGATAATTGTTCCAAGACTACAAATTAAGCTCCACCCCTGCGAGTTAATTTTCATTGAAAATTTTACTGATATTTATTGAGCAACCATATATAAATTCCCAACAATACTAATATTGCTATACCTCCACCAATAACGATATTTGGTTGGTTATACCAAAGCTCCTTAAAAAATATATGCAAAGATTCCATAAAAATTACTTACATTTACTACAGAATAATTATTTAAATATCTATATAACTTGAGGGATTACCCTCTAATTTAGATGAGCTTTCAAGAAACGTATAAATAGTAAACTTTTAATTAATCTGAAACCCAACTTGTAATTATTGTCGTGCTATAAACATGACCTGAAGCTTCAATATTCTTTATAGTTTCCGGATCTGAAAATACATGCTTAGCGACTCCTTCTTCCGCTTGATGAATAACAATAACTTCTATAGGATCAATAATACTTTTGCCACGATAGAGAGGAGTTAGTCCTACTTTTTTATGAAATTCAGTTGTTTCAGGACTATCGAACATTTTTACCCACTCCTCAAATGTATTAGAAATTTTAAAGGTGAAAACAGTAGTTTCAATAGTCATAAAAAAGAGGGGGTATACCCCTTTAATTTAGATCAGCTGTCAACCCTTAAATAATTATCAAATCAAGCTCGAAAAACTTAATTTGATCGACCTATATAGCAAGAGGAACTATATTGTAGAGAAAGGTTAAAAAAAGAACTTTGATCTAAATTGTGCCTACAAATAATGATTGTAAATAGAAGTTTTCCTCCAACCTTCCGCTAGTAATTCCTTATATTCCTCTCTAGCTTTTTCTAAAGTCTCAATCCTACTTCCTTTAATAACTGGCTTACTTGATCGCTTATAAACACAAGCATATTCAATTTCCATTACTTCTTCGGCTTGCGGCAAAGTACTTTTAAACTTTTTGAAT
>GL947594.1:518357-647775 GCA_000218705.1 Prochlorococcus marinus bv. HNLC1
AAAATAATAATAAGATAAAGCTTAATCTTATTAATCTATTAATAGACCACCTTTAAGACTATTAATGAGTCTTGTTTAGGGACTAGTAATACAATTTTTTTTAAAATTTATTTTTAAAATTCATTTAAATTTTTCATATTTAATATGGTAGTAATTTAAATAAATAAAATTATGCCCTTTGTTTTCTAATTATTTAAAAAATAATTAATAAACATAAAAATCTCCTTATTTGTCTAATATTAGACTATTTAATAGACTTAATATTAGTCTTACATGGGATTAATAAGAAATATTTTTTATGCTTAAGATTTTATTATTTCCACTTTTAATATTTTTATTAATTATTATATATAAATTATTTATTTTAAAAAGTGTCATTCTGTTCATCAAAGGAATCTAAAAGTTTTTTTCAAAAAATGAAATTAGAAATGCTTAATAATATAAAAGATTCGCTAGAACGTAAAACTGCCTCAGTATTAGCTTCAATAGAAGTTCTTGAAAGGCAGATTGAAAGAGACAAAGAAAATTAAATATTTATAAAAAATTCTCTAATAATTTCTCAGGTCCAAATTTTTTTAAATAATTTATATCTGATTTCTCAGTAACTAATATATAACCAGCAAATCCAAGTGCATTAACACTAATACCATATAAATTATCTGTTTTTCTTTTTATTAGTAGCATCCAATGATTTGTAAAAATCAAATTATATGGATATCTTGGCTTTTTATCTATTTCAGGCTCTCCTAAACCTAATTTATATGATAAATCCTTGTAAATTTCATGAATATTTTCTTTATTTAAAGTTTTTGAAAATTTTTTTAATATTATATTTTTGTAGAATCTCTGATTTTTATAATTTACATTATCAAAGTCTAGAATCCATTTTTCTCTAGGACAAGATAACTCTGATGGATCTCTCCTTAATAATTGAATATGACGATGAGGTTGACTTGCTCCTGCCAAAGGGCCGCTATTAAAAAACCACAAACCAGTGGTATCTTTATTAACTTCTTTTATGGCTTCCCAATCTTTGATATCAATCCATCCATTTTGTTCTTTCCATTCATTGGTAATTAAGAGTATATGTCCTAGTTGAACTGGATATTTATTTAGAATTAGTTGGTGATATTTTCCAATAGAATCTATTTCTAAAATATTATCCCATGGTCTGAATGGATTAATTTTGGGTCCTATTAAAGTACTTTTTTTAAATTTAGTAATATCTAATTCACGAATAACAAAATCATTACCTTTATATAGTTTTTTTGTAATATCAGTTGTATTTAATGGAAATAAACTTTTAGAATTTATAGAAATCTTTGTTTTTTGCAAAGCCTTTTCCCAATATATTTCTTTCTTCATTTAGAAATTATCAAGAAAATACTTATAATAACTCATATTGTAGAAAATAAGAATAAAAATTTTTTATTTATTAGTAATATATTGATATTTTTTTAACTCATTTAGTGTTAATGAATTTAAGACAATAATATTTGTAGCCTCTAAAATAACTAATGGTGCTAATCCATCATCTCTAGCTTCTTTCCATCGCTCTAGACATATGCACCAATGATCTCCATTTTTTAAACCAGGGAATGAATATTCTGGTATTGGAGTTGTTAAATCATTTCCTTGGGATTTGCTGTAATTTAAAAAATTATCATTCATTACACAACATATTGAATGATTACCACTATCAGATAAATCGTATCTACAAAATCCGTCCCTGAACCAACCTGTTAAAGGTTTACAGCTACAGATTTCGAGCTTTTCTCCCAAAACATTTTTTTCCATTCTTGAATAAGTAGATATATTAATTATAAAAAAAAGTAAATAAATAATAAATACTACGACATTCTTATGAAATAAGGTTGACGAGTATGGGGGGTAAAGAGGTAAAAATTCTATAGAAGCATTCTTAAATTTATGGATTGGGAATTCACCGAAGATAGTGCTTTTAAGGCGTTATACGAAGCATTTAAAGAAAATGAAGAAGAATCTGCAATGGAATTTCTTGTAAGTGATGGCGCTGACTTTTATCTCGAATTAATTCAAAATGCTGCTGGTGAGGGAATTGATTTAAGCGATAATGAAGTAATGGAAGAATTTCAACAAGAGGTTATAGAAT
This sequence comes from Prochlorococcus marinus bv. HNLC1, assembly GCA_000218705.1. Classification (GTDB taxonomy): domain Bacteria; phylum Cyanobacteriota; class Cyanobacteriia; order PCC-6307; family Cyanobiaceae; genus Prochlorococcus_A; species Prochlorococcus_A marinus_Q. The sequence goes on from GL947594.1 coordinate 520,489, forward strand.
CATTAGAAGCGAATTAATTTAAGAAAGATTAATTAAGTACTAAAATATTTTGCTTTTGAATGAAGAGAAACAATGGCCGTGGTACTCTGTTCTGGGTGTAATTGTTCAGATTCATCCATAGTAAGATTTATACGATCAGCATCTAGTAATAATAGTTGAGTTTTTGAGTCAGATACCTTAGGGCAAGCAGGATAGCCAAATGAGTATCTTGAACCTCTATACTTTTGGGAAAGTATTTCTTTATTAGATATATTTTTGAAATCAGAGTAACCACATTCATCTCTAATTTTTGCATGTATAAATTCAGCTAAAGCTTCGGCTAGTTGTACTGCTAAACCATGAAAAATTAAGTAATCACTATATTTATCGCTATTAAATAATTCTTGTGCATATTCACTGGCTATCTCTCCCATTGTTACAGCTTGCATTGGAAAACAATCTGTAGGCTTTCCTTCAATAAGATCACAATAAAAATCTGCTATGCACAGTTTGCTTCCAGAAACTTGTCTTGGAAATTCAAATTTCGCTAATTGTTCAATTTCATTTTCCTTAAACAAAACAATACTATTTCTATTTCTACCGCATTTAAAATACCATATACTGCTTGAGGTTTAATCAAATTTTTATCATTAATAATATTGATCCATTTATTTAGTAATGATTCTGCATAAGATTCTAAGTATTCGTTATATTCTTCAACTGTTTGATCTTTATTCTTTTTAATTTGCCATTGTCCACTGAAAAGAGCCTTTTTATCAAGATAAAACAAAAGATCTTCAATTTCAATTTCTTCACTCGTTAATATTTTTGATCCCCAAAATGGAGGTTTTACTGGCTTTTCTTCAATTGCATATGAAGATCTATCTGTAGTTATAATTTTTTTTGATATTTTTTTATTAGTTGAAATTTTATTTGGTTTTTCCAAATTATATTTATTAGTTTTTGTATCTGCTAAGTTTATACTAATACCCTCTTTATTTATAAAACCTTTATCGTCAGACCAATTGCCTATTTTCTTACTTTTCATATATTCATTCATAAATTTAAGATCAGTAAAAGCATCCTTGCCATAGAGAATTTTTCCTTCATAAATTTGACTACAATCTTCATTAACAAATTTTGGTGTAAGTGCAGCTCCACCAAGAATTACTGGTACTTTAATATTTGCCTCGTTAAATGCTGCAAGATTATCCTTCATAAATGCAGTTGATTTTACCAATAATCCGCTCATCGCAATGCAATCTGCTTCATGTAATTTTTGTGCTTCAATTATTGAATTAACATCTTGCTTAATTCCAAGGTTAATTACATCATAACCATTGTTAGTAAGGATAATATCAACTAAGTTTTTTCCAATATCATGAACATCACCCTTTACTGTTGCTATTAAGAATTTCCCTTTTGAGGAAGTATTTTCAGAAGTTTCCATAAATGGTTCTAATACTGATACTGCAAACTTCATAGTTTCAGCAGACTGCAATACAAAAGGTAATTGCATTTGACCAGATCCAAATAAATCTCCTACAACTTTCATTCCATCAAGAAGAAAGGTATTTATAATTTCTAGAGGTTTATACTTTTTTAGTGATTTATTTAATAATTCCTCTAATCCTATTTTTTCTCCGTCAATAATATGGTTTTTTAATTTTTCTTCGAGGGATAAATTATCTTTATTTTCTCCAATTTTATTTATATCCTTAATAGATAAATCTTCAAATGCTTTTGTTAATTCTACTAATGGATCATATATGCATATTTGATCTTTAAAAATTCTTTTATCATAAATAAGATCTAAACATATTTTCTTTGTTTCATCGCTAATTTTTGATAAGGGTAATATTTTATTTGGAGCCAGAATGGCAGAATCAAGTCCAGCTTTTATACATTCATCTAAAAATATCGAATTTAAATTTATCCTTGCCAGAGGTGATAAACCAAAACTAATATTTGATATTCCTAGAATTATATGACAATTTTTAATTTTATTCCTAATACTTTTTATAGCCATAATTGTTTCTTTGGCATTTAATCTATCTTCCTCAATTCCTGTTGAAATTGGTAAAGCTAAAGGATCAAAGAATATTTCATGATCAGAGATACCATTACTTCTTGTTTTATTTATGGCTCTTTCTGCAATATTAAATTTTTTTTCCGAAGTTCTAGCCATTCCATCTTCATCTATAGTCCCAATTACTAATCCTGCTCCGTAGTTAATTGCTAAATTCATAACAGTATTAAATCTTTCATCACCATCTTCATAATTAGTTGAATTTATAATGCATTTTCCACCAGCAGTTTTTAAACCACTTTCCATTTTTTCGTGTTCGGTGGAATCAATCATTAAAGGTAAATTAATATTAGTAACTAATCTTGATGTGATTTCTTTCATATCCTTCACACCATCACGGCCAACATAATCAACATTCACGTCTAATACATGTGCATTTTCCTTCTGTTGTTGTTTAGCTATAGAAATAAGACCATCCCAATCATCCTTATTTAATAAATCCCTTACTTTTTTTGAACCACTTGCATTCAGTCTTTCTCCAACAAGTAATATTGAATTATCCTGTTTATAAGGTACCGAATTATAAATAGAAGAGGATGATGGTATAAATACATTTTCTCTAACTTTATTCTTTATTGAATAATTATTTTTTTTAAGTTCAGAAATAATTGAAGATAAATACTTTATATGTTCAGGAGTTGTCCCACAACATCCGCCAATAATCTGGACATCATAATCATATATGAAATTTAGCAATTGAACTTTTAACTCTAATGGGGTTAATTTATAGTGTGCTATTCCTCCAACATTTTCTGGTAAACCTGCATTAGGTATGCAACTTATAGCGAAAGGAGAATTCTCAGAAAGATACTTAATATGTTCTTTCATTTCTGAAGGACCAGTTGCACAATTAAGACCTAATATGTCTATATTAAAAGGCTCTAAAATAGTAAGTGCAGAAGCAATATCTGAACCAACTAACATTGTTCCTGTAGTCTCAACGGTAATTGAAACCATTATTGGAATATCTATTGATCTCTCATTAATAATTTCATTCGCGGCTAAAAGTGCTGATTTAATTTGAAGAACATCCTGACATGTTTCGATTAATAAAAGGTCTACACCTCCATCAATTAAACCGTGAATTTGATCTTTATAAGATTCTTTAAGAACATCAAAGCTTATATGTCCTAAAGTAGGTAATTTGGTGGTTGGCCCAATTGAGCCGGCAACAAATTTAGGATTATTAGTAGTAGTGTGTTTTTTCGCACATTTTTTCGCTAAAAGTGCTGCATTTTTATTTATTTCGTAAGCCTTATGCCCTAAATCATATTCATCTAAAACAATTGAAGTCGCTCCAAATGTATTTGTTTCTACAATATCGCAACCAGAAATAAGAAAGTCATTATGAACCTTTTCAACTGCTTTTGGTAAAGTTAAAACAAGATTTTCGTTACAACCCTCAAATTTATCTCCACCAAAATCTTCAGCACTTAAATTCATATTTTGAAAAGAAGTACCTGTACCTCCATCAAAAATAATTATTGGTTTATCATCTCTATTTAAATGCTCTCTAAAAAGTGACATTTAGAAATTTAGTTAATTTTGATTCGTGTAACCCAACTATCATAGTCTTTTGAACGTCCTTCTGTTATTGCTATTAGCTTAGATTTTAATTTTTCCATTATTGGTCTTTCTCCTACTAATTCGGTTGACTCTATTTGTTTTATTGGAGTTATCTTTGCAGCAGTACCTGTTAAGAAGACTTCATCAGCAATAAATAATTCTGTTTTATCTACGGGTCTTTCAATTACATTTAATCCCATAGATTTTGCTAATTCTATAACGCTAGCTCTAGTTATCCCTTCAAGAATATCCTGATCAACTCCAGGCGTTATTAAATCCCCATCTCTAACTATAAATAAATTCATACCACTAGCTTCACTAACTTTACCACTAGAATTTAATAGCAATGCCTCATCAAAACCAGATAGACTTGCTTCTGTTTTTGCTAATGAGCTTGTTATGTATGCACCACTAATCTTACCTCTTAAAGGAAGAGATCTATCTTCCTGTCTTGACCAACTACTCATGCGACACGTAACACCATCAGGAGAAAGATAATCGCCAAGTTCTATACAATAAATAAAGAAATTTGTCTCAATATTATGTAACCTTGGAGCAATACCTAAATCACTTGTGTAAACAAATGGCCTTATATAAATTGGTTTATCAGGTTTGTTTATTTTAATAATCTTTTCCAAGGCATTAAAAACATAATCTTCTTTTAATTCAGTCAAAAGAAATTTTGCGCTTTGAGTAAGTCTTTTAATATGCTTGTCTGTTCTAAATAAAAGAAATTCATTCTTATCAGATGGATTAGGTATTGCCCTCATGCCACCAAAAGCAGCTGTTCCATAATGTAGAGCATGAGTCGCTATTGATATTTTGGCTTCAGCGAATGGAATACATTCTCCGTTAAACCATGCATATGGAAGAAATTGATGCATTTGTAGTAATAAAAATGAGTTAAGATTTAATTTATATACTTAACTATTGTAAACCCAATTCATATTTGTAAATGCATAGGATATTAAATATTGCGAGAAATGAAAATAATGTAGAGGATTTTATTGAACAACCTATTGCTGATTGTATTTTTTTGACAAGTGTAAAGGCAGATTTAAATCTCTTAGCGAAATTAGAAAATGAAGAGATAGGAACTATAAAAAATAATATCAGGGCTTTGGATATTAATTATTTACGAACACCTTCTCAAATAGATCACTATATCAACAAGACTATTTCAAAATCAAAAATTGTAATTCTTAGATTATTTGGTGATAAAGGCACTTGGAGTTATGGATTAGAGCAAATAAGAATTTGGAGTAAATTAAGTCCTAATAATAAATTACTAATTCTTTCAGGTACTCAGGAACAAGATTTAGAGCTAAATGAACTAAGTACTATAGATTTAAATATATCTATAAAATTATCAATTCTACTTAGAGAGGGCGGAAAAGATAATTATTTAAAGTTTCTAAAGTGTATAAATTTAATTATTAATAATATTAATGAAATTCCAGAAAAATATTTAATAAAAACATCTTATCCTGATCCTTATTATTATGACTGGAAAAATGAAAGTGGATCAAAGGTTGGAATTATTTCTTACAAATCCCTATTTTTGGCTAATGAATCAGATTTTTCTGATCATTTAAATAAAAGTCTAAGAAAAATTGGTTTAAGCCCAAAAACAGCATTAATTTCAACATTAAAAAACGCAAATATTCAAAGAAATTTAGTAGAAAAATTTAAGAAAGAAAAAATTGAGCTTTTAATTACCACAACATCTTTTGATTCATCTTTAAAGAAAACATCTAAAGATGAAATAAATAAATTTAATTTATTTGAAGAATTAAACCTCCCAGTACTTCAAATTCTCACTTCGAATAGGAATAAAAAAGAATGGAATAAATCACCTATTGGAATAAATTCATTAGATTTATTAATGCAAATTATAATTCCAGAATTTGATGGAAGAATAATTACTATACCTTGTGCATTTAAAGAAACTGTTTCTATAAATGAAAATATATGCTGTGAAATATCAAATTATAAATTTGATCAAAAAGGGATTAATTGGCTTGTTCAATTAGTAAGTAATTATATAAAACTAAAAAAGTTAAAAAATAAAGATAAAAAAATTGCTATTGTAATTTCTAATTATCCCGTAAAAAATTCAAGAATTGGTAATGGTGTTGGACTAAATACTCCTAAATCAATTATTAATATACTTAATTGGTTTAAAGATGAAGGTTATGAAATTTCAGATGTAGATTTGCCAAAAAGTTCAAGAGAACTTATGTCAATGCTTATAAAAAATAGAACAAATGATCCTTTATCTATGAATAATCAACCTTTAGATTATCTATCATTAAATGATTACGAACTTTATTGGAATAAGATTCCAAAATTATCTAGAAATAAAATAATTAAACGATGGGAAGTTCCATCAAATTCTATTGATCTGGAAAAAAAAGGTTTTGCAATTAGCGGACTAAAATTTGGTAATATTTGCCTATTAATTCAGCCTCAAAGAGGTTATGATTCTCAAAGTTTAAAAGATATACATTCACCAGATTTACCACCTCCCCATAGATATTTAGCACAATATTTTTGGACTTATAATATATTTAAATCTGATGCTATTTGTCATATAGGTAAACATGGAACAATTGAATGGCTGCCAGGAAAATCAGTTGGATTAAGTGATAAATGCTTCCCACAAATAATATGTCCACCAATACCAATTATTTATCCATTTATAGTAAATGATCCAGGTGAGGGATCTCAGTCAAAAAGGAGAACTCATTCCACAATTATTGATCATTTAACTCCTCCTTTAGATAGATCAGAACTATATGGTAATTTAGCCAATTTAGAAAAATTAATAGATGAGTATTATGAGGCAGTTCAATTAAATTCAAAAAGAATCATTAATATTAAAAATTCAATTACTAAAATTGTTACAAATGAATTTAAAGATATCTTTGATATTAAGGATTTAGATTTTATCGAAAAAATAGATTCTTATCTTTGTGAAATTAAAGAAAATCAAATAAGAGTTGGACTACATACATTTGGTTCAAGACATTCAATAAAAAATGAAATAGATTTGATTTTATGTTTATGTAGAGTTCCTACAAGAGATAGAGAAGGAATTCTTCAATTCTTATCAAAACAAATTAAATTAGATTTAGATCCTTGGACAAATGAATATTCAAAAAGAATATCAGATAATGATTCAAAAATTCTATATTATTATTCTAATAAAAAAATTAATACATTTTCTGGTGCTATTGACTTTTTAGAGATTCAATCTAAATACCTAATTTATTATTACTTTTATAAAAAAGATTGTATTATTAAGGATATTGAAGTTCTTAAAAATAAAAAGTTTTTTAATAATGTAATTATTAAATTAAATCAATCTTCCTATATAAAAAAAATAAATAAAGAAATATATTTACCAGTTATTTATTCATCTTCATTAGAAAAAAAATCATTACTTAATTCACTTTCTGGTGAATTCATTAAAAGTGGTCCATCAGGTGCACCTACAAGAGGAAAACTTGAAGTTTTACCAACTGGAAAAAATTTCTTTTCAATTGATACTAGGGGTTTACCAACAGAAGCAGCATGGGATGTCGGGATAAAATCAGCAAATCAAATATTAGATCTATACATCTTAGAGAATGGTGAAGATCTTAGGAAATTAGCAATATCACTTTGGGCGACATCTACCATGAGAAATGGTGGAGAAGATATTTGTCAAATTCTATTTTTAATGGGAATTAAGCCAGTATGGGATTTTGCAACAAGAAGACTAATTGATCTTGAAATTATTCCTATAAATGTTCTATCGAGGCCAAGAGTTGATGTAACCATAAGAATTTCAGGTATGTTTAGAGATTCATTCCCACAGTTAATTGAAATATTATCAAATGCTATTAATTTAATTTCAAATTTAGATGAAAGTATAGATAAAAACCCTTTAGCTCATGATTTTAAAAATAATAAATCAATTTATCGAATATTTGGATCAGCACCAGAATCATATGGGGCCGGTCTGCAGGAATTAATATCCAATTCAAGCTGGACTAGTAATGATGATCTTGCTAATGCTTATTTGGCTTGGAGTAGTTGGATTTATGATAATAATCTTGATGGTTTATATGGAAGAAATGAACTTGAAAAATCTTTAAAGAATATTCAAGTTGTAATTCATAACCAAGATAACAAAGAGCATGATATTTTAGATTCTGATGATTATTACCAGTTTCAAGGAGGACTATCAGCCGCTATTAAAAAAATATCTGGTAAGTATCCTGAATTATTTCATGGTGATCTTTCTAAATATGGATATTCAAAAATAACTAAACTTAATAAAGAACTTGAAAAGGTTGTTCTATCAAGAGTATTAAATCCAAAATGGACCAAGGGTATGATGCAAAATGGATATAAAGGAGCTTTTGAATTTTCTGCTACCTTAGATTATCTATATGCTTATGACGCTACAACTAAATTAGTTTCAAATTGGTGCTATGAATCAATATATAAAAATTGGCTATGTAATAAGGATATTAAAAATTTTCTAGAAAATAACAATCCATGGGCACTAAGAGATATCGCAGAAAGATTTATAGAAGTTATAAATAGAAAAATGTGGGATAATGAAAATAAAGAGATTTTGGAAAACCTAAAAATAATAGTTAATAATACTGAATCTAAAATTGAGAAGAATAAATTCTAAATTATCTTCCAAATAGAGAAAAACCATGACTATCAGTTCCACAAGACTTTAACATCCCTAAATTATTTGTTAACTTTTCAATCTCATCACATATAAATGGACTTGGAATCCAATTCTCACCAAGGCTATAGTCGTACCATACTTCAATTCCATCAATTTGATTATCAAAGGCTTCAGGGATCAAAACATTGAATGGAATTCGATACCTTGCAGGATGAGCTAAGAATGAAATACCTCCTGACTTTCGTATAGCATTTGAGACAGACCTTATATGAAGATGATTTCCAATTGGTGATTCTGATTGGGTGTATGGATATAAATATGAACTATCAATATCTATACCTAAACCTAATACATGAACAAGACATCCTTTTAATAGACAATTTATTTCAATACCTGAGATTAAATTAAAAGCTTTTGAAGAATATTTATTTAAAAGATTATTTGATGATATATATTTATGAGCTTTCACAGTGTGATGATCAGTTATAGAAAAATACTGAATATTATTTTTATAAGCTTCATCTAGTAATTCTTCAGGAGTTAAACTCCCATCACTATATGTACTATGGCAATGAAAATTTACTATATTAGGGCAACTATTATTATTTATTTTCGATGTAAGTTTTATTAATTCTTCTTTATCCATAAAAATTTATTTAAATTTCTCAATTTTCTTTATTAAATTATCAACTCTTTTCCAATCAGTTAATTCATATGTTTTTGAAGTATCCTTTGGGCCATTAGTTATTACCATAATAAAAAGAATAGCTAATTTATTTAAAGTATCTAAATTTGGATAATCTAGCCTTCCAGCGAAAACGTCTTTAATTGTTGGTTCCCAGTTTATTTTCTTCAAAAACTTGTACACATATGGGTTAGTATCTGCAGTATTCTTTTCTGATTTTCTTGCTGTTAAATTTAAAGAAAAGAAAACAGTTTTTTTATTGTTTAGTATTGATTTATTTTTTCTTATGAATTCATAAACATTTTTTCTGTGATAACCATATCTAACACTTGCGCCAATTACAATCTCATCAAATTGCTCTAAATTGAATTTTACTGAATCCTCCAATGAAGAAATGCTTATAATCTTTTTATTTTTTAATTTTTTATTTATATATTCACAAATATTTTTAGTATGTCCATCTACCGTAGAATATATAATTAGGAGTTTTGATTTTTTCCAGAACACTTTTTATTAAATTAACTAAATTAATATTAGTAATAAAATTAATTTACAAACAATATATCAATTTCTATGAAGAAGATAATTCAATATATTTTTATTTCAAAAAAATATTTAAATTTCATGAAAATATTTAAAAATTTCTTCAGCAGTATTTTTTCCTAAGCCTTTAACATTTGATAATTCCTTAACACTAGCAATTCTTATTGCATCTATAGACTTAAAGTGTTCTAATAAATCTCTAATCCTTGTCGAACCCACACCTGGAATCTCTGTAAGTTGTGATCTTTTCATATTTTTAGATCTTTTATTTCTGTGAAAAGATAAAGCGAACCTATGAGCTTCATCTCTAACTCTTCTAAGTAACAATACCCCTTTTTGATTTATATCGCTTTCTAAGGGTTTTTTAAGACCTGGTAAATAAATTTCCTTCGTTTTTCTTGGCTAATGAACAAATAGTAATTTCTTGATCTAAATTTAGATCTATTAAAGCCTTTAAAGCTGCATTCAATTGACCTTTACCTCCATCTATCATTACCAAGTCAGGCCAATCTGATAGTAATTCATTATCTAGACTACTGTTTTTTCTATCAAATAAAAGTGAAAAATCACCACCCTCTTTTTTAAATCTTGACCATTTTCTAAATCTCCTATAAATAACTTCTTCTATAGAAGCGTAATCATCACTATGACCTGAATAGACATTTTTATCTTTTATTTTATATTTTCTATAATTTTGCTTTGAAGGAATACCATCAATAAAAACAACTTGAGATGCTACAGGATCTGATCCCTGTATATGACTAATATCATAACCTTCTATCCTTTTTGGCAAATGATTTATTTCTAGAATTTGAGATAAGTCTTCCATAGCATATTCATTATCTTCTATACCATTAGAAATTCTCTCCAACTCTAACTTCGCATTTTTAATAACTAATTCAACAGTTTCTAATTTCTTATTTCTTTTTGGAACTACTATTTTAACCTTTCTTTTCTTTAACTCCGATAACCATTCCTCAAGTATAATTTTTCTTGGTATTTCAAATTGAACGTGAATTTCTGAAGGTATTTCAACATTATCAACATTTGAATAATGTTCTTCAAATATTCTTTGCAGTGTAATTATTTCATCAGAATCTATTAACTTTTGACTATATGCAATTCTACCGACAAGCTTTCCAGATCTCATTTGAAATATTTGAATACTAGATATTTTTGTATTTGAACAAATGCCAAAAATATCTCTATTAATAGATGAATCTGGTATTGATATTTTTTGAGATTCAGTAAGTAACTTAATAGAAACTATTTGATCTCTAACCTTTGCAGCACTCTCATATTGCATTTCACTTGAGAAATAATTCATTTTTTTCTCAAGAATTTTACTAAATCTTCGTTTCTTCCTTGAAAAATCATAGAAACTTGTTTTATTATTTTCTTATAATCTTCAGAGGATATTTCTTCAAGATCAACACCTGTAATTTCACGATAAAAAGATTTAGATAATTTACTTTGCCTCAAAGGAAATATTTTTTTTAATAAGAATAATGTTTTCCTTAAGAGACCAACATCTGCATAAGGACCATAATATCTATCTAAATTATTTCTATTTCTTCTTCTTCTTGTTATGTATATTCTTGGATATTTTTCACTCCAGGTAATGCAAACATATGGATACTTTTTATCATCGGTTAATAGAATATTAAAATATGGTTTATTAGTTTTTATTAGATTTGATTCTAAATTTAAGGCTTCAAATTCGTTGTCAGTTAAGATTATTTCTATTTCTGTTATCTGCCTAACCATTAAACTTAATCTTGGAGATAATTCTCTGAAATTAGAAAAATAACTATTTACTCTATTTCTTAAAGTTTTTGATTTACCTATATATAGTATTTCGCCATTTTCATCTTTAAATAAATAACATCCAGATGTTTTTGGTATTTCTAATAATCTATTTTTCAAAAGGTTGTTATTTTTGATTAAATGATTATCAAATTGTAAATTTATCTTATTTTCCTTCTTATTAAATAATTCATTCATATTTTAAATTAACCTCCATAATTCCAACCAGTTGAATTTAAATTTAGAGCGTCAACATCATTATTTAAATAAGCTGTTTTTACTTCTCCAACAAAAACTGTATGGTCTCCATGTGTTACATCTCCTATAACGAGACATTCAACTCCTCCTACGCTATCTTTTAATATTGGTAATCCAAGATCCCCGAGAACAAATTCAACTGTTTCAAATCTGCTACCCAATGCAACTTGAGGTTTGAAAAACACAGCAGCCAAATCCTTTTGATCACTTTTTAAAACATTTAATGAAAATTTATTTGTATTTTTAATTATTTCGTGACTAGAACCTTCTGCCCTAACAGCCATAACAACTAAAGGAGGATTAAATGAACCTTGAGTAACCCAACTTGCTGTAAATCCATTAACCTCATTTTTTTCATCTTTAACACCACAAATGAAAAGACCATGAGGGATTTTTCTTAATAAGATTTTTTTAGCTTCTAGATTTAATGTCATAATAAATTTTAGTTATATTTTTATTTTAACTAGTTTTGCTTTTTTATTTAAATAATTTATATGAAAATACTTTATCCTGGAACTTTTGATCCTCTTACAAATGGACATTTAGATCTAATAGAAAGAGCAGAAATGATCTTTGGTGAAGTCATAGTTGGTGTATTAGAAAATACTTCTAAAAAACCTACTTTTACCCTTGAGAAGAGGATTAATCAAATTAAAAATTCTGTTATTAAATTAAGAAATGTAGAAGTTGTATCATTTCATGGTCTTACTGTTGATTGCGCAAAAAAATTAAATGCGAAACTTATCCTTAGAGGCTTGAGAGCAATGAGTGATTTTGAGTATGAACTACAAATATCTCATACAAATAGATCACTTAATAGAGATATTGAAACAATATTCTTGTCAACAGATACAAATTTTAGTTTTTTGAGTAGTTCATTGGTTAAGGAAGTAGCAAAGTTTAATGGAGAAATAAAACATATGGTTCCTCCAATAGTTGAGAAAGATCTAAAGAATTTTTATAAATAAAATTTATTTACATTCATCTATTTCATACAAGTCATTTAAAAATTTAAAAATTTTATTTTTATCAATTAAACTTGAATTTTGAATAATACTTATTGAATAAATCTTATTATTTTTATGAAAATAACCTGACAAAGAAAATACATTTGATAAAGTACCAGTCTTACCAAAAAATTTCCCATTTATTTTATTATTTACTAATGAATTAGCTAATGTGCCTCTCATTCCCATAATTGATAAAGTCGAAGCATAAAATTCATAATTATTATTAAATCGCATTTTATGCAAAAAGGATGCAATTAAATTTGTAGTTACTCTATTATTTCTAGACAAACCACTAGCATCAGCTATATACAAATCTTTTATAGGTAATCCTTTATTTTTTAACCAAAAATAAAGTTTTTTATATGAATTTTTATTCCATGTATCAGATGCATTTTTAAAAAGAGACTCTGAAGTGAAATTATGGCTTTCAGCATTTGCTAAAGTTACTAGCGATAAAATTGGATTTGAATTAATACTATCTATTAAAATTGTTTTTCTCTTTAAATCATTGGATGTTTCTTTAATATATACATTAACTTCAGAATTAGGAAACTTTGCTAAAAGATAGTCATAAATATAATTTTTTAATCCATATATATTCATATAATTTGATGCATTACTATTGATTGCCAATTTTGTAATTGGAGATCCATATTTATACAATTTATCTTGACTTGTCCATCCTTCAGGCCAGTATATATTTTTTTTAACTTCATACAAAGTTATATTAATAACTTTACTATATTTAATATTATTTATTAATGTTTTAATATCATTAAGATTTAAATCAGGATCGCCACTACCCTCTATATAATAATTATTTTTATTATCCCTAGAAAGTTTTGTATTTAATGAATAAAAATTATTATATTTATTAATAACATAACCTGTAGATAATAACTTTTGATTAGATGCAGGTATCCTTGCAATTTTTGAGTTATATTCACTAATTATATTTCCTTTATTATCAATTAATGAAAAGCTAATTGTTTTATCAAGATATTTATTAATTAATAGATCATAATTTATACATATTTTTCTATTTGAATAAAATATTGGTAAATTAAAATATAAATTTTTTATAAATCTATTATTTCCATAATTATTTTTGTACTTTAAAAAAAAAGGAACGAAAAGTAAACATAAAAAAATAAATATAATTAATTTATGTTTTTTTAAATACATAAATTATAGGTTTATAAAAATAGTTTCATTATCTGGTTTCGAATCAAAATCTTTAACAAAATAATATTTATTATCTTTTTCTTTAAAAAGAGCCCAATTATTTGGAGCAATATGCATTAGAGCTCCATTATTTAGTGGTTGAATAAAATAAATATTTGTCCATGTTTTTACAAAATTTTTTCTTCTTTCTCTAATAACAGTTCCTATTCCAATATTTGCATCTTCAAATTTAGGATTTATCGAAATATGTTTACCAAGAAAGTTTTCGCACATTGGTTCAAATGAATCAAAATCATAAGGTTGTGGGAGCATTGAAATTAAAATTGAATTACTTTCTGAAATATGTGGAGAGTTTGTAAATGACTTAAAAGTAAATATCTTATCTTTAATTTCCTTATAGTCTCTTTGGGCTAAAGCTACAGCTCCTGGATCAGAATAAGTAAGGTATACACTATTATTATTTTTTTCTAATAAATTAAATAAATTAAAAGATATTCTATTAAATTTGATTCCTTCAAATTTAAATTCAATAATTAATCTTGAATTATCAGAATCTAAACTATTTAATACAGATTTCTCCATATCTTCAATAGCTTTATTTAGATCATTAGGTAAAACAAACATCTATTAAAATTTCTCAATACACTGTAAAAGTAAAGTATGAAATTTGTCTAGCTGATCTATTGAATTTTGTTCACCAAAACTTAATCTAATATTTGAAAAAAGTTTATTATTTTCTAAACGTAATTTAGTTAAAACTTTACTAGGGTTCTTGTTAGAACTTGAACATGAACTACCACTACTTATTGAGATATTATTATCAGACATAAAATTTATAATTTTGTAAGCCTTAATCGGTAAAAAATTTTTATTCAATAAAATAAATGATAAATGATTTGGTAAACGATTTTCTATACTTCCAGTAATTTCTACATATTTATTATCTTTAAGTAAATTTATAAGATAATCTTTTAAAAAAATAATTTTATTATTTTTGAATACAGTATCATAATTTGAAAAAGTTATTAATCCACTAATATTTTTTAAAGCTTGATGCATCCCGCATATTAAAGGTAGAGATTGTGTCCCTTGTCTTATTGAATATTCATGTGTCAATGCTATATCAGAATTTCTTAGAAATGACGAGATTTTTCATTAGTTAAAAGTATTCCAATACCTTTAGGACCTCCAAACTTATGAGCTGATAAGCTAAGTAAATCACAATTTAAATCTTTCCATTTAAAAATGCCATTACTAATTATTTGAGTCGCATCTACATGAAATAATATATTATTTTCCTTACATTTTTTACCTATTAATTGAATAGGTTGCAATGATCCTATTTCACTTTGCCCCCATATTATTGAAATCAATTTTGTTTTAGGATTTAAATAATTTTCTAATTTATCTAGATTTACAATTCCTTTATTATCAACTTCCCATTCAATTATTTTCCATCCCCTTTTTTTTAAGATATTTGATGAAATTATAGTGGCTTGATGTTCTACTTCAGATATAACAATATTTTCAGGTTTAAAATTATCTGATAATTTATTGAACACAATTGAAATAGATTCAGAAGAGCCTGAAGTAAAAATAATATCCTCTGAATTTGAATTCAAAATTAAGGCGATATTATTTCTAATTGACTCCAATTCTGTAGAACATTTAATACCAAATTTATAAGTAGCAGAAACATTACCCCAATAATTTAAATTAGAAGAATTTATTATCTCTAAGACTTCTAAAGATAAAGGAGAGGTAGAGGCATGATCAAAATAAATAAATTCGTCTTTCATCTAATTTATGTAAGGGTAAAAGAACCTTTAAAAACTTTATTAGCAATACCAGTCATCAAAACCTCATCATTTGTATTATTCCACTCAATAAAAAGTTCTCCTCCAGGTAAAATGATAGATGTTTTTGCTTCACATCTAGAAAGTTTCCTCGCAGCAACATGTATAGCACAAGCTCCTGTTCCGCATGCAAGAGTAGATCCGGCACCTCTTTCCCAAACTTTAACAATAATTTTTTTACTATTAATAATCTGACAAAAGTGTACATTAGTTTTTTCAGGAAATAAATTATTATTTTCAAATACAGGGCCAAGTTCTTTATGCGATATCAAGGCAAGATCCTCTACAAAGAAAATTAAATGTGGGTTACCCATACCAACCGCATATCCTTGAGTATTAAAGTTTTCATAATTAAATTCATCTGTAAGTAATTCATTAATATTTTTATTTATAGTTGTTGGAATTAATTTATTTTCAAAAATAGGTTTTCCCATCCTTACAGTAATTTTGCCTGAATTATATTTTGCTACTTTCAAACCAGCTTTAGTTTCAATCCTATATTCAGATTTATTAATTTGAGAATTTCCTTGATTATTCAAATATTCAATCATGCATCGAATTCCATTTCCACACATTTCAGCTTCAGATCCGTCCGAATTAAAAATAATCATCCTTGAATCATTATCATTATCTGGATTTACTATAAAAATTATTCCATCAGCACCAATTCCAAAATTTCTGTCACACAATTTTTTAACATTGAAACTTTTATTTGATAGCAAACTACTGAATAAATTATTATTTCTGGAATCTATAATTATAAAGTCATTTCCATTTCCTTGATATTTATAAAAATCAAACTTATTCATAATTAAATTATTGTTAACCCAATTTTAATAAAAAAAAAGGTATTTACAATTTAATCTCTTATGTAGAATGATAACTAAATTACTTTATAGATAAACAAGTGGATAAATCGCATAAGACTAATTTAACTTTTAAAAATTTGTATGAGCCTAATCTCATAGAAAAAAAATGGCAAACTAAATGGGTAAAAGATAAGTTGTATAAAACTCAAGATAGTGAAAATAAAGAAAAGTTTTACGCTTTATCCATGTTCCCATATCCATCTGGAAATTTACATATGGGTCATGTCAGGAATTATGTAATAACAGATGTAATTGCTAGATATCAAAAACTAAAGGGAAAGGATGTATTACATCCAATGGGTTGGGATGCTTTTGGACTTCCTGCAGAAAATGCTGCAATTGAAAGAGGAATTAATCCTGAAATATGGACTAAAGATAATATTTCACATATGAAATCTCAACTTAGAGTTTTAGGCCTATCAGTTGATTGGGAAAAAGAATTCGCCACATGCAACGAAGATTATTATAAATGGACTCAATTTTTGTTCCTAGAATTATTTAAATCAGGTTTAGTTTATAAAAAAAAATCTGAGGTAAATTGGGATCCTATAGATAAAACTGTTTTAGCAAACGAACAAGTTGACTCTGAGGGTAAATCTTGGAGATCTGGAGCAACTGTTGAAAAAAAACTTTTAAATCAATGGTATTTAAAAATAACTAATTATGCAGAAGAACTTTTGGATGATCTTAAAAATCTTAATGGATGGCCAGAAAGAGTAAGAACCATGCAAGAAAACTGGATAGGAAGGTCCAATGGAGCAATTATTAAATTTAATCTCGAAGATAGTGAAGAAATAAACTTAAAAGTCTTTACAACTAGAATAGATACATTATTTGGTGTTACTTATATAGCAGTTTCACCCAATCACGAAGTCACTAGTATTATTAAAGATAAAGAATTAAAAGATAAGATTAGCAATTTAAAAGAAATATTTAAGAACTATGATGTAGAAAAAGAAAAAATAGGTTTTAATACTGGATTAAAAGCTATAAATCCAATTAATAATAATGAAATCCCAATATGGGTAGCAAGTTATGTTTTAGACGATTACGGAACAGGAGCTGTAATGGGAGTCCCTGCTCATGATCAAAGAGATTATGAGTTCGCTGAAAAATATAAAATAATTATAAAAAAAGTTATTACAAAAGATATTAAAGAATCAAATGAAAACATTAAAAGTGCTTTTGAAGAAAATGGATTTTTAATAAATTCAGATAATTATGATGGGATTTCAAATTCTGAAGCTAAAATAAAATTCCTAGATATAGCTAAAAATAAAGGATGGGGAGAAGAAAAAATACAATATAAATTAAGAGATTGGTTAATTTCTAGACAAAGATATTGGGGATGTCCCATACCTATTATTAATTGCTCAAAATGTGGTCCTATTCCTGTAGAAACTAAGGATCTTCCTGTTAAGTTACCAAAGGAAGTAAAGATTGATTCAAATAAAATAAATTTTCTAAATCAATCAAATGAATGGCAAAATATTAAATGTCCAAGGTGTGGGAGTAAATCAAAAAGAGAATCAGATACAATGGATACATTCATGTGCTCATCATGGTATTTCTTGAGATATCCATGTGCAGAGCTAAATGATAAACCATTTATAAAAGAGAAAATTAATAAGTGGCTTCCAGTTGACCAATATGTAGGAGGAGTTGAACATGCAATTTTGCATTTGTTGTATGCTCGCTTTTTAACTAAAGCATTAAAAGATAACAATTTATTTGATATTAATGAACCTTTTAAAAAACTTTTAACACAAGGCATGGTTCAATCTGCTGCATATAAAAATAAAAATACTGGAAGGTATATTCCATTAAATAAAATAAAAGATATAAATAATCCTATTGATCCAGATGACAATTCAAAATTAGAAATATTATTTGAAAAAATGTCAAAATCTAAATATAACGGTATTGATCCTGAGACTGTTATTAAGAAATATGGTGCAGATACTGCCAGGATGTTTATACTATTCAAAGCTCCACCTGAAAAGGACTTGGAATGGGGAGATTCTGATGTAGAAGGGCAGTTTAGATTTCTTTCAAGAGTTTGGAAATTATACTATGAATATTTAAATGATAATGGTTTAGAAAAGGTAAATATAAATAAAGAAACTTATGAAAAAAATATCTTACGGTCAATGAATATAGCTATTAAAGAGATTTCACACGATATTGAGAATAATCAATTTAATACAGCTATTTCAGAATTAATGAAATTTTGTAATGCTATATCTCAAGATTTTAAAAATATAAGTTCAAATTTAAAAAAAATAATACTGCAAAATTTATGCATTTTACTTGCTCCATTTTCTCCTCATATTTCTGAAGAGCTATGGCATTTATTAGGCTCTAATGAGTCAGTTCACTTACAAAATTGGCCTGAATATGACCCAAAAGCAATAATTCTGAATAGTTATGAATTAGTAATTCAAATAAATGGAAAAGTAAGAGATAAAATAAATATATCTACAGATGCTTCAGAAGATATAATCAAGCAAAAAAGCTTAGAAAGTCCTAATGTTATTAAATGGATTGATAATAAAGAAATTAGAAAAATTATTATCGTAAAAGGAAAATTATAAATATAGTTGTTTAATTATAATTTTCTAATTTTTAATGATTCTGGAATTGACCAGTCTCCTTCAATATTAAAATTTTTATTATTAAAACACATTTGTCTTAATATTAAAAAAATACTTTCTGGATCAGAATTTTCTAAGCTTTTATTAATTTTTTCAATAGTTAAAAAGTCATTTTTTTCAAATAGAAATTTAATTTTTTGTTGGATCGAAATTATATCTGCAGCAGCCTTTTTACCAGCCTCCACACCCGGTTGATCATATGCATTGATATCTACCAACTCTGCATAAAAAGAAACTGCCCTCTCAAATAATGCAATTATTGCTCCTAAGGTAAAGGTATTAAATTTACTTATTGTTATGGTTACACTTTGTCTTCCTTCTTTTGATAAAGCAGATCTTGTACCTTGTAAAAAACCAGATAGATATGACTTGGGGTCTTCTAAATCAAAGTTATTAAGGTCATCTGGCATATCTAATGATTCAATAAATGTACAGAAGAAATTATCCAACCCATCTCTTAATTGTTGAACATATGCATGTTGATCTGTCGAACCTTTATTTCCAAAAACTGAAATACCTTGGTGAACTATATTACCTGATCTATCCAATTTCTTCCCAAGAGATTCCATCACTAATTGTTGAAGATATTTACTAAAAACTTGAAGCCTATCTCGATATGGAAGAACTACCATATCCCTTTTTCCAAATCCTTCTCCACTGAAATACCAAGAAGCTGCTAATAAAGCTGCGGGATTATTTTTTATTTGTTTTGATCTAGAAATTTCATCCATTTTTGATGCACCCTTAAGAAAATTATCAATATTTTCGTTTATGAATACCAAGGGTAAAAGTCCGACCGAACTTGTAATGCTAGTTCTACCACCAACCCAATCAGGAAGATCAAAAATTCTTAACCAATCCTCTTCAGATGCTTTTTGATATAGTTTACTTCCAGACATAGTGATTGCTATAGCTTGGGAAGACCAGTTTATACCTATCTCCTCAACATTTTTTCTAATAATATCCATTGCTATTCTCGGTTCTGGTGTACCACCTGATTTACTAACAATTACAAATAAAGTACTAGATAGTTTATCATTTAGTTCTATTAATTTTTCTTTAATTAAAAATGGATCAATATTGTCAATAAAGGAAAAGTTCAATCCTACAGAACTCCTCTTTAAAGAATCAATAATTAATAATGGACCTAAACCACTACCACCAATACCTATCCATAATACATCTGTATACTTTTGGTCTTTACTGTTTAATATATTTCCTTCCAATATTTCTTTACCAAATTCTTTAATACTAGATATTTCGTTATCAATTTTATTTTTTAGAATATGGTTTGGGGCTATAGATGAATTTCTTAACCAGTAATGACCAACCTGTCTGTTTTCATCAATATTAGCTATTGCACCATTTTCAAGTTCATCTAAAGCATTGAAAACATTTACAAATTTTTGATTAATAGCTTCAAAGTCTTCATCATTAAAATTAATTTTGCTTATATCTATCCAAATATTTAATTCATCATTAAACCAAAGATAGTTAGAAAATTTTTTCCAATTATTTAAATTATGTTTATTCAAATCTTTAGATGGACTAGGCTTAATTGATTCTAATTATTATACCTACTTAGTCATATTTAAAAATAGTATGTTTATAATTTAGTATTAATACTAAATAAAATTGTTTTAGTATTCGCATATCTAAAAAAATAATTTTTTCTATTGATTTATGATTTAGTATTTTATTAATAAAAAAAAATAAATTGGAAAGTATCGAACATTATTTAGTTTCGCCAGATTTAAAAAAATTTAATAAATTTGAACCAAAATTAAATATTGCAGTTCTAGCATCTGGTGAAGGTACAAATTTTCAAGTTCTGATTGATTTATGCAAGAATAAAAAATTAGACATTGACATAAAATTATTAATTTCAAATAAAGAGAATGCTGGTTGTATTAAGAGGGCAATAAAATCTAATATTCCAAATTTTCTTATTTTAGAAAATAATTACGAAAATAAAGAAAAATTCGAAGCTGAAATAATAAAAATTCTTAAGGAATCTAATGTTGAACTAATTGTAATGGCGGGATGGATGAAAATAGCTTCAGAAAATTTTGTAAATTCATTTAAAGATAGGATTATTAATATACATCCTTCACTTTTACCATCATTTAAAGGTAAAAATCCAATTAATGATGCATTGAAAAGTAAGGCACTCATAACAGGATGTTCAGTACATTTTGTGGATAAAGAAGTTGATAATGGCAAATTAATTATTCAAGCTGCACTATCAATAAAGACTGATGATAATTTAAGTAGTCTTACCAATAAAATTCACGATATTGAACATAAAATTCTCCCATTTGCTATTTCTCAAGCAGGATTGACAATTAGAAATAAATTAAGGATAAAAAGTAGTTAAATCTAAACCTTCATTATGTTTAAGACCTGAAATTAAATTTAGATTTTGAACAGCTTGACCAGCTTGACCTTTTAAAAGATTATCGATCGTAGAAAGTAATATTATTTTGCCACTTCGATTATCAACATTTACTGATATGTATATATCGTTTGAATTTTTTACCCATTTACTAGAGGGATATGTTCCAACTGGCAATACTTTAACGTTCTCATAATTCCTGTAGAAATTATCTAGTAAAATTTTACAATCATCAGCTGTTAATCCTGGGTCTTTAAGCCTTCCGTATATTGTTGAAAACATTCCTCTAACGATAGGAATTAAATGTGGAGTAAAGATTAACTGAATATTTAGACCAGATACATGACTCAAAATTTGTTCAATTTCAGATGTATGTCTATGAGTCAATAAGCCATATGCAGAAATACCTTCACCGGCTTCAGAATATAGTAAATGTTCTTTAGCAGTTCTACCTCCTCCAGAAATTCCACTCTTTGAATCAATAATAATACCTTCACTCTCAATAATTCCTTGAAGCATAAATGGAATAAGAGGTATTAGTGCCGAAGTAGGATAACATCCAGGACAAGCAATTATTCTTGATTTTTTAATTTCTTTTTGATTAAATTCTGGTATACCATATACTGACTCTAAACATAATTCATAATCATTTCTATTATATATTTCTGCTTCTTTATAATAAATTTCTTTCCATTTATCTAATGATTTATATCTATAGTCCGCAGATAGATCAATAACTTTTATACCGTTATTAACTAATTCAGGAGTAATTGTCGATGACAAACCATTCGGAAGAGATAATATTGCTATTTCAGAACTTTCAAGAATCCTTTGCAGTGAATATTTTTCGATAGTAAGATCATTCTCAATATTAATAAAAGGAAACAGATCATTCCATTTTGAACCAGCAGATTTGTTTCCACCTAAAAATGATAATTTAAAATTTCTATTTCTTCTTAATAGATTTACTAACTGTATGCCTCCGTAACCTGTAGCACCAACTATTGCAACATTCATTTCTCTTAACCGGCAAGTGTGATATAGGATTATATAGTATTGAAATTGTTTATTACAATTACAATTGCTTTATTATGTAATTTATAATGGAAGAAACAAGTACAAGATCTAATAATCAAGAAATTTCTGATAAGAAAGAACCACTTGATATAAAGTTTGATCCTATAAGTGATGCTTTAGCTGCAATAAGAAATGGTGAATGCATAATTGTTGTAGATGATGAAGGGAGAGAAAATGAAGGAGATTTGATATGTGCAGCCCAATTTGCCACACCTCAACAAATAAATTTTATGGCTGTAGAGGGGAGAGGTTTAATTTGTTTGGCAATGCAAGGAGATAAATTAGATGCTTTAGATTTACCATTAATGGTTGATAGGAATACTGATTCTAACCAGACAGCGTTTACTGTTTCTATTGACGCAGGACCAGAATTTAATGTAACTACTGGAATTTCAGCTGAGGATAGAGCAAAAACAATTCAAGTTGCAATAAATCCTAATACAACTCCTGAAGATCTAAGAAGACCTGGGCATATATTTCCATTAAGAGCAAAAAAAGGAGGTGTTTTAAAAAGAGCTGGACATACTGAAGCAGCAGTTGATTTAGCTTTACTTTCAGGTTTATACCCAGCAGGTGTTATTTGTGAGATTCAAAATCAAGACGGATCAATGTCTAGATTACCTGAACTTAGTAAATATGCTAAGCAATGGGGCATGAAATTAATTTCAATTGCTGACTTAATAAGATATAGATCTGAAAACGAAAGATTCGTATTTAGAAAATCTGCTACTGAACTACCTAGTATATTTGGTACTTTTAAAGCTTATGGATATATTAACGAGCTAGATGGATCAGAACATGTTGCTCTTGTTAAAAAAAAATCTAAGACTATAATGAACCGGTTCTAGTAAGGATGCATTCTGAATGTCTTACTGGAGATGCTTTTGGATCATTAAGATGTGACTGTAGACCACAACTTGAGGCTGCATTGTCGAGAATTGAAGAAGAAGGTGAAGGTGTCGTTGTTTATCTCAGACAAGAGGGAAGAGGTATAGGATTAATTAATAAGTTAAAAGCTTACAGCTTACAAGATGGTGGATTAGATACTGTTGAAGCAAACGAAAAACTTGGATTTCCCGCAGATCTTAGAAATTATGGTGTAGGTGCTCAAATACTTACAGACCTTGGTATAAAGAAGCTAAAACTTCTAACAAATAATCCAAGAAAAATTGCTGGTTTAGGTGGTTATGGTATTGAAGTTGTTTCTCGAGTGCCATTAGTCATTTGTCCTGGAGATTATAATGCTGAATATTTAAATGTTAAAAGAACTAAATTAGGACATTTACTTGATAATGAACAAAATAAATTTTCAAATATAGATCCATTCATTGCAATATTTCTGGATGGAAAATATACTTCAGACGAATTGGTTACTATTAAGAATCAAATAAATAAATTTTGTCAATTAAAGGACATAGAAGTAAAATTAGAAAGTAGTCCTAGATTACTTGCTATATGGAATCGACCAAAACTAGTATGGAGAATCATTCACAAAAAAGATAGAAAAAACATAGTTATAAATAATAACGAAATAAAGAAAATAGAGGAATTTATCTCCAAACTCTCAAAACTTAAGAAAAGTTCAAAGGTTGGATTAATAGTTGCTAAAAATATTGATCATGCCCTCCATCCAACTAATAATATTAAAATTGAGAATACATTAATAACTGATCAAAATGAGAAACTTTACGCCTCTACCAGAAAATTTAATTTAGATAAAGTACCTTTTACTATAATTTTAGAAAAAAACAAAGAATTAACCTAAATACGCTTTTATAATTTTTGAGCCATTTTTTAGTTTTAAAACAACATCCATATTATTTGTTTTTCCAAATACAGTATGTACTCCATCTAAATGTGGCTGAGGTTCATAAACTATAAAAAATTGACTACCTCCAGTATTTTTGCCGGCATGTGCCATCGATAAGGAGCCAGTAATATGTTTATTAGAATTAATTTCACATTTTATTTTGTAACCAGGACCTCCTGTACCAGGCATTCCTGAAGAGCCTTCTCTTGTATTTGGACATCCACCTTGTGCCATAAAACCAGGAATAACTCTATGAAATGACAAACCATTATAAAATCCTTCATTTACAAGTTTTGTAAAATTATCGACTGTATTAGGAGCATCTTCAGAAAATAAATCGAACTCAATATTACCTGAGTCAGTTTCAAAAATAACTTTTGCCATGTTTAAAAATCTTTTATTGAAGTATATTACATGAATTAAATTTTAGAGAAGTTTCTCCAGGTTTTCTCTTATATCATCTAAATTATCATCATTATTTTTTTTGTCTTCCCATTTATCTACTTCTAAGTTTTTTTGAGGAGGAGTTAATAGTAATCTATCTTCAAGAGTCTTCGGTACGAAATCTTTAGTAACTATCCTAGTTTCATAATCACATCTATTGCAAAATTCTTTAATTTCTTCTAAATTAACACTTTCTATCGAAGGAGTAGGAAAATCTTGTGCTTCTAAAAGCCCAACATACCTTTCTGCATCTTCCTTTTCTTCAAACATTAATACAATTGTTCTACCTTTAAGCTCTATGGAATGAATACCTTCATTATCAGTATTTGGATTATAAAGTAGAACAAATATTTTCATGATAAATTTTTAAAAATTACGCTTCAGAAAGAGATAGTTCCTGCAATCTTGAATATAGAGCAATTTCCTCATCGTTCATATTAGCAGGGATAACAACAACTATCTCTACATATTGATCACCTATATTATTACCGTGAACCATACCTCTACCTTTAAGCCTAAGTAATCTTCCTGTTGATGATTTAGGTGGAACCTGAAGAGTAACATAACCTTCAAGAGTAGGTACATCAACAGCACAACCCAAAAGTGCATCAGGTGGAAATAATTCAAGTTTGTAAAGGACTCGTAATCCATCAATTCTCAATCCATCAGAAGTCTGAACTTTTAATTGAAGATAATGATCTTTTCCTCCTCTAGCAATATTTTCTAACCTAAGCCTCCACCCGTCCCCTGCGAAAGGTGGTGTATCGACTTCAACAATAGTTTTATCTTCAAGTTCAATTAATATAGTTGATCCCATAAGAGCCTCTTCTGGCGATAATTCTATTATTGTTTCAACGTCTTGAAAGGATTTTACAGGCGGAGGCGAGTTAGGTGATTTAGCAGGATAATCAAAATTGTCAAATTCTTCTTCAAATATATCCTCGTCTTGAAAATCATCTTCTGATTCACTTTCGGGATATTTGTTAAAGCCAAAGAGCATATCTAAATATTCTTCAAATTCAGGAAATCCTGTTTCTAAATTATTTTTTTTATTGATAGATTCTTTCCCCTCGAGAGAAGCTCTTTGTTTGGGTCACGTAAAAATTCATAAGCTTCATTTATTAATTTAAAACGTTCTTCTGCATTAATATCATTTTTATTTAAATCTGGATGCCATTTTCTAGCTTCTCTTCGAAAAGCCTTTTTTAGTTCAAAATCATCAAAGTTCTTTGATAATCCTAAAATAGATAAATAATCAGTTTTAGAGGAAGTAGTCATTGTCCCATGGATCATCGTCCCTAGAGTTACCATACCTCGAATTTCTATAATTTCTATCTATTTGGTTATCCCAAGGATCATCATCCCAGTAATCATCTGAAAATAATTCATCTTTTATAGACCCAAAAGTATTTTTGATACCTTGAAGAGGATTATTTTCAATTTTCTTTTCAGCAGCAAATTTTCTATTTAATCCGAACAAGGCTTCCTGTAAGGCACTGCATGAAATTTCTAATTCTTGAGGATCTTCATCCTCTAAAAATTCTTCGACATCTTGTATAGCAATCTCGACTGCTCTTTGTTGTCTTTCAGCTCCATAGGGACCAAACTCTAAAGAAGCGTCCCTAAGTCTTCTTTCTGCTTGAGCTATGAGAGTGAGAGCATTATTTCTCCTATCTATAACGGATCTCTTTTTCTTATCTTCACTTGCTTTAGATTTAGCTTCATCAATAATTTTATTAATTTCATCTTCATTTAAATTAGATCCTCCAGTTATACTTACAGACTGATTCCTTCCTGTTGTTCTATCTGTCGCACTAACTTCAAGTAATCCATTAGCATCAATATCAAATGCTACTTGTACTTGTGGTATGCCTCTTGGAGCTGGAGGAATTCCTGATAATCGAAATTTACCCAATGATTTATTTTCACCAGCAAGTGGTCTCTCTCCTTGACAAATTTTTATAAAAACAGAAGATTGATTCGCTTCAGAAGTACTAAAAACATCTGATTGTCTTACTGGTATTGGAGTATTTCTTGGAATTAATACTTTCATTAATCCTCCAATAGTTTCAAGACCTAAAGAAAGAGGCGTTACATCATTTAAAAGCAAATCTCGTAGTTCTCCGCTTAAAATTCCTGATTGAATTGCTGCACCAATGGCTACTACTTCATCTGGATTAACTGTTTGACATGGTTCATTAGGGACTAATGTTTTAACTAATTGTTGAACCATCGGTATTCTTGTTGAGCCACCTACGAGAACGACTTCATCAACTTCATCTGGATTCCATCCTGAATCATCTAATGCAATTTGTACTGGTTCTAATAATCTATCAAGTAAATCTTGCGATAAGGATTCAAAAAGTTTTCTATCCAAAGTCTCATCTATATGAAGAGGACCTTGTTCATTTGTAGTAATAAAAGGAAGAGATATTTTTGTTTTATTTAAGCCTGATAACTCACATTTTGCCTTTTCAGCTGCTTCTGTTAATCTTTGGAGTGCTTGCCTATCTCTGCGTAAATCAATTTTATACTTAGTTAAGAAATTTTCTGCTAACCAATCAACTATTTTTGAATCAAAATTATTACCTCCAAGTTGAGTATCTCCACAGGTTGCTTTTACATCAAAAACACCATTAGATATTCTTAATAAAGAGACATCAAATGTACCTCCCCCTAAGTCAAAAACTAAAACATTATTAGCAGAACTTTTTTCAAAGCCATATGCTAAGGCCGCGGCTGTTGGTTCATTCAGAATTCTTTCAACTTTAATACCTGCTAAAAGAGCAGCATCTTTAGTGGCTTGTCTTTGAGATTCATTAAAATAAGCAGGAACAGTAATAACTGCAGAATCAATTGTATCTCCAAGAAATGTTTCTGAATCATCTATTAATTTCCTAATAATTGAACTTACCAACTCTTCAGGTGCATATTCTCTTTCAGTAAAAGGACTTAATACTCTTACATTCCCATTATCGTTTGACTTAATATTATATGGCACTGACATGCTGGTTTCATCTAATTCATCCCACTCGCGACCTACAAATCTTTTTAAATTAAAAAAGGTATTTTTAGGATTTAAGACTAGTTGTCTCCTAGCTTGATCACCAATAACAATTTCAGAATCTTTAGTGAATCCAACAATTGAAGGTGTTGTTCTAGTACCTTCAGAACTAGCAATTATTACTGGGCGACCAGCTTCAATTACTCCAACCACGGAGTTAGTAGTGCCTAAATCAATTCCAACTATTTTCCCCATAAATTTATTATGGATAACTAAAACTTAACTTCAAAATTTAATTAAAACAAATAATTAATAATATTGTTTTCATATTAGTAAAAATATCTCTTTTGTTAAGTTCAATTATTATTAATATTTATATAGTTTTGAACTTTAAATTTATTTAAAAATTAATTTTTTAATGAATTTAATAAATAGAACTTAAATTTTGATGTAATTAACTTTATTTATGTTCTTCATTGCTTTATATTTATACGGAGAGAGAGGGATTCGAACCCTCGATAGAGTTGCCCCTATACAGCATTTCCAGTGCTGCGCCTTCAACCACTCGGCCACCTCTCCAATAAAGTTTATTTTAACCTTTTAGCATCCCTTATTTGAGGAAAGATACTTGAAAAAGAAGTTTAAAGTCACTATAAGGAATAAAGTAACTGGAAAAGTTTATCAAGAAGATGTTAGTAGTGATGAATATATTTTAAAGGAATTTGAGAAAAAGGGTTTAAGACTTCCATTCTCATGTAGGAATGGATGTTGCACTGAATGTGCTGTAAAAATCATTTCGGGTAAACTTGAACAAAGACATGCAATGGGAGTCTCGCAAGCTTTAAAGGACGAAGGATATGCTTTGCTCTGCGTGGGTAAAGCCTTAGAGGATGTTGAAGTTGAAACGACATACTACGATGAGGTTTATGAATTGCAATTCGGGCAATTCTTTGGACAAGGCAGTACAAGAGTAGCACCACCATGGGAATTTGAAGAAGATTAGAAACATGAATATAACTGATAAATTTAAAAATTTAAAAATCAATATAAATCTAGATAACCTTACAGAAATAGCCAAAAACGCAGCAACAATAGGTTCTGAAATAATTAGCTCAAACTATAACAAGATTCAAAGAATTTCATCTAAAGGTAGAGAAGGTGATCTTGTTACAAATGTTGATCTTGAGGTTGAGAGAAAAATTAAAGATTATCTATTAGATCAAACTCCAAAAATTACAATCCTTGCTGAGGAATCTGGCCAATCCAACAAATCATCTGATTTGATGTGGTGCATAGATCCATTGGATGGAACAACAAATTATTCCCATGGATATCCATTCTTTGGAACCTCAATTGGACTTGTATATAAGGGTATACCAATTTTAGGTGCAATATCTGTCCCTTATTTAAATGAACTTTATTGGGGTTGTATAACCAAAGGTTCTTATTGCAATAATGAGATAATTAAAGTTTCAAACCCAATTAATTTATCTGAAAGTTTATTAGTTACAGGTTTTGCTTATGACAGGTTTGAAACCGAAAATAATAATTATGCAGAGTTTTGCTGGCTTACTCATAAAACAAGAGGTGTAAGAAGGGGTGGAGCTGCGGCAGTAGATCTTGCATTTGTTGCTAGTGGGAAGGTTGATGGATTTTGGGAAAGAGGACTACAGATATGGGATATTGCTGCTGGTGCTATTATTGTTCATGAAGCAGGAGGAGTTATTTCTAATTATCCAAATGGAGAGCTAGATCTATATTCCGGGAGAATTTTAGCTTGTAGTCCTAAGATTAATATTGAACTAAAAGATCAGCTATCAAAAGTTACTCCTTTTAAAAATAATTTGTATACCTAAATCAATAAAAAATGAACGATATCAAAGAATTTAATTTACTAGATGTAAGAAAGAATTCACAAATAGTTAATACATTAAATAAGGTTTATAAATTATGGGGTTATGAGAAAATTGCTCCTTCAATGATAAATAATATTGATATTTTAAAAACAAGTGGAGTCATTAATCAGGATGAATTAGTTACTTTGGTTAGTAATAAGTCATTATGTCTTAGACCTGAAATGACAACCTCAATAGTAAAACTAATATCAACAAGATTAATAAATAAAAAAAGACCAATAAGATTATGGAATAATGGAATAATATTTGAGAAAAAGGATGGAGTTAAAAATTCTCAAAGGTTTAATGAGAGGATACAAAGTGGAATTGAACTTATTGGATATGATACTGAATTTCCTGAAATAGAAGTTATTAATATTCTTTTTGATTCAATTGATAAACTAAAATTAAAAGAAAATTGTAATCTAATTTTTCTTGTAAGTAGTACTACAATAATGGATTTAATTCTTAATAAATATAAAAATAATAATTACGAAGAAATTAAAAAAAGCATGATAAATTTAGATCAAGATAACTTAAATAAACTTAATATTTCACAGCAAGATAAAGATATTCTCAATGATCTTCTTTATACAAGAGGTGATCCAAATAATGTAATAGATAAATTATCAAATTTATATGGAAATAGTAAAGTATTAGATGATTTACGATATTTATTTAATACTATTCAACCAATTGCAAATAAATATCAAATTAGTATTCAATTAGATCCTACTTTTCAACCACATTTAAATTTATATGAAGGAATAGTTTTTCAAATGATAAGTGTAAGAAATGGAGAAAAATCTATTATTGCTAAAGGAGGGCGATATGATGAGTTAGTTAGATTCTTCAATCCAAAAGAAAATGTACCAAATGGTTTAGGATTTAGTATTTCTATAGATAATTTAAGAAAAGTTATTAAAGAGGAAAATAATATAAATGAAAAAATATTATTACTTTATCAAAAAAAAGAAGATTTACCACTAGCAATCGAGGAACAAAAAAAATTACATAAAAAAGGTATTATTACTATTTTAGAGATGAATCCTTGTAATGATATTTCACTATCAAAGAACTTAATGAAGGAAAATAATTGCTCTGAAATTAAATGGATTAAATAATATTAATAAATTTAGATATTTAAAGATTATTAATACTTATTACATCAAATAATAACAAATAATTAATATTTTTTATATTTATAAATATTGATAATTAAATATATTTATTGTTATTTATGTTGTACGGACAATACTCCTAACAAAACTTGAATAAGAGGTTTTAAAGAAATAAAATAAAATTGCTTTTCTATTCTCAAATAAATGCAAAAAGGTAAGATTCGAATAAATACTGAAAATATTTTTCCAATTATCAAAAAAGCTGTTTATTCAGATCACGAAATATTCTTAAGAGAACTTGTTAGCAATTCAGTTGATGCCATAAGTAAAAGGAGAATGGCCTCCTTTGCTGGAGATTGTGAGAATTGTGAATCACCACAGGTCAAAATAACTTTAGACAGAGAAAAAAATACTCTTACCATTTCAGATAATGGAATTGGTATGAATGATGAGGAGATAAAAAAATATATAAATCAAGTTGCTTTTTCAAGTGCAGAAGAGTTTCTTAGAAAAATACAAAAAAGATAATGATGAATTTATAGGTCACTTTGGCTTGGGTTTTTACTCTAGTTTTATGGTTTCTGAAAAGGTTGAAATCATTACCAAATCAGCCATAGGAGAAAGTAAAGCATTTAAATGGTCATGCGACGGATCACCAAGTTTTACCTTAGAGGATAGTGAAAGGGACGAAATAGGAACTGATGTAATTTTACATTTATTAGATGAAGAGAAAGAATTTATTGAACCAGCTCGAATTAAATCTCTAATAAAAAAATATTGTGACTTTATGCCTATAGACGTTTTATTGGAAGGAGAATGCATTAACAAAAAAAATCCACCTTGGAGAAAGAATCCAAGTGAGCTTAAGGATGAAGATTATATTGAGCTATACAAATATTTATATCCTTACCAAGGAGAACCATTACTTTGGATTCATCTAAATACTGATTTTCCATATAATATTCAAGGTATTTTATATTTTCCAAAACTTTCTGGAAGGGCAGATTGGGAGAAGGGAGAAATAAAGTTGTATTGTAATCAAGTTTTCGTAAGCGATTCGATTAAAGAAATTGTTCCTAGATACTTATTACCTTTAAGAGGTGTAATTGACTCAACTGATATCCCTTTAAATGTTAGTAGAAGTGCACTTCAAACAGATAGAAAAGTAAGATCAATTTCTTCCTTTATTTCAAAAAAGATTGCTAATAAATTGAAAGATTTATTGAAAAATAATCCTGAATTTTATGCAGAAATTTGGGATTCAATTTCTGCATTTGTAAAAATTGGTGTAATGGAAGATGAAAAGTTTTCTGAACTTGCTCAAAACAGCATAATTTTTGAGACAAAATTAGGTTCAGATTTAGAGAAAGAAAAAGAAATAGAAAACAAATTTCTAATAAAGTTTAATGATAAATTTTTTACAACATTAGAAAATTATTCCAATAGAAATAAAAAAATGATGATAACAAAATTATTTATTGCACAGATGAAATTTCTCAATCGAATGCTTTAAATTTATGGCTATCTAACAATAGAGAGGTTATTAAAGCTGACCCTTTAATAGATGCACAATTTATTCCTTGGTTAGAGAGTCAAAATGAGAAATATAAATTTCAAAGAGTTGATTCAGAAATAAACGATGATTTAGAGAAAGATTCACCTGAAATTGTTGACAAAGACGGAAAATCCAATACTGACAACATAAAAGAGATTATTACGAAAGCACTAAATAATGAAAAGGTTACAGTAAAGGTTCAATCCCTTAAGAATAATAATGCTCCTCCCGCATTAATTTTACTCCCAGAACAAATGAGAAGAATCAATGATATGGGAGCATATATGGAACAAAAGATTCCTGGTTTGCCTGAATATCATGTCCTTTTAGTCAATAAAGATCATCCTTTAATCAATGGCTTAATTAAATTTACAGATAAAAAAATAATCTTAAATGAAAAAGTTCTGATGAAAGTTCCCTAACAGGGAGGATAGCAAATCATATTTATGCGATGGCAAAGCTAACTGTAGGAGGATTAGATCAAAAGCAAATCGTAGATTTACAACTAAATAATGCTGAATTATTAACAGAGTTATTAAATTCAAATTAAAACTCAATATGATAAAATTTAATTAATTATTTAGTAGAAATATGTCTAGAGTTTGCGAACTTACTGGTGCAAAAGCTAATAATGGTATGGCTGTAAGTCATTCACATATCAGGACAAAGAAATTACAACAAGTAAATTTACAAAAAAGAAGATTATGGTGGCAAGAAGGAAATAAATGGGTAACTTTGAGAATCAGTACAAAGGCACTTAAATCCATTCAAAAAGTTGGATTAAATAAATTCGCTAAATCCCAAGGTGTGGATCTAAGCAAATTTTAAATATACATGAGAAAGTTTTTTTTAAGTTTAATATTACTTTTCTCAATTTTTATTTATCATCCAAAATCGTACGCATTTGATTTTGCTCCAGAGATTGGAGATTTAGCTCCAGATTTTTCTCTAAATGGTGTTAATAATAAATTTAAAAATAAAACTAAATGGGATTTAATAGACTTTAAAGATAAATGGCTTATATTATATTTTTATCCTAAAGATTTCACAACTGGTTGTACGATTGAAGCAAAAGGCTTTACTGATCTTAAGAATAAATTTTCTAAATATAATGCCGAGATTGTTGGTATAAGTGCTGATAATGAAGAATCTCATGATAGTTTTTGTAATTCAAAAGCTATAAATTACACTTTATTATCTGATTCGAATGGAATAGTAAGTGAAAAATACGGCTCTTGGATACCACCTTATTCAGATAGGAATACTTTTTTAATTTCACCAGAAGGAAGAATTATCTATAGATGGATAAGTGTTACTCCTATTAATCATGCCAAAGAAGTACTTAAAGTTTTAGAAAAGAATTTATAAATTTTGCACGAATTATCTTTTACTACTTGGGTTATTCATATATCAAGTGTCCTAGAATGGATAGTTGCAATATTTGTTGTTAATAAAATTAGTTCCTACAAAAATTATACTTATTTTTTTTGGCTTGGATTAGCAATGATTCCTAATCTAATAGGAGCAATGTGCGCTATAACTTGGCATATATATGATAATCCGATGCAATTATATGGTTTAGTTTCATTACAAGGGATTTTTACCACCATAGGAAATTCAACATTAGCAGCTGCTTCGTTTTATTTATATAAAAATTCAAGTTATTATGAGTAAATATTTAAAAGAAATATTTGATAAATTATCAGTAATAGATAATAACTATATATTTATAATCTCGATAATCCCTTACTCAATTTTTCTATTTTATCTTTATAAAAATCCTAATATAAGTAAAACAATAAAAATAGGCTTTACATTAACATTACTATTTGTCTTTATAACAATTATATTTTCAGTAATTTCCTTAACTGTATATAATAAATCGCTTGTTGAAATTGATTCATTCCATGGCTTTGCAGAAGCGTTTTTAACAATAACCGATTTTATAATATTGTTAGGTTTTATAAATCTCCTTAAAAAAATTGAAGTAAAAAACTCTTAAGAAATATACAAATTCTTCGTAAATAAACACAAAATGATGCAGAATAGTGTTACTAAAAAATTATCATGATTAATACTTTATTTGCAGCTGCATCTGCGCCAGCAACATTTGAATGGTCACCAAAATGTGCTCTTGTAATGATTACTTGCAATATACTTGCCTATGCAATTGCAAGAGCAACAATTAGAAAACCAAATGAAGGTTTTGCTATGCCAAATGCAAGATTTTTTGGAGGGTTAAGTCATGGTGCATTTGTTGGAGCTAATTGCTTAGGACATCTTTTAGGAATAGGTTCAATTTTAGGGTTAGCAGCTAGAGGCGTTCTGTAATTGTTTTTTAAGAATTTTAATATTAACTCTTAAATTTATTTAATATTTTTTCTGACATTTGTTCAGTGTTAAACCTAAAGTTTTTTTGCTTTGATCAGGAGAGGCATGGTCTACTAAAACGTCTGGTATACCCAATCTTAAAACAGGTATATGAATATCATTATCATTTAATAATTCTACAATAGCTGAACCAAAGCCACCAATAATAGTACCTTCTTCCATAGTTACAACTTTCTTTATTTTTTGTGCCAAAGGCAAAATCAGATCACTATCTAATGGCCTCACAAATCTGGCATTTATAACACATGGGTTTATATCATTTTCTTTTAGTAATGTAGATGTCTCAACTGCTGCAGCAACCATAGAGCCATAAGCAATAATTAAAATATCATCTCCCTCATTAATAATTTCACCTTTACCAATTTCAATGGGCTCCCAACCTTCATCCATAGTAGCTACTCCTAATCCTGATCCACGAGGTATTCTTAATGCTGTTGGACCTTTATGATTAATAGATGTAATTAGCATCCTTTGAAGTTCTGCTTCATCTTTTGGAGCCATCAAAACAAAATTTGGTATAGACCTCATATAACTAATATCATATTGACCTTGATGTGTAGGGCCATCAGCTCCAACTATGCCAGCTCTATCTAAAACAAAAGAAACAGGTAATTTTTGAATACCTACATCATGAATAAGTTGATCAAAAGCTCTTTGAAGAAAAGTACTATAAATAGCTACTACAGGTTTTAAGCCATCACAGGACATACCAGCGGCAAGAGTAACAGCATGTTGTTCCGCAATACCTACATCAATATATTGTCTGGAATATTTTTCTGTAAGATATCAAGACCAGTACCAGTAGCCATGGCTGCAGTTATTCCAATAACTTTACTATCCTGTTCACATATTTTTAATAATGTTTGACCAAAAATTTTACTATAACTACTAGGTTTAGGTTTACTAGATGGAATAGATTTACCTGTTGTTAGATCAAAAGAAGATTGGGCATGATATCCTACCTGATCAGCTTCAGCGTAAGTATATCCTTTACCTTTAGTAGTGACTACATGAACTAAAACCGGTTTTTTTAATCTATGAGCCGCATTGAAAGTGTTTATTAGATTTGAGATATCATGTCCATCAATTGGCCCCATATATGTGAATCCTAATTCTTCAAATACAGCACCTACTTTTGGTACTGCCAATCTTCTAACACTACCTTGAATAGTTTTAAGTTCTTCTGGAATATCTTTTCCAATAATTGGTATATTTTTAACACTTTCTTGAACGCTATTCGATAAGAATTGAAGAGGGGGACTTAACCTTACCTTATTTAAATAGGTTGACAAAGCACCTACTGGAGGTGAGATTGACATATCATTATCATTAAGGACAACTAAAAATGGAGTATTAGGGAGAGTTCCTGCATGATTGATAGCTTCTAAAGCCATTCCGCCAGTAAGAGCACCATCCCCAATAACTGCTACACATTTATGATCACTTCCATTTTTATCTCTAGCTAGTGCCATCCCCAAGGCAGCAGAGATAGATGTACTAGCATGACCTGCTCCAAAATGATCAAATACGCTTTCGCTTCTTTTTAAGATAGCCTGCAATTCCTTTTTCTTGTCTTAATGAATCAAAATCATTGAAACGTCCTGTTATTAATTTATGAGGGTATGCTTGATGGCCAACATCCCAAACAACCTTATCAATATCAAGATCTAGTGTTTGATATAAAGCTAATGTTAATTCAACGACTCCTAATCCTGGTCCAAGATGTCCACCACTTGTAGAAACGACTTGCAAGTGTCTTTCTCTTATTTGACAAGCAATTTCTTCAAGTTGTGATACTGTTAAGCCATGAAGCTGATTAGGGTGACTTAACTCACTTAAAAGCATTATTTAAAATAGTCTATATATAATTTAAAACGCGAAGGGCCAATTTGAGTGTTTTTTATAAAATAGATTATGTAATGTTTTATTAGATGAATATTTAATGCTAAAAATAATTATATGAAAGAAAATTTACAAAAAATTCTCCAAGCTAGAGTCTATGAGGTAGCGAAAGAAACTCCTCTAGAAAAAGCAAATATTTTAAGTAAAAGTTTAATAACAATATTTTCCTAAAAAGAGAGGATTTACAAGATGTTTTCTCATTTAAGATAAGAGGTGCATTTAATAAGATGAGAAATCTTAGTAGAGATAAATTAAAAAAAGGTGTAATCACCTCAAGTGCTGGAAATCATGCTCAAGGAGTAGCACTTAGTGCAATTAAATTAAAATCCAAAGCAACTATCTTAATGCCAATAACAACACCTTTAGTAAAAATTAAAGCCGTTAAAGAACTTCAAGCCGAGGTAATATTATTTGGAGAAAATTACGATGAATCATACTTAGAAGCTCTACGCCTTAGCAAAGAGAGAGATCTTACGTTTATTCATCCTTTTGATGATATAGAAGTTATTGCTGGTCAAGGTACAATCGCAGTTGAAATAATTAGTCAGCTAGGAAATCCTCCTGATTGTATTTATGTAGCTGTAGGTGGAGGTGGATTAATAGCTGGAATATTAACTTACATAAAAAATTTATGGCCTAAAACAAAAATTATCGGAGTAGAGCCAGAAGATGCTGATGCTATGTCAAAATCCTTGAAGGAAAATAAAATAATTGAACTAGAAAATGTAGGTTTATTTGCTGATGGAGTAGCTGTAAAAAAAGTTGGTAAGTTAACATTTGAAATAACAAAAAAATATGTTGATAAAATAATTACGGTTAATAACGATGAAATCTGTGCCGCAATCAAAGATGTGTTTGAAGAGACGAGATCAATACTAGAACCAGCTGGAGCACTATCAATTGCAGGAATGAAAAAAGACATAATTGAAGAAAAATATATGGAACTTAATCTTGTTGCAATAGCATGTGGGGCAAATATGAACTTTGAAAGGCTTAGATTCGTTGCGGAAAGAGCGGAATTAGGAGAATATAAAGAGGCAATGCTTGCTGTAGAGATCCCAGAGAAAGCAGGAAGTTTAATAGATCTATGTAAATTACTTAAAGAAAGAAATTTAACTGAATTTAGTTATAGAATGTCTAATTCTCAAAATGCACAAATTTTCATAGGATTGCAAGTTAATGGATTAGAAGATAAAAATTGTTAATTGAAGAATTCAATAAATCAAAATATAAATATATAGATATTAGTAATGATGAATTATCCAAAAATCATTTAAGACATATGGTAGGAGGAAGATTACCTTCAGGATTTACAAATTCAAACAACAATAATTTAATTGAAATATTGTATAGATTTGAATTTCCAGAAAGGCCTGGAGCCTTAATGAAATTTTTAAAAAGTATGAAACCAGATTGGAGTATAAGTGTTTTTCACTATAGAAATCATGGTGCTGACGTTGGCCGAATTGTAATTGGAGTATTAATAAATCAAAACTATATTGAAGACTGGTATAAATTTGTTAATGATTTAGGATATAAATACTGGGATGAATCTAATAACAAAACATATAAATTATTTTTAGGTGCATCAAATTAGATAAGACGTTATCTTAGTTTAGATTTTAAAATAATTATCGATCAAATAATTCCTAATAAGAATAATGAAAATGTCATAAATTGGTGACAAAAATTGAAGCTGTTTTGTATTTAAAAGGTAAACCAGTCTCAAAAAAAACTTTATCTGAACTTACAAACTCGGATATAAATTCTGTAAGTGATGCAATTAAGCAACTTTCTGATAAGTATTCTCATTCTTCTTCAGCTTTAGAAATTATTAGTAATAATTCCTTAATTTCATTAGAACTTAAACATTCTTTAAATGAATATGTAGAGGATTTATTACCTGCAGAATTAAAAACAGCAGTACTAAGAACTTTAGCTGTTATTGCGATTAAGAAAAAATTACTACAATCTGATTTAATTATTCTTAGAGGTTCAAGTGCTTATGATCATATTAAAGAACTTATAGAAAAAAAATTTATTAATCAAAAGAAAGCAAAAGGATGGAAGGTCCTATTGGTTATCATTATCAGATAAGTTTTTTCAAACATTTGCTGTAAGTAATGAATTTCTCTCAAAAATAGGCGAGTCAAAAAAGTAAATGTTAATATAAGTAATATTGATTATGAACATGATCACAGAAATCTTTGCTGTATTAGGTCAAACGTTACAAATATACTCTTTCATTCTTATTGTAAGAGTTTTACTTACATGGTTTCCTAGTATAGATTGGAGTAATGGAATTCTTGCTGCTATATGCTCAATTACAGATCCTTATCTGAACCTTTTTAGAGGGATCATACCACCCATAGGAGGCTTTGATATTTCATCAATTTTAGCTTTTTTACTCTTAAATGTTGTTGAGAATTTCATTACTGGACTAGCATACTCTCCCTTATTCGTAAGTTATTAAATTATCTATCATCTCCTGAACCTGAAATTTTCCCTCTAGATAATCTTAGTTTTAATTTCTCTAAATTATCTTTAGCTACATCACTAAGAGAAAAATTTAATTCGTCACATAGATTTGATAAATACCAAAGAACGTCTCCAATTTCCTTCTTTAAAGCTAATTTGGATTCATTATCAAAAGTTCCATTTTTATCCCTCAAAATTTTTTTTATCTTTTCAGCAACTTCTCCACTTTCACCCACTAAACCTAGCGTTGGGTATATAAAATTTTTATCTTTATTAGGATAGATAGCAGTTTTTCTTGCTTCTTTTTGATAATTATCAAAATCCATGGCTTATTAATGAAGTTTTTAATATGATAAATTTAACTTATTCTTGAAAAATTTATATGCCAAATGTTGATTTAAAAAGAAGAACAAAGATAGTTGCAACTATAGGTCCTGCAACTCAATCGGAATCGGTCATAACTGAACTTATTAAAGCTGGAGTTACGACTTTTAGATTGAATTTTTCTCATGGAGATCATGAAGATCATGCCGAAAGGATTAAAACAATCAGAAAAGTTTCTTCGGAACTAGATTTACATATAGGAATATTACAGGATTTACAAGGACCAAAAATTCGTTTAGGGAGATTTAAAGATGGCCCTGTAAAAGTAAAAAAAGGTGATATATTTTCCTTAACCTCAAAAAATGTTGAATGTAGTAACAAAATTGCAAATGTTACTTATGAAAAATTAACCAATGAAGTTTCTGTAGGAAAAAGAATATTGCTTGATGACGGAAGAGTTGAAATGATTGTAGAGAAAATAGATAACAAAGAAAATTTACTTATTTGTAAAGTCACAGTTGGTGGCGTACTTTCAAATAATAAAGGTGTAAACTTTCCAGATGTGCAATTATCTGTAAAAGCTCTTACAGACAAAGATAAAAAAGATTTAGAGTTTGGATTAAAATCTGGAGTTGATTGGATTGCATTAAGCTTTGTAAGAAATCCATCTGATATAAATGAAATCAAAGATTTAATTAATAAGCACGGTTATTCAACTCCTGTAGTAGCAAAAATTGAAAAATTTGAGGCAATAGATCAGATAGACTCTGTTTTACCTTTATGTGATGGAGTCATGGTTGCTAGAGGTGATTTAGGAGTTGAAATGCCACCAGAAGAAGTGCCATTATTACAAAAAGAGTTAATTAAAAAAGCTAATACACTTGGTATACCAATAATAACTGCAACACAAATGTTGGACTCTATGGCATCAAGTCCTAGACCGACAAGGGCAGAAGTAAGTGATGTCGCTAATGCAATACTTGATGGAACTGATGCAGTTATGCTTTCAAATGAAACAGCTGTAGGTGATTATCCAATAGAAGCTGTTAAAACCATGGCAACCATAGCTAGAAGGATTGAAAGAGATTATCCACAAAAAGCTATTGAGAGTCACCTCCCAAGTACAATCCCTAATGCTATTAGTGCAGCAGTTAGTAGTATATCAAGGCAACTAGACGCTGCTGCCATAATACCTCTTACAAAATCTGGAGCTACAGCTCATAATGTCAGTAAATTTAGACCTCCTACTCCAATACTCGCTACAACAAGTGAAAAGTCAGTTGCAAGAAGATTGCAACTTGCATGGGGAGTGACACCAATATTAATAGAGAGTCAAGAAAGAGCAGCCAAGATTTTTAGTATAGCTATGCAGATTGCTCAAGAAATGAATATTCTTAAGCAGGGAGATTTAGTCGTACAAACAGCAGGAACATTAACTGGTGTTAGCGGTTCGACAGATTTAATTAAAGTTGGTTTAGTTAGAGAAGTAATTGCTCGTGGTATATCTATTGGCGAAACAGCTGTTACTGGAAAAGCTAGAGTAATTAATAATGAAAAAGATTTATCTCTAGTATCACCTGGAGAAATAATTATAGTTGAAAAAAATTTATTAGAGCTTTTACCATTTTCAAAACAAATTACAGGAATAATAACTGATGAATCTTTTGAAAAATGTTTAGAAGTTTACAAAAAGCTAGATTCTAATATTTCTACAATCTGTCAGCTTGATTCAGTTATTAATAATATAAAAGATGAAGATTTGATAACTTTACAACTAAATGAAGGTGTGATTTATAAAGGTCAAATCGAAGGATCTCACGATTTAGAAGAAAAATATAAATATGTCTAGAAATATCTCACTTAAAGAAGCCTTTAAAATGGCTGCAAAAACTCTAGTATCCAATAAATTAAGAAGTTCCTTAACTATGTTGGGGATAATTATTGGAAATGCATCAGTAATAACATTAGTAGGACTAGGGAGAGGTGCTCAAACATTAGCTAAAAATCAATTAAGTAACTTGGGTGCCAATGTTTTATTTATTGTTCCAGGTAATAATGACACTAGAAGAAGAGGTATAGCATTTCCAAAAAACTTGGTATTAGATGATGCCTATGCTATCGAAGAACAAGTTCCAAGCGTAAAAAAAGTTGCACCACAAATTTCTGCGAATGAGATTGTCCAATCAAATTCAAAAAGTTTAAGCATTTCAATTGCAGGAGTTACACCAGAATTTTTACAAGTCAGAAGTTTTGAAGTAGATGAAGGAAGATTTATATCTCAAAATGATGTAAAGGGTTCTAGAAGTGTTGTAGTCATAGGACCTGATTTGAAAACCGAATTTTTCAACGATGATATAGCTTTAGGAAAAAATATTAGAATAAAAGATCATTCATACGAAATAATTGGAATACTTGAACCTAAGGGTGCTGTATTTGGGAGTAATCAAGACAAAAATGCCTATATTCCTTTAACAACAATGGTAAATAGAATTACTGGTAAAGATCCCACCTTTGGAATTAGTTTAAGCTTTATAAGTGTTGAAGCAATAAGTAAAAACAAAACAAGTGCAGCAAAGTTTCAAATAACAAATTTATTAAGGCAAAGACATAAAATACTTAGAGATGATGATTTTGCGGTGAGATCTCAAGAAGATGCATTAAATATAGTAACCAACATTACAAGTGGTCTAACTTTTTTATTAGCTGGAATTGGTGCAGTATCACTAATCGTAGGTGGTATAGGAATAATGAATATAATGCTTGTTTCAGTAAGTGAAAGAACGGAAGAGATAGGCCTCAGAAAAGCAATTGGAGCAAAACAGTCCGATGTATTAATTCAATTTCTTTTTGAGGCTTTAATACTTTCGGTTATAGGAGGACTTATTGGCACAGTTACAGGATTATCAGGTGTCTACATAATAGGAATTATTACACCACTGCCAGCTTCGGTTGGAATACCTACAACATTATCCACAATGATAATTTCAGGTTCTATTGGTCTTATCTTTGGTGTTTTACCAGCGAAAAGAGCATCTAAACTAGACCCAATAGTAGCCTTAAGAAGTTTATAGACATATAAA
The DNA here is from genome assembly GCA_000218705.1 of Prochlorococcus marinus bv. HNLC1. Taxonomy (GTDB): domain Bacteria; phylum Cyanobacteriota; class Cyanobacteriia; order PCC-6307; family Cyanobiaceae; genus Prochlorococcus_A; species Prochlorococcus_A marinus_Q. The sequence continues at coordinate 563,158 of GL947594.1, forward strand.
GTACTTAATATTCATGATCAATAAAAAGAATATTTATAAATTTATAGTTTCTTTTCAGAGCATTTTAATTTCAACGATGATTCCCATAAATATACCCATACCTTCTATTGAAAATATTTATAGAATTGTAGAAATTCCAATCAATTATCAAATTCCTACAATTATATTTTTAACTCTTATTTTTTCAGGAGAATTTATAAAAAAAGTTTACGCTATTTATATATTTATTGGTTTATTTTTTCTGCCAGTATTTTTTGATGGAGGATCAATAGGATATTTAATGACACCCAATTTTGGATATTTATTAGGTATATTTCCATTAATAAGTGTCATCAATATATTAAATAAAAAAAATAATTTATCTTTGATTAAATATATAAAATATTCATTAGCAGGTTTAATAATTATGCATTTTACTGGTATTTCTTATTTAACTTTCCAATTATTAATTTTTAATAAACCAAACTTAATACCTTACAATATTGGATTATTTTCATTGAATAAAATACCATTTCAAATAATAAGTTTAATTCCAGTATATTTAATCATTAATCTAATAAATAAGTTAAAACTTAAAAAATGAAAAAATATCTTAATAATAAAATTAATTATTTTGCTATAATTCTTATTTTCTGCTCCTTAGATCAATTTAGTAAAATTTACATAAATTTAAATTTAAATAAATTATTAAATAAGGATTTATTAATATTTACAATAGAATTTGTACGTAATTATGGGGCAGCATTTAATATTTTATCTGGTAGCAGATTATTCTTATCTTTTATTAGTGTAATCTCAACAATTATATTATCTTATTTTATTTTCATAAGAGAGAATAAACTTATTAATAAATATGGTTTGTCATTTATACTTGCTGGTAGTATTGGTAATGGCATAGATAGAATTCTCAATGGTTATGTTATAGATTTTATAAAAATTAAATTTATAGATTTTCCAGTATTTAATATTGCAGATATAGTAATTAATATAGGAGTCTTGATTTTAATGATAAGTTATTTTAGATATAAAAATAAATTTGATGAATAATTTTCTTAAAAACTATAATAAATATATAATTCCTTTATTAATTATCTATTTGGTAACTAATATAGTAAAAAGTGTATTTAATATTTATTTCTTATTAATTTTACTTGGAATTACATTATTTCTTTATAAAACTAATAAGAGACTGTTCAAAAAGATATTATATAAAACTATTTTCAAAAATAAATCATACAAAGTAAATAATAAAGTAATAGCAGCAAAGAAAACTCTTAAGGGAATTAATGAGATTATTTATCAAATAGAGAATAAGGTAAATATTGAGATGATTAATTATGAGAAATTTAAAATTGAGAAACAACTTAATTCTGCAGATTATAATGTAATTCTATTTGGAGCTGGATCCTGCGGCAAAACATCATTAGCAAGAGGGTTACTTAAAAGTATTGTAGGTGAAACTTCTCCTACTATTGGAACAACTAAAAATTCAAATATTTATAAGATTAATATTCCTTTTCTAAAAAGAAATATAAATATTATTGATACACCTGGACTTTTTGAAGCATCTATTGAAGGAGAAAGAAGAGAAGAAAAAACTATTAAAAAAGCTTCGAAATCTGATTTAATAATATTTGTTATTGATCAAGATTTAAATAAATATGAACTCTATTTAATAAAGCAATTATCTAAGATTGGCAAATCAATCATTATTGCATTAAATAAGTGTGATTTGCGTTCAAGAAACCAAAACGAAAGTATCAAGATAAATATATATAAATTAATTAATGAATTTTCTAGAGATACAAAAATAATATTTACAGTCGCATCACCTCAGACTATTGCCAGTATTGGAAGTAAACCTATAAAGAAAGAAATATTTGTGGATAATTTGTTTAATGCAATTATCGATATTCTAGATAGAAATGGTGAGGAATTATTAGCAGATAATATACTTTTTCAGTGTAATAAATTAGGTTTAATCAGCAAAGATATAATTAACAAACAAAGGAATACATCTTCAAAAAAAATAATTAATCGATATGCGTGGATAACAAGTGGAGTAATATTTATCACTCCTTTACCTGGTATAGACTTATTGGCTACAAGTGTAATAAATATTCAAATGATAATAGAAATTTCAAAGATATATGGAGCAAATATAACAAAAGAAAGAGCCATTGAACTTACAAAATCTATAGTAAAGGTTATAGCAACACTAGGAGTTGTGAAAGGTGGAATGAATATGTTTACTAATTTATTATCAACAAATTTCACCACAAGATTTATAACAAAATCAGTGCAATCAATCACAGCTGCATGGATAATCAGACTTGTTGGTCTTGCATTCATACAATATTTTGAAAAAAATCAAAGTTGGGGCGATGGTGGTATTCAAGAAATAGTTCAGAATCTTTATGAAATAAATAAAAGAGAAGATATACTAAAAGATTTCCTAAAAGAAGCTTTGCAAAAGATCAATTTAAAGGATAATTCCTTAAACAAGAAACAATTACCCCCATATTCTCACTTTGATTGATTAAATAATTATTTAAGTTGCTGCGAAAATCAAAAACGCTAATAAAAAGCAAATAAATTATACAAATGACTATTGAAATAAAGCCTGTTATTTTAGCTATAAATTTTGGTCTATTCATGCATTAAAGTTATTTATAAGATTAGTTAGTTCTGAGATATGTAGAGTTGTAGTATTAAAATTTCCAAATACAACTCTAAGATAATATTGCCCTTTATAAAATGGTCTAGAGATCATATAATTTTTCTCAATCAATAATTTTTTTGCCTTCAGGGTCCAATTATTTGACTCTTCAGCATTCATTCTCTTTGGCAAAAAAGATACTATATGCAATGGCCCACTATAAATTTCAAATTTATTTTCATCTAATTTTTCAATAAATATTGATTTTTTTAAAAGAGACTCTTTTAATATCTTTTCAATTCCTTGCATACCTAAAAATCTCAAACCAAGCCAAAGTTTTATAATTTCTGCTGGTCTAGAGCCTTGAACACCAAGTTCTCCTCTATTGATTACATCATCGGGGGAATCAATATAAGGGAGGCCAGTCTGAAATGTATTTTTTAAAGTATTAAAATCTGACACAAGTAATAGTGAAGAAGTCTTTGCTATCCCTATCAGTTTCTGCGGATTAATAGTTATAGAATTAGCATTACATACATTAAAATTATTTATATTATCAAATTTATTGTTTGCTAGTAAAAATACTCCTCCGATAGAAGCATCAATATGAAACCAGATTTTTTTTTCTTTACATATATTTCCTATCTCATTTATGGGGTCTAATGCCCCTCGAATAGTTGTACCAAAAGTTGCTACTACTGCAAAGATTTTTCTTCCACTATCAATTAAGGAATTAAGTAATTTAATAAAAGATGGAATATGCATACATCCATTTTTATCTGTATGAACAATATATATATTTTTATCTTCAACGCCTAAGATTTTTGCACATTTTTTAATAGAGACATGAGCATCTTCACTAGTTATTATCACAGCTTCATTGTTAAATGTTAAACCAGAAGAATATTTAGCTGTTACGAGAGCATTTAGGTTATTTAATGTACCACCACTAGCTGCGATACCGCCAGAATCTTCGTTAAATCCAATCTTTTTAGATAACCATTTACATATATCATTCTCAAGTTTTGAAATACTTGGGGATAATTCTTCTGCTAATAAATTATTATTTAAGCCAGAAGCTATTAGATCTCCAATAATAGATATTGTTAGAGGAGGTGGATCTAAATGAGCAAGGGAACCTGGATGTGAAGGGCAAAAAGATGTATATATTAATTTTTCAATTTCACTTAAAAGATTATTTACATCAGAACCATTTTTTAGAGGATAGGTAACTTTAAATTCATTATTTAATGGAAGAGGAGATCGTTTATTTGTATCTGAATACCATTTACATAATAATTCTGAGGTTTTTCTCAAAAGATCAAGTAATTCTTCATTATTTCCATTAATAGAGGGAAAATAATTTATATCATCGTTGGTAATTTTCTCAGTCATTTATGTAATTTTCAACAAATAGGTTTTAAAATATGAATATGAAAGAACTAGTAAAAAATTTAAAAGATCCAATTACAGAAGAGAAAAACACATATTTAAAATATAGTAAATGGATGAAAGTAGTGCTTAGGAGAGCTCAAGTTGTTGGGGAAAGAGAACTTCCAATCTCAGCATTAATAATAGACCAAAATGGAAGGTGTATTGGAAGGGGTAGTAACAAAAGAGAAATAAATAAAGATCCATTAGGTCATGCAGAATTAATTGCATTACGCCAAGCAGCCTGGATAAAAAATGACTGGAGATTTAATGATTGTGTGATGATAGTAAATTTAGAGCCATGTCAGATGTGTGCCGGGGCAATAATACAATCTAGGATGGGTAAGGTAATTTTTTCAGCTAATGATTTTAAAAGAGGTGGATTAGGTGGAACTATAGATTTATCAAAACATAAGAGTGCTCATCATAAGATGGAAGTTATAAGCGGAGTATTGGAACAGGAGTCTAGTATGCTAATTAAAAATTGGTTTAAAAAGCTGCGGAACGAAAAATAGAGAATTTTTTTAATTCTGTATCAAACAAATTTAGTAATCTATCAACATTTTTATCAGTTGAATTATATCCCATAAGACCAATTCTCCATATTTTCCCTGAAAGAGAACCTAAACCGTTTCCAATCTCAATACCATATTCATTAAGTAGATGATTTCTAAATAAATCACCATCCACTCCTGGAGGAATTTTAACTGTTGTAAGTGTCGGTAATCTAAATTCTTCAGAGACATGTAATTCTAAACCTAATTCAATTAATCCATTACAAAGTTTTTCTGAATTTCTTAAATGTCTTTCCCAAATATTTTCTAATCCTTCATTAGCAATCAATCTTAAACCTTCTCTAATTGCATAATTCATATTAACTGGTGCTGTGTGATGGTAAACACGATCAGACCCCCAATATTTATTTAATAATGAAAGATCTAAATACCAATTAGGAACTTTAGATTTTCTCTTATTTAATTTTTCTTCAGCTCTATTATTCATAGTAAATGGACTTAAACCAGGCGGACAACTTAATCCTTTTTGGCTACAACTATATGCAAGATCAATCTTCCAATCATCAACCAAAAGTTTTACAGCTCCAAGTGAAGTGACTGCATCAACTAAAAACAAGCAATTATTCTTTCTACAAATCTCGCCAATTCCATCTAGTGGTTGAAGAACACCTGTTGAAGTTTCTGCATGAACTATCGCAAAAATAGAAGGTTTATTTTTTTCAATTTCAAATTTTATTTCATCTAATGAAAAAGCTTCTCCCCATTCTTTTTCTATCACTACTACATTTGCTTTATAACGTGAAGCCATATCGACAAGTCTATCTCCAAAATATCCTTTTTTAGCTATTAAAATTGTTTCCTCCTCCTCTATGAAATTAGCAATAGAGGCTTCCATAGCTGCACTTCCAGTACCGCTCATTGGAAGTGATACCCTGTTATTACATTGCCAAGCATATCTAAGTAATTCTTGAACATCAGACATTAATTCAAGGTAAGCATCATCTAAATGACCAATAGGGTTAAGAGATAATGCTTTTAATACTTCAGGATGTGCATTTGATGGCCCTGGTCCTAGTAATAATCTAGAAGGGACATATGTTTTTGAATAATTATTAAGATTCTCTTTCCTTAAAGAGTAGATAATCTTTGATTCTGTCAAAACTCATTAATTAAGTATTAACTTAAAGCTAAACCAAGATAGATACTTAAGCGATGTTTTTTTAAAGAAATTCATTGAATTTAAATATTTAAAACAAAAAATAATTTAATAAATAATCTTGAAATACTAAAACAAAGCCTCAAGTGTTTAAAAAAGTTACCGTTGATACAAAATTTGATTCTCTAACTAACTAATTTCAATAAAGATATAAAAACTTTAATGTCTAAATCTGCACAAGATGTACTAAGTCAAATAAAAGATGAAGGAATCGAACTCATCGATTTAAAATTCACAGACATTCATGGAAAATGGCAGCATCTTACTGTTACTTCAGACATGATAGAAGAAGATTCTTTTTCTGAGGGACTTGCATTTGATGGTTCATCTATCAGAGGGTGGAAGGCTATTAATGCCTCAGATATGTCCATGGTTCCAGATGCAACAACAGCATGGATTGATCCATTTTATAAGCATAAAACCCTTAGTATGATTTGCTCCATTCAAGAGCCAAGAAGTGGAGAACCTTATGATAGATGTCCAAGATCGCTTGCTCAAAAAGCTCTCTCATATTTAGATTCAACATCTATTGCAGACTCTGCATTTTTTGGACCTGAGCCAGAGTTTTTTCTGTTTGATGATGTTAGATATGATTCGAAAGAAGGTAGTTGTTTCTATAGTGTTGATACTATCGAAGCACCATGGAATACTGGAAGAACTGAAGAAGGAGGTAATTTAGGTTATAAAATTCAATATAAAGAAGGATATTTTCCTGTATCACCAAATGATACTGCTCAAGATATAAGATCAGAAATGTTACTCCTCATGGGTCAATTAGGTATACCCATTGAAAAACATCATCATGAAGTTGCGGGGGCAGGTCAGCATGAATTAGGTATGAAATTTTCTTCATTGATAAATGCAGCTGATAATGTCATGACTTATAAATATGTTGTAAGGAATGTTGCTAAAAAATATGGGAAAACTGCCACATTTATGCCAAAACCTGTATTTAACGATAATGGAACAGGCATGCATGTTCATCAGAGTTTATGGAAAAATAATCAACCTTTATTTTTTGGTGAAGGCACATATGCAAATCTTTCTCAAACAGCAAGATGGTACATTGGTGGGATTCTAAAACATGCACCATCATTTCTTGCCTTTACAAACCCAACTACAAATAGTTATAAAAGATTAGTTCCAGGATTCGAAGCCCCTGTTAATCTTGTTTATTCTGAAGGTAATAGATCTGCTGCAGTGAGGATTCCCTTAACTGGTCCAAGTCCAAAAGCAAAAAGATTAGAATTTAGATCGGGTGATGCCATGGCAAATCCTTACTTATCTTTTACTGTTATGCTTTTAGCTGGTATTGACGGAATTAAAAATCAAATTGATCCTGGAGATGGAGTAGACGTTGATCTTTTTGAATTAAGTCAAGAAGAACTATCAAAAATAAATACTGTCCCTTCTTCCCTAAATGGTGCACTCAATGCTTTGAAAGCTGATAAAGATTATTTATTAGCTGGTGATGTCTTTACAAATGACTTTATCGATAACTTTATTGATATGAAATATGAAGAAGTTCAGCAACTTAGACAAAGACCACATCCTCATGAATTTTTTATGTACTATGACGCTTAATTATTATTAAAATATTTAAGTAAACTTTAAATTTTATAAATCTTTTTGAGAAATCCTTAAATCTTTCTCAAAAAGATTTTTTTTTTGTTGAAATATAATAAGAAGATATAAAAATGGCTACAGATCCACTTACAAAAATTGCTTACAAAACACTTCAACAAGGCAAAAGTATTGCAGGTTTAGCTCATAAGGAAATTAGTAGCAGATTAATGAATCTGATATCTCCTGATAAAGACCTTAAAAGCTTTGATATAGATAAAAATCTATTAATTGATATTCAAAAATCAATGGATGCATTGAGAGAAGAAGATTGGAAAGATTATGAAGAAAACATTTATCCTCAAAAACTTTTATTTGATGAACCATGGTTAAGATATTTAATTCAATATCCTAAAGTATGGTTAGATATGCCAAATACTTGGGAAAGAAGAAAAAATCAGAAGGTTAATGATTTACCTAAATCAATTGATAAAGATAATTATCCAAATTATTATTTAAGAAATTTTCATCATCAAACTGATGGTTATTTATCTGATTTTTCAGCAAGTATTTACGATTTACAGGTAGATATTCTTTTTAATGGTTCTGCTAATTCTATGAGAAGAAGAATATTGAAACCTCTTAAAGAGGGTTTAATTAACTTTAATGATAGAAAAAATAGTTCTATAAAAATTCTTGATGTAGCTACTGGCTCTGGAAGAACACTTAAACAATTAAGAGGAGCATTTCCAAAAGAAAAAATTATAGGTCTTGATTTATCTGATTCTTATTTAAAAGAAGCTAGTAGACATATTTCTGATTTAGATGGAGATTTAATTGAACTAATTAAAGGTAATGCAGAAGATTTACCCTTTGAAGATAATTCATTACAAGGTGTTTCATGTGTTTATTTATTTCATGAACTTCCAGAACTGTTAGAGAAAAAGTTTTAAAAGAATTCTTTAGGGTTCTTGAACCTGGAGGAATACTTGTTCTAGCAGATTCAATACAGATAATTGATTCTCCCAATTTCATAAGTATTATGGAAGGTTTTTATAAAAATTTCATGAACCTTTTTATTGTGATTATATTAAAGACAATATTGATTCAAAGATGGAAGAGATAGGTTTCAACAGCATTTATTCTAAATCTTTTTTCATGACAAAAGTTTGGTCTGCGATAAAATAAAAATAAATTCTTTATATGAAAAACTGGCCTAATGATATTAATGAAACAGTAAAGAATTTAAATGAACAATTAAAAATAGATCATAATGATTGGCATAAATTTAAAGGAAATAAAAACAAAAGAGCTGCTGAATTAATTGCATCAGCACTTTGCCAACTAATTATTGGAAACAATGAAAAAGACTCAATAGCTTATTTAGAGGAGAGTTTAAAGTGGTTAAAAGGAATTAACGTTGATACTCCTTGTCCTCATAAGAAATCATCTTTTTAAAGCTAATTGTAATTTATTACCTTTAGGACTCCATCTAACGTCATCAAAGCATTCATTTATTATAAATAATCCTCTTCCACTTACAGAATCTGTTCTCTTTGGTAAAGTAAATTTTCTTTTCTCATGTACCATACCTTGTCCTTGATCCTGGATTATCCAAACCCACCAATGCGGAGTGATAATTCTCTTTACTTTGATAATTTTTGAAGAATCAAACTTATTTCCATGCTTTACTGCATTTACTAAAGCTTCATGTAAACCCAATCTTATTAAATATAAATGTTGATATTTATATAAAGGTTCTAGTAAAATTTCAACAAAATCTGATAGTTGAAGAGATGACTCTAGTTCAAAAGTCGAAGTGTCCTTAGTAGAGGACATAACAATATACTTTTTTTTTATTTTAACTTATTTAAGTATTACTAATCAAAGGCAATTTTCATGTCTATTTGCTATTGATGGATGCCTAAGAATAGAGTCCATTAGACGAACACCTCTTAGTTGATTTACTAGTGGCATATGTCCCTCAGGTGCTTTTAAAGACCAACAAAAAGATGTAGGATATCTTGTCCAAATACCATCTTTCTTCCAACCTATTTTTGGCCATAGTAAATCATATCTTTTCCCTACAGATTTTAGTAATTTAGCTTGGTTTGAAAATCCAAATTTACCTTGAGAATAAATATTCCATAATCTGTCTATTGTAACTAAATCTTCACCAGGCATATCTTTAACTTCGCTATAGAAAACATAACCTCTATTTTCTGCAACTTTACCAGCTAACTTTCTAAGGTAAGCACTTGTTAATCTATCAGCTTCCTCAAAATTTTGTTTTAATAAATTTAATTGCAAATCATCATAATTTAGATTAATTCCTGAATTCGTATAGTACCAGTTGTTATAAATATCTTTATCAAAAAAATTTGGTTTATATTTTTTTAAAACTTGTAATACCCAGCCAATACACCAATCATCACCTTCTCTATCAACATTATTAATTATTTCTTCTCCAACAATATAAAGGGATTCTGCAGATGATTCGATATCATTAACTAAATTCCTTCTTTTTCTTTGATTTGATGCAATAAACTTTTTTACTAAGTTTATTGTATCTTCATTATTACATTATCTTGAGAAGACATTTCAAATTTAAATCAAAAAATTTTTTAATATAATCCTATGAATTTCAAAAGTAATGATCTTAAGGAATTTAGGAAAACCAAAGGTCCTCTAATTGATGTAAGAAGTCCAGATGAATATTATAAAGGACACATGCCAAATTCAATAAATATTCCAATATTTAATAATGAAGAAAGATCAATTATTGGCAAAAAATATAAAAATTTTGGTAGAGAAATTGCAGTAAGAGAGGGATTTAAAATTATTGAAAATAAAATAGAAAAATTAATACAAGAATTTATTTTATTTAAGGATGAATTTCTTATTTCAACTAGAGAAATTTTTAAATGGAGAGAATATTAAAATTTATTGTGCAAGAGGTGGAATGAGATCTCAAAGTATGTTTTGGCTCTTAGAAAAGTTTAAATATCAATGCGTTACACTTAATGGAGGTTATAAGACTTATAGAAATTGGGTTTTAAATCGTTTTAAAGATAAGCAAAAACTTATTGTAATAGGTGGAAAAACTGGTACGAGAAAGACAAAAATACTAAATAAACTAAAATCTTTAGATTATCAAATATTAGATTTTGAATCACTTGCAAATCATAGAGGGAGTTCCTTCGGAGGGCTTGGAATGATAGAGCAACCTACAAATGAACAATATGAAAATCTCATATCAGAAGATCTAGATAAATTTAATAAATTAAAATTTATTTTTGTTGAAGCAGAAAGCCCTAATATCGGAAAGAATAGAATACCTCATGAACTTTATAATCAAATGAAAAACTCTAAGAGAATTGAGATTTTAAGAGATGAGAGAATACGAATTGATGAGCTAGTAAATACATATAGTAAATATGATAAAAATGATCTTAAGGAATCTGTTTTAAGAATATCTAAAAGGCTTGGACCTCAAAGAACAAAATCTGCAATTGATTCAATTGATAACGAAGATTGGGAGAATGTTTGTAAATCTGTTTTAGATTATTATGACAGATGTTATGAACACGAATTGAGTGATAAAAAGGATGTAAAAATTCTAAATATGGAAGGAAAGACCGATATTGAAATTATTAAAGAAATTATAAATACAATAACAACCTGGTAAATAATACAAAGAGTTTTTTTTCATATTAGAATCATTTAAATACAATTTTTAAATTATGACAACTAATAAAGAGGCAAAAATACAATTTTATGACGGTGTTAACGAACCAGTTGTTCCTGAGATAAGACTAACTAGAGATAAGAATGGTACTACTGGACAGGCCTTTTTTATTTTTGAAAAACCTCAAGCTTTATCAAAACTTGCAAGTGGTGAAATTACAGGAATGAAATTGATTGATGAAGAAGGAGAATTAATGACTAAAGAAGTAAAAGCAAGGTTTGTAGATGGTAGTCCAACTTTTATTGAAGCTATTTACTCTTGGAGAAATAATACTGATTTTGAAAGATTTATGCGATTTGCTAATAGTTATGCCAAATCGAATGGATTAGGATATTCTGAAAAGAAATAAACGATTAATAAAATTTGAATAGTACTTTCTTTTTTAAAATATTAGTTCTTAGTATTTGTTTTCTTATTTTTTGGAGCCTTAGAGACTTTCTTCTTCTTATAATTTGTTCTTTGGTTATATCTAATATAATTTGTAACTTAACTAATAAATTAAAAAATATTGTAAAAATCCCAAGATCTATATCACTACTAATAGTCTTAATTTTTCTAATTTTTATATTTTTAGCTTCTGTATTACTAGTTTTACCTCCTTTTATTAAAGAAGTTAATGAAATACTTGTTGATGTTCCAAACATACTCACAAGAATAAATTTCATATTTAATTCGAATTTACAGAGAATTAATAGTCTTCTTTATGGCAATGAAGCTGAGAATATTTTTGATATTTATAAATTTTTAAATGAATTTATAATATTTCCTGATGGAGCTACGATTGCAAAAGCGATTCAAGAAAGTTTCATAAATATTATCAATTTAGCCGGTAATCTTGGATCAGGATTAGTTCGAATTATTTTTGTTTTAGTTGTAAGTTTAATGATTTCAATTGAACCAAATTCGTACAAAGAAGGTGTTTTATTTATTACTCCAAAGGCATTGAGAAATAAATTTAGAAATATAATTGAAAAATCTAATATCGCTCTCTCGAACTGGATGTTTTCTATGGTTATTAGTTCTTTATTTGTTGGCCTTTTATCTTTAATAATTCTATCGATTTTAGATATTAAGTATGTTGTTTCTAATGCAATAATTGCAATGGTTTTAAATATAATTCCTAATATCGGTCCTGTTATAAGTGCTATTTTTCCTATATCAATTGCATTATTGGACAACATATGGAAGCCACTATTAGTACTAGGTTCTTATATATTTATTCAAAATGTAGAAAGTTATGTAATAATGCCATCCATTATGAAAAAGAAAACCAACTTACTCCCTGGCCTTACACTCATATCGCAATTTGGATTTACATTTATATTTGGCCCATTGGGTCTTATTTTATCTTTACCACTTGCATTGGTAATACAAGTAATAATCAAAGAAACAATGAATTTAGATTAATTAAATAATTTTATTTTATTTAACTTCATATTTAAATAAGGGAAAGTAAATATCATAAAGAAAGCTAATGGATGCCTTAAAAATGCAAAATAAAGTGCATGAAAAGTAAAATGACCAAAAATAATCTTAATTTCAGAATAAATATCAAAAAATATAAATATAATTAACAAGAATGAATAATTATTTATTTTCATAATTGTTTGATTTATCTTCATTTATTAATAAAGAAGGAGCTAATAATATACTTGAATAACTGCCTATTAATATCCCTAAAACAAGTGCAATAGAAAACCAGTACAAAGAATAAGAACCAAATATAATAAGAGTTAAAAGAGGGATAATAGTAGTAAGACTTGTAAATAAAGTTCTTCTTAAAGATTCATTTACTGAAATTTCAATGACTTGATTAAAGTTTAAATTATCATTCGACTTTCTATTTTCTCTTATTCTGTCAAAAATGACTACAGTATCATTTACTGAATAACCAGCAATCGTTAGTAAAGCTACTGCAAATAAACTATTTACTTCTATAGAAAAAATTATCCCAAGCCATGAAAAAATTCCGAAAACGATAAGCAAATCATGAAATAATGCAGATAAAGCCAAAAGAGAAAATTTCTTATCAAATCTGATAGATATATAAAAGGAAATTGCGATAAGAGAAACAAATAATGATATTCCTCCATTTATTAATAAATCTCTACCTAATTTAGGGCCTATAGATCTAGAAATTTTACTATCAAAATTAATAGGCCCTGCAATTTTATTTATATCATTAATAAGTTTCTCTGAACTATCAATACTAAGAAAAGGAGTTCTTATAGAGATCAAACTATTATTATTTTGTATTTGAAATCTTATATTATTAACTAAATTATTTTCTTTATTAATAATTCTTAAATCGCTAATTAATTTATCTGAAGTAATAGTACTACAATCAATATTACATATTCTTTCTAACCTTATTTCATTACCACCTACATAATCCATTCCTAAATTAATTGGTTTTTTTATTGATGGATAAAAAGTAGAAATTATAATACCAATTAAACTAAATGTTATTAAAAATATTGAAAGAGACCAAACTTTCTTTTTAATCTCAATTAAAGGAATCGAAATAAGTTTCATGATTTATTTATTAGATTTGTAGAGGAAGAATTAGTAACATCTTTTAAATATAAATTTTTCCTTCTCATAAATTGATAGCTAGTAAGAAATCTAAGAAAAGTTTTAGAGCAGTTTAATGAAGTGAATAAACTTATCAGTACACCTAATCCTAAAGTTGCAGCAAAACCTTTTACAAAGCTAGTGCCAATTATAAATAGAACTAGACAACTAATTAACGTAGTTAAATGACCATCTAAGAATTGATGAATTTGCTCGTCTAAAACCCTCATCTATAGATCTAATTAAAGTATTACCTAAATTTAATTCATCTCTTACCCTTTCAAATATTAAGATATTTGCATCAACTGCCATTCCTATACTCAATATTAACCCAGCGATACCTGGTAGAGTAATAGTTACAGGTATTAATGCATAGAAAGCAAGATTAAAAAGACCATAAGTTAAAAGAGAAGCAACTGATATTAAACCAAGAATTCTATAATTAATAACCATAAATAAACCTACAAATATTAAACCAAGGATTGCAGCATAAAAACTTTTAATTATATTTCTATTACCAAGTAATGGACCTATTGTATTTGTTTCAATAATTTGTACAGGTAATGGTAATGCTCCTCCTCGTAATTGGACTTCTAATTCTCTTGCTTCCTCTGCATTAAAATTACCACTTATAGTGGCAGAACCTCCTGTAATTCCAGTTTTTGAAAATTGATTACCAACACTTGCTTCACTTATTGATTCACCATCTAAAACAATTGATAAAAGTCTTTGTGAACCAGCAATTGATTTAGTTATCTCAGCAAATTTATCTCCTCCTTCACTTGAAAAGGATAGTAACACTTCCCAATTGTTATTTGTTTGTTCTTGCCTTCTTCCCGCACTAATAAGATCTTTTCCTGTTAAGTTTGTTTTAACAAATAAGTTAGCTATTTCACTATTAATGAACTTCCTTGTCTCATTTAGTTTTAAAAATAATTCTGATTCATTTGATTTATAATTTAATGATTCTTCTATTTCACCTAAAGAGTTCTCTAATTTATCTTTTAAGTTTTTATCAAAGCTTCTCTTATTAAAATCATTAAAAGAATCAATAAGGTTATTAATTTGCAATCTTTGAAATTGTAATTTCTTTAATTCATTAAAGCTATCTGAAGTTTGAGTTCTAAACTCTAATAATGCAGTTTTTCCAATAACTCTTGATGCTGCGAGCGGGTCTTGTTCCCCTGGAAGTTCAAGTACTAACTGATTGGAACCTAAAGTTTGTAAATTAGATTCAGAGACACCAAGATTATTAACTCTTTTATCTAAAACTGCTTTTACCGAATCAAGTTCATCTCTATTAATATTTCCATCTTCTTTTATCAATTCAAGTGTTAATTGAGATCCACCTCTTAAATCAAGGCCTAACTGAAATGGGTAGTTAACTAGTAAATAAATTGAAAAAGCAACTAGAAAGATTATAAAAAAAAGCCAACTTTGCCTTTTCTTCATTTCTTAAATGCTCCCTTTAACCATTTGTTTAACTTTTTCAACAATCTGATGAGGTTGAATAATAGTCAAATTTTCTAAATTACCATTATATGGCGTAGGTATATCCTGACTAGATAACCTAATAGGTCTGCAATCTAAATCATCAAAGCATTCCTCAGTTATTAATGAAATCAATTCTGCAGCAATACCTCCTGTTTTCATACATTCTTCAACGATAAGAACCTTACTAGTTTTTTTAATAGATTTAGAGATTGTCTTCATATCAAAGGGTTTTAAACTTATTAAATCAATAAGTTCAACATTAATATTGCTACCTTCAAGTTGCTCAATTGCTTTTAAACAATGATGTCTCATACGAGAGTAGGTAAGAATAGTTATATCATTGCCTTCTTTAACCAGATCAGCTTGATCTAAAGCACAAACATAATCTCCAGAAGGTAATTCTTCGGATAAATTGTAGAGTAAAACATGTTCAAAGAATAAGACTGGATTATCATCTCTAATAGCAGCCTTCATCAACCCCTTAGCATTAGTAGGAGTACTGCAAGCAACTATCTTAATACCAGGCACAGCATGAAAATAAGCTTCTAATCTTTGACTATGTTCTGCTCCAAGCTGCCTTCCTACTCCTCCTGGCCCTCTAACAACAGCAGGTATTTTATAATTACCACCACTTGTATATCTAAGCATACCCATATTGTTTGATATCTGATTAAAAGCAAGTAGTAAAAAGCCCATATTCATTCCTTCAATTATTGGCCTTAAACCTGTCATAGCAGCACCAACCGCCATTCCAGTAAAACTATTTTCTGCAATAGGGGTATCTAAAACTCTATATTCACCATATTTCTCATAAAGATCCTTTGTTACTTTGTATGAACCTCCATAATGACCTACGTCTTCACCCATTACACATACGTTACGATCATTAGCCATTTCTTCGTCAATAGCTTCTTTTAGAGCATTAAATAATAAAGTACTAGCCACAATAAGATTTTCCTTAAATATTCCTATATATAAATTTATACCATCAAGGCTCTATTTATCCCCCTTCAGCAAAAGTAATAAGTAGTAATATTGATAAAATCATGCCAGGAGATAACAAAAGTATTAAAGTACCTAGATCATGTAATGACATTTAAAAAGTTTTTTTTATATTATAAATAATCTATTCTTTTTTTAAGAAAAAACTTCGAAAGAATACAATAAATAAACCTAAACCAATAAATCCAAAAGAAAAAGTAGCCAAAAAAGATAATCCTATTATTAATGTATTTAAGCTAGAAGAAATATTTTGAACAATTTCAGAATTGTTGGTTGGTTTGTGAGTTGAAAAATAAATAGATATTGCAATACTCAGTTTATAGAAAGCAATAAATAGAATAAAGCTAGTAATTGAACCACTCAGAAAACTTAAAGGCCCTTTTTCTGGATTATTTACAATCTCCTTATTTTGTTTTTTATTATTTTCTTTTTTTCCATCATTTATAAAATTTTAATTCCCTTACTTTGAAATTCACATAACCAAGTATCATAACCATAACTTAAAAATAATTTCTTATTTTTCTCATATACTTTTTTAGCGATTTCATAATTATCAAATAAGCCGTAACAACTTGGTCCTGAACCACTCATAGAGAAACATATACATTCTTCTATTTGCGAAAATAAAGTCAAGGCATCAGATACTGATTTATTTTCATTTTGTACTATTTTTTGAAGGTCATTTCTTATTTTTATTCTTCGGTTTAAGAAATTATCATACGTAAAATCTATAGATCTTAAGTTATTCCTTTTGCCTTCATACTGCATCTCGGTACTAAGATAAGTTCCTTGAAATTTATCACAATATTTTTTGTAAATTTCAGAAGTTGATAAGGAAACTTTTGGATTTTTTAAAATTATTAAGAAAAATCTTGAATCAAATCTATATTTTTCTAAGATTTCTCCTCTACCAAAACAATATTGACTGCCTCCTTCTAGGAAGAATGGAACATCGGATCCTAATTTTAATGCAAATTTCGCAAGAGTAGATTGATCTAAATTCAGTGCCCATAATTTATTTAATCCGATCAAAGTTGCAGCAGCATTACTTGATCCACCTGCCAAACCAGCTCCAATAGGAATATTCTTATTTAAAAAAATATTTGCACCTAAATTCCTATGTGGATAATAACTTCTTAGGATATTTGCTGTTTTAATAATCAAATTATCGTCTTCTAAATCAAGTTCAGTATTATTTGAACTTAAATTTATACTCCCACTAGCATTAAGTTCAATTTCTAAATAATCTTCAAGATTGATGCTTTGCATTAACATTGCGAGTTCATGATATCCATCTTTTCTCTTACCCAAAACTTCTAAATGAAGATTTATTTTAGCTGGAGATACTACAGTTATTTTACTATTCTTAAATTCCACGGTTACTACTAGTTCAACTTCTTATAGTATTACAAAGCTTGGCTAATTTAATCCATTTTTCTATAGAAATATCTTGAGGTCTCAAATTAAAGTTTATTTCTGATTGTTTTTCTAAATTTGAAATATTTTCTTTTGAGAAAACTGAACATAATGTATTTCTAAGTTTTTTTCTTCTAGCATTAAATGTAATTTTAAGAAGATTTTCTATAGTTTTTTCAGTTTCAAGATCTAATCTTGAACTTAAGGACAACGGAGTAAAAGAAATTAATGAAGAATATACCTTTGGGGGAGGGTTAAAAGATGAAGGATGAATATCACATATTTTTTTCACCCCTGAAAGAAGTTTTATTCTTGTACTAAGGGCACCATTATTACTATTACCTTCTTTCGCAATTATTCTATCTACAACATCTTTTTGCATTAAAAATATTATTTTTTTTAAATTATATTTTGGTAACTTACCTAATCTTCCTATAAATAAATCTAATATTGGACCAGTAATATTGTAAGGAATATTAGCTATTACTTTTGTAAATTGACTACTATTTTTTAGATTTATTGAGAGAATATCTCCTTGTTCTAATGAAAAATTATCTTTTTTAGAAAACTTATTTTCTAAAAATTTTATTAAATCCATATCTAACTCAACTGCATGCAACCCTTTTATATTTGAATCTAATAATCTCGAAGTAAGAGCACCTTTCCCTGGACCTATCTCTAAAATAAAATCTTTTTCATTAAGATCTGCATTTTTTTTTATTTTTTCTAGTATTTCATCGTTTATTAACCAATGTTGACCAAATCTTTTTTTTGGAATAGAACTTTTTAAATTCATTCAAAATTTAAATATAATATTTTAATATTTATTATATGAAATTTATAGTTTTACCACTCATGGCTTTATCAAAAAAGAATTTAGATCAATTAAAATCGATTTTAAATAAAGAGAATATTATTAAACATAATATTCCTGATAAAAGTTCAATCTCTGATTCAAAATCTTTAGAGAAAGATCAACCGATAGAAGTTAATAATCCCAATCAAATCTTTTATTCAATAATAGATAATTCTGAACATTTAGAAGATACTGTTTTAAGTAACAATAAATTGAAGAAAATTGAAGAAAAATTAGTTAAAGATAAAAAATATTATCCTATTGATAAAAAAATTAATTCTCAAAGAAATAATCAATTATCAGAAGAAGATTTATTATATGACGAATTCAATTATCTTTTGGATGAATAATATTTATCAATTTTTTATTTATGTTAATTACCAATAGAATATCAATAAATGCTATCGGCAAGATTAAAAAATCTTGGATAGCGGATGGAATTAATCAATATAGAAAACGAATGCCTAAACTATCAATTTATGAATTTAAAGATTTTAAATTTAATAACCTGAGAAATCTCTATCAAAATAATATTATTATTAGCCTCACCGAAGAAGGTAAATTATTCAATTCTCATGATTTCTCTTCCTTACTTTTAAATTTTGATAATAAGAAAATTTCTTTTTTTGTAGGTGATGCAGATGGGCTTTCAAATAATATAAAATCTAACTCTGATCTGCTTCTAAGCCTTTCTCCTCTAACCTTTCCACATGAGCTTGCACGTTTAATATTAATTGAGCAAATTTATCGAGCCGTTTCTATCTCACAAAACTCTCCATACCATCGATCCTGAAATATTTCTTCAATAAATCATAACTCATTTAACCATACAAACTAATATATAGTACATATATACTATAAAGATATTAGGTATAGGGCTGTAATGAAAAAGACAGGATTACCATTGCTAAGTTTCTCTGTATCAGCAGGATTTCCTTCTCCTGCTGATGACTATACAGAAGAGAATATAGATCTAAATGAATATTTAATACAAAATCCTTTTAGTACTTTTTTCATAAGAGTTAAAGGTGATTCAATGATAAATTCGGGAATTCAAGATCAAGACCTGATAGTCGTAGATAAAAGCATAATTGCAAAACCAGGAGATATTGTAATCGCGATTATAGATGAAAGATTTACTGTAAAACGGCTAGAGAAGAAGGATGATACTTTTTATTTAAAAGCAGAAAATCGTAATTATCCAGATTTACATTTAAAAAATTATAGTAATATGCAAATCTGGGGTGTTGTCATATATTCGATACATAATTGCAGGTAGATAATTAAAAATGAATGCTATAGCTTTGATCGATGGAAATAATTTTTATGCATCATGCGAGCAAAGTATTAATCCATCTTTAAGAAATAAACCATTAGTAATTTTATCTAACAATGATGGATGCATTATTGCGCGAAGTGCAGAAGCTCGTATTTTAAAAATAAGGATGGGAGAACCTTATTTCAAAATAAAGGAGAGACTAAATAAATTAGGAGTAATAGTTTTGAGTTCAAACTATTCACTTTATGGCGATATGAGTAAAAGATTAATGAATTTATTAAAAAAAAATTGTGAGAAAATAGAAATTTACTCTATTGACGAAGCATTCATCTCTATACATAGACCACATAATAAAGATTTATCTCCTTGGGCAAGGAAATTAAGAACTTTGATATATCAGAATCTAGGCTTAACGATCACAATTGGGATTGCTGAAAATAAATTAAGAGCAAAATTAGCTAATAAATTAGCAAAAAGAATTAATTATTCAGCTGGTATATTTGATCTGGGAATTACAAATAATAAAAATTCGTATTTAAAAGAAATTAACGTAGATAATATTTGGGGCATTGGGACTCAAACTTCACGATGGTTAAGAAGTAAAGGAATTAAAAATGCTAAAGAATTAAAAGATATGAATCAGCATGAGTTAAAAAAGAAATTAGGAGTTGTAGGACAAAGAATACAACTAGAATTAAAAGGTTATCAATGCCTTCCCATAGAAGAGAAGAGAAATCAAAAAAAAGAAATTCGTGTTAGCAGAAGTTTTAGTCAACCAATAACAAAATTAGAAGAGTTGAAACATGCTTTAGCAATTTACGCAATAAGAGCATCAGAAAAAATGAGGGCTCAAAATTTGCAAGCCTCTGCCATCACAATTTTTACAAGAACTAGTCATTATTCAAAATTTAATTATCAAAAAAGTGCTTATAAGAAACTTATTGAGGCAACTAACGATACAAATATCATTTTAAAAATAGTCATTGAATTATCTAAAGAAATTTATCATCCTGAATATAAATTAACCAAAGCAGGTGTTTTAATGCAAGAGTTAAGTGAATTTACTTACTTTCAAAAATCAATCCTAAATTACTCTTCTAAAAACAAATCAGACAAAGAAAGAAAACTAATCCAAACGATTGATTCTCTAAATAATAAATTTAATAATGAAGTCATTACATGGGGTATTGCAAAAAAGAATCAATCATGGGGTATGAATAGGAAATTATTAAGTGGTACATCAATTACCGATATTGAGAAAATTCCAACTATAATTATTTAATATTGTATTAAAATGGAATTTATTATATTTCTAAATAAATTAGATAAAGACATACTTGAATTAATAAAGAAAGCCAATTATTCAATAGAAGAAAATTCTGCTTTATGTTTAATAGATAAAAAATATATTGGATTCCATAAAAAGAGAGAAAAAGAAATTGTTATATGTACTAAAAACGCGAAAAATATAACCAATTTCACAAATAAAATAAGATCAAATAATAAAGATAATCACAAAACAAAACTCTATATAAGGAGAGCACTAAGACATGAAGCAACGCATATGATTCAAGCATGCAATGGTGATAAAATAATTGGAGATATAAATGAGATAAAAAAGAAAATAAATAAAAACAAAGAAAAAGCAATTAAATCTTCAGTAAGAATATCTGGAAATTATGAGAAAGAATTGGAAGCTTATATGATGGAGGATAAACCTAGAAAAGTTAAAAAAGCAATAATTAGATATTGTTTGTAAGAATATTATTAATTATTTAAAGCATACT
Source organism: Prochlorococcus marinus bv. HNLC1 (assembly GCA_000218705.1). Taxonomy (GTDB): domain Bacteria; phylum Cyanobacteriota; class Cyanobacteriia; order PCC-6307; family Cyanobiaceae; genus Prochlorococcus_A; species Prochlorococcus_A marinus_Q. Next base: position 584,698 of record GL947594.1, read on the forward strand.
TTCCACATCTTTGCTTATCAAGAGAAAAAATATGCTGCCTTTCAAGGTAATAGAGATTTTGAAACTTTAGAGCATCGGAATTTAAATCTTTAAAAAGATCATCTATTTCTATTGAAGAATCTGAAGTTTGCGAGGAATTTCTATCAATTAAAATTGAAATGCAATTTTCTAAAGTATTTAATCTTTGAGAACTCCAGGATTCAATGAGGTGTCTACATCGTTTTAAAGATTTGTATCTTTCTAAAAGAGATAAATTTCCAAGTAAGTTTCTTTTGGAATTAGTTAATGTTGCAAGAAGTATTTCATTTGGATTAATAAAAAAGCTAAGTTTATTAATAATTTCCGGATGACTAATAGAAATAGAATCAGTAACTAATTTAAGCAAATTAAGATCAAAAAATTCATTTTTTAACTTAGAGTCTCTAATCTTATTCAAATAATTATCTCCAAAATTCAACTCTTCAACTTTAGAAATAGAATCCCAAATTATCTTATGATGATCAACAGAGAAGCATTCAATTTCACGATTAATCAATTCATCTCTAATAAAGATTCTTAAATTTGGCGAATGTAAATAATAGAAAATTATTTCAGATTCATTCTTTTCTCTTTGATTTACTTCATTTGGGAGTTCAAATTTTTGCGATCTTCCATGCCATCTAAATCCTTTAATTTGTTTTCTTAAATCTTCTTCAAATTTGATTGCCAATCTTGCTTGGCCCATACTTAATCTTTCAGAAACCTTTTGAAGATAATGAGTCCTAGTCGCAGATTGAGGTAACTTACTTAAGAACTTTACGAGGGCAGTAACAACACTTTGAAAATTCTCTACTTTTGATAAATCTTTATTTAAAAATATTTGATCTAATTCCCAATCGATCCAGAAAGAAGCATTATCAATCAAGTTGAAATAATCGACTGCTGAATTTTGATTTAAATATTCATCAGGATCTTTGAATCCACTTAGTTGAAGTATCTTTAAATTTATTTGCTGATTTAAAGATAAACTTTCTACTTCAGCAATAATTCTTTTTGTTGCTGAAATGCCTGCATTATCAGAGTCAAAATTAATAACAATATTTTTATTATCTGTACATCTACATAATTGTGATATCTGATACTTACTCAAGGATGATCCCTGAGCTGCTACACAGTTGTTAATTCCCTTTGCATGGAGTGATATAACATCAAAATTACCCTCAACAACTATCGCTAAATCTTTTTTTCTAATATTGCTTGAAGCCTTATCGAATCCATAAAGAATTTTTCCTTTCTCAAAGACATCTGTTTCTGGAGAATTTAAATACTTCGGATTTGATCCGTCTAGTGTTCTTCCAGTAAATCCTACAACTCTACTTTGGGAATCATATATAGGTACCATTAATCTATTCCGAAATCTATCAAAGACTTTATTTTTATTATCTTTGGAAATAATTAATCCAGCATTTAGAATAGCTTCATAAGAAAATCCTTTAACTTTTAGCAGATATTCATATAAGCTTGTCCAAGAATTAGGAGCAAAGCCCAATTCAAATTCCTCAATTATATTTTTACTTAATTTCCTATCATTTATTAAATAATTATATGCATTATTTCCAAGAGTAGCTATTTAACTGTGTTTTGAACCAATTCTTTGTTTCTCTTAAAATTTTAAATAATTCTTCTCTTTTAGATAATTGTTTTTTATAGTTTTCTTGTTGATTAGCATCAACTGTAACAATATTAATATCATTTTTCCTTGCTAAAGATAATACAACATCTGAGAAATTATTCCGAGTAAATTCCATTAAAAACTTGATGGAATTGCCTCCAGCACCACATGAAAAACAATAATAAAACTGTTTGGAAGGTGAGACCGTCATTGACGGTTTACTATCATCATGGAAAGGGCAAATACCAACATATTCCTTACCCCTCTTTTTTAAGACCACATGTTCAGATATAACATCAACGATATCTGCTTTTTCTTTGACCTCCTGTATAGTTTTGGGATGAATAGAGGAACCCATAGAATTGGCTTAATTAAAAATTAAAAATATTATTAAGTTATAAATCATAATTATCAAAGAATCTACTTAAATTCACAAAATAATTATTTTTAAAATTATTACTTTAATAAAGAAAGTACTAATGAAGATAAATAACTTTAATAAATTTTATCTTGTATTTGCTTCATTATTTTTTAGTTTAATGACTGTTTGCGTTAAAAAAATTGATGAATCAATTCCAATTTATGAACTAGTTTTCTTTAGATCTGTATTTAGTTTAATAATTACATCAATAATAATAAGAAAAAAGAAAATTAATCCATGGGGTAAAAATAAAGGTCTTCTAATTGTTAGAGGATTACTGGGAACAATAGCGTTGATGTGTATATTTTATTCAATAAGAAATATGCCTCTAAGTATTTCAACTGTAATTCAATACACCTATCCCATCTTTATTTCAATATTTGCAGTGTTTCTAATTAAAGAAAGAATAAACTTTAATTTAATACTTGCTTTATTTTTAGGATGGTTTGGGATATTAATAATTTTAAATCCTTATCAATCAACATCATATGAAATTGATAAATTTGCTGTTTTTATAGCATTTACTGGCGCTGTAACAACATCATTAGCCTACATAGCAGTTAAGAAATTATCTAGACAAGAAGATATATTTATCATAATCAAATATTTTCCTTTAATTTCTGTCATAACATTAATCCCAATTGTTTACGCGAATTGGATTACACCACAAATAAATGATCTAATTTGGATAATTGGCATTGGAATATTTACCCAAGCAGGTCAAACTTTTCTAACTCTAGGTTTAAAAAATTTACCAGCATCACAAGCTTCATCAATAAATTATTTACAAGTTATTTTTGGCTCTTTATGGGGAATTTATATATTTGGAGAAAACATAACTATAAATTTTGTAATTGGATCAATTTTTGTTTTATTAGGAACTATTATTTCTACTAGCAAAATACAAAAAACAGATTTACAATTGAAATAAGATATCTTAAATAATGAAAGTAATTCTTCTTACAATATTTAGTTTGATGCCGTTTCAGCAAGTATTGGCATCAACCCCTAAATCTGTAACATGTACAAGAACAGAATATAGAGAAGAATATATTCCTGGAACAAAGTCAAATCCTGGTTACGTCAGAAATTATGAAGTTGATGTTGAGATCCCATGTGGAGGAGCTCAATCTCAAAATACTGATATCAATGACTGCAGTGAAGGCTCAGTAATTGGAGGACTGTTAGGGGCTGGGCTAGCTATTTCAAGTTCAAGAGGAAAAGATAGGTGGTGGGCAATTCCAGCGGGCGGTACAGCTGGAGCCCTAATAGGATGTCAAGTTGACGGAGGTTAATTGATTAGCTGGATTAGTGGAGAAATTGTTGATACATGGATTAAAACAAAAAAAATTTATGTATTAATAAATTGTCAAGGATTAGGATATGAAGTACAAATATTAGAGTCATTAGAAAAAGATTTAGATAAAAATAAGATAACCTTATGGATTCATCAAATAAAAAAAGAAGATTCTGATTTCTTCTTTGGTTTTAAAGATAAAGAAAAGCGAGATTTTTTCAGAGACTTATTACAAGTTAGAGGAATCGGTCCTCAAATAAGCATGTCATTATTAAATAAATATGATCTAAAGCAAATTTTTAATTCTATAAGAAATGAAGACAAAGAACTTTTTAATTCAATTCCAGGTATAGGTCAAAAAATGACCGAGAGATTATTTTTAGAACTAAAAAATAAGATTACAGTTACTTCAGAAATTAATAAAGATTCTACTGAAAAACCAAATAATACCAAGTTAAAAAAAGAGATTAAGAATTTAATTGATGATGTAGATTTAGCTCTTAAATCATTAAGCTATTCTCTAAAAGAGAGAAAAAAAGCAATAAATTTAATTTTAACTAAAGTAGATCAATCAAATCTACCTATACAAAAGGTATTAAATAGTTTTACTTTTGAAGTTTTATTAAAAGATTCTTTAGACTTTTTAGATAAGAATAGATAGAATTTCTGCTTCATTCCATAGTATTATATTAATAAGCTTTAAAATATTATGACTTTAGATACAGCAGAGAAACAGAAACTTATTGACTCTCATCAAATACATCCTACAGATACAGGTTCTGTAGAGTTACAGGTAGCAATGCTTTCTGAAAGAATTTCAAAATTAAGTGATCATCTACAAAAAAATAATCAAGACTATGCTTCAAGACAAGGTTTATTGAAAATGATTGGAAAAAGAAAAAGAATGTTATCTTACATAAAAAATAAAGATGTAAATAAATACGCAACCTTAATTAAAAAGATTGGAATAAGAGGGTAATTTATATTAATGGCGAAGAAAAGATCAAAAAAAAATAATTCATCAAAAAAAATATCTACTCAAAGTAATGCATTTCAAGATTTAGAAAAGGATGTTAAAACAAATAATTCTAAAGTTCAATCAAGTGGAATTCCTAAATATGTAGCAGATAGAATGGCAAAAAGAATATTTTTTACAGCAGGAATTCCTACTTTACTAGGAATGTCAGTTTTTGTTATTAGTTATATCATTGTTACTAGGAAAATAGCAGAAATACCTCCTTCTTCTACAATTGCTATTTCAGCATTATTCTTCCTATTAGGTTTAGGAGGATTAAGCTATGGAATTTTATCCGCCAGTTGGGATAGAGCTCCTGGAAGCTTTCTAGGTTTAGAAAATATTCCATTGAATATACAAAGAGCTAAAGCAGCATTCAAACCAGCTTCTCAGAATTTTGATGAAGCAAAGAAAAATTAAGAGACTAAAGATTGCAAGTTAACATTAAATGAATTTGACTCTAAAAGTTTTGCGGCACCATTAATATCACTTACACAGAATTGATCACCAAATTTTACATAAGTAACAGAATCATTAGATTTTACTGCCGCCAATACTGGGGTTTTCACACCACACTTATCTCTATCTGCTTTAAACTTTATTAAGCAATTCCTTATTTTATTTTGCACTCTAATATCAGATGCCTGTTCACATTTGAGATTTATTATTAATAATTTTAGATTATCAATTTCTCTGCAATCTTCAACAATCAATTGTGTCTTATCACTTCTTTTATCAATAGTACCCCATACAAGAAGTCTAGTATCTGTGATCAAAAATTCAGAAAGTCTAAGATAAGTTTTAGGAAAAACTACTGCTTCGCAAGTCCCTGATAAATCCTCAAGTTGTATAATTGCCATCCTGTCACCTTTTTTAGTTGTAATTTGCCTTAATTCTGGAATCATTCCAACTAAACTAATTTTACTTTTATCTTTAAATTCTTCTAATAAAGAGATACTAATAGGTGAGATTAATCTAGCAGGCTTAGAAAGATGCTTAAGAGGATGATCAGACAGATAAAAACCTAAAAGCTGCTTTTCTAATCTTAGTTTCTCTATTAGAGTATAATCTTCTACTTTAGTATTCTTATTTAAAGAAATATCTAAACTATCAATTTTATTATCAATATCAAATAAATTTCCTTGTCCAGAAATACGATCACGATTTCTTGACGCAGCCCATTCAGTCACATACTCAAGATCAGCTAATAATTGCGCTCTATTTTTATCCTTAGAAAATTCATCAAGGGCTCCACAATGAATTAATGATTCTAGATTCCTTTTATTTAAAATGTTAACAGGTAACCTATCGCATAAATCTGATAATGATTTAAAAGCTCCAAATTTATTTCTATTATCAATAATATTTTTAATTGCGGAATCACCTAAATTCTTGATAGCAGATAATCCAAATAATATTTGTTCGTTTTTTATCGTAAAATCATATCCAGATAAATTTATGCTGGGAGATATAACTTCTATTCCCATTGAATAACAATTAGAAATATATCGTTGCATCTTATCAGTGGAACCTGAATTTACAGACAATAAAGCTGCCATATAAGCAACAGGAAAATGTGCTTTTAAGAATGCTGTTTGATAAGTAACAGCCCCATAAGCGGTAGAGTGACTTTTATTAAAGCAATACTCAGCGAATAAAACCATTTGATCAAAAAGATCATTAGCTATTTTCTTATCTACTCCTTTATTAATTGAACCTTCGATAAAAATACTTCTATGTTTAACCATCTCTGAAACTTTTTTCTTACCCATCGCCCTTCGAAGTAAATCTGCATCGCCAAGAGAATATCCTGCTAAATCTTGAGCGATTTTCATAATCTGTTCTTGATAAACCATTATTCCGTATGTTTCAGTCAGTATTGATTCAATAAATGGATGTGGAAAATCAATTTTTTCAGAGCCATTTTTTCTCTTAATAAATTTTGGTATCAATCCTGCATCAAGAGGTCCTGGTCTGTACAAAGCTAAAATCGATGAAATATCTTCTAATGAATTAGGCTTGAAATCTTTAACAACCTGCTTCATACCAGAAGATTCCAATTGAAATATACCTTCTAAATCTCCTCTACCAATAAGATTAAAAGTTTTTGTATCATTTTCTGGCAATGTATCAAGATTTATTTTTGTTCCTGTCGAAGATTCTATTAATGAAACAGTTTTATTAAGCATTGTAAGATTTTTTAATCCAAGAAAATCCATTTTTAGAAGACCTAGAGACTCAATATCATCCATTGAGTATTGAGTAATAATTTGACCATCATTATTCCTCTGTAAGGGTACAAGTTTATCAAGGCGCTCTGATGATATAACAACTCCCGCGGCATGGACTCCGTATGTTTTATTGGTTCCTTCAATTCTGATAGCTAAATCAACCCACTTTTTTACCTTACTATCATTAGTATATTTTTCTAGAAATTCTGGAGTTGGTGTATTTTTATCTATCATCTCATTTAATTTATATGGTTTGCCTCTAACTACTGGAATTAATTTTGCTAACTTATCTGACTCGCCATAAGGTATATCAAGAACTCTTGCCACATCTTTTAATACGGCTTTAGAGGTCATTTTATTAAATGTAATTATTTGAGCAACTTTTTCTTCTCCATATCGATCGGTTACATATTCAATAACTTCATTTCTTCTATCAATACAAAAGTCCGTATCAATATCAGGCATAGATTTTCTTGCAGGATTTAAAAACCTTTCAAAAAGTAATCCATGCTTAACTGGATCAATATTAGTAATTTGTAAAGAATATGCGACCAGTGATCCTGCCGCTGATCCTCTCCCTGGGCCAACAGGAATAGAGTTATCTCTAGCAAATTTAATATAATCCCAAACAACTAAAAAATAATCAGGGAAGCCCATATCCTCAATAATTTTTAACTCAGTATTTAATCTTTTTTTATACTCATCACTTATCTCTTGGAAGGAGTTTTTAAACAATCTTTTCTTTAAACCATCTTCTGATACTTCCTTGAGAAAATCTATAGCCTTTTTATTTTCTAATAAAGGATACTTTGGCATTCTATATTCACCAAATAATTCAAAAATTTCGACCTTATTTGAAATCTCAGTTGTATTGTTGATAGCTTCTCTAATTATTTCCATATCAATATGATCTCGAAAAAGATTTAACATCTCTTCCTCTCCTTTTATATATTCAGTTCCTGTGTACCTCAGTCTTTTTTGATCACTAATTAATTTACCTGTCAAAACGCAAAGTAAAGCATCATGAGCTCCAACATCCTTATTGGATATATAGTGAGCATCATTAGTTGCAATAATCTTAATACCATACTTTTTACCTATTCTAATTATTTCTATATTTACAACTCTGTCTTCAATAGATCCATGATCTTGTATTTCTAAATAAAAGTCTTCACCAAAAACTTTTTGATACCATTTTGCAGTATTCTCAGCAACATCGATTCTACCTTTTAAAATTGCCTGAGGAATTTCACCACCTAAACATGCTGTCGAAATAATTAATCCTTCTTTATACTTTTGAAGCAAACGCTTATCAATACAAGGTCTTGAAAATATTCCCCTACCTCGCATACCATTTAAATGACTTAAAGTAGTTAATTTAACTAGATTCTTATATCCAACATAATTTTTTGCTAAGACAACCAAATGATATCTCTTTTCTTTCTTAGGTTGAGGATCATCTATAGAGCCATTTATTATATACATTTCGTTACCAATTATTGGTTTAATATCATATTTCTTACAGGTTTTAACTAATTCAAGAACACCATACATAACTCCATGATCCGTTAGAGCAATACTTTTCATGCCAAGTTGATTGGCTCTTTCTACGATTTTTGGAACCTGACTAGCCCCATCAAGCAAACTATAATCACTATGGTTATGTAAAGGAACAAATCCCATTCTTGGCAATATTCATATTTATAAGATAATGAAATTTATAAAAAGATCTATAAAAAATAAAAGATATTAATTATTAATTTAAAATTTGATCTTTGGTCTACTTATGATTAAGTTTGCATCTTGTTCAAAAATATGAGCTGCATTTAAAATTTTTTCTTCTTGTAAAACATCTCCTATTAATTGTAATCCAATTGGAAGACCTTTTTTATCAAAACCGCAGGGGATTGTGATTGCAGGGAGTCCTGCCAAGTTTACTGGTACTGTTAAAAGATCAGAAAGATACATAGATAAAGGATCATTGGAATAGTCTCCTTTTAAAAAAGCGGTTGTAGGACAAGTCGGCGATAACAAGATATCTACATTTTCAAAAGCCTTATCAAAGTCATTTTTAATTAAAGTTCTAACTCTTTGTGCCTTTTTATAATATGCATCACTATAACCAGCCGATAGAGCATAGGTTCCTATTAAAATTCTTCTTTGAACTTCATCTCCAAATCCTTCACTTCTACTTTGTGAAGTCATATCAGATAAATTATCTGTACCTAAGGATCTATATCCATATTTAACTCCGTCATATCTAGCTAAATTTGCAGAGGCTTCAGATGGTGCAATCACATAGTAGGTAGCAATACCATCATTAAATCTGGGGCAACTAATATCAATTATCTCTGCTCCAAGTGATTGAAATCTATTAATACTCTTTTCTATTGATGTTTTAACTTCATCATCAAGACCTGGATGTTCTAAGCATTCTTTAATAATCCCAATTTTTAAACCTTTAATTGAATTATTAAGACTAGATATATAATCTGGGACTGGAAAATCTAATGAAGTAGAGTCAAATGGATCGTTTCCAGAAATAACCGATAGTATTTCTGCTGAATCTGAAACCGTATTTGTGATTGGCCCTATTTGATCAAGAGAACTCGCGAATGCGATCAATCCCCACCGACTAACTCTTCCATATGTTGGCTTCAAGCCAACAACTCCGCAAAATGAAGCCGGTTGCCTTATTGATCCACCTGTATCAGAGCCAATCGAGGCAAGACATAAGCCAGCAGCTACAGATGCTGCACTCCCTCCAGAGCTTCCTCCAGGTACTCTATTTAGATCCCATGGATTAGAAGTAACACCAAAAGCAGATGTTTCTGTTGAACTACCCATAGCAAATTCATCTAAATTTGTTTTTCCAAGGCATATTGCACCTTCTCTCCATAAGTTTTTAGTAACTGTAGATTCGTATGGAGCAACAAAATTTCTTAACATATTACTAGAGCAGGATGTAATTATTCCTTTTGTACAAAGGTTATCCTTTATAGAGATTGGAAGTCCAGACAATAGAGGAAGTTTGGAGTTATCAGTAATTTGTTTATCTATAAACTCAGCTTGCTGTAAAGCTTTCTCTTTAGTAATTGTGGTGAACGCGTTAATCTTTGGATTTAAATTATTAACTTTATCAATAAAATCAATAACTAATTCTTTTACAGAAGAATTCCCACTATTAATTTCATTGCGATAAGATTTAAAATCCATGTAAGTAAGTAAAGTGTATAGGGAAAGTTATATTACTACTGAATTGTCAATGGTTCACTTTTTTTACATCTCATAAGGCTATGAGAAATATTTTTTGATCCTTCATCATTTAAATCGCTTAGAAATGTTTCCAAATTTCCTTCCAGACTTTTTTTCGTTAAAAATGGACCAAACCAATAAATAACATCTGGGGCCTGCGTTTCAACTTTGGCCCACCAAGCTAAACCAAGCTTGTTTCCTAATTTTCTAATCAATTTAGTTGGTCTCATAAGACCATAATAGTAGTTTGTTAAATTCTATACAATTTCTGGCTAATATTTCAACAATTAGTAAATATTAAAAAGTAATGTATTGAAATTATGATAAATGTCTTAAGACGATTAATTTACATCATTAAATTTATTTTTACTTAGTTAAATAACTTATACATATACCTGCTGCTACAGAAGCATTTAGACTTGTAGTCTTGCCTATCAAAGGTATTTTCAATAAATAATCACAGTATTTCTGAGTAATTAAAGATATTCCTTTATTTTCGGAACCAATTACTATAACTAATGGCATATTTTCTTTAAATTTATACACGCTCTCTTTTGCTTTCTCTGATAGTCCCACCACTAAAAAACCTTCATCTTTTAATGTTTGTAATGATCTATTCAAATTAACGACTCTACTAATAGGTAGATTTTCTAAAGCTCCTGCTGCGACCTTAGAAACTGTTCCAGTTATGCCTGCTGATCTTCTCTGAGGAAGTATGAGGCCAGAGCATCCAAAAGCCTCTGCTGATCTAATAATTGCTCCTACATTATGAGGATCTGTAATTCCATCAAGACAAATTAGTACTGGAGAAGTTTTATTTACTCTAGAAAAGCTTATAAGTTCATCTAAAGGTAAAGTTTTCGTATAAGAAACTTGTAAAGCTATTCCTTGATGTACAGCTCCTCTTGTTATTTGAGAAATTCTTGACCATGAAACTTCTTCAACGAGAACACCTTTATTTTTAATTTCTTTAAGTAAAATAAAAAATTTTTCTGAAGATCTGATTTCAGAAGTACACCATATTCTATTTACAGGTCTGCCGCTCTCTAAAGATGCTAATACTGAATGCTTTCCCCAAATAAAATCTTCTAAGTTAGTTTCTGCAAATTGATTGTTATTTTTATGAATTTTTATCTCACTTGAATTTTTAGAAGATTTTCTATAATTATTTTTTGATTGGTATTCATAATCATTTTTATCTACTAGAAAATTATTATTAGAAGACTTACTGTAATTTCGTTGAGAATCATCTGTTCTTTTTGTTTTCTTTTTACTAAAACTCTTTGATTCTTGATTATCTCTAAAATTATTTTTAGAGAATTTTCCATATTTATTATTTGATTTACTTTTCATAAAAATTTTTTGATTACTTTAATTCTAATTGGTCAAAAAGATCTGATAATCTTTTTGGATTATTTAAAAATAACCAACCAATTAACGTCTCAAAGCCAGTAGATTTTGCATAAATATTTGGTTGAATTCCTTTTGGAGATCTTTTTGTTTTATTTCTAGCTCTTCTTACAAGATCAATTTCAAAATCATTTAATAATGGTTCTAAAAAAATTAAAGATTCTGCTTGGGAATTAGCTTTAACATTATTAACAACAGATAAGTGCAAATCCTTTGATTTTGCAGGCATTTTTATGTATCTCATTCTTTGATGTAATTCCCAAACAGCATCTCCTAACCAAGCTAGCTGAATAACCCCGATTTCAAAAGTTGTTTCAGTTGGTTCTAGATTAATTAACCAGTTTTTCAAGTTTTTAATTTTTGTAAGGCATTTTCCAGAGTAGACTCTAATTTTAAAAAATCTCCTAATCTAACTAATTTAATAGTTTGAACAACTCTAGAATTTCCAATTACAGAAAAATCCAGCTTAAGTTTTTTACATTCCTTAGCTGTTTGAACAAGTGCTCCAAGACCTGAGGAGTCTAGAAAATCTATCTTAGTTAGATCAATCACAAATGGCATAGGATCCTTTTCAAGATAACTGGTGACAAATGTCTTAAATTGTTTCTCAGAAAAGGCATCTAACTGTCCTGTAAAAGTAAAAATGATTTTTTTTTCTTTTACAGTAATGTTTCCCCGTAGAGAAACTGTAAGTCTTTGGAAGTCTTCTATGATTTATTCCTCCAAAAAATAATTTATTAAATGTAATTATCAAATCAAAAGAATAGAATATGTCAACATCTTTCTAACATTAGAGAAACAAAATTATTAAATAAATAATCTGAATCATGAGGGCCAGGAGAGGCTTCAGGGTGATATTGTACGCTAAAAATAGGTTTATTTTTAATTTTTAAACCGGCAACAGTCTTGTCGTTTAGATTTAAAAAAGTAACTTCAGCTATATCTTTTGGGATTGAATCTGCCGCTAATGCAAATCCATGATTTTGACTTGTTATGTCAATTTTATTACCAATACCACAGGGATGATTTAAACCACGATGTCCAAAAGATAATTTATAAGTTTTGCCGCCCAAAGCTAATCCAAATATTTGATGACCCAAACAAATTCCAAACATGGGTATATTTCCTATCTCAATTAAATCCTTTGCTAACTTTATACCTTCATAAACACATGAAGGATCTCCAGGTCCATTAGAAAAAAATATACCATTTGGCTCATAAGATAAAACTTTATCAATTGAAGTCTTAGAAGGTAAAACGATTACATCACAACCATAGTAAGTTAATCTATTTAAAATAGATTTTTTAATCCCAAAATCAATAGCAACAACTTTTAATTTTTCTTTTTTATGAATGCTTTTGATGTTTCCAAATGAAAAATTAGATTCAGAATGATTCCAAAAATATTCTTTAGTAGTAGAAACCTGAGAAGCAAAATTCAATCCACTCATACTTGGAGTTTTATCTAAGTAGTTCCTGCAACTTTCGATACTAATATCATCGGAAATTATAATTCCATTCATTGAACCATTATTTCTTAATATCTTTACTAAAGCTCTCGTATCTATTCCAAATAAGCCTATTACATTATTTTTTTTTAACCACTGGTCTAAAGATAATTTTGATCTCCAATTACTGGTATTATTTGAAAAGTTTCTTACTATTATTCCTTTAACAATATTATTATCAGATTCTGAATCCTCAAAGTTAATACCTGTATTCCCAATTTCTGGATATGTAAATACTAAAATCTGTCCAAAATAACTTGGATCAGTCATAACTTCTTGATAACCAGTCATCCCAGTATTAAAAACGACCTCACCAATCGCTTTACCTTTTGCACCAAAGGAATAACCATTAAATATTACTCCATTATTAAGAACTAACTTCGCATTTTTTTTAAAAGGATCATTCATTTGTTTAGTTTATTTAATTTTCCTCTAAATAACTTTTTAAGTTTAGAAATTTTTGCATTGGCAAACCTTTTTCTATAGAGGAGAAAGCGATATTAATACAATTAGAAAGATCATTTTCTATGCCAGACGCCCAAAGTACGAGAGCTGTATTAAAAGCCACTACACTAATATGACTTTTATTTCCTTTCCCATTTAATACAGATATTAGTATCTCTTCATTAGTCAAATCTCCAGAAACAACGAGGTCATTATTAGAAATATTATTAAATTTAAAATCAGAAAAATTAATGGTAGATGAATTTAAGACTCCATTCTCTAAAAAAATAATTTTGTTTTGCCCTTCTAGTGATGCCTCATCCAATCCGCCATATCCAAAGATGACGATGGCTCTTTTCATTCCAAGTTTTTGTAAAGCTAATGCCATGGGTTCGAGTTGATCCTCAGAAGCTACACCAAGGACTTGAGCATTCGGTCTTAGAGGATTTACTAATGGACCTAATTGATTAAAAACAGTTCGCACCCCAAGATCTTTTCTGATTGGAGCTAACTTGCCAAGTGATTTATGCCATGCGGGAGCGAATAGAAAAGTAATTCCTATATCATCTAAAGCCTTTATAACCTTTTCTAAAGGGGCGTTTAAATTGATTCCTAAGTTAAATAGAACATCTGCAGAACCTACTTTCCCACTTGCACTTCTATTTCCATGTTTTGATACATTTACTCCACATGCAGAAGCGACAAAAGCAACAGCCGTAGAAATATTAAAAGTATTAGCTCCATCTCCTCCAGTACCGCATGTATCTACAAGAAATAAATCAGGCCTATCAATAGGCAAAACACAAGCATCAAGTAATATATTTGCCATAGTTGCCAACTCTATACCAGTAACTCTTTTGCATCTTAAGCCTGCCAATATAGCAGCTGACTTTATTGGAGAAATATCATCATTAAGCCAACCATTCATAAGAGTTCTTGACATATTTTCATCCAAATCATTCCCTTGAAGAATCGTTTCTAGAATTGAAGATATTTGATTTGATATTGTCATTTTGAGTTTGCAGATTAGTTAGAAGTATCAAAACCTGAACCAATTAAATCTTTTGGTGCATTATTTGGTTTAAAATTATTTGACCAAATATCTCTTGTTTTTGCAAATAATAATTCTTCTGAAATATTCCAAAATTTGATAATCTTTTCTAAATCATTTTTAAGATCTTTTTCTCCAGGAAAATTTTGATATCTGTTAATTAATCTGGCTAAATTTATTAAATCTATATCTGAAGGTATTTGTTTAACGACAAGAGCATCTATGATATTTTTATCAATATCATGAAGGGGATGAATCTGATCATCTTCCATAGTAAAAAAAGCTTATCTTTATAAAATTAGCTCACAAATTTAAAAATGAAACATTATCTTAATCTTATTGGAAAAACTTAATGAACAATCTGAAATTAAATATTATAAGAAAGTACCTTAAACCATTTAAAAAAGAATTATTAATTGGTGCAATTGCTTTATTAATCGTAAATATTTTAAGTGTAATAATTCCATTGGAAGTTAAAAATATCATTGACCAACTCCAAGAAGGATTTTCTAGAAATTTTATAATATCAAAATCTCTATGGCTAATACTTCTAGCAACCTTAATGGGTGTTATCCGATTATCCTCGAGACAAATAGTTTTTGGTATTGGTAGAAAAGTAGAAGTTAAATTAAGACAAAAACTTTTTGATCACTTACTAATTCAAGATCCAGATTGGATTCAAAAGATGGGAAGCGGAGATATTATTGCAAGAGCTACAAGTGATGTTGAAAATGTTAGGCGATTATTAGGTTTTACAGTACTAAGTCTGTGCAATATCATTCTTGCTTATTCATTAACAATCCCATCAATGTTCTCTATTAATAAAACCTTAACTATTTCTTCTTTATTAATTTTTCCAATAATTCTTGGAATTGTAGGTTTATTTGGAGGGAGAATGGTTAATCAAAGGCGTTTACAGCAAGAGGCATTATCAAAATTAAGTGACTTAATACAAGAAGATTTATCAGGAATAAGTGCAATTAAAATTTATGCACAAGAATCATCAGAATATAATCAATTTAATAAATTTAACAAGGCTTATAGAAATGCAGCTATTAAACTTGCTAGAACAGCAAGTACATTATTTCCTCTCCTTCAGGGCATTTCATCAATTTCCTTATTACTACTACTAGCACTAGGTACATCACAACTTGAGAATGGATTTATAACTATAGGTGGATTAGTTGCATTAATACTTTATGTTGAGAGATTAGTTTTTCCTACAGCATTATTAGGATTTACACTAAATACTTTTCAATTAGGTCAAGTAAGTTTAGATAGAATCGAAGAAATTTTTCAAAGCGAACCAAAAATTAAAAATAATAAAAGTTATAAAAAATCAAATAAAGCAATTAAAGGCTTAATTGAAGCGAAAGATCTAAAAATAAGATACGAAAGTTCTAAAACGAATGCCTTAGATGGTATTGACCTTAAAATTTTACCTGGTGAGCTAGTTGCAATTGTTGGACCAGTTGGTTGCGGGAAAACAACATTAGCTAAAGCTTTAGGTAGAACAATAGATATTCCTAAAGATCAATTATTTATTGACAATATTGATGTAAAAAAAATAGATCTTAAATACTTAAGAAAAAATGTAGCAATTGTTCCTCAAGAAGCATTTTTATTCACATCAACAATTTCAGAAAATCTTAGATTTGGAGATCCCAAAGCATCTATAGATTTAGTAAAAACATCAGCTAGGAAGGCAGGTCTAAGTGAGGATATTATCAATTTTCCAAAAGGATATAATACTTTAGTAGGAGAAAGAGGTATTACACTAAGTGGTGGTCAAAGACAAAGAACAGCTTTAGGAAGGGCACTTCTTGTTAACGCTCCTGTTATTGTTCTAGATGATGCTTTGGCTAGCGTAGATAATAAAACTGCTTCTAAAATTATCAAAGAAATTAGAGATAATAAGAACAAAACTATATTAATGATAAGTCACCAATTATCAGTGGCAGCAACATGCGATAGAGTTTTAGTTATGGATAAAGGAAAGATAATTCAAGAAGGTGTTCATAAGGATTTAATAGAAAAAGATGGACTTTATAAAAATTTATGGGAAAGAGAACTAGCTGTTAAAAATTTTGAAGATAATTTAAACAAATAAATTCTTACTTTAATTTTCAAAAATAATTTAAAATATTTATAATATAAATAAAAAGAATTTAAATGTTTGAACTTTTTAAAAATAAAAATGATGATAAAGGTAAAAGCGATAAATTTTTCAAACACAGGATTTTAAAAACAAATATTTTTAAAGAACCAGAACTCGGAGAGGATTCAATTTTATTTGGTTGTGGATGTTTTTGGGGAGCAGAAAAGTGCTTTTGGAAACTTCCTGGAGTCATAACTACTTCTGTAGGATATTCTGGTGGCGAAACAATTAATCCGACATACAATGAAGTTTGCTCTGGCTATACAGGCCATGCTGAAGTTGTAAAAGTTGTTTGGGATAAGAAAGTCATAGATATTAGTGATTTATTGAAGATGTTTTGGGAATGTCATGACCCCACACAAAAAAATAGACAAGGAAATGATTGTGGAACGCAATATCGATCTGCTATATATTTCAACAATAAAAACCAAGAAGAAATAATCATTAATAGCCAAAAAGCTTATCAAAAAGCTTTAGAAAATAATAATTTTGGAACAATTGAAACTGAAATAAAAAAAATAAATAAATATTTTTATGCTGAAGACTACCACCAACAATACCTTGCATCATTTGGAAGCAGGCAATATTGTTCAGCATCTCCCACAAAAATCAATTTAAAAGACTTTGAAAATTCAAATTACAAATTAAAAGAGGAAATATGGGAAAACTTTAATTGGGAAGTTGATAAATGCGTCTTAATATCTACTAATGAACCAATTTCATAAATTTAAAAATAATTAAATTAAAATGATTAAAATCTTTATTAAAATAAATTTTAAAATCATCATCCTATATTAATAGTAAGATATAAGTTGATCAAAAATTATTAATTAAGAAAATTATAAAAAAATCTATAAATCATAAAAAAGAAATTTTAGGATATCATATTTAATATAACGGGGCGTAGCGCAGCTTGGTAGCGCACCACTTTGGGGTAGTGGGGGTCGTGGGTTCAAATCCCGCCGTTCCGATATTAATCCTTATTATCACTATTTATTAATGATTTATATAATTTAAATGAACTAACACCAACTGCCAAAAATGTAAAGGATGAGAAAAATATTAATATTCCTAAAGTTAAATTAGAGACTTCTACTTCACCTAATTGAATAGATATAAAATAATACATTTATTAAAAATAAGCATTTAAAGACTAGCATAAATATTAAATATTTTTATTAAAAAATTTCCCAAAATAAAATTAATATCCCAAAAAATAATTTATAAAAAATAAAAGCCTTTAAACCTTTCAATGAAATATATCTAATTAAAAATTTAATTGAAATATATGAAGTTATGAAAGCTGAAATTAAAGCAACAAAAAGAGGTCCATAAGATATAAATAGATTTCCTTTAATTGAACTAAAAATTTCAACCAAAGCAGCTAATGATATTGCTGGTATTCCAAGTAAGAAAGAAAACTTTGCAGCATCAACTCTTTCCCAACCAAGTAAAAGGGCCATAGTTATGGTTATTCCTGATCTAGAAACGCCAGGAATTATAGCGAAAGACTGGGCTAAACCTATAAGAAAACTATTTAAAAAACTATGATTTTCTAATGTGATATCTTTATTTTTTGTTAATTGTGATAAGTACATTAATAAAGCTGTAAGAATTGAAATGACACCAATTAATACATTTGAGCGGAGATATGTTTCATAAAACTGAGGTATTATAAACTTGATAAATCCGCCTAATAATACAATAGAAATTGAACCGATTAATATTGATATGAATATTTTTCTTTTATACAAATAATTATTTACGAAGGAAATACCATTAATAGTTCTAAAATCTTTTCTAAAATATATTAATATGGCTAAAACACTTGCAATTTGAACTATTGCAGATAGAGAGGATCCTGGATCTTGTAAACCGAAAAATTCAGACAATACTTTTAAGTGGGCACTACTACTAATTGGTAAAAATTCAGTAAATCCTTGAATAATTCCATAAAATAAATATTTAAGATAATTCAAGAAAGGTTCTCATAAAGTATTTTCATTTAGTATAGGAATAAATATTTATAAAAAAATTTCTTTTACCAATTTTTAAACTAAAATGACCTATAAAATAATTTTTAAATTTCTATTTATATTGGGAATCTTGAATATAGCAAATCCAATAAAAGCTAATTATTGGCTAGTTATAGGTACATATAGACAAGGGCCAAGTGGTAGGCCAGAAGTAAGTGGTATAACAAGTCCATCTTTATATTCTTTACCTATGAAAAATTTAGAAACCTGTTTAATAGCTGGTGAAAAAATTACAAAAGAGATATACAAACCAGTCTGGCAATTTGATAGTAAATGGACATGTATTTATGGAGGTAAAGATTAAATTATTTACCTTTTTACATCATGAGCGCAACCATCTCCTTTATAGTTATCACTTTCGTAAAAATTACTTTTTGTACCAAAGTAAGCAGTCAATAAAACAAAAGGAAAGCTAAAAAAGAAAAGTACCGTTGTTAATTCCATATAATATTATATGAGTATTTTGAATAAAAGCTCTTTATGTTCACCAAAGTTCTTTAATAATCTTTAGGTCCTTTAATGCCAAGGTAGAAAAATACAGCCAGTCCTATTAATAATAAAGCACCCGAGGCTGCTGCAGATGGTACAAATCCACCTATAGCAAAAGAGGAAAAACTATACATTAAATATTTAAATAATCTTTTTGAATATTATCAATATATAAAATTCCTATTACGAAAAATATCGAGTCGAAGATATTTAAAATTTATTTCTTTAAATATTCAATGAAACACTTATTAATTCTCGATTTTTATTTAATAAGATCATATATTTAGAATTAATTTCATTAAAACTTTTTTGAGGAATTGAGCAATTCAACATTCTTAGAAAATTTGTTAATTGATTATCAACTAGAGCATTACCCTTAATTCTTAACATTTCATTTTCTTGATTAGATTTCCATTGATCCATGTATGAAAAATTTTTTGGCCTTATTTGCCAAATCTTCTCAATTAATTGCCAAATTTTCAAATATTCATTTAAGTTTTTTTGTATTTTTGATCTATATTCTATTTCTCTTGTATGGAGTGGTGGTTTTACATTCTCTGAGGAAATCATCTGAGAAGAAATTTGATTAACACCTAAGAACCAACCTTCTAAAATTAAAATTTCAGGAAAATCTATTTTCCAGCAACTTCTATCTCCTAATCCATTTCTTAATGACTTGTCAAAAACTGGATAATTAAATCTTCCAGTATTCTTCCATTCTAAAATTCTCTCTTCAATCAAAGAAATTGAATGACTTCCAGGGAAGCCTCTTGACACATTCCATGGATTATCTTTTATAGCTATATTCATCTCTTTAAAAGGCAAGTAAAAATCATCCATAGAAACTACAGAAGTTTTAATATCCATTTTTAATGAAAGTCTTTCAATTAGTAAACCAAGGGTTGTTTTTCCTGTTCCAGGTAAAGCTGATAAGCCAATAACTATTCTCTTATTCGTAGATTTTTTTAAAGTATAAATATCAGATAATATTGGTAAAATAACTCCCCAAAGCCAATCATCTCTATAATTTTCGCGATAATACTCAGAAACATATGACAAGATCTCTCTTTCTTTTTCCCAAAAATTTATCCATTCATCAAGTTTCAATCCTGAAATATCATTGATTAGTTTTTCATAATTATTTAAAGGAAATTTAATTTTGTCTAAATTCATAAAGTAATCATTTATTCAATAACTTTGTAACTAATTTAGAAACCTCTTCTTTCCATCCATAACCATGAGGTTTTTTAGAAATACAAAATTCGTTTCCTTTTAATTGATTTAAAAGTAATTGATTTGGTCCTTTAATTCCTGAAATAACTATTTTATAATTTGAATTCATTAAAAGTGGTAAATCATTTGGAGAATCGCCTAAACCAATTATTTGTACATTTAAATTTTTGTTTTTATTTAAAAGTGTTTTTATAGCTATTCCTTTATTAGAATTTTTAGATAGCAAATGACTCATTCTATTTCCTCTAAAGATATCAACATCATATATTTCACAAAGTCTCTTTAAATCTTCATCAAAAGTATCTGGTGGATTTAAAAATGGCATACTCCAATGCCTATCTCTCATTAAATTTAAAGAATCCCCCTGAAGTCCAGTTAAATTTGTAGCTTCATCATCAGATAATGTATTAAGAGGTCTTAATTTAAAATTTATATTATCAGAAAGATTATTCAAAATTTTCTCCAAAATATTATAACTTTTACCTAATATAATTTTCCATTCTTTCCCATCAGAATACTCTCCATATATTGCACCGCCATTCTCAACGATATAAGGATCTTTTAGGTTTAGATCATCTCTAATAATCTTTACTTCAGATTTAGTTTTACTAGTACAAAGAATTACTGGGATTCCTAATCTTTGCAACCAGGTTATTGTTTCTTTTGCTGGTGTTAAATCATAAAAATGATCCATAAGTGTTCCATCAACATCAGATACTATCCAAATTTTTGAATTATTAATCATTTATTTTTACCAATCCATAAGACTTGAAAAGGATCAAGGACAAAATTTAAATTACTATATTCTTTACCAGATAGATAATCGCAATAATTACACTCATCTTTTAAAGAATTGTTTAAAGAATCATCAATTGAAAAATCTAATTTATTATCAGTAATATTATGTATAGCAATTATTGAATTATTTTCAACTCCTCTTTGAATTGCTACTATATCTCTTCTACCTTTCGTTAAGCATTTCATCTCTGCAGATGGATGAAATGACTTAATTTTTGATCTTATTTTCATTGCATTACTTAAAATTTCTAAATTTTTCCTTGCTACAGAATTTTTATCCTCTAACTGTATTAATAATTTATTAAATTCAAATTTTTCACGATTTAAATCCCTTCTTTCCCCTGTCAAAGAAAATCTTTTAATATCATTTTCAGATCCTAATAAAGCAGGCAAATAGAAAGCTGGAACACCTTTTAATGCCATTACGAGAAGTTGAGATAATATAAATCTTTCTTGCTGAAAACGTTGAGAATTTCTACTTGAATCCTCCATAGCACTCCACCAACTTATATTTAACTCATAAGGCTTATCTTCTCCATTAAATAATCTTCTGTGGCTAATTAGTCCCCCCCTTTTTTCACAATTAATTAGTAGTTGTTTTATTCGCTCTTCATTCATTAAACCTTCCAAAGGCCTCAAACCTACTCCATCATGTGAAGCTGTGAAATTAAAAAGCGTTGTATTTTCTGGTAGCATTGGCCAATTATAAATCCAGGTATTTAGTATGTCTGCACGGGAAGTAACTACTGCCTCTAATAAGAGAGGTGGGAGCGGAAAATTATATGCCATATGAGCTTCATCCTCTGTTTCAAGATAAGAAAGATTTTCCTTTTGAGGAACATTTGTCTCGGTTATTAAAACTCCATCACTTAAGAGGCTAGAAAGTTTTATTCTTAATACTTTTACTATCAAATGAGCTTTTGAGAGATGTAAACAAGTAGTTCCAGATTGTTTCCAAATAAATCCACGGCATCTAATCTGAACCACTTAATTCCATGATTAATATATAAAATCACTAAATTTAAAAACTCTAAGAGCATTCTTGGATTTTGCCAATTTAAATCAACCTGATCAGGCCCAAAGGTTGTCCATACCTTCTTAGGACCTTCACTTGTATTAATTTGAGAGAATAATGAGGAACTTCTTGGTCTAATTACATTACTCCAATCTAAATCTTCTGAAGGTGCAAAAATATTTGATAAACCTGGTTCTTGTCCTTTTTTAAACTGTTGTACCCAAGGATGAGAAGATGAAACATGATTAAGAACTAAATCTGCCATCAAAATATATTTTTTAGATAATCTTTTTAAATCATTCCAATTTCCAAACTTTTCATCTAATAATTTATGGCTTGATACAGCAAATCCACCATCACTTGTTGACTTCAAGAATGGAAGAATATGAACTACTTTAGATAATTCTTGGAAGTACTTTTCCAGAATAATATTTAAAGTAACTAAGGTTGGCTCACCTTCTCTTTGAACTGAATCAGCATAAGTTATTAATACAGAATGATTTTGATTCCATGAAATTATTCTATTCTCATTGATAAAACCAGATTCATTTTGATATTGAAAAAGTATCTTTGATAACTGAGATAAAACTACATTTAATTCTTCGCTATCATGATCATGGTAGATTATTTCCAATAATTCTTTAAGATTAAATCTATCTAAATTTTTATTTAAATTATTTTTCATTACTTTGAAAAAATCTTCGAAGTTATTACTACTATTCTGCACATCAAATAGCAAATGGACTTTCAACAAGGATTAATCACAACAATTCATGAATATGGTATTACGAAAGATTTAATCAACGAATTAAATAAAGGGTTAAAGAATAGACCAACTGCAATATTAATTCCTTGCTTATATGAAGAATTTGAAAGACCTGCATTAAAATCTATAAAAGAAGTTCTTAAAAATTTAAATGGATTAAATGAGCTTGTAATTGCCTTATCAGCAAAGTCAATAGAACAGGTAAAAAGCGCAAAATCATTTTTTGAATCAATGCCATTTCCCGTTCATTTACAATGGACGAATTCCCCTTCAGTTATAGAACTTCTCAAATCTCAAGAAAAAAATGGTCTTGAATTACTTGGAACTCCTGGAAAAGGTTGGGCAGTTTGGCAAGGGATAGGAGTTGCGACAAGAAAATCTGAAGTAGTTGCATTATTTGATGCTGATATAAGAACATTCAGTTCATTATATCCTTCTAAAATGATTCTACCTTTGTTAGATGATTCATATGGAATCTCATACGTAAAGGCTTTTTATAGCAGATTATCTCTAGAAACTAATGAATTACAGGGCAGAGCAACAAGGTTATTTGTTGGACCGCTATTAGATAGCTTAGAGCAATTGGTTGGGAAAGGTCCATTTCTACAATATCTCCAGTCATTTAGATATCCATTAGCAGGAGAATTCGCATTTACTAAAGATCTTGCCATGAATCTAAGAATTCCTTGTGACTGGGGTTTAGAGATAGGTCTTCTTTCAGAGGTATATAGGAATGTAAGGACATCTAAAATTGCGCAAGTAGATCTTGGGCTATTTGATCATAAACATAAAACCATAGGATCATCTGCAAAGGATGGTTTACAAAGAATGTGTACTGAAATTTTATCAAGTGTTTTAAGAGGATTAATGGAGCACCAAGCTGAAACATTAACTAATACAAAACTTTCAACATTAGAAGTCCTCTATAAAAGGGTTGGGGAAGATAGAGTTAAACAATTTGGATTAGATTCTGCGATAAACAAAATTCCATATGATAGGCATGAAGAGGAACTATCTGTACAAAAATTTGCAAAATTACTTAGACCTGCAACTGAAAATTTCTTAAAAAGTCCCGCTACACAACAATTACCTAGTTGGTCACGCGTTCTATCCTGCGAGAAGCGTCTACAAGAAGATTTAGCAATTTCTGGTTCAAAAGATATAATTTTTAAATAATAAAAAATTTACAAATATTTTTTAATTCTCACACCTTATAAGATCTATACTATTTGGATGATCATGTATATATTTATTAAATTCCATTGCTAAAGTCCTTGCTTCAAAAGCATCAAATGCATAAAAGCAATTTTCTAGTCGTATGTTATTAAAATTTCGATAATGTACTGTGTATGGTTTTAAATTATTAGTTTTTGAGTTCTTTAAATTATTCATTTTCTAGAAATACCTATTTAAAACTTGCAATAAATAAATAAACTTAGGAATGAAATTTGTTGTTATCAATATATAAGTTATTACGGGCTAAGATTAATCTTTTATTCTTGGAGATTTATTAATAGCTTTTTTATTATGTTTATTTTTACCTTCAATTAAAAAAACAAATTTATATAATATTTTACCGAAAAAAGGATACCAAAAATTGTTATAAAGAAACTTAAACATTTTTTAGGCAACTAAATATGAATCAGCATAGTCGCCTGAACTTGAAGATTTATTATTATCATTGAAATTATCAAGCTCTAAAGATTCAAAAATGTACTGCATTATTAAATAATCAAGTTCACCTTTTAATAAATTGTCCTCAGATGAAATAATATCATCGACAAACATGTCAAAAGCTTCAAGTTCTTTACTCATCCTTAAATAAAAATTATCATTAATATAACTTACTTGTTTAATAAGTCAATCATTTAAATTTAATATATTCAAAATAAATTAGATAAGTGTATATATAAATACAATAAATTTACTTTAAGCTTAATTTTCTGAAAAAACTTGAAAAGTATAGTTTCTATGTAAAAGTAAGATAAAGTTTTTACTAAATGATTACAATTTTAAAACAAGATTTTGATAAGAAGAAAAGATCAAACTTTTTAAAATCAGATCTTAATAAATATTTAGTTGATAAGAATCAAATTAGAGAATATCCAAATCGTATATGGTTTAAAGGTAGTCGCTACAGATAATTTTATTTTACTAAAAAATCAATTGAAAGATATTATATGTATAGTTTCAATTACTTATATTAACTTTAGTATGTCTGATTTACTTCAAAAGGATTTAGGTTCAAGTTTATTATCTATCACTGTATTACTAGGATGGCTTGGAATAGGATTTGTTATTTTAAGAATATTGACTATATCTATAAAAAGGATTCTTGAAGCGGTATTTAAACTTTCGAATAAAAAATAAAATATAAATTTAATATTTTCACTCATATTTTAATCATTTATGGTAGCTTTAATTCATGGAATTTTTAGATTTAGTTAAAGTAGGCTCTCTTGTAAATATTAATGTTAATCTATCAAAGGATAGGTTATCTTCTAAAACACTTAATGCAATTAAAGATAGTTCCAGTTTTAAAGTAAAAGATTTTCGACTAACTGATGGAAAAGGAGTGGGAGTTATTGTAGAGTTTTCAAATGGAGAAGAAGAATGGTTTTTTGAAAATGAAATTGAAATACTTGATGATAACGGTAAAATAATTCCAAGAGATGATGCTTTAGAGAAAAATATTTTTATTAGTAATTTGTTAAAAGACTTAAAATATAAACCAAGAACAAATGTTAAAGAACTTATTAATCCTATTAACTTTTTTTCTTGGTTAATTTACTCTTTAAAGGATATTTTTTAAATAAATAGAAAATAATATTGATAATATAACCTCACATTTGTAATAGAAAATAAGTTAGATTAGAAAAAATAATAAAAAATGAGAAAGAATATAATAGAGGTTAAAGATATAACAAAATCTTTTACTATTTCTGCCAAAACTCCAGGTATAAAGGGTACTTTAAGACATTTCTTCAATAGAAAAACCATTGAAAAAAAAGTTGTTAAGAATATAAATTTTGAAATAAATGAAGGAGAAATAGTTGGATTTCTTGGTGCTAATGGCGCAGGTAAAACTACAATACTGAAAATCCTATGTGGTTTGCTTTATCCATCAAATGGATATATTTCAGTTGCTGGATCTCGTCCTTTTGAGAGGGAAACATCATTTTTAAAAAAAATAACTTTAATAATGGGACAAAAACAACAACTTATTTGGGATATACCACCGATAGATTCCTTTTATTTAAATGCCTCAATATACGGTATAGAAAAAAATGAAGCAATAAAAAGAATTAAAGACTTATCTGAAATGCTTGAAATAGATTCTGAACTTTATTTACCTGTCAGGAAACTATCTTTAGGCCAACGTATGAAAGCTGAATTACTAGCAGCATTAATACATAAACCTAGCATTTTATTTTTGGATGAACCTACATTGGGACTTGATATAAATGCTCAAGCAAATTTAAGAAAATTTCTTCAAATTTATAATAAACAAACAGGTGCAACAATACTATTAACCAGCCACTACATGAAGGATATAACTTACCTTTGTAAAAGAGTAATCTGTATTCATGAAGGTTATATTACATATGATGGAAAACTTGAGAAATTATTAACAAAACTTTCACCAAATAAAGATGTATCAATCATATGCAAATCTATAAAAGATATAGAAAATTTAAAAAAATTAAATTTAGAAATAAAAAATATTAATGATAATCAAATCACTTTTACAGTAAACAAATTAGATTTCAAAAATACTCTTAAAGAGATATTAAATAAATTTGATATTGAGGACTTACACATTAATGAACCTCCAATTGATGAGGTAATTGGAAAAATTTTAATTAATAAAAAATAAAATGAAAAATTCATCAATCTATAAATTCAGTACTTTATTTAAAACTCAATATGCAAATATGCTTGAATATAGAGCTGAAATTGCTTTATGGGCTATTTCTGGAGTTATACCATTTTTCATGTTGAATATATGGACCAATAATGGATTAAACGAATCAATAAATATTAGTAATGTAATGCTTTCTAGATATTTTTTAAGTGCATTTTTTGTTAGACAATTTTCTGTAGTTTGGGTTGTATTCACATTTGAAGAAGATGCTCTTTTAGGCAGGGTATCTCCATATATTATTCAACCTTTACATCCTTTCATAAGATATTTTGCTCAACATATTGCTGAACAAATAACAAGGTTTCCTTTTGCATTATTCATAGCTATATTTTTTTTTATATTTAATCCACAAAGTTTATGGATACCTTCTTTTTTGACAATAATAATTTCTCTTGTAAGTATTTTTTTCTCATTTTTAATACAATTTCTAATGCAATCAATTATCGCTAGTTTTTGTTTCTGGACAGAGAAAGCAAGCTCCATTGAGAAATTATTATTTATTCCTACATTATTTCTTTCTGGATTATTAGCTCCAGTTTCATCATTTCCTCCCTATGTAAAGTCTTGGATTTATCTAACACCTTTTCCTTATTTAATAGATTTCCCTGCAAGTATTTTATCTGGGAATCAAGCCAATATAACTGAAGGCATATTTATACAGTTTTTATGGATTATTTTATTTTTTACTATTTTTAAGAAATCATGGAAAGCTGGAACAAAAAAGTTTACTGCTATGGGTTTATGAATATAAAAAAATATTTACAAGTTTATTCTTATTTTAATTATTCCTCTTTTTCTATTGAATTGGAGTATAAGATTAATTTATTTATTGATTTATTAACCTCTATTTTAGGACTAATTGGAAGCGTTTTTTTACTATCTATATTTTTCTCAAATACAGATGAGATAGGTGGATGGAATTTCAACCAAGCATTAATAATACAGGGTATATACACTATTTTAAATGGAGTTACTAATACTTGGTTTAATCCTAATTTAAAGGAAATTGTAAAATACATAAGAGAAGGAACTTTAGATTATGTTTTACTAAAGCCTATAGATAGCCAGTTTTGGATTTCTTTTAAAAGAATTTCTCCTACAGGATTAATAGAAATATTATTAGGTTTTTTTGTTCTCAGTTATTGTTTTTATATAAATAATATATCTTTTACAATTTGGTCTTTTATTTTATTAATAATTACATTAATTTGTTCAATCTCAATTTTATACAGTTTGTGGTTCTTAATATCCACAACTACCATATGGTTTGTTAAAACATGGAACGCGACTGAAGTTTTAAGATCTTTTTTATATATGGGTAGATTTCCTATGGATTCATTTTCTTTTTCTTTAAGAATATTTTTTAGCACTGTTATACCAATAACATTTATAACAACTATTCCATCAGAAGTTTTGCTGGGTTTATCTCCTGCATGGAAAATAATTTTAGAAGTTTTAGTATCTATGACTTTTTTAATTTTTTCTAGGAAATTTTGGAAATTTGCGCTAAGATTTTATACCTCTGCTTCTAGTTAATAAAAATTAAAAGCTAAATTCCCTACAAAAATCCCAAATTTTTTGTTTTTTTAATTGTTTAGTCAGTTTTGATAATTTTTTAAAGTTGCTTTGTGATTTATCTACAAGAATTAATCTACATAAATAATTTATTTCGTAATAACTGGTTAACTTATTTAGATTAAATGAAATATTTGTGAAAAGAACAGCAAAAAAGGTAATTATTGATATCGCAAGCGATAATGACAATCTATCTGAAAATCTATTTTGATCAGTTTTTATTTCAAATTTCATTATTCCATAATATATTTTGGGCATTTAACTGCCGCTACAGCTATAGCAGCTACCTTAAAATTGTCTGACTCTTCAATTACATTTTTTACTTTTAAAGGTCCAAACTCATAACTAGCATCACTATATGCCAATAAAAGAGATTTATAATTATCATAACCAGTATCTCTATATTCACAAAAATTATTTCCAACTAGATTTAATAAGGTCAATAGACTCAATTCAACCATAATTTTTTAATTAATAAGCACTTTTATGAATAATACATTGAATATTAAGTAATTCAAGTTAAAAATTAAATAAGAAAATATACAAGTAATTTTAAATTTAAAGATTTTAAATAAATCATATATATTAAAGAACTAATCAATAATTTCAATGTCAACACTATCTGTAGCGCTTAATTGATCAATTAAATCCGCTACAGGTGGGGGCTTGCAATTTACTCGAATTTGGTTTAAAAATAAAGTTCCCCATCACCTGGCTTCACGGTTGTGAAGCCTTTTTTTATTTCTAGGATATTGTCCTTTACAAGATATTGATTCATGAGAATTAGAATAGGAAATTAATTTCTATTTTTAAATTGGAGATTTTATACATAACTAATACTGCAAGATTATTAAATAAGTAGTTTTTATATGATGATTACTCAATAAAGATTAATTATTAATAATATTTTGAAATAATAAAGTATTTACTAATATAAGTTAAATAATTTAAATATTAATGTTAAACCAATTAAAAAACATAAGCATGTAAAAAGTTTCTTAATAAATTTATTTCCCTTTAAATTTGACAAATGTGCACCACTAAATCCTCCCAGAAAAGAACCCAATATTAATATACTTATAATATTTAAAGGCAAAGAACCTATCTTACTTAGTGCTATAGCTCCTGCGGCATTCCAAAAGATTCCTACAGTAAGAAAAGTAATGCTAATTGAAGTAAGAAAATCTAGGCCGAATGTCTGAATTAATAAAATAGTTACCAATAAACCTGTGCCAGAAGATATTGAACCATTTAAGATTCCAATAATAAATGCTAAAACATTAAATTTAATATAAGTATATGGCCCAATTTTCTTTTGAATAGATATCAACCCTAAATTAGGCTTAATAAAGGAATAATATCCCAGTAATATAGTAAAAATTGCTAATAATAAATACAAATACTCATCGGATATTAATGAGACAATAAAGGTTCCTAAAATAACTCCTGGAATACCAAATATTATTAATTGAAAAACTACCAAATAATTTTTTTCTATATTTTTATAGTTTCTTATCGAACCTCCAATTCCTAGTGCTACAGTTGCAATTTTATGAACAGCAAGAGCTTTATAATAAGGTATTCCAAATAATATTAAGGCTGGCAATTGAATTAAACCTGCGCCCCCGCCTGCAATTGAGGAAAATACATTAGATAAGTATGAAATAATAAAAATTATAAATTGGCTTAAAATATTTAGATCTTGATTAATATGAGAATCCAAAACAAATATATTCTTTCTAAAGATCAGATAAATTTAATTATAGTTCCATTTCATGAATTAAATTCAAATTGATCGATAAGTTAAAAGTCAAAAAGAAGTCATATCTGCTAATATCTTTTATAAATTAGTTTTTGTAAATGCATAATCAAGATGCTATTTATTTAGAACAATTATGTCCAAAAATAAATAATAAAAATTGGAGAGAATCACTACATAAAATCACAAGAAACAAATGTATTTATTGTGGATCTAATTCCGAATCAATTGATCATTTATATCCTCGATCCAAAGGAGGAGAAACTATTACTAGTAATTGCGTACCTTGTTGTCTGTCCTGTAATGGTAAAAAATCAGATAATGATGCTCTCGAATGGTATCGCAAACAAATCTTTTATGATCCAAGAAGGGCAATGGCTGTTAGGGCTTGGTATAACAATGAAATAAAATTAGCTTCTTTATTACTAGGTTACGTTAAATAGTTATTTTATATATTAATATTTTTTATTTAATTTTATATTATTTTTTAAATTAATATCTGTTAATTAAATAAACTTTTGACTAGGAGTATCATTGTTTTTATAACTTTGTGTATAATTATCCTTCCATATTAAAGGAGAATCAATAACTTTTCTTTCTGGAGATTTTACAGAAAAAATTAGTCCAAAAATAAAAAATATAGTGATTAAAATTATAATAATTACATTTTTATCAGATATATTATTCATATATTTAAATTAACCTGATAGTTTTTTATTAGGTGTAGTTTTTTCATTAATCTCTAAAAAATACTTTTTAAAATAATTAATCCCTTCTTTACCGGAAAGCCCAAAAGACCATCCACATTTATTTATAACTTTAATAGATATTTGATTTGCTAAATCATCTTTTAATATAAACTTTTTTTGAGGATTGATAGAAAAAGCAACAATATTTTCTGTCTCTATAATTGCAGACCTCATTGCTTGGTCTTTTGAAAAACCACTTTCAATTCCTTTACAGTATTTATTTGAAAAATTATTAGAAATTCTATTCCTTAGAGCAATTGCACTTGGATTTGTTGCAGTAGAAGAAAATCCTTGAATTGGATTAATTACTAGAATACTAACAATTACAAAGCTAATAAAAATTTTGAACAATTTAAATATTAAATTATATATTTATAATAAATTATATTAACTAAAATTTTTAGTTTTAATAATCAAAAAAGATTTAATTTATAATATTTAAATTTCAATTTATTAAAAATGCCCATATTTTCGATCTCTATCAGCCATAGTAATAATTAATAATTAAATTTATATGTATAATTTTTTTTCAACATTACTCTTTTTTCCAGATTGGACTAACGGTTTTCCCTCTGATTTCTTAATACTACATTTTTTTGTAGGAGCAATATTCATACCTTTTCTTATGATTAGCAGAAGGGCGAGAAACTTTGATAAAAAAAATCCCGAAGCATATTTAAATGGTTATAAAGATTTTAATAAATCTACCTTCTTAGGCTACGAAGAAATAAACTAATTTAAATAAATTTTGAATATATAGTATGAAAGAAAATGTAGATTTAACAATTTTTAGCCCAACAGCTCCTTTGGGAATATTTATAATATTTTGTGGTCTTATTTTTAGTTCTATAGTTTTTTATATAATTTATGCAGTAAGCACAAATAAAGAATCATTAGAAGATAAAAAAATGAGGGATAAGAAAAATATCATCCAAAAGGAAAAAATAAATAGATTATTTCCTAAGAAAAAATAGAATTTATAACTTTTATTTTAGAAAGGTAGTTGTTAGTAATTGATACAGCTAAATCAATAGGGTCAAAAAACATTTTTTCAACTTCAGTAATACTAAACATATTTAAAACTTTATTTTATCAAAGCAAAGTTTTTATTGTGAGAAAAAAAGATAAATTTATAGTACAGAATATGATATCTATTGTAAAAAAAAAAATTTTTAAAATTCTAATACTATATTTGAATAAGTAGGATAATTAATTTTGATAAGTAGAAATTTATACTTAATTCTTGCTAGCGGAGAAATAAATGGAATAGGTTTTTGGTTAATTGATAAGACATATAATGAATTTCCAACTATAGAAAATAAAGATTTGTTGGAATGTCACAGAAAAGAATTAATAGCCGAGGAATCTGCAAAAGATATACTATTCGCAATAAATTTTAATCTCCATAATTTAATGAATGATTTAAAAAAAGATGGATTTAATATTGAAAATCCTCCAAAAGGTATATCCTTTAATCTACCCTTAAATGTAATGGAAGATATTTTTGACTTTTGGCTAGAAACTTATAAAAATAAAAATTCTTGGCAAACTTCGTTAGGATTACTAAAAATAAAAAAAAGACTTTCTCTTTCAAGCATAATAAAAAGTAAAGCAATTAAAAGTCACGTTATAGATTTAGCATGCATTATTGAGAAACTTCATAATTATAGACCTAGCACTCAAGAGAAATATAAATATAAAGATCCAATGTGGAAATAATAATTTTTAATAAATAAGTGAACATAATATTCGAATGATTTTGTAAAGTTTATAGTTAATGTTATTAAACCAAATGAGCAATAAATTTTCATTCAGCGAAGATGAGATGAACGGAATAGTTGAAGATACTTATAAAAATATTATTAATGAATGTAAGAATTTGATTAGAGAAACAAAATGTCCAGATGAACAAATTATTGCTTTATTAAGTTTAGTTGCATCAACATTTACACCAACTCTTTCTAAAGAATAAATAAAGGTATTTTGATGGTCTAAATATATTAATTTAATCTAATTTTTAGGATATTCAAATAGAGGAAATTTCAAAATATTATTAATACTAAATATATAAAAATTTTTTCATAATATATTTAAATATAAACCAAGTATATTATTTATTTTGAATAAATTATCATCAATTTGAAAAAGTCAAAACAATTTAAGTATCATATAATTTAAGATTATACTTATTTTCATAGAAAACTATAAAATGGAAAAAGATTAATAGTATTAACTAAGAATAAATAAATTTCTCAAAGAAAAGTTTATGAATAAAACGTAAATTACTTATATTGCATGTTAAAATGTAATAATAAATTACTATTTATTATCTTGACACAAGTAACTGTAGGAGAAAATGAAGGAATTGAGTCTGCTTTAAGGCGTTTTAAGAGACAAGTATCCAAGGCAGGTATATTTGCAGATCTAAAAAGGCTTAGACACCATGAAACTCCAATTGAAAAATATAAGAGGAAATTACAGCAAAGAAGAAAGGCTAGAAGAAGAGTAAAGATTATTTCGGAAATTAAAATAAAAAGAGTTTGAAATAGTTAAAAGTTTATTTCTTAAATTTTAAATTTATTTAGATTAATTCAATAGATTATTAAAGAACTTTGAATCATTAATTAATTTAGATCTTAAGTTTGTTCTTTTAATTAAGGATTATAGTCTTTTAATTTTTTTACTAAGTTTATACCAACCCCAGGAACTGCTAGAAGCTCTTCCTCTTTTGCAGATAAGATATCCTTAGTAGATTTAAAACCAGCTTCATAAAATGCCTTAGCACTTTTTGCTCCAACACCAGGAATTGAAGTGAAGCTTTCAATTAAAAGTTTAACTTCTTGTTTCTTTCCCTTAACAGGCTTCGTAGCTTTTGAGGCTTTTGATGTGTTTTTGTAGATTTTGTTGTTTTTAAAACTTTCTTAGGCTTAGAAGTCTTTGAAATTGATTTTTTGCCAAAGAGTGATTTTAATTTATTTAAGATTTTGGAAAACATTTAATCAATTAAGTAATTAATAAAATCTAAATTCAAAGAATTTATTTAAAAAAAATAATTCGTTACTCAAGTGAACTTAGATTTTAATTTATTCACAATCTTATAAAGACACATTTTTAAATGTTATGCAAGTAAATAATCTTAATAAGAATGAAATTATCAGTTTAGGCTCTTAAATTTCTTTATAAAATTATTTTTGATTAGATAATTTTTGATGTATTAATTTAATTCAAATTATATGAAAAGCATATAATAATATTTTTTTTTCGAAATTAATAAATTCAGTTCCTTTATAAACAATATTAATATGGATTCTAATATTTATATTTGAAGTTAATATTTCTCAAATTTATAAGCTCTTTTATAATTTACGTAGCTTAAATAATATATATTTACATTTAATGAAAATAATTATCATTACCGGTCCATCTGGTAGCGGGAAGACAAGTCTCGCTAAAAAACTTATGTTTGAATTAGATAATTGTCATATTATCAGTACAGATGATTTTTATAGAACTGGTAAAATAAGTAATTTACTTTCTAAATTTATAGAATCATATTTTGATAGAAAAATTAGTCATAATAGTAAATTATTAAGAAAGACAATAAATAAAATTCTAAAAAATAAAGAGATAAATTATTCATACAAATATGATTTCATAAAAAAAAGAACAGAAATTACCCAAAATAAAACTTTAAATATTGAGAATTTAATTATCGAAGGAATCTTTACCATGGAATTACTTAAATTTCTCTCAAGAAATGATTATCTATTGATTAGATTAAAAATAAATAAAGAAATTTGCATGAAAAGGATACATGAAAGAGATCATATTGAAAGAGGTAAAAGCAAGGAAAAGTCTATAGAGGATTTCTTAAAAGCATGGAATATTTACAAGAATAAGGAAAAATTTTATAAAGTTTTAGATAAAGGTAAAGAATTAATCTTTAAAAAAGATCCTAATATAAAAACTATTCTAAAAAAATTATCTAATAAAATTCAATAAACTTATTTGATAACTTTAAACCACTCAAAATAGCACCATAAACAGAACCATAACCTTCTAATTGAATCCAATCTCCACAAAATCCAATATTATATTCCTCACATAGTTGAAATCTTTCGGGTATCCCTTTTCCAATAGGTTGTGATGCTCTCCAATTCATTCTGAAAATATCGTCTAATAAAAGATTTTTAAAAGCTATATGATTTTTAATTAGAAAAGTATTTAATTTATTTGATAAATATTTATTCAAAATATTTCTATCTTCTCTTCCATATTTATTTATAATAAATTCCATATTCCTTGTATGTAAAACTATTCCAAGACTATTATCAAATTGTCTTTGAAATATTATTCTTTCAAATCCTATATCTTTCTGTGCTTTCTGATTAAAAATGAAATGAATAATGTCTTTATTAAAAATACCTTCTAAATTATAATTTTTTTTTGTAAAAATTAAAAAATTAATTCTTTTTATATATTCTTGATTATTAGTAAACCTTATTATTTCATCAATTTTAATATTGTTTTTTTTATTTATGGCTTTTCGTAGTGGGATTTCATCTACATTTAGAATATCTAATGATCTTTTATGTAACAAGAGATTACTGGAACAAACTAAAAATTTTCCAGTAATTTTTTTATTTTTATTTGATAGTATATTCCATATTTTTGATTGAAAATTTAATTTAATAATCAAAGTTTCAAAATAGAAATCAATTTGATCTTTTGTTTTATAAAGATGTATTAGATTCTCTACAAGTTTACTCATATTAGTGGTTGATGTATAAACATTCCCCAAATAAAATTCATTATGATAATTTTTAGAAAATTTATAATTTTCATCTATCTCAAAAATCGAATTATCTAAACTTTTTATAAGATTTTTATCTAAAAGTTCTTTTATAAAATTATCTAAACAGATATCTTCTTGAAAATTTTTTATATTGAAATTAGGACAGCCATGGTTTATAGCTAATTTTTTATCTTTATAACGATATCTGGTACTACATCTCCCTCCTAAGCCCCTTCCAGCCTCTACAACAGCTATCTTTCCGTTAAACCCTTGTTTTATATATTCGCAATAAATGTAGCGGAAGATATGCCTCCGCCAATTACAACTAAATCATATATATTTTGCATAAATTAAAAAATTCAGTCATAAATTAATAAAATTATGAGCTTCTAAAAATTGTTTTTCAGTACATAATTCAGTTTCTACTAAAGGTATAATACTATTACTTAAATAAAAATCTATTATATTTTTTGTAATTTTACCTGATTCTTCTAAAGAATTTAAATATTTCTCAGATAAATAGACGCCCCTCCATGGCCTAAATTTAAATCTTGCAAGAAACTGCTTAGAGGGAATAAAAAGACTACCATATATGTTTATTTCTTTATCAATCAATTTTTGAGAATTACCTAAAATTTTATTTAGAAAATTTATTTCTCTGGAAAGTTGATTTATTTCTGAACCAAACTGGAGCCAAATAGACTGAACAAAATATGAATTTAATTTATCAATCAATCTATTTCTTTCGATTTTATAATATCTTTCTTCAAAGAAATAAGGATTGAATGCTACTCCAAATTTTATATTTTTACTTAAATCAGATTTTAATTTTTCTAATATATTCAAGACCTCAAATTCTCTCCTTTTTTTTGAACCAGAAACTAAGAGTATTTCATTACTTTTATTAAAAGTTTTATTTACTTCTACAAAGTTTAAAAACTTTGTGTACGAAAGATTATTATTATTATGAAATTGATGATAAAAACTATAGTGGTAAATTACATCTAAATTTTTATATTTAACGCCAATAAATTTAACTACTTCTTGTAAAAAATCCTTTTTAATATTTCCCTTACAAGGGATATTTATTTTATAAATTTTCTTATTTACACAAAAATCTAACCTTTTTTTTAATTGATCAAAATCTTTAAAAGATATTTCTACTCTATAATTATTAAACATTAAAGAATTACAAGAAATAATACAATTTTAATAATAATTAAAAAAGAATATCAAATACAAGCATCACTTACGATTCTTAATTTGGATACATTTTCTTTATATAAATTTCTAAAATAAAAATTCTGGGAAATACATAGCGCATAATCAAATGATGATTTATATTTTATTTAATTTCCAATCATCAAATAGAGATGCTTGTAATTCTCATTTCTAATATTTATTGCTAGCTAGCACAAGTTTTATAGATAAATTCAGAAATTAATAAATAGATAGTTTTTCTCAATATTATATTTATTAGATTTGCATAATTGCAATAAATTTAAATCTTTAATAACTTTTGATTTAAAAAATAACAGCTATCAATTTTAAAATGTAGCTGATATCTAAATTAAAAGTTATTTCATGTATATTAAGAGCTAGAATAAATAGACTTCGATTTATAAAACATATGGCTAGCCAAGATTATTTAATTGCAATTGCACTAATAGAACAAAATAACGAAAGGTCAATGCCTCTTGGCGGAAAAGAAATTAAGTTAGATATAGGGGAAAAAGATAACTTTAAAAATCTTGCAAATGATGTAATTTTAAATCTCTTACTTAGACTATTCCAAAGAAGTGATGATGGAGCGATTAAAAGATTATCGGAAGATAAGGGGCTTTTAGTAGTTCATATGCATCCAAAAAGAATGCAGAAAGAATTACCATTTATTAAAGCTGAATGGATAAGAGATGGAGATACCTCTCAATTTCTTCAATATTTAGGAAATTTATCTAAGGAGATATGGACAGCATCTTTTGTGAAATATCAAGGTGTTGACTATACATCAATAGCTAAAAATGAAGAAATTTAATGTATTAGGCTTTTTACTATATATTTTAAAATATTATGTAGTTAGTTTAATCATTAAATCATAAAGACTAATAAGAAATCCCCAAGCGACTAGGACAGGAGTTATATATCTAAGCATGAATTTTAGGTAGTATTTAGTTTTTAAAGACGATCCTGAATTTTCAAGTTCTGTTTCTAATACTCCTAGGTAATACAGATCCCATTAGAAATGCCACTAGAAAACCTCCTCCTATTAGTAAGGTTCTAGCAATTGAATCCAAATTATCTAAAAAAGATATACTCTTAACAGAAGGTATACCAATAACAAATATCAAAAGAAATGAATAAATTGAAGCATATTTCCTTTTTAAATTAAACTTGTCTATAAGTGTAGATACTGGTACTTCTAGTAATGAAACCATTGATGTAATTGCCGCAATATAAGCTAATCCAAAAAATAAAACTGCCATTAATCTTCCAACAAGGCCATATTGCCCTAAACCAGTGGGGATAGTAGTAAAAAGAGTTCCAATTGTACTTTCGCTAATTGAACTACTCATGTTAAAGGTATAAATTATAGGAAAAGTAATTAAACCAGCCATTAAACCCACGAGGGTATCTAAGAAAGAAATTTGAATTGCTTGTTTAGGAAGATTACTTTTTTTATTCAAATAGGAGGCATAAGTAATCATAACTCCGATTCCAAGACTTAAAGAGAAAAAAGCTTGACTAAAAGCCAAACTAATATTTGTAGGATTAGTGAGTTGTTTTATATCAAAATTCAATAATAAATTACTATATCCCTCTCCAGCTTTTCCTAAGAAAGCTGCCCAAATTACTAGTAAAAATAAAATAAGAAAAAGTATTGGCATGCAAATTAAATTTAATTTCTCAATACCCTTTTTTATTCCCCCAGAAACGATATAAGATCCTAGTCCAAGACTAAATAATTGACCTATAAAAACATGATTTCCAGTACTTATAGATTTAAAAAAATTAGCAGACTCACTAGCATTTTTAGGTAAGCCATCAAATAAAGATAGTAAGAAAACCTCTCCAGTCCAAGACATCACAACAGCGTAATAGGAAGCAATTGCTATAGGTGCAATAATAAAAAGCCAGCCAAGAGGAGCCCAATTATTACCTGCTGCTTTAATTGGTGCAAGATAAGCACTTACATTAGTATTCCTACCAAGAGCAAATTCAGCTACAAATATAGGAATGCAAACTATTAAAACAACAAAAATGTATAGAATTACGAATGCAGCGCCTCCTCCTTCAGATGAACTATATGCAAAACCCCATAAATTCCCTAAACCAACAGCACTACCAACTGCAGCAAGAATAAAGCCAAGTTTGTTATTCCACTCTTCTCTCTGAATAGATTTTTGTTCCAAATTAAAATTATTTTTCTAGTTGATTTATAGCTTAGAAAATTTTAAAAAGCTAACTTTTTACTAGAAGATCTTTTTAAATATTTTATTATTTTCTTTATATAATTTAAAACATTTTTTTTTATCACCAAAGTTAATTGTTTTAAATCCATTTTTATTAATATGTAAAGCACTATATCCTTCAATACAAATACATGAATTTATTAAATCTCTATTTAATAAATCATTAACGTAAGGTTCTCTCTCTTTTTCTTCATCAAAATGAGGACAAGCAATACCTTCTACGAATCCGAGGCAATCTAATATTTGAAGGCTTTTTGCATAAGAATCTGTAATTCCCTTTTCAAACCAACATATTGCACCTGCACTTACCCCACTCATAATAATTCCATTGTCATAAGCTTTTTTTAGAATTAAATGTAAATTCCAATCTCTCCAAACAGCTAACATACTTTTAGTATTACCTCCTCCAACATAAATAATATCTTGACTTAAAACTTTTTCTTCAAGTTCTTCTGTTCTTGAAAAAAAGTCTATATGTGAGGTCTCACATTTTAATTTTGAAAAAGCTCTATAGAAATT
The DNA here is from genome assembly GCA_000218705.1 of Prochlorococcus marinus bv. HNLC1. GTDB lineage: Bacteria > Cyanobacteriota > Cyanobacteriia > PCC-6307 > Cyanobiaceae > Prochlorococcus_A > Prochlorococcus_A marinus_Q. The sequence continues at coordinate 624,268 of GL947594.1, forward strand.
TAATTTATATAAGTCATTATCTCCAGATGCAGTAGGTATGAAACATATTTTGGGTACTTTTTTATTTACTAAGGAAATAATATATTTTTCAATCTCTAAATTACCTAATGATCTCCCAAAACCACCACCACCTATTGCCACAATATTTTGACTAAACATGATTTAAAGTATTTACTATATGAAATTAAAACAAATAACAAAAAAAGATCAACTAAAGCTTAAAGAAGTCTATTTTGATTCGGTTTGTTCAATTGATGAAAATATTTATAGTAAAGAACATAAATTTGCTTGGGCTTGTCAAGCATGGGAAAATTCCGAGTTTGAAAAATCACTTTTGAAAGGTATAGGTTCAAAGCTTATTTGTAATAAAAAGATTATTGGTTTTGCAACAAGATACCCTGAAAATAGATTATCCCTTTTATATGTAAGAAGTAATTATAAAAGAAAGGGTTTAGGAACATTGATTCTAAATTCTATTGAAAGAGATGCTTTAAAATCAGGTATAAATAAATTAAATACGGAAGCTAGTTTAATAAGTTATAAATTGCTTCTTAAAAGGAAGTGGGAAATTGATCGTAAAGAAAAAGTAAATATTAATGGTTTAATTTTTGAAAGGTATAAGATGTTTAAAATTTTATAATTTAATACATTAAAAATGACTATTAGAAAAAGAAATTTAAAAATATTTATTAGAATCCTAATCTGGATAACTTATTTATTATCGGGATATTTTTTATATTCAGGAAGTTTTATATTTCCAATATTTTTAGGAACATTCGCAAAATTAGTTTATCCACTATCAATTTTTTGGTTACAAATAAGAATTAGGAACAAAGAACCTTGGTTGCCACTTACAGATTCAATGTCAACATCTCAACTATGGTTTAGATTAATACCTATTATGTGTCTTTATTTACATTTATAATAGTCTTATTAAATCTGTTATTTAAATTAATTTTTGTATTTATAAATAAATAACAAAATAATTTAAAATGTAATTTTGTAAAGAAAATTGCCTTTTAACCATATTTGTATAAATTTTAAGTATGAATCTATTTAACTAATGAATCATATAAGAGTTAAAGAAAATGAAGAATTTGATAAAAGGAGTAATGAGATTTTAGACAATGAATTGTTTTCATTAAAATTTACTGATAGTTTATATAAAAAAGATATTGGTAAATTCTTAGAGTTTTTATCTTCATACTTAATTTAAACTCAGAAAGTATTCCTAAAATTTAAAAAATCTGCATACTAAAACTTAACTTCAAAAAATAAGACATTTGCATAATAATTAATTTACTTGTCTATTTATTAAATGCAATTATTTCTAGCAGATTGTCAATTTACAGATATTGATAATCAAGTGAAAGGTTACCAAGCATTCATCCAAGCTTGGGAAAGTGGTGAAATAGCAAAATCAGATAAAAATGAAAAATTTGAAATGCTTTTCAGAGTTCATGCTCCTGGAGAAGGTAGAGTTGTTTGCTTGTGCAAAGCATTTAGTGATAAAGAAATTTTCGAGCATTTTGCACCTTGGAGAGCAAAATTTGGAATTCATATGGAATTCACCCCAGTTATAAGTTGTCAAAATGTAGTTGATTACCATAAAAAATTATTTGAAAATATATCCTAAGTTTTTTTAACTTAATAAATTAAATTAGTATTTAAAAATAATATTATATATTTACCGCCTCTAGTTTATCTTCAACCTCAACATCATTGTTTGGATCATTGTCTTTTTTAATCTTTAATGCATAAATTATAGATCCAGCAGCGATAGTAGAGGATAAAACTAGACCTGATATTAAAATTAGAGCAAATAATCCACCTATTAAACCGCCTTTAAGTCTTAAAAGATTGGACTTAAGTAAAAGAACAAATAAAATAAAGCTTGTCGCTTTAAGGCTAGAAATTTTTAAAAAAGTGAATGGGGATAAAGGATTAATAAACATTGATTATTTTAAGCTACATATACAATAAAAATATTTTCTGAAAAGTGTTAAAAAAAAAGGCCCTATAAGAGCCTTTTTTATAAATTCGAATAAATTTACTAATCTTGGTTTGCCTCAGAGTCAAATTTAGACAAATTAGGACCAGCTATTAAACCAACTAATCCAAATAGGACTAATGATCCAATGCCAAATCCAGCTGCCCATGGGTTAAAACCGCCTAATGCGAAAGAAGCTAATAAATTCATAATTTTAAGAACATTTATCTCGGGATTAGCATACAGATTTTCATGACTGAAATTACTATATTGAGACATTTCTTCGTAATTGAACTACATTTAATTATTTTCTAATTAGTTATGTTGAAATATTATTACGAAAAGATTTTATAAATTTATTTTAAAAAACTTATTTAAATTGAAATCGTCCATTAATGCCAAAAAATGTTTATTATTTATTAAAAACGTTATATGGAAGAATCAACACTTACTTTTATTTATGATGGGGAATGTCCTTTTTGCAATCATTTTGCCGAATTACTTGAATTAAAAAGCAAAATAAAAAATATATCAATCTTAGATGGAAGAAAAAATCCTGAATTATTAAGAGATTTACTTAAAAAGGGATACGATCTAGATAAAGGTGCAATTTTACTTAAGAATTCAGAAATATTCCATGGAGCAAATGCAATCAATACTATTTGTAAACTTATAAAGGAGCCCTCAAGTAAATTATTAGAAATTTTATCAACAACTTTTAAATCTAGTAAAAGAACAAAATTTATATTCCCTTTTCTTGTGATAGCAAGAAGATTTGCTTTAATATCAAAAGGTATCCCAACATCTCTCGAATAAATTCATAAATATTTATTAAAAGAATTATTAACATATTAATCAAGTTATTAAACTTTAGAGAAATATCTGTTTTTTCTAGCTAGAACTAATAAATATAATATTTAAAAGATGATAGAAAATTTTAATCCATTTATTTGTCTTGGCGGAGACAATGAAAAAATTAATCACATCGCTGAAGCAGCCATTGAAATGAATTTAACCTGTAATGACTTAAAAAAAGATCTAAATTTATCCGATGGGGATGTAGTCGATATGTTACAGCTAGTTATGGATAGATTTAAGAATAGAAATTCTATTTAAAAATATATTTAACAAAAAGAAATTAGTGAAAAATATTCTTAATTGAGTTATCAAATTTTTCATCAGTTAACAATCTTTGGTCTGAATTAATAGAGAATTTTGGATTTGAGAAAGCTAAAAAACTAATATCTCAAGCAAATGACCTACAAAAAATGAATGGAATAGATGATATTACAATGCCAATAGTCTTTATTGGTACAGGTGGTTTAGCTTTAATTGCAATTAATCTAGTAGAAAAAAATATTGCTTTTGAGCAGAGAAAAGGTAAAAAGGTTTTAATTTTTAATCCAAAGAAAAAAACTTTTCAGATTTTATATGAAACAAAATAAATTTTTAACTTAAAAGGAAATTCAAAGCTTTCTAAAAGTAAATATTTAGATATATGATTATAAATATTTATAAAATATATGACTTTTAAAGCAACTTATTTAGGTTCAAATGGATGGATAATAGAATTTAAGAAAGCAAGGATAGTAATTGATCCTTGGCTTATTGGAGACTTAATTTTCCCACTCGGGGGATGGTTTTTTAAGGGAACATTAAAAGACGAAATCCCAACTCCAGAGAATATTGACCTGATACTTTTAACACAAGGATTACCAGATCATTGCCATATCCCATCATTAAAAAAATTTCCTAAAAAAACTAATATTATATGCTCAAAAAGCGCCTACAAAATATTAGATGAATTAAATTTCAAATCAATCAATATCATGCAGCCAGGACAAAATTTAAAATTTAATGAAATAGAAATTGAAGCCACATCAGGAGCGGCAGTACCTCAAATTGAGAATGGCTACATTTTAGAAACAAATGATGGGAGTTTTTATATTGAACCTCATGGTTTTTTAGATAATACAATTAAACCTAGGAAACTAGATGCTGTTATTACCCCCACAAAAAACCTTGAATTGCCAATTGTAGGTCCTTTTGTAAAAGGAGCAGATGTTATTCCAAACTTAGTTAAATTATTTAATCCAAGCTACATCCTTTCAAGTACAACTGGAGGTGATGCTAAATTCAGTGGTATTTTAAATTCTTTTATTTCTCTTGAGGAATATAAAAAGGCTCTAGATTGTAAGATTTTAGACTTAGATCAAATGCAATCTGTCGTTATTTAATCATATATATCTATTAAGCGAAAACGTAAAGTTTGAACTCGTCTTTTATTGACCCCTAAATCGTAAATACCTAATCTTGAAGAGGACTTTATTTGAAAAATATTATCTTGATTTAAATTTTTAATTTCTATATCATCAATAAACTTCATAATCCTACTTGTTGCTATGGCATGAATATAATTTTTTTCTTTATTAATAATTTCAAGCCTTGGAGTATTCTCTAAAATTTGAATTAATTCAATAAATGCTTTTTCAGAATCATCTACCTTCCAAGTTTGAAAAATGCAATTAGTTATTAATTTGCAATCAGAAAGATTATCATTAATATTTACTAATCCATATGCATTCAATTTAATTGGATAAAAAATTATTTCACAAAATATCATTAAGCTTATAAAAAATTTGAAAAAAAATTTTTTCAAAAATATAATTGAGATTTTTTTATTTTGTTTTTCCAATTAAATAAATTTCTAATAAATTAAATAATCTGAGCTATTTCTATAAGTAAAGCTCCTTAGTATAATTTTAATAATAAAAGTTTGGATTAGAAAAATTTATTCACTTTTTACGTCAATATTCATATTTTTAACATTACACACAAATTTTATTTGTGATAATGAAAACTTAGACCTTATTATCAGAAACAATCTCAATGGGGATTTTGCTGCATTAGAAAATATATCAGATATTAAACCAGGAGCATTTATAAACATCTCATGGAACAATAAAAAACTTATGCTTCCATACTCACCAAGAGTTGGATTTATATCTTTTTCAGATAAGAAGTGGGACTTTAGGTATAAATTCAAAGATAGTATCAAAATAAATGAAGAGGAACCATTATTATATGAGTTATTGTCTAACGGTAAATATATTACTCATGAATGTATTTTAAATAATTAATTTAATATGAAAATCTCTAAAAATAAAGTTTTAAATTACATAAATCTAAATGATTATAAACCATTTGATTACTCAATCCCCTTAATTAAATTAAATATAATAATAAATAAAATTAATGTTAAGATAATTTCGGAATTTCGATTGATTAAAGAAAATATATCTACTAATAATATTTCATTAAAAGGTAGAGATATAAAAATAAATAATATATATTTAAATAATATAGAGTTAAAAGATGATTTATATTTTAAGAAAGAAGATGAATTAGTAATTTATAATATTAATAATAAAGAAAATATTCTAAGAATTGAAAGTTCAATAAATCCTAAAGATAATATCTCGCTCTTAGGCATGTATGAGAGCAATGGAATCATAACAACACAATGTGAAGCAGAAGGATTCAGAAAAATATGCTTCCATCCAGATAGACCTGATATTTTAAGCAAATATATTGTAAGAATTGAAGCTGACAAAGAAAAATATCCAGTGTTACTCTCTAATGGAAACTTAATAAATCGTTCGATTTTAAAGAATAATCGTCATGATATAGTTTGGCAAGATCCTTACCCAAAACCATCTTATTTATTTGCCTTAGTAGCTGGAAAATTAAAATGTGTTGAAGATTTTTATACTACTAAATCAAATCGAAAAATAAAGATTCATTTATATGTTGAATATGGTGATGAAGTTTATGTTCAACACGCAATTGATTCTTTAAAAAGAGCAATGAGATGGGACGAAGATAAGTACGAATTAGAATATGATTTGGATTTGTTCAATATTGTTGCTATAAGACATTTCAATATGGGTGCTATGGAAAATAAAAGTTTAAATATTTTTAACTCAAAATTAGTTTTAGCAAATGAAGAGACTTCAACTGATGACGAACTTGAGAGAATAGAGGGTGTAGTAGCTCATGAATACTTTCATAATTGGACAGGCAACAGAATAACTTGTCGTGATTGGTTCCAATTATCACTAAAAGAAGGTCTTACTGTTTATAGAGATCAGCAATTTACTTCAGATATGCATAGTTATGAAATAAAAAGAATTGATGATGTAAAGTTTCTAAGAAAGTATCAGTTCAGGGAGGACTCTGGGCCAACTTCTCACTCAGTTCAACCAGAAAAATATCTTGAAATAGATAACTTTTATACTACGACTATTTATGAAAAGGGGGCTGAAATCATAAGAATGTCAAATATAATTTTAGGAGAAAGTAAATTTAAAAAAGGATTTAAGAATTTCATCTCAAAGTTTGATGGGAAAGCAGCCACGATAGATAATTTTATAGATTCAATATTTTTAGAAGAGAAAGAAATAAATGTTAATGCATTTAAATTATGGTACAAGCAAAATGGGACTCCAAAAGTAATAATTAAGAGATCTTGGGATGTAATTAATAAAAAACTTTCATTAACTTTTTCCCAATTTGAACGCAGTGGTAAAACATTAATAATTCCAATAAATATTGCAGTTTTTTCCCAATCTAACGAATTTAAAAAATATAAATTTATCTTAAAAGAAAAAAAAGAAACTTTAATTATTGAAGACTTAAATACAAAATTTAATAAGCCTATAGTTACTTATTTCAGAGAATTTTCTGCCCCAGTGATATGGGAAACTGACACAACATATGATGAGGAAATTTTTATTATTGAGAATGAAATAGATTTATTTTCAGTTTACGATTCAATTGATAGACTTTACAAATATATTATATCTAAAAGACTTGACAATGAAATTAATGTTGATATTGAAGATAAATTAATTAATGCTATTAAATCTATAATTAATAAGCAATCTAATATTAATTTAAATTTATTATCAGAGATACTTAGTATTCCAAATTTTTCTGATCTAGAATCTAATATTACTAATATTGATCCTCAAAAATTATATAAAATTTCTGAAGATCTATACTATAAATTTGCTAATAAGTTAAAAATAAATCTTAAATCTAAATTAGAAGATATTGAAAAAGATATATATAAAAAATGGCCAAAAGGAAAAGATGAAAGAAAATTAATTGAGAAAATTTGGAAACTATTATTATATACAAATGATAGTAATTTAAGGAAAAAATTAATAACCTATATCGATAATAATAATATGACATTATCAAAATCAGTCTTGAATGTATATCAAAATTTTAATTTCAAAGAAACAGATCTTGTATCTAATAAATTCTTTAATAAATGGAGTAAAAATAGTATTGTATTGGATAGTTGGTTCTCATTTCGTGCATCTATAGAAATAGATAATTATATAGAGAACTTAGAAAGTCTTTTTAAGCATAAATGTTTTGATAATAAGTCTCCAAATACACTAAGATCGATTCTCAATAGCTTTGTCTCAAATAATCGATTCTTTCATGACAAAGAAGGCAAGGGTTATAATTATATAGCTAATAAGGTAATTGAATTTGATAAGATAAATCCAATAGTTATTTCAAGATTCATAAAGTTATTTAGTCGATGGGATCAATATGCAGAACCTTATAAAACTAATATGCTTAACGCTATTAAATTTATAGACTCTCATGATTTATCTATTAATTCAAGAGAAGTAATTGATTTAATTTTAAAAAAATAAAATTTTCCTACTATAAATATTTTGGTAATTCAATAACTATAAACTTAAACAGTATATATTATTCATTAAGTTATTAAATTATCAATTCATTATTAGCAAAGAAATTATTTTCATCAAATAATTATAAATTTCTGTTTGATTTACTTATTAATAGTATCTTTGCTAACTCAAATCAGGAGAAAATATATTAAATAAATAATTATAAGAAATAGATATAATTTCTTATTTTAAATAAAATTTAGAATATAATAACTTAATACAAATAAAAATATTATGTTTGCTATTGCATTAGGGATGACAAAGTTAGAGACATTAACTGTAGCTATATCAAGCATCATTTTTATTGGAGCATTTACTTGGGTTTCTATTAAAGGAGACTTAAGAAAAATTGCTCAGGAATTAATTGAAGAAAATGATAAGGATTAAATAATAAATTTTTATTTTTATTATAAATTATTATATGTAACCTAGGATAATCAATAATATGCCTTATCTCTTTCAAAGATGAACCATAAATTATATGTCCTTTTAAATCAACTCCTACCCACTTTTTTTCTTGATTATAAGATTCAATATTATGAGATTGAATTTTAAAAAATTTATTTTCACTCCAATTTAATGTGATATCCCATCCTTTATAATTTTCAATCATCTTTTTACAATAATTAAACTATCTTCAGCTTAGTCATCAAATTTCAAAACAAAAACAAAGGAAATAAGTAGTTTTTTATAAATTAATTTAATCTGAAGAACTTATCTTTATGTTGCTTGCACATTGATCAGCTCTTAATCTTGCTTGTTCTATATCTAAACCGGTAGCAATTGCTACTCCCATTCTCCTTCCCTTTTTGGCGAATGGTTTACCAAAAATAAGAATTTTTGAATTTTGAATTTTTAATGCTTCATGTATTCCATAGAAAGCAAATTTGTGATACTCATCTTCCGAAAGAATAACTCTTGTAGCAGCAGGGCTAATAAGATTTATTTCAGGTATTGGTAAATCAAGTAACGCTCTCAAATGAAGTTCAAATTCATTCATGTTTTGGCTTAAGAGGGTGACCATTCCCGTATCATGTGGTCTAGGAGATAATTCTGAAAAGATAAGATATGATTCTTTAACAAAAAATTCAACACCATAAATTCCTGCTCCTTTGAGATTATCAAGAATTATTTTTGTAACTTGCTTAGCTTCTTCTAATATCGACTTTTCAATAGGAGTTGGTTGCCAACTACATTGATAATCCCCCTTATATTGTTCATGACCTATTGGGGGGCAAAAAATAGTTTGACCTTCTTTTGTTCTAACCGAAAGTAATGTAAATTCATAGTTGAAGTCAATATATTCTTCAAGGATTACACCTTTAACATCTCCTCTTGAATTTTCTAAAGCCTGGATCCAGGCTTTCTCCAAATCATCTTTTTTTTGCACAAGATTTTGACCTTTCCCAGAAGAACTCATTAAAGGCTTAAGTAATAAAGGAAAACCAATTTCTGAGGCATTAGATTCAAGTTTAGATAAGTCATAAACATATCTATATTTTGCTGTTCTTATATTTAAATCATTAGAAGCCAAATCTCTTATTTTATCTCTATTCATTGTCATTTCTACAGTTCTAGAATTTGGAACTATATTTATACCATTATTTTCTAAATCTTTAAGAGCATCAATTGATAAAGATTCAATTTCTGGAATTACAAAATCTGGTTGTAAACCATTTATCAAATCCATTAAAAGTTTTTTATTACTCATATCCAAAACAAAATGCTTATCTGCTACTTGCATTGCTGGTGCATTTTCATATTTATCAACAGCAATGACCTCGCATCCCAATCTCTTAGCTTCAATTACTAATTCCTTACCTAATTCGCCACTACCAAGCAACAATAGTTTTAAATTTGAAAAGGGTAAATTTTTCATTTGAAATAATACAAATTTTATGAAAATTTATTCATTATCTTTATTTAATGAAGCATTTTTTTTATCAGACTTTTTATTTACTCCAATAAAAGATGTTTTATTATTCAACCAACCCTGTACCTTTAATCCATTCTTTAATCCAGTAGTCATAGCACCAATGAAGAAAAATCCAATGAACAACCACACAAGCCTCTCTAAGAATATAAAAGGCGAGAAGGCTTGTCCTGATCTAATAATTTCAGTAAGAGGGTCTAAAGGATCCAAATCATCTATAAAGTTATCCTAATAAACATAATATAAAATAAAAAATATACAATTTTACAAAAGACAAACTTTTAATAAAAAAATATATAAAAATAAATAATTAATAAGAAAATTCTCATAAATTTTTACACGAAAAGTATTTCTCAGTGTTATCTTTTGAATGTTATTAATGTCTTATGTCTATAAACGTAAAAGAAACGCAAATTGTAACTTCTGACAAAAAGATTTTACATTTAGGTGATTATTCCGGAAATGTACTTTTAATAGTAAATGTTGCAAGTTATTGTGGATTTACTGCTCAATACAAAGATCTTCAGAAACTACATGAATTATATTCTGATAAAGGTCTTAAGATACTTGCTTTCCCTTGTAATGATTTTGGCAACCAAGAACCAGATTCATTGGAAGAAATTAAAACTTTTTGCTCAACAAAATTTAATGTTAAATTTGATATTTTTGATAAAGTTCATGCTAAAGGCGATACAACTGAACCTTTCACCACATTAAATAAAATGGAACCTGAAGGGGATGTCGAATGGAATTTTGAAAAATTTTTAATTGGCAAAGATAGTGAAGTTATTGCGAGATTTAAATCAGGAGTTAATCCATTAGAAGAAAATTTAATAGCTGCTATTGAAGTTGCTCTTGAATCTTAAACTAAGAAGCTTCTTTATCGTAAAAACCAAATTCCCAAAGTTTTTGGCAAAAATCATTCTCATTTAGAGCTAACAAATCATTTTTCATCCTCATATATTCATCTTTATTTTCTAATTTTGTATCATTACAAAAATATAATCTAGTTATCATTGATGCCAAATTTTCTTTATTCATATTTTTATAAATATTATTTAAACTTAGTTTCTACATAAATAAATTCAACCAAAATTAATATAAATTACATAATTTAAAATAAATTGATAATAATCTGATAATTATAAGTTTGTTTTTCTTGTTTTCTAACTTATTAATTAAAAGTCTGATTTGATTTATTTAAGCCTTCAATTCTTATGAAGGAAATTTTATTAATTTATTTCTATAGCTGCTCCTCTTGCACATCTATTATTTTTGGCTTTATAACAGTTTTATCTTTTACAATTCGCTTAGGATTTTTTGTTTTTAACTTTTTACCAGTTTTATCTTTCTCAATTCCTTTTTGATCCTTTATTTTTGCAGAATTATTTGCCTTCTTATCTACATTAGATATTTTTAATATTTTCTTTGATTTATCCTCTTTTAATTGAGTCTCCTCTATATCTTTTTTTAGTTCTTTCTCTTTAACATTAGGCTTTTCTTCAATTTTTGTTATTTCCTCCTCTTTCTTTTGAGTTTCTTCATCATCTTTTTTTAGTTCTTTCTCTTTAACATTAGGCTTTTCTTCAATTTTTGTTATTTCCTCCTCTTTCTTTTGAGTTTCTTCATCATCTTTTTTTAGTTCTTTCTCTTTAACATTAGGCTTTTCTTCAATTTTTGTTATTTCCTCCTCTTTCTTTTGAGTTTCTTCTATATCTTTTTTTAGTTCTTTCTCTTTAACATTAGGCTTTTCTTCAATTTTTGTTATTTCCTCCTCTTTCTTTTGAGTTTCTTCTATCATCTTTTTTTAGTTCTTTCTCTTTAACATTAGGCTTTTCTTCAATTTTTGTTATTTCCTCCTCTTTCTTTTGAGTTTCTTCATCATCTTTTTTTAGTTCTTTCTCTTTAACATTAGGCTTTTCTTCAATTTTTGTTATTTCCTCCTCTTTCTTTTGAGTTTCTTCATTATCTTTTTTTAGTTCTTTCTTTTTAGCTTTTTTATCAATACTACTTTGATTACTTAATAGAAATTTTAATAGCCTTGATAAAAGATCTAAACCTTTTTCAATCCTTTTTATTCCTAAAATAACTAATGTAATTACTAATAATACAAATAATTCAGGAGAATTTAAACCAAAAATTGTCATCAACTCAGCATAATTTAACTTAGTTTAATACAAGTTAAATAATTAAACTAATTATTTTCAAAAGAGGGTAAATACAAATCTCTATTAGAAGCTATTATTCCCTCTTCTTTGAAGAAAATCTCTAACTCTTTTAATTCATCAATATCAACAAATTCACCGCAAGTGTCTTTTATACTTTTAGAAGTAAAAGACCATAAATCATCTAAATATTGTTCATCATCTGGAAATGCAACAAATTTTAAATAAGTATTATTGAGAGCATATTCACTTGCAGTTTCTGAATTTACTCCCCCTTTCTTCGCTTCACAAAATACCTTAGCAAATCTTTGTCCGACAGAAGATTGCGCATTGGTTAAATCAATATTACCTTGTAAAGCATTTACATTAGTTGGAACAATTAAAAGGTATAAAGAAATTAAAAATGGTAGGAATTGATAAAACAAATAAAATAAAGTTTGTATACCTAAATTAGCAAAAAGTAATACTCGATTAGGTACATTTTGTAAATTTTGTCTATATCTAAATTTTTTTTAATTATTCCTTAATACTCATCTAGACTTTACAACTTCAGGTCAATTAATACTTATACACTTATTCTACAAATATAATTAACTTTAGATATTTTAATATTTAAGGAGATACCTAAAATAAAAAATATAGATCAATATTTTATAGAATAATAAGTAAATATTTACATACAAGTAAATGCATACCTCGTTAATAATAAAGGGTAAAGAAGTATCTAGGGAAATAAAGAGCATCGTAATACAATCTCCTTTAGCAGGAGTAACAGATAAAATATTTAGAAAATTTATAAGAAGATGGGCTCCTGAATCACTTCTTTTTACAGAAATGGTTAATGCTACTAGTTTAAACCTTGGATATGGCGTAGAAAAAATAAACCAAATAAGTAATGAAGAAGGGCCTGTTGGTATTCAGCTATTTGATAATAGGCCAAATTCAGTTGCTGATGCTGCGAAAGAATCAGAATCCTCCGGTGCATACATTATTGATATAAATATGGGTTGTCCTGTCAAAAAAATTGCTAAAAAAGGTGGAGGCAGTGCTCTTTTAAAAGATCCTTCTTTGGCGGTTGAACTTGTAAAAAGGATTTCTAGAGCAGTTAATATTCCTGTTTCTGTTAAAACAAGAATAGGTTGGTCAGATAAAGATAAAAATATTAAAGAATTTTTATTGCGCCTTCAAGATGCTGGTGCAAATATGTTTACAATTCACGGTCGAACAAGAGAGCAAGGTTTTAATGGCAAAGCTGATTGGAAGTTTATAAGAGAATTAAAGGAAGAATTAGAGATCCCAGTCATTGCGAATGGAGATATCTTTAATGTTAAAGATGCAATTGAGTGTCTAAAGATAACAAAAGCTGATGGGATAATGATTGGAAGAGGTGTACTAGGTTCTCCTTGGATAATAGGAGAAATTGACTCAGCACTTAAAGGATTAAAAAACTTTAAGAAACCTACAACTGAGGAAAAATTACATTTAATAATTGAACATATTGATGAATTAATATTTGAGAAAGGTGAACATGGATTACTTTTAGCCAGAAAACACATTGCATGGACTTGCAAAGAATTTGATGGAGCACAGAATTTAAGAAAAAATTTAGTTAAAGCCAAAAGTGCTAAAGAAGCGAAAGATGAAATTCTATTAATGATTTCTTCACTTAAAGATAAAAGTTAAAACCTTTTTATAAAATTTAGTTATGAATTTATATTGAAATTATTTAATTATTCTAATATGAAATTTATTACTAAAAAAACTAGTAAAAGAGTTTGTGATCATATGAATAAAGATCATATGGATTCCGTTCATAAATATTTGAAGTTTTATGCCAAAATTGAACAATTTAAAGATGCAAAAATGGAGGAAATAAATAGTACTTCAATGAAAATTAAATATGACAATAAATTAGCAGTAATAAATTTCAAAGAAGAAATTTCTGAAGATGAAATTCATAAAACATTAGTTTCTATGATTAAAAACATCGATTAAGTATAAATTAAATATATTTTTTATTTTTGATTCTTACCCTCATAATAATCTGTTATTTTCTTGCAATCCTCAAAGGAAAGGGTACTTAATCTAGAAGTAGCCGTTAAATTTAGGATTGCACAGATAGCAAGAATATCTGAATAATCAGCCTCTAAAGCTTGTGCTAATTCTAAGACTCTTAAACCTTTCAAAATTTCAAAAATAAATACTTAAATTAAATTTAGAAAAAAAGCATATATTTAGTGTGCTGCATTTTTACCTAGACCAGCTACGAAAGGAAATGTTTGTTCATCTCCAAATATATCTCCTTCACTTCTTTTTATTTTAGAGGATTTTTCATTATCCTTGGCATTTTCTATATTGTTTAATGAATCCTTATCTAATTGATTAGTGTTATCAATTTGTTCCGCAATAGCTATTTGACCATTAATTAAAAAAGAAAAAATTAGTGCGATTATCGTAGTACAGATAAATTTCATATATGAGTTAAATAATAATTATTCTATTTGCTTTTAATTAAAAAGTAAAATAATTAAAAATAAATTTCTATAAGAATATTTGAATTAAAAGAAATTTTTAAATTATAAAATTATTTTTAATTAGACTTGTGGGAATCCGCTATGTAGACCATATGTAATTATCGTAAAGGTAGCGAATACAACACCTAAAGATACTGATGTAAAAAGAGGATCTAATTTTAAGTTATTCAATCTCCCAAAATCTGCGACAACAAGTGATTTCATAGAGTATTTTTTTCTATCTGGTATTTCAGGTAAATTATCGCTATTTATTAATGAACCAAGTATTGGTTGTGTTTCTAATTCGTCTGAATTTGTATTTAAGTTTGTTGAGGTAACATTATCATTTTTAAAAATTCTTGGAAACATATAAACATGCCACAAGGCTATAAGCGCTACCCAGATAATAAGACTAACTCCTGCAATACCAAAAATAAAGAACTTTAAAAATTCCATATGATTTTAAATTTTTTTTATTATAAGACTTCTGGTTTATATAGATGGCACTTCTTAATACATTAGTTGCATAAAAAATAAAATAAAATAATTTGAAAATATTTTTTAAATCAATAAATAATACAAATAATTAATGATTAAAATAAAGTCTATATTAATGTTTCTCAAATTTTCTAAGCTTTTTTATTTAGTAATAATTAGAAAAATGATCTAAGATTTTTAATTAGATTAGTAAATATAAACATTCTTTACTTAGAGATTCTTCTTCTATTTTTCAATCTTATAAGCAGATAAATACATACTAATAATAAAATTGCATATGTAAATTTATTTAAGAAATTATAAACAATAATAGCTAAGAAAGGAAATAAGCATGCTCTTTTAAAGTTAATTTTTTGTTGCGCTGACATTTTACGCCAATTTAAGTATTCTTCCCACTGAAAGATCTTTTTTAAATTTCTATCTTTATTTTTTTTTCTAAACATAATAAGGTTAGTAATTAAAATAATACTGTTTAAATAATATTTAATATTAAATAATTAACAATAGCTTATCATTCTTATATGCTTAATGTATAAATAAAATATATTTGATGAATACCTGTAAATCCTGGGAATTAAAAAAGAAGGTTTTACCACAACATACAGACCATGCAGGAGTTGTCTGGCATGGAACATACCTAAATTGGCTTGAAGAATCGAGAATTGACTCGATTGGTAAGGCAGGAATAAAATATATTGAGCTTCTTAATAGGGGCTTTGAGATGCCAGTTTATAAGATTGAAATTAAGTATCTAATGCCAATAATGATTGGCGATGAAATTATTGTTAAAAGTTCATTTATTATAAATCAAGGGCCAAGGATAAAAGTGAATTCAAAGTTTACTAACTTAAGAAACAAAATTCATGCAGAAGCAAGTATAGATATTGTTTTGATAAATAAAGAAACTTTTAAAGTTGTTAGAAAAAGGCCTCTTTTTCTAGAGCATTGTCTGAATAATTTGAGAAAAGGACCCTAAAGATCAATCAAAATGAAAATTTTATTTAATGATTTTTTTATAAAATATTTTCTCGAAGTTATTGATTCATATCAGTATGAAATGGAATCAACTTATCAAGAGAATTCTATGCTTACAAATTTATTTATCGAGAATAAATTTTTAGGATGGTTAGGATTATTTATTATTTTCTTTTCAATATTCGCTGTTTTTGTTTTTCAATTCCTTGATTGGGAGAGTAAAGATAAAAATAATAAATAAACTATTTTATAATTAATAAACCTAATAAAAATTAATGGCAATTTATCTTAAAATAACAAATTCAACAGAAGTCGTTCAAAAAAAGACATCTAAATGGTTAACAGATATAACACCTGAAAGAATTGATAGAAAATTAGTAGAAGATGAAGTTATTAAAGGAATAATAGAACAATTAACATTAGAAGGTATAAAGGGGGAAATATCAGCGATAAGTGGATTTGATGTTAAAGATTCAACTCTTGTCACAAAAAATAATTTTCTTGTAAGGAAAACGAAAATTTTTTAACTTAGATTCAACAAATATCTTTTAATGAAATCAACATTAGCCATTTCAATACCAATTCTTTCTTTTATTGTTTATCGGTTAATTATTGAATATATAAAAAAAAGAAAAAAAGAAAAACTTTTAATCGATTTAGGCTCAAATTTTTTTATTGATGAAATTAATCGGATTATTGAAGAAAATAAATACAATCTTTTAGAGGAAAGGAGAAGACTAAAAGAGATTGATCCTTATGGGAACGAAAATCTTGATAAATGGTTTGGAAATCCTCCCATAGATGAGAATTTAATACAAAAAAATATATTAGAAGGCTCAACAAAATTTAAAGAGGGTATTCCGTATTTCTGGATTAAAGTAATTATAAGAGAGTTTGAAGGTGTTGAATTATTTTTTGAGAAATGGAATTATTACAAAATAAAGAACCCATTAATAGAAGACGAAATTCTTGGGATAAAAAGGAAACTAAATAGTAATGATTGGTACCTTTTCATAGCAAGTTTAATTGAGAAATCATGTTATAAATTATCAAAAGAAAATCAATTTAATTCAAAAATCAATCATAAAAAAGGATTAAAATTCGAAAAGTTATGTTTTCAAAAATTTCGATCACAAGGTTGGGAAGTTAAAGAGACCCCTGTCTCAGGTGATCAAGGCGTTGATCTTATTGCATCAATAGGTGATATTAGACTTTGTATTCAATGTAAAGACCATCAAAAAGCAATAGGTAATAAAGCGGTACAGGAGGTTTATGCTGGGAAGAAGTACTGGTCTGGGACACACGCTATATTAATTTCTAGATCTGGATTTACTAAGTCCGCTCAAAAATTAGCTTTGTCAAGTAACGTAATTTTGATAAATGAATTTGAGATTGAAAATATTAATAATATTATTTATTAGAGAATCTGAGAAATGCCTTCTTTATACAAAATAATAGTTGATAAAATTCCTGTAGCCCAACATAAACCTCTTGCGGCAGGAATATTAAGAACATAGGAAGGAATATACAATAATCTCACAAAAGGATGTATCCAGGCAGCAATTATGGCTAAGTTTGAATCTGGTATTGTTAATAAACAAAATAAACATGCTGGGGCATGTAATGAAATACTTTCCCAACAGTTTTGATGGCACCAAACTGCCCTTTTTCCAAAATCAGGTAAATCATTAAATAAAGCCCTTGGTGCAGACATGTTTTCAACTGAATAACCAGCTTTAATCCTTCCTAGAGTGAGAGGTATTATTGAAGCTAAAACAACTATTACGGAAAGACAAAGACTCCAAGCGTATGTGATTTGCATATAAAAGATTTTTATTAGAGCTTAATAAGAATAGTTATTTAATGTGAAAAATAAAAAAAAATAATCAACAAATTAATAATAAAATTAATTTGTTGATTATTTAAAGGTCCTAAAATAATAAAGGTCTAAAGAATATAGATAAAGTTTTAAAAATAATTCTAAGATTTAGAATTGCATGGCTAATATTGCGCCAAGAAAAAATACTGTAGGAATTCCTAACGCATTCACTGCAAGAGTTCTTACAGTAAAAACAGGGTAACCCTCTTCAGGTCTTCCACTTTCAGGAACAAGTGCGGAGTCTTCCCAAACTTGATAATTTTTAAATGGTGCTACATCCTTTTTGGGTAAACCTAAAGGTGTCAAACGGAATACATCCCATTTACCTAACCAATAAACAGTTGATATCCAAGCAATTACAAGTGGTGCGATAACTAAAACAACTCTAAAATCCATCTTAAGGAACATTAATTTATGTAGACCTATTCTCATATATTCCTCTTTTTATTTAGGACAATGTAAATTAATAGTTATTATTTTTAATATATAAACAAATTGAATTATCATTTTATACTTTTATATGTATAAAAACGTATATGTTAATCTTTTTTTTAAAAATTTATCAATAAATTTAAAAGTAAATAATTTAATATTGTTGATTTCCCAAGATTAAATATTTTAGTTTTTTAATACGAGAATTTTTAAGTTTATATAAACTTTTTTTGGTAAATAATCTTGAAATCAACTCTCATAAATTTAATCGAAAATCCGAGCAAATATTTATTCATAGCAATTATATAATAATCAAAAATTAGGGTAGAGCAAAAATACTTAACTTTGATGTGCTATATTCTTCGAAGAATATTTTTGAATAATGAAGAAAAGCTACTGGTTGAAAAAGATTTCAATTGCCAATTCAGATTTATTTCTTGAATATATTCGTACAGTACTTCCTTGGTTAAAATCAGTTGGAGGAATTGTTGTCAAAAAAGATATTACTCAAGACTCTAATTCATCTAATTGGGATGGAGGAAACGTTGGCATGGTAATTGAATTTGACTCAAAAATTGCTGCTAAAAAAGCTTTTTACTCTGAAGTTTTTCAAAATTATCTAATATCAAGAGATTTAACTGACCTTGTAACTATAAGTACTCTATAAAAATGGACAAAATTATTCTTGCTAATTACCACCTACCTTTTCTGTTGGCTTTTACGTTTATAAGTATTGGCTGCACATTAAATACTGTCATTAGATTACCAGTTATTGATTTTAATAAAATTTTTAAAAATTAGTAAATTAATTAAAAATTTTTTACCTTTTAATTAATCATTAACCTTTTAAGTAATAAACAAATCCCAAAATTAAAGAAAGAAAAATAACCGAAAAAATAATTAATGACTTTTTTGATTCTCCTTCAGAAATAACATTTATTTCTGGTTCCAAGGCAAAACCATTTTGCCTACCACCACTCTCTGTTGTATAACCTTTTTTGTCCATGAAATAATAAATTTTAGATATTATTGCATGAAAATAATTAATCAAATGAAAGCTTTACAAATATAAATTTGAAAACATTTTAAAAGTAAAAGTAAAACTTTAATTTAGCGTTTAAACCAGCCTTTTTTATTTTCTTTTTTGTTCTCAACTATATTTAGTTCAACTTTCTTTTTTCTGCCAAATAAACCTTTTTTTTCAGAATTAACACTTTTAACAGGTTTTGTAGAATTCTTTTTGGAATTCTTCTCAGGAAAATCACTGGAAACTTTTTCTGAAAGGAGACGGTATACAAAAAAGCCAAATACACCAAAAAAACCTACCGCTTGTACAATCGCAGTACCAAAATTTTCAAACATTTACGCTTCTACCTTGTTAAAACTTTTTTCTGATTTTGTATTATCACAATCATCATCAGTTAATGAACATTCGACTTTAACATTTTTATTCTTATGTGAACTACAGCCTGCAGCCTCTAGATTCGCAGTAAAACTAAACATACCTAGAAAGTATGGTAAGTGGTGTGATTAGGATAATTTTTTTCATATTTAATTATTAGTATATTTATTATGGAAAAATTTTTTTATAAATGTGGTAGAAATTTGTTTATTAGCTCAATAATCTCAATTGAACAACTTATTACTTAATTTTTATAGATTTTTTCCTTATAAAGTTAGAAGTATAAATGAATAAATTTTCGATATTTTTAATTTTTAAGTTAACTATAATAATTGATCAAATCTAAAATAAGTATGAGTAATAAAGAAATGCCAAAAATATAAGGCAAGAAAGGGTATTTATTTAAAATTTGATTTAACTTACCTGTTGACTTTATTTCTTTTTTAGTTGACTTAATTTCTCTAGGAGGAAGTCCTAGTTTTTCTCTCCTTTTGGCTTCACCCATTAATTTAAATGAATTATTATTCAAATTATATATTTATGAAGTTGATAATGAAATATTAAAAACAATCTTTAAATATTAAATATATTATATCTATAAAATTAAGGATTAAAAAATGATTGAAATAGTTTGGTCAGTTAATTTGTTAATAGCTTTACTAATAATTGGAGTAGGTTTCATTTTATATTATATTTTTAATTATGACTAAAAAAGATCTTGAAAAATTTATAGATAAAATAGAACAACTAAATAAAATTTTATTACTTATTGAACAATCTACTGATAAAAAGGAAGAGTTATGTAAATGTTCTAATCACGAAGAAGTAATAAAATTAACAAAATCATGGGGATTTGAAATAGGTAAAAGATGGGGAGAGAGTTAAATAAAATTGATTATCTGAATCTTTTATTTTGAAAATGTATACTCTCAAAAATATAAAAATTATTAGTATTATTAACTAAATGCTTTAAAAATTATGGTGATTAAAGAAAAATTAAAGCAAGAAATTTATAAATTATCAGCGTTAACAGATCGAGGTCAAAGGCTGAATAAATTAATTTCTCCAATATATTTAGAAAAAACAACTGAAATAAATAAACTCATAAATGATCTAAAAGATTACAGTGATCCAATATCAGAAGAACTTATTAGTGGTGATTGGGAGTTAATATTTTCAAATGTAGAACTATTTAGAAGTTCTCCTTTTTTTCTAGCGATAGAAAATGCTTTAAATAATAAAGTAAAAAGTGATTTGTTTTTTAAACTACATCAACTACAAGTAAGTTCATTTGGTCTATCTACCATTGGAAAAATATCGCAAACGATTGACTTTCAAAAAAAAGAGTTTTTATCAACATTTGATACAATAATATTTGGACTCACAACAATACCTATAATTGGCTGGTTTAAACTCTTTCCAACTTTTGGAGGATCGGTAACAACATTAGCTGATGAATTAGTTTTAGTAGATAATAAACTAAGAATGAGCCTTCAGAAAACAAAAGTTACTGAAGTTGCGGGATTAAACAAGATTCCCATTTTTAGCAAATTCTTAATGAATAAATGGTATCCAGTGAAAGATGTATGGAGAAAATTACCATGGAATAAAGTTAATCCAAATTGCGAAGTCTCAATAACTTTTATTGATGAAGATCTTAGAATTATGAATGATATTTATGGATCAATTTTTATTTATGTAAGACCTAATATTAATAACTAAAAATTTATCTTCTATATTATTAAATAACTATAATATCGATAAAAATAAATCTATTACTTCTCAATATTTAAACTAATTATCATAAGTTTATTAAATTTATACCAAAAATATAAAAATTAAATTAATTTTAATTTATCGCAAAATTTGTAATTGTGGGCTAAATTTATTTAAATATTCTAATTAGCAAATGTTTAAAGAAAAAGAAAAAAATTCTATCGTAAGAGGTATATTCCTTATTGGGGGATGGGGATTAGGATTAGATAGGT
Organism: Prochlorococcus marinus bv. HNLC1; assembly: GCA_000218705.1. Taxonomy (GTDB): domain Bacteria; phylum Cyanobacteriota; class Cyanobacteriia; order PCC-6307; family Cyanobiaceae; genus Prochlorococcus_A; species Prochlorococcus_A marinus_Q. The sequence goes on from GL947594.1 coordinate 645,817, forward strand.
TTTATGAGGGTGATAAAAAAGGCGGAGTACTTTCAATCATTGGATGGAGTGTTACATTCTTTAGTTTTTTGTATTTGAAATGTTCTGGATATGAATATGTAGAAGGTGTTAAGAATTACAATGACTATTCACCAAATCCTTTCATAATTATTCCAATATTGGCTGGTGCCTATGGAATATTTTTAATTATCAAAAAGGCTTTTAGATTAGCGAAGCAATTTGAAAATGCTTAATTCAGTTATATTTTAATTTAAGAAAGTAGTCCTGTATTTAATAGATATGATTTAAGCAATAAAATAACTAGAATATTGACTATTAATAAAGCCACTATCCCATTCCTTTTTTTTATATCCAGTTTTTTAATTAATTTAGATAAATAAACTACTGGATTTTCTGGCTCATTTTCCATTTTTAAATTTACAAACAGTTTGAAACTACCACACATAAAAAATTATTTTTCGAATGTAAACTAAAACTAAAGAAAATATAAAATAATTAATAAACTTAGATTTTATATCTTAGAAACTTAGCACTTAATATAAAAAAATGTCTAAAAATAATACATGGATGATGATGACTTATTATTGCCCTACACACGGATCTTTAGATCGTAGTGAGCCCATAGAAATCACAAGACATGATTTAAGGAAAGCAAAACTTAATTTTAATAAAAACAAAAAATTAATAGATTAACCTAAAATTCCAGAATTTTTAAGGAATGTTTTTCCAATATTTCCAACTAGAAAAAATAAAGATAAGTTAATTAAAAGAATTATTAAAAGTGCTAGTAATTTGTAATTAGGGTTAGTTGTTATGCCATCAAAACCATTTTCCAGTACCCTTTTAAAAATTGAATCATTTTTAGAGGTAGATTCAGCAATTTTTACTTCTTCATTATTAATAATTTGCTCACTTGCATTTTCTGCTGATGATTCAACTTGCTCCTGAATATCAGGATTAATTTTAGAGTCTTCCAATTTTTTAATCGTTTTTTTAATTTTACATAAAAAAACCCTTACTGGTAATAAGTAGGGTTGGATAAGGTTAAGGTTCTTAATTTTATTATAGTTATTTCTTCAATAATTCGTTTAAATCGAATAAAGTAGATTAAAATTTTATTGAAATGCTAGATTTACCTACTATCAATGCATGTAAAAGTGATCCTGAAATTAGAGATTTAAAAATTAAAAATATTGAACATGCTATTAATCAAGCCGAAGAGATGATAAAAGAATCAAAAATGAGTCAAGATGAATTGATTTTCTTAAAGAAAAAAATATCTGACTCTAGACAAGATCTAGAAATTCTCTACTTGATGAAGAGTTAAAAAATGATCATTAGATTATTATTTGATTAAATTATATTTATAAATTATTTCCTATTGGGATAATTATACAATAGTTATACAATATTCAATTAATTATTTAATATTTTCATAGATACTTCTCTTATTTTTATTCTCAAAATCAATACAATTTTCAATAATATCACTTTGATTATCAAGTTTATCTTCTAACTTTTTTAACTGTTTATTTTCATAGAATTTAATAAATAGAACAAAACAAGTAGTGCTTAATAATATTAATAAAATATAATATTTCTTCATGAAATTCATTTTCTTAGGATTAATATAATCATTAGATTATTATTAGATTAAATTATATTTAAAATTTTTTTTAATTGGAATAATTTAATAGTGCCAAAGTTATCAATACAATATTCACTTAATTTTATATTTTCATGGATCCTTATCATATTTCTATTCTCAAATTAAATACATTTTTAAATATTATCACTTTGATTATCAAGTTTTTCTTCTTAAATTTTTTAAATTGTTTATTTTCATAGAATTTAATAAATTCAAAAAACAAATAGTGCTTCATAATATCAATGCATATAATATTTCTTCATGAAATTGATTTCTTTAGAATTAATATAATCAATATCTATCAATTAAAT
>GL947594.1:647875-833747 GCA_000218705.1 Prochlorococcus marinus bv. HNLC1
TTAAAAACTTCATATGAATAGATTTAATTTTTATAAAAATAAGAAATTTTTTATATAAAAATTAAAATATACATTATTTTAGTTTTTTTATTAATCTAATCTTTATTAAATTTTCATAAATTAAGAATAATTCAATCTTCGCAAAAGTTATTTATTTACAACTAATCATTTCTTATTCAATTAGCATTGTCGATAATTCTTATAGACCAGTGAAAGATATTTCTCATGATGAAAATGCAATTCATGTTTGTAGATACGTATTAAATTACATTCGTAATCGTCAAAGAATAATGGAAGTAAAAGACTTATACCAAAATCGAATGGCTCTTTTAGAAGAGTATCGAGAGTGGATCTCAGAGGGAATAAGTCAAGATTACGTACTTTATTTAATATCTAAAAACGAAATCTCTGATATAAATTAATTTTTATTTAAAGTAAATGAAAGACTAAATTTAATTTTAAATATTAACACCAATAGACTTTAATTTGACAACCATTTAAGCTTAAAGATCTCCAGAACTTTTCTTCATCTCTTGTTAAATTATCAAATTCTCTAATATATACACATCCATTTATCTCTTTTAGATTTTTTGCTCCCCAAAAATCTAATAGATCATCTTCATCATAAAAATAATTATCTCCGAACCATTCTGAAATATTGAGATTATTATATCTTTTATAAAATCTGAAATTTTCTTGTTCTTTTTCTAGCAACTTATTGTAAATAAAAGATCCAATTATCAATTGAGCTGGAATATTCATTAATTTAACTTAATGGCTTTTATTAATTAAATAAAATAATCAAAGATTTAATGGACTTTTTAAAAAAGTTTTTAACCAGTGAAATAAATGAGTAATATTAATTTTATTTCACATTAATATAGAGTTTCCTTTTTTTGTTAATGAATCTTTATTTTTTTATAAGGTCTTAAGGAAATTAAAGATGAAGAGAATGTTAAGAATGTATCGATTATTGTGCGTAATTATTAATTTACATCCATATTTAAGAAAAATATATTTTAAAAATTCTAGATTTTTTAAAATATTAATAATTAAAGACTTAGCAGCATTTAATTAATTGACTGAAGATCTGAATCTATCTTTAAATAGAAAAAATTACCTATCTGAAAAAAAATTTTATCTTTCTCAAGAAGAAATACTTGAATTAGCAGTGAAAGTCATTGTTCATCCTACTTATGGTTGGTTAACAACAGCACTTATTCTTTATGGTTGTAGAACTGTTGAGACATTTTCATTAATACCCTCATCTGATGGGACAGCCTCAGTAATTGACTTTGATAATAATCCTACTAAAAATGTAAGGAGAAAGGTTTTAGCAAATCCTTATGATTTTGTTGGAAAATTAAATATGTGCGATCAAATTTCTCAACCTGTTTTTTATGAGAATCTTGAAGATTATAATTTTGATGAGTTAAATAATATTATTTCTAATTGGAAAAGTTGGTTTAAGACTATAAAAAGTAATTTAGAATTAGATGATTTAAGAGGTTATTGGTTAAAGAGAGTAATAAATTGATTGTTTCCCTATCTAATTTTATTAAGCATATATAATGGTATTACTTAAAAGTATTTTCTATTAAAGAACATATTTAAATTTTAAATAATAAATAATGTTGTCTTTTTTATTAAATTCCAAATTTATATATTAATTCGAAAGATTATTATATATTTAGGTGAATTAATTGATCAAAAAGCTATTTACAACTTTGATAATTATATGAATTTAATTGTGAACTGAATCTTTATAGCTATTTAGATTATAAATTTTTTCAAGATTGTGTTTTATATTATGTTTAATAATATTCTTATTTTTGTTACTTTTACTAGCAATGTAGCTTGTTGAATATATAAATAAAAGTGTAAATAAAAGTATATTCGCTAAGCAGTAGAATACAGCTAAAGACATTTAATTTTTATTAATAAATGAATATTTTCCCATATGATGATGAACCAAAATATAAAAAAGCTACAACTTGATAGGTCTTAATATTACAAAAACAAAAAAAAATGTTATAAACACAAATAAAATTAATACTGAATTTTTTTGTGATTCTTATTTTAGATAAAAATGATTTGGAAAGATCACTATTTATTTAAAACTTTTAATTATGGGCTTTAGTTGACTTTATGACTAAGGTAGGAATTAATATGAAAGGCCAAATTTTTTTTACATTTTTTAAATTGTATATAATAAAAACTTTTTATTACGGCTTAAAATAATGAGTGCTATATTTTATTAAAATCGCTTATAAACATTTGGTTTCATTTAGTATCTAATTTGCCGATAATTTAAGTTTTTAACCGAAATTAATATTTTCTTGAAAGATTCCAAAAAGATCATTACCAAGTACTGCTGTAATAATAAGAAATAGTGCGACAATTCCAAAAAGAGCGCTCACATCTTTAATGTCATAAGGAGGTTTAAAAAGTGGTTTTTTATCACTCATTGGATTTTTCTAGTTATTTTTATCTTAATTGATTTAAAAATCTAATGTCTTTGACTCTTCTGAATTATTTAAAAATATGATTCAATCTTTTTTCGAATATTTTTATTATTTTAAGTCAGGTTACATTTTGTTCAATTTAGTGATGTATTTTTTTTTAATATGCTTTTTGAATGTAAAATTCATTAGATCATAATTTTGTTTTATGTTTTCTAGAGGAAAAAAAAGCACAGCTAAAAAATCTGTAGTAGTTGAAGAAAAACCGCTTTATGTACAGTTTCTTCCCTTCTCAAATATGATGAATGAAAGAGCTCAGCTTCAAAACGCTTTGGCTTTTACTTTCATAATGGGGTTTTCAATTTTTGGAATTGCTCTCTGGAGACTTTCAGCTTTAACTTAATTAATTTGAAATAATAGATTTTATTTGAGATTCCTTATTATCTACTAGAGTAATTAACCATTTGGCCGCTAAAGCTCTTGATATTTGCCTATTTATTAAAAACCTACATATATGTATATGTAGGTTTTTTTCATTTTGACAATTAAATTTTTTCTCAAACTCTAATATGGATTCTTCACTATTTCTTTTTTTTAATTCATCAATTAATGCTTCATGAGAAGCATCATTAAATAATCTGCCTAAATTTAAAGAGATTGTCATTAAAACATAAAAGCTTACCTAGATTTAGCTAGAAAATTTGAAATTAAAAACTACTTTAAGATGAATTAATGAATAAACTTAATAATTAATCTTTAGGTTTTGATAGAGGGAGAAGACATTTATCTGAATCGCAGCCTGCAGGTCCTGCTTCAGTTAATTCACCTGTGTCATATTTATTAAGCGCATCAAAGAAGTCATCATTAACTCTCCTCTCTTCAACTTTATTTTGTAAGAAGATATACTCCTCTTTATTAATTGGCTCAAAAGGTAGTCTTGGGAATGTGGCATTGGCATCAAATCTTGCTAGTAGTGCAGCTGAAATATACCCTTTATCATCATCAATGGCTTGATGAATAGCTTTTGCTAAGTCTTCAATTTCGTTCTCTCTAAATTCAATCGTAGCAGAAGTATTGTGTTCTGTATAAAACCTTTGAACCTGCATATAAAAATCGAACTGTGCTAAAGCTGAGAAATTATTTATGTCTATTTGATCAGCTCCTTCTATATTTGCCCAACTAACCTCAGTTGGAATCTCAACAAGCCATTCAGTACATCTTGGATCAAATGGATTATCTAATAGTTTTCCATTCTCATCAATATCACCTTGAGCTGGAACAACGGAATAACCATAGTCCATACAAGCAAGCGCTATAGGATCATTTTTCCTAAATGTTATTCTTCGAATAAATCTCTGAGCTTTTGGGGGATGCCAACCAGGAGCAGCTCCTGTTAAAAGACTTTTTGTACCTGCCGGTTGTACGGTTGTACATCTATTTGGTCTCCTAAGTTTGTGTTTATCGCAATATTCCCATACGGTTTCTTTAACAATCATTCTCCATGAATCTAGGTATTTAGCTTCTTGTTTTTTAAACTGAATCCCCTCTTCTGTATCTGGTCTACCGTCTTCCCACCATTTCAGCCATGGTGTCCCAAAAGCATGGACTAAAAAGTCAAATAATCCAGTAAAGCTTACACCCACAATGGGATCAAATTCTCTACTCTTTCTGTATCTTTCAACTTCAAATTCATGATTAAGTAAACATGCTACAGATAGAGCTGCAGCTTTAAATGCTTTTTTCTGCTCCTCAAAATTATTAGGATCAATTTGATTTAGGTGTACTTCTGCCAAATTACAGTGGAAATCATTTCCGAGTATTTCACCGCATGGGTTTAAGCCATATCTAGTCATTCTATGATCAAGTTCTTCTTCTGAGTAAGGTCCGTAATTCATATTTATCCATCTTCTCGCTTCTTCTTTTCCTTGCTCGGAATATATTCCAATAAATTCTTTGCGTAGTTCCTCATTAATTAAAATGTCGGCGTTGGATCTCGCAATAGCTTCTGGGCGAATTGAATAGCACCTTCTCCAGAACTAAATTGTTTACTAACAGCATCTAATATCGTTTGATAAGAAGGTTTAGAGTGATATACCCTAGTGTGGTTAGCCATCTTTAAAGCTGCTTTTTCAGGATCTATTATCCAAGAACCACTTTCATCTTGACTCCATAAATTTTCTTTAGCTGAAGCTGCTTCCAAATCATCTGAAGCAAATTGTCGCATCCCTGCACTTCTTCTTATATTTCCTGCAACTATAGTTACTGCTGCTTCATCTATAAGTAAACAACATTCAACAGTAGTTAATTTCCTCCCAACTGCTTTATTTAATAATGCTGATACTCTGGAGTAAAGTTCATTTAACTTCACAGGGTTAGCCATCCCTCCAAATCCCTTTAGAGATTCTCCCGCAGGTCTTATATCTTCTAAATTAATATAAATATTAATTTCTTTGTCAAAACTTTTATTACTTGATGCTTCAAGAAGATATTTATAGCTATCTACCCAGCCTCTTCTACTATCTCCCACTTTTATAAATATATTATTATCTTTAATTTCAATAGTTGATTTCTCTTGCCTTTTATCTTTTGGGGTTATACCAACTTCACTAATTGACTTCACATTAAGTTTATTGCGGATTACGGGGAGTTTTTCTATAAAACGAGGTTCAATTATCGCCCCTGTTCCACAGCCCATCATCGCTAAATCCATCATTAAGGCAAATGCCTCCCAATCAATTAAATTTGTCGAAGTACAATTATAGGCACCTGAGAAATTCTCATTCTTAATTATCCAAGGAGTACCTCCTATCCACAACCATCTCCCAGAAGGTTGAGCTTTTTGATTCTTTTGCATCTCCTTCATTAGGGTTAATTCTTCTTTACTTAAATTTCCTAATTTTTGAAGACCAGATAAGTTTCTTTCCCCTACTTCGCTCCAATTTTCTCTTTTACCGTTTGCTTTTTTTCTGCTATACGATCTGAAGAAAACTGGATATGCAGCAGGTGCTGTTGAAGGAAATTCATCTTTCTTAAGATCGTTGGAGTTGCTCTCAGAAGAAGCTTTATTGGATGCAATTGTCACAGTTAATTCTTAATTTGTAAATGGCCGGTATGAGAAGACTAACTCTACCTGTGGTGTCTGCAACCATTCTTATCACTATTTAACGCTTTGTGTAAAATATGTTTATTAAAATATTTTAAAATGGATAGAGAACCTGAGCCTGAATTAATGAATAAAAAGAGTCAGGTAAAGGCTTATTGTGCGGCAGATTTTTCTTTAGGTGAAAATAATTTGATTAAATTTATAAGTAATTATTTAAAAATAAATAATATTAATTTATCAAAAAATGATTTAATTGTAGATTTAGGTTGTGGTCCTGGGAATATTTCTGAGAAGTTATCTGAAAGATGGCCAGATGTAAATGTTTTGGGCGTTGATGGATCTCAGGAAATGATTAGGGAGGCAGAATCGAGATTATTTAAAAATAAAATTGTGAATAAATATAGAAATTTAAATTATCTATGTTCAGATATTCGAAAAATTAGTTCACACGAAATTTTTTCTAGAAAGAAGATTACTTTATTAGTCAGTAATAGCTTGATACATCATATTAACCATATAGATAATTTCTTTAAATTTATAATTAATCTCTCAAACAAAGAAACAATAAATTTTCATAAAGATTTGATAAGGCCAAAAGATCAAGAAACGGCTTTAAAGTTAAGAGATAAATGCTCTCAAAAATTCAGTAGTATTCTTACAAATGATTATTATGCCTCTTTAAAAGCATCTTACAGAAAAAATGAAGTTCAGGAAAAAATATTAGAATTAAATCTTAACTCAATGAATGTCATTGAAGAAACAAAGGAGTATTTAATCGTATATGGTAAGGTTTAAATTATAAATAAAATCTCAGTGGTATTGAGCTATTTTGATGACTACAAATGATAAAAATTTAAATATAGATAATATTTACCAGGAGGTAAATAAAAGGAGAAATTTTGCAATAATTTCGCATCCTGATGCTGGTAAAACAACTCTTACAGAAAAACTACTCTTGTACGGTGGCGCGATACAACAAGCAGGAGCTGTTAAAGCCAGAGGCAATCAAAGAAAAGCTACTTCTGATTGGATGGAAATTGAAAAGCAAAGAGGTATCTCAATAACTTCAACAGTATTACAATTCGAATATGAAGAATCAGTTGTAAATTTATTAGATACTCCTGGGCATCAAGATTTTTCTGAGGATACATACAGAACTTTAGCTGCTGCAGATAATGCAGTTATGCTTGAGGATGCTGCAAAAGGTTTGGAACCTCAAACAAGAAAGTTATTTGAAGTTTGCAAGCTGAGAAAGATACCAATATTTACATTTATAAATAAGATGGATCGACCGGGTAGAGATCCTTTATCTCTTTTAGATGAGATTGAATCTGAACTCAAGTTAGTAACACTTCCTATTAATTGGCCTATTGGTAGTGGTGATCAATTTAGAGGTGTTGTCGATAGAATTAATGAAGAGGTTATATTGTTTGATAAAGCTAAAAGAGGGGCACAATCTCAAGAAAAGAGGATAAGTTTAAATGATAAAAATCTTACAAATTACATAGAAGAAGAATTATTAAACAATACTCTTGAAGAGCTTGAGTTACTCGATGAAGCCGGTGCAAAATATGAAAAAGATAAGGTCTTTAGAGGTGATTTGACACCAGTATTCTTTGGTTCTGCAATGACTAACTTTGGGGTGAGACCATTTCTTGATAGTTTTTTAAATTTAGCTAAGAAACCTTCTTCGAGAAGCAGTAACCAAGGAGATATTGAACCTACGAAAAATAAATTTAGTGGATTCGTTTTTAAACTTCAAGCAAATATGGATCCAAAACATAGAGATAGAGTTGCTTTTATAAGGGTATGTAGTGGAAGATTTGAAAAAGATATGTCAGTCAAGCATTCAAGGACTGGAAAAGTTATTCGATTATCTCGTCCACAAAAAATATTTGGACAAGATAGAGAAGTTGTTGATGATGCCTATGCGGGAGATGTAATTGGTTTAAATAATCCTGGAATGTTTTCGATTGGCGATACTTTATATACAGGGTCTCATTTAGAATATGAGGGTATACCATGCTTCAGCCCTGAGATATTTAGTTGGTTAAGAAACCCAAATCCATCAGCTTTTAAAAACTTTAGAAAAGGTGTAAATGAATTGAGAGAGGAAGGCGCTGTTCAAATTCTTTATGATGTAGATGAAAGTAAAAGAGATCCAATTCTTGCAGCCGTGGGCCAATTACAACTAGATGTAGTTAAACATAGGTTAAAGAATGAATATGGTGTGGATTCAAACTTAGAAACAATGGCATTTCAATTGGCAAGATGGGTCACTGATGGCTGGACAGCTTTAGATGAAATAGGAAGAATTTTTAATTGTAAAATTGTTAAGGACTGCTGGAATAGGCCGGTTATCCTTTTTAAAAATGAATGGAATCTTAATCAGATAATCGAAGACTATCCAAAATTAAATTTGAGTAAAGTTGCACCAGTGGTGAGTGGTGTACAACCAATTGATTTATAAATTACCAAATGGATACTAAAATTAGTTAGGCTAATAAAAATTAAAAAAGAATTTTGGACATCAATCAAAATAGTAACAAACCAGAAAAAACACCTTTTGAAGTTTTAGGTGTTAATCAAGGTGCAAGTTTTGAGGATATTCAAAAGGCGAGAGATGAAAAAGTTAAGGAAGCTGGTGATGATTTAATAGCTAAAGCAAAAATAGAATCATCATATGATCAATTGCTTATGGGTAGTCTAAAAGCGAGACAATCTGGAAGTATAAGTTTTGAGGCACAAAATGCATCATTAAAAGAAAATCAAAATATTAAAACAATCAATAGTCAGTTCCCACTTTTATCAAAAATTAAAAATTTAACTAAAAATAGTTCGAATAATTCTCAAAAATTCAGTCTTTCAAATATATCTTCAGGATCCTATGATCAATCATCCTCTAAATTAGCGATTGGACTATTATTCATTATTATCCTTTTTGTAAGTCCAGATTCATATAATAGGCTTCTTTTATCAATATCTACTTTGATTCTCATTTATTCCCAACTTAGATCTGGGAAAAAGTTTTTTGGTTCATTGGGATGGAGTATTGCATTCCTCTCTTTAGGACTTATTTTTGGTGGTTTAATAGAAACAAATTCACTTATACAAGAGGTATCTAATAGTTCCATCTCCGTTGAAAAGATTCAAAGTCTACCTGCAATGCTTATTTTATGGTTAGGCATCATTTTTCTGTAAATTTAACTATCAATCATAGCTTTAATTTCATCAAAAGTTATTACATATTTTTCTTTGCAGAATTCACATACTAATTCTGCCTTCTTATCTTTTTCAAGAATATCTCTAAGTTCTTTTTTATCTAACATCTTCATAGCTCCAAGACTTCTTTCTCTTGAACATCTACATTTAAATTCAATTTCTTGGGATCGAGCATTTTCACTTATTGATAAATCATCGATATCCGGAAAAATTTTTTTTATTACTGATAACAAATTGTTAGTACCATGAAGTTCCTCACTAAATGATTTCATCTCTCTGCATCTTTCCTCTAGTAAAGAAATAAGTAGAGGGTCCGTTTCTTTTTTTGGGAGAACTTGTGCTAATAATCCACCACTACAAATTACATCACTCTTTTGAAATTTTTCTCCAATGAAAACAACTGATGGGGTTTGTTCTGAATGAAGCAAATACGAGGCTAAGTCTTCTGCAATTGTCCCATTTATTAATTCTACTGTGCTTGTAAAAGGATCTCCTGTGCCATTATCTCTTATTACATTTAGATAGCCTGTCCCAACTGCTTCTTTGAAATTAAAATTAAATTTACCATCTTTGTTTTTGATAAGGTCTAATTCTAAATTAGGGTTGCCTACATAGCCTCTTACTTTGCCATCTCTCCCCGCATCTACTAACAAACCTTTTAAAGGTCCATCTGATCTGATTCTAAAAGTAACCCTACCATGCATTATTTTCATAGAACTTGCTAATAATAATGCAGCACTAAAAGATCTTCCAAGAATAGCTGTAGTTAGAAATGATAATTTATGTCTTTCTTTTGCTTCTTTTAAGGATTCTGTCACCGATACAGCAATTAATCTAATCCCACCATTGGCAGCAGTAGCTCTTACAATTTTATCCTCCAATATTTAACCTCCTAATGTTTTTAGTCTACCCGCAGTCAGTAAAAATTTCCTAGATGTTAACTCTTGGAATAATTCAGGTTCGTGAGTAACAACAATAATAGAATTCTCTGAGCTAAGTCTTAGTATTAAGTCTTTAACATCATTTTTCATTGACCAATCAAGTCCAGCAGTTGGTTCATCTAGAAGAATTATATTTGGCTCCCTTAGTAGTTGAACCGCAACTGCTAATCTTCTTTGTTGTCCACCACTTAATTTCTCTGGAGGAGCAGTTAAATTAATTTTAGATAGGCCAACTTTGTTTAATACGTTTTTTATTTTGATTTCTTTAATAGATTTATATCCAAATTTTAATTCCTTGCCTATAGTTGCTCCAAGAAAAAATCTTTCTGGAAATTGAAAAACTAAACCACAAAGCCATCTTCTCCTCCTAGAATTCATTATTTGATTTTTCCAAATAATTCGACCTCTTTGAGGATCTGTCAAACCACTTATGATTTCTAAAAGAGTTGTTTTACCAGAACCACTCTCTCCACTTATTAATATAATTTCATTATTATTAATTTTGAGATTAATATTATCAAGAACTTTTTTTCTCCCTGTTTGTGGTTGATAAGTGATATGTTCAAGTTCAAGCATTATCTGGAGAAATTTATAATTTTGTTTCTTTGAATAACAAACATATAATAGTTAATAATACAAAAAAGTATATTAAAAATGAATGTTAGTTTTAGAGAGGTTGATCCTTTTAATTGTTGGATTTGGATAAAGTTTTTTGAAGTACCTAATCAGCCAGAGAAAAATTATCTTGATGGTCTTTTTGATAGTTGGTATGTATTAGGAAGATTAGGAGGTTTTAATTCAGAAAATCTTCAAACTCATGAAGAGGGAGCTGAACTAAGTTGGATGGCATATGATAACGAATTATCTAAATCCTCAATGCCTTCATTAATGCATAATTTAGGACAGTTGGAATATCAAAATTTATGGTCAAGATGTTGGGTTGATTTTGGAACAGCTGATCCAATCTCTATTGATATTCTTATTAATGCTTTAAATCAAGTTTCAGCTGATTATGTAAAAATTGAAGAATTAATAATTGGAGGAGAAAATAGTGATTGGGAAGTAGAAGATCATCCTGATTCTATTTTTAATAATTAAGAAATTTAATTATGAAGAATTTAGCGAGACTAATAATCGAGAACAAAAGAATCAAAAATTTGGAAAATAATAAATTGAAACTCTCTAATGAGGAATCTCATTATCTTAATAAAGTTATGAGATTAAAAATAGGAGAAGAAATACAAATAACAAATGGAGAGGGATATTTATGGAAAGGTATTAAAAATAAAAATAATATTCTAGAGATTCCTAACATAAATAAACCAATTCTAGTTCAAGATAAAAAGAAAGTATTCTTAGGTATTGCAGTTGCTATACCTAAAAGTGGTTTCGATGATATTTTAAAAATGTGTACAGAAATTGGAATCGATTTTATACAACCTTTATATTCTGAACACCAAATAAAAAGGATCTCAAATCAAGCTTCCAAAATGGATAGATGGAATATAATCATTAATGAGGCAGTCGAACAATGTGAAAGATTATGGAAACCAAAAATATTAAATATTTTAGATATTTGTGAATGGATAATTGCATGCAAAGCAAAAGATATTATTTCAATATCTTTAACTAGAGATGAAAGTTGTATAAGTTTAAATGATTGGTTAAAAATGCAAAATTTACCTATTCAAGAAACAACTATTATCTGGAATGTAATTGGCCCTGAAGGAGGTTGGTCTAAGAGAGAAATTTGTTGTTTTAAGGATAATAAAATTCAATTTATTAAATTATCAGAAAGTATTTTGAGGACATCTACTGCTTGTGTAACAGCTGCATCAATGCTTTCTCAATGGAGAAGTTTTGATATGGAATCAAATCATTTAATCTAAAAATGAAATTATTTTTAAACTCTTTTACTATTGGATTTATTATTAATTTTTTCCTAATTTTTGTATTTAGGCGATATCCAATCATGACAAAAGGTGGATGGATGAGTGCAGGGATTTTAGGTACATTACTTTGGGGATCTTTGGGATGGAAAGGCTGGATAAGTGTGGTTTTATATCTGCTTTTAGGATCTTTAGTTACTAAGATAGGATTTAAATACAAAAATAAATTAGGAATTGCAGAAAAAAGAGGAGGGCGCAGAGGACCTGAAAATGTTTTGGGATCGGCTTCTACGGGTTTGTTTTTAGCATTGATGATTAAATTAAATTTAGCAAATCTAATATTATTAAAAGTAGGTTTTGCAGCAAGTTTTGCTGCTAAGTTAGCAGATACTTTTGGAAGTGAAATTGGAAAAAGATATGGTAAAAATACTTTTCTAATAACCACATTTAAAAAAGTTAGACAAGGTACTGAAGGTGCAATTAGTTTAGAAGGAACAATTGCGAGTTTATTTGGTGCACTTATTATGTCATTTGTAATGTTCATTTTAGGATTCATTACAATAGAAAAAGGATTTTTTATAGTTTGTTTTTCAGGTTTTGCCGCTACAATTTTTGAAAGTTTTATTGGAGCAACATTTCAAGATAAATTTAATTTAAGTAATGAAGCTGTTAATGCAATTCAAACAAGTTTTTCAGCAACTTTGGCAATATTATTGTATAAATTTATTTTTTAAAAAGCATTTAATTTCTTAATTTACTCGCCATTTCTGAAGAGCTTCCCAACTTCTTAATCTTTGATATATATATAAATGGCCACTTGAGTTTAAATGAATTCCGTCATTTGAGAGCCAATTAATACTTCTACTATCGGAATTCATTTCTTTAAAAGTAGGAAGGAAAGGAACATTCTGATTTATACAAACTTCTTCTATCCTTTTCTCATATGCATCGCAATGTTCATTTGCGTACCATAAGCATCCTCCAAATGGCATTTTTCGTTCATCTACGGGTGACAATCCCATAACAAATAATTCTGCTTTTGATCGCATTTCATTAATTAATCTCTCAAATCCATATTCGAATCCATCTATTTCAATTTGAGGCCTACCATTTATTTGGCCAATTCTGGCGGTATCATTTAAACCTACACTTAACAAAATCCCTTTTGGTTTATTTCTTCTGGTTTCTCCTCTAGATGACCATTCTTTCTCCCAGCGATAAGCAACTTTTTCAATGCCATCACCTCTGACTCCTAATTGATAAATTATTGGACTATTTTTTTGATTTAACCAATCTTTTTTAAGCCTTTCGCACCACCCCCCTCCTTCTACATCACCCCAACCGTAAACTGAACTATCTCCTATCACTATTAACTGTTTTGGTAATTTATCCACTATTTATTAAAGTTAGTTTGCAAGCTAAATTAATTTAGATTTAATTTTATCATTTAATAATTCTCCGATAATCGCTATTGAGCTATAAGAAAATATGATTATAAACACTTCATTCCAAGCAAAGGAACTAAGTGATTCTTTTAGTTGCCACCCAAGCCCTATACTGCCAACTATACTAACAATTGCTGTTTCTCTAAAAATGATATCAGACCTATAAGCACAATAAGATAAGTAACTTTTTGACTGTTTTATGAATAATCCAATTAACCAACTAGATCGATTTGAAAGTCCGATAGACTTAAATGCTAGATAATTATTTCTATCAATTTCAGATAAATTATCATTCAATAATTTAAAAGTAATTCCAGCATTATAAAAACCTAAAGTTATTGCAGCTAAGGATAATGAGGGTTCATTAAACATCAATAAAATTAAAATAATTATTGTTGGAGGTATTATGCGAATAATAAATGCGAAAAACCTAAGAGTAATTATGAAATATTTATTTTGTGAAATTAACAAAAGAAATGGAGGAACACTTATTGCAATACCCGATGAAAAAATACTTAAAGTTATCGTATCAAAGATTGATTTTAAATAGTTGTCCGGTAAATTAATAAAATTTAAAAATATATTTTTACTTAATAATAAATTTGAAAGGTAATAATTATTTATTAATAAGTTAATTAAAAAATAAATAGAGTAAAAAGTTATTAATATGGATATGCAAATAATCAATAAAATAAAATTTGAATTTATTCTTTGAATTTTCACTTGCTTTAATATAAGTTTGAAAAATAATATTAAAGAAGAAATAGAAAATATATAAGTCCACATTTCATTGAAATTTAAAGCTTGAAAAGATAAGAAAATACTTGTGCCTATTCCTCCAATCCCAAATAATCCAAGTATTGCTGTACTTCTGATAGAACATTCAAGTCTATAAAAACCAAAATTTTTTATTGTTTTTATTATTGGAGACCATATTAATGTAATTAAAGAAGAAAAGTTATTACCATTTAATGTAGTAATCGATTCTATTAAGTCTGCACTTACTAGTTCTAATTGCTCACTTATTACTTTCGCATTTATTGCTATAAATGGGAGACAAATTGCTAATATTCCAATTGAAATATTAATTCCAAATATTTGCATTAGAATTAAACACCATACTAATTCATGAATAGATCTGATTATGTTTAAGATAAATCTCAATAAGTATTTTATAAGAACCGGAATTCTAATTAATTTATAAAAAATATCTGATGATAATATTCCCAAAAAACAACCAAAAATAATACTAATAAGCCAACTTGTAAAAGCAATAAAGAGAGTCTCATTTAATCTAGTTATTGATATATTTATAATTTGATTATTAATTTTTGGAGTAAAGGCTGCTTTAACAAAATCAAGAAATAGTTCTAATCCACCAATATGGAAATCATTTATGATTTGATAAGTTATTGGTAAAAATACTAATATAGGTAGAAAGCTTATTAAGGTATGATCTAATTTTAATTTTTGCAATTTATTAATTAATAAATATTCTTAAGATGAAAATCTCTTAATTCATCTCTTAGAAATATCTAAAGAAATTTCTCCATTTTTTAAACCAATAACTCTTGTAAATCCATCTATTAGTTCTATCTTATGAAGGGAGAATAAAATAGTATTTGGGAATTTAATTTTATAATTATTCAATCTTGAAATAAAAAGATTTTTTAAGTAATCACATAATTTTGGATCTAAATTATTAAAAGGTTCATCAGCAAATAATATTTCTGGTTCTTGTATTATTGATCTTGAGATTGCAATTCTCTGTTTTTGTCCACCTGATATATTTTTTAAATTTTTAGAATAAATTCTTGAGTTTAATTGACATAATTCCATGCATTTATGAGCTTTATGAAATGAGCTTATATTTAATAAATTTTTAAAAGTGAAAATTAGATTTTGATTACTTAATAAACCACAATTTACATTTTGCTCTGCTGAAAGATCATCTATTAATCTTAAGTCTTGCCAAATTGTTCCGATTTTTCTTTTCTGAGAATTATAAAGATTATTAAAATTTTTACCATATATCTTTATGTCTCCATAAGTTTGCCTTTTTGTGCCATTTAAAATTGAAATCAATGTGGTTTTTCCTGCGCCACTTTTACCAATTAATGCGATCTTTTCTCCTTCTTTTATTTCTAAATTTATATTTTTAAGTATTTTATTATTATTATATTCAAACGAAATATTATTTAATTCTATGAGACTTTTCATCTGATTTTTTTTAGTTTTCTCCCAATTTCTTCAATATTTTTATACTGTTTAGCATCACTATTAATAAATTTTTTAGCATTAAACATTTCTAATATTATTTTATGATTGGGATTGTTTTCATTTAAATTTAATATCGCTTTTTTCAATTTTTTTGTAAAACCACTATAAAATTTCTCATCTAAATCTCCCTGCGATAACCAATGATAATCAACGTAACTTGGCGTTACAAAAAAAACATCGACATTTTTGGTCCTTTTGGGATTATTTTTTAAATTTTTTTCCCAAATTTGTTTGTTCAGAGCTCCTGCCTCAAAAGCTCCGCTATTTACTAACGCTATAGTGGCGTCATGGCTGCCACTGAAGCCAGGCTTCTTACCTTTAAATTCAGAAGTTTTTACACCCGCAATATTTAAAAAATATTCTGGCATTAATCTACCTGAAGTTGAATTTTCAGAGCCGAAAGTAAATCTAAGATTTCTTAAACTTTTTAGGTCACTTAATTCTTTAGCAGGAGTTAAGTTTAATTTCTTGTTAACTATAAATACACTTTTAAATTCTTTGTCTATGTCTCTCTGAGCTATTACTATTGAATTCGGTGTTTGTAATCTTGCTTGAACTCCAGTTAATCCTCCAAACCAAACAAGGTCAAGATTTTTTGTCCTAAAACCTGTAACTGCACCTACATAATTAATAACTGGAACATATTTTACCTCCACATTTAATTGCTTTGATAATTCTTTGGATAATGAATTAAACCTTCTATCTAAAATCTCTTGATTCTGATCAGGAATAGCTCCAATTTTTAGTATATTCTTTTCAGCTTTTATAGATGAACCAAGAACTGAAAGTAAAATAAAACTTGGAATAAAAATTTTTTTAAGAAATTTATCATTTAATAAAATTTGTTGATTGCTTTTTTTAATCTTTTAAGCCCGTCTAAAATATTAGATTTTGAAGTGGCACAAGATATTCTAATACATTGATCATTACCAAAAGCCTTCCCAGGAACAACAACTAAGCCAAAATCTTCGAGAGCTTTTTTACAAAAGTCAACTGATGAGATATTTGCGTTTGGTAGTTGTGGAAATGCGTAAAATGCTCCATTTGGAGAGTTTAAATGAATATTTTCTATATCTTTAAGACCTTTTGAGAGTACTTGTCTCCTTTCGTCGTAAATCAAATTGATTTCTTCAAAATAGTCTTTTTTAATTTTTAATGCTTCAATTGCACCTTTCTGTACAAATGAACATACATTACTAGTACTTTGACTTTGTAAGGATGAGGATGCTTTTATTACATCTTTTCTTCCAGCTAAATAACCTACCCTCCATCCAGTCATGGCCCAACCTTTTGCAAAACCATTAACTGTATAAATTCTATCTTCTAAATCTTTCGCTAATGAAACTACAGGTATATGATTAACTTTATTTTTTAAAATTAGTTCATAAATTTCATCAGATAATATATTAATTTGATCATGCTTTCTTATGATTTCTATTATTTCAAGTAACTCATTCTCACTAAGTACTTTACCTGTTGGGTTATTAGGGGAATTTATAATTATAAATTTTGTTTTTGAAGATATTTTTTCTTTGAGTTGTTCTACATCAATCTTAAAACCATTCTTTGGAGAGGTTTCTAGGAAAATAGGTTTACCTCCAGCTAGTTTTACAATCTGAGGATAACTGAGCCAATATGGGGAGGGGATAATTACTTCATCGCCTTCATTTAAAAGAATTTGAAATAAATTGTAAATAGCTTGTTTTGCACCATTTGTTACCAAAATATTCTCAAAATCATACTTAATATTGTTTTGCAGTTCTAATTTATTTGCGATGGCATTTCGCAATTCTATGTCTCCAGCTGCTGGTCCATATTTAGTAAATCCATCGAAAATGGCTTTGCTAGTTGCCGAAATAACCTCTTTAGGAGCATCAAAATCTGGTTCGCCTGCACTTAGATTACATATATCTTTACCTTCTGCTGCAAGTTTTTTTGCTTTGGCACTTATTTCAAGTGTAAGTGAAGGTTCGATAGTAAGTGCCCGCTTTGATAGTAATTCTTCACTCATTAGCTATAAAGTGATTTGAAATCACTTTTAAATTTTATTATCTTTAAAAGAATAAATAATATTGCGACTGTATGCTCTTTTTTTATAATTTTTCTTAATTTTTCAATATTTTTTATTAACAAATTAATAAGGAAAAGATAAAATTTTTATTCCATTAATTAACCTTACTAAATTAGAAAATATTTATTAAGTTTATATAGATATTACTTATAAGGTTTTGAATAGATTAGTTGTTGGATCTGGAAATATTTTTGGAAATTTAGTGGTTGTTGGTGAAGCTCCTGGAGCTCAGGAAGATTTAGAAGGTAAACCTTTTGTAGGTAAATCTGGAAAGTTTTTGAAGAATTTATTGGAAGTTTCCGGAATTAATATTTATGAAGAGGTTTATTTTTGTAATGTTATAAAGTGCAGACCTCCAAGAAACAGAAAACCTACTCCCAGTGAGATCTCTATTCATAAACCTTGGTTGATTCAGCAAATAAAGTTAGTTAATCCTAAAGTCGTTGTACTAGCAGGCTCCACTGCTATGAAAACTATTCTTGAAGTTAATAAACCAATATCTCAACTTAGAGGTAAATGCTTTAATTTAAAGGGAATAGAATACATACCAATATTTCATCCTTCTTACTTAATGAGATTTTCACAAAATGAAATTAATAATCCTTACGGATTAACGTTAAAAGATCTTCAGAATGTTAGAAATAAACTATATAATTTATAATTAAGTAGGTTTCAAACTGAATACCTAAAGTTTCATGTCTTTAACTAAATCAAAAGAAGTTAATAATTTATCCAAAAGGTATTCTACTCAGATAGAGAGAAGAATAACAAAAACAGTAATGGTTGGAGATGTAGGTATCGGTAGTGAACATCCAGTAAGGATACAATCTATGATAAATGAAGATACTATGGACGTTGATAATGCAGCCTTAGCTATCAAAAGACTTCATGATGTAGATTGTGAAATAGTAAGACTAACAGTACCATCTGTAGCTCATGCAAAAGCTGTTGGGGAAATAAAGAAAAAGTTAAGAGATAATGGTATTAATACACCTCTAGTTGCTGATGTTCATCATAATGGGATGAAAATAGCTATGGAAGTAGCTAAACATGTTGATAAAGTAAGAATTAATCCAGGTTTGTTTGTATTTGAGAAATCAGATCCATCAAGAACTGAATATAGTTATGAAGAATTTGACTCAATTAAAAAAACTATTTTAAAAAGATTTACACCCTTAGTAGAAGTTTTAAAGTCACAAGATAAAGCTTTAAGGATTGGCGTTAATCATGGATCTTTATCAGAGAGAATGCTTTTCACTTATGGTGATACTCCCTTAGGGATGACTGAGTCTGCGATGGAATTTGTGAAGATTTGCGATGAACTTGATTTTCATAACATTATAATTTCAATGAAAGCATCGAGAGCACCGGTTATGATGGCGGCTTATAGAATGATTGCGGATAGATTAGATAGTGAAGGTTATAATTACCCACTTCATTTAGGCGTAACTGAAGCAGGAGATGGTGATTATGGCCGTATAAAAAGTACAGCTGGAATTGCTACCCTTCTGGCTGAAGGACTTGGAGACACCATTAGAGTTTCTTTAACGGAAGCTCCGGAGAAAGAAATACCAGTTGGATACTCAATTTTACAATCATTAGGACTAAGAAAGACAATGGTTGAATATATTAGTTGTCCTAGCTGTGGTAGAACTCTTTTTAATCTCGAAGAAGTTGTTGATAAAGTAAGAAATGCTACATCGCACTTAACTGGATTAGATATTGCGGTCATGGGATGCATCGTTAATGGACCGGGTGAGATGGCAGATGCAGATTACGGATACGTTGGGAAGGGAAAAGGTACTATTGCTCTATATAGGCGAAAAGAAGAAATTAGAAGAGTACCAGAAGATGAGGGCGTAAAAGCATTAATTCAACTTATTAAAGATGATGGGAAATGGATTGATCCTGAGTAAATACGCTTTTAACACAACTTTTCAAAAAAAAGTATAATTGAATTAATAATCATGTCTCATTTGAAATTTAAAAATATCTTTGAAAGAAAAAAAATTATTTTATTGCCATTTTTCTTTTCAGGACTTTTGTTATCAAATACAATTGAATCTTCAGTTTTAAAAAGTAGTAATAAGGAAGTAATTGATCATGTATGGCAAATAGTGTATAGAGATTTTTTAGATTCAGAGGGTAAATTTAATAAATCAAATTGGATTAAATTAAGAAAGAAATTATTATCAAAAAATTACCCTAATGCTGATGATGCATATATTGCTATTAGAGAAATGTTAAATAATTTAAATGATCCTTATACAAGGTTTCTAGATCCTAAGCAATTTAATGAGATGAGGATTGATACTTCAGGAGAATTGACAGGTGTAGGTATTCAAATTTTAAAAGACTCGGAATCAGGATTTCTTGTTATCGTTTCTCCAATTGCCGGTTCACCGGCCTCTGAATCTGGAATACAAGCAAAAGATAAGATAATCTCTATTGATAACATTTCAACAAAAAGTTTAGATATCGAGGGAGCTGTGAAATTAATTAGAGGTAAGAAAGGTACTAAGGTTAATTTAGAGATTTTGAGGAATGGATCTATTTTTAATAAAACTCTTGTGAGAAAAAAAATTGAGATAAAGTCAGTTACAAGTAAAATTAATTCTTCAAGAAATGGTTTTTTGGTAGGTTATTTGCGCATTAAGCAATTTAATGCAAATGCTTCAAAAGATTTAAAAAAAGTAATACTTGATTATGAAACAAAAAATGTCTCTGGATACATCCTTGATTTAAGAAGTAACCCTGGTGGGTTGTTAGATTCAAGTATTGAAATTTCGAGACAATTTATCGATAAGGGAATAATCGTAAGTACATTATCTAAAAATGGTTTAAAAGAAGTAAAAAGGGCTAATGGTAGTGCTTTGACGAGTAAACCATTAGTAGTGCTGGTAAATGAGGGTTCAGCAAGTGCTAGTGAGATCGTTTCTGGTGCAATAAAAGATAATCTTAGAGGTAAATTAGTTGGTAAAAAAACTTTTGGGAAAGGTCTTGTTCAGTCGATGAGATCACTTGTAGATGGTTCTGGCTTAACAGTTACAGTCGCAAAATACTTAACTCCAAATGGTATTGATATAAATAAATTTGGAATTAGGCCTGATATAGAAGTCAATATGAATGTAAATCCTATACTTCAAAATCAGATAGGTACAAGGAGAGATAAACAATATAAAGTTGGAGAAAATGTTTTAATAAAACTTATAGAAAATAAAGGCTCAAATATTAGCTTCGTCCCTAATTCAACTAATCTTAATGTTGCATTGGATAACCCAAAAAAGAGAAATAAAATATTAAAAACTCATATCTAACATTTTTTTTATGGGTTTATATGCCTTTTCTATAATTTCAGGTGGTAACTCAATAGAAGGATAATTATTTTTTAAGCAATCTAAAATTTTTTCTAGTGTATTTAATTTCATATAAGGACATTCATTACATTTGCACCCTTCTAAATCAGGTACCTCTATAAAATTCTTATTTGGTTCTTTCCTCTTCATTTGATGAATTATGCCTGGTTCAGTAAGCACCATAAATGTTGTTGAATCATCGCTGCTTATGAAATCTAATAATTTGCTGGTAGAGCCTATATAGTCAGCTAAATTTAATAAATTCTGGCTACATTCTGGATGAGCTACTACCTTTGCGTTAGGATTTTCAATTTTTAATTTTAGTAGGGCTTCTTCACTAAAAGTTTCGTGAACGATGCAACTTCCTGGCCAAAGTTTAAGTTTTCTTCCTGAGTTTTTCTGTACCCATCTTCCTAAATTTTGATCAGGTGCAAAAATTATCTTTTTGTCTTTTGGAAGTTTATTTACTAATGCAACTGCATTACTACTAGTGCATATAAGATCACTTTGAGCTTTTACTTCAGCTGTACAATTAATATAACTGACTACGAAATGTCCTGGATTATCTTCTCTAAATTTCTGAAATTCATCTGCAGGACAGTCGTTTGCCAATGAACATCCAGCATCTATATCTGGTAATAAAACTGTTTTATCCGGACAAAGTATTTTTGCAGTTTCAGCCATAAAGTGAACACCACAAAATATAATTACATCTGCATCAGTATTTGCAGCTTTTCTTGATAACTCTAATGAGTCACCAATAAAATCTGCTATGTCTTGAATCTCAGGCGCCTGGTAGTAGTGAGCAAGAATTATGGCATTTGAATTTTTGCATAAAGTCTTTATCTCAGAAATTAAATCTTCTTCAGTTCTGGTAGATTCTTTATTAGCTGTAGAAGTTGTAATGGTCAGGATTTAAAATGTATTTTATTAATTATATGATCAAATAGAAAAAATTCTGTCAAATTTTAAAATTGCTGTTGTTGGAGATTGTCATGGACTATGGTCTGAGGTAGATGTCAGCATCTTATCAAAAAACAAGCCTGATATCGTTTTATTCGTTGGAGATATTTCAGAAGGCAATATAAAAATATTGAAAAAGATTAATTCTCTAGAAATTCCTTCATTTGTGATCCTCGGTAATCATGATAGGGGCCACGATAAATCGGGAGAAATCCTACTAAAACAAATTAGAATTCTTCAAGATAAATATTGTGGGTGGAAGTTAAAAATTTTTAATAATCAATTAAATATTATTGGAGCAAGACCATGTAGTTCAGGAGGAGGTTACTTTTTATCTAAAGAGATGATAGGGGTTTATGGTCCCTTAACCGAGGAAGATTCAGTAAAAAAGATTCTTAGTTGTTATGAAAATGCTCGTATAGAGCTTCCTCTTTTAATTATTGCCCATTCTGGTCCTTCAGGTCTGGGATCTGAACCAGAAAGTATTTGTGGAAAAGACTGGAAACTTCCTTCAATGGATTGGGGAGATAGAGATTTATCTTTGGCAATATCAAAAATTCAAAAAGAAAGGAAGTTAGATCTTGTGATTTTTGGTCATACTCATAATCAATTAAAAAGAAATCTAGGTGAAAGAAAGATGTTTGTCGTAGATAAAAGAGGAACTGCTTATCTTAATTGTGCTGTCGTTCCAAGATATAAAAAAATTGAAAATGATGAAATAATCATAAATTTCTCTTGGATTGAATTTCAAGATAATAAGTTAAGTTATATTTCTCAAAGATGGTATACGGAATTGGGAGATATTTTTAGTGAGGATATATTATTTAAGGCTAATTGATATTAATTATTCACTCGAATTTCTTAGGTTCTCTGTAACGAGAGAAAAGAGTTTGGGATAAAAGATATCCACCAATTGCTGCAGCTGAGAATGCAAGACTATTTTTAAATAAAGGCATTATTTCTGATGATCTTGTAATAATTGGAGCCAAGCCAAATACTCCAAAAAGCATTCCCCATAGAGGCGATAAAAGAGCAAGAAAACCAATTGAGATAAATTCATTATCTTTCCTAGGCGCAGCGGAAAATCCTGCTACTAAACCACCTAGGATAGAGGTGCATAATGTCCATATATATTGTTCTTTAGTAAATCCAGGAACCACTTGACATCCGCCTCTTTCCAAGCAAACTTTTACAGAATTTATAGCATCAAGTACCGCTCCATCCTCTCCGTTATCACGAACATAATATTGATTCCCAAATCTTGTCTGAAGTTCAACCCAAAATAATCTTGGTAGAAATGAGAAATATGCTTCTCCTACATTAAAATTTAATAAATTACCTCCTCTGGGATCAGCAACTATAAGAAGACTTGTTTCATCAAGATTCCAATAATCTTTTATCGCAAGCCCAGGATTACTTTCAAATTGCGATAAATACTTTATTTTCCATCCACTTTCATTCTCAATTGTATTTAAATTCTCTTCAAGTACTTCTTTTTGTTTAGGACTTAATATTTTAGCTAAATCGAGGACTGGTGAATTCACTTCAGGCAAAAGCTCTGGATTATTAAGAGCGAAAGATGGTTTACTAAAAATTAGTATTGCTAGAGATAGAAAAATTCCTAATAAATAGTTAATCTTTGTAGGCATGAAAAATTTTTAACTCCTTATATTGTCACCGATGAATAGTCTTCCTGCGAATAGCCCAAGATGGTTTACAGAAATAATTTCGGAAAAAGGAGGCATTTTAAGTTTTTATGATTATATGAATATTGCATTAAATAATCCAACTAATGGTTATTACGGAAGTGGCAAGGCAAAAATAGGCCAAAATGGTGATTTTGTAACTTCTCCATCTCTATCTGATGATTTCTCTCACCTTTTAGCTATTCAACTAGAAGAGTGGATATTACAAATAAAAAATAAGTTAAATTTAAAAAAGAGAATAACAGTTCTTGAATTTGGTTCTGGTAAGGGGTGTCTATTAGGAGGAATAATTAATTATTTTCTAAATAAAAACTCTCAAATTCTTAATGATATTTCATTTAAAATAATTGACTTAAATGAAGGAATGATTGAAATACAGAAAATAAATTTAAAAAAGTTTCTTGAAAAAGGCATTGATATAAAGTGGGTATCTTTAAGTGATTTAGAAGATGATAATTTAAATGGAATAGTTATTGCTCATGAAGTATTAGATGCTTTTTGTGTTGAAAGAATTCAATTTAAAAAAGGTGTAATTTATCAACAAGGTGTACAGTTAAATAAAGAGAATCAAACTCTAGATTTTATAAATTTGCAACTTACTGAAGAAATAAAAAAATTTATTAAAGAAATTAAAAATGAATTAGGGGTGAATATTCCTCCTGAAGATGCTCCAGAAGAATGGACTACCGAATTAAATATTGATAATTTAAGTTGGTTGGAAAATCTATCAAGAAAAATTAATAATGGAATATTACTAATCATTGATTATGCAATAGATTCTAAAAAGTATTATTCCCCTCAGAAAAATGACGGAACTATATTAGCTTACAAAAATCAAAGGGCATTCAGGGAAATCCTACACAGTCCCGGTGAGTTTGATTTGACATGCCACATTTGTAGTGACCTCTTGATTTATCAGGCAAAATTAGCAGGCTTTGAATCACTTGGATTAGTAAAACAAGGGGAGGCATTACTTTTATTGGGCTTAGCTCAAAAACTATTTGAAATTCAGAATAATCTAAAGAATGATTTATCACAGGCTTTAATAAGAAGGGAAGCGATGCTTAGATTAGTAGATCCAATTTGTTTGGGAGATTTCAAATGGTTTGTTTTTAAAAAATCTAGTAATAAAGAATTTTCAATAGAATCTAAATGCATTAACAAAAGTATTTAAGGAAATCACTTTCAACAATATCGGTATAAATACTAACTTTTCCTATTTTGTTAGGTAGTATAAATCTCATTTTGCCTTCTTGAACTTTTTTATCACCCATTAAAATCCTAACTACATCTGATTTATTTAAAGTTGGAACCTCTATTGGTAATCCATATCTTTTTATTAAATTATTCTGTCGAGTAGTTTCTTCTTTTTTCCATAACCCTTTAGAAAAAGCAATTTCGCCAGCAATCCTCATCCCAATTGATATTGCTTCTCCATGCAAATATTCTCCATATCCACATAAATTTTCAATAACATGGCCAAAAGAGTGTCCATAATTTAAGTAGGCCCTAATACCTTTTTCTTTTTCATCCTCTGAGACAATATCAGACTTTATCTCCACTGAATCCTTTATAATTTTTACCAAACTTTGATTTTCTAGATTAACTATATTTCTTAAATTAAATTCATCTTCTAAATATTCAAAAAGTTCTTCATCTCTTATAATCCCATATTTAATTATCTCAGCCATGCCTGCATTAAATTCACGTGATGGAAGTGTTTTTAATGTGTCAGTATCAATAAATACGGCTTTAGGTTGATTAAAAGCACCAATTAAATTTTTACCTTTTGGATGATTTACTCCAGTCTTACCTCCTACTGATGAATCAACCATCGACAAAAGAGTAGTAGGGATTTGAATATAATCTAATCCTCTTAACCAAGTAGCAGATGCAAAACCAGTAATATCTCCAACTATTCCTCCTCCAAGTGCGATCATTAATGAACCTCTTTCCATCCCATATTCAAAAGCGGCATCATAAATTTCATTTAATGTACTAATGTTTTTAAATTTTTCTCCTGCTTTAATAATAAAAATTTTTGCAGAATAATTATTTTCTTTTAAGTTATCTAATACTATGTTTCCAAATAAATTAGCAATTTCCTGGTTTGATACTATTAATATTTTTCTTGTACTTTTTATACCTAATTCAACTAATCTATTACCGATTTCAGATAATAATCCTGCTTTTATTGTTACCTCATAAAAGTTTTTATCAATCGGCACATGGATTTTGTTTTCAATCACAGCATTTATAAAATTTGATAAAGTATCTTTTTAAAAATATTTTTATCATAACTTGATTTGAAAATTACTTCAAAATATTTAGTTGTTAAGAATAAAAAATAGTAATAAAATTTTTATATGTCTATTTCAGGAAATATTAATAATTATTCAAAACCCTACCCAATAGGAATTATTGGCGGTGGTCAATTAGCATTAATGCTTGTAGAGGCTGCAAAAGAAAGGGATGTAAAAGTTTGTATCCAAACGAAATCTTCTGATGATCCAGCGGCATTAAAAGCAGATAAAGTTATTCATGCTGATCCATTGCAAATTAAAGGTAATAAGACTCTAATAAAGAACTGTGAAAAAGTTATATTTGAGAATGAATGGGTAAAAATTGAAAAATTAAAACAATTCTGTTCTGAGGTTTCCTTCATTCCAAATTTGGATGCATTAAACCCTTTAGTGGATAGGATTTCTCAAAAAAGATTTATAGATAAATTAAATTTGCCTTCACCAAAGTGGCTATCTATAAGTGATTATGCAAATCTTGCGGCAGAAGATCTAAAAGCATGGAAATTTCCAATAATGGCAAAATCATTTAAAGGTGGTTATGACGGGAAAGGGAATAAGAAAATCTCCTGCAAAGAAGAATTAGATGATTTTTTAAGTTTAAATAAATCTGAAGAATGGATATTTGAAGAATGGATTGATTATGAAAAGGAAATTGCTTTGATTGGGTCTAGAGATAAGGATGGTGTTGTAAGAGTATTTCCTATAGTTGAAACTTTTCAATCAAATAATGTCTGTCATTGGGTATTATCTCCTGCAGAAACATCTTATGAAATTGATTTATTTGCATATAATATTTTTTCATCGATTGTCAATGATTTAAATTATGTAGGTGTTTTGGGAATAGAATTCTTTTTTGGTAAAAGCGGTCTTTTAATAAATGAGATAGCCCCAAGGACTCATAATTCTGGACATTTCTCGATTGAAGCATGCAATTCAAGCCAGTTTGATCAGCAAATATGTATCTCTGCAGGTATAAAAACACCTGATATAAATATGAATAGCAAAGGGGCCTTGATGATCAATTTACTAGGACTTAGAAAAAATCACTCTTTAAAAATTCAAGATAGGATTGATCTTCTATCTAATATCAATGGTGCAAATATTCATTGGTACGGGAAATCTAAAGAAACATTTGGAAGAAAAATGGGTCATATTACCTTTTTGCTTAATGAAAATAATCATGAGAAGAGATATGAAAAAGCTCTCTCATTAAAAAAAGAAGTTAATCATGTTTGGCCATCTCCTTATGACTCCAAAAAATAGGTTAATATGATTTAGCTACCTTATTGGTCGAATTCTTTTACTGTGCTCTGATCTGACTCTTTATCGACTTGTGGAGACTGTCGTGATGCTGAAGTAGACCATCCTAGTAGTTGGAAATGGATGCTCACTTTGTCTCCTCTTCTGGCTTTTCCAGGTCGATGCAACAGAGATTTGACGGTAAAGTGGTATTCCTCTCAAAAGCTTGTTATAATGACTGTTTTTGAGGGGTATTTTATTTTTATCTTGAGAGAGGATACACTAAAATCCTTTTCCAAAGACCTTAGCCAATTTAATATTCTAAAATGAAAAAATGTGATGTTTGCAATAAATTAGGCAAAGTCCATTACAGGGTTAAATCAATTAAGTTTAAGACTTGGATATTTTCTTGTGAAGAATGCTGGGAGTATATTTCTAATCAAGAGAAATATTGTTATGGAGGTACAAGAAAATCTTAATTTGTTTAATTTATGCAGATTTAAAAATATTTGAGGAGATATAAACTATTGAGATAGAATATTTTATCCATTGATGGATACATATTTACGAATAGGGATAATTCTAGTAAAATCACTAAATATAGCTTTAAAATTTTAGTTTCATGACGCAAGCAAAGTTAGAGGGATTACTCAAGATAGATAACGAATCTTATAACCTTTTAAGAGTTTTTCATATGATGATGGAATTGGATAATACCCAGGATGTTCCTCTTCAGTCAATGGCTGTGTTTATGTATATTGCGAGCTTTCAAAATTGTAATAAACAGAATATTGAAGAACACTTCAAAATGAGTAAAGCTAGTTCTTCAAGAATCACCGATTATTTATCTAGATATCACAGACTTGGTAAAGCAGGGCTTGGGTTAATTTCTAAAGAAAGAGATAATAAAGACAAACGCAAAACATCCTTGAAGCTTACTAGAAAAGGTAAGGATTTAATTGAAAAGATATTTGGAATGCTTAATGAAGATATAATAGATTTTGAAATTGAGGAATAATTTTTGCAATCTTTTAAAATTAAATATTAACTTCTAATTAGCTCGGATTATTGATTTAAATTATCACTGCTCTTGCCTTTCTTGTATTTTTATTTGTTCAAATTCTTTTTTAGAAACCACTCTAATTTTGTATTCTGGATACCTTGTCTTCCACCATTTGTTTAAGGATATTGCTACCCCAGTTAAATCTCTAGTACAGATATGTACCCAAAGAATTTTATTTTGATCTTGCTTAAAAAATTCCCAATTAGTAGATTTATTCACTTTATAAAATAAATAATTAAACCAATAAAAGAACTACCGACAAGCAATAAGACCATTAATAAAGCTACTAACTTTGCTAATCCCATTCATTTATCCAATTAATGAAAGAATAAGGGTCATTAACTTTTCAACAATAAATCTTCTATCCATATAAAAAAGTGATTTATTCTCCTAATTTTAGATAGTCTGTCAACAATAACCATTAAAGCTTTAGCTTAAGGAGTTGATTGCTTTTCTGGTCAGAACTTTTAATTAATTTTCCTAAAAAGAAGTTGATAATAAAGTTTTCCGAGGCAAAATAATTTTTATTGGCAACGAATCCTCTTACAGAAGCAAAAAATAGCTACATAAATCTACATTTATGTAACAGTACTGATACGTATATCTCAATAAAGGTTAGTTTTAGGCGAATAACTTTACAATAATTAATATTTATGTTACATTAATTAACAATTAAACAATTTTTAATCATGACTCCAGAAGCAGAAAGATTTAATGGATGGGCAGCGATGCTCGGTTTCGTTGCAGCAGTCGGTGCATACGTATCAACTGGTCAAATCATTCCAGGATGGTTCTAATGGAAAACAATCAATCTAAGAGAAACATTGATCCTCAGAAAATTACAGCTGAGAAGCTCAATGGAAGATTTGCTCTTCTAGGAGTAATCGCGCTAGTTGGCTCTTATGTCACAACAGGTCAAATTATCCCAGGTATGGTTTAATGTCACGTTCAATTTCAATCACAACAGAATCTGGTGGAAGACAAAATATTTTCCCAACAGAGGTTCAAACTCAACTTGTTGAGGAATATACAAATTATCCAGTAGAAGCAGAGAAAGCTAATGGCAGATGGGCAATGCTCGGTTTCATTGCTTTAATTGGCGCATACGCTACTACAGGTCAAATTATTCCAGGAATATTCTAAAGATGAATATAGATATTTTCCTCATATCATTTTTCTCCTACTTATTAATACCAGTAATTATGGTTGCAAAAGGTAGAAAAGCATAAACTTTTATTTATTTAAATCAAACTCAATTTTCTAAAACCCATGGATGTACCAGTATATGATTTCCCCAATTCTCCAATTTTATTACTTGGATTTTTTGGGATTTTAGTTGCACTTACAACTTTATTCATCACATACAACAAATATTTTAACTCTCCATTAAATAGAGATAAAAAGTTTGTTAAAAATTCATTGGAAATTGAATTTAAAAAAGTTTCATCACAATTATCTTGAGATGAAACCGATTTCAATTGAACTTTATAAAAGATTAATCAAAAAGCAATGAGTCCTTTAGGTGAATTCTTAATTTTAGTAATAGCCTTTACAGGTCTTACACTTTTTTATTCAATAAAGCAATTCGAAGAATCAAAATCCCCTTAATTATTCAATTCTTTACCAAAAAAATGGAAAAAGCAAACACTAAAACAATAGAAAAAGAAAAAATTGTAGCAGAAAGGCTCAATGGAAGATTTGCCATGATGGGTTTTATTGCTCTTATTGGTGCTTATTTAACTACAGGTCAGATTATTCCAGGGTTTATTTAAACAATTTCCTATAAAACTTTGAAAAGGTTTAGATTAACATTATTAAATTAATATGAAACAATAATATCCATTGATTTGTATTTTAATGTTGTTAGTTTGGGTTATGAAGAATTTTTTCAAGTCACTATTAAACCTTTTCAACTTTAAAGAAAAGACTATCCATATGACAATTTCTGAATTAAAGGCTTTTAATATTCGTGAAGAAAAAATTGAAAAGGAAAGAAGATTCAGAGCTTACATTTCAGAAATTAACCAAAGACATAACAAGATAAGGAAAAGAGAAAGGAATTCTTTAAGGAAAGCATCTTAATTTTTCTCCTTATTCCATATTCACTGAGATGAAAGAGTCACTTTTCTTGCTAAATTCTTAATAAGAAAACTATTAAATTTAATATGAATAATTTAATATCTCACGATTTTCAGCAGGCAATGCAAATACTTGGTGTCTTTATTGGACTATATGCAATTATTTTTGGTTTATTACTTGGAACAGATCAACCTAAATTGAAAAAACAAAAATAGATTAGTTTTGTTTTAATTGATATTTACATAGATTCTTAAGTATCTTTTTTCATTTAAATTAAATGAATCTTAAAAATAAGTAGATATATAGTTATTCATAAAGTTAATTATAAAAATTATATTTAAGGATCTATAGGCAATTTTCATAATTAAAATTTAAACAATTTAAATAAAAAGATATGAATAGAAAAATAATGCTTTTAGTTAACTAAAAGCATGAAAGTATTTTTATTGCTAAAAAAATAAAAGTGATTTAATTTCGAGTGATTAATTTTTTATCGATGACTTTTGATATGTTGCTTATCCCTTTTTGCATTCTTAGTATCTTTTATCTTGTTAATCGTTCTAAAAAGCTTAAAAGAGTAAAGTGATTATTTAATCCAAATGTAAAAGTATTTAAATTATTCTTTATGAGATCTCTTGTTCCTATGAAGTTTTTTGATTTGGACGATTAAAACTGAGAACCTTTCAATGAATTATGGTTTAAGTATCTCTTCTTATAAGAATTCAAATGATTACTATAAATATTATTTAACATTATACCTAAGAAATAATTCCCTATGCTGCTTCAGGGGCAAATACTGTTTTTTGCTGCATCCAATAATTACACCCTTTAAATAAGTGGTCTACTTGTGGAATAAGTTTTCTTTGGATTGGACAAGTAAGTATTGTCGCATAGGTATCTGTTGTGCTGAAGCGAAAGTGATTGCATGTAATACATATTCTCGTACGCCTCCTTTTTAATTCTCCTTCCTTGAAATAATTCCATGATAGAGGTTCCTCCATGATTTTTAGTATATATGTACTACTATTCATAACAACAGTTCTTCTTGTGGTCAAGTGATTGGTATTTAATTTTTTTTATTTGATGTCATTAACTCTATATTTTGTAATTAAAAATTTTCCTAAGAATATTTTCGCAGTAATATTTCGATAAAACTAAAATAGATTTATTAAATATATGAGTATGGGCGAAGCTAAAAGAAGAAAAGTTCTTGGTATGCCACCTAGAGTTAAAAAGAATCAAAAATTTGAATCTGAAAGATTAATTTCATGGCTTCCTATTAGTAAAAAGCAAATGTCAAAATATCCTTATGCTGCTCCAGTTACTATGGCTATTGGTTTAATACTTTTGCTAGTTGATTGGACCAATTTAAATGTTGGCGCTGGATAATGAATTTTCCTATTTATTTTTGTATGTCTATCTTTAAGTCTTTTGATTTTAAAATTATTCTACTTAATAATTTAAATAATGATATTATAGAAACTTTTTCTAAATTATAGTAAATATCAAAATGCAAGCGTTCTAAATTTTTATCTTATTTAGAAATTTTATCAGTTGTATTTAATAGTTTTTTAAAGTAATCAATAGAATTTTTATGTTCGTGTTTATAGAGTTTTCAGAAATTTATTATGAAAATTCTTATTTAATAATTTTGTTTAAATCCTTTCGAGGTTTGCGTTAATCTTGCACCAAGATAAGTTAATAGAATAACCCAAAATACAATTTCTAATCCTAAGTTTGCCATTCTTTATTCCTCCATTAGTTCTATTAATGGTTTAATTCATCTGGCTGCTAAAAAACAAGAGTAAAAGTGCTTAAAATAAAATTTTTTATTTTGACTAATTAAGCTTCTATCATTTGCAATTCATAAAAGATACACTCTTCATTATTTTCTTGGTATAAGAAATTAAATGCATCTTATTTTATAAATTATGTCTATATTTATAGACTTAAATTTAGTTCTCAATATTCATAGATTTTAAACATTAAGTTCTTCTATATTAGATAGAAGTTAATAAATTTAAGAAGATTTGCTTATTGATATCAATAGGTAAAAGTCATAATATTTATATAGTTATGGAATATTTTATGTCTTGTAAAAAGGGTCATCATACACATGAACAAAAAACTAAAAATTCAAATAATTACTCAATAAAGAAAAATAGTGATGTAGTAGATCGTTTTTTGAGCGTCTTATGGAGAAGAGAAGTGGATTGGAAATTAACTTTTAAATAAAAATTCAAATATCAAAAAGAAAGCCAGAATAAATAAAATAAATTTTATAAAAGTTAAAAATTTTTTTCTTATTGAAAAAAATAAGCGAATATTATTCCTTTAGATAATAATAATTTTATAATGGCTTATTTCAATGAAAAAGATCAAATTATTCTATGAATTTTTAAAATTCATTATCAATTTTTTTTAAACTAAATTTTTCTGAAATAAAAAATTTCCCCTTCAAATTACGAACTCTAATAGTTTATTAAAAGATAAAACTTTTTTTTCTGTCAAAAAGTAAATATCTTTCATTGGACTATTTAGGTATCTCTAAAAAATGCAAAATATTATATTATCCTATTTTTAAAATTTAAATGCAATGCGTAGAATAACTGATTTACATTTTATGTTTAGATAAATATATTATGAGTGTTGAGTTATAGGAGGTCTTCCAAAATGGTCGATAGCCTGCCAGAAATTTCTTAGAAAAAACCGACTAAATTAACTGCTCCAATTATTTTTTATTAATGTCTAAACTTAATTCTTCTGCATCGTATAGGTGCCCTATAAGAAACAAGTTTAATACTAGTTATCTTAGCCCCAGTTAAGAATAGTTGGTTTTAACGATTTTAAAAAATAAGTAAATTACTTAATAACAAGGATCAATGATTTAGGTGCGTTATTAAGACTAAATTCAATAATAAAGTTAAAAGAGGGTATTTATTAAATGCTCTCTTTTTTCTTCATTTTTGAAAATATTTAATAAAAGTGTATTTTAAATTTTTATTTTTAATTTTTGCTTTGATTTTACAACTTTCAGGGTCCCATTCTTTTTGAATAGCTCCTAAAAAATCATAAATAAAATTATCTGGGCAATTTACTTTATCCTGAAGAATCTCTAATTCTTTTTTTATAGAGTAATAACTTTCTGATATTGCACCCAAATTATCCTCTTCACTTGGTACCCAATTTGAATTTTTAAAATCACTCATTATTAAATTTTAACTACTTATTTTCTTCAGTAATATCATAATAAAAATTTTTTTCAAAATCTGTATCGGAACAACAAGTTTGTCCAATTATTTTTTCCAAGAAATCATATGCCTCTTCATAAGTATTGAATTTCTTAGTCGTATAAAAATCTTCTTTCCCATCAATTCTTTTTAAAATAAAGATCATTTTATAAATAAAACTATAGTAATTTAAGTAAATTTAAATTATCTTATTAACTATTTTATAGTTTATGGGTATAGTTTTTTTATTTTTTGCTTTTGTTTATCAAGTTTATTTTTTTCATATTGTTCTGACATTATTTTTCTTATAAGTAATTGTGGTATTAGCCAAATTAAGGCTATAGCTATTGCCATAAAAGCAGGATTTCTCCAAGTCAACTGGATAATCCTTAATCGTAAATCTTCATCTAAAAATTCCATAATTTAATAAAAGTTATTTCAAATTAATTTAAAGATTAAAGTTTTAATTTTCTAATTACATAAATAACATTCATCAGATTTACTCTCTCAAACAATTTAATATTTAATACTAACTAAATTAAAAATTTTTAGTAGTAATATAAAATTCTTAAATATCATTAAATTTACTATTACTTAGTTAGGATATTATTAGTTTTTTTGATACCTTGCCAAAATTTTTAATAACCGGTTCTAATCGAGGAATTGGTCTTGAATTAACGAGACAACTTCAAGAAAGAGGTGATTATGTTATTGCTACTTGCCGAAATACCTCAGAAGAATTGATTAATTTAGGAGTTAATATAATTGATAATGTTGATATTTCATCTGGGCATTCAATAACAAAATTAAAGAGTAAATTGAAGGATATCAAGTTAGACTGCCTTATTCATAATGCTGGTATTGCTGAATATAATTCTTTTGAGGATTTAGATCCTGAAAGTATTAAGAAGCAATTTGATATTAATGCTTTAAGCCCATTATGTATGACAAGATCCCTTATTAACCTTTTCAATAAGAAATCAAAAATTGCATTTATAACAAGTCGCATGGGCTCAATTGATGATAATACTTCTGGCAGCTCTTATGGATATCGCATGTCTAAAGTTGCTTTATCTATGGCAGCCAAATCTCTTTCAATAGATTTAATCAAAAAAGAAATATTTGTAGCTATTCTTCACCCAGGATTAGTAAGTACCCGTATGACTGGCTTTACAAATAATGGGATCTCAACTAAAGAATCAGCTAAGGGTCTTTTGGAAAGAATTGATTCTCTTAATTCAAGTAATAGCGGAAAATTCTTTCATGCCAATGGCGAGGAATTGCCTTGGTAAAGGTTTTCTTGTTTTGATTTATTAAATTAACTTTAAATATTTTTCTAATTACTTCTCATATTATTTTTTTATGGTTATTGTTAAGTAAATTATTATAAAAAGGAGGTGATTCATTGTCGTATCTACCGAAAAGTACGGTTACAAGAGAGGCCGTGAATTCAATATCTACAATTTCTCTGGTCTCTCATTCTATTGTTAAGTCAAAAGGTTTTATTATTAATCGTTTTATATAGATTTAAATTTAAACTTCCTTATACAAAAAATTTATAAGGAAGTTTTTTTATGCTCAATTATTTTTTCAAGGATTTTTTTTATAAATAAAATTCTTTCATTAAGGGTACTTGATTCAAATTTACAACATTGATTTTTCAAGATTTTTTGCCCATTTTTACCTAATCCAGAAATTATAAATTTTTTATCATTCTTAATCCAATCACTTGTCATATCCCTTCAGTTTCAACATGAAATTGTAACCCATATATTGACTCTCCTACTTTAAATAATTGTTCACGACATCGAGTACTGCTCGCTAATAGTTCTGCCTGAGGAGGAAGTATTATCCGATCTCCATGCCAATGTAAGACTTTTAATGGTTCTTTTATACTTAAACTTATTTCTTCATTAGATTTTTCATCAATTGATGAAATCTCAGACCAACCTAATTCTGGTTTATTTTCTTTATTAGATTCATCTTTTAGTCGCTCTATTTTTCCTCCTAAAACATGAGCTAAGAGTTGAGCTCCAAGGCAAACACCAATAATAGATATTTGATTTTCTATTGCTCTCTTTAGAAAATAAGTTTCTTCTCTTAACCAAAAATATTTTTCGTTATTAATGTCCCTCACACTCATAGGACCACCCATTATTAAAATTAAATCATCTTTTTTAGGCTCTGGTAATTTTTCACCAAGAGATAAATTGTATATTTCAGGAAGAAATCCCTTTTCCTTTGCAATTTTTAAGAATAAACCTGGTCCTTCTCTTTCTATATTCTTTAAAACTAATAATTTCTTCAATTAAGTAAAACCTCTTTTTTTAATCTTTAAATAAAATTTATTATTATATAAAAGCACTAATAATTAAAAATAATATGCCTAAAACCACTGATATAATTGAGATATCAACAATTAAATCTTTCCAGTTATAACCTTTGAGCATTTTTTCTTTATCTTCTTCATTCATTAAATTTTTAAGCCACGACCAGTCTAAAAGTTGAGTCAAGGCAATACCAAAGATAATGTGTCCAAAAATTATACCAATCAGATCAATTTTCGTAATATCTTTTGCAAATTCAATAAGTAAAAATATCTTCATTAATCATCTTTAGTAGTAGAAGTTTTCCTTTCTTCTTTATATTTTTCCCAAATTAATTTTAAATTATCCTTAGAAAATCTATTTTTTAAATCCTTAAATTGTTTTTTAAACAACTCATAATTTTCATCTAACTCCCTTTTTGTTTGATCATCTAAAAAGTTAGAAGTTAATTTGAAAATATACCAACTGGTGGCTATTAGAAGTATTAATCCTATTATTTGCATATTGTTTTTAATATATAATACAACTTTTAATAAGTTTTTGAAAATTTTCTGAAAAAGTAAATTTTTTCAAGTTTTGAACTATTAATTTTTAAAACCATAAGAATTATATTATTTCATGAATTAAATCAGTATAAACACTGATTTACTTTATTGATTTTTCAGAAGAGAATATTTATAGTAAGTAAGGAGGAACCAATTAATGGTTTGCAATCCACCTGAGTATTTACAAAAGAAATTCTTATTTAAAGAGAAGCCGAGAATGGGACATTCGTTATTAACCTCAATCAATTAATCTGATAAGATTTGCTTAATAAAAAGTAAAAAAGGAGATTAAAAACGATAATTGTCCCCGAATCCAACTTTAATATTCTTGATATATTAATTTAGAGTTGTTCTAATAATTAGTAAAACAAGTAATCTTTGCATTACTTGCTCTTATAAAAAAGAATATTAGGAAGAGGCAAATATTGCCTCTTTTTTATAAACTATATTATGGTTTATTAAAACTTAATTACTCTTTTAATATTTTTAGCTTTTTGATCTTTTTTACTAATTAATAAGATTATTTAAAAATAGTAATTTATACTGTGTAATTAAATTCTATCTAAGATGTATATTATTTATATCAGAAAACTCCTCACACATAAATTTCTGATTATAAAAAGCGCTTATAAATTATTTCAATAGGTGCTTTTTTATTTTGTTTATAAGTTATCAAAATATTTTAATATCTTCAAGTTTTAAATAAAATTCTGAATAGAAAGAAAGTATATATTTTTAGTGAAAAAGATTTTAAATATTAAACTTAATAAATTTATAAATCATATTTACTTTGAGGATTATTAAGAACATAACCTTTACCAAAACAATTTAAACAAGTTTTTGCTCCATCTATTGATGTCCTTCTATATCCATATCCATTGCATTTGTTACAATTGAATCTAACTTTTTTAGAAATTTTAGAACGAATTTTTTCAGCTTTATGAAGCAAAGATACTGTTTCTTTTCTACCAGTTGCTAATTCAGCAATCTTTAAAATCTCGTCATATTTTTTTTGTAAAACTTTTTTTTTCATTATTTAATTAAAAGCATTAAAAAGTAAATTACTTAATAATCTTTATTAGAAGATTACAGACTATATTTTTAACTAGTTGATCAAATCTACCTAAAAAATTTTTTAATTGCTTTGAACTTAATTAGAATTATGTTCAATTTAATGAAAATTTAATAATTAAAATAAAATTTATTAAATTTAATTATGTCGAACAAATATAAAGATGTAGATATAACTTTTAATCTAATTTTTCATTTATTTCTCCAGCTTTCTTTAAATTTTTTATGAGTAGATCATTTTCTTTTGTTAAATTGTCTAAGGCCGATTGTGTAAATTGTTCTTTGGCTTCAAATTTAGCAGACTTTAAAAATTTTTTATTAGGATATTTTTTTCTGGATTCAAGATTCATATTCAAATGTGAAGTAAAAAAATTATAAAAGTTAAAAATTTTA
Organism: Prochlorococcus marinus bv. HNLC1; assembly: GCA_000218705.1. Classification (GTDB taxonomy): domain Bacteria; phylum Cyanobacteriota; class Cyanobacteriia; order PCC-6307; family Cyanobiaceae; genus Prochlorococcus_A; species Prochlorococcus_A marinus_Q. The sequence continues at coordinate 685,564 of GL947594.1, forward strand.
ATTTGAGTAATAAATTTTACAAAAAAAAAATTATTATCATCATTAACATTCTTTCGTAAGTTTTGTACATTGCTGTGGAAAAAACTGTTGAAAAACTCCTAAAAAGTGGATAACTTTTTTGGGGATCATTGAAAATAAAGGGTTTTACTTAAATTACTTAATTTTTTTTAATACAAGATTAAAAGATTAAATGAAATAATAAAACTATGTAAGAAGCTAGTAATAACCTTGGGATCAACACTTTATATGAATTTTATAAATTAATCAACAATAAAATTACTTGATAAATCCAATTAAAATTTTTCATGTTTTATGAAGAAAATTTACAATAAAAATTGATTTATAAAATCCCATATTAAAGAAATAAGTGTTCCGGTTTTCTCTATATTATTTCGTCACTGTGAAGATAATAATTATATAGATTTTAAGTATTAAATGACACTACTATGACTGACTCAAAAAGCGAAAAAAAATCTTGCTCTGGAAAAGGTAAAGCTATGTTTACGTATGGAATCTTGCAGCTAGGTTCAAGCTTGATTTCAGCTATATCCTTAGCCCTTATTGCATTTAGCTTGTGTAGTTTAAAAAGTGAATCTAAAAATTTTAATAATTGCGTTGAAGAAAAAATTGAACAATCTTTTACCATCTCTGATGCAGTAAATTATTGTAATGGTGGAAATTGATTAAATTTATAAGAAATTAATTTTACTTATTATTGATTATCTAATCTTTAAATAGCTTTTACCTTCAAGTTTATTTTTTAACAGAAAAGCTTTATGAAATTAAGTTACTTATTTAAAAGGTATACTTACGAAAAGTTCTAATTTATGGATCCTCTTCATTCTTTAATTCGAGAATCTTTAAACCAAAGACCATTAGGTCAATCAAAAAATTTTGAATGGTTTATTACTGAGATTGGAATTGCAGCCCTTATGAAGGGGCAAAATAAGAACATTTCTTCTTTCGATCCTATTAAAGAAGCTATTGAATTAGATTTAGATTTAAGCAAAGAAGAGAAGCAACTTATTAAGTTAGATGAAAAACAAATTATTTTATTTTATTCATAGATTGCTTACTTGATATATTAAATTCCAAATCTTTTAAAGATTTTCTAAATTATAATAATTACCTTATCTCAAGCTTTTTTATGAAATGGCCACCTACTTTATGCTGGACGGCTCCATACACCAAAAACGGTAATAGGCATTTTCAAGTTAAATCCTTTGGTGGTAAAAAAGATAATAGATGGGTTGAATTGTTTGCCACTAAAGACGAAGATCTTCTTATAAAAATAAGTTGGAAAGATCTAAAATTAAAATGGAAAAGCGGTTGGCAAATGTTGCCTAAAGAAAATAACTGAAAAATTTTAATACAATTAAATTCAGATAAATTTAAACATATCTAAGTTTGACTTTCTGAATTTAGTGCTTTCTCTCTCATAAACATAAATGCTCCAAAAGAAAAGGCTAAAGAAATTAAAAATGTAATTGGAAAATATAAACCCCATAATTTCATTTTTAATCTTTTACCTTCTACAAAATAAAATATAAATATAGCTATTAGAAGTACAGCAGTGTCTGCAGAAACAAATCCTGAGGTAGGAGTTGACCATGCCCCATTAAAGAAATTTTGACCAATCTCTAAGGGTGATCCAGTCACAATGCCATCTTTTACTTGATTTGCAAATTTTACAATAAAGTAAAATGGCCATGCTAAACCTGCAAAACATGTAAATCCATAAAGAGCCAGTCTTAAATTAAGCCACATAATAATTTCTCGAAAATACATTTATAGCAATAATTTTAAATAATTTGATGTAAAAAATAATTCAAATTTTTGATCATAGTTAAAATTAATATTCAATTCTCTAAAAAATTTTTCTTTTATTTATAAAACAATTATTATTAGGTTTGTATATAAAACTTTAAATGGAAGTAAACAATAGTAATTCCGAATCATTAGATAAAGTTGAATACAAAGATGTTCTACAAGAAGAAATACAAAATTTTCTTGAAATTGAATCATCAAAAAGTTACGAAGATATAGAGAGAAAAAATAGATTATCCAGAATAAAGAAAACTCCTCTAGAAATAATAAATAGATTACTATTTTTCCTATTTATTGGAAGTTTTATTTTCTCTTTTATTTCTGTTTACTCAGAAAATAAAACATGGTTTGTCTTTTACGTAATAAGTGCTTTTTCTTGCGTTTTTTATACTCCAAACAGAAAAGCATTAAAAGAATTAATTGCTGCTTGGCCTAATATCGAAGATATTATAAGAGGAAGAAGTTTATGGCGAAAAAAATGAATCCAATTAATTCTTTTAAAAGATGGCTTCTTAATATCTTAGTTCCATTTATCGAAGGTAATAAGAAAAGAAAGAAAAGTGATAAGTTTACTGATTAAATATAAATTAAGGAAATTATTTATTACTAATAGGTTTATTTTTATCATTAAAAATGCAGTGATTTTTAGAATTGGGAAGAAAAATATAAATTATAATAAAAAAATAGATGACTTTATAATTAAAATTGGATTTTTATTAAATAGAATCGCAGTGATAAAAAATTTTTTCTAAATTAAAAGGTAATAAAATTAAATTTTTTGAAATCTCTAAGGCCTATTTATAATCCATTAAATAGTTATTTAACTGAAAGGAAATATGATAATGCTTTTTCCAAATTTAATAAGCTTATTAAAATAGCTGGCTGTTTGCCCAGGACAGAGGTTTTAAAAAAAGAAAATAATTACTGGAAAGGAGTTTGTCGAAGTTTAATTTTTAGGTTCCCAGATGATCTAGAAATCTTATTAATCTCAAACAACAAGAACATAAAAAATTCGCAGGGAATAATTCAAGTAAGATCATCATCTAGGATTGGACAATCGGACTTAGGAGTTAATAAAAAAAGAGTAGAAGATTTATTGTCTGAATTAGAAAAACTCAGATAAAAATGTGTTGACAGCTTAGCTATATTAATTATATGAAAAGTAAAGTCAACATTAAAGGTTCAACACTTGGTAGATTTGCCACCCTAAGTTTAAATATTTGCTTAATATCTTTATTGTTCTCAATTTTTGATTTAATCTTTAGGTTTGTTAAATTTATTTTGATTTATAAAGAGCTTAACTATCTATGGGCTTTATATTCAAATTATTATTTTTTTATCACCATATTATTTTCTGGCTCTTGGTTAGTTACTAGTTATTTTGTAACATCATACTTTTTTAATAATAAGAAACTCATTTAAACTCATTTATTAGTTTTTAATTAAAAGATTTTTTAAAACCTCTTGTAAAATTTTCTTTTAAAAATATATATTTATGCTTTAATTCATTTAAACAAGCCACTAACTTCATGGTGAAAATTATTCTTGTAGGAATTATTTTAGCTTTGGTATATTCACAACCAGACTTAAGACTTACTGTTGCAGATTGGTTAAGATCAGCATCTGACTTTTTAGTGGAGTCTGTACAAGTTAAATAATATTATTGAAATTTTAAATTAATTATCATTTTCTCCTTTAATAAAAATAAGTGAAATAACACAAATTACGCTTATTGCAGGACCTGGAGATAAATTAAAAATCATAGAAATAGTAAACCCGATTATCGAAATTAAAAGACCATAACTTGATGATCTAATCATCGCAATCCTTAAACTAGGAGCTTTTCTTACACCCAAAAGAGTTGGAGTTGAAAGTAAAGCTATTACGAGTATTACTCCAACAGCTGACATTGAACTTACTATTACTAAGGCAGTTGTAAAGCTAAGAGCTAAGTTTAATATTGAAACATTTATTCCGCTTGCAGAAGCCCCCTCTTGATCCAAACCAACATAAATAATTTTTTCATATCCAAATGTAATCAGACATGTAAACATTAAAAATGCAATTAAAGTTCTTATTAAATCTCCAAAATTTGCTGTTAATAAATCTCCAAATAAAACCGCTTCTAAGTCAATTCTTATTCCTAATATTGGGATAATTAAAACACCAAGACCTAGCATTCCCGCAAGGATTGTATTCATAACAGCTTCATAGTTTTCACTTTTTTTGTTAGTTAAACTTTCAGCGACAATTGCTCCAGTAAGACCACTTATTACTCCACCAATAGATGGATGAACACCTAATGCCAGCGCTAAAGCTAAGCCAGGTAAAACGCAATGAGAAATAAGATTAACTTGAAGTAATCTTTTGTGAGTGATCAATACTGTTCCCATCGCAGGGCACAAAATACCTGTAAAGATTGTAATTATTAATGGTAATAGCCACCAATTTGAATAAAAAAAAGACATTAATGGAATGATTCGGTATGATCTTGAATACAGGTTTGAAAAATAACTCCATGCTTGGAATTGAATTTGAGATCACTAAAAGGCAAAAACATCTTCTCGATGAACTTCAAAGATGTGATGATGAAATGAGTGGTCAGGAACTTCATAGACAACTTGTTAATGCTAATAAAGCCATGGGTTTGACAACCGTTTATAGAAATCTTCAGGTTTTGATTAAACATGGCTTAATAAGGTCGAGACATCTTCCAACTGGCGAAGTCTTATACACTCCTGTTGATAGAGATATTCACCATTTGACATGTGTTCAATGTGGAGAGACTTCAAAAATTGAAGGTTGCCCTGTGAAAGATATTCATGCTCCAAAGGAAAGTTCAAAGCAGTTTCAATTTTTATTTCATACTCTCGAGTTCTTCGGTATTTGCCAAGAGTGCTTTCAAAAAAAAGCATAATTTTATAAAAGATTTTAATCACAATCACATAAATTTTTTTCTTTTAAACAACAGATATCATCAAGTTTATTTTGAACCTCTTTAGGCGTTCCTATCGCGATAACAGTTTTATCAAGAACTACTACTTTGTCATAAGCATTTAGAGATGAACCCCAATCATGACTACTTATAAAAACAGCCATACCCGCATCAGCAATTTGACGGATAATTTTTAGAAATTCATCTCTGGCTGGAGGATCTAATGCTGAGCATGGTTCATCAAGAAGAAAAAATTTTGAGGGTGACATCAATGTTTTTGCTAAAAGGGCTCTTTGTTGTTGACCTCCGGATAAGGAATCAAGTCTTCTTTTCGCAAGATTTGATATGCCTACTCTCTGCATAGCAGCCTCTACCTCACAACATTTATTTATCCAAGTCTTTGGATTTGATATCAATTCTTTTATTTGAAAGGGTGAATCTTTTCTGAACCTTGATTTCTTTATTTGTCCAAGAGCAACTAATCGTTCTACCGTTATTGGGAATTTCCAATTCATTGAACTTCTTTGAGGCATAAGAGCAACTTTATTTCTTACCTTTAATAATTTTTCACCATCTATAGTTATTTCACCTTTATCGGGTGCGCCTTGACCTTGCATTAATCTTAATAATGTAGATTTACCAGCTCCGTTAGGTCCTACTAATGCAGTTAGTGTTCCAGGCTTTATTTCTAAAGAAACTTTACTTATAGCAGGCTGTGTTTTTTTTGAATATGAATATGTAAGATTTTTTGCATTAAGTGTTTGCATAGATCATTATTCTCTTATGACTCCATTATTAAACATAACAATATAGGTAAAATTAATTCGAGTTTCAAAACATTTTGCATTAAGACTTGATTAAATAAATGAAAATGATTATCATTTTAAGATATTAAAATATTTTTATGTCGATTTTTAAAAAAGCTTTTTTTCGCAAGAAGTTATTCAAAAATAATTCATTGATAAAAAATTCTATTGTTGCAGGTTCGGTTTTTCTCTCAGCATTTGGCCAAGATGCATTTGCAAAGGATAAAAAATATGTTGCTGTTGAACCTCTAGCTTGTGATCTTGTGAAGTCAATAGCTCTTCCTTCTGATCAAGTTAAATGCTTAGTTGGTAGAAAGGAAGATGTGCATGATTTAAAAATCAATCCAAGACAAACACAATCACTTAGTAACGCTGATAAAGTTTTTACTCTTGGGAAAGAGATGACCCCAGCCATGAGAAATTGGGAAGAAAAATCTCAAACAGTTGTAGTTGGTGTAAGTGCAATTGATGTTGAAAATCCTTCGGGAGATTCAGGGGCTTTTGAGTGGGCGGGTGTTTTCGATCTAAGAGAAGGAAATTACACATGGTCATTTGCAAAAGTTGATGGAGATTATGCTGATCCTGCAATGAAAATGGTTATTTTAGAATCTAGTGATATAGAAGCTTCAGAAGATTATGCTTCTGAATTACTTAGTGCTAGTAAATCTATAAATAAAAAAAATAATGGTGTTCTAGTTCCAAGTGATAAGGCTTACACTCTTAAATTTGATCAAGATAAAGATAAAACTGTTTTTAATTTAGAAATTAAAAAAGATGGTAAATATGCATTTTTTACCGAGCATATGCCCTTTGAATTTGAAGCAGATGAACATTTTCTAAAGGATCTTGCAAGGGTTGATATTGAGCCTATTTCTCAAGAACCAGATGTTGGAGGCCATGACGATCATGATGATCATGCAGGACATTCTGATCATGGGGCTGAAGCTTTTGAATGGGCAGGAACTTTTGATCTCCCAAAGGGAAATTACACATGGACCTTTGCAAAAGTTGATGGCGAATATGCTGATCCTGCTATGAAGATGGTAATAATTCAATCGGGAGATATAGAACAATCTGAGAAAATGGCATCAGATTTATTGGAATCTGATAACTCCATTAATAAATTTAATAATGATATTCTTGTCGCAAGTAAGGCTGCATATTCTTTGAATTTTGATCAAGATAAAGATTCGACAGTATTTAATTTAGAGATTAAAAAGAGTGGTAAATATACATTTTTTACTGAGCATATGCCCTTTGAATTTGAAGCAGATGAACATTTCTTGAAGGATATTTCTAGAATTGATATCGAGCCTATAGCTCAAATTCCTGACGAGGGAGATGGGCACCATCACCATCATCATGGGCATGGTTCTTTAGATCCTCATGTATGGCATGATCCCAGTAATATCATAAAAATGACTTCTGTTATTGGAAATAGTCTAAAAAAAGATATTTCCGTTTTCAATAGAAGAGATAGAAAATTAGTAAATGAAAGAATTGATTCTGTTAATTCAATATTAACTAGCTTAAATAAATGGGCTTTTGAACAAGTAGCTACTATTCCTGCCTCAAATAGAGTTATTGTCTCCAAGCATAAAGCTATGGATTATTATGGTGCAGCATATGGTTTTGAAACTATAAGTTTATTAGACACTTTGGGAGATTCATCTAGTTTAAGACCTGAAACTATAAGTTCAGTTTTAAATGAATTAAGAGAAGATAATGTTAAAGCTCTTTTCCCTGAGCAAAAGCCTGCTTCTAAATTGCTTCGTAATTTAAGCAGACAAAGTTCAATACCTCTTGCTGAAGATCAAATATTTGTAGATGGACTAATGCCCAAAGGTAATACTGTATCTGTTGCTGTACATAATACATGTACAATTGTGAATTCATTAGGGGGTTCATGTGATAAGGCATCGGGAATTGACCTTGAGAATAAGTGGAATTCGCTATCTAATTGAATTAGTTTATTGAAATGGTTTTCATTTTCTAATTTTCTAAACTATATTTAATAGTAGATTAATTGTTTGAAAACCATTTAATTATGAATTCTGAGAATAAGGTTCCAGTTACTATTCTTACAGGCTTTTTAGGATCTGGTAAAACTACTCTTCTTAATAGGATTTTAGGAGAGGAGCATGGAAAAAGAATTGCAGTCATTGAAAATGAATATGGTGAAGTTGGCATAGATCAGGGTCTTGTAATTGATGCTGATGAAGAAGTCTTTGAAATGTCAAATGGTTGTATTTGTTGTACTGTTCGAGGAGACCTCATAAGAGTTCTTGGTAATTTAATGAAAAGAAGAGATAAGTTTGACTATGTTTTAGTTGAGACTACTGGCTTAGCTGATCCTGGCCCTGTGGCTCAAACTTTCTTTATGGATGAAGAAATAAGTTCAGAATTTACATTAGATGGGATCGTTACTCTTGTAGATGCAGCTCATATTGATCAACAGCTAGGACGCAGCAACGAGAGCTCTGAGCAAGTTGCTTTCGCGGATGTAATCGTTCTTAATAAGACTGATTTGGTATCCGATGAAGCACTAACAAATATTGAATCAAGGCTGAAAGATATGAATCGTATGACTCGTATTATTCGAGCAAAGCAAGCAGATGTACCAGTAGAAACAGTTTTAAATCTTAGCGCTTTTGATCTTGATGAAGTCCTTAAAAGGAGGCCTAGTTTTCTAGAACCTGAATATCCTTTTGAGTGGAGTGGTGTATTTTCTTTGGAAGAAGGCAAGTATGAATTAATTCTTGAAGAAGGACCTGATCCAGAAATGTCTTTAGTGGCGATATTAGATCAAGGATGTACTGAAGATGAATTAAAGGAAGGTGCTGAATCTTGTGTTAGATACTATGCAGAAGCTCCTGAAGAATTAACACCAAATAGCATTATCCCGTATGAGAAACATGTTAACTTGAATTTGCAAAGTCAAGGCAGTAAGAGATTTATCTTAGATCAGAAAAAATCTTCTAAAGTTGGACTTTTCACTCAACATACTGCAGAAGAATTTGAAATTAAGTTGAAGAGTTTAAATGAACCAAATTCTGGGAAAATTATATTACCTGAAAGTGAAAGAATATGGGTAGCAGAGCATGAACATGATGATGAGGTTGGTTCAATAGCAATCGAAAGAGATGGGGATGTTGATCCTGAGAAATTAAATACTTGGATGGGTAAATTACTTGCTGAAAAAGGAGTTGATATTTTTAGAACAAAAGGTTTTATAAGTTATGCAGGGAATCCAAAACGTATAGTCTTCCAGGGTGTTCATATGTTATTTACAGCTCAACCAGATAAGGAGTGGGGTGATGAACCTCGAAAAAATCAATTGGTTTTCATTGGTCGAAATCTTGATGAAGAGCAAATGCAGAAAGATTTTGATAAATGTCTAATATAGAGCCATTTTCACCAAGAGGAATGCTCCATGAAGGTTGGAGCTCTGAGGTTGATGATTACGCAATTGTTTGTGGATGGGCAATGGGAGGAAAAATATTTGTTGTGGGTGACGCCGCTGGAGGTCTTTATGCTTTTGATTCTTTGAAAGGAAATACTATTTGGAAAAATGATAATGTTCACAAGGGAGGATTATTAGCAATATCTATAAATTTAGATGGAGATATTATTTCAACTGGCGGCCAAGATGGATGCGTTAGATTTTGGAGAAGTGAAGATGGAGAGGAAATAAAAAAAATAGAAATTGGTAAAGGATGGGTAGAACATCTCAAGTATTCTCCTGATGGTAAATATTTATCAGTAGCTCTTTCAAAGAATGCATACGTTTTAAATTCAGAAGGTCAAGAAATTTGGAGATCAGAAAATCATCCAAGTACTATAAGTGCCATAGCTTGGGCAACAAATAATGAATTGGCTACAGCTTGTTATGGCCAAGTGGCTTTTTACCAGATTAATAAAAATAAAATTAATCAAAAATTAGAATGGCAAGGCTCGTTAATCTCAATGGTTATTAGTCCTAATGGGGATATTGTTGCTTGTGGTAGCCAAGATAATTCTGTACATTTCTGGCGTCGATCCACGGGGCATGATGCTGAAATGACAGGTTATCCCTGTAAGCCAAGTAATATCTCTTTTGATCATACTGGTACATTATTAGCTACAGGTGGAAGTGAAAGAGTTACAGTATGGAGTTTTGAAGGGAATGGACCAGAAGGTACCATCCCAGGTGAATTAGGCCATCATACTCAACCTGTAACAAGTCTCTCTTTCTCAAATAAAGGAATGCTTGTCGCCTCTGGATCTAGGGATGGTTCAGTTGTAGTGAGTTTTCTAGAGAAAAATGGGAATGGTAATCCTGTGGGAGCAGCATTCTCTGGGAATTCTGTCTCCGCAATTGCATGGCGACCAGACGATTGTGCAATTGCCGCTGTTAATTCTGAAGGTGGAATAAATTTATGGAACTTTAAAGTTAGAACTGAGCTTTCATCAAAAGGATTTGCATAGATATTTATTAATAAAAATATTTTAAATTATTCATATGCTTGGTTTGTATAAATAATGCAAATAGATTTTAGTTATAAATTTTGAAATTTTTAAAAATTAGAAGATAATCAAAATATGAAATTAAAGTTATTTGAATTTTATTTATTAAAAGAATATCTGAGACCTTGGTTAGGGCTTATTTCCTCACTATTCTTTTTATTTTTTCTAGGAGCAATTGGATATCGCTTTACAGAGGGATGGGATTGGGGTGATTGTTTATGGATGGTTCTAATAACAGTTAGTACAATCGGTTTTGGAGAAGTTCAGCCATTGAGCCCTGAGGGAAGGATTGTAACACTTTTAATTATTGTAGCTGGACTTATATTTGTTCAATTTACTTTTCAAAAAGCTGTTAGATTATTTGAATTAGGTTATTTTCAAAGAGTAAATGAATTACGCTTTAAAAGAATTCTTAGAAAAATGAAAGATCATGTAATCTTGTGCGGATATGGGAGAGTTGGGCAAGAAATATCTAAGCAAATAAAAACACAAAATATACCAATAGTTGTTGTTGAAAATGATACTGATAGAAAAAAAATTGCTGAAGAAAATGGCTTGGAGGTTTTATTCGCAGATGCAACACTTGATGAAACATTAAATTTAGCTGGTTTAAATACCTGCAAAAGTTTGGTCGTAACTCTTCCAAACGATGCTGCAAATTTATATGTGGTGTTGAGTGCAAAAAGTATTAGAAATTCTGTGAAAGTTATTGCTAGAGCAGGTACAGAGGAGTCTGCTAGCAAATTAAGGTTGGCAGGCGCAAATATTGTAGTAAGTCCATATATCGCAGCAGGAAGAGCTATGGCATCAATGGCCTTGAGGCCAATTGCTATTGATTTTCTTGATTTATTAGCAGGAAGTGAATGTGAAATAGAGGAATTCGAATTAAGTAATGATATAAGTCTTTTTGAAAATTCAGGGAAAAGGACTCTTTTAGAGTTGGGGATAGGGAAAAAAAGTGGTGCAAAAATTTTAGCTATTAAAGAGGATCAAAAATTAATAACTAATCCAGGAGGTGAATTTTTACTTCAACCAGGCCAAATTTTAATCACTTTTGGCAGCAGAGATCAGTTAGATACGCTTGCAGGATTATTAGGAAATCTTGTTACCTCCGCTGAACTTCTAAAATAATTTATATCAATAAAATTTGATTAATATCAATATTTGATGTATTTCTTAATCTTTAATTTTTCTTACTTAGTCGGATGATATAAATAGAAGTCTTTACTCTAAGGGTTGTTATGAGCATTTTTAAGAAAGCTCTCATTTTCTCTTCTGCAATTTCATTAATTTTTTCTCCCTCAGCGATAGCATCAAAAAGATTGAATGGTGCAGGTGCTTCATTCCCTGCCAAAATTTATACAAGATGGTTTATTGACTTTGCAAAATCAGGAGGTCATAAAGTTAATTATCAGTCAGTTGGTTCAGGTTCTGGAAGGAAGGCCTTTATTGATGAGACTGTAAATTTTGCTGCTTCTGACGATCCAATGAAAGAAGCTGATATAAAAAAAGTTAAAAGAGGTCTTGTTCAAATACCAATGGTTGGAGGCACAATTGCCTTTGGATATAATTACGATTGCAATTTGAAGTTAACACAAGAGCAAGCTGTTCAAGTTGCAATGGGAATTATAAAAGATTGGAAGGAAGTAGGATGTAATTCAGGGAAATTAACTTGGGTCCATCGATCTGATGGATCAGGCACGACTAAAGCTTTTACAAATTCTATGGAGGCTTTTTCTGAGACTTGGAATTTAGGTACTGGTAAATCTGTTAAATGGCCTTCGGGAGTTGGAGCAAAAGGTAATTCTGGTGTCGCGGGTGTTATACAAAACACTCCCGGAGCAATTGGTTATGTCAATCAATCATATATAAAAGGTAATGTTAAAGCAGCAGCATTACAAAATCTTTCTGGAGAGTTTGTTGCTCCTAATATTGATTCAGGAGCAATAGCTTTAAATGGTATAACCCTCGATGAAAATTTAGCTGGTAAAAATCCAAATCCTACTGCTAAAGGGGCTTATCCAATAGCAACTTTAACTTGGATACTTGCTTATGAAAAAGGTAATGGCAGAAATACTAAGGCAATTCAGGATACATTTTATAAATTGCTCAGCGATGAATACCAATCAAAAGCTCCTGCCTTAGGTTTCGTTCCCTTGAAAGGGGAAATATTAAAAAAATCAATTGATGCTGTTGGAAGAATAGGAAGGTAATTTAGAACTAGTAAGCCAAGCAATAAAAATCAAAATAGATGAAGTATATAAACAATACTGCATACCTATAGTGGCATTTTTACCGAGCATAAATAATAAGCCAGATAGTAGGGTTCCAAATAATCTTCCCGCTGCATTAGCCATATAGTAATAACCAACATTTAAACTTACTTTCTCATTATCTGAATAAGCCAAAATCAAGTACGAATGAGTAGATGAATTCATTGCAAAAATAAAGCCGAATATTATTAATCCAATAACAATTACAGGACCTAATGATTTATCACCGTTTAAAGCTCCAGCAATAAATAAAGGAATAACCGTCAAGATAAGTCCCCAAAATTGAACGGTAGTTTTTGTTGGGCTATTATTTTTCCCCCATACTTTTCTAAGTAATGGAGCTAATACTTGAAAGAAACCATAGATTATTATCCATCCACCCAAGAATAGTCCTATTTTTAAATAATCCCATCCAAAAGAAATGTCTAAAAATACTGGAAGAGCTACTACAAACCAGACATCTCTTGCTCCAAATAAGAAAAACCTCGCACTTGAAAGAATATTTATACCTTTAGACTTTGAATAAAGGTCTTTAAAAATTGGCTTTCTTTTCATTTTCCCTGAATCTTTAGGAAGACATAAAGTTAAAAAGAATGCGAAGCATAGACCTAAACCCATTATTCCAACTGCATTATTAAAGCCCAATAGCTTATATAAGAGCCCCCCTAAGAAGAAGCCAACACCCTTAAGTGCATTTTTAGATCCTGTTAAAATTGAAACCCACTTAAATAATTGTTTTTGACTATTTTGATTATTCTCTTCTGAATCTGGAACTATTGATTTAACTGCACTTTTTGCACTCATTTTATTTAAATCTTTTGCTACCCCACTAAGCGCTTGGGCTAACATAACGTATGAGACGCTAAAGATTACTGACCAATTCTCTTTGACTGGAATCAGCATGAAAAGAGCAAGAATTTGCAGAATTGTTCCTATCCATAAAGTAAGTCTTAAACCATATCTTGCCCCTATCCAGCCTCCAAAAAGATTTGTAATTATTCCAAAAAACTCATAGAAAAGAAAAAGTAAAGCAATTTGCAGAGTTGAATAACCAAGTTCATGAAAATGACCAACAACTAGTATTCTCAATGCACCGTCAGTAAGAGTAAATGCCCAATAGTTTGCGGTAACGACACTATATTGTTGAAGGCTAGATAACTTCATAAAAACTAAAATTTATTTTCTTTTTCAATTACATAAGAAGTAAGATCTGCAAGCCTGCAACTATAACCCCACTCATTGTCATACCAAGCATAAACCTTTAATAAATTTGAATTTACAACCATCGTTGAAAGTCCATCAATTATTGAACTTCTACTGTCATTTAAGTAATCAGCAGATACTAAGGGTCTCTCCTCGTATCCAAGAATACCTTTTAAGTATGTTTCAGATGCTTTTTTAAATTCATTATTTACTTGCTCTTCAGTTACTTCCTTATTTAATTCAAAAACTACATCAGTTAATGAGGCGTTTAGAAGTGGAACCCTTACTGCATGACCATTTAGTTTTCCTTGTAATTCAGGAAAAATTTCAGCAATCGCTTTAGCTGATCCAGTTGTAGTAGGTATTAAGCTTTGCATGCATCCTCTCGCTCTTCTTAAGTCACTTTTGTAAAAATCTACTGGAGATTGTGTATTTGTAACGTCATGAATAGTTGTTATAACCCCATGTTTAATTGAGAAATTTTCATTAACAACTTTTACTATGGGAGCCAAGCAATTTGTAGTACAGGATGCTGCTGTAATTAATTTATGTTTTTCAGGTTTATATAGGGCTTGATTAATTCCATAAACAATATTGAGTGCTTGTTCTCCTCCAACAATTCCTTTTACAGGACAGGCAACTATTACTTTTTTAATTCCAAGAGAATCAAAGTATGGATTTAATTCTTCGGGAGCTTTGTTTTTCCCTGTACATTCCAAAACAAGATCAACCGAAGATTTATTCCATGGAACATCAAGATAGTTCTTTATTGATGTAAAGGAAATTTTTTTACCTTCAATTATTATTTCGTTGTCATTCGAAGCTATATTTTTATTCCATTTACCATGAACAGAATCAAATTCTAGTAAATGAGATGCAGTTAAAGAATTCCCACTAATTTCATTTATATGAGTTATTTCTATATCTTTTCTTTCCCATAAAATTCTTAAAACTAACCTACCAATTCTTCCAAATCCGTTAATTCCAATTTTCATAAAAACATCGAAACTGATTTATTATATATCAAAAATAATTGATATATCAATAAATTTGATATGTATAATTAAATTTTTTAGGTTACCATTCAAATAGTTAATAATATTTCGGTCTTGTTAGAGCAACTTAAAAAAATTAACAGTAAACAGTTTATTGGGATAATGGAGTCTCTCTCTGATCCAATTAGAATAAATATTCTTGAATTAATGATGGGTGGTGAGATATGTGTTTGCGACATAGTCAAAGTTACAGGTTTGTCACAGTCAAAAATCTCTTATCACATAAAGATACTAAAAGATTCAGGACTTATTTCTGATAGGCAGGAAGGTAGATGGGTCTACTACAAACTAGATTTAGAAGTTTTATCAGATATTAAAAGTTGGATGAGCAATTTAATTGAGTCATCATCGAATAAGAGAGCTTGTGAATAATCAAATATTAAAATTTTTTGATTTTTTTGAAAGTCTTTTTGCTCATTTAGTAGTAGATTTATAGAGTTATTCTTTTTTTAATGGAAGAGAAATTAACTCTTTTCAAGAATCGTAAAAGATTCGGTATCGAAAAAAATATAGATATTATCTTCAAGAATACTGCTTTAGTCTTGTCTAGCTTCGTAGCAATAATACTTTTAGGAATTATTTTAGTAGTTTTTTTTCAATCATTTGAATCATTTTCTAAATATGGGTTGAAATTTCTTTTTACTTCTGAATGGAATCCAGTGAAGGATGAATATGGCGCTTTTGCAGCTATTTATGGAACCGTAATCACCTCTTTATTTTCAATATTTATAACCATCCCACTCGGAGTTGGTACGGCAATTTTTATTACAGAAGATTTTGCTCCAAAAATTATAAGAGAGATAATAGGCTCATTTGTTGAATTACTTGCTGCAATACCATCGGTTGTTTTGGGATTGTGGGCAATATTTGTTATGGAACCTTTTTTTAGAGGATTCTTTGCTCTCCTTCATTCTTGGTTTAGCTGGATACCTTTATTTAGTTCAGAACCAACAGGTAGAAATTCTTTATTGGCAATATTAATTTTAGTTGTAATGTTATTACCAATAGTTACATCAATTTCTAGAGATACATTAAATCAAGTACCAAAGAAGTTGAGAAATGCAGCTTATGGAATAGGAGCTAGTAGATGGAAGACAATCTTTTCAGTGATCCTTCCAGCAGCATTATCAGGAATAATGGCAGGAGTCTTACTAGCTCTTGGTAGGGCTATGGGAGAAACTATGGCAGTAACTATGATCATTGGTAATTCAAATGCTTTTAGTTGGTCTCTATTATCTCCCGGTTATACAATCTCCTCTATGCTTGCAAATCAATTTGGTGAAGCAGATGGAACTCAAGTCTCATCATTATTTTATGCCGCTTTTATATTAATGATTTTATCTTTATTGGTAAATATATTTGCTCAGTTCCTTGTTAAAAGATTTAGTCTCAAATACAGATAAAAATGCAAAATCACAATCTCTTTTATCAAAACAAATCATCGCGAAATATAACCGATATATTTCTTACCTCAATATCTTTCCTTTTTGCTCTTTTTGCGATTCTACCTTTAATTCTAGTTGTTTCCTATATTTTGTTTAAAGGAGGATCTCAAATAAGCCTTGATCTATTTACTCTTGAACCTAATCCTCCTGGAGATGAATTTAGTGCAGGAGGAATAAATCCCGCTCTTGTTGGGACATTAATAATAACTTCAATTGCCTCTTTAATTGCAATACCCATTGGAATGGGAGGTGGTATTTATCTTGCTGAGTATTCTAAAGGAGGTTTATTCGCTAGATTTATTAGATTTGGAGTGAACGTTTTAGCTGGAGTTCCTTCAATTATTGCTGGGGTATTTATATATGCACTTATAGTTTCAACTAAAATAATATTTGGCAGTACTTACAGTGGCCTTGCAGGAGGTATCGCTTTATCTATATTAATGCTTCCATCAGTTATAAAGACAACCGATGAAGGTCTAAAATTAGTACCAAATGAGTTAAGGCAGGCCTCTCTAGGCATTGGTGCAAGCATGTATACGACTATTTTGAGAATAACTCTTCCAGCAGCATTTAGATCAATCGCTACAGGAGTTGTGCTTGGGATTGCAAGAGCTGCAGGGGAAACTGCACCTTTAATTTTTACTGCACTTTTTTCTTATTATTATGTATCCGGTTTTGAGGATTTATTTTACGAAATGGGTTCTCTTTCTGTCTTAATTTATAACTTCGCACTTGAACCTTATGATGTTCAAAATAAATTAGCTTGGGCAGCTTCCTTTATACTCGTATTGTCGATATTATTTGTAAATATATTTGCAAGGATCCTTGCGAACATAACAACTAAAGAAAAGAGGATATAAATGATAAAAAATAAAAAACAAAAAAATAAAATCATTTCTTTAGATAATGTTTCAATAAGTTATGGCTCTTTTGAGGTAGTTAAAAATATATTTTGTGACTTTAAAAAAGGCTGTATTACCTCTTTAATAGGCCCTTCTGGATGTGGAAAGTCTACAGTGTTACGCTCGCTCAATAGGATGAATGATCTAATTCCTAATTGTTCCTTAAAAGGAACGGTAATGTTTGATGGCATTAATATTTATGATAAAAAGATTGATCCTGTTGAAGTAAGAAGAAGGATAGGCATGGTATTTCAACAGCCTAACCCTTTTCCAAAATCTATATATGAAAATATTGCTTTTGGTGCCAGGATAAATGGTTATGTAGGAAATATGGATGAGCTTGTTGAAAATTCTTTGATCAAAGCAGCTTTATGGGATGAATGTAAGGATAAATTAGGTGATAGTGGCTATTCATTATCAGGCGGACAACAACAAAGATTATGCATAGCTAGAACGATTGCAATTGAGCCGCAAGTAATATTAATGGATGAACCTTGTTCAGCTTTAGATCCAATTTCAACTTTAAAAATTGAAGAGACAATGCACGAATTGAAAAAGAATTTTACGATAATAATTGTCACTCATAATATGCAACAAGCACTTCGAGTTAGTGACATGACAGCATTCTTTAATGCCGTAGAATATGAAGACGGAGATGGGGGAAAGGTTGGCTACTTAGCAGAGTATGGCTCTACAAGCAAAATATTTAATTCACCTAAAGAAAAGACTACTCAGGAATATATATCTGGCAAATTTGGATAATTAAATGTAAAAATTTTATTAGGTATTGAGGTAAAAACTACACTTTATTAGATCAATTTTTCTTGCTTTGTATGATTTATTAATTTAATCTAGATAAATATTAATAATTAATGGAGAAATCCAAAAATATTAAGTTTAATTTTTTTAAATTTATTAATACAGGTATTATTGGCCCCTTAATTAGTTTTGGTTTTTTAACTTCTATTATTCTTTTTCTTGTAATATTTTTTGGAATTCAATATTAATGTAAAAAATGTACCTTTAACTAGACAAGTAGTATAAATACCTATATAGTGTGAAAAATAATTTTTTCCTTTGAATAACTTTCCTTATTTACCATTCATCATTTTTGCAGGGGCTTTAATAACAACTGCTACATTTGGATTACCTGTTTTTTACTCTTAAAAATAAGCTTATTGTTTTTTACATACTTTTATACAAATTAATTTTTATTATGTAAAAAATTTTATTTGACTTTTAAAAAAAAAGAGTAAATATATTAATGTAATCAATAAAATTTCTTTATTACATCATTTTTAATTGATCCAACTAATAAATTAAATATGAACAAAACTCAGGAACAGTTAGAAAAACTTAGAAAAGTTGCTGAATTATCTTTAAATAAGACAGAAGAGCTTCAAAAAGTATTAGCTCAAATAGAAGCACTTATGTCAAATACTGAGCTACAAGAAGTTTCAAAGAAGAAGAAAGATTAGTTAAATTTTATAATTATATATTCAATAAAAGAGTGAAAAAATTTTTTTTACAAAAATGTGGAAAAACTTGTGGAAAAAATCTTTAAAAGTCTTTCTTTTTTTTGGACTCACTAACAAAAGGAAAAAAATTATTAAAAATTTTTAAATTAATATTTCTAATAAAAATAATTTTTTTCAATTAAAATTTTAATTAGGTAAACTTATAATTTTATCTCTTAAAAAAATTTTTTTCTATATTATATTTTATTACTTTAATAATTCTTTAGATAATTTCTTTTATTGACATAAAATAGCTAATAAAAATTAGATAATAAATTATTACTTTTATGTAAAGCTCTTAAAATTAATTTTAAGTGAAATTACTTAATAAAAAGCAAAAATAAGCAATTTATTTGTCAATAATGTATCAGAAATGTTAATTATTTAGTGTTCTGTTAATTTCTTTTTTGCATACATTTACATTAAATGATTGTATGGTTTTCATTTGTAAACCACTTTTCTCTGATACTTCAACCTTTGCATTACATTCATCCTGTTTATAAGCCATGTAGCTTGGACTAATCAATTTTATATCATTTATTTTTGAATTAATATTTTTATATTCTTTCATTATTAATGTTAATGCTTCAATTTCTACAGAAAATGAATCATTTGGGTAGACATATAATGGCAATATAAATAATGTGGAAAAAATCGAGAAAATTAACTTTTTCATAACAATATTTATAGTTTATTTTTTTATAACGCAAATTCCTTTATAGGAACATAGGTATATTTGTACCAATTATATTTACTTTATGAATTTAAGTTTTTTAAAAATATATTTGATTTAACTTTTTATGTTTTTTAATATTTATTAGATCTTATTTTTATATTTAATTATTTATCGAACTTTATCTAAAATTATCTAACTAATTTCAACAATATTATTTTCAGAAATTAATGCCCATTTCTTAAAATGTTTTTTACACAAAAAACCACCAGTCAGATCGCCAAAGGATGGTAGATATAGATTATTGTTAAATGAATCAAAAGCAAAACATTTAAAAGAAAGTTGATCTTGGTTATTTCTTAAAATTAATTTTGGGTGATAATGTCCACAAATATTTAATGTATTATTGTCTTTTTTAGTAATTGGTTCATGAGTAAACAGAAGATTTAATGATTTTTTTTCTTTTAAGTAAGAAATATTACTTATTTGACAACCTTTATCATGATTTCCTTCTATTAATTCAATTTTATTTTCAAAAATTTTAAAAAGTCTTTCCACTTTATAAATTAGATTTTTATTTAGGGAATACTTACTATGAAATAAATCACCTAAAATGACTAACTTTCTTGGTTTGAATTGATTTATTAATTTATAAATTCGATTTATATTATTTTCGTCTTCATTATTTGTTAGAGGAATACCATTCAATTGAAAATACTCTGCTTTCCCAATATGTATATCACTTATTAGCAATTCTCTTGTTAAGGGAATAAATAAAGCTTGACTAGCATAAAGTTCTAATTTTGTACCATTCCAAGAAAAATTAATATAAGGGCATGTTTTATTATTTTTCATACGATTTTATTAATTTATTTACTCTTTCTTCTATAGTTTCATTACTTAATGTATTATTTAATCTTTCTACAAGTAATGGAAATGCAAATGGGCTAGGACTATTTGTCTCATTAAGAATAAGATCTAATTTACTCATTCTTTGAAGACAGGAATTAATTCGGTCAATTTCTAATTGATTTTTTTTAACTTCTTCGTATGACTGTTTTAAGTAATAAATGATTATTTTCATACTTATTAAAAACTTCAAATAATAAATTTGAGCTAATGATTAATTGATTAGATGTTTTTAATTTAGATGGATTATTGTTATTAATTAAGCCACTTATTTGAGCAATATTTTTAAAATTATTTTTAGTTAATTCTGAAAAATTTATTGCACTTTCTAAATCTTTTGCCAAATTTTTACTACTCATAAAATAAGATAAATAATTATTTAATAATGAAAAATCATAGTTTTCTGTTGAAGTTATACTAAAGCCAAAATCATTTGAGGTTATGCTGAAGGTGGCTTTATTTAGATTCGCATATCTTAGTGCCCATAAGAATGCAATACCTTCATTAACAAATTTTCCTTCTAAGGGAAAAACAAATAATGTTTTAAACCCTTTATAAGAATAAATTTCTGTAAGTAATTGTTTCTCCCTTGGGATATTGGAAATTTCCTTCTGCTTTTCTAATATAGGTAATAAGGATTTCAATTCCTCATTCACAAATTCCTTTGAAGCTAAATAATTCATTTGTAAGACTTATTTCTTTTCTTATATTTTTACTGAGAAGATCAGATATAACCATTTGTCCTCCAATCCAAGCAGGGATCATTGAACTTTTTTGGGAAGACTTTTTTACATATAAAATATTATCTCTAATTTTTATAAATTCGAGCATTTTTCCAGCAAAGAAAAAAGTATCACCAATCTTTAATTTAGAAGCAAAATTTTCTTCCAAACTTCCTAATGATTTTCCTTTTATGTATTTAACTATTACTGATTTATCACTCGTAATTGTTCCAATATTAAATTTATGAATTCTAATTAATGTTTTATCTTTTACTATATATTTAAAATTATTTTTATTATTAAATTCATAATTTTTTTCTATCTTTTTGTATTTTGGATAGGCTTTAAGACATCTTCCCCCATATTCCAAAAAGTCTAGGCACCAATTCCAATCTTCATCTTTTAAATTTCTGTAACTAAGGCAATTTTTTATTCTTTCTTTTTCTATATTTGGATCAAAACCTGGTCCACAAGCAAGAGTTACTAAATGCTGTAAAAGTACATCATATGATAATTCAGGAATATTTATTTTTTCTGTAATGCCCTTATTTATTAACCTTCGCATAGCACTTACTTCTAATAATTCAAGAGCATTTGTTGGCATGAATAATATTTTTGATATACCTCCTGGTTTATGTGCACTCCTACCAGCTCTTTGTATAAGACGACCTATGTTTTTAGCACTTCCTATTTGAACGATTTGATCAACTGGTTGAAAATCTACTCCTAAATCAAGAGAGCTAGTACAAACTACCCATTTTATACTTCCCTCTTTTACTCCTTCTTCAACTAATTTTCTATCTTCTTTATCTAATGAACCATGATGAAGTGCAATATTATCTTCCATTTCTGGGTTGAAATATCTTAGACATTGAAACCACCTTTCAGATTGATTCCTTGTATTTGTAAATATTAATGTACTTTTACTTTTATCAATTTCTTTTATAAGTGATTTATGACTTTTAATTCCTAAATGTCCACTCCATGGGAATGTACCAATTTTATCTGGAATAACACTCTTTATTTCGATGCTTTTGACTATATTACTTTTAATTATTTTAGGCTGTTTATAACTTAATCCTAATATTGAACTAGCGGCCTCTTCTATATTCCCAATAGTTGCACTCATAGCCCATATTTGAATATTTTGATTATTTCCTCTTAGCCAACTTAAAGCTAGTTCACATTGATTACCTCTTTTACAACCCATTAATTCATGCCATTCGTCGATAATAATTGAAAATAAATTAGTAAATAATTTATTTGCTTCTTTATTTGCAATTAATAAAGTTAAGTGATTCAGGAGTTGTTATTAAGATGTTAGGAGGTTTAATTATTTGCTTTCTCTTTTCATAATTAGAAGTATCACCATTTCTAATCCCTACTGAAATATTGGCATCGAAAAATTGAATAGCGTTAATTATGGATTTTTTTAAATCTCTACTTAAAGCCTTTAATGGAGTAACTAATAAAATATTTATACCTTTTGAAAAATTTTGTTCTTTTAATTTTAAAAGTGGACCCATTAAGGCAGCATAAGTTTTACCACAGCCTGTTGGAACTTGTATAATTCCACTTTCACCTCTTGAATAAGAATCCCAAGCCTCAATCTGAAAGTCTAATGGTTGCCAATTGTTTTTCTTGAAAAATTTCCTAATATAATTCTCTGAATCTTTTTCATATAATTTTTTCATAATTAATTCCTTATCATCCTCTTTGCATTTTCTAAACTATCTGCATCCTTTATATTTTTATCTTTTCTCCATCTGGTTATTCTCGGAAATCTCAATGCAATTCCTGATTTATGACGTTTAGAAATTTGTATATTATCAAATGAAATTTCAAATACTAATTCAGGCTTAACAGATCTTACTGGTCCATATCTTTCTAATGTATTTTTTCTAATCCATTTATCTAATTCTCTGATTTCTTCATTATTAAGTCCTGAATAAGCATTTGCAAATTTAACAAGTTTATTATTTTCCCAAATAGCAAAACTATAGTCAGTATATAAATCTGCCCTTTTACCACTTCCTGGTTTCGCATAAATTAAAACCCCATCAAGTTGCATAGGATCAATTTTATATTTCCACCAGTTACCTTTCTTTCTTCCAGGTAAATATTTAGAATTTTTATTTTTTATAACTAAACCTTCTGTCTTAATATTCCTAGCAGAATTTTTTGCTTCTTCTAGCTCTTCCCAATTATTAATTTTAAGCAATTTTGTGATTTTTATCTTTCTAGAGTTATTATTTTGATCTTCTGAGATTGAATTATAGAATTTTTCTTCAAGAATATTTCTTCTCTCACTTAAGATTTTACTTCTTATATCATTTCCATTCATTTCTAAAATATCATAAGCTATAAAAACTACAGGTAAATCTTTTTGTATTTTTGCAGAGGGTGATTTCCTTCCAAGTCTCTTCTGTAATAATGAAAATTCTTTGGGGCAGTTTTTAATTTCATCCCAAATTAAAATTTCTCCATCTAAAACAAAGTCATTTTTAAAATCTGATATTATTTTTATTAATTCAGGAAAAGTTTTATTAACTAACTCCTCTCCTCTTGTCCATATTGATATATTATTAGATCTTTTTATTATTTGACTTCTAATGCCATCCCATTTTGATTCAAATTGATATTGATTTATTGATGTTGTTTCCTTTATTTTTTCATCAAATGTATTGGCTAATTGAAAAGGGTATGGTTTATAGGCAAGTTCTTTTTGTTCTAATTTTTGATTAATTAAAAAGATATATGTTTCTTCAATTGGATCAAAATCACCCATTAGCCTATGAAGAATTATAGACTCATCTATTCCAATCATATTTGATATTGCTTTTGTAACAAGACCTTTAGAGACTCCTATCCTGAATGAACCTGTAAGAATTTTATTAAAAATTAATTGATTATCATTTGTGGTTTTTTCCCATAAAAGTTTAATTTGAGATTTTTTCTGAGGTTCTTCTAGTTTGGATAAATTTGGTAATATTTTATTTAATAATTGATCTAGAGATATATCTTCTTTAATATCTTTTTTTAATAAATTATCTTGTAAAAGTAAAGAAATAACTTCTGCTGAATCTCCAACTTTTGCATAACATGTTTCTATTAACCATATAGGCATTTTATAAATATCTGCATAATACTCTCTAAGTGATTTACCACTTATAAATCTTTTATTCCTCTTACCTATTAATAAATATATTGTCAAAATATTATTTAAGTTACTACTGGATTTAAAATATTTAGTTAAAGAATTAATTTTTTTATTAATACTATTATTTGAATCTAATTCTTCAAATAATTTAGAAAATTTATTAAGGCTCATTTCACTTCTTTTAGTTGTTTAATATTAAGATCTTCTTTATCTCTAAGAAAGTTAGCTAACGATTCTCCATCTCCATGATTAAGAAAAACTCTTTTTGCTTTAGATTCTTTTATTGTTTTGATTAAGCCATTCCAATCTGCATGATCAGAAATAATAAATCCCTTATCAAAGCCAGATCTTTTTTTTAACGCTCTTATAGACATCCAACCACTTGCGAAACCAGTTTGCACCCTTTTAAATTTTTTCAGAAAATTTTTATTGTTTAATGATGGTGGAAGTAATAATAAACTATTTTTAAGATTATTTATTTCTAAGTCCTTATCATAAACCTTTGTTTCTGCAAGTTCTATTCCAAGGCTTTTGTAGATTACATTCATTTTTTCAATGCTTTTATGTACATAAATATTTTTAAAGTTCTGGCTATTTAGCTCACTTAATAATCTTTGAGCTTTACCCAAGGAATAACAAAAGAGAATTGATGTTGAATCTTCAGATTGAGTAACCCATTTTGTAATATAATCTATAACTTTGTTTGTTGATTCCCAATTGAATATAGGAAGTCCGAATGTTGATTCGCATATTAAGAAATCAGTTTTTAATTTCTCATAACTTTTGCAAGTTTTATCTTTTTGTCTCTTAAGATCACTAGTAATTAACCATATCTCAGAACCTGCCTTTATCTTTATTTGAGATGAACCTAAAATATGCCCAGAGGGATGTAGTGAAAAATTTATTCCATTAATTAAAAATTCTTTATCATAATCAATAGTTTTTAAATTTAGATTATTTCCAAATCTTTTTCTTAATAATAATCCAGTTTCAATTGAACAAATATATTCTCTACATCCATTTGTGAAGTGATCAGAATGAGCATGAGTTATTATTGCTTTTTCAACTGGTTTATAGGGATCTATCCAAGTATTGGCTGATTCGCAATATAATCCATTAATTTTTTGTGTAATTAAATTTTGTTTAGAATTTATCAATCGATTTAATCGAAATTCATACAAATTAATTTAGCTAATTATGCCCAAGCTTGTTTGGTCAGAGATATTATAGATATCATGATTAAAATTCCAATAACAAATTGATTACTCCACTTTTTCATAAATAAAGATAATTGAAATTCCTTGTAAACTTTAGCTATTGGATTTATATCAATAATATTTTCTGTAGTTTCAATATTGGATTTACTTTCTTTCTTCCTCAACTCATTTATTAAATTTAGTTCACAATTAGCTATCTCTTCCATATAACTAAGAACATTATTATCTTTCTGATTTAATAGATTAATTACTATTTCTAAATTATTTTTATTTTCATTAATAAAATTCTGAACAATTTGTTCGGAACTTTGACCTCTTTTAATCTTTTCTATCAATCTTTGCTTGGACCAAGATTTATCTAGAATATTTAAAACCTCGTAGTTATTCATGATTAAGTAATTTTACTTATGATATCTAAAAATATGTTTTAAACGTGATTTATACGAGTTATTATTCAAATATATTGTAAAATTTTATATTTATTTTATTAATCTATTAGGAAAATATTTATTATTTGTAGATTTGATAGTAAATTCCTTTTTTTTACTTGTCTCATTTAATGAATCAATCTTTATATCTATAACCTCATTAGCTACATTTTTCCCGTTATTGAAGTAAGTTTTAATTTTTTCTTCCTCTTTATTGTCTAACCTCTTGGATGCTCCTTTGGCATAAATTCCAATTTCGTTGCATGCTTTAATAACTTTCTTGGCATCTATGCCAAGATCTTTAGAAATCAAATGAATAGGTTTTTTTTCCGACATTAATTATTGAATATTAATTAGATTATATCTCTTATCCCTAATATTTCTACTTTATTTTCATTCAATACTTATTAATTTTCGCTAATCATTATTTTTTTTTAGATTAAATTCTCTTTTCATCGTTGGATTATTATAAGTTAATTTTTTAATAGTTAGATCTTGTGATTTTATATTAGCTCTCTGCAGATGTTGTTCTGATAAAAGTAATGCCTCTTTTGTCTTCTCAAGATTTCTAATCGTTTTATCAATACCCAATATTGCATCTTTAAATCTATCAGAAGCAAGCCTAACATTATTTCCAACCGCATACTTAAATTGATTTAGAGTACTCTCGAAATTTGTTATGTCTAATTTTTTAGCCTTTTCAATTTCTAGCTCACGTTTATATTTTAATGACTTTATTGCTGCATTTCTTAGAAGCGAAATAATTGGAATAAAAAATTGGGGCCTTATTACATACATTTTAGGATATCTATGTGAAACATCTACTATTCCAGAGTTATATAGTTCGCTATCTTGCTCAAGTAAAGATACTAATACAGCGTATTCACATGATTTTTCTTTTCTATCCTTATCTAATTCTTTAAAATAATCTTCATTTTTTTTCTTATTTACTGAATTTTGACTTTCGTTTTTCATCTCAAACATAATGGATATTATCTCTAAATTTTGGTTATCAAACTCTCTGAAGATATAATCTCCCTTACTTCCTGAAGATGAGTCATTATCTTTTTCGAAAATTGAAGTTTGAAATCCAGTAGCACGTATTTTATTAAACTCATTTTCACAGTGCTTTTCTAGAGTTTCCCCTTGCATTTTTGTACTTAATTTAAGTTGCATATCTCTTAAATCAGTAATTTTTAAGTCTCTTTCTTTTATTATTTCTTGATATCTTTCTTCTATTGCCTTTTCTGAATCAAATTTTTCTTGCTTGATTTTCTCTAATGTGATTCTTAATTCTGTTTTCTCTTTTTCAACTTTAGTGACTGCATTTATAATTTCTTTTTCTTTAGAAATTTTAAGAGTTTCTGCTTGATTTATAATTTCATTATTTAATTTCTCAATTTTAATATTTAAGTTATTTATTATTTTTTCTGACTCATTTCTTATAGAATTTAATTCGTTAAACTTATCTTTATCTACAAGATTTAATTTTGACTGTAAGGAAATTATTTTCTTTTCCATCTCTTTTTTTTCTTTTATCATTTCAAGCTTTAATCCTGTTTTTACAAGTTCAATTTCCTTATTCTTTTCTTTTTTTGCAAGATCTAATCTTTCATCAATTTGTTTATTAAATTCATCATTCTTAATTTGAGAAAGCAATTGATCAAAATTTGAAGGATCTATTTTAAAAGTTTTTCCACATGATGGACATTTTATATCTTTCATAACTTAATAAAAGATTTCTAGAATTTTTTTTATATTAATCAATTTTAAATATTTATATTCTTGTATTAAGTTTAAACTACATTTAATTTCTGTTTCAAAGGGAATCTAATTCAAATCAGAACAACAATTATCAATGATTTAAAATTTAAATTAAGCCAGATTTCTTCAAAAGATTTATTTTATTTGCTAGTTCTATATCTGATGAGGAAATATCTCTTTCTAAATTATTATTTGATGAGAATGTATAACCGCTATCGTCAACAAATTCATCCTCGGAGATATTTATACTTTGTTTACTTTTAACGCTATTTGAAAGGTTTTCAACTTTATTATTATTTAAATTGATTTTATTTCCAAAAGCAAAGTTAT
Source organism: Prochlorococcus marinus bv. HNLC1 (assembly GCA_000218705.1). GTDB lineage: Bacteria > Cyanobacteriota > Cyanobacteriia > PCC-6307 > Cyanobiaceae > Prochlorococcus_A > Prochlorococcus_A marinus_Q. The sequence goes on from GL947594.1 coordinate 713,236, forward strand.
CAATTCCCCTTGCTCCAAGAGCTTCCTCGACTAATATCCCAACAACTTTTGATCTGCTTATAGATTCAGTTTGAGATATTTTGTCAATAATCTCTAAGACTCTTTTTCTTGGAAGATAACCAATTCTCTTTACGCTATTGTCCATAAAAAATTTCCTATGTCATAATTGTAACACTTTTGTCAAATATCTAACAATTCTCATTTCCTTTCAATAAATTTAACGTTCTTAAATTAAAATATCTTTAGATTTGAAAATTTTAAAAATTAGATGAAGGAGAGAACTTTTAATAACGCTGATAGTTTTGCTATGTCTTTTGATGAAGAGTGGCAAAGATTTGAATGTGAAGATGAAAGTTTAAAAATAAATAAGGTTATTGACTTATTATCAGATCATCCATTTGTTCAATCAAACCCAGAGACAGCATTTAAAATAGCAAATTTTCGTATTAAATCATTAGGGAAATTTAGGTGATCTCCTTTTAAATAATAAATTTAAGTAAGGATATTTTTCCAAATATTTGCTTAATAGTATTCTCTCAGACAAAGTTACATTCTGTTTATTATTAATTCTAAGTATGATTTCATTTAATTTTAATCTAGTAGAAGGATTTAAATATCTCATAATTTTTAAATTTATAAAATAAACTTAACAATATTAAGGAGATTATCTAGTTAAAATTTAGATATCTTAAATTTTTAGAATTTCTTAATTTTATATTTGTGGTGAATTAAAAAATCCTTTACTAGCTAGAAATATAATTATTCCAATTATTGGTCCAATTCCAAATATAAATAATACAATCTTTGCAGTATTTTTATTCTCATCAGAATCTTTTTTATTAGTAATGTTAGAGTTGACTTTTCTTTTTTTTGATTTCCTTTTCATTTTTTTATTTAAGTACTTATTGTTAGCTAATATTGATAATAAAAATTTATTTAGTTTATAATTAGCTAAATTTAATAGATATTTACCAATATTGTATAATATAAATGTTGATTCAATGATATGAGTTCTGCAAAAAGAGAAGAGGTAAGTTCTCACCTGCGATATATAAGGTTAGAACTTAGAGATATGCACCAAATGTTATTGAAAGAAGGATTATTACCTGATCCTGGCGAAGCTAGAGAAGTTCATGCTCAGCTGGATGCATTACTTCAATTATTATCTGAAAAGAATAAGAAGAAAGTACAAAATCAGTTCTAATTGTTTTAATAACTATTTTAAGTTGTAAGTTTTTGTAGTGGATTCTATATCCCTTCTATTATCATGCATCTTTTCTAAAGTGTTGTAAATATCTTTTATTTGTAATTGGAGATTTTCTGTGTCTCTAATTTCACTAAGGGATTCCATTGCAGAAAGTAAACTTTCTTTAGCATCAATTAAATTCCTGCACTCTTTGCTTCCTGCTTCGTAAGACATAATAAATAATTTAATATTAATAATATAGAAAAAAAACTTCAGTATCGCTTGTTACTTTTGATAAGAAAATGACTTGTAATGTTCAAAGTAATGTTACCAGTTTTATGTAAATTCTTTAATTGAAATATAAGTTATTTAATAAGATAGATTATTAAATTAGAAAAAATAATAATTATTATTTTATTGAAAATTTTTAGATTAATATAAGTCAAATATTTTTATATAATTTACTTTTTAAATACAATTTATATATTTATTTTATAATTTTAAATCTAATTCAAATTGTTTATTTGAAGAATTTTTATTCATTATTTTTTGGGCTTTCCTCTTGTTCGAAGGTTTTCTTGATCCATGTTTTTCATAAATTGTCTTGGAAATATTCCAATATCCTTTTTTTAAAGATATTTGGAATAATAATTTTCTTGCACGTCTTGAGGTAAGTTTTAAATCAATTATTGGTTTAACATAATTTACAGTTTGAGAATTATAAATATCTATATTATTAATTAACCATGGTTCATGTATTAAATCTTCCGAAATATCTTTTAATTCAGGAACCCATTTTTTAATAAAGGTTCCTTTTGGATCATGATCTTTTCCCTGTTTAATGGGGTTATAAATCCTATTAGTATTTATTGAAGTTGTACCAGATTGCATTTGACATTGATTCCAATGAATTCCCGGTTCATAATCAATGAATTTTTGAGCTAATTTTAATCCAGATTCTTGCCAAGGGATCCAAAGATTATAAGAGGCAAAGGACATTAACATTGCTCTCATTCTGAAATTTATCCAACCATTGTGGTTTAGTGATCTCATGCAAGCGTCTAAGAATGGATATCCAGTCTTACCTTCACTCCAAGCTTCAAGAAAATAATCATTTTTAATTCTTATGTTTTCAAAGTAAGGATGATATTCCTTGAACTCTAGCTCCGGCTGGGTTTCTAATTTTTGAATAAAATGACAATGCCAAAATAATCTACTAGTAAACATCTTGCTGTCTTTAGTCTTTAAGAGTTTTGTATGTTTTAAGATCTCTTTTAGTGATATGCAACCCATAGTTATGTATGGTGAGAGTCTTGAACAGCTAAAATAAGATTTAGCTGGACTTGAGATATTTTTACCATATGAATATATTTCATTATTTAAAAATATATTCAATCTTTTGATAGCCTCTTTTCTTCCACCTATACATCTCCCATGGCATTTATCATTTTCAAAGTCAAAGAAATTATCAGAGGGTAAATTCTCCCCCTTGAAGGGCAATGCTTTGAAAACTTTAGTAATATTAATAATTTCTTTTTCAAAATGTTTTTTATAGGTTTTAGCCCATTTATCTCTTTTTAGAGGGCCTCTAAAAACTCCAAATTGAATATACTCTTTCCAAGGGATATTATTTTCTTTTGACCATCTTCTAACTTTTTGATCCCTTTTGTAAGATAAGAAATCACCAGTTTCTTGATGACTGTAAATCCCCTTGATTTCATAAGTTTTTTTTATCTCTTCAAAAATATCAATAACATCACCAATTCTTATAATTAGTGGCTGTCCCATTAAATATAGATCTTCTTTTAAATCAATAAGACATTCCTTACAGAATTGCCACTGTCTGTAAGAATGAGAAAGTTGTTGCCATTTCTCTTTCTCTAATATATAAATTGGCAATATATCATAATCTCTTGATGCTTCATATAAAGCCTCATTATCTACAACTCTTAAATCTTTTTTAAACCAACAGATATTTATTTCATGCATCTAAATTTTTATTTATATGATTTCTATTTTAAAAAATAAAAGATATCTTTGTTGTTATTTAGAGGTGGCTCTTATCAAGGCAATTAGGCTAATAATGAAGAAAATTACTAAAGTAATTGTTAAAGGGGAAAAATTAAACATCTATTTATAATAAAAATTAAATAACATCAATATCACATAGTAATTCTACTAAAAAATACCTAATTATTCTTTATAAGTAAATAGAAAAAATCTTCCACTTCTTTTTTTGATATTATGAAACCATCTTTCTTGAAATTTTTTAATTTTTCATACAAAGAATTAATTAATAGATCATCTTTTCTTTTCATAACTAGCAGTAATTTATTTTTCTAATAAATAAATTGTTTCAGTCCCAAAATTATCAGGTTTAATAATTTTGCATCCTTTATCTTTTTCAATATCACAAGTATTATTAGCAGGCATAGATTTCCATGAACAAACCTTTTCTTTAGATGTCTTATTTTTAATTTTCCAACCATCCTTGAGATATTCTTCAATACTTTCTTCATTGCAGGAGATTGTAATCTCTAATTTATCTTTAGTATTGCTTTTCTGAGAATTAATTATTGGATCATTGTTCTTAATTCTCTTATTAAAATTAAATTCTCCATTACAACTTGAAAGTAAAATTAATATAAAAAAAATATTTAATGCTTTTAAAAAGTTTGTAATTTTATTCATTTTTAGTAAATCAATTATTTTCTATAGCATTTAAAAGTAAGTCCATTTTACTCATAAGAGCCTTAACATCTTCTGGTTCAGGTAAAAGTAATTCTTCGGTAACTGCCAAGTGCATCCTTTTAAGCTCTGATCTTAGATCTTTTAAATGCATCTTAACATCTTCTTTTTTATTGTTAATGTCAGTCATAAATTGTTTAATGCCTTGCTGAAAATTAACTTTGATTATTATTAATTATATATTATTTGAAGCCTTGGCATTATTATTTGTTTTTATAAATAATTCAGCTTATCTTAAATACTCTATTTCATTACCTCCATTACAGTAGTTGACTGATAGCATTTCTAACCTTTCAAGATTTTCACTTTTTAAAAAGATTAATTTCTTTTATAATTTTATATGCCACCTTTTGACATTTTAATTTTGAGTTTGAATCTCTAATTACTGGTTGAAAATATCCCAAAGTAAATAAAAATAAAAATATTAAAAAGATATATTTTTTCTTCTCTTTATAAAAATCAAGTGTATTCTTCTTTGTTTTCAAAATTTTAATTAGCCAATTATCTGGTAGTCCAATCTGAACAAATAATAATTCAACCCACCAAGGCAGTCTCTTTTGATTGATTTGACTAGATTTTGCAGGATTTCTTTTTTTTCTTTCTTCAAAAGTAGATTTCTTTACTTCTTGTTCATTATTTAAATTCCTTTTTTCCATACAAAGTATTTATTTATATGGAATATAGTAGTTTTATTTTGATTTGAAAACTATATTTTTATTTTTTAAGTTTTAATCTAATTACATAAGAAAATTTATTATTCTAAATTTTATAAGTTATATTTTAGTTTTTATGCCAAAAAAAAGGAGAAAATTAGATAAAAATTTTGAAAGGATAATTTATTCAGCTAAAAAAAGGATAGAATTAATTCTTGCTAAAATCTACGATATCAACGATGAAGATATACAAAAAGAATATATGTCTGCTTTTGGAGAAGTGGTTAATCTATTTGAATCTCTAAGTGGAGATTATGATGAGATAGGCTTTAACGAAAATTCGGAATTACTGAATAAAAAGTTTCAAGATGGTATTGCTAAATTTGAGTCTGAGTATGAGATTTAAATTTACTTAGATTTATATGGATAAACAGGAATCTCTATTGGTTTCCCTTTATATATTAATTCTCTATTCAACTTTAATCTTTTAATACAGGCTTTTTCTCTTCTTTTTCTAGAACATATCCTAAGGATTTGAGAATTGGATATTGAGTAAGTTTCTAATGCAAATACTAATGATAATAAAATAAGTGAAAATACTTTGAAAAATAATTTCATAGTAATCTATTTGGAACAATACCTATTCAAAAGATATCTTAATTCATCAACATTCATATCAGTTGTTATGAATATTTCTTGAGCAGATTGTCCTTTTCTTGCAATCGCTTTATATCCACCAATTGTTATAACTGAAACCCTAATAATTAATTTTGAGGATCTACCTCTCACTTTTGTGATAATAGCTGGTGTAACTGTTTTTATTCTCTCATTAGAGGCTAATTTTTTTAAAATAGGAATAAGTCCTTCTATATAAGTACTGTGTGTAATTACAACTCTTCCCAATGGTATAACATTTATTAATATAATAAATGAAATAAAAAGTTTTTATGAAAGGGAATTAGTTCTCTTTTTGCTAACAAATTTCAAAGATTAATATTTTAGAAAGATAGTTTTGGTATATTTAAAATAATTAAAAGTTAAAAATGATTTTTGAATTAGGTTGGGCGGCATTAGCTGCTATATTTACTTTCTCTATCGCAATGGTTGTATGGGGTAGAAATGGTGATGGCTCAATTGATATTTAGTTCAGTTTTAGATTATTTAAATTTAGAAAACTTTAATAGATTTCTTATTATAGGTTCTTTCTTCTTACTGATTTTTATAACTATTGCTGTAATATATATATCTTTTGTTTCTTGGAAAGATAAAAGAAGAATTGATAAATAATCAATTCTTCTTATTTTTATCTTCTCTTTTTTTTCTATCAGCTAATACTGTTTCTTTTAAAAGTTCCCTGGCTTGAGATAACCTCTTAATACTAGTTTTATATATGCTTATATCCTTTTCAGCTCTTGTTAGTGGTAATTCTAGTTTTTCAGCAAGTTCAGAGATTATTTTAATTTTTGTGATATCTTCATTATCTTTGAAGTCATTTGCTTTAGTTAATATCTTGTAGATACCTAACATTAAAATCCTTGAGTAATAGAGGTTTTTTAGAGCTTTTTTCAATCACTAAATTAAAAATTTCTTCTAAGCTTTTATTTTGATGCTCATTAATTGTTGTATTAGAAATTTCAACAATTTCATCATCTTTAAAATTTGTTGACTTGCAAAGAGCGCTGAAAAGATTCTTTACGTGTTCATGAGGCTCATAACCTTCTGTTAACTCATTAAAAATTTCTGTTAAACCTACACAGAAATAACAATCTAAAGTGAATTCACTTTGATGATTTAAAAGGTTCAGTTCCACTAGCATTTCATCAACAATACGTTTGTACAAGCCTGGAATTACGTAAGGAAATTGATCATGAAATAAGGTTTTGCTATCAGAAACAGTTAAATTTTCTTTCAATTTTTTATATGTAAACCTTAATAACCTTAGCGTAACTTGACTCATTATCGTTAAGATCTAATAAACAAATAAACATTATTATGATACCTCTAGTTCTTGAAGAGTCTGGTGGAACCGAAAGGGTCTTTGATATTTACTCAAGGTTATTAAGGGAAAGAATAATATTCTTGGGAGAGCCAGTAACTAGCGATACCGCTAATAGAATAGTTGCTCAATTACTTTTTCTAGAGGCAGAGGATCCCGAAAAAGATATCTATATGTACATAAATTCACCAGGTGGATCTGTTTATGATGGCTTAGGTATATTTGATACAATGCAACATGTTAAACCTGATATACATACTGTCTGTGTTGGATTAGCTGCCAGCATGGGTGCCTTTTTATTAGCAGCTGGTACTAAAGGTAAAAGAAGTAGCTTAAGACACTCTAGGATTATGATTCATCAGCCTCTTGGAGGTGCTAGAGGACAAGCTAGTGATATAAGAATTCAAGCTGATGAAATTTTATTCTTGAAGGAAAGGTTAAATATTGAGTTAGCTGAGAGAACAGGTCAAGATCTTAATAAAGTTAAGGAAGATACAGATAGAGATTTTTATATGTCACCTCAAGAAGCTGTAGAATATGGACTTATTGATCTAGTTTTAAATAAAAAACCTGTAGCAGAGTAGTTAAATTAATTTAATAACTGAGGAGTTCTAACTTTTTCTGGAATTGAAGTATATTCTGATAAAATTTGTACAAATTCTTCACCATCCATAGTTTCCTTTTCAATTAACAATTCTACTAATTTATCCATTGCTTCTCTGTTATTGCTTATTAAATCATAAGTTTCCTTATAACATGCTTTAACCATAACCCTAATACTCTCATCAATCTGTCTTGAAATAGAGTCAGAAACTTCACTTCTTGTCATCAAATCTCTTCCTACAAAAACTTCTTGATTACCTCCCTCTAAAGCAATAGGACCTAAATTACTCATCCCAAATCTAGTAACCATTTGTCTTGCCATAGAGGCAACTTGTTGGAAATCTCCACCTGCTCCAGTAGTAATTTCGCCTTCTCCAAATACAACATCTTCTGCAGCTCTACCTCCTAAAGCTCCCATTATCCTTGCTTTAAGTTGTGCTCTACTAATTAATGATTGTTCATCATCAGGAGTAAACCAAGTAAGACCTTTTGCTTGCCCTCTTGGAATTACAGTTACTTTTTGAACTGGATCATGAGCTTTAACTAATGAACCAATTATTGCATGACCAACTTCATGGTAAGCAATTAATCTTTTACTTCTACCATCTGTCAGAGGAGAACCTTCCATACCTGCAATAATTCTATCTACGGAATCATCTATTTCTGAAATACTTATACAATTTTTTCTTCTTCTTGCTGTTAATATAGCTGCTTCGTTAAGAAGATTTGCTAAATCAGCACCTGTGAAACCAGGAGTTCTTCTTGCAATACTTTCTAATGTTAAATTTTCATCAAGTTTCTTATTTCTAGAATGAACTTGAAGAATAGAAAGCCTCCTTTGATATCTGGAGCATCAACTGTAACTTGTCTATCAAATCTACCTGGCCTCATTAAGGCTGAATCTAATACATCTGGTCTATTGGTTGCAGCAATAATTATTATTCCACTATTACCTTCAAATCCATCCATTTCAGTGAGAAGTTGGTTAAGAGTTTGTTCTCTTTCATCATTACCACCACCTATACCTGCTCCCCTTTGTCTACCAACAGCATCAATTTCATCTATAAATATCAAGCAAGGACTATTTTCTTTTGCCCTTTTAAATAAATCTCTAACTCTACTTGCACCAACTCCTACAAACATTTCAACAAATTCAGAGCCAGAAAGAGAGAAGAATGGAACTCCTGCTTCACCAGCAATTGCTTTTGCTAACAATGTTTTACCAGTTCCTGGAGGACCAACTAAAAGAACACCCTTTAGGAATTCTCGCTCCAACAGAAGTAAATTTTTCAGGCTTTTTCAAAAATGTTACAACTTCTTCTAAATCTTGTTTTGCTTCATTTACTCCAGCAACATCATCAAATACAACACCTGTATCAGCTTCCATTGCAAATCTTGCTTTTGTTTTACCAAATTGCATTGCTTGACCAGGTCCTCCTGGCATACCATTAGATCTTCTCGCAAGTAATATTAAACCTCCAATTAGTAATATAGGAAAAAATAAATTGCCTAAAATCCCAAGTGCTGGTGGTGCAGATTTAACTGGATGAACATCAAAACTTATACCTTCTGTCTTTAAATTATTTATCAATTCTGGTGTTAGACCAGGTAAATCAACTCTAAGACGTTGTACTTTATTATCAAGATCTGAATCAACTGTTTCAACAACTGCATTACGTCCTCCATCGTAAATATCAACTGAAGTAACTCTTCCAGCTTCAATGTAGTCAAGAAATCTTCCATAACTCATTCTTGCTACTGCAGTATTTTTTGGAGCAACTGTAGTACCATTTGATTTGAGAGAATCAACATTATTACTTGAGAGTAGTTGCCATGATAAACCTATTATTAAAATTATTGGTAAAGCCCATAAAAATATTGTTTTTAATTTTGGATTCATTTTGCAAATTTCAAATTATCAATATATTCTATGATGTAAGTAATGATTTCGTTGATTTTTTTATTCTAAATGAACCTTAAAATTCTAAAAATCTAATGTTTTCAAGCCGTTTCACTAGTTAAAAATCTTTTACTAAATCAATGAATTTTAAAATAAACCAAAAAGTTAAATTAATAGCTCCTCTTCCTTATCTAAAAACTTCTGAAAATATGCCTATGCTTAGACCACCTGATCTAGTTGCAATTGATGAAATTGGAGAAGTTCTCTCTATTAAAATCTCCTGAAACAGTTGAGGTTAAATTTAGAAGAGGAAAATTTTTAATTGACATTGATAAATTAGAAAAGGTTGATATTTAATATTTTCTCTTCCAAATTTTCTTTAAATATTTGCATACATGTTTACTTCCTGAAACACTAATACACGGATAATTTAAATATTTTTTTGTTAAGGCTAAAATTTCCTTTGATGTTATGGCTTCTAAGAGATATCTTTTGCTTTTTCATCATAAAAGGGATCCATATCCAAACTTAACAATCTAACCTTACGAAAAATAATATCTTCACACGTACGAAAATGATGTAAAAAAGATCTATTTAGTTTTAGTTTCGCTAATGATAATTCATCTTCGCTTATTTTCTTTGATAGTAAATCATTCCATATAGACAATAATAAATTTAATGTTAATGATGCATTCCTTTCTGAGACAGATAAGTATATCAAAAAAGGAGCATTAAATTTTCTTGAAGGATAGAAAACTCCTGAATCATAAGTTAATCCATTATTTTCTCTAAAAACTTTAAAAAGTAATGAACTCATACCATAAGAAAGGTATGATTCTAAAATCTTTAAGGCTAAGCTATCTTTAGAATTATGAGGACAAGTTTGAGAACCAATAATTATTATTATTTGTTTTGAATTTGAATAATGTTCAACATAATTATTTTTAATTAATAATTTTGAGTGTAATTTGTTCACATCCTTAAAATAATTTAAGGGTTTTATCTCTTTTAAATTTAAAAAATTATATTTCGCATTATTAGTTAATAAATACTTTTTTCTTTTTTTTAAAGATTTATATTCATTCAAAATATCATAATGTTTTATTCGTTTAATACTCTCCTCTTCTCCTAAACAATTAAATGAGTATGGATGTTCTATATATAATAATTTTCTTAAAATTATTAAATGCAATATTAAATGGATTCTCTTTTGATTTTATTAAGTTATTTAAAGATTCTTTTTGACAGTAAATAAATTCTTTTTCATATAAGTTTGGTTCTTCAATTAATAAATTTAGTAAAGGAAATAGCTTATCAAAATATTCACTAAGAGACTTCAAACATATTGAGATTCCATCTTCAAAAGCTTCAAAGTTTAACTCAGCACCATAAGAGTCCAGGAAATCAGAGAATTCGTAATTATCATATTTACTACATCCTCGAGTTAGTAGTTTACACAAAATTTGGTTGATACCTTTTTTATCTTTTTTATCTAAAGAGGTACCTCCATCAATCCAAATATTTGCTAGTGAAATATTATTATTTAGTTTTAAATAATATGATTTCATATTATGTTTTGTGAGCTATAAAAGTAAATTTATCTTGTAAAAGAGACTTTATAAGTTTTTTTAAATTTTCAGTACTTTTCCAATATTTAAAATTCTTGCTCAATTCTATTTGTGGATTTAGTCTCCCCCAAAGAAGATGATTTCCATAAAATTGTGATAATTGAGAGGATGTCTCTAAATTAAAAATATAGTTACTTTTAACTATTCTTAAAGCCTTTTTAATTTTATTATTTAAGTTTGAATTCGTTAATAATTTTTGAAGAAGATTATTTATTATATCTTCTACTTTTTTCAGATTTTCTCTCTCTAAGCTTGCTTCAATAATAAATAAACTTCCAAATTCTCCAGGTTGTATCCCTGAATAAATTGATTCAACAATTTGCTTTTCCTCTTTTAAACTTCTATTAAGAATGCTATTTCTGCCATCAGTAAGGATCGATGAGATTATTTCATAACCTAAAATATTTTTTTGATCTTTAGAACATGGTATTTGCCAAGCCATGAAAATACGAGAAAATTCAATATCTTTAAAAAATGCAATTTCTCTGCCTTTCCTAATAGTTTTATTATCTACGCAAATTTGTTTTGAATCAATTAAATTTTTTCTAGATTCTCGTAATTCGCAATTATTAAAAATTTCTAAATAGTTTTTGGGAAGCTTTCCTGCAATAGCTATACATGAATTTATTGGAATATAGTATTTCTTATGAAAGTTATGAAGGTCATTTAATTCTATTTCATTAATATTTTCTTCTTCACCAAGAATTGATTTAGTGTAAGGATGATCTATCCATACACTTTTTAAAAAGGAATTAAAAATTAATTCATCTTTTTGATCTTGACTTTGAAGTATCTCTTCAATAATTACCTTTTTTTCTAAATTAAACTCTTTCTCATTAAATTTTGGAAATAAAACTAAATTTGTTAATAGAGATAATGCTTCTTCAACATTGCTTGGTGGGATGTCAACATAGTAATGTACATCATCATAACCGGTTGAAGCATTACTAAATCCACCCAATGCTTCAATTCTCAAATCAAATTCACCAGGTTTTAATAATTTGCTTCCTTTAAAAATCATGTGCTCTAAAAAATGTGCAAGACCCACTTTTTCTTTTTCTTCAAAAGAAATACCTGCTTTAAACCAAAAATCTATTGAAATCAGCGGCGAATCGTTATCTTCAACAAATACACAGTTTGTTTTACTAGGATGTTCCCAATATTTAACATTTGCTAAATCCATTTAAATAAAAATTTCTCTAAAATTTAATCAAGGTAAAATTTGTGTTGGCAGATTCATTCATTAAAACTAAATCAATCGATCCATTTATTTTGTCATTGGTCAAAAATATTGGAGAGAAAAGGTCTTTGTTAGATGATGTTGAAACCATAAAAACTAATAAAGAATTTGCAAATATTGAATGTAAAGAGGAAGGTAGAGAATTTTATATTGAAAATGAATTTCATAAAGCAAAAAGGTTTAGGAAACTTCATGTTGAAGTTGCAGAATTCTCTAATAATCTGAAAATCTTACATTGTGTATTTTTCCCTGACCCTTTTTTTAATATACCAATTTTCGGTCTTGATTTAGTAAAAACAAAAAATGTTGTTTCTGCAGCGATTGTTGATTTATCTCCAGTATCTAAATCAAAATTTTAATTGATGAAATTTTAGATGATGTTAAAAAAGATGGTTTTACCATGAAGAGAGAAATACCAGATTGGGGAAATATCTTTTCTAAAAACGTTTTTTTTGCATCTCTTATGAATGAAAATGAACAAAATTATTTTTATAATTTAGTTGATCAATATTTAACAATATTGGTAGATTTAAATAAAGAATTAGAGCCTGATCTTAATTCTAAATCTATTGATGAAAGAATTTATTTTCAAAGAAACTATTGTAAACAACAAATGAAAAATGAAAAGACAAGTTTAGTTCTTTTAAAATATTTTGATAAACAATGGGTCGAAAGATACATAAAAGAAATATTATTTGATTTTTAATGTATTCAAAAAAAATAAAAAAATTATTTCCTATAACTTTTATGGTTATTCCATTTCTATTTGGAAATTTATCTTGTTCAAATAAAAATTTAAATGTAATATCATCGGATGATAATTCTGAATTAATTCCAACTATTAGTGGTGTTGCAGCATTAGGTCAACTTGTTCCGATGGGCGAAGTAAGAAAACTTGCCTCACCTATTAGTCAATTTGGAAGTTTTCCAAGAGTCCAAGAAATTCTTGTGAAAGAGGGAGATTATGTTAAAAAAGGATCAATTCTTGCGATTTTCGAAAATCAAAAAAAATTAAAAGCTAAATTTACTTAAAAAGCAAAAACTACTTGAAACTAATCAAAAAGAAATATCTTTAAAAAAAGATCAAATTAAAAGATATAGATCAGCTACTGAAAAAAATGCTTATTCAATTGTCTTACTTACACAAAAAGAAGATGAATTATTGAAATTAGAAAAACAAAAAATTATTAATAGTGCTGATAAGAAATCTATTGAAATTGATTTATTTAATACTGAACTTCGTAGTCCTATTGATGGCTATATTTTGTCAATTAATACTAGAGCTGGTGAAAGATCAAATTCTGAAGGAATTTTAGAAATAGGTGCAAGTCAAAATATGCAAGCTTTAATCGAAGTATATGAGTCTGATATTGATAGAGTTTTTCTTGATCAAAATGTTGAGCTTATAAGTGAAAATGGAGGTTTTGAAGAAACCTTAATTGGTAAAGTTATTAGGATTAATCCACAAGTTAAGCAAAGAAAAGTTTTATCTACAGACCCAACAGGTGATGCTGATGCCAGAATAATTAAAGTTCTTGTTGGTTTAGATGATAAATCAATTTCACGAGTTAAGAGTTTTGCAGGAATGAAGGTAATAGCAAAATTTATTCCAAAATGAATTTTTTTAAATTTAGAAAGATACCTTTAGCATGGCTACTTTTGAGTAGACAACCTCTAAGATTGCTTGTTGCAATTGCTGGGATAAGTTTCGCTGGTATATTGATGTTTATGCAAATAGGATTTCGTGATGGCTTATTTGATACAAGTGTAACTATTCATAACCTTTTGGATGCTGATTTGGTGCTCATAAGCCCAAGATCAAAAAGTTCAATAAGTATGAGTGGATTCCCGAAAAGAAGATTAATTCAAGCACTTGCACAAAATGAGGTAAAGAGTGTTTCTCCTGTAAATTTAAACTACTTATTATGGAGAAATCCTGAAAATCTTAAAACAAGATCAATTTTAGCTTTGGGATTTAATCCTGATGATTCTATTTTGCTTGATAAAGAATTTTCCAAAAAAGCTAATTTATTAAAAAATCCAGGCAGAGTACTTTTTGATAGTTTGTCTAGACCTGAATTTGGACCTGTTGAAGAATGGTTTAAATCTGGTAGGAAAGTTCAAACTGAGGTAGCAGGAAAAAGAGTATTGGTTGAAGGTCTAGTAGAATTAGGTCCATCATTTGGTGCAGATGGTAATTTAATTACAAGTACAGAGACATATCTAAAACTTTTCCCAGCAAATCCTAAAGGGAGTATCGAGATAGGTTTAGTAAAGCTGGTAGCAAATTCTGATTCTCAAAAAGTATCTCAAATCCTAAATAAATCTCTTCCTAATGATGTAAGGGTACTTACAAAAGATGAATTTATAGAATTTGAAAAAAATTATTGGAAAACAAGTACCGCAATTGGTTTTATATTCAGTCTTGGTGCATTTATGGGATTTATTGTTGGATGTGTTGTTGTTTATCAGATTCTTTATAGTGATGTTACTGACCATTTGCCAGAATATGCGACTTTATTGGCTATGGGGTATAGATTAAAATCTCTATTTTTTGTTGTTGCTAGGGAAGGTTTTTTATTGGCTTTATTTGGATATTTACCAGCATATGTTTCTGGACAAATACTTTATGCTGTAATAAGAAATTCTACAAAATTGCCAATTATTATGGATTCAAATAAATCTATAACTATCTTCTTATTGATACTTGTTATGTGTATGGGCTCAGCAGGTATAGCAATGAGAAAATTGGTTGATGCAGATCCTGCTGAGATTTTTTAGTTAATCATGAGTAAAAATGCAGTTTTAACAAGTAATCTTTGTCATTATTATGGCTTTGGTGAAAATAGGAAAAAAGTCTTAGATAAAGTAAATATAAATATTAAAGAGAGAGAATTAGTTCTTTTAAAAGGACCTTCTGGATGTGGGAAAACAACTCTCTTAACATTAATAGGAGCTTTAAGAACTTGCCAAGAAGGTAGTCTTAATGTTTTAGCTAGAGAATTAAATGGAGCAACAAGAAAAACAAGGCAAAGATTAAGGAGGAATATTGGTATGATATTCCAAGGTCATAATTTATTGAGATGTTTAACAGCTGAACAAAATGTCCAAATGGGTGCAGATTTAATTAAAGGTTTAACCTATTTACAAAGAAGAGAAATTGCGAGAAAGTGGTTGTCAGAGGTTGGTTTAGAGGATCATCATAAAAAATTACCTAATGCTTTATCTGGAGGACAGAAACAAAGAGTCGCAATAGCAAGAGCTTTATCTGCAAATCCAAAATTATTACTAGCTGATGAACCAACATCTGCACTTGATAGTGTTACTGGTAGAGAAATCGTTAGTTTATTAAAAAGATTGTCAAAAGATCAGAATTGTTCTGTTTTAATGGTTACTCATGATCCTAGAATCTCAGATATGGCAGATAGGATATTAAATATGGAAGATGGTAAGATTTTTTAGAGCCCATAGTGAGTTAAAATAGAAAAAAATTTTATTTATGGCTAAAAGAAGAAATTTAAAAAAAGAGAAACAAGAGCGAAATCGTGCTTATGCAAGAAAGTTCAAGAAAAGAAAATTACGTGGGGATGTACGATCAGATGGTGCTAGCAATGTTACTGGAAGTATAAACAATGGAGGTGCAGCAGATTAAATTGAAATAAGATCTATACTTATTTAATTTCTTAGAATCCCCATATTTCCAATTATTATGAATATAAGCGTTGTTATTCCAACTTATAATAGGAAATTAATATTGAAGAAATGTTTACTTGCTTTAGAAAATCAATTATTAAATAACAGGATTAATTCATATGAAATAATTGTCATTGATGATGGATCTACAGATGGAACAACAAAATGGATAAAAGAAAATACAGAAAAACTTCCTCATGTTGTACTTTATGAGCAATCTCATGGAGGACCAGCTTTAGCAAGAAATCTTGGTGTTCTTAAATCCAAAAATGAAATTATTATTTTTATTGATAGTGATCTCGTAGTCGTTAATAATTTTTTAATAAATCATGTAGATAAATTATATAATTATTGGGAAAAATTCAATAAAAATTGCTTTACTTACGGATCAGTAATAAATACATCAAATTTTGAAAACCCAGAAAAAGAAAATCATAAAATCACTGATATTTCCTTTGCTTACTTTGCAACAGGGAATGTAGCAATATCAAGAGATTTACTTTTAAAAGTAGGCTTATTTGATAGCTCCTTTAGTTTATATGGTTGGGAAGATCTAGAACTTGGAGAAAGATTAAAGCAGTTTGGAACTAAAATAATAAAATGCCCTGAAGCAAAAGGCTTTCATTGGCATCCTCCATTTCAATGTGAACAAATTAATTCACTAGTAAGAAAAGAATCTGAGAGAGCTAAGATGGCTTTGATTTTTTTTAATAAACATCCAAACCTAAGAGTTCGTTTTATTATTCAATTAACTTTTTTACATAGATTCTTATGGAATTTATTATGTTTGGGCGGAATAATTAATGTAAGAACAATGACTCCTCTCTTAGATTATTTGGTTAAAAGAAAAAAGAATTCTTTTGCTTTAGAACTATTAAAAATTCCACTGAATTTAATCTACATAAAAGAACTTTATAAATCATTTAATAAATAAAATTTCTTAAATTACATCTTTCTTGCTAATATATATAAATTATTCAAACCGCACATCTGACAGTTTCGGGTTATTTTTAATACCCGTCAGATGGAGGCTAACCCGAAACCTTAAAAAAATGGCTGTTGTAACACTTTCCGAAATGATGGAAGCAGGTGCTCATTTTGGGCATCAAACCAGAAGATGGAATCCAAAGATGTCTAAATACATCTATTGTGCAAGAAATGGTGTACATATTATAGATTTAGTTAAAACTGCTTTATGCATGAATAAT
The DNA here is from genome assembly GCA_000218705.1 of Prochlorococcus marinus bv. HNLC1. Classification (GTDB taxonomy): domain Bacteria; phylum Cyanobacteriota; class Cyanobacteriia; order PCC-6307; family Cyanobiaceae; genus Prochlorococcus_A; species Prochlorococcus_A marinus_Q. The sequence continues at coordinate 730,091 of GL947594.1, forward strand.
GCATATAAATGGACAGAAGTGCTGCTAAAAGTGGAAAAAGGTTTCTATTTGTTGGAACTAAGAAGCAAGCTTCTGAAGTCGTTGCTCAAGAGGCTTCTAGGTGTGGAGCCGCTTATGTTAATCAACGTTGGCTTGGAGGAATGTTAACAAATTGGACAACGATGAAAGCTCGTATTGAAAGGTTAAAAGATCTTGAAAGGATGGAATCCAGCGGAGCAATCGCTATGCGACCTAAAAAAGAGGCAGCAGTTTTAAGGAGAGAATTAGAGAGATTGCAAAAATATTTAGGTGGGTTAAAAAATATGAGAAGATTACCAGATGTTGTTGTATTAGTGGATCAAAGAAGAGAATCAAATGCAGTTCTTGAAGCGAGAAAACTGGATATTTCACTTGTCTCAATGCTTGATACTAACTGTGATCCAGACTTATGCGAAGTCCCTATACCCTGTAATGACGATGCTGTTCGCTCAGTTCAATTAATTTTAGGAAGGCTTGCAGATGCAATTAACGAAGGTAGAAAAGGATCTAACGACCAAAGAAAAAATTAATAAATTTACTTAAATTTAAACAACAAATAAACAAATTCTAAAAAAATGTCAAACATCACAGCAAAATTAGTCAAAGATCTACGAGATAAAACAGGAGCAGGCATGATGGATTGCAAAAAAGCTCTTAATGAGACTAATGGTAACTTAGAAAAAGCAATTGAATGGCTTAGAAAAAAAGGTATAGCAAGTGCTGAAAAGAAATCTGGCAGAGTAGCAGCCGAAGGCGCTATAGGCAGTTATATTCATACTGGATCACGAGTAGGAGTCTTATTAGAACTAAATTGTGAAACTGACTTTGTCGCACGTGGAGAAATTTTTCAGTCACTTCTTAAAGATATTTCAATGCAAGTAGCAGCTTGTCCAAATGTTGAGTATGTTTCTGTTGATGATGTTCCTCAAGATGTAGTTGAAAAAGAAAAACTTATTGAAATGGGTAGAGATGATTTGGCTAACAAACCTGAACAAATTAGAGAAAAAATTGTAGAAGGAAGAATTGCTAAAAGATTGAAAGAATTAGTTTTATTAGATCAACCCTATATAAAAGATAGTGCTTTAACAGTTGAACAACTTGTTAAGCAAACCGCAGGAAAAATTGGTGAAAATATTAAAGTAAGGCGTTTTACTAGATATACACTAGGCGAAGGAATAGAAGTTAAAGAGATAGGATTTGCAGAAGAAGTAGAGTCAATGAAATCAATTTAAAATATTGGATAGAGACTTATTAGAAAAGAATTATAAAAAAATAAATGATCAATTATTTCATATTGGTTGTAGAAAGTCGAAAATAAAAAAAGAAATTTATAGTCTTTATGATTTATATCTGACAATTATTAGATTTAAATTGCAAAATTACATAGGAGAAGCAATTAAAGCTCTTTTAGTTGAATCTGGTAATGGAATTAGCGTAAAAGATCAAAAAACTAAACTATTTATAAAAAATGATTTGAAAAAAATAGTAAATGATATTTTACCATTCTTAACTATTGAACAATTATCAATAGAAAAAGATTATAAAATTGCTAATCGAATTGAGAATAATAGAGAATTTAAAAGTAACTATAATTTAAAAGAAGAAGTTCATACAGTAAACAATTTTGAAACTATTAACATAAATAACTCAACAAACTATTGTAATTTTTATTATGAGAATTTAATTAATGATAATAAGAATATTAATATGGATAATTATGTGCTAGAAAATAAATATATTGATAATTATAAACATGATGAAAAATTAGGATGTATAAACTCTAAAATTTTACTAAGTGATTTTGATGAAGATAAATTATCATTAAATACGTATCAAAGTAAAGATAGTAAGTATTTTGTTCCTATTGAATTTAAAGATATAATTTTATGGATGGATACTCTAGAGTCCTCTTTAAATTTATATCTTCAAGATCTTTCGATTGAAATTAATAATCAACTTTTTAAAAAAAATATTTTTAAAAGATTTATAAATAATGATTTACTACTTTATGTTTTTGATAATCACTTATTGTTTAGTAATCCATCACCCTTCGTATTGAAGTTTGATCCATCTTTAACCCAATATATTAATTTTGATGAAAACTTTAGTGAAAATAAATTTCTAAAAACTAATTTAATTAGTATAAATAGTGCTGAATTAGAATTTATTAATATCAACTTAAGTATGTTAAAAAATAAATTATTGGAATTAAAATCTAATATTTATTTATTAATTAAAAAAGAAGATTATTGGTGTAATAAACTTAAACTAAATTCTAATATCAAATCTACTATAAATAAACTCTAACTTAATTATTTTTAAATTGAATCAAGGAAATATTCATTCAGAAAATATTAAAAATTGGGTCAGACCATTGCAACGTGCATTAACACTAGAGACAGAGTTTGGATTTATAAATATTTTAGGCAAGGAAAAATACTTTAATGAATTTCTAAATGAAAGTTTTATAATTTAAATCATTTAGGATTAAATAATGAATTTAATCTTTCATTTAAGGCCTTTTCTGAAAAATATAATTTATATAATAAACTTGATATTAATCAAAGAAAAAGATTAGTAATAGATACTAGAAAACTTCTTTTAAAGTTAAGTAAATCAGTAGATTTTAATAAAGATAATAGTTTTCCTACTTCCTATTATGATCTGCAAAATAGTAAACTTTCTCTTAAATCAGACGTCTCCGAAATTAATGGTATTGGAAAAGTAAATAAAGAAAATCTAAATAAATTAGGAATCTTTGATATAAAAGATTTAATTAATTATTTCCCCAGAACTTATTTAGACTATACGAATAAAGAAAAAATAATAAATTTAAAACCTGATAATTTATATACTTGTACTGCAAATATTAAAAGATTTTATATGTATAAGAGTAAAAAGAATAACAATTTATCTGTCATGAATTTAATTGTTTATGATAATACTTCTTCAATTAAAATTACTAAATTTTTTTTAGGCAAAAGATTTAGATCATTTTCTTTTTTTTCTAGTCAAAAAGAAAAGTATAAACTCGGAATAAAAATTGCTATCTCAGGTAAGGTAAAATTGACAGAATATGGACGATCATTTGTTGATCCTCAGATTGAAATTTTAAATAATAACGAGAATATCAATTTTACAGGAAAAATTTTACCAATATATTCTTTAACAGATTCTCTCTCTAATATCAGCTTCATTAAGATTCTCAAAAAGGTACTTTTTTGCACAAAAGATTTCCCTGATATCTTAAATAATAAACAACTTAATTCTTTATCTTTATTATCTCTTAGTGAATCTTTAGTTAATATTCATTTGCCTGTTAGCCAAGAATATCTTCAACTTTCAAAGAAACGTTTAGTTTTTGATGAATTATTGTTATTGCAATTAAACTTTCTTTTAAAGAGAAGAAATAGAAATAAAAAGATTGTTAAATCAAATAATTCTGTCAAAAAATTGCTCTTGGATTGTTTTTTGGAAAAATTACCTTTTAAACTCACAGATTCTCAAAATAAAGTTTTAGAAGAAATTAAATTAGATCTAAATGGTATTAATCCAATGTCCCGTCTACTTCAAGGAGATGTTGGTAGTGGAAAAACTATTATTGCTATATCCTCTCTATTAATAATGATAGAAAAAGGTTATCAATGCGCATTTATGGTCCCAACAGAAGTGTTAGCAGAACAGCACTATAAAAGTCTTATAAAGTTAACTAATTCACTTTTTATTTCTGTTGAATTATTAACAGGAAATACATCAGAAAAGAAGAGAAAGCAAATTAGGAGAGATTTAGAAAATGGTCAAGTTAATGTTTTGGTTGGGACTCATGCATTATTTGAAGAAAAAGTTATCTTTAATGCTCTTGGTCTAGTAATTATTGATGAGCAACATAGGTTTGGTGTTAGTCAAAGAAATAGATTATTAAAAAAAGGTGAAAACGCACATTTACTATCCATGACTGCCACTCCTATTCCTAGGACATTAGCACTATCAATATATGGTGATTTGGATGTTAGTCAAATCACTGAATTGCCCCCAGGTCGATTACCTGTTGCTACAAAAATTGTAAGTGAGAATAATTTATCTGAACTATTTAAGATTGTCGAAAAAGAAATTGAGAGTGGAAAGCAAGCCTATGTGATACTCCCACTTATAGAAGAATCTGAAAAATTAAATTTAAACTCTGCAATTAATATTTACGAAAAACTTTCTGAGGAAGTTTTTAAACAATTTAATGTTGGACTTCTTCATGGAAAATTAAACCCAAATGACAAAAATAAAGTTTTAAGTCTTTTCTCAGAAAATAAAATAAATATTTTAGTTTCTACTACTGTTATTGAAGTTGGTATTGATGTTCCAAATGCTTCAATAATGGTAATTTATAATTCTGAAAGATTTGGTTTATCGCAACTTCATCAATTAAGGGGAAGAGTCGGTAGAGACTCCTATCAATCGTTTTGTTATTTAATTACGAGTGAAAATAATGTACAGACCAATAAAAGACTAAGAGTATTGCAAGAGTCTAATGATGGTTTCTATGTCGCAGAAAAAGATTTAGAGCTTAGAGGTCCAGGCCAAATTCTGGGTTATAAACAGTCAGGACTACCTGATTTTGTACTAGAAAATCTTCCTCAGAATAAAGTATTAATTGATAAAGCAAGAAATGAAGCTATTAGTATTTTAAAAGTTGACCCTATGTTAGAAAATAATCAATATTTGAAGAAGTTAATTTTTGATAAATCGGACAATAAATTTATTCATGAATTTTTAAATTAATAATATTGTTGAAATAAATATTATTTATGTAAATATAAATTTAAATGTATTTTACGTATTGAAACCCTGGTATCAAATCCCTATAGTTGATAACAATGAAAAACTAATTTCAATCCCTACTGAAATTAACTTTATAGAACCTCATCCATATTTAGCCTTAGGAGCACCATATAAAAGTAGAAAAAGGATTTGGTCTCTTCGTGAAGGAGTTGTTTCCCGTTTAGTAAGAGCTAATAATTATTTACAAACCATTCATAATAATTACACACTTATTCTTTATGACAGTTGGCGTCCAATAGAAGTTCAATCCTATATGTTTTATTTGGCTTATGAAAGTGAGTGTAAGAAAAGAGGGTTAAAATTTCAATCTAATGAAATGAATTCTTATCCTGAAATTATCAAAGAAGTTGAGAAGTTTTGGGCTTATCCAAGTATTGATGATAAATGTCCACCTCCGCACTCAACAGGAGGAGCAATAGATTTAGCAATTGCGGATAGTTCTGGTAAATTAATTGATATGGGTTGCGATATAGATAATATGGATATAAGTGCTTCACCAGAATTTTATAAAGATCGTAATTCTAAAGAATCAATAATATGGGATGACAGAAGAAATTTACTAAAAAATGTAATGTTAAAGTCTGAATTTGTACAACATCCCAATGAATGGTGGCATTTCAGCTATGGAGATCAACTATGGGCTTGGACTAATCAAAACAGAAAAGCAATATATGGAAAAGTTGTTGGATATTAGTTATTTAATAAATCCAAAATAAAAGAATCTTCATTTTTATCTACAAAATCACCAAAATCTAAATCTAAAGAATACTTACTCCATTCAAGAAGTAATGGAGTTAGTATAGTTTCCATGTTTTCTAAAGGCATTCTTTGCAAGTAAGGTTTAGCTAACCTTTGAAGGTTCTTACTACCACCTAGCCATAATTGATACTTATTTAAACCACTACCAACAAGGGCAAGTTCTGCCATATAAGGTCTTGAGCAGCCATTAGGACATCCCGTAATCCTAAATAGAATTGTTTTTTCAATATTCAAACTTTTAAGTAGATTATCAATCCTCTCTAAAATATCTGGTAGGATTCGCTCGGCTTCTGTCATTGCTAACCCACAAAGAGGTAGTGCAGGACATGCTAATGCATGTCTTTGAATTTCATTTATATCATTAAGATTTTCATAACCTATCTCCTTTAGTTTTATTTCTATTTCATTTTTATGTTCGTTTGAAATACTGCAGATTAATAAATCTTGATTTGGAGTAAGTCTTAAATCTAAGTTATATTTCTCAACTAATTTTCTGATCATTAATTTTTTTTCTCCTTTAAGCCTTCCTGAAAGCAATGGTAAGCCTACAAACCACTTTTTATTATTTTGTTTTTGCCATCCCAAATAGTCAATTAATTTATTAACTGGTTCTTCTCTTAATGGTTTAATTGGCTTTCGATAATACTTATTAACAAGAATGTCTTTAAACCAATTTATCCCCTTTTCATGAAGAAGATACTTCATTCGAGCATTTTTTCTTGATTTCCTATCGCCGTAATCTCTTTGTATAGCAACAATACTTTGAATTAATTCAAAAATATCACTTTCTTCTACATATCCTAAAGGGTCTGCAATTCTAGCAAAGGTTTCTTCATTATTATGGGTTCTTCCCATTCCTCCGCCAATATAAAAATTACAACCCTCTAAATGTCCTTTTTTATTTGTAAAAGCAACAATTCCAATATCATTGGTTAAAAGATCAACAGAGTTATCTCCTGGAACAGTTACTGCACATTTAAATTTTCTTGGTAAATAGGTTGCACCATATAAAGGTTCATTTTTAACGCCACTAAATACATTCTCATTGAATTGGAGTTTCCTATTTGATTCAATTTCTTTGTCAGGTTTAATTCTATAAGCAAGATCTCCATCAGCCCAAAGTTCTAAGAAGGTCCCTTGAGCAGCTACTGGAGTTAAAAGATCAGCAACTTTGATAGCTAAATCTCTTGCAACTTTATACTCTGGAGTCTCAAATGGAGCTGCAGGTGCCATTACATTTCTATTGATATCTCCACAAGCTGCTAAAGTTGAACCCATACTATCAACTATAGTTTTTATAACTTTCTTAAGATTTTCTTTTCTAATACCATGCATTTGAAAAGCTTGTCTTGTTGTAGCTCTCAGTGTCCCATTTCCTAGCTGATTAGATAAATCATCTAAGCAGCAATATAATTTACCCGGTATTTCTCCTCCTGGACTTCTTAATCTCAACATCATTTGCCAATCTTTTATTCCTGGTTTTCTATTCTCTCTGTCATCTTGCTGATAACTTCCATGAAATTTTAAAAGTTGAACAGCATCATTTGTAAAGTGGTCACTATCGTTTTTTAATTCACTAGCTAATGGTTCTTTAAGAAATTGACTTCCTTTTTTGAATTCTTCAAATTTTGATACTTCTAATCCATTAGCTAGACATACAGTCTCTTTTTTGACTTCTTTTTTCTTCTTTTTTACTTTTTCGACCTTAACCACTTGATGACTAAAAAGTATCTCTTTTTATACATTAGCTAAAAGCTTATTTAACTGGTAGTAAATTATAGTTGTAATAGTTAAATTTTTTTTTGTCTACATATTTACTTGAGATTGGAACAGAAGAATTGCCTGCTGAATTTGCTGATTCCGTCGTAAATCAATTTAAATCACTTCTTGAGTTTGAACTTGAAAAAAATTTTATTAAGAATACTGAAATTTTTTGTTCTTCGACTCCTCGAAGAATTTTCCTCTTAATATCAGGATTAACTGATTTAGGAAAAGATAAGATTGAGCTTCGGAAAGGACCTAAGGCAGATATGGCCTTTTTGAATGGTGTACCAACTAATTCGGCAATAGGCTTTGCAAAAAGTTTAGATATAGACGTTAAGGATCTATTGATAAAAAAGATAAAAAATGTGGATTTTGTATTTGGAGAGAAAATTGAGAAGGGTAAATCTACAAAATACTTATTATCTTTAATTATTCCAAAAGTAATAAAAGCTTTACAAGGATCAAGATTTATGAAATGGAGTTATGGAAATTTTAAATTTTCAAGACCTATAAGATGGATTATTTCTTTATATAATGAGGAGCTATTAGAATTCGAGCTTGAAAATATAGAACCAAAAATAATTATTGATAATATTTCTAGAGGGCATAGGTTGATTAACAATAAGATATTGATAAATCATCCTGATAATTATTTAGATTCATTAGAAGCTTCTGGGGTATTAGCCAATAGGACTAAAAGGAAAAAAATAATTAATGATTTAATAAATAATTCTGCTGATAATTTAAAACTTTATCCGGATTTATCAGATAAATTATTAAATGAAATTACTGACTTAGTGGAGTCGCCAGATTTATTAGTTGGAAATTTTGATAGTAAATATTTATCTTTACCAACGGAAGTTCTATGTACAGTTATGAAAAATCATCAAAGATACATACCTTTATTTAAAATAAATAGAAAATTCAGTAAATTAGATTTAGATTCTAAAGAAACATTAAGTACGAAATTTTTCTTAATATCTAATGGGCTGAGGAAGCTAATAAATCTATTACAAAAGGAAATGAAAATGTTCTCAAGGCAAGATTTGCAGATGCTAAATTTTTTATTGAAACTGATCTAAATCTCTCCTGTAATGAGAGGAATAAAAAGATTTCCTCAATAAGTTATTTAAAAGGTTTAGGAAATATTGCTGATAAAGTAGAAAGAATAATTTTTATAGCTAATGAAATTTTTAATGAAGTTAAAGATTCATCTATAAATGTTCAAGAGTTATTAGAAGCTGCCAAATTTTCAAAACACGATTTGTGTAGTGAAATTGTTAAAGAATTCCCAGAGTTGCAAGGTACGATGGGAGGAAAATATTTAATGAATGAGGGTTTTAGCAAAAATATTTCGTTAGCCGTTTCCGAACATTATTTTCCAAGATTCTATAAAGATAATTTACCATCTACCAAATATGGATCTATTCTTGCTATTTCAGATAAATTAGAAACTATTATAAGTATATTTGTGATTGGAAGAAGACCAAGTGGTTCTTCTGATCCTTATGCATTAAGAAGAAATTTAAATGGAATTATTCAAATTATTTGGCAAAATAATTTTGATTTGAAATTAGATAAACTTATCTCAAAACTAATTAATCATTGGTGTTAGCAATTTAATGCATTAAATATTAATCATCAGAAAATATTAGATGACTTGATTGAATTTTCTAGACAAAGAATAATTAGTCATTTGGAAGAATCCTCATATGATAAAGAAATTATAAGCTCCACTTGTGAATCAGAAAATATAAGACATTTAAATATTCTAGACATAGCTGATTTAAAAAATAGAATAGAAACAATACAAAAGTTTAAATCAGGAAATAATTCTTCAAGTTTAATAAATATTATTTCTAGATATACAAAGCTAGCTAATAAGGGGAATTTAGGAAAAAAATATTTATGCTTGTAAAGATAAAATAAATATTAAACTTTTTGAGAAAAAATCTGAAATAGATGTTTTTAAATTTCTTCAATCTCTTGAAAATCTTGTGAATACTAATGACTGGGAATATGATCAATTAATAAATTTATTTGAGGAAAATATTCAAGTTCTGATTGAAATTTTCGATAACAAAAATGGGGTTATGGTTATGACTGAAGATTTGAATCTTAGGAAAAATAGATTAAATCTTTTAGCCATTGTAAGAAATTACTCTTTATTAATTGCTGATTTTACACTTTTGAACTTTTAACTTTTATTCCACCTTTAATTGAGAAGTTTTTTAACATTTTATCGACTTCTTCTTCATCCCTTACAACACTTTTTACAGGTTTATAATTTAGTGGAGCTAGTGCCTTACCTCTTAAAATCGATCCTAATGTTAGGAAAGTTATTTTTAATTGTTGTAAAGGTTTCATAGCAACAACTTTCTTATATAAATAGCTATCAAAAGTTAACCTTTGAACATCCATATCATCGCACATCTCAACAAAAGCTTCTCTTGCAGAATCATTTCTATAAAAAATATTCTGCAAAATTTCAAGAACCTTATATGTTGTTCCATATTTTTTATCCCATTTTTTTAAATAATTTTTTAAATCCTTCTCTGAGGGAATAGTTTGGCCATTATTGGATGCCTCAACTATTTCTTCAGCACACATTCTTCCACTTTTAGCAGCAAAATAGATTCCCTCTCCAGAACTCTTTGTTACATATCCTGCCGCATCTCCAACTAAAGCCATCCTACCAACAACTCTTCGAGGCCTTGGATGCTCAGGGATAGGATGTGCTTCTACTTTAATTACTTCTCCATTAGCTAATCTTTTCTTTGCTCTATTTCTTACACCCTCTTGGAGACTTTTTATTAATGACTGATTCTTTTGCATTGTTCCTGTACCCACAGCAACATGATCATATTTAGGAAAAACCCATCCATAAAAATCGGGAGAAACATCTTTCCCTACATACATTTCTGCTAAATTTTCATAGTAACTCATTTCTTCTTTTGGAAGCTTTATTCTTTCCTGAAATGCTACAGCGACATTGTAATCTCCTGCATCCATCGCTTTCGCAACCCTACTATTTGCTCCATCAGCTCCTACTAAAAGATCAACTGTAAGTTTTTTTATTTCAACTTTATTATTCTCTTCAGAGAAATCAGAGTATGTAAGAGTGTATGGTCCTTGATGATTATTCCCAGTATCGATATTTGTAACAAGACCATTGATTAAAGTTGCTCCTAAATCTGCTGCCCTATTTCTCATAAAAGCATCCATTACTTCTCTTCTGCACATACCAATATACTCATTATCACTTTTCCCATAAACATTATCTAAGCTAATATCAACTTCTCTATTAGAGGGGGATATCATCCTCATATTTCTAACTTTTCTATCAATTATTGATTCTGGTAGATCAAATTCTGAAACCATGCATAGAGGTATAGCACCACCACATGGTTTTGCGTTATCTAACTTTCTTTCAAAAAGCCAAGTTTTAATTCCAGATTTAGCAAGTGTTTCGGCAGTACAGGAACCACTAGGACCACCGCCTATAACAGCAACTCTTAACATAAGCAAATTAATTCATTATTAAAACTACATCTATTTTGCAAATAAAAGGACTTTTTTTAAAAAAATAGATAATATCGAAACATGATTTTTTCTTTTTTTTAATATTGGAAAACAAAAAAAGCTCTAAAAATGTAGATGATATTGAATTGGCAATAAGAATATTTCCTGAAAGTAAACTAATAAAAAATATTAAAATTATTCATGTAATTTTATCTTTTATAATATTTCCTTTATTATTTTTATTTGTCAAAAATACAAATTACCTTAAATTCTCAAATACTCCTAAATCAAGTAAAACTGAAAAAGATTTAAGGGTTCTTGGTCATTTCCCTTATAAAGAGGCTGCATATGAAAATTTAATTGAGATTCAACCAAATATACTTGTCCACAAGGGAATGTATAAATCACTAAAAGAAATGCAAGATGATGCAGAGAAAGATGGAATTTACTTGGTGTTTTTAAGTGGATATAGGTCAATCAAATTACAAAAACAAATATTTTATTCTTTAAAATCAATTCGAAACCAAATTGCTTCTGAAAGAGCAAGGGTTTCAGCTCCACCAGGTTATTCCGAGCATAGTACTGGATTCGCTATTGATATTGGAGATGCTTATGAAAGAGAAGCTGATTTTGAAGAGAGCTTTGAAAATACAAGTGCTTTTAAATGGTTGAAAAATAATGCTGCAAAATATCATTTCAGATTATCCTTTGATAAGAGATCAGACTAACGTAGATTATGAACCTTGGCACTGGAGATACGAGGGGTCAATTGAAGCTCTTAAAATATTCGAATCTTCAAATAGAAAAACTATTTAAATTCAAGGAACCTTTACTAAGTTTTTACATTAATTTTGAAAGATTTTAAGCTTAATTAATAATAAATATCCCCTTATCACCTTACTTTAGGTTAATGTAATAGTTGGCTTAAAAAGTTTTAATAAATATTATGCCCTCTGCTCAAAAAGAAATAAGGAATGTCGCGATAATTGCACATGTTGATCATGGCAAAACAACATTAGTTGATTCTTTATTGTCTCAATCAGGAGTATTTAGAGATAATGAAGTCGTTCCAACTTGCGTAATGGATTCTAACGATCTCGAAAGAGAACGAGGTATAACCATTCTCTCTAAAAACACATCAGTTAAATATAAAAATACAAGAATAAATATTATTGACACCCCTGGCCATGCAGATTTTGGAGGAGAAGTTGAGAGAGTGTTAGGGATGGTTGATGGATGTCTATTAATTGTTGATGCTAATGAAGGTCCAATGCCTCAAACTAGATTTGTTCTTAAAAAAGCACTTGAAAAAGGACTTAGGCCAATAGTATTTGTTAATAAGATTGATAGACCAAGAGTTATTCCTGAAATCGCTGTTGATAAAGTTCTTGATTTGTTTCTAGAGTTAGGTGCAGATGATGATCAATGTGATTTTCCTTACCTTTTTGGGAGTGGACTTGGTGGGTTCGCAAAAGAAGAAATGGAAACTGATAGTGAAAATATGATGCCATTATTTGAAGCTATCTTGAGGCATGTTCCTCCACCTGTAGGAGATGTAAGAAAACCTTTGCAACTTCAAATTACAACCTTAGATTATTCTGATTTTTTAGGAAGAATTGTAATTGGGAAAATTCATAATGGAAAAATTAATACTGGTCAACAAGCAAATTTAATAAAAGAGGATGGTAAAACTATTAAAGGAAAGGTTAGTAAATTACTAGGATTTGAAGGCCTTGAAAGAATTGAAATTAATGAAGCTAAAGCTGGAGATATTATTGCTTTATCAGGTTTTAATGATGTAAATATAGGTGAAACTATTGCTTGTCCAGAGTCTCCTAAGCCTCTGCCTCTCATAAAAGTTGATGAGCCGACCTTACAGATGACATTTGTTGTTAATGATTCACCTTTCGCAGGAAAAGAAGGAAAATTTGTTACTAGTAGACAACTTAAAAATAGACTGGAGAGAGAGTTACTAACCAATGTAGCCTTAAGATGCGAAGAGACAGAATCACCAGATAGATTTTCAGTATCTGGTAGGGGCGAACTTCATCTAGGTATTCTAATTGAGACGATGCGCAGAGAGGGCTTTGAATTTCAAATTTCTCAACCTCAAGTGATTTTTAGGGAAATAGATGGTATTGAGTGTGAGCCAATCGAGACCTTAGTCTTAGATGTTCCAGAACATGCGGTTGGTTCATGTATAGAAAAATTAGGATCTAGAAAAGCAGAGATGCAAAATATGCAAACTAGTAATGATGGAAGAACTCAGCTGGAATTTCTTGTTCCTGCTAGAGGTCTAATTGGCTTTCGTGGTGAATTTGTAAGATTAACTAGAGGAGAAGGGATAATGAGTCATTCATTCCATGAATACAAACCTAAATCTGGTGAATTTGAGACCAGAAGAAATGGAGTATTAATCGCTTTTGAAGAAGGGGTTGCAACATTTTATGCCTTAAAAAATGCAGAAGATAGAGGATCATATTTCATTAAACCAGGAGTTAAAGTTTATAAGGGTATGATTATTGGAGAACATAATAGACCTCAAGATTTAGAAATTAATATATGTAAAACGAAACAACTTACAAACATGAGATCTGCAGGAGCTGAAGAGCTGGATACACTACAGTCACCAATAGAAATTACTCTTGAAAGAGCTCTAGAGTATATAGGTCCAGATGAAATGTTAGAGGTAACTCCAGAATCAATCAGGTTGAGAAAATTAAATAAGAAAAAGGTCTCTAAAAAATAATCAATTATGAATGATTTAACTTCAAAAAGGTTTAAAGATTCATTACAGGAAGCTATAGATTTATTTAACAATCAAAAATGGTATGAGGCTCATGATGCTTTTGAAGATATATGGAACGATTTGGTGGGAGATGAAAGACAAATTGTGCAAGGTATATTACAGGTATCAGTTTCTCAATTTCATCTAAATAAGGGAAATTTAAATGGTGCAATGATATTGCTTGGAGAAGGTTTGGGTAGAATAAAAAATAAAGTTTCAGAAGATCTAGAAATTGATTTAATATTATTTTGCAGTAGTTTGGAATCTTTATTGAATAAGTTGCATACAAAATCATCATTAAATCAAAGTGATGTTCCCTTCCTAAAAAAAATAAAAAGATAATGAAATTAGAAATTAAAAATGTAAGTTTAAGTATTAATAGAAAACTAATAGTAAATAATGTCTCAATTCATGTTTCTCCAGGTGAAATTGTTGGATTACTTGGGCCCAATGGTGCGGGAAAAACATCAACTTTTAATCTTATCGTTGGTAATTTAAGACCAAATAAAGGGGAAATTCTTCTAAATAATAAAAGGATTAATAATCTTTCTCTTCCTCAAAGATCTAAATTAGGTTTAGGTTATTTGTCTCAAGAACCAAGTGTTTTTAGAGATCTCAAGGTAAAAGATAATATTAATTTGGCTTTAGAGAATTCTGGATTAAGTAAATCCATAATTAGATCAAGAAGAGAAAAGATCGTGAATGAATTTAATCTCAATAAATTTATAGATAATTATGGTTATCAATTATCGGGAGGAGAGAGAAGGAGATGTGAAATAGCTAGAGCACTATCTGTAGGCCAAAATGGTCCTAAATACTTACTTCTAGATGAACCATTTGCTGGTATAGATCCTTTAGCTGTTAATGATTTAAAAAAACTAATTTTTAAGTTAAGTAAAAATGGTGTTGGAATTTTGATAACTGACCATAATGTAAGAGAGACTTTATCGATCACTTATAAATCATTTGTTTTATGTGAAGGAAAAATTCTAGCTAGCGGGTTATCTTCAGAAGTCGCAAAAAACGAAATAGTTAAAGAGTTTTATTTGGGCTATGATTTTAAACTTTAATAATTTTTATTAAACTAAATTTTTATAAAGATTTGAAGCATTAAAAAAAAAATAATTTATATTTAAAAAATTAAATTTCGTTATTACAGTCATTTCAGATTGTGTTAAGTGAATTCATTAAAAATATAATTTCAGATCCAGTTGTGAGTCTGGGGATTTTAGCCTTCTATCTCTTACTTTTTTCTTTACCATTCTCACTTATCGCAACCTTTAAAAATAAATCCTCTGATTTTGTAAAGTCTCTAGCTATTATCGCCAATATATTTATTGCCTTACAATTAATTTCTAGGTGGATTATTTCATCACATTTTCCAATAAGTAATCTTTTTGAATCACTTTGTTTTCTTTCTTGGGGTTTAATTTTAGCTCAGTTAATACTTGAAAGGGAATATCAAACACCCATTATTTCAACTTTGTCCATACCCATAATATTACTTACTCTTGGTTTTGCTTGCTTCGTTTTGCCTGAAGACCTTAGATCTTCTTCCAATCTCGTACCTGCTTTAAGATCCAGTTGGTTAGTAATGCATGTAAGTGTAGTAATGCTTAGTTATGCATCTTTAATAATAGGTTCATGTTTATCAGCTTCTGTTCTTTTAATTGACAATAATCAAGCTCTACAAATCAGGAGTAATTCAGTTGGCATTGGTGGATACAAAATTTCTAATCATGAACCCAATAATGAAGTTATAAAGCCCTATAAATTCTCTCACCTAGAGAAATTAGATACCTTAAGTTATCGTTCAATACTAGTTGGCTTTGTACTTCTAACTTTAGGATTAGTAAGTGGAGCCGTTTGGGCTAATGAAGCATGGGGGACATGGTGGAGTTGGGATCCTAAAGAAACTTGGGCATTCATTTCATGGCTATTTTATGCGGCATATCTTCACATGAGAATTAGTAAGGGTTGGCAAGGAAGAAAGCCTGCCTTACTAGCTACAAGTGGATTTTTTATTGTTTTAATTTGTTATTTAGGAGTTAATTTTTGGGGTGTAGGTTTACATAGTTATGGATGGATATTTGGTTGAAACTAATCATTGTTCGGCTCTGGTAAAACTTTTCCATTCTGAGCATCTTTTGCTACTTCTCTTAACTCGTCACATCCTTCTTTAAGTGTTGGGTATGCAAACATTCCACTTCCTGCGATAAAACAATTTGCTCCTGCAGCCGCACATTGAGAAATTGTCCAATTGGCTTTAATTCCTCCGTCAACTTCTATGTCAATATTTAAATTATTATTAACAATAAATTCTCTAATCTCTCTTATTTTATTAAGCATTGTTGGTATGTAAGCTTGTCCACCAAAACCTGGGTTAACAGTCATTACTAAGACATGATCAACCATATCCATTACGTTTTTGATCATTTCAAAAGGTGTATGTGGGTTTAAAGCTACTGATGGAGATCCTCCTAAGTCTCTTATACGTCCTAATATTCTATGCAGATGTACGTTTGCTTCTACATGAGCAATCACCACTCCAGGCTCCCCATTAGTTCCTTTAGAAGCTTTCACGTATTCTTCAAGCATAGTTTCGCAGTTATATTGGCTAACCATTAATTGAGTTTCAAATGGCACATTACAATACTTTCTGCAGGCTGAAATCATTTGTGGACCAAATGTGAGATTTGGTACAAAATTTCCATCCATGACGTCAAATTGAATTCGATCAACTCCTGCTTCTTCAAGCTCTTTTACGCATGAGCCCATATTTGCCCAATCCGCAGGTAAAACGGAAGGAATAATTTGAATTGGTCGAATAGTACCTATTTGTTTTGTTGAGTAAGATTCTGTCATTTATTTTTAAAAATATTTAATAAAGATACTATAAATGGCTGCTTATTACTAATTTAACGTCATGGCCTGATAAAGTAACATCTGCAAAGAGTTAAAAAAAGTTTATTCCAATGAATAATTCTTATCAAAATTTCATTTTTGTGAGACTATATTTTTAACCTTTTAGAAAAATTCTTTATCTATTATTAAAATTGTGGATCAAACTTTAATTCAGGAAATACTCGAAGTAGTCGAACAGGCTGCTATAGCTTCAGCAAGGCTTACAGGACTTGGTAAAAAAGATGAGGCTGATGCCGCTGCAGTAGAAGCTATGCGGCTTCGTATGGGAAAAATTGAGATGAAAGGGAAAATTGTTATTGGCGAAGGCGAAAGAGATGAAGCTCCTATGCTCTATATAGGAGAGGAAGTCGGGAGTGGAAAAGGGCCAGGTGTAGATTTCGCAGTAGATCCATGCGAAGGAACTAATCTATGCGCTAATAATCAAAGAGGTTCTATGGCTGTTTTAGCAGCCTCGGATAGTGGAGGTTTATTTAATGCTCCTGACTTTTATATGAATAAACTTGCTGCACCACCAGCGGCAAAAGGTAAAGTTGATATAAGAAATACAGCTACAGAAAATCTTAAAATATTAAGTAATTGTTTAGATTTATCAATAGATGAACTAACTGTTGTGGTTATGGATAGAGCTAGGCATAAAAATTTAATTAGTGAAATAAGAGAATGCGGAGCAAAAGTTCAACCAATCTCAGATGGTGATGTTCAAGCAGCAATAGCTTGTGGATTCGCAGGAACAGGGACTCATTGTTTAATGGGTATTGGAGCTGCCCCGGAAGGTGTTATTTCAGCTGCAGCGATGAGAGCTTTAGGAGGACATTTTCAAGGTCAATTGGTATATGATCCAGCGATCGCTCAAACATCTGAGTGGGCAGACTATACGAAAGAAGGAAACATTGCGCGCTTAAATGAGATGGGCATAACGGATATTGATAAAATTTATGAAGCTAATGAATTAGCTTCTGGTGAAAATGTAGTTTTTGCCGGTAGTGGTATAACTGATGGATTGTTATTCAATGGAGTACAATTCGAGAGAGATTGTATTAGAACCAGTAGTCTTCTTATTAGCACTTTAGATAATACTGCTCGTTTTACAAATACAATACATATTAAAGATGGTGCTCAAAGCATTACTCTCTAAATTTTCATATTAGATTTTTATGCATATTGTTGTCGTCGGACTTAGTCATCGCACGGCACCTGTCGAAGTGCGTGAGCAGTTAAGTATTCCCGATTCATCCATTGAAGATTCATTAGTTTCTCTTAAAAATTCTTCTGAAATACTTGAAGTTTCAATTTTAAGTACCTGCAATAGATTAGAAATATATTCTTTAGTCAAAGATTTAAATATTGGATTGTCTTCTATTAAAGAATTTTTATCTACTTATTCAAATTTAAAAACAGATGAATTAGAACCACATTTATTCGATTTCAGACAGGAGGATGCTGTTCTACATTTAATGAAGGTCTCTGCTGGTTTAGATAGTCTTGTTTTAGGTGAAGGTCAAATACTTTCTCAAGTAAAGAAAATGATGAGACTTGGACAAGATTTTCACTCTACTGGGCCAATCTTAAATAGGTTATTAACTCAATCTATTAGTGCAGGTAAAAAAGTTAGATCGGAAACTAACTTAGGAACTGGAGCAGTATCTATAAGTTCAGCAGCTGTTGAGCTGGCTCAATTAAAAATTGGCCAGTCAAAAGGTGTTGATAATTTAGTAAGTTTGAAATCAGAAAACGTTCTTGTTGTGGGAGCAGGAAGGATGAGTAAGCTCTTAATAACTCATCTTCAAGCAAAAGGTTGTGAGAAATTAACTCTTTTAAATAGAAATATTGATCGAGCTAAATCTTTAGCTAAGGATTTTCCTGACTTAGAGATTATTCCTGAATGCTTAACACTGTTGGATAAAAATATTGAGTTATCAACTCTTGTTTTTACTAGTACTGCCTCCGATAAACCATTTATTGATTTACTTCGTTTAAATAGTTTAAATATTAATTCTTTGATTAGATTTATTGATATTGGTGTTCCAAGAAATATTACTAATGATGTTAAAGAAAATAATTTTGTTGAATCTTATGATGTTGATGATTTACAAGAGGTGGTTTCAAGGAATCAAGAATTTAGAAAGAAAATTGCTAAAGAGGCTGAATCATTAATTAAAGATGAAAAAGCACTTTTTTTAGAGTGGTGGGCAAGCTTAGAGGCCGTTCCAGTAATAAATAAATTAAGATCTGATCTTGAAATTATTAGGAAAGAAGAATTGCAAAAAGCATTAAGTAGAATGGGGCCTGATTTTTCCGCTAGAGAAAGAAAAGTCGTCGAAGCTTTAACTAAAGGCATAATAAATAAGATTCTTCACACACCAGTCACAAAATTAAGAAGTCCACAATCTAGACAAGAAAGACAGGCATCTTTAAAAATTGTCGAAAAATTGTTTTCATTAAATGATGATGAACTATAAAAAAGGCATTGTTTTATTAAGTTTTTTGTTTAATTAATCGTAATACCTTAATAAACTGGCCATTATGCTTTTGAAATTTGCACTTTATCTAGTAATTTTAATAAATAAATACCTCCTGTAATTTTGAATGAAGCGTGTTTTAGCAATCATCCTCGGAGGAGGAAAAGGTTCGAGACTCTATCCATTAACAAAAATGAGAGCAAAACCTGCCGTGCCACTAGCAGGTAAATATCGCTTAATTGATATACCTATTAGTAATTGCATTAATTCTGACATTAATAAAATGTATGTTTTAACGCAATTTAATAGTGCATCTCTTAATAGGCACATTGGGAGAACTTATAATCTAAGTGCACCTTTTGGTCAAGGATTTGTTGAAGTTTTAGCTGCTCAACAAACTCCTGATAGTCCTAAATGGTTTGAAGGGACTGCTGATGCTGTGCGAAAATATCAATGGTTATTTCAGGAATGGGATGTAGATGAATACTTGATCTTATCAGGAGATCAGTTATATAGAATGGACTACAGCTTATTTGTAAATTATCACAGAAAAAGTGGTGCAGATTTAACTGTAGCTGCTTTGCCTGTCGATGAAAGTCAAGCTGAGGGTTTTGGTTTAATGAGGACGGATGATCAAGGTAACATAAAAGAATTTAGTGAAAAACCTACTGGAGAAAAACTAAAAGCAATGGCTGTTGATACTTCAAAACTTGGTTTAACAAAAGAAGCATCTCAGGAAAAACCATATCTTGCTTCTATGGGTATTTATGTTTTTAGTCGAGACACATTATTTGATTTATTGAATAAATTCCCAGACTATACCGATTTTGGAAAGGATATTATTCCAGAGTCACTTAATAGAGGAGATAGCTTAAAAAGTTATGTCTTCAATGATTATTGGGAAGATATAGGTACAATAGGAGCCTTTTTTGAATCGAATCTTGCATTAACTAAGCAACCTAAACCTCCATTTAGTTTTTATGATGAGAAATTTCCAATTTATACAAGACCAAGATATCTCCCCCCATCCAAATTAGTAGATGCTCAGATTACAGACTCAATAGTTTGTGAAGGCACTATTCTCAAATCATGTAGTATCTTACATTGTGTTTTGGGAGTAAGAAGTCGTATTGAAAGTGATGCTGTCCTAGAAGATACATTGGTAATGGGAGCTGATTTTTTTGAATCTTCAGAGGAAAGAATTGAATTAAGGAAGGGTGGCGGAATCCCCCTTGGTGTTGGAGAAGGCTCAACTGTTAAGAGAGCGATACTCGATAAAAATACACGTATTGGCAATAATGTCGTGATAGTTAACAAAGATAGAGTTGAAGAGGCTGACAGACCCGATGAAGGTTTTTACATAAGAAATGGAATCGTAGTGGTTGTGAAAAATGCCACAATTACAGATGGCACTATTATCTAAAATATTTTTTACATCCCTTATTGCTGACAAAAGTCCTATTTTTAAAGCAATTTTTTTTAGTTGAAGTAAAAATATATTTATTGAGTTAATTTATTTTTATGTCCAAGGCACATTTTGGTTTAATAGGTCTTGGAGTTATGGGAGAAAATTTAGTTCTTAATGCAGAAAGAAATGGCTTCTCAAGTGTTGTATTCAATAGGACCTATTCAAAAACTGAAGACTTCCTCAATGGTAGAGGCCAAGGGAAAAGTATAGATGGAGCTAAAACAATTCAAGAATTTGTTGACAAACTTGAAAGACCAAGAAGAATTTTAATGATGGTAAAAGCAGGATCCGCTACAGATGCTGTTATTGATAATATTTCAGAATATCTAGAGGAAGGCGATTTATTGATAGATGGTGGTAATTCACAATTCCAAGATACAGAAAGAAGAGTAAAACAGCTTGAAAGTAAAAGCTTTGGGTATATTGGCATGGGAGTATCAGGAGGGTCCAAGGGGGCTCTTGAAGGACCTAGTATGATGCCTGGGGGCACTAAATCCTCATATGATGCTATCGAAAGTTTACTTACAAAAATGGCGGCTAAAGTGGAAGATGGACCTTGTGTAGCATATGTAGGTCCCGGAGGGGCAGGACATTTTGTTAAAACTGTTCATAACGGTATTGAATATGGAATAGAACAAATACTTGCAGAAGCTTATGACTTAATGAAAAGAATTTCTAAAATGAATTGTTTAGAGATGTCAAAAGTTTTTGATTTATGGAACCAAACGGAAGAATTGTCCTCATATTTGGTAGAAATAACAGAAATCTGTTTAAGAGCTAAGGATGAATTAAATGGAGAGTATGTTGTTGAAAAGATATTAGATAAGGCTGGTCAAAAAGGAACTGGACTATGGACAGTGGTAAGTGCTCTAGAACTCGGAGTGTCTGTTCCAACAATATATGCTTCTTTAAATGCAAGAGTCATGAGTTCTCTTAAGGAACAGAGAGAAGATTATGAGAGTATTAATCCCTTAGGTGAATTCAATTCTGTTGATCTAGGAAACTTATCAAATGGTATGAAGCCTTTATTCGATGCAGTTGTTTTATCTACGATTGCTAGTTATGCACAAGGTATGGATATCCTTAGAGAGGCCTCAAATGTATATAAATATGATTTAGACATGCAATCAATTGCTCAAATATGGAAAGGTGGTTGCATTATTAGATCAAAACTTTTAAAAAGAATTCAAGATGCTTATAAAAATAATCCAAATTTAAAAAATCTTATATTTGATAGTTGGTTTAATAGTCAAATATCAACAAAAATCAATAACCTTTCATTTGTTGTTGCCTCTGCAAATAAAGCTGGAATACCCTTACCATGCATGTCTAGCACCTTAGATTATTTCAATAGTTATAGAACAAGTAGATTGCCACAAAATTTAGTTCAAGCAATGAGAGATTGTTTTGGATCGCACACCTATGAGAGGGTTGATAAGGATGGTACTTTTCACACTGAATGGTTAAAATGATAGAAAAAAATATAGACAAATATAGATTTTTTATTTTTGAAAATAAATTTAAACTTACTTCCTACCTAACAGAATATATTTCAAATAAAATTAAGACCTCATTAAATGTTAATGATCGTTTTAAGTTTTGTGTCTGTGGAGGATCAACTCCAAGAGTGATTTATGAGAAATTATCGAATTTTGATTTACCTTGGCAAGATGTTGATATTTTTTTAGGTGATGAAAGATGTGTTGATCCTCTCTCAGATGAAAGTAATACAAATATGCTTAAAAATTCTCTTCTCAAGAATTATGCTTCAAAAGCATTTTTTTGCGATGTTTTTAAGAATAAAGACTTAAATGATGATTTAGCAAAGCAACAATATCTAAAGACATTAAAAGAAAAGCTTGTTGGTAATCCTCCCATATTTGATTTGACCTTACTTGGACTTGGTGATGATGGTCACACTGCCTCTTTATTCCCTTATAAAGATTTCAATAATGATGATCTTATAATAACTAGTTTTGGTAAAGATTTAAAAAGGATATCTCTTACTCCTAAAATAATTTCTGCTTCTTCAGAAATAGCTTTTTTAGTTACTGGAGCATCAAAAAATTTAGCTTTAAAGAGGTTAATTGATAAGAATGAATCTTCGAGAAGAACGCCAGCAAAATATATAGACTCTAATTCAAAAATTCTTATTTTTTGCGATTCAGATGCATCAAATGAATTAGCTATTTAGTTAATATCTTTATAGTTAATTTTAAATAAATAATGCCTAAGAAAAAAGTCTTATTTGAAAAAGATGGTTTTCAAGATTGGAAATCATTAAATGACACAATTATGGGAGGTAAAAGTGTTGCCATTTGTGAGAATACAAATTCTGGATTACTTTTTAAAGGTAACATAGTTGAAAAAGGAGGTGGATTTGTAAGTTGCCGCTCATCTACATATCAGCCACCTTTAAATTTATCTGAATTTGATACTTTTGAGATCAATATATCTGGAGAAGGAAGAAAATTTAAATTTGCTGTAGCCTGCCAAGATGACTTTCTTGGATTGACTGAATTTATCCCTGGAGGTTTAAGATGGATAAAAACTTTCCCTACAAATAAATTTGGGAGTACTACAGTAAAAATCTCATTTAATGATTTAACCCCCTCAATTAGGGCTAATAAAGTAAGCTTCCCATTTAAATTCAAACCTTCAAAAATAAAGCGTCTACAATTATTACATTCTAAATTTGGAGATGAAGGAAAATTAAATGATAATTTTAAACCTGGCAACATAAAAATTTTATTAAAGTCGATAAGTGTTTTTTAAAAATTCATCAGATAATTTAGAAATAATTGTTGCAAAGTCAGCGAATATTATAAATAAGCCTTATATTCACTCAGTTGTAAAAATATCAGGTGAATGCGATATCTCTAAAGATGATGATTTAGATATTACTTTAAATATTTTATG
Organism: Prochlorococcus marinus bv. HNLC1; assembly: GCA_000218705.1. Lineage (GTDB taxonomy): Bacteria > Cyanobacteriota > Cyanobacteriia > PCC-6307 > Cyanobiaceae > Prochlorococcus_A > Prochlorococcus_A marinus_Q. Next base: position 753,546 of record GL947594.1, read on the forward strand.
TAGGGATTCTGAAGGTAATAGAATAGAGAGAGATGACTTGGAAATAGAAATATTTAATTCTAAAAATGAACTAGTTTTACTAGTCTCAAAATTAAATTATCCAAATGAGCCGATTTTATGGAGTGGTAATAAAAATTTGTGGATGGATAGTAAATCAGGGAAAAAATGTGAACCACCTAATTACAATTTCAGGATAGAAAATCTAGCGACAAGAATAAAAAAATTTATAAATTAAAAAATCTTATTTTTCTAAATCAGTTACGGCACCCAAGCTTGAAGTGCTTACAATTCTTGCGTATTTAGCAAGTACACCCTTTTTATGTTTGGGAAGAGGTTTTTTCCAACTTTTTCTTCTAATTTCTAATTCTTGCTCAGTTAAGGAAACCTCTATTATTTGATTTAATGCATCGACAGTAATAATATCGCCCTCTTTAATTAATGCTATATTCCCTCCGACTGCTGCCTCTGGTGCAATATGGCCAACTACTAAGCCATATGTTCCACCACTAAATCTTCCATCTGTAATTAAAGCAACCTTTTCTCCTAATCCTTGGCCAACAATGGCTGATGTTGGAGCTAACATTTCTCTCATCCCAGGCCCACCTACTGGTCCTTCATTTCTAATAACAACTACATCTCCAGCTTTGATTTCATTTTTGAGTATGGATTCTAAACAGGATTCTTCACTTTCAAAAATTCTTGCAGGGCCAGATAAAACAGGATTTTTAACACCACTTATTTTTGCGACACTTCCTTCTATCGCTAGATTCCCTTTTAGTATTGCCAAATGACCTTTTTTATAGAGAGGATTATCTATAGTCCTAATTACTTTTTGATTATTAGGGGGATTATCAGGTATATCCTTTAATAATTCTGTAATCGTTTTGCCTTCAATATTTTTACATTCACCATGAATTAATCCTGCATTAAGAAGGATCTTCATTACTTGAGGAATACCTCCTGCATTGTGAAGATCAACGGTAACATACTTACCACTTGGTTTTAAATCGCAAATTACTGGTACTTTTTGCCTGATCTTTTCAAAATCATCAATATTTAATTCAACTCCTGCAGTCTTGGCTATTGCGAGCAAATGAAGGACAGCATTTGTTGATCCTCCAACTGCCATAATAACTGCGATGGCATTCTCAAATGCTTTTCTTGTCATTAAATCTAGTGGCCTAATATCTTTTTCAATTGCCTTTACTAAAGTTCTAGCACTTTTTTCTGAACTAAGTTCTTTTTCAAAATCCTCGGCAGCCATCGTAGAGCTGTGGGGGAGACTTAATCCTAAAACTTCTATGACAGCAGACATTGTGTTTGCTGTAAACATACCTCCGCAACTTCCTGCTCCTGGAATACAATTTTTCTCAACATCATTTAACCTCTTTTTACTAATTTTTCCTGATGTTAATTGTCCAACAGCCTCAAAAGCACTCACCACTGTTAAATCTTCCCCATCTAATTTTCCTGGTTTAATAGTGCCTCCATATATGAAAATTGAGGGTATATTCATTCTTGCGATAGCAAGCATAGCTCCAGGCATATTTTTATCACAACCCCCAATAGCACAAACCCCATCCATACTTTGTGCATTACAAGCAGTCTCAATAGAATCAGCAATTACTTCTCGAGAAACCAAAGAGTAATGCATACCTTTTGTTCCCATTGAAATCCCATCACTAACCGTTATAGTTCCAAACATTTGAGGCATGGCTCCTGAGGCTCTTATCGCATCCTCTGCTCTTTTTGATAATTTATTTAAACCTATATTGCATGGTGTGATTGTGCTATATCCATTTGCTACTCCAATTATTGGCTTAATAAAGTCTTCATCTCTAAATCCTACGGCTCTTAACATAGATCTATTAGGAGATCTTTGAATGCCTTGAGTAATTGCAGATGATCTTAATTTACTCATTATTTTTGATAACCTTTTATATTATTGACCTAACTCCTCTAATTGTCTTCTTACATCAGCAATTGCAGAATTTAATTGTTCAACTTTTTCTTCTAGTTTTTCACCTTGAACAGTATTAATTTTTTCATTTGAATCAATTGCCTCTGATCCGTCTTGAATTCTTGATGAATACATCATTGCTTTTTGTTTTTTTGTTTCTTTTCTTTTATCCGCTTCTGATATTAGCCACCATGCTAAGCCAGCAGCGCCTATGAAGGCACCACTAATTAGAGATAAAAGGTTATTTGAGGAAGAATCTCTGTATTCAGTCATTAATAGAATTATCCTATATCTATATACTAGTTCTTTTCTTGAAACTTAGTGCTCAAACGCAACATTGGATCACCAATACCTGGATTTAAATAACTTGACGGATCATTTTCAATATCAATACAAGAAGTATATATTTTTTGTTCAGGAAAATATTTTGCTATTTCATTTAAACCCTCTTTACTACATATACAGCTAATCATTAAAATTCTATTAGATCTGACTCCTAATTTATCTAATCCTTTAAGTAAATCTAGAGAATTATTATCTTTTTTAATTTGACTTGTATAAATAATAATTCCTTCATTATTTTCGATTACTTTTGGCAATTCTCCCAATGAAAGAATTGAGTTAGGGATTACTTCTTTTGCTCCATACCAAAGGGTAAGACCTTCTGGAATTTGAGCTATTACTCTTATTGGATAATTTGAATTTATAAAAAAAGAATCTTTGGGTCCGCAAAATGTTTCAATTATTTCCTGTTTATAAGGTAACCAATCTCTTAAAGCCTCATAAGTTAACCATTTCCCAATCTGTTCATAACCTGTTGAGTAGAGGATATCTGGTGTGTTTTTATCTCTTAAAATTGAAAGCCAATGTTTTAACAAAGGATGTGGAGGTACTATTACCTTTAATGACATAGCCATATATTTTCCTCTAAAATAGTAGTGTAATAAAACAATAACTTAGAAACTAAATTACATTTTTCTGATGATTAAATCAATTCGCTTTTCATTAATCAAAAATACATTAATTTATTTAATGATATTTGGTATATTATTTTTCAATTTTGTTAACACAGCTTGGGCTAAAAGACCTCCTGAAATAAGAAATCAACAAGAGCTTGATCTTGAACAAGATATGCATGGTCAAGATTTAAGCGGAAATGAATTTGTTAAGTTTGATTTAAATGGCTTTAACTTTAGTGAGAGTAATCTTCAAGGTGCGGTTTTTAATAATAGTAAGCTTAATAATGCAACATTAAGTGGTGCAGATTTAACTGATGCTCTTGCATATGCTACTGATTTCACAAATGCTGATCTTTCAGATGTTAATTTTACAAATGCACTATTAATGGAGAGTAACTTTGAGGGTGCAAAGATAGATGGAGCGGATTTTACTGACGCTGTACTTAGTAGGATTCAGCAGAAAGAATTATGTAAAAAAGCAAATGGAACAAATAGTGCTACAGGTGAAAGTACAGAATATAGCTTAGGTTGTTAAATATTTAGATGTCATCTCGAATACCTGTAATAGTAGTCTCTGGATTCCTAGGATCTGGTAAAACAACATTCCTAAAATATTTAATAGAAAAAACTAATAAAAAATATGGTTTACTTATAAACGAATTTGGGGATATTGGTATAGATGGCGATCTTTTAAAAAACTGTAGTGGCTGTAATGAGGATTCTTCTGAATCAATTATTGAATTAAACAATGGTTGTTTATGTTGCACAGTTCAAGATGATTTTATCCCATCTATACAAACCTTATTAAAAACAAATATAGATCTCGATGCCATAATTATTGAGACAAGCGGTCTCGCTCTTCCGATTCCACTATTGAAAGCTTTAAGTTGGCCTGAAATAAGAACTTCAATTTACTTAGATTTTGTTATTTCTACTGTAAATGGAGAATCAATGATTAATGGATCACCAATTAATGATTTATATTCAATTAAAACTCAATATAAAGATACTAAAAAGATTGATCATTTTTCCTCAATAGAAGAATTATTTAAAGAGCAATTAGAAGTTTCTGATATTGTTCTAATATCTAGATCTGATCTTATTTCTGAAAAACAATTTAATACTATAAAAAGTGATTTACAAAAAAAAGTAAAACCTAATGTTCCTATTATTAAATCTTTTAAAGGTGAGACAAATTTAGGATATATACTTGATTCAAATATTAAAAATAAAAACTATCAAGAAACTTTCACTCAGGAACATAATCATACTCATGCCAAGATTTTTTCAGATTTTATAAAAACTGGTTATTTCCTAGAAAAAAATCAATTTGAATTTGAAATGAGCCAAATTCTAAAAGAAGTTAATATATTGAGAATTAAAGGGAGAGTTTGGATCCCTCAAAAAAGCTTACCGCTTCAAGTACAAATTGTTGGTAGAAAGATTAATACTTGGTACGAAAAGGTTGATTTAAAATCAGTTTCCCCTCCAAAAAATGGCGGAATGGAATTAATTATGATTGGTTTTGAAAAAGATAACTTTATTTTTATAAAGAATAAAATTAAAGAGAAATTTAATATTTTGAGTGATCCAAAATAAGAAAAAAATTTTATAGTACACAATCGAAATAGATCATAATTTCAACACATTTAATGAAAGATTCAGAAGTCTTACCTGTATCCAGAGTTTGCTCCGATCTAATTAATCAAACAAGGATTTCATGTGAAAAATGTGGGGGCAGTGGTAATGTTAAAACTCCAGAAAATTCTCGCAGAACATGTTTATCATGCTTTGGAAAAGGATATAAATATAAAAATAATTTTTAAATACAAAAAAATAAATATTTGTTTATTAATTAAATGTTTCTTTTTCTTTATTGTGAATTAATCTTCAAGAAGAACTAATTTTTAAATTGAATCAATTTGAAGCAAAAGTTTCGATAAGGCTTAGGCCCTCTGTTCTTGACCCGGCAGGTGAAGCAATCAAATCAGCAGCAAGCAAACTAGGAGTAGAGGGAATTAATTCTTTGAGAATTGGAAAATTAATAGAAGTCAATTTAGAAGCTAAAGAAGAAAAAGAAGCTAAGGAAAAGATTGAATTATTATGCGATAGATTATTTGCAAACAAAGTAATTGAAGATTTTGATTACGATTTAAAAGAAGTAAATGAGTAATTTTACAGTTGGTATAGTTGTTTTCCCTGGTTCTAACTGCGATCGTGATATGCTTTGGGCACTAGAGGGTTGTCTTGGTATCAAAACTAAATTTATTTGGCATGAATCCTCTGATATATCTGGAGTCGATTCAATTGTATTGCCAGGAGGTTTTAGTTACGGAGATTATCTGAGGTGTGGTGCAGTTGCAAGATTCTCTCCTTTAATAAATTCTTTGGATGACTTTGTCAAAACAGGTAGAAGGGTTATAGGTATTTGTAATGGATTTCAAATTTTAACTGAATCTGGATTTTTACCAGGTGCATTAACTACTAATAAGAATTTAGATTTTATTTGCAATGATTGTGAATTGGAAATTATTACCTCTAAAGGTTCTTGGTTTAATAGCTCCAACAATAAGATAAATTTACCCATAGCTCACGGCGAAGGTAGATATTTTTGTGATGAAGATACTTTTAAAGAATTATCAGATAATGATTTAATAGCACTTCGTTATCTAAGTAACCCAAATGGTTCCTCTTATGATATTGCAGGAGTTATAAATAAGGAAGGCAATGTGCTTGGTTTAATGCCACATCCTGAAAGAGCATGTGATAGTACTCTTGGCGGAAATGATGGGTTATTTACTTTGAAATCATTAATAGAGTTTTCATAAAAAAATCGCCTGTTAAAAGGCGATTTTTATAAGTAATAAACTCTTGATTATTAGTATTTGTATCCAGCTACAAATAACTGTTCATCTGAAGAAGGTTGTGATCCTGGAACATAAGCACCTTTTGATGCTTCTGAATTAGCTTGTGCACGAGCAATTAAAGCTTTCTGACCAGCCTCGGTGTCTGATCCCTTCCAAGCTTTTAGACATGAATGTTGAAGTGCTCTTCCATATGAGAATGAAACATTCCACATGGCCTTCCTATAAAGGTTATTCATATTGTTTAAATAAACAGAGGCAGCTTCTTCACTTAATCCCCCAGATAGGAAGACTATACCTGGAACAGATGCAGGTACACATCTTTCCATAGTTCTAATGGTTAGTTCAGCAACTTTTTGAGGATCTGCTTTGTCTGAACAATCTGCTCCATTTACTGTCATAGATGGTTTAAGTAATGTTCCTTCTAGTAAAACCCCATTAGTTTGACAAGCTTTATAGACCTGTTTAATTACTTCTTCTTGAACTTCAGCTGTTTTTTCGATTGTATGATCACCATCCATTAAAATTTCAGGCTCAATAATTGGAACTAATCCAGCTTCTTGAACAGATCTTGCATATCTTGCAAGACCCCATGCATTTTCTTGTATTGATAAGTTAGAAGGGCAACCATCAGAGGTTATTTGTAAAACTGCTCTCCACTTAGCAAATCTTGCACCTTGTTCATAATATTTTGCTGCTCTTTCAACTAGTCCATCAAGGCCAGAACAGAAAGTCTCAACATCATTTCCACCTGGAAGTGGATTTAAACCTTTATCAACCTTAATTCCAGGTATTATTCCAAGGTCATTTAATTTCTTAACCATTGGTTCACCATCAGGATGATTTTGGAAGAGTGTTTCTTCAAATAAAATCGCTCCACTAATATATTTTCCTAAATCTTTTGTTGTAAAGAGCATTCCTCTATAAGCTTTTCTATTCTCTTCAGTATTTTCAACGCCGATACCAGCTAGTCTCTTACCAACAGTCTTTGTGGATTCATCCACAGCTAAAATACCTTTTCCTTTTGAGGCAAGTAACTGTGCGTTTTCTTTAAGTTCTTTTGCGTAATAATTTAATGCCATGCGATGAATAAAACGAATAATTGATTTTTTCAGAATATGGCGAATTATAAAAATAAATATAATACTTAGTCAAGTATAATTTTTTACACTAGTAAATTCCTTGTCTTATTTTTGTCGTAAAACCTGAGGACGCAGACTGCTTAATTCCTTCGGAAACTTTTTGACTTATCAGTCCCTCACTTAATCCTGGAACTACAGGTCTTCCACTGATAATACTTTCTGCCCAAAGGGAGTGAATGCCTTTAACCGGAGCAATTCTTCCATCAGCCCAGGTCTTCTTAAAGATAAATTCATCTTTCGGAATAATATTATTCAACTTATTTTCTTTATCTGAATAATGTAAACCGAAACCATGAACATAATCTTTTTGATTATCACTTTTGAGAAAAAGGGAACCATCACTGCCATAAATTTCTAAATTAAAGCCGCTCCCGTTTCTAGAAACTGATGATAATGAAAGCTGGCATGGCAATGATGCTCCGAGATAATTTTCAATCTCCATATTCGCTAAACAGATATCTTCACTAGTAACATCTAACATCTGATTTGATTTTGGTCTTTTAGTTATTGAGGTTGAAATTTGAGCAGATACATTAATTGGATCTCCAAAAAACCAATGCAAAATATCAAAGGCATGAGTACCCAAAGCACCAATTACCCCTCCACCTTTTTCAGATAATGAGTACCAATTCCATTCTCTTTCTGGATTAGAGCGACTACTCATAATCCAATCTAATTTAATTAAAAAAATATTTCCAAGTTTATTTTGATCAATAATTTCCTTTGCTTGAAGAAAATGAGGGACAACACGATATTCAAAATCTACACAAACACTTAAATTATCTCTCAATGCAATCCTTTGAAGAATTTCAATCTCCTCACTTGTAATTGCTACTGGTTTTTCTAGAAGTAAATGTTTCTTATTTTTAAGAGCTTCTTTAGCTAATTCAAATCTTGATTCAGGTGGAGTAGCAATTATTATTCCATCAATATTATTGTTTGAAATTAATTCACCCCAATCGCAATAACACTTAAGTCCATATTTATTTTCTATCTCTTCCTTTTTACTTTCTTTATGATGAAAAAATGAATATGCATTTAAGTTCTCTGAGTATCGTAATGCTGGTAAGTGCACAGAAGCCCCAAATCCAGTTCCTGCAATGGCAATATTTAATTTATTCATTTATGTATTAATCTCATTACAGCTTTTATCAATAACTACATCTATTAATTCATCATCATTTGAGGTTTTCCACTGTGCTTTAAAACTTGGAATACCATTAACAGAGATGTCTTTATATTCCTTAGTTTCACAATTAATTCGCATAACATATAAGTTTGTTTCGCCTTTAACTTTTTCTTTATTCGGATTTTGAAAATACTTTGTAAGTACACTTATTTCATTATCTTTTATTTTTCTAATACTTCCTAAATCTACCCATTCTTTCCCATCATTATTTTCTTTTAAAAGAAGCCAATCGACCTCTCCAATAGCTGAAGCTTTTTGTATCGGATTAAATAAATTAAATGAGATGATAGTAATAACTAATATTATAAATTTTAAGATTTTTTTCATTAAATTATATTTTGTTAGCTAATTTTTTAACCCCGTGAATTTTTAGTATTTTTGTCAAGGTACTTTTAAGGTTTTTTCTATTTACTATGATATCTACAAAACCATGTTCAAGGAGATATTCTGCAGTCTGAAAATTATCAGGTAATTTTTCTCTAAGTGTTTGTTCTATAACTCTTCTTCCTGCAAAACCAATAAGGGCTTTTGGTTCAGCAAGTATTAAATCTCCCAGCATTGCAAAACTTGCAGTTACTCCTCCAGTTGTAGGGTGAGTTAATAATGGCATATAAAGTAAATTTCTTGAACGATGTTTTTCTAATGCACCAGAAATTTTTGCCATTTGCATAAGACTTAACATTCCTTCCTGCATCCTAGCCCCACCAGATGCGCAGACTATTAATAATGGGTAACCCTCTAAGGTAGCTCTTTCAATTATTCTTGTTATCTTTTCTCCAACGACAGAACCCATTGATCCACCCATAAAACGAAAATCCATGACAGCTAATGCTAAGGGTAAATGGTTTATTGTACATAACCCAGTAATGACACCATCTTTTAAACCTGTGCCTGCTTGGCTTTCTCTTATCCTATCGGAATAAGATCTCCTATCTTTAAAACCTAATGGATCAGTAGGACTTAAATCTTTATCTAATTCATTAAAGGAATCCTTATCAGATATGATGTCAATTCTCTCATCACTATTTATCCTGTTGTGATGATTACAATTTCCACAAACATTTAGATTAGAAATTAAATCTTTCCTATAAACAACTTGAGAGCATTCTGAGCATTTAACCCATAATCCGTCACTATCATCTGTTTCTTGAGATACTTTACCAACAAATTGATCTTTTCTTCTTGCTGCAAACCAGTCGAATAATGACACATTATTAATTCAATTGATCTTATTTAAAGCGAAAATAGGTCCAATAATCAAGACATGTTCAATTTTATTCAACTATTTTAAATTTATCTCTTAAGAAGATTTCTTTTCTTCAATTAATCTATGGATAATTGGAGTTAAAATTAATTCCATAGCAAATCCCATTTTCCCTCCGTTAACAACAATACTTGTTGGACTTGACATAAATGAGTCATTTATCATTCCAAGTAAATATTGAAAATCAATGCCCCATTTTTCTCTAGCTCCTTTTCTAAAATGAATAATTACAAAACTTTCATCAGGTGTTGGAATATTTCTGCAAATAAAGGGGTTTGAAGTATCTATTGTAGGAATTCTCTGGAAATTAATATCAGTTTTACTGAACTGTGGGCAGATATGATTTATATAATCTGGCATTCTTCTCAAGATAGTATCGACAATTGTTTCTGCTGAGTAACCTCTTTCAGCATTGTCTCTATGTATCTTTTGAATCCATTCTAAATTTGTAATTGGAACTACTCCTACAAGTAAATCAGCATATGACGCTACATCATAACCATCACCTACAACTCCTCCATGTAAACCTTCATAAAAGAGTACGTCAGTTCCATTAGGAATCTCTTCCCAAGGTGTAAATTGACCAGGTTCTAGATTTGTTCCTAACCTTGTATTGTGCTCCTCGGCTTCCTCAGCACTATGAAGATAATATCTTTTTTTACCTCCACCTGTTTCACCGTAAATTTTGAAAAGTTCTTCTAACTCGTCGAATAAATTTGCTTCTGGCCCAAAATGCGAGAAATTCTCACCTTTAGCTAATGCATCTGCCATAGCTTTTTTCATTGGTAATCTTTCAAATCTGTGATAACTATCTCCTTCTACAACAGCAGGGACAATATCTTCTCTAGCAAATATATGCTCAAATGCTCTTTTGACTGTGCTTGTACCTGCGCCTGATGATCCTGTTACGGCTACTACTGGATGAATTTTTGACATTTTTAAAAAACAACAATATTACGATTCTGACAGGTCATATGCATTTTTTTTTAAATTATTAATTTTATAAATTAAATTTCTTCAAGAATTTTTTCTCCCATTTTGCTACAACTTATGATTTCGCTCTTACCATCATCTAAGTCAGAAGTTCTAAATCCCTTAGATAATACGTTATCAATTGCTAATTCAAGATTGTCCGCCGCCTGTATTTGATTAAGTCCAATCCTCAATAACATTGCAGTTGATAAAGCCATTGCTATTGGATTCGCAATATTTTGTCCTGCAATGTCTGGAGCTGAACCATGGACTGGCTCAAAGACTCCTGGCCCAATATTATTTAAAGATGCTGAGGGCAGCATTCCAATAGAGCCAGTTAACATAGCAGCTAAGTCACTTAGTATATCCCCGAAAATATTATTTGTAAGTATTACATCAAATTGTGAGGGGTCTCTAATTAACTGCATAGCTGCATTGTCAACATACATGTTAGATAAATGAATCTCTTTATAATTTTTTGCCATATTTTCTACAGTTTTTCTCCAGAGTTGACTTACTTCAAGTACATTTGCCTTGTCTACTGAACAAATTCTATTATTTCTTTTTTTTGCTATTTGTATGGCTATCTCTGTTATCCTTTCAATTTCATCGGTGTTATAAACCATAGTGTTAAAAGCCCTTTCTTTATTTTTATTTTTAATTATTCCTCTTGGTTCTCCAAAATAAATACCACTTGTAAGCTCTCTAACAACTACCAAATCAACATTTTGAATAACTTCCTTTTTTAAACTACTAGATTCAATAAGTGAATTTCTAATTTTTACAGGTCTTATATTTGCAAAAAGATTTAAATCAGATCTCAATTTTAACAAACCAGATTCTGGCCTTAATTCTCTTGGTAATTGATCATATTTACTATCTCCAACACAAGCTAGTAAAACAGCATCACAAGATTTGCATTTATCTAAAGTACTTTTTGGCGCTGGATCTTCAAACTTTTCAAAGGCAATGCCTCCAAATAACTCCTCTTCAATTTCAATATTGAAATTAAATTTATCTGATAATTTTAATAATATTTTTTTTGATACTTCAGATATCTCAGGTCCTATTCCATCGCCTGAAAGTAACACAATTTTATGAGTTAGCATTTTGTTTGATTTTTTTAAAGAATAAATTATTTCTTGTCTAATTGTCTAAGCTTTTTAGCTAATTCAGGTAATTTCTTAAAAACACTTGAGCTCCTTAGCCATGACTTATTTTGCATCGCTGGGAATCCACTTACCACCTCGCCATCATTAATATCACAATGAATTCCACATTTTGAGCTTGCGATTACATTATTTCCAACTTTAACTCTATTATTAACACCGACTTGTCCAGCAAGTATTACTCCATCTCCAATTATAGCTCCTCCGGCGATGCCAACCTGAGCAGCAAATGCACAGTTTTTACCAATATTTACTCCATGACCTATTTGGACTAAATTATCAATTTTTGTTCCTTCGCCAATTTCTGTAAATCCTACAGCTGGTCTATCAACACAACAATTAGTACCAATTTCTACTTCATTATTTAGTATTACTCCACCTGTTTGAGGCATTTTTTTCCACTTCCCATTTTGTGGAATAAAGCCAAATCCCTCAGAGCCAATTACAGTATTAGAGTTAACAATACAATTATTTTTAATTATTGTATTTTGATAAATTACACAGTTTGGAAAAAATATATTATTGTCCCCTATTTCTACATTTTCAGAAATAACTACACCTGGAAAAATATAATTATTCGATCCAATAATGGTATTTTCCCCAATAATTACATTTGGTCCTATATAACAATCTACTCCAATAACACTACTGTTTGCTATATTTGCGGAATCATCAATACCCTTTTTCTGCTTAAATTTTGTTTCAAATATATTTAAAATTTCTGCAAATGCAACTCTTGGATTTTCTACAATAATAATTGAAGTTTTTCTTTTTTTTATTTCTTCAATTAATAGTTCATTTTTTCCAATAATAATAGCGGATACATCTGTTGTAGAAATAAAATCTCTTAATTTATTATTCTCTTCTAAAAAAGTGATCTCATTTTTGGATGCATTTTCTAGTGAAGCTGCACTTTTTATATTTATCTCTTCAATATTTTCAGATGATATGAAACCTGAATTTCCTTTTTTAATTAAATCAATAATTTTACTTAGTAACATATCATTAATTGAAATCTAGAAAAGGACGAGAACGTCTCTATGTACAACTATTTGTGAAGATGATTTTTTAATTTTATTATTCAAAATAGAGTTTATAGAATCGCTACTCATAGAAGTGATTCCTTTAGCAACTTGTTTTTCATCTTTATTCAAAATTCTTACAGGTTGATTAGCTGAAAAATTACCAATAGTATTAATAATACCTACAAGTAATAAAGAAGCACCTTTATTTTGGATAGCAAAACAAGCTCCATCATCAACTATTATATCTCCAACTGATTGAATGGCATGAGATAACCAACTTTTTTTATTCCCAATAGGTTTATCGCATGGATAAAAAATAGTACCAATTTTCTCATTATTAAATATTTTTTTTAGGTTTTGATTATCTCTACCATCAGCGAGTTGAACTGTTACACCTCCTTTTGTAGCTATTTCTGCAGCAATTAGTTTAGTAGTAATTCCTCCAGTACCCCATCCTCTTTTTAAGTCTCCAATATTATTGGAATTAATATTGGAAGATTTTATTTCATTTAGTTGAATATCATCATGTACTTCTCTAATGGGAGTTGCATCAATATTTTCTTTAGGATCTTTGGAATAGAGATTATTAATATCTGTGAGTAGAATTAATTTCTTAGCATTAATTGCCAAAGCTACTAATGCTGACAATGTATCATTATCCCCATATTTTAATTCTTCATTTGCGATAGTATCGTTTTCATTAACTATTGGTATAACATTTAAATCTATTAATTTCCTTAATGTTTTAGATGCATTTTCAAATGATTTGCGTGTATTAAAATCAGCTTTTGTAATAAGTATTTGAGCAATATTTTGTTTAAATTTATTCATTTCTTTTTCATATAAAGTCATTAAATTAACTTGCCCAATCGCGGCTATTGCTTGCAAATGACTAAGTTCATTAGGTCTATTTTTTAATAATAATTTTTTGCAACCTAATCCAACAGCTCCACTTGTTACTATGACTACTTTATTTTCTTTTGATATAAAATTACTTATAGATTCACAAAAACTTTTAATTACTTTTTCGGTAGAGTTTTTTTCTGAGCCTCGTATGATACTTGTTCCTATTTTTACTACCCAAACTTCCATTAAAATAAAAATAAAGAAATAAACTTTTCGATAAATAATGTTGTATTGAATTTTAAGGGGAGCCCTTTTTTATTTAGACGCTGAATAAGAATTGTCTTTATTTTACATCTATTTCCAACAATAATATCAGTAAAAATTCTATCTCCAACAATCGCAATATTATTTTTATCTTTATTTAAATTATTTATTACTTCTAATGTATTTTTAATTCGGGGTTTTAGTGCTTTACATTTATATCTTATTCCTAATTCCTTTCCAATTTTGGAAATCCTTTTTTCAGATGGATTGTTGCTGATTAAATATAGATCGAAAATTTCTTTTGACCTAATAATCCAATTTTTTACCTTAACAGGAATAATATTTGAATTTCTGCTCAATAGGGTACCATCTACATCAATTAAAAGAGAGGTAATTCCTCGTTCAGATAATTTAGAGTGCGATAATTTATAAATAGGTAATTTTGTATCCCAATATATTTTTGTCAAAGAACTATTCATTAATTTAGTAGGAGTTTTTTTCTAATTCAGATTCTATAAGTGGTTGTACTCTATCAAACTCTTCATCTTCTACTAATATTGCTCCATTTTCTACTATTTTTGCAACTATGAAAAAAGGATCAAGAGGAACATATAAGCCATATTCATCATTAAGGACATTGAAGTTTACTAATAGTTCGTATGTTTCACTTTCATCCTTATTAGCCTCATCCTCTTCTAGATCATCATAAACAGGTTCTTCTAACTCCCCTGATACAGTTAAAGTAACTGCTGATCTAACCAGGCTTAAATCATGCTCTTGAAGAACTGCATCTGCATTTTGGAGTATTTGTTCATTCTTCTCAATCTTTTCTATTAAAACAGGTTCATCTTTTTCATTAATCTTAAAAAGTGTAACTGGAGTATCAACTGGAGTTAATAATGCGTATTCAGTTCCTTCAACTTTAACAATTTGTTCTAAATAGCAAAATAATTCATCATTACTAGAGTCTTTTAATAAAAGAGTAGGGGCATCATGGTTTTCACGATTTTTTGAGTCTTCCATTTTATTTAATCTCTTAATATATTATTTTAATATTTAATTTGATTATTAAAAACAAATTCTTTCAACTCAGGACCTTCTTTTATCCATTGTTCCAAAATTACTTTCGCAGAATAACTGTCAATTAATCCTGATTTATCTTTTTTTATACCATGAGTATTTATTGATTCCCAAGTTGAACTATGCTCATTTACATAATTAAAAGGTAATTTAAGAGTGCTATTTATGATTTCTCCATATTCCATACAATCTTTAGCTTGATTCGTCATATTCCCATTCTCATCTAAAGGTAAACCAATTATTATTCCAGTGATATTGAGATTATGAATATGTCTTTTATAAGTCTCAATTTCTTTTAAATCAATGCTTCTTCTAACTGCTGGCAATATTGATACCGTAATAAAAAGTGCATCACAATAAGCCAAACCAATCCTTTTTCTTCCTACATCAAGACTTAAAACTGATTTTGGACTTGGTTTGATAAATTTCATTAAAATTTTATAGGCATCGGTGATGGGTAAGCATTACCTTGAGGATTTATTTTCCCAATAATGTTTTCCCAAGGTTTATTAATAAGGTTTTTTTCTTTTACAACTCTTTTTATAAGAGTATTCCTTACTAAAATTACTTCTTGCCTGATTTCTAAAAAATTCAAATCAGAAATAAAAGAATTTAATTTTTTATCATGTGAATAAGTTTTTAAAATTATATTTTTCCCTTTTGCATTTAAATTTTGAATAATATTACCTAACAAATTATTTATATCACTATCCCATAATTCTCCTTTAATTATTGAATATACATTTTGATTCTCATAACTGATATCTTTTAAAATTCCTAAAAGAATTCCTTCTTTATTTTTAATCATTCCACATTCTTTATCTGATCTTTTATAAATATCTGAGTAATCCAGATCAAGTAAATTTCTAATAATTATGCTTTCATTTGAACGTACAAAACTAAGAAAAGACTTTATATTAGACTTATTTATTTGCTCATAAGAATAAATATTATTGTAATCAAGATATTTATTAGAAGTTTGCTTTTCCCATAGAATTATCTCCTGAAGAGGTTGAAAACCTAACTCTCTTGAACAAGAAATTAGATCATTATCATTTACTTCTGAACTAATAAACCAATTTGATGTATTTGAATTCTTGTTGGAAATAGAATGTCTTATTAAGTTTAAAGTTAATTCTCTTGTAGATGTATATTTACTTTCTTGTATTATTGTGGGTGAGGTAATTTTTAAACATGTTTTTTTATTATTTATTGGATAAGTATAAACATATCCAATAATTTTTTTTCTTTCTATAGCAATAATGCATTTATATTTATTTTTTTCTAACTTACTAATAAAAATTTTTAAATCATCAAATGTATTTATCAATGCCATCTTAAAAAACCAATTATTAAAATGATTATTTTTTAAATCAACAAGCAGATTAAGATGTCTTAAATGAATTTCCTCATAAAGTATTTGATCTTTTTTTTCAATTTCTAAATTCATATTTAATTTTACTTAAATCTTATTTTTCCTTATTATTACTATAGGAGTTTTTTGATCATCATTACCCGCTGGATTGGTTGTTAAATTTCTCTCTAAGATTTTTAGGTTTGACTTATTAGATGTCTCTAGTATTTTTACTTTACCTAAATCATTGACATCAGCAATAGCTACATCTACTCCAAGTATTTTCGAAACATCATCACAAAAACGTTTTGTATTAATAGGACCCATCACTATAGATTTATCATATGGGAATGTAGTTCCGCTTATATCATCAATTAATGCAGATTCCTTACCAGTAAGCCTATAAAAGATTCCCTTAATTCCAATAAATTTAAAAATAATTCCAATAGTTAAAGCGTAAATTATTCTTGTTATTCCTATCTTGTTTATGAGAATTTGCATTCCACAAGCTGTTGCCAAACTACTTGTAGGATGAAAAAAATAACATAATAACTTTGAATAAATGAGTATCTAATATTAATAGGATTAATATATCTTCCCTGCATTATTGCTAGAGGTGTTTCTCCAATAATTAAATAATCCCCTTTTTTTACTATATCCTTGCAATAATCTGAAATTGTTTTTACTGGTTCATCAAAAATGCCTAGAATTTCTGTTTTTACAGCTATAGTCGTGTAATTTTTATTATTTCCAGGTATATTGATTAATTTTTTAGCCTTATAAATTGTGTTATTTTTCCTTAAAAGAAAGCAATTTTGTTTTCTAATAAAACCAAAGTGTCCATAATTTGACCAATTTATCTTTAACCAAATACTTTTATTTTCAATTAATTCATCTCTAGCATTAGCTTTTAAATAAACTTTTACAAATGAGTTAGACTTAATAATTATCGTTTTCCAATAGTTTTTTAGATTTTGTTTCATTTCTCCATCATCAATAACTAATTCTTTTTTATAAGGAAGATTAATTAAATTTCCATCATCTAAACCATTTAATTCAATATCTAAATCTGGAACCATAGTCTCTTTATTATTACTTTGATTAATTATTTTAAATTCAAATAAAACTTCTTTGGAATTAATTTTATATTTTTGTGGAATTATTTCTAATTTTGATTTAGGAAAATAGATAATTATTAAATCAATAATTAATAAAATGATTGTTGAAATAATAATTAAATAAATAATAAAAAACATTTTTTAAATTTCAATCTATATTTGACTTATCTTTTTTAGAAATAATACTATTATATTCATTAAAACTTTCAACAGAAAATGAAGTATCTTCTATATCTATCCCTTTGATTTCGCCAATAATTTTATTAATTTCATCTATATCAATAAGACCATTTTTATCGTATTTTATATTACCTTCACCATCTATTAAAACTGTTTGAGGTATATAACCATTCCAGTAATAACCTTCTTCTTTTTTATTTTTAAATTCCTTTCCTTGTAATTCATCAGTTGTTAATGCAATTATATCAATGTTATTTCTCCAAATAAGATCAAGACCTGAAATTATTGGTACTACTGCTTTACTATCTGCACTATCGTCCAAATAAAAAAACAATATAGATATCCTTTCGTTTTCAATTGACTCTTTTAAAGAGGTTTGAGGTGGAACTATTGATCCATTTCCAGCATAAATTGGAAAAATATTTCCATCGTAACTATCAGTTGTTCTTGAAGCATTTACAGGACTATTTAAAAAAAATAAAATAGATATTAATAAAAGAGATTTAATAAAGTTCATTTGATAAGGATACCAAAAATTTAAATAGATTTTGACCTACCTAATCCTTGTAATATGCCTTTACCTACTAAACCAATAGCTTTGCCAACAACTTTTGTAAGTATAGTTACGAAAATATTACCAATATACTTAATAGCAATTTCTAATTGGGGAGAAATTGCGTCCCTAATTTCTACTAATAAAGTAATCTGTTTTTGCAACCATGTTAATTTGTCTATATCTTTTTCTCTATTCTCATTTTTAAAATATCTAATAAAATTATTATCAACAATATCTATATATTCTCTTTTGCTTTCATATAAATATACAGGCATATAAAAATTATTATGCCATCGATCGTAGTTATTTATATTATTTCTAAATCTTTCAAAATTTCTAGTTGATTGTAGTTTTGGATTTATAAATAAGTTTCTTAACTCAGGCCAGCCGGAACAATAATTAAAAATATCAGCTGCCATTAAATTTGAAGTTCTTAAAACCCAATTTGAAATAATTGATTCAAAAGTCTTAAATGACTCAGTTTCATAAAGTGGCAAAATTTTTCCATTATGATAAAGAGGTTCATTCTTAATGATTGGTTCAATAATAGTAAAAATATCATGTGATTCAAAATCATCAACATTAGTCATGTTTTCAAATTGACTAAATATAAAATCATTTATAGAGATTAAAACCCCGTTCTTTTTTATTCTTGTATAACTATCAATAATATTTAACAATGTATTTTTCTTAAGTTGATATATTAAATCATCTAAATTTTCCTTATATTCCTCATCAGAATAATTTTCTTTAATATTTTTAACAAGATTATTAAGTTCATTTAAGGTATTAAAAATAGATCTAGAAATAAATTCTTTTTTTAAGCCTGAAATTATAAGCGTAGATTTATTCAAGCAAAGCTCAATTGAATTATTAGTATATTTTTCAATAAGTCTATTGAAAATTAAATCCCATATTTCGAGATTATTCTTTTCTTTGATAAAAACAGTATCTTGGTCTATTTGTTCTTCGTAGCCTAAATTATCTCTAATAGTTTCATCTATATTCATATCTAATGAGTTACCCCATAAAAATATTAATAGAGACTTGGCAGTAATAAGTTCTCTTAATCTACCTTTGAGAATAAATTTATAAATATTAGGAGTTAAGTCTTTATTGAGATATTTAATAATAGTATTTATTTCATGATCTATTTGTTTAAGACCTGAAGAAAGAATTTTTTGATTGAAAGAAAGCTTTTTAGGTTTTTTATTAACTATTTTTTTATTGTCAATATCAAAAACCCTACCGCCATTAAGAATTGTATTTATAGATTTGAGAACTTTATCTGCGTTTGGATTCAAAAGTAAACCTTCACTAGTTAAGTAAGGTAGATATTTTCCTTCCTCAAAAAATTTACCAGTAAATATTATTAAAATACTTGTATCTATATATTTTTCTTTTAATTTTATTAACTCTAATCTTATTAAATCCTCTGACTGATAATTTAAAATATTCCAAATTATTAAATCAGGAATAAATTTATCATTTGAGGGATCTAGTGAAACTTTTAAATCATTATCTAATGAAGTTAATTTCAAAGATAATGACTCAGCTAATAAACTTGGAGCAATTATTAGTATAGATTTTTCTTTAGTTATTGACACTTAAAATATAATATATATTTTAAATTAACTAATATATTTATTAAATTCCAGTCTTTATATTAAATTTCTAAATAATTATGCATATATATCATTATTATTTGGAAAATCTCCTAATCTCTTTGATGAGAGAATATCTTGAGCTTCTTTAATTGTAAATTTATTTTCATAAAGAGCCTTCCCTACTATTACACCATCAAGACCTTCATTCTCATATTTTGTCAAAGAAAGTAGGTCTGATAATGAACCAATACCTCCAGAAGCAATTACAGGAATATTTGTATTATTTAGAATATCTTCAATAAAAGACTCATTTGGCCCATTAAGAGTACCATCTGTACTAATATCTGTAACAATAAAATTTGAAATTTCTAAATCTGAAAATTCTTTTATTAATTCAGTTGCTTTAATATCTGATTGCTTTAGCCAACCTCTAGTACTTACTTTACCTTGATTTGCATCTATTCCGATTATTATCTTATTTGGAAATTTAAAAGTCAAATCTTTTACTAATTTTTTATCCTCAATGGCCGAGGTACCCATAATTACTTTGTCAATACCGTAAGAAAATAATTGTTCTATTCTTTCCAGAGATCTTATGCCCCCTCCAATTTGTATTGGAATTTTAATATTCCTTGCAATGGATATTATTGATTCATCATTAGAAGCATAACCAGTTCGCGCCGCATCTAAATCAACTATGTGTAAAGATTTAGCACCATCTTTTTCCCATAATTTTGCTTGGACTTTTGGTTCATTGATAAATTCTTTAGATTTATTAAAATCACCTTTTACAAGTCTTACACATTTTCCTTCAATAAGATCAATAGCAGGAATTAGTCTCATAATAAATTTGTTTCTAAAATTTCTTTAAGTATTCCTATTTTTAAATAATTATTAAAGTAGGTTAATATTATTAATTAAAAATTTAATATTATGAAAATTCTTGTAATGGGTGGAACTAGATTTGTAGGTCAATCATTGGTAGAAAAATTATTAAATCAAAATCACGAAATAGATATATTTACTAGAGGAAATAGACCAAATTTAAAAGGAACTAATTTAATAAAAGGTGATAGAAATTTAAAAGAGAATATTTTAAATATTAAAAATAATAAGTATGATTATATTTTTGACATTTCTGGAAGAGAATTAGATCAAACAAAAATTTTATTAGAGAATATTAAAGATGACTTTAAAAGATATATTTATGTAAGCTCAGCTGGGGTCTATAAAGATCTTACTGAACTGCCATTAATAGAAAGTGATCCGGTTGATAAAAATAGTAGACATAAAGGAAAATTTGAAACGGAGAGCTGGTTGATAGAGAATAAAATTCCATTTACTAGTTTTAGGCCAACATACATTTATGGACCAAATAATTACAATAAAATCGAAAATTGGTTTTTTGAAAGAATAGTTAATCTAAAAATTATTCCCATACCAGGTGATGGAAATTTGATTACTCAATTAGGTCATGTCTCTGATCTTACCGATGTGATGATCAAATGTGTAAATTACGATAAAACGAAGAATAATATATATAATTGCTCTGGAGATAAGGGTGTAACTATTAAGGGTCTAATATTTAAATGTGCTGAAGCATGTAATATTGATAAAAACAAAATACAATTAAAAGAATTTGACTATAAGAATTTAGATCCAAAATCTAGAAAAGGCTTTCCAATAAGATTAAGTCATTATCAAACATCAATTAATAAGATTAAAAATGATATAGATTGGGAGCCAAAATTTAATTTAATAAATGGATTGAAAAATAGTTTTGAAAATGATTTTAAATTTAAAATAAATGATAATATTGATACCTCATCTGACGATCAATTATTTAAATCTTAAATAAATAAGTGAAGAATATATACACAATAAAAAGCTTATCCAATAAGATATTATGCCGATATCAAAAATAAAGATATTTTCATATGGATAAAAGAGTAGTAATAGAGCTAGGAATTGAAAGAAGCTTTTATATTTTGCAATACTTATAGCAGGCATACCATGTCTCTTTGAATTTCTAATTGATGTAATAACCAACTCTCTAAAAATTATTATTGAAAATGACCAAAAAGGAATTATTTGATTAATGCAAAGCCAAGTAAAGGGAATTAAGATGAATATCTTATCTGCTAATGGATCTATAGTCGCCCCAAGGCTAGTTTTTAAATTATATTTTTTAGCAATAAAACCATCTGCAAAATCAGAAATTCCGCCAATAATAATAAAAAACCAAACAAAACTTTTAAAATTTATTTCTAAAAAAACAATTATTGGAAATATTAATAAGATCCTAAAAATTGTAATTAAATTGGGTATGTTTCTTGTCGAAAAGAATTGTTTTAATATTTTTGTATTCAATAGATTTTTTTATAATTGATATATTTTATATTGAATTAATTAAATAACTCAATTTAGAAGCAAAATAAATTTATTTTTAAATTAATAATCTCTAGATATCCTTTTTTCTTCTTCTAATTCATCTTCTAATTGTCTTATTAACCTAGTTACAAGATTTTGAAATTCAGGTTGACAACCTTTAAATGCTGCCTTATGTCTAATAGGTTCATTTCTAGTGCGTAGATCTGTAAGCATTAGAGTTAAAGCATCTATTTTAGAATTTAATTTCATTTTATTTTTAATATTACATGAATTAGATAATTTGCATAGCTTCCTTGAAAGATATTTTTTTATTGTCTATCGAACTTGTAATTTCAATAGTTTTATTGATAGATGTATTTTCTTTAAGTGATTCAATACAGCATTTTGCAACTAATCTTCTTGGGATTGAACCTTTCTCTTGTGTATCTATCTTTGAATAATATATTTTCTCATTAGTATACTCTTCTGTTTCTTTTAAACCTCCTGGCCTTATGATTGTCCATTCAAATGAATTTGTTTTTAATAAATTTTCTCCTAACTTTTTCCATAAAAGTATTAAACCAAAAAGATTTAAAGGATGAATTAATTTTCCTGTGCATAAAGAACTAACTAAGATAACTCTTTTAAGACCAACTCTTTTACAACTTTGTAACTGTCTATATACTCCTAAGGCATCTACTCTCGCAGGTCCCGTTAAATCTATTGAAGCTCTCGCACCCGTGGCAATAATGAGAGCATCAACATCTTTCAAAGCATTATCTAAAGCTTCCTTGTCATCAAGTGATAATCTAGTGGTTTCAATATCTCTTAAATTTTCTGGAACTATTGAATTATTTCTAACAATTTGCTTTACTTTATAACCTTTTTGAGTCGCTTCTTCAACTATACGAAAGCCAGTCTTGCCAGAGGCTCCTGTTATTGCAATTTTCATATTTTAAATAATATTTTAAACAATATTAATATAATTAGATTTAAGCTTTTTGCGTCACTACTTTTTTCTTTCTATTTGGATATACTTTTTTACAAATAAAACATTTTGTTCCGTCACATCCTCTAGCTGTGCAGTATTCTCTTCCATAAAAAATAATTTGTAGATGTAATTTATTCCATAAAGACATTGGAAATATTCTCTTTAAATCTTTTTCTGTTTGTATCACACTTTTACCATTAGTTAATCCCCATCTTTGAGATAAACGATGAATATGAGTATCTACGGGAAAAGATGGAACATTAAAAACTTGAGACATGACAACGGATGCAGTTTTATGACCTACTCCTGGTAAAGACTCTAATTCTTCAAAAGTATTTGGAACTATACCATTATATTTTTCTAAAAGAATCTTAGACAAGTTGTATGTATTTTTTGATTTCTGTCTCGATAAGCCCAGTTGCTTTATATATTTATAAATATTATCAATTCCTAAGTTAACCATCTTTTTGGGATTATCAGCAACTTTAAATAATTCTTCCGTCAATTCATTTACTTTTTTGTCTGTTGATTGAGCACTCAATACTACAGCTATCAAAAGTGTAAAAGGACCATTATGATTTAAAGGAATTGGGGTTTCGGGGTAAAGTTTTTGTAATTCAGAAATAATTATTTTTGATCGATCAATTTTTTTCATTTCTTGAAACTAGCTTGGTATAAAAATATACTTTCAATAATTTTGATATTCGTTTTTTGCTAATTTTATTTTATGGATATTATTTAAAGGATTTGACTCAAGACAATGCATTAGTAATAGAGAATTTATCTCATTCTTATGATAATAATAAAGCTACTAATTTGATATTAGATTCAATAAATTTAAAGATTAAACATGGAGAATTACTAGGTTTGTTAGGACCTTCTGGTTGTGGAAAAACTACTTTATTAAGATTGATCGCAGGTTTCGAGGCCCCAAAGAAGGCAAAATAATTCTTAATAATAATGAAATCTCATCTAGTAATAATATTGTTGTGCCAGAGAAAAGGAATATAGGGATGGTCTTTCAAGATTATGCTCTTTTCCCTCATTTAAATGTGTTTGATAACGCAAAGTTTGGTTTAAAAAATAAAAATAACTTGTCACGAATAGATTATTTACTGAATGTATTAGGCATAAAAAGTCTGAAGAAGCGTTATCCTCACGAATTGTCAGGAGGTCAGAAACAAAGATTAGCAATCGCTCGTGCTCTTGCTCCAGGTACTTCTTTTTTATTGCTAGACGAGCCTTTCTGTAGTTTAGATTTAAATGTTAAATTAAGACTAAGGAGTGAGCTGCCAACAATATTAAGAAACTTTAATGCGAGTGGCCTTATGGTTACACATGATCCAGAAGAAGCAATGGCTATTTGCGATAAGGTTGCTGTTATGAATGATGGTTATATACATCAAATAGACGAGCCTTCTAAATTAATTAATAATCCAAAGACTCTATTTGTTAGTAGTTTTATTCTTGGTAATAATGTACTAAAAATAAACTTCTCTGGAGGGATTATTAATACAGTTATCGGATCTATCAATAATTCAAATTTACAAGAAAATTCAGATATAAAATATTTATCTATTTCACCTAAATCAATTTCAATTGAAAAATCATCTAAAGGGGAAGGAACTGTTATTGCTAAAGAGTATCTTGGTGAATATTTTATTTATAAGGTTTTAGTTGAAGATATATATATCAGAGTAAGAACTCACCTTAGTAATAATATTAAAATTGGTGAGAAGTGTAATCTAAATTTAATCAAGAATATGCAATACTTTCTTTTTCCAGGTGGTATAAAAATAAAATTTAATTAATGACATTTACATTTTCCGCCCTTCCATTTAGGACATTTTAATTTTTTACATTTTTTTTTCTTATTAAAATAAATTTTAGAAAATAATTTTTTATGCTTTAGTTCAAAATGTTCCAAACCAAGAAGAAATGAAGAATACTATGTATTGTAAATAATTAATTGATTAACTATCACAATTTATACAATATGTTGTATTATTTAGTTAATCATATAAAACTTGCATGTCTAAAAGTGCGTTAAATCAAAAATCAAAAATACATTTTGGTCCTTCTGGAAGGGCAGTATCGCAGGAAATTGATAATGACTTACTCGATAATATACTCCAACATTTGACTATGGAAAGAAATGCAAATGTTCAATATTTTTCTATGTCTTTATGGTTTCAGGAGCGAGAATTAAATGGCTTTAGTTCTTTTTTTCTTAAGGAATCTAAAGACGAATTAGAACACGCTTATAAATTTACTGATTATTTAATAGCTAGAGGTCAAAACGTTGATTTACATGCATTATCTAAACCTGTTCAAGAATGGGAATCAATTCAAGATTTGATAGCTTACGCATTCAACATGGAAGCTGATTTGACAATTTCTTTGCAGCAGCTTTATGCAATATCAGAAAGAACAAGTGATATAAGGACAAATGTTTTTCTAGATCCAATAGTTGAGTCACAAATTAAATCAGAAGATGAATTTGCTCATATTTTAGGCAAGGTTAAGTTCTCTGGAGAAAACCCTTCAGCAATATTAATTGTTGATGAGTATTTAAGCAGAAAATAAATATTTATTTTTAAATATTTCATTTTCACATCTATTACACTTCTCATTTAAAAGTTTTGAAATAGTTAAATTATTAGAAGATGAACTATCCATTAATTTTATAAGAGACTTTATTTGAAAGAAGTTAATCTTTAAATCTTCGTATTCTTTATGCAGCCTAGTTTTTAAATTTGCGTTATTAATTTGTTCGTAACTTTTTTTAATTGCTTTTGTTCTAAAAATAATGTTCTCTAATTTTTTATGAAAAACATAAATCATTGAGTCTGTTTTTAATGAAGTTTTAAACACCTTTCAACTCTCCAATGGAGAGGATTCAATAAATGACGGAGCAACGCTTACTGTTTGAGTACCTAAAGGGGCTATAAGTAATTCGGCTGATCTTAATCTTGATATTAGTCTTGTTGAGGTAACTCTTGTTGAGCCAATTAATTCACCAATTCTTTCATGAGTAAGTCTGAAGGGTAATTCACACCATTGCCCGCATCTCCTCCCAAGGCGATTAACTAAGATAGCAAATAAAGCTTGAAGCCTTTGTTCTGCATTTCCTAAATGTCTAATTCTTAGTAACTGTAGTGTCCATTCATTAACTGCATCAAAACCAGAATTATCTGATATTTCAGCATTACTATGAAAGGAAAGATCTGTTAATGCTTCAACACATACTCCCTCACTACATAAACGATCTGTCCTTAACTGATCACCTGATTGTAGAAATGCTAAAGTCATGCCCTCAGTTTCTTCGCATGGGCAATAAACTCTTGCGATTCCACTTTCAACCTCAAGACATGTCCCCTTAGGTCGAGAAGATGGGTCAATCAGCACTGATTGACCAGTTATTATCCTTACAGACTGAGTACTAGATTCTCCATAACTATGGAAATTCATATTTTACTTATAATGAGAATTAATAATTATTATGTATTAAAAAAAGACTTATTGCAACGGATTCTCATTAAGAGGGACTTATTTGATGAGATTCTTTACATTATTTTAAAAAGCTTATAATTAAAATACTAAATTGTTTATTTACGTCATAAATGCAGATTGCTAACAAGAGGATATGCGGTAGGTGCGGAAGTAGTAATTTGATTTCAGATAGATCATTAGGAGGCAAAATTGTTTGTGTAAAATGTGGTTCATCTTTTATTAAAACAAGAGGCCTTTTAAATTCTAGTAATAGAAATTTTTATTACCTTCTTTTGATTTTATTAGTTATTTTTCTAGTGGTTCTAATCTAGCTATACTCTATAAACATCCCAACTATTACTATTTTCGATTAATTTTATATTTATATCAAATAGTTGATTTATATTCTTGCTATTCATTAATTCACTAGGTTTTCCATCTCTGATTATTTCTCTATCCTTTAAAAAAATTAGTCTGCTGTAATCCTTTGTGATTATTGAAATATCATGAGTTATGCATAATATGCATATGCCTAATTGAGATAAATTCTTGATTTTTTCAATTAGAAAGATTCTTGATTTTAAATCTAAATTTACTGATGGCTCATCAAGAATGAGTACTTTGGGATTATTTATAATAGCTCTAGCTATGATTGAAATTTGCCTTTCTCCATCAGATAAGTATCCAAATTCTTTATCGGCAATATCATTTAAAAACATTTTATCTATCAATTCTTTTACTTTATTTAATTCTTCTTTTTTGGGATTATTTATTTTACAAAACCTGCCATATAAACCTGATAGTAATACATCTTTAACTTTTAAATCTTTATTTATTCTGAGCTTAATTTCATTATTAACAGTGCTGATATATTTCCTAACTTTCCATATATCAATCAGTTCTTCGTTGAATATCTTAAAGTAAGATTCTTTCTCAACAAGTGGATAAATATTTCTATTTATAAGATCAACTATTGATGATTTTCCTGAACCATTGGGACCTAATATAATTATCCTTTCATTATAAAATAGTTTAATACTAAGGTTCTTGATAACCTTATAGTCTTGTTTATATGCAGTCGTATTTTTAACATCGAGCCAACAGTTAGTTCTCACAAAAGTTTATTACTCCAAAATGTAAATAATTGAAAAGAAGTAACAAGGAATATTATTAGATATAACCAGTTTAGCCAGATTGGCCTGTTAACTTTCTTCATTATTTAAATTAAAAGTAGAAATAATAATAATGGAGAGGCATATCTAATTAAGGTTTTTCTTATTATTTTTAAGATTATTAAGAATATCAAGTTTATTTATTTCTGGAGGATATTTAAAAATTAACTTATCATATACATCCATATTATTTTCTATTTTTTTACTATATCTCCAAGGATTATCTTTTTCTTCTGATTTTTTATACCAATTCCAATAATACTTAATAATTTTATCTTCTCCAAGAAGCTTTATTTCATCATTTTTTAAAAGCTCTAATTTTAAATTATAAGTTTGAGTTTTTAATATCATATAATCTTCATTAAATATTTTATAAAAAGTCTTCCTTTGAATTTCTTCAAAGAGAACAAGATCTCTAAAAATTTTGTTTTTAAGAAATTTTCTATAGTGTCTAACTATTACTCTAGCTTTGTTATTCCCAAGTGGAATATGATCTAATACTTGAACATATCTTGATGCACTTGGATCTCCCTTATATATAAGAATTCTTCCAGGCGGTATGAATTTAATCCTTATGAATTCTTTATTTGGGTCATTTTTATATGAATATATACTCTCAATAAATTCTTTATTAATATTTATTTTTTGATTAAAACTAGTAAGTACATTCTTATTAACATCTTTATCAGGAATAGTATCTCCATGAACCCAAAAAATATGAAGAATATCTAAGTGATTTTCAATAATCCTTGCCCAATCACATTTAAAGTCAACTAGTACTTCTTCCGAGACATATTCTTCAATTTTAAATCCATGTTTTGATAATTCATGATTATTTATTTCAAATCTCTTTTCATCATCAATTAAATTTGTTTCAGGGTTTTCCAAGTAATTAATAAAAATGTAATCGTCTTTCTCAAGTGTTTTATATTGATATAAATGAATCTTTTTTGCATAGTTTTTATAGTTACTATCTATAATATGGCTACAAGTTAATCTATCTATATTTTTGCAGCTACCTTCAGAAGTGAATTTTGCACCGTGATAAGGACAAGTAAGCTCACCATTATATAAATCACCATCATAGAAAGATGCTCCTCTGTGTGGACAAACGTTTTTGACACATCTAACAAAATTATTTTCATCTCTAAATAGAAGTAGAGGTTCATCGTACATTGAAAAATAAAATATTTTATTTTTCTTTAATTCATTCGAGGGACAAATAGCATACCAACCAAAAATTCCAATATTTAATTCCTTGGCAGTTTCTTGTACCTCAAAATTTTCTATTTTAACAATTCGTTTTTCCCTAAATGTCTTTAAATCTTCTTCAAGTGGCTTTAAAACTGAATTAAAGTCACCTGATTTAAAGAAATTTATTTGGTTATTTTTCATGAACCTTTTTTTTAAAATAACCTATTTCTCAGGGCACTATAACTCAACTAAATAATTAAAAACTTATTCTTAGCCGATTTCTCTATCTTTTGTAGCAATATAGAATCTAACTTCATAAAGAATTAATAAGAATCCTTCTTATATTATTAGTGTAATTTTAAAGGAATTAGTTCAAAACTAACTTCTTATAGAATTTATATTCAACTTTTAAATCAATTTTTTAAATGTAAATTTTAAAAAATACTTGCTAATCTGTAATTTTTCTTAAGAATTGTTTTTAGATATATAACTTTTATGTTTAAAGAAAGTTAAATCAGAGTTATTTCATTTAAATATGTTTGTTTTTGGACTTTTAACTTAACTATAAAAATTTATTTGCTTTTCGCTTATCCTATAATTGAAATAAATTAATCTTATTTGGAAGTATCAATGATTAAATTAATTATTGGATTTTTCATCTCTTTACTTTTTTTATTTCCTATTAATTCCGCTTTCTCAAAAGAGATCCCTCAAAAGAATATAGATAACTTAACTAATAAAGTTGCTAAAAAATTTTCCCGCACTTTTTGTAATACATCAAATTTTGGTATCTCTGATGAAGGGGCAATAGAGTTCGCAATTGGTGAGACAAGTAAAGAATTTTCAAAAAATAAATTAATTAAGATTGTCGATTTTGATGAAATTAACAAAAAAATTATTTCAAATATAGAGGCTGATTGTCAGGTTTTTGATTTTCCTGTTGATGAATTAGCCAAGCTTGAAAATATAAAAGAATAAGTATTTACTATAGATTAAAGCTTATTATTTATTTTTTCCTATCCAATCATTTGGTTTTTCCATCATCCATTGAAAAACAGATTTAGCATCAAGATTTTTAGAAGCGATAAAAAATAATATGGGAAATACTCCGATAGTTAAAATGATTACGAAGATTTCAAGATTATTTAAGCCCATTTCGCTTATTGATAATGCAAAATACAAAAGTTTAATAAAATAACTTTTGATATTATTGCCCGAATTTAAAAAAAAGTGATATTTATTATTAATTTCTTATTTATTAATTTTAAATATTTTGAATTTATAAAATGAATTCTTTGGACATTGTCCTTAGCTGATCTAGGTTTAATTGTTGAAGGTAGGTTTTCATCGCTAAATATGATTTCTTCGATTGTTGAGTTCTCTCTTCATGAAAAAGAGATGTTGTAATTAATTCTACTAAATGTTCTTTATCCATATTTAACTTTTAACTCATCTGTAGAAATACACCATTAAATAATTCTTAAGCATTTAAATTTTTTATTATGAAATTAATCTCTTTAAATTTTTAATTTAATGATATTAATAACTTTGACTCTAAATATAAATTTCATTTGATAAGAAAAAATCCTAAATGTATAGTTATAGAAACCTTAAAGCATGTATTAAGTACCTATTTATTTATTATTTGTTTTTTTATATATTTATAAAAAAATTATTTAAGACTTTATGACTGCAGAATCATTTTTAGTAATCATTGCTCCATTATTACTTTTTGTTTTTGGAGTTTTATTGATACCTAAAATTGTTAATCCCAAAAAAATATAAATTACTTTAAAAGTATGTTAATGATCATCTAAATATTTAAAAAAAATAAAAAACTCTTTCCTAAACTTATTTTTTTTGTTAAGTAATAATTAGTTTCAAAAAATATATGAATTTAGAGTTTTTCTTTGTTGTTTTAGCACATTTATTATTATTATCGACATTTATTATTATTCTACCGATATTCAATTCATCAAAAAATAGTAAATTAAAAGTTTATAGGAGATGAACATATCAAATTTTAAAATCAACTATTGGTTAATTATCCTAAATAAAAAGAAATCTTAAATTATTGAGTAAGACTTACTATTAAGAATCTGCAAATCTAAATATAATATAAAAAAAAATGTAATCTATTGATTTTCATCTTAAAACCTTAATACGTACTAAAGCGATTATGGAAAATCAAGAAATTGAACAATCATTAAGAGATTACCCAAAACAAATAACTAATAACAGTTATTTAGAACTTTTAGAGAAATATTTTTTATCTGATAAAACAAATGATCTTGAAAATAAGCATAAAGAATGGTGTAATCAAATTTCAAATAAAAAACAAAGATAAAAAAAGCTCGAATTAACGAGCTTAACATTGGTGGCGGGGGGGAGATTTGAACTTCCGACCTTCGGGTTATGAGCCCGACGAGCTACCAGACTGCTCTACCCCGCGACATATATATAGCATACATCCCCATTGGAACTTTACCTATATTTATTTAGGATTCCTGGAATTTTAATTCACCCTTTACTTCTAAGTTCACTCCCTCTGCAAGGTTAAAAATCTTTTCTTCAATATCCTGAATCCGCAAATTAGTTATCCATTCCAATTGTTTGAGTAAATGTAATCCTGCGGCATGCTTTGCTCTTCTTGATCCATCTTCAACTTTTAATGCCAAACCAATTCCCTCGCTAAGTTTTGCTAAACAAAGGATACCTTCAGCACCTCCTTTACTAATTACTTGTCCATGTGAGGCTTTGATGATTTCAGTGTCAAAATAATTATTATCACTTATAAGTTGTGGATGCATAATCATGGCTCTGCTAATTTGCTCTAATTCAGCATTTTCTGAGCTAGAAAGAATTGAATATAGTCTTGCTATTTCAACTAATTTTAAAAATAATGTTGGAGCTCCGCAATCATCTCTTTCTGCATATATTTCAGAAGCAGGTAGAGAAAGTAATTCTGAAATTATCCTAAATATTTCAATTTGTAATGGATGATCTCCTTTTAGATAACTATCTATTGGCCAGCTTAACTTCTTACAAGTAGCTAAAAAGGCAGCATGTTTTCCTGAACAATAATGTCTTAAGGGACTATCTTTATTGCAAGGACATTTTAAATTTTTAATATCAATATCGAATTCCCATAAAATTTTAAAAGCTTCTCTTGCATGTTTTGTGGCCCCTCTGTGTGAACCACAAGCAATTGCTATTGATTTTAGAGGGTCGTTAATTTGAGATGATGCTCCGCTACTTACAAATGGGATAACCTGGAAAGGTTTTAATGCAGATCTTACAAAACTTTTATATTCTGGATTTCCTGCACACATTAATACTCTTCCTTTCTTATCACAAACTACAGCATGAATTTTATGGATTGATTCAACATATGAACCTCTTTTTAGAAATACTTCTAAGGGAGGATTATTAGAAGTGTATAAATTTTTAAAATTCGAACTCATTTTATAATATTGTTGTACTGAGAAATTAATATTCCTATAAGAATAAGAGAGATAATAACAGATGTAACTTGTGTCAGATTTTTTAAGATAGGCTTTACTTCTATGGAGGCAATAAGACTTTCTTTTTCTTTTAATTCAATAGGTTTATTCCAAATTTGACCATCGTACCATCCTGATTCTTCATATTCTATTATTTCCGAAGTTAGTCTTTTATAGATGTGACTCCATCCTAAGAATAACCGAATTGTAATTAATAATGGTACAGACAAACTTCCAAAAAAACTTAAAAAAATATATTTTAAAAGATAAGTATGAAAATAACTACTACCAGAGGAAATAACTAAAAAAATCAAGAAAGCTACTAACCAAGTAGAAATTAATATTATTGAAAATTTCTTATTGGTTTTAGCTAATGCGAATACTTTAGAATTGGATAATTCTAAAAATTCATTAGTAGGTTGCTGTTCTTTAGGAACAGGGCATTTTGAATTATTCATGCATCAAGGATATTTAAAATCATCCCCATTACTCCAGAATGACTCCAAGTCATAGTATTTTCTATATTCTGGTTGAAAAATGTTGACGATTAGATCTCCATAATCTAAGAGTGCCCATTTAGCTTCATTTATTCCTTCTTTTCTCAAAGGTTCAATATTGAATATATCTTTTATATCATTCTCTACAGATTTTGATATTGACCTTACTTGTACATCTGATAAACCTTCGGCTATGACAATCCAATCAGTAATGAATGAAACTTTATTAATGTTAATCAATCTAATATCATTTGCCTTTTTTGAATCACATGCTTTGGCAGCTATTAATGCAACTTTTTTATTGTCCATAGACATTTTCACTTGATACAGACTTTTGTGAGCCTTCTTGCTGAGCAAGTTCAGATCTGGCTTTTTCTGCACTCTTTCTAAGAGCTTCCAACCGATCCTCAAAAAAAGTTCTTTTTTTCTTTTTTCTGGTATTCTCAATTAATTCTTTTAAGGCTCCACCTAAACTTTTATATGCATTAGGAATGCTATAACCAAATCTGCAGGCCAAATCAATAGCTCTTTCATCAGCATATATAGCATCTTGAAGTCTTTTTTCAGAATTGTTTTTAGTGTATAGTCTATAACCAGCAAAACCAGATAGACCTAACGCTAGCAATAGTAATAATCCATCTTGCACCCATAACTCCCCAATAGCACCTCCTAATCCAATAGCAAGTGCTGCCATCTCCCATCCATCTCTGGGGATGGTATCATTTTGTATTTTTCCAACTTCATGCCAAAAAAGTAAATTTCTATGATCTAAGGCAAAATTATCCCATTTCTCTAAATCAATTTGAATTTCAACCTCATCTCTTCCAATCTCTTCAAGAGTTATAAGAGGTGGGTCAATTGCTATAGCTGCTTCAATAAATACCCAACTTTCATTTTCTGGTGGCAACAAACTTTTAAGTCGTTGAAGTTCGCTCATAAATAATTATTTTCTATTATTACTATAGAAACAAATGTTGCTTTTCAAGTAAGTTGATTAACATCTGATGATTTATAAGTAGGATTAAATAAATAGTTTTTCACGATTATGCCTCAAAGAGAGGATCTTAAAAGAATTCTTATACTAGGCTCTGGACCAATAATTATAGGGCAAGCTTGTGAATTTGATTATTCTGGAACACAAGCTTGTAAAGCACTTAAAAGTGTTGGTTATGAAATTATTTTAATAAATTCTAATCCAGCATCCATAATGACTGATCCAGAAATCGCGCATAAAACATATATTGAACCTCTAACTGTTGAAATAGTCTCAAAAATTATATTGAAAGAAAAACCTGATGCTATTCTTCCAACAATGGGAGGTCAAACTGCCTTAAACTTAGCAGTTAGTTTAGCTGATACAGGTTTTTTAAAAGAACACAATATTGAATTAATTGGTGCGGATTTAAATGCTATTAAGAAGGCTGAAGATAGAAAATTGTTTAAAGATTCAATGGAGAGAATAAATGTTGATGTATGTCCTTCTGGAATAGCATCGTCTTTAATTGAGGCCGAAAATGTTCGAAATGCTATTAATTCTTCTTATCCATTAATAATTAGGCCTGCTTTTACCTTGGGAGGCAGTGGAGGTGGAATTGCTTATAATCTGGAAGAATTTAAAGAATTATGTAAATCTGGATTAGAGGCTAGTCCAAGTAATCAAATATTAATTGAGAAATCTTTAATAGGATGGAAAGAATTTGAATTAGAAGTTATGAGAGATAAGGCTGATAATGTTGTGATAATTTGCAGTATTGAAAATCTTGATCCTATGGGTGTACATACAGGGGATTCAATAACTGTTGCTCCCGCTCAAACTCTTACTGATAAAGAGTATCAAAGGCTTAGAGATCTTTCCTTGGCAATTATAAGAGAAGTTGGGGTTGAGACAGGAGGTAGTAATATTCAATTTGCAGTAAATCCTATAAATGGTGAAGTAATAGTAATTGAAATGAATCCTAGAGTTAGTAGATCTTCAGCACTGGCTAGCAAAGCTACTGGATTTCCTATCGCAAAAATGGCAGCTTTACTTTCTGTGGGATATACCTTAAATGAAATTATTAATGACATTACCCAAAAAACACCAGCATGTTTTGAACCATCAATAGATTATGTAGTAACAAAGGTACCAAGATTTGCATTTGAAAAATTTAATGGTACATCAAATATTCTTACCACATCAATGAAATCTGTAGGAGAATCTATGGCTATTGGTAGATCTTTTGAAGAGTCGATTCAAAAGGCTTTAAGATCTTTAGAAATTGGAATTTATGGTTGGGAATATGAAGGCATTATTAATATTGAAAGTGAAAATCAGTTAATAAATAATCTTAGAACTCCAACGGCTGAAAGAATTTTAATTATAAAAAAGGCTATGGAACTTGGTAAGGATGATAATTACATTCATAAAGCTACGAATATTGATTTGTGGTTTATCGAAAAATTTAGGAATATTTTTAATTTTGAAAATAAATATTTAAAAAATAAAAATTTATTTAGTTTTAGTAAAGGCTTAATGCTAAATGCTAAACAACTTGGTTTCTCTGACCAACAAATTGCAAATCTCACTAACACAGATTTTTATCAAGTAAGATCTTTAAGACAACAACTCAAAGTAAATCCCAGTATTCAAGACTGTTGACACATGTTCTGCAGAATTTGCTTCTAGCACTCCTTATCATTATTCAACCTATGAGGAATCATTTATAAATTCAAGCTCTGAATTATTTGATAGTGAAATTTACTTAGAAACTAATAAAGAATTAAAAAAAATAATGATTTTGGGTGGAGGTCCTAATAGGATTGGTCAAGGAATTGAATTTGATTATTGTTGTTGCCATGCCTCATATCAATCATCTTCAAGTGGCTTTAAAACTATAATGGTTAATAGTAATCCAGAGACAGTTTCAACCGATTATGATACAAGCGATATTTTATATTTTGAACCAGTTACATTAGAAGATGTTTTAAATATTATTGAAGTTGAGCACCCTTATGGAATAATAGTCCAATTTGGTGGTCAAACCCCATTAAAATTATCTTTACCACTTTATAACTGGCTTAAAACAAAAGATGGAATTAATTGTAACTCTAGTATTTTGGGGACATCACCTATATCTATAGATATTGCTGAAGATAGGGAAGAATTTACAAAAATATTAAATCAATTGAATATTAGACAACCACTTAATGGGATCGCACGAAATCAAGAAGAAGCTATTAAAGTTTCAGAAAATATAGGCTTCCCATTGGTGGTTCGTCCCTCTTATGTTCTTGGAGGAAGAGCTATGGAGATTGTAAGAAGTTATAAAGAATTAATTAGATATATTAATGAGGCAGTTAAAGTATCTCCCGATCATCCTGTTCTTTTAGATCAATATTTAAGCAATTCTGTAGAGATAGATGTAGATGCTTTGTGCGATAAAAATGGATGTGTTGTCATAGCAGGTCTAATGGAACATGTTGAACCAGCAGGAATACACTCTGGAGACTCAGCATGTTGTCTGCCATCTATCTCTTTATCAGATGAGACTAAAAAGGTTGTAAAGGAATGGACAAAATTAATTGCTAATAAGCTTAATGTTATTGGATTAATTAACTTACAATTCGCTGTTAAACGTTTAGATAAAGAAAAATCTAAGGTATACATTCTTGAAGCGAATCCTAGAGCATCAAGAACTGTACCATTTGTCTCCAAAGCAATTGGTAAACCCATAGCAAAAATTGCTACAGAATTAATGCAAGGTAAAACGCTTCAAGAAATAGATTATGTAGAGGAATTAATTCCTAAATATCAAGCTGTAAAGGAAGCTGTACTACCTTTTAAAAGATTTCCTGGGTCAGACACACTCCTTGGTCCTGAGATGCGTTCGACTGGAGAGGTAATGGGTTTGGCAAAAGATTTCGGTATAGCCTATGCAAAGTCTGAACTCGCAGCAGGTAATGGAGTCCCAACCAAAGGAGTTGCGTTTCTGTCAACTAATGACTTAGATAAAAAATATCTTTATGAAATAGCAAAAGATCTCATAAATCTTGGATTTAGTTTATTAGCGACAGAAGGAACTTCAAAATATTTATCAAATCTAGGAATAAATGTTGAGAGCGTTTTTAAAGTTCATGAAGGTAGGCCAAATATTGAAGATATGATTCGTTCTGGCTTAGTTCAGCTTGTAATTAATACCCCTATAGGTTCACAAGCATTATTTGATGATGAATATTTAAGAAGAGCTTCTCTTGAATATAATGTTCCAACTTTTACTACAATCCCTGGATCAAAAGCTGCTATTAAAGCTATTAAGGCCTTACGAGTCCATCAAATAGAGACTGTTTCACTCCAAGAAATTCATAATATTTAAATTTTTACTTTATATCTTCTAGTTTCTTTCTCAAATCATTAACTAAGCTATTTTTGCCTATAGATAAAAGTTTTAAAGTATCTTCATGCATTTTTAATTGAGCATCAGCAATTTGAAGACTTTTTATGACTTCTTTAATCTCATCTGATAAATCTTCCATAATATATTTCTTCCCGTCAAATGTAAGGACTGGTTTTTTGTTATCAAAATCCTTTGTTGTCATAGATAATTATTAACTTTAGAAATAAGATAATTTTAATATTTATTTATTAATTGTTTTTCACATAAATCTTTATAAATTCCATCTTTGCCAATTAATTCAAAGTGAGTACCTGTATCAACTATTTCTCCGTTATTAAAAACTACTATTTTTTTTGCATCTTGAGTTGTAGATAATCTATGAGCAATAATAATAACTGTTCTATCTTTCATCGCTTGGTTTAATCCTTTTTGAACCTCTGCTTCAGAGTCTGCATCTAGCGCACTTGTCGCCTCATCTAATAAAAGAATTATTGGATTTCCTAAGATAGCTCTTGCTATTGCTATTCGTTGTATTTGACCTCCTGAGAAATTAAAATTTCTTTCAGTTATAAGTGTATCGTACTTGTCAGGAAGTTTATTAATAAATTCATGAGCGTTTGCGATTTTAGCTGATTCAATTATTTCTTCATCATTAAATAATCTTCCCATTTTAATTGCATCTTTAATTGTTCCTGAGAATAGAAATGGTTGTTGTTGAACAATCGCAATTTTTGATCTTATTGATTTTGCGTTTAGATTACTAATATTTTTATCATCTATGTAAATATCACCTTTATCAGGTTTGATAAATTTAAGAATTAAAGATAGCATTGTAGTCTTACCTGAACCTGATGCTCCCACAAAAGCAATAATTTCTCCTCTCGAAATTTTAAGGTTAATACCTTTTAAGACTTTTATATCTTTTAAATATGAAAAGCTTACATCCTTAAATTCAATCTTTCCATACATAATTTTTATATCCTCTGAATTTTGATAATCACTCTCAATAGGTTGTTGATTTATTTTTTCTAATCTTTTAAAAGAAGCTTGGGCTTGTTTAAAATCATTAAAATTTGTAGTAAGGTGGCTTATTGGATCAATAAGCATTAATATTGCTGCAAAGAAACTGCTAAATTCTTCACTATTAAGTAATCCTAAATTTATACGTAAAGCACCTAATGCAAGTATTGCTAATATTCCAAAAGCTTCTATAAATCCAACGATTGGATGTTGTAAAGCTAATAATTTTAATGTTTTAAATTTTGCCCTTTTATTTACCTTTAATTGAGTATTAAATCTTTTTTTTATCCAACTTTCCCTTGCATAAGCTCTTATTGTAGTAATCCCATTTATTGATTCTCCAATTAGACTAGCTAGTTCACTAGTAGTCTCCTGACTATTTTCTGAAGCGAATAAAACTTTCTCCCCAAATTTATTTACAGAAATAATTATTAATGGAGCTAGTATAAATGTAGATAATGTCAATGACCAATCTAAATAGATCATATATAAAATTACAGCTAATAATTGCAAGGTACATGGTAATGAGTCTTGTATTGTTTTATAAATAACTTCACTTAGCCGATCAGCATCCTCCGTTAATCTATAAGTTATGTCACCGGCCGAAATTTTTTCTATAAAATTAATTTTGATTTTGTGTATCTTAGAGAATAAGGTATTTCTTATCTCTTCACTTATTTCTAATGATGGTTTCGCTATAAAAAGATCCTGTCCGTATTGAGCAGTTTTTTGTATTAGAAAAATAATTAGTGTTCGTAATATTATATTTGATACTGAATTTAAATCTCCTGATCCAATTGCGGGAATAAGTTTTCCTGCTAGAAACGCTAAAATAGGCCAACAAGCTACATATATAATCATGCAAGCAAAACCTTTACTTAATCTGCCTAAATAAGGTTTTATTGGAGGAATTAAACCCAAGAAACTTAAAATGTATTTATTTCACTTTATCAATACCTTTGAATTAAAAAAACTATGAAACTGGATCAATTTTTAAAATGGAAGAATCTTGTTTCTTCAGGAGGAGAAGCAAAGATATTTATTAAATCTGGGAAAGTTAAAGTTAATGGCGATATTGAATTAAGAAGAGGAAGAAAATTAACTTATGGCGATAAGGTTTTATTTTTAAAAAATGAAATAATCTTTGAGAAAGAGACCTATTGAGCTTAAAGTTATAATAAGATATTTTCTTGGATTAAATTTGTGAGACAAACTGTAATTGCTGGTAATTGGAAAATGCACATGACATGTGCGGAGACTGAAAATTTCCTGAAGGATTTTATTCCTTTAATCGAAAATATAAATACTAATCGCAATATAGTAATAGCACCTCCCTATACAGCAATATCAACATTCGCATCTTTTTCTGATTCAATGAATTTAAATATTGCTAGTCAAAATATTCATTGGGAAGATTCAGGAGCCTTTACTGCAGAAATATCTCCAGTGATGTTATTAGAACATAATGTCAAATATGCAATCGTAGGTCATAGTGAACCAAGAAAGTATTTTAGTGAAAGTGATGAGCAAATAAATAAAAGGGCAAAATCAGCTCAATCAAATGGACTAACTCCAATTGTTTGTGTTGGTGAAACATTAGAACAAAGAGAGCGAGGAGAAGCAGAAAGGATTATTTCTAGACAGGTTGAACAAGGACTTGAGGGCACAAATCCTTCAGATTTAATAGTTGCATATGAACCAATTTGGGCAATAGGAACGGGTAAAACCTGTGAAGCAGAAGATGCTAATAAAATTTGTAAATTAATAAGAAACTTAATTGGCTATGAAGATGTTGTAATTCAATATGGAGGCTCTGTAAAACCAAATAATATTGATGAAATAATGTCAATGAGTGATATAGATGGAGTATTAGTTGGAGGTGCTTCTTTAGACCCTATTAGCTTCGCTAGAATTGCAAACTTTAAATAACGATAATTCATTACCTTATGATTGGGGAAGAAAAACCTCAATAATGGGTATATTAAATCTTACTCCTGATTCATTCAGTGATGGAGGTGATTTTTTTGATTTAGAAAAAGCCTTGGTTCAAGTAGAAAAATTTATAAATTATGGAGTAGATGTTATTGATATTGGTGCTCAAAGTACTAGACCTGGAGCAGAAGAAGTTGGTTCGGCTAAAGAAATTGAAAGATTAATTCCTATCTTGAGGGAAGTAAGAAAAAGGTTTCCTAACATAATTATTTCTGTTGACACATTTAATTCTGATGTTGCATTTAAAGCTTTATTAAATGGAGCAAATTGGATTAATGATGTTACTGGAGGAAGAAGGGATGAAGGAATGTATGGCGTAGTTTCTAAATTTGACTGTCCATTTGTAATTACTCACAGTAAAGGGAATAGTCAAACTATGAATGATTTAACATGTTATGAAAATTTAATTGAGGATATAATTGATAGTTTGAAAATTCTTATTGAGAAAGCAATATCCAAAGGAGTAAATATGAATAAAATTATTTTAGATCCAGGATTGGGTTTCGCTAAAAACACTTCGCAGAATATTATTGTTTTAAAAAATTTAAAGAAATTTAAGGAATTAGGTTATCCTTTACTTATTGGGGCTTCAAGGAAAAGATTTATTGGAGAAGTTTTAAATATTTCTAATCCAAAAGATAGAGATATTGGTTCTTTGGCAATAAGCTGTTTATGTTCACAACTTAATATTGAAATTGTAAGGGTACATAATGTTGAGCTTAATTATCAAATTATTAAAATGGCAGATAAAATTTTTAGAGAATGAAATTTTATTCTTTAACTCCTTCAATTTTATCTTCCACTTCTTGATAAAGCTCCTTTAATTTTTCAATATTTTCATCAGAAGTTTCCCAATAACCTCTTCCATTAACTTCAAGTAATGTGCCAACAATTCTTCTAAAACTATTAGGATTTAATTCCATTAATCTTTTACGCATTTCTTCATCATTTATGAATGTTTCGTTTGTCTCCTCATAAACAAAATTATCTACTTGGCCACTAGTTGCACTCCATCCTAGAGTGTAATTAAGTCTATTAGAAAGTTCTCTTACCCCTTCATAACCAGATTTAAGCATCCCCTCATACCATTTAGGATTTAAAAGTTTTG
Source organism: Prochlorococcus marinus bv. HNLC1 (assembly GCA_000218705.1). Lineage (GTDB taxonomy): Bacteria > Cyanobacteriota > Cyanobacteriia > PCC-6307 > Cyanobiaceae > Prochlorococcus_A > Prochlorococcus_A marinus_Q. The sequence goes on from GL947594.1 coordinate 794,807, forward strand.
TCCTGGAATCTAATCTTATAGTTTCACTTAAAGTCCTAACTTGGGCATTTGAAGTTGTTGTATCTGCAATAAAACTTGTAGGCTCTTTACCATCATCTCTAAGTGTCTTAATTAATTTGGTTGGGTCAGAGTCAAAGTAATGACTTACATCGGTTAAGGAAATCTCAGAAGAATCTAAGTTTTGAAATGTTACATCGGCAGTTTTCATTACTGATTCAAAAACATCTCTTTTTTGGTTCATCTCTCCAGGATTATCTGCATTGAAGGCATAAGTTTTTCTGGATAAATACATCTCTTGGAGTTCATTTTCTTCTTCCCATGTAGAGTTTTCAACCGCTAAATTTACATTCGAGCTGTAACTACCACTTGCATTTGAGAATACTCTCGCAGATGCTTCCCTTAGACTCGTTCCTTCTTTTTCTGCTTGTTCTAATGAATGTTTACGAACAAAGTTTTGTTCAAGTGGTTCATCAGCTTCAGCAGCTAATTTAACAGCCTGATCTATTAATGCCATCTGATTTATAAATAAATCTCTAAATACACCTGAGCAATTTACTACAACGTCAATTCTAGGCCTGCCAAGTTCTTCTAATGGAATTAGCTCCAATTTATTAATTCTTCCGACGGAATCAGGCATAGGTTTAACACCTACAAACCATAAAATTTGTGCTAAAGATTCACCATAAGTTTTAATATTATCTGTTCCCCATAAAACGCATGCGATTGTTTCTGGCCAAGTTCCTTGTTCTTCTTTTTGTCTTTCTATAAGTTTGTCTACAACTGATTTCGCAGCTGCTACAGCAGCTACTGTTGGTATTGATTGAGGATCTAGAGCATGGATATTCTTACCACTTGGTAATACTCCTGGATTCCTAATAGGATCTCCCCCTGGCCCTGGTAATACATAGTTTCCATCTAATGCTTTTATGAGACTTTCCATTTCCTTGTCAGCACATACTTGCTCAAGGCAAAAAAGCAAATAATCAAAAAGTTTATTTAATTCATTTTGATTAATATCTTTAAAACCATTAATTCTACAAATTCTTAACCATGGGGTTGGTGTATTAATTCCAAAGATTTTTAAAAACTCAAATAATTTAGATAATAAGGATTTCTCTAAATAAACTCTTCCATCAACTATTTTTAATGATTTAACCATTGCAAATATTGACTCTCTTGATGTTTTAGTAATTTTCTCATTTAGTTCTACAAACTTAAGTTCTCCCTTATTATTCCCTTTATAAACTTCATCAATTTTTAGATTAATTGATTCAGCTAATAAGCCAGGTAGAGACCTTAGTTGTTCTTGCTCTCTTTCAAGAGAAGCTATATTTACAAGAGTAGCAACAGCTTCTTCAGCCGTTGGAGCTTCTCCAATTGTATGTAATCCACATGGTAATAACCTACTCTCTATTTCCATTAGTTGCTTGTAGACATTACCTACAAAAAGATCTCTTTCTTCTAGAGTTAAATCGGAGGCATCTGAATTTGGTAGGCTAACATCTTTATCTAAATTACATTGCTTAGAAGTTTCAACTATTGAATTAACAATTTGAATTCCTCTGCTATTTTCTCTTAGTTGTTGATATGAACCAACTAATTCACTTAACTCTTTTAGGCCTTTATATAAACCTGCATTTTCAGCTGGTGGTGTTAAATAACTAATTGTCGATGCATATCCTCTTCTTTTAGCAATAGTTGCCTCTGATGGATTATTCGCAGCGTAATAGTAAAGATTAGGTAGTGATCCAATTAAAGAATCTGGATAACAAGTTTCACTCATACCCATCTGTTTACCAGGCATAAATTCTAAAGATCCGTGGGTTCCAAAATGAAGAACTGCATCAGCTTCCCAAATCTTTTCAACATAAGTATAATAAGCGGCAAAACCATGATGAGGACTTGCACTTCTAGAATAAAGTAACCTCATTGGATCACCTTCGTATCCAAATGTAGGCTGAACTCCTATGAAGACATTACCAAAATGTTTACCGTATATAAGTAAGTTTTGACCATCACTATTAAGATTTCCTGGTGGTTTTCCCCAGTTTTCTTCTAGTCTTGTTGAATATGGAGTAAATTCTTCATATTCTTTTACTGACATTTTGTGAGCAATATTTAATTCAGGAGAACCTTCCATTGCCTCTGGATTATTAATAACTTTTTCCATTAATTCCTTGGAATTATTAGGAAGACCATCAATTTTATATCCTTTACTTTTCATTTCAAGGAGTACTCTATAGATTGAACCAAAAACATTTAGATAGGCAGCAGTACCAACATTACCTTTATCTGGTGGAAAACTAAAAACAGTAATTGCAAGTTTTTTCTCTTCTCTCTTCTTTACTCTTAATGTTGACCATTTAATTGCTCTCTCAGCAATTACATCAACCCTATCTTGAAGTGTATGAGCTTTGCCCGTCGCATCATCTCTACCTGAAAGGATAATTGGCTCTATCGCACCATCAAGTTCAGGAATCGCAATCTGTAAAGCTACTTGCACAGGATGTAAACCTAAGTCACTCTCTTCCCATTCTTGGGTGGTTTGAAATACTAGCGGCAAAGCAACCATGTAAGGCCTATTTAATTTTTTTAACGCCTCAATCGCTTTAGGATGATCTTGCCTTGCAGGGCCACCAACTAAGGCAAACCCCGTAAGGGATACAATTCCATCAACAATAGGATTATCTTTATTTAATGAATCATAGAAAAATTCATCAACTGGTTTTGAGAAATCTAAACCACCACAGAATATAGGAATAACCCTTGCACCTCTATATTCTAATTCCTGAATAACTGCAACATAATGTGCATCATCACCTGTGACTATGTGACTCCTCTGGAGAACTAATCCAATTGTTGGACTAGTTGTAGATTTTGGTTCTATATCTTTTCTATTGTTATCCCAAGACATATATTCATCTAGACTCTCAAACATATTTGGTGCCATTGGGTGCCAAATACCAAGATCTGGAAATGTTTCTGGGTCTTGAATATTAAATTCTTCTACTTCATTTTTGATATCTTCAGTTATTACATATTTTTCAGAAAGCATTAACAAAAGATTTTTAAGATTTGATGTTGTACCACCAAGCCAATATTGAAAACTTAATATAAATGTACGTGCATCTTGAGCTTTTTCGATTGGTAAATATTTTAAAATTGAAGGTAATGTATTTAATAATTTCAACATTGAATCTTGGAAACTAGCTCCATCAGCTTCCTTTTTCTTTTTAATTAAATCTCCAATAATGCTTTTTGATTGACCTAATTGAGACATACTAAATGAACCTAATTTATTTAGTCTCATAACTTCAGGCATGGAGGGAAATATAACTGAAGCTTTTAGATTTTCCTTGTAAGGAGTTACTGCTTCAACAACTTTTTGAGCTAGATCTTCTATGAAAATTAAAGATGCCAAAAATAGGTCAGCTTTTGAAACATCATTAACAAAATCTTGATAATTATTTTCATCTCTTAATTCCTCTATTAAATAGCCACTAAGCTCTATCCCAATTGGACCTTGAGTTTCATTAATTGATTTAGCGGCTTCTGTAAGTGAATTTTGGTATTGTGGCTCGAGAACAACATATACTGCTTTGATAACAACTTTATGTTTGTTATTCTCGGCAGGAAGTACTCTGCGATTTGCTGAGCGGACCTGCGTAAACATGTTTTTCTTTAAGTATTTTTACCAGCCTACGGTTGATTTGTCGTTATTGTGTGCAATATACATAGCGTGTAACATCCTTTTTAACAAAAAACTTTTTTTATCATGACACAAAATCCTAAAAAACTCATACCTGTACTAGTATCTGGAGCATTAGGGAAGATGGGACGCGAAGTTATAGAGGCTGTTACAAATTCAAATGATTGTGAATTAGTAGGAGCAATTGATCTCAATGATGAATGTAATGGTAAAAGTTTATCATCATTTTTTGATATCCCTGAATCAGAGGTTTTTTTGTCAAATGACCTTGAAGGAAGTTTATGTACTGTAAGCCAGAGTTATAGAGATTCTGATCTGAAACCTGTAATGGTTGATTTTACACATCCTGATTCTGTTTACGAAAATACGAGAGCTGCAATTGCGTATGGTGTTTGCCCAGTAATAGGAACAACAGGATTAACCTCTGAACAAATTAATGAATTATCTAGCTTTTCTGAGAAAGCATCTATCGGATGTGCAATTATACCGAACTTTTCAGTTGGTATGGTTTTACTTCAACAAGCAGCATCTGTTGCTGCAAAATTTTACGACAATGTTGAATTAATTGAAATGCATCACAACCAGAAGGCTGATTCTCCAAGTGGTACATGTTTAAAAACAGCTGAGATGATAGAAGAATATCCTAAGAAATTTAATAAACTACTTGTAAAGCAAAGTGAATCACTTTCTGGATCAAGAGGTGGAGTAAGAGAATCTGGAATAAATATTCACTCCATTAGATTACCTGGATTATTAGCTCATCAGGTCGTTATTATGGGTTCACCTGGAGAAACATACACAATTAAGCACGATACAATAGATAGAAAAGCCTATATGCCAGGTGTTTTGCAATCAATTAGGAAAATTGGAAATTATGAAACTTTAGTTTATGGGCTAGAGAAATTAATTTTTTAATATGCTTATTCCTATAAAAATTAATCAAGTTGCCAAGTTGATTCCCTCAGTTGCAACTGGAGGACAATTTAAATACAGTTTGGGTAATCCAAGAAAAATTCTACAGAGATTAATTATTTCTTCAATTGGAGCTGCAATTACATTAGTTATTGGTAATAATCAATTTGGTAATCAAACTGATGTTTTATGGTTAATTCTCTGTTTGAGTTTTGCTTTATATATATTGTGGGGGCCAATACTTGAAGCGAGTAGAAAAAATCTTAAGTATAAACAATTTAAATTTTTTTCTATTTTTGATGGGATTATTTCTGACATATACCAAATTGAAAAAATTGAAAGTTCAAGGGAACAAACTAATAGATACGGAAATTTAGAGATAGTTGAGAATAAAAGAACATGGCTTACAATAGAATTAGAAGATGAAGATGGTTATTTAAGTAAAATTAGTTTTCCCATGGAAAATAGACACAGTATTATTACTCGTGGACTTAGAGTGAAATGCTTAGTTTCGGCTAATGAGAGATCTTTTAATGGAAAGTTATTTTTAACTGATGCATGGTTACCAGAAATTAATTTGTGGGTTGGTGATTATCCATATCTTTTAAGACCTGCCTTTGAAGAAATTTGCTTTCTTTACAAAAATAATATTTAAAGTTTTATGAAGAGAAGACTCAAATTAAAGATTAATGGTGAAAGTCCAAGAAGCCTTTTCTTAGCTTTTGTTTTAGCAAAATTTAAATACGATGTTTACATATTTGATTCCTTAATAAACTCTGAGTTCAATTATGCTGATCAAATTTACTCATTTTCGAATTTTTCAAAAAATATATTAAGTAATTTTGATATCTGGAATGAATTTGAAGATATTTCTTATGGTTTTAACTCCTTTGAATTTAAAGATAATATAGTCTCTGAGCAATTGTTATTACGGACTGAAATCTCAGAAAAAAACTTAAATACTATTGGTTGGACTGCTAAATATTCAGATATTAAAAGCTTGTTAACAAATAAACTAAAAGATTTTGATAATGTATATTTTATTTTAAAAAATCAATTAGTAGATGAATCACTAACTTTTGATTTTGAGTTTAATTTTAAAAGTTATGATGAATATCCATTAGAAACTTTTAAAAGAATAAACGAACAAATATTAATTTTTAATGTTTTTTTAAGAGGTAACGTTGAAAAAAGATTGTATGAAATAAATACAACTGATGGATTACTAATATTAACCCCAATTAATAATAATTTTTATCAAATTATATGGAATAATGTCTCTATTCAAATAAAAGAGAGGTCTCAGAACTCTAAAAGTTTTTTTCTAGATAATTTAACGACACTATTACCTAATGAGTTAAAAATTGATCAAATTATTGGTGATATCAATTTTTTAAATGTTAGTGATATCTCCTCAACCTATATAATTAAAAATAAGTCAATTTACTTTAATGAAAATAAATTCAAATCAAATATATTATTTAATTTAAAATTTGATATTATTATTGATAATATCCTACAAATTTATTATTTTTTAGAAAATAATGATCCTAAAAATATTAAGATTTTAAATAATTTAGGATTTCTTTATTTATATAGAAAATATATAGAATTAAAAATAAATTTATCTTTTTCTATCTTTTTTATTAACTTATTTACACTAAACAATATATTTTGTTTATTTCTTCGCAAGTTATTATTTATTTTACTTAAGAGAGTTAATTTATTAAAGATTTTCTTTATTAGAAATCTTATAACTTTTAATATAAAGCATTCTATTAAATAAAGATGAATTCAAAAATATCAAATAAAGTAATTATATATTTAAATAAAAAGATAGGATTAAGTTACTCTACAATTCACTTAGGAATTAAATTATCTAAAAGAAATAATACTTCACTACCATTGGCCTTATGGAGTTATAGTTTAATAACAACTGATGAACTTGATAAACTTTATGATTTCTTATGGAGCTAATTATATTTTTCTGTTATAATAAGGTTAATTAAATTATACAATCATTTCTACAATTAACTTTAATAAATCAATATCTAAAGCCTCTATTGAAAGATTAGATTTACTCTTACTAGCTTTAGAAACAATAGATTTAAACGGTTCTGAGTCTATGTTTGCAATATCTAATAAACTTAATTTACAGCATTTATTTCCATCAAAAGTTTCAATATGGAAATTAAGATCTAATAATCCCATGAGAAAATCACCAAATTATAATAATATTAATACCCAGCAATTTGATGGTTTAATTAAAATTACATCTGAGATGTCTAAATATCTATATCCATATATAAGAGCTATAGTTTCTTCAAAAGATAATTACATAAATAAACCTGAACTTTGGAATGATTTTCAATCAAGATTTATTGAATTAATTGAAGAGAGATTTAATACAGAAAGTATCATTGTAAAAAATCTTATAGATTATGATAATAGTCAAAAATATTATAAGAAAATATTACTTACCTTATCTTTAGCTTCCTCTGAAGAAGGATATAATAGATTAAGATTTGTTTTGGCAAATTTATAAAATGCTTCAGAATAAATATAGTTTTAATCAGTCATCCACAGAACTTGTAATATCTGGTTTACCGGATTATTCAAATAATGATAATAAGGATAATATCTCTATTATTTCAGGCTGGAAACTTTCAATTATAAATCAACCTGAAATAGAAGGTAGTTTTGATCATCTAAAGTCTGTAATTAAGGCTTTTTATAAATGTGCTGCACTGTCTTTACTAGATCGAGAAGAAAAGATTGAGTCTGAACTTATTGATTTAAATCTTGATGAGAATGGAAGCTATATAATTACTCTTAAAAGTACTAAACCTGATGTAAAACCCCTCAAATTAAATATAGGATATGCAGAATTCTCTGACATAATAAATTGTTTTGATCAATTGAAGAATTTTAAAGAAATAAAAATTGATTTCAATGAATTGTTACCCAATATAAAAAAGAAAAGCTTTCTTTATTTTGATAAGAATAAATTATCATATACTATTTTCCCACCTTTAATAGCATTGTTTAGCATTTCTTTGTTTACATTTATAGGTTTTTATTTCTTTGAAGTTAAGGATTCTAGAAATAAGAATATTTCCATAATTAGCAATTACTCAAATATTGTGATAAAAATAAAATAATTATATTTTTAAATAATTTATAAGATTTAGGTTAAATTTTAACTTTTATTAGGGCTGCAAAAAAAATGCCAAATATAAAAAGAAAATCAAGACAATATTTATTTAAAAATAAGTTATATAAAAGAGGTAAATCAAGAAGAGATCTAATAAAGGAATCCTCTTTTATGATGATAGTTGGGTTGTTTTTATTGTTAATAAACTATTTTATTCCACAGAAAATTGAATTATTTAATTCTTTCAAAAACAATGTAATAGGTACTCTTAATAATTTATTGGAAATATTATCTTACTCATTAGAGATTTTAATTGTCTTATTAATTTGTTTTACATTTTTAATCTCTTTATTTTTGATTGCTGGAAGCATTAATAGAATTGTCAAGCTATTATTACCAAGATCAAGAAAGATTAGGTTTCGTTAATATTAAATAGGTTGCATTAATCCACCACTACCTGAATCAGAATCGTCATCATCATTTTCAGTTTCAAATCCTAATAAAGCTACAGCTCCAACTGCAACTGAAGAAATTAATATTATGTATGCAAATATTGGAGTTTGAACTCCTATATCAATGTATTCACCCATGCATTTTGAAATTTGTATTAAGCTAACCTAAATAAATCATTTTTGGGTTAATTGAATATTTTTTTAATAATTAAATTTTAATTTCTTGTGTTAAAAGCTTTTCAACTGAAATAGACATAATACTAAACCAATTAATTAGATTTTCTATTTGCATTTGGGTATCAAGTACTCCTAAACCACGAATAATTACTCTAGAGATTTCACTCTCATTTTCACTTTGAAATACAAATTTATTTTGAATATTTGTGGGCAATTCTTCTTTAAGGTGTTTAAAAGCATTTATTTTCATTCTTGTATTTAAAATTATGTTTGGCTTTTTAATTTTTATGCTTATGAAGCCACATTTTCTTGCTAATAACTTTAACCTCATGATTTGAAGTAAAGACTCAACTGGCTCTGGTATTAATCCATACCTATTTGCCCAATCACTTGCTAATTCTGTTATTTGTTCATTATTTAGGCAATGTTGTTATGTTTTTATATGCTTCTAGTTTTTCTTCTCTATTTAATATCCAGGTACCAGGGATAAATGCATTAACTGGTAAATCTACTTGTGTATCTTTCACCTCTGGTATTTCTTTGCCATTTAAATCTGATATAGCCTCTTTAAGCATCTCCATATATAAGTCATATCCAATATTATTTACTTGCCCACTTTGTGCTTCACCTAGTAAGCTTCCTACTCCTCTAATTTCCATATCCTTCATTGCAAGTTGATATCCGCTCCCTAGTTCAGAAAAATCTTTTATGGCTTTTAATCTATGCTTTGAAGCTTCATTAATTTTATTTATATTCGGATAAAACAACCAAGCGTGAGCCTGTACACCACTTCTTCCAACTCTACCTCTTAACTGATAAAGCTGAGATAAACCAAATTTGTGAGCATCTTCAATAATAATAGTATTTACTTTAGGTATATCTAATCCACTCTCAATTATTGTGGTGCAAATCATTAAATCTACTTCGCCACTATTGAATGTTATCATTGCATTTTCTAAGTCATTTTCATTCATTTGACCATGAGCAATTATAAATTTTAAATCATGGAACATATTTTTTAACTTATCAATAGCTTGTTCTATATCTGATATCCTTGGTAGGACATAAAATATTTGTCCCCCTCTATCAAGTTCTTGGCTAATTGCAGTTCTAATTACATCTGTATCAATTTCAGATAAATATGTTTTAATAGACCTACGGGAGGGAGGAGGTGTCTCTATAAGACTCATTTGTCTAATACCTGAAAGGCTCATATACAAAGTTCTAGGGATAGGTGTTGCGGTTAAAGTTAATACATCAATATTTTTTTTAATTTTTTTAATTTTTTCTTTTTGTTTTACTCCAAATCTTTGTTCTTCATCAATAACAAGTAAACCTAGATTCTTTATATCAATTTCTTTTCCTAATATTTGATGTGTCGCAACAACTAGATCAACGGTATTATTAATCAATCCTTTAAGAATTTCTTTTTTTTCTGATTCCTTTTTAAATCTATTTAAAAGTGAAATTTTTATTGGATATGGAGAAAATCTATTACTAATAGTTTTCCAATGTTGCTGTGCAAGTATTGTTGTTGGTGCTAATAATATTACTTGTTTCCCTGATGTAATAGCTTTAAAAATTGCTCTTATAGCAACTTCTGTCTTTCCATATCCAACATCTCCACAAATTAATCTATCCATGGGAATATCTTTTTCCATATCATTCTTGATATCATTAACAGCCTTTATTTGATCAGGAGTTGGTTGATGTGGGAATGAGTCCTCTAATTCATTTTGCCAAGGACCATCTTGTGGATATGCATATCCTTTCAATTTTTCTCTTTCTGCATAAAGTTTTAAAAGATCTACTGCTATTTTTTTAATGGCTTTTTTATTTTTATCTTTTACTTTTTGCCATTCGGTTCCACCTAATTTATTAACTTTAGGTTTTACATTTCCAGATGATCTATATTTGTTTATACTGCCAAGCTGATCAGCTGCGACACTGATTTTTCCGTCCGAATATTGAATAACTAAGTAATCTCTAGATTCACCGATGAAATTAATTTTTTCTATTTTTAGAAATTTACCAATTCCGTGATTTTTATGAACAATATAATCACCGGGATTTATTTTATTAAGATCTATTTTAGATGTAATACTTTTATTTCTTTTCCTAATAAAAAAATTCTTGAAAAGACTTTGTTGTCCATATAATTCTTTATCTGTAAATACTTTTAATTTCCATATAGGTAAATAGAAACCATCAATTTCATAATCGTTTTTCTTTTTAATTATTATAGGTATTAAATCTTTTATTAATTTTTGAGATTTATTTATATTAGAAGAATTTTCAAGATAAAATGTATTTACTTTATTTTCGAATAAGATTGCTTTCGTTCTTAGTGGTTGGGCAGTAATAATCCAAACTTTATCATTATTATTAATACAATTATTTACTTCTTGTGAAATTTTACTTATATTCTTTACAGGTGATGAAATAATTTTATCTGACAATAAAAACTTATTTTTGCTATTAAATTTAGATTCAAATTCATATAAATTAATCCTATAGAATTTTAAAAAATTGTTATATATTTCTTCATCATTTTTAAATAAATTTTGTTCTAATTTTTTATTTATATTATTCTTATTTAATATATCATTGATTATTTTATGATTATTTTTAAAATTCTCTTCTGAATCATAAAACCAATTTTTTGTAAATTTTCTACATTCTTCTAATTCATCAAAAATTACTAATGATCGACTATCAATAAAATCAATTAAGCTGGAAGGATTATTTTCAATTAATCCTAAAAATCTATCTATATTTAATCTACTATTATTATTTTTATCAAGGATAAAATCATTTTCTAAAGATAAATATTTAAGTTCTTTTATTATCTTTTGAAATGATCCACAATGAGAAATATTTATATTGTTTATGGTATCTAATGTCTTTTGAGTGGAGGGGTCATATTCTCTTATTTTTTCTATACTATTATCAAAAAATTCTATTCTGATTGGTACTTCATTATTAACTGCAAATATATCAACAATATCGCCTCTTCTACTCCATTGACCTTCTGTAGTTGTTATTTCTTCTTTACTGTACCCTAAATCTATTAATTTTTTTGTGAGCTCTACTAACTCTAAATTATCCCCTTTTTTAAGATTTAAATTTGAATCACTAAAATATTTTTTATTTAATAAATGTGGTTGTAAAGATCTTTCTGTTGTAATTACTATATTTCTGGGTGAATTATCATTTTCATTTTTATTTAGTAATCTACTAATAATATTCAATTGAGAATATTCAACTTCACTTGACTTACTCCTAACCTCATAAGGTAAATTTTCATTTGGGGGATAATATAGAACGTCATTATTATTTATACTTTCAAAATATCCATACCATTTATATGCTATTTCTGTATTTGAACATATTAAAAATATATTTTTATTTACTTTATTTGCAATACTATTTATTAAAATTGCTTTCGCATATCTACTAGAACCAATAATATTTATTTCCTTTTCTTTTTTTAATCTTCCTATTAATTCATTTGTTACTTGAGAGTTAGATATATAATTAATTATTGATTTGAGACTCATAAGTATTTAATCACCTTGATTAGCAAATAATCTTACATTATATTAGATTTTGATTGACTGTGAAAATAATTAATGGATACAGCATCGGTAAACTCTTTTATACCTACTCTCGATCAAATAGATAGTTGGTCAGAGATTTTAACATTACTACCAATTTTAATAAGTTTGGAAATATTACTCTCAGCGGATAATGCTATCGCTTTAGCATCTTTAACTAAATCTTTAAAAAATTCAACTGACAGAACTAATGCTTTAAATATTGGTATAACTATTTCACTTATATTTAGAATATTACTTATCTTATTGTCTAGCTTTTTATTAAAGTTTCTTTTTATAAGAATATTTGCAGGTTTGTATTTAATATATTTGTTTTTCTCTAACGTTATTTTAAAAAATAAGAAAATAGATACTTCTCTCACTGATGATTTATCAATTACAAATAAAAATTTTGATTTTTTAAAAGTAGTAGCATTATTATCTATAACTGATTTAGCATTCTCAATAGATAGTATTACTACCGCAGTTGCCATAAGCGATCAATATATATTAATAGTAATAGGAGCACTTATAGGTGTTATTGCCTTAAGGTTTACTTCAGAAATATTTTTGAGACTTTTAGAATATTTTATTAGATTAGAAATGGCAGGATATATAGCTATTTTAATAATTGGAGTGAAACTTATATTAAATACTTTGGTAAAAGAAAGTTTTTTACCTGATTATTATTTTTATATACTTATTTTTATATCTTTTGTTTGGGGCTTTTCAAAAAAAGCATAACTATATTTTCTCACCTTTATTAAGATTTAATTGTTGAATTAATTGATTTCCTTTTGAAATATTTTTCCCTTCTAGTTTAATTTCTTTGATTAATATTGGTTCGGTTTTAGTTGCTATAACCACTCCTTCATTTTTAAAAATTTCTAATACCTTTCCAATATTATTTATATTTCTTTTTGCATAAGTTTTATCAGTTTTCTTTATCTCACTTTCACTAAGTAATCTTACATTTAATATTTTTAAAACTTTGCCACTATGTATTATGTATGACCTAGGAAACAAACCTTTCACTTTTCTCAATATATTTTCAGCACTATCATTAAAATCTAATTTATAGTCTTCTTTGTTTATCATTCTTGCATATTTAACTTCTATATCTTTTAATTTCTGAGGAGATAATTTCGATTTTATAGCTTTAGGTTCCTTTTCTATTATTTCTAGGGATTTGTAAATTAAATTTGAGGAAAGGATACTAAGTTTTTGACTTAAAGTATGTAAATTATCACTTTCTTTAATTCGTACTTTCTCTTCTAAGAGGAGATCTCCTGTATCTAATCCTTCATCCATTTTTATTATTCCAACACCTGTAAAAGAATCACCTTTTAATAACGACCAATGAATTGGTGCTGCTCCCCGCCATCGAGGTAATAGTGATGCATGAGCATTCCAACATCCATATCTAGGAATAGTTAGTATTTCACTACTTAAGATCTTTCCATAAGCAATAACAACAAAAACATCGCTATTAAAAGATTTTAAGTTTTCAATAAAGCTAATATTATTTTTTATTTTATTTGGGGTAAATACTGGAATATTATGATTGAGTGCAATCTTTTTAATTGGTGAGGCAATCAATTTACTACCTCTAGATCTTTTTTTATCTGGTTGAGTGATTACTGCAGAAATTTCATGATGAGAATCTATTAGTATTTTTAAAGATTCAACAGAATAATCAGGAGTACCCCAAAAAATTATATTCACGCGTCACCGGTGATTGATAATTCTTTAACCCAAATATGAGGCGAGATACCACTTGTAGTTAGATATTGTTTCTTTTCAATATTTATAATTTCCTTGAGTAAGGTTTTGAAATCACCAGCGACAGTAGCAGCTTCAATTGAGATTCTTTTGCCTCCTTCATATACCCATCCATCAAAGGGTAGAGAAAAAGAACCTTGACTAGCTTTAACTCCTGCATGAATGGCATTAAGTTCTTCTACATAAATATATTTTCCTAAATAATCTTTATGATTTAAATCGTTATCCTGAGATAAGACTTCTTCAGATCTTTCTACAACTATCCAATCAATGGAAACAGAAACTTTTGATCCAAGACCCGCATGGCCTGTGGGTTTTGTCTTAAAAATTTTTGCAGTTGACTCTGAATGTATGAAATTTTCAAGTCTACCTTTATTTATAAGACATAATTTCTGAGTTGGTGTACCTTCACCGTCAAAAGGTGCTGATGAAATATTCTTTTCATGTAATCCATCATCAAAAACATTTAATAAGGGATTAGCAATAATTTCACCAATAGAATCTTTATTCGAAATACTAACACCATCAATAATACTTCTTGCATTAAACATTGAACTAAATGCGTTTATTAATGTAAGAAATGATTCAGGAGAAAAACAAATTTTATATTTTCCTGTTTCTATAGCTGAATAGTTCAAATGGGAAATTGTTTTTTCTGCAGCTTCATCAATGCAAGAATTAATATCTATATCTTCCAATCCATATCCTATTTTTACAGATCCTGAACTTCTTGGTTTCCTATTATTTTCCTCAGCTCTGGCATATAGATAAATTGCTGCTTGACTCTTCTCATAACTTCTTTGAGCTCCATCACTGTTAGCATATATTCTTTTAAAAAAACTTTCTGATAAACCGTTATATGGTATTGTCTTTATCGCTGAATGTTTGTTCAATAATTCATTCTCTGCGATTCTTAATTTTTCTAGCAATTTCTTTATACCTGCAGGTGATCTCTTAACTACTTTTATCTTTTCGATGGGATCTTTAGCCAATGGTGAAAAGTCTGTTAGTTCATTCTTGTTACCATACTCTGAGGCTAAATTTGCTTGATATAAAGCTTTCTTTAAACCATTTTCACTTAGATCACTTGTTGTAGTTATTCCTACTAGATTTTTATTATTCCATACTCTTAATGTTAATACTTGTTTCTGAGAAGCTTTTAATTGTTTTGCAATACCTTTATCAACTTGTACTGAAAAATCATTTGAAAAGCTTGCACCAAAATCCCATTTATTTATATTTAATGATTCTGCTCCATTAGTTATAAGATTTGTAATATCTTTTAAATCCATTTTACTTATCTACCTCCGATAGTTATTGAATCAACTTTAATATGAGGTTGACCGACAGTTACATTAACACTTCCACTTATGGATCCGCAAAAGCCTGGTGCCAATTCCAGATCATTTCCACACATAGAAATTTTAGGCATAACCTCTGTTGCCTCACCAATTAATGTTGCTCCTTTTACTGGCTTTGTTAATTTTCCATTTTTAATTAAATAACCTTCTTCAACTGCAAAATTAAATTGTCCAGTCGCACCAACACTTCCTCCCCCCATAGATTTGCAATATAATCCATCATTAATACTATTTATTAATTCATCCTTAGAATAATTTCCCTTAGCTATAAAAGTATTTCTCATTCTAGAGGCAGCCGCGAAAGAATAATTTTGTCTTCTTCCACTTCCAGTTCTTTTATGTCCAGTCCTCATTTCTCCTGCTCTATCTGAAATAAATTTCTTTAATATCCCGTCCTTTATGAGGACTGATTTTTCTGGTTCCATTCCTTCATCATCTACAGATAATGACCAAAAGAGCCCGAAGATACACCTTCGTCTACTGCCGTTACTGCTTCATGAGCTATTTTTTTATTTAATTTATTAGCGAAAGGTGTAGTTCCTCTCTCTATTTGTGTCGTTTCTAATAAATGGCCACACGCTTCATGAAATATTACACCACCAAATTTATTAGCTAATACAACTGGTTTTTGGCAAGCATCAACATAATCTGCATAAAGCATATTCATGGAACTATCTAAAACTTCATTTGCAGCTTCTTCATGATTCCAATTTTTAAATTCATTAGGGCTGTCAGAGGATCCAAAACGTCTACTACCAGAAGATCTATATTGTTTATCTAAAGCTATTACATTTAATCCAACAGTCTGATGTAAGCGGATATCTTTAGCAAATGTTCCATCACTAGAAGCGATTATTACTTTTTGCCAATTTCTAGCATAACTTCCTTTTCTGACATTAACTTTTTCTTCTTTTTTTAAGAAATTGGTACTTGATAATAACTTTTCTCCTATTTCATTAACCGTAGGTATAGTTTCTAGCCAAGTATTTTTATCAATACTATAATCTCTTAAATTCTCAAGTCCTTCAAATCTTTTTATTGTTGTTGAATTTATATCTAACATTTCTATCGCTTGAGTTATTGAACTAATTAAACCTTTTCTAGATAAATCATTTGTACTTACAAATCCATCTCTTTTGTCTTTAAATATTCTTATGCCAGCTCCTTTTCCAAAAGATGGACTTACACTTGTTATAAAATCTTCCTCAACTAAGACTGAAATATTATCTGTATTTTCTAAGAAAATTTCTACAAAGTCAGCACCTAGTGATAAACCATGAGATATTATCTCTTCTAATAATTGTTTGTTTTCTTCATCAAAATCTATTGCCTTATTAATATAAGAAGTGAGGACCATTTTCTTTTAGATAGTACCCTAAACGATCTGAAATTACCTTATGGCAGGTTGAAATTCTTCACTATTTAAAGGTTTTAATAAGTATAGTCTTAATAATTGATAACCGTTTGAAACAAAGTATGGAATTTTTTTAAATATTTTATTTATTTTACTTCCATCTTCTCCATCAATTCTTGAAAGATGTTTGTTATTTTCAACTATTAATTCAAGTCTTGTATAAAACGATGGATCATTAACATCTAGAACTACTGGGAATACTCTTGCAGCTGTTTCATTTGTCTTTTCTATAACATAAACATCATATTCCCTAGCATTTAAGCCAAGAGCTTCATAAAACTCTTTCCTTCCCACATCTCTTATATACATAGTTGCAAAAACTGCTAAAAGAAAGAATCTACACCACAATTTAGCTTGAAAGCCACGCACAGTAGATGGTTGAGCTTTCATTAAAGCATCAAAGAAATCTCCATGCCTATTTTCATCTTGGCACCAATTCTCAAAGAAATTAAAAATTGGGAATATTTTATTATTAGGATTTTTTTCAAAATGTCTATAAATAGCTATATATCTCCAATAACCAATTTTTTCTGATAAGTATGTTGCATAAAAAATAAATTTTGGTTTAAAAAATGTATAGTCTTTACTTGCAGTTAAAAATCCTAAATCTAATTGTAAATTAAAATCACTCATAGATTTATTTAAAAATCCAGCATGCCTAGCTTCATCCCTTGCCATGTGAGCAAAACATTCAGCTAATAATGGATTTCTATCTTTAATTCTTCTACTTAATTCCTTATATAGTAAAAAACCTGAAAATTCAGATGTACAACTTTGTTCAAGGAATTCAATAAATACTTCTCTAGTCTCAGGATCTAACTTGTCAGCAGCCCCTTCAAATTCTCTATTTCTTACAAAGTGATGCCTATTATAATCTTTTCTAAACTCTTCACAAATAGCTTCTAACTCTTCTTCATTGATGGATAAGTCCATCTTTGCCATCTCATCAAAATCAGTTGTATAAAATCTAGGAGTAAGAATAGTTTCCTTTGCGGGATCCTTTCCTCTATTAATACTTGCTTTATTCTTTGTATCAGGAGTTTGAACCATTTTTAATTAATCGTTAATACTATTATTTACTATTGTTGTTATTTTTGAGGAAAAAGTTAACTAGGTGTAATTTTAGTGTATTAATTAGCTCCAATTAGCTTTTGACCATTTAATCTTTGTAATATTCTTGAAATGATTAATTTAAGAGTTATTTTCTTTTCGTCAATTAAGAAGGATTCAATAATGCTAGGTTTTTCGTAATTTTTACATAAAGAAAAACTTTTTAGTGAAGTTATATCATCTCTTTCAAATGACAACCAAAAATTACAAGTATCATTAATTTCACAATAAATTACCCAACATATGTCCTCTGCTATAGGTCTGTGTGTTTTTTGGAGATTAATTTTATTAACCTCTTTCCCTTTTAGTTTAAATTCATTCTTAATTTCTGGAATTAAATAATCATTTACAAACTCAAGAAAAGGTTTTTTCTCTATTGGTGGTTCTTTAACTGGTTTTGCTTTTGCTTTTACAGGAATGGGGGTCGATATTTCTTTAGTATTATTTTTATCTTATTAGATTTAACTTATAAATTTTTTAATTCTCTTTAATTTCTTTTCTTTATCGACCTTATCAACATTTTCAGCTGAATTACTAGTAGGATTTATCTGAATTGGGCTCTTCAACAGATGATTTACTATCTTCAGTTGTTTTTTCTTTAATTAATTCATTATTGCTTGTCTCAATATTGTTTTTATCTTTATCTAGATTTGCATTAGTTTTAACATTTAAAGAAACTTTTTTATATTCTTTATTATCGACCTTATCAACATTTTCAGCTGAATTACTAGTAGATGAATCTGAATTGGTCTCTTCAACAGATGATTTAATATCTTCAGTTGTTTTTTCTTTAATTAATTCATTATTGCTTGTCTCATTTTTATTATTACCTTTATCTGAATTTGCATTTAAATTAGGGGTTAATTCTTTATTCTTATTATCTTCTAATATTTTATTATTTTCTTTATGAATATTATTTGCAGTTAGATTAATTTTCAGATTTTTATTTTGAGTTAATTCATTATCAGTATTTTCTATTGATTCAGGTTCTTTATTTTTTATTTCTAAACCTTCCTTAATAATATTTTTATCTTGTATCTCATTATGCTGATCTAGGCCCTTGCTATCTTCCATTAGTTGTATATTTTTCTACATTATAAAATATAAAATTTGTTTTTATTTATATTTCTCTATAGAAATTACCATTCATTATCATAATTTACCCAATCATTATCTTCGTTATTAGGATTATTTGCTTGTTGTTTTTTTTGAACTATAGGAATTATTATCTTGATCTACAAACCTATAATTTACAGATATCGTTGGCTGGGAGTCACGAACATCTCTTTCTGGAGGCGGATTTGAATTTAAATCTTGACTAAAGTTATTTTCATCAGATTTATCAATCTCTTCATAATTAGTAAAATTATTTTCTAATAATTCTTGTGAATTATTTTTGGAAATTAAACTTAATACTGAACTAAATGAAAAGCCAGCTATAAATGTTATGGTAATTAAATTTCCTAATGATATTTCTTCTGTTTTGGAAGTAAATAAATAAAATTTTGTTTTTTCAGGATTTTTAATATTAAGGATTGATAAAATAAAAATTGAAAAAATATATAAAAGAAACGATTAATTTTTTGTTAATATTCATTTTCTTGAGATATTAGCCAAATTAATTACTATGTATATTTTATCCATTTTATTATTATTTATTTATTAATTCTAGATCAATTTGATATTTTAATATATCTACTTTTATGATTTTTATATCAACTAAATCTCCCACTTGAAATGTATTTTTAGATTTCCTACCTATTAAAAGATTTTGCCTAGATCTATATTCATACCAATCATCATTTAATGTACTTACATGAACTAATCCTTCTATAAATAATTCAGGTAGTTCTACAAATAAACCATAACTTTGAACTGTAATAATAAGTCCCTTAAACTTTTCTCCAACTAATTTTTCTGCTTCTCTAATTTTCTTTAAACTTATAATATTTAAAATATAAGAATTACTTTTTGCTTTGAATGTATTATATCTTTCTACAATTGAGGAATCAAATAATAAATTTGATGCTTTAAGGCTACTTGCATTAAATAATTTAGAATTTACTTTTTTCCAAGAGTCCTTTTTAAAAATATTTATGTGTTTAAATCTTTTTGCATTTTTAAACATTAAATAGATATTGTATTGATTTGCAAGATTAATAAAATCTTTAGAGGGTAATGTCCAAGGAGAGTTTGCGAATAGATATTTATTCTCTAATTCTTGTGGTTGACAAATTAATGCCTTATTAGTTTTTAAATTATTTATTAGATATTTATTTAAAATCCTTTTTTTATATTCATCTTTGCAATGATTAAATAGTGATTCTAATGTAATATTCCCTTCTTCATCTAATTCGAAATTATTATCAATTAATTGTGAATGTTTTATTAATTCATTCACATTTAAATAATCTAAATTATCCGAATAATATGATATATTCTTTAAATTATAATTTTTTGAATGTTGGTGCCATATAGCATCAGCTTCAAATAAGATTGGCGAAATATATGTTTGTGGATCCAATGTATTTATTGGTTCAAAATAATCAATTGAGTATTCACATGGTTTATGAAAATAAAACTCATCTAATTTTTTAATTTTATTTATTTCTCTTGGAATCTCATATTTCCCTTTTTTTATTTGATTTTTGCGGAATTCTTTCGCTATTTTAATTATTAATTTTATTTGTTCTTCATACTTTTCATAAGGTTGAAGTATTTTGGTTGTTAATTTTGACTTCCTTTTATTAAGTGCCTCTAAATATTTATTCTCTATAACTGCTACACATTTCACATTAGTTAGGTGAAATGACCAATCAATTATTTCTTTTTCTTTTGATAAGGAAATACACAAGCTAATGGCTTTATTTTTCTCACCAATTTTAAACTCAGCATTATTTATTAATCTTTTTTCTAGATAATTATGCCAATTAGTTGTTAATGGAATTGATTCAAAATTATCATTAAAATATTCCATTATATTTTTATTATTGAAATTTATCCTTTCTGCAATGGAGTTTACATGTATCCAAAGATTAGATGTTTTATCTTTATTGATGTTTATTTGAATAAGTGGAAGTAATGGAGAATTATTATTTTTCCAACTTTTAAACATGAAATGAATTTTCAGAAGTCAAATCTAACCTCTGTTCCATTTCTGGCTCTATTATTTCTAGATATTCCTCTCTTTCCTTAATGTTGATATTGTTTTTTGATAAAACAAATTCATTATCATTATCATTACATTATCATTACTTAATTTTAACTCTTTAATAACATGACCTTTCCCTTCTTCTTGTGCTATTGGAAAGATATCAATTTCTACTTTAACAATATTCTTTATTTCAGGATTGTATAAATATTTTTTATCTTTATTTGGAAGTATTATTTTAGCTAATATTCGATCATCAATTGGGAATGCATAAACCTTATCATTTACAATTTCAACTTTTGCTAAAAGTATTTTATTTTCTCTCTCTAAGACACAATCAACGACTCCCTCTGGAGATCTTCTCCTGAGACCCTCTTTAATTATTCTCACGAGTACTTTATCTCCATTCCAAGCATAATTTAGTAAATTTTCTTTAATATAAATATCTTCATTTGAATTATCTCTAACTGCGAAACAATATCCTTTACTACTACATCTAATTTTTGCAGAGATATGATTTTCATTTTTAATATTTTCAAATTCATTTTTATCATTCTTCCTTATTATTTCAAGTTTTTCTAATGCATCTAATGCAATATTTAACTTATCCTTATCATTCTTTTTTGATATTTTTAACAACTTGCAGAGTTTTTTATATTCAACTATTTCATCTTTCTTTATATTATCTATGATATGTGAAGTGCTAAACATAAAGACTTTAATAAGTTACTTTAATTGAAGTTAATTAATTATTTAATTTTACATCATCTTAATGATAAAAATTAATTCTTATTTTTTATTTATTCAAGGAATCAAATATTAATCTTGAACCTATAATTAAAAACGTTAAAGATGCAATAAGTTTTAGATAAATTTCAGGTATAAAATTTGATATTGAACCACCTGCTAAAACTCCTACAAGACTTGCAAGAATTAAAGCAGCAGCAGAACCTAGAAACACTGCTAATGGTTTTTTTGATGTTCCACTAAGTGTAAGAGTAGCTAATTGTGTCTTATCACCAAGTTCAGCAATAAATATAGTTATGAAAGAGGAAATTAATAAATTAATAATCATTTCAATAATTTATATTAAAAATAGTATAACCAATCCATACACTTACTAATGTCATTAATATTCCTGTAAATAAAGAAAACTTTTCTTTTGAGATCTTTGTAGATATCCATTTCCCTATTAAAACACCTGCGATACTAGAGCAAAGTAAAGCAAATGAACTTCCTAGAAATACAATCATAGGTTTACCTGATTCAGCAGATAACATTAACGTTGCTAACTGCGTTTTATCCCCTAATTCAGCTATGAAAATTGTAGTGAAACTTGTTAAAAAGATTGATACAAATCCTTTTTCTATATTTTCATCATCTTTATTCATAATTATTTATTCAATATCTCCTGCTTAAATCTATTCATTTCATCACTTTTTTTCCGTAAATAAAACTTATGTGTTCTTTACAACAATCAATTAGAAAATCATCTCCCTTCTTTTTGTATTCCTTAAAATTCATTGAGAATAAGCTTACTTTACAAAAGTGAGGTCTACTTTCATAAATTCTACATTTCATATTATTTTTATCAAAATGTTTACACCATCCATCTTTTCCTGTCATTGATTTAATAAGTTCAATATCCTTTTGACTTAGGATATTGGTAAGGCTTTTTCTATATTTTAAATCTATCTGGCAGCATGCTCCACATTTTTCTATACATGTCCATGATTTCATGATTTAATTCAATCTTGTAACTTATTGGTACAGTTGTGTAGTTTTTTTGTAAAAATAGTATCACAATATTATTTTACTACCATGGCAACACTTATACCATTAGCAGTTGTAGCAATAGCTGGACCAGCTGTTATTGCACTAATATTTTATAAAAGATAAAAATATTTAAATCCTAAATGTCTTACTTGGAAGGAGTTTATTGGGATTTAGATGGAACTATCGCGAATACTGAACTAGAGGCTCACCTACCTGCATTTAATAGGTCATTTGAGGCCTTAGGTATAGGTTGGTATTGGGATGAAAATACATATATAGACCTATTAAAAATTAATGGTGGAAAAAATAGGATTGCATTTTATGCTAATCTAAAAAATCAAAATTTCACTCAAGAATTAATTAGTAAGATTCATCTTGAAAAACAAAAACACTATTTATCCTTAGTAAAAGATGGTGCAGTAACTTTAAAAGATGGTGTAAATAGGTTAGTTAATGAATTAAAAATTAAGAGAAGTTAGGCAATTTATAGTGACTTCTAGTTCGAGAATACAGGTTACATTACTGGTTAATTTGCTCTTTGGAGATAAAAATCCTTTTGAATTTTTTATATCAAGTGAAGATGTTGATCTCCACAAGCCTCATCCATTACCCTATTTAAAAGCTATTGCTTTAAGTGGAATAAAATCTTCTAATTCAATTGTTTTTGAAGATTCTATACCTGGAGTAAAATCTTCTTTATCTGCAAAAATTCCGACAATATGCGTTAAATCAAATATTCCTACTTATTTTGATAAAGATTTGCCCTTAAAATGTTTAGTAAATTCATTAGGAGATGATAAAAAAAATACTAAAGTCATTACTGGTCCTAAACTTAATGGAAAATATATAAATTATGAGTACTTAGTTAAATTTTTAAATAATTGTTGAAAAATGCAAAAAACAAGATTTACTGTTTTTTATGATTCATTAAATTTAGTATTTTTAGGCTTCTTAAAGTCTTCATGGAAAGATAAATCATTAAATTTGTTATCTATATTATTTGGCTATTTTTTATTTGCTAATTTTATTACAAAATTTATCTCTGAAGGGAAAAATGAGTTATTAATGATTCCAGTAATAATTATTCTCTTTGAAATAATTATAAGAATGAAGCCACCAAGGAATTCGAATATATATTTAGTATGGATGTTATTAGATAAAATAAGAATTGGAGCTGTATATGCATTAATTCTTGAAGCCTTTAAATTAGGTTCTTAATAAAATTAATCTTCAGATTCTTCTTCATCGATAGGGTAAACGAAACCTTGTGCTTTTCCTGTTAAAACAGACTTACCTAATGAAAGAGCTTTTTGAGCGGCATCTGATGCTTTTGCTTTCCAAACAGCATGTCTTTGGTTTCTCTTGCTTTTCGATTTCTTCTTCTTTGGTACAGCCATATTTAAATAAACAATAATTTTTAATTATAACCTTTGGTTGGGAATCTAGAAAATATATACTTAATTCATTTCATTACTATCAATTTTTAATTAGAACAGATATGCTTTGTATAAAATGTTTTTAAATAACTTATAGTGTTTTTAAATTCAAAATTCTCATATTCAAAATCTAATAAAAGTTATTCAGATCTTCTTTTGGAACTAGATTCTGGAAAGGTTTTATCAATATATTTTTACCCTAGAAGAAGAGAGATAGATGTTTTATACAAAGATGGCAGAAAGGAAAAGATCCCAATTCTTTATAACGATCAGTTAATTATTGAAAAATCATCAGAAAATAATGTTGATCTTACTATAAATAACAGCAGAAAAGATTCATCTATAGCTAATTCTACAGCAACATTTTTTCTCTTATTGATTTTTATTTTTGGTTTTGCATTAATTCTCAAGAGTACTTCAAAGATAGCCTCAAAAGCTTTTGGTTTTGGAAAAAGCAAAGCAAAATTTTTTACTATAGAAGATGTAAATACAAGATTTGATGACGTTGCTGGTGTTCCAGAAGCCGCAGAAGAGTTAAAAGAAATGATAAACTTTCTTAAAAATCCCAAAAGATTAAATGATTTGGGAGCGAAAATTCCTAAAGGAGTTCTTTTAATTGGTCCACCAGGTACTGGTAAAACATTATTAGCAAAAGCTATAGCAGGAGAATCTGGAGTTCCTTTCTTGTCGATATCTGCTTCAGAATTTGTTGAGTTATTTGTAGGGGTTGGAGCCAGTCGAGTAAGAGATCTATTTGAAAAAGCAAAGGAAAATTCCCCTTGTATTATATTTATTGATGAAATTGATTCAATTGGAAGACAAAGAGGTGCAGGTATTGGAGGTGGTAATGATGAAAGAGAACAAACTCTAAATCAACTTTTAACACAGTTGGATGGATTCTCTGAAAATTCTGGAATAATTGTATTGGCAGCAACAAATAGGCCAGATATTCTTGACTCAGCCTTACTAAGGCCTGGTCGTTTTGATAGGAAAATAGAAGTTTTATTACCAGATATAAAAGGTAGAAATAAGATACTTTCTGTTCATTCTTTAAGTAAACCTCTTTCAGATGATGTTGATTTGAATTTCTGGGCCTCTAGAACCGCAGGTTTCTCTGGAGCTGATCTTGAAAATTTAATGAATGAAAGTGCGATTCATTGTGCAAGAAATTTCTCTGAAAAGATTAGTAATGAAAATATTGAGAATGCTTTAGAAAAGATCACACTTGGATTAAGATCTTCAAATGTAGTAAGTAATAAAATAAAGAAAATACGTGCATACAATGAAGTAGGAAGAGCAATAGTCTCTGCTGTTAACAATGGAATTGATTCTATTGATAAGATAACTATTTTGCCTAGATCTGGATTTATTGGTGGATATACAAAGATAGCTCCTGATGATGATGTCATATCAAGTGGTTTAATATCGAAAAAATTATTACTTTCAAAAATTGAAATTGCTTTAGCAGGAAGAGCAGCAGAAATTGTTGTCTTTGGTATTAGTGAAATTACACAATATGCAGCTAATAACATAAATTATTCAACTGATATCGCAAAAGAAATGGTTACTAAATATGGTTTCTCAGTAATAGGACCTGTTTGTTTAGATCAAAATAATGATGAAGTGTTTCTCGGTAATAGCCTTCTTAGGAATAAATCATTAATTGCCGATAAAACATCTTCTATTATTGATAATCAAATAATAAGGATATCAAAAGAGGCACTAGCAAATGCCGTTTTAAAAATAAGTAATAATAGATCTATGTTGGAAAAAATTGTTGAAGTATTAATAGATGAGGAGACTATTGATGGTAACAGATTTAAGGAATTGTCAACAAACCTTTTGAAAGTATGATTAGATAAAAAGTATGAATAACTAATCAAAATTAAGTCTAATTTCTCATATATCTTTTATATTTATCTTTCTTGTACCATTGTTTCCAATAGTGCAAGATCAATGGCTTAACATATTCTTATTAAATAAATTTGAATTTTCTTATTATTCGATTTTATATTTTCTTAGTGGCTTTTTATTTCCAATAGTTGTTATAAATAATTCATTAAATAACTTCTTTGATTATAAATTTAGTTCTAATAAATATGAAAGTAATAAATTGAGATCTATAGGATATCTTGTTACTTTTACTCTTCTAATTCTATCAATATTGATAATTAGATATTTTATATTTTCAATAAATTATATTATTCCTCAAATAGATTTAAATAGTTATTTTGATATTAAATTAAAAATCTTACTTTTATTAATAGTAATGATACTTCTATTAATAAATAAAACTAAAAGAATTATAAAGAGATTATTTTTACTTAATTTTTTTATTATTTTCTTTATAAATTGGTCTACTTATTACCTGAACTTGCAAGGAATAGAGATTTTTATCAATAAATATATTTCTGATAACAATTACTATGATTTTAACAATCTCAATATATTAAATATATCTTACTTATTTATTCTTGAAATATTTTACTATTTATGGTCTTTCATAACTTATCAAAATAATCTAAGTGATTGGTCAATTACAATTCCAAAAAGAGTTGATTTTATACCTCTCTCAAAAATTACTATTTTTTATTTGGGTGTATTAATTTACTATTTAATATTTAAACGTATTAGTTAATAAATTTAAACTATTTATAAGGCTGAAAAATACTCTTTACTTCCCTTTGGATCTTCTAACATAGTTTTCTCTCCTGGAGTCCAATTAGCTGGACAAACCTCATCAGGATTATTAGCAACATATTGATAACCTTGTAATATTCTTAGGGTCTCATCTACATTTCTACCAACTGGTGCTTTATTAACTGTTGTATGCATAACTACACCTTCAGGATTAATTAGAAATAAGCCTCTATCAGCTTCTCCATCATCATTTAAGACATTATATGCTTGTGCTATTTCTCTTTTTAAATCAGATACTAGTGGATAGTTAATATCCCCAATTCCTCCTTCATTTCTTGGGGTTTGAATCCAGGCTAAATGGCAATGCTTACTATCTACAGAAACCCCTAATATTTCAGTATTAATAGAAGAGAAATCTGAATATCTATCACTAAATGCAGTAATCTCAGTAGGACAGACAAATGTAAAATCTAATGGATAAAAAAATAAAACAACCCATTTTCCACGAAGACTTGATAGCGTAATATCTTTAAATTCTTGATCATAAACAGCTGTAGCTGTAA
Organism: Prochlorococcus marinus bv. HNLC1; assembly: GCA_000218705.1. GTDB lineage: Bacteria > Cyanobacteriota > Cyanobacteriia > PCC-6307 > Cyanobiaceae > Prochlorococcus_A > Prochlorococcus_A marinus_Q. The sequence continues at coordinate 822,040 of GL947594.1, forward strand.
AATCTGGAGCTTCTTGACCTACTCTTAAACTTCCATTAGTTGTCATAATTCTTTATGTCCTAAATAAATAATGTTTTGTAGTAATAAACCACAAGTTTTATTATAATTTTAAAATTATTCAATTAGCAAGTTATTTATCAAATTTATTTTTATGAAATGGCATCAATCCTTTACAAAAAAATTTACAATTATGAATTACTCCAAATTACTTAGAAATTTGAAGAAAGAATTGGTTAAATATCCCATTAAGAGGGACAAAAATAAATAACTTTTTTATTAAAATTTTTTATATTATTAAAGGGATATTTAGCAAAATTCTTATTAAATTAATTTTTGTAGTATTGAAATTGATTTAGATATTTATAAATAAAAATAAATTTAATTATTAATTATTTAAAAATTAATTTATTTTCTTTTTAATAGATCTACAAAAGTTTTCTAGTCTTTCAGTTCTAGTAAGATCAGGTAATGTCCAGATTTCTTCGTTTCCACTAAACGAATCATCAATCCATTCTTTTAATTCATTTTTAATAGAGTTCATTTCATTATCTGAAGTATTCAATTTCTTAGAATAAAATTTTTTTATTACTTGTAAGTTCTTCTTTATAATTTCTCTCATTATTCACTTCTATTTTTAACTAATCTAACATTTAGGGGGATTGATATTTTAATTTTATAATTTTAAGTGTTTTGAACCACATGAAAAAGTCCAAATGAATAACCACCTATTAAAATCCAACCAAGAATACTTGATATTATAGTTGACCTCCTATTATGTCTTCTAAGAGCTTTCTCAATCATTTCTTGAGCAACATCTTTTGAAATGTATTGCTCAGAAGTTTCTTTTTTCATTTTTCTAAATTTATGTTACTAAATATTAAGAGAAAATTTCTTATTTTGAGGCTTTGATGAATTCAGGGTTGGTCTAAATATTAGACACTTTTTATAAAATATAAATAATGTAGTATTTATATAATTTTTTTCGATATATTTATTATAAATTATTTCATCAAATAAATTGAATGGATATCAATAAGAATATTGATGTATTAAATACATTTTTTATCTTTAAAAGGTTTACAAAGAATCAAAGAATCGAGGCTGCAAATATAGCTAAGGTATCAAAAAACCTTGAAGAATTAAAAGAGAATTTAAAATGGGACTATAAATACAAGAATATAAAATAAACCTTAAGGAAATGAAGTATCTAAATAGTTTGAATAAAATTTATATAGTTAAAATTAAGTAGTGAATTTACATAAACAAAAAATTATAAAGGACTTTGAAAAAACTTATAATAGAAAAAATGACTGTTCTATAAATAAAGCTAGCAATGAAATTATGTTGCATAGAATAAGCGTAGGAAAGGAAATTGAATTTCCTTTTTGCTCTTGAAAGTAAAGATTAGCTGTTTTATTTATTAATATCATTAAATGTTATTTTTTTGTTATTTAATGACTCATTAAGGAAACTTTAAAATTTTATTAAAATATACTCAAATAATTCAAAGTCATTTATTTTAGCTATAGATAAAAAAAGAAAAAATGAGTGGAGATAATTTACACGGTAAACAACCTATAAAATTTTATTCTGAAGAATTAACCATTACAAAACTACTACTGATTAAGAAACATTTTAATTTTAAATATGAAAGTAAATCACTAGTAAATTCTGAGCAAAATTATTTTGAATTAAAAAAACTTCTTGCTGACTAGAATTCTTTTTAATTTAATTATTCTCATTAAAAATATTTGTTATTTTTAATCTTTTTAATACGTTTTCTTCTTCCCAAATTAAACCTATCTCATCTTTTCTTATTGGTTTGGCTTCGTAGGCTAAAAACCAAAGTAAAAAGGCAAATGGTAGAGCTATAAGTTCCATTCTATTTTATTGACATAAATCTAATATAGTGCAACACTATAAATATGCAAGTGCTACACTTTTTTTTGTATTTATGCCTTCCCAAAGAAAGAGAATTGGCTTTCTACCCACAGCTGAAGTACAAGAAATTATAAATAAAATTTGTGCCTCAGAGAATATAAGTCAGTCAAAAGTAACAGGGATATTAGTTAAAGAAGCAATTAATGCAAGGAATTTAAGAAAAATTAACCAAGATCCTAACGATGTTAGTGGAAATACTAGTGATAATGAATTTAATTTAGTTAAGGAATTTCTTGAATATAAAAGATTTAAAATAATGCTTAAGAAGGCAATATCAGAAGAAGTAAAATAGTGTCACAAATTTCTTTATATATATAAATTAGTGTGACTCTTTTATGTATTGCCTATTTGTCTTATTTAAATTAACTATATTCAGAAGAGAAAATAATTATTTCTTTAGTACCTTAGTAATCTCAAAACAAATTTAGCATTAAGAGATATAAATGTATAAAATTGGCGTGCTCTAATATACTTTATTGTATTTTCTTAAGATAATAGATTGGCAATATTATAAAAATATATTTATATAAAAATAGTGATTTTTCTATTATGAAATTTTCCTTAGATAGATTCCTATGTTGGTTATTGATACGTTCTGTAGAAACATATTATGGAGACTCTTTAAAAGATTTAGTTATAACTGATAAATTCGATAATGAAATAATGTATTAATTAATAATAAAATTTTATTTAAATGTCTCGAGCGTGACTTGAACACGCGACCTGCGGGCTATGAATCCGCCGCTCTAACCAGCTGAGCTACCGAGACCTATTAATAATATAAATCATCGACAGTATCATTTATGAGATATTTTATTTATTTGTTTATGTGCCTCATATAAAGCTATGCCACATGCTACTGATAGATTTAAACTTCTTACACCAATATTGTTATTTAAATCTGACGCTTTATTAGGCATATATATAGATACTAATGCTTCGCTTTTCTCTATTATTTATCTGGAAGTCCATTATCCTCTCTCCCAAACAAGAGAACATCGTTCTTTTGAAATTTAAAATCACGAAGATAGATACCATTTTTCTTACTAAATGATATTAACCTATTATTTCTTTTAGCTTTTTTAAATACATCAAAATCTGGATAATTAACAATATTCATTAAATGCCAATAATCCAAACCTGCTCTTTTAAGATATTTATCGTCTAACTTAAAGCCCAATGGCTCTATTAAATTAAGGGTTATATTAAATGCTGCACATGTTCTAGCTATACTTCCAGTGTTTTGAGGTATACGTGGTTCAAATAAAGATATTTCCAATATTATTTAGGTATCTCAAAAAACATATTATCTAATTTTATTGCTTTACCATTGATTGTTATCCAATTTTCTTTGGAAATCTTTGTAATTTCCTTCAGACAAACTCCTAATCGATCAGTGTAAAGATTTCCAATCTCATATTCAGACATTAATCCCCAGCCAGTTTGTTCTCCAACTATTATTATTTTGCTTTTATATGATTCTAAATAATACAAAAGATTATTTAAACAATTTTTCCACTCATCCTCTTTTATTTTTAAGCTATTAACAATAAATCCGCCCAAGGAATCAATAAGTAAAATACCCTTATCTACTTTAATAATTGGAATTAAGTTTTCAGTTTCTATTAGTTTCCAGCTTTTAGGCCTTCTTAATTGATGAATTTTAATTTTTTCCTTCCATAATTTATCTTCTGGACGATTTTCAGATAAAGCAATATATGTTACATCTTTTTCTTTACTTGCCAAATATTCTGCAAATTCACTTTTACCACTTTTGACACCACCACTTACTAAAATTATATGACTCATTAAAATGCTTTTTCATTAATTTGTGCTAGATCTTGAAAAATACCAAGTAGCTAAAGGTACAATTGAAGCAATAAGTAATAAGGCAATAACAATATAAGTTGCTGTTGAAGAAGATTCCATATCAGTGGTTCTCATCACATTAAAATTTGGATCTACAACAGGATTATCAATCGCTGATGGTTGACTTTTTTCGTAATTAATTGTTTTTTGTTGTGATACTAAAAAGTTATCAAAAAGTGATGAAGAACTTAAAGCAAAACTTTGTAAAGGAGCGAAAGTTAAAAAAATTATTATAGAAAAAATGGAGAATGTTTTATTAAGGAACTTTTTCATTTCATAAATTAAAACCATGTATATATTAAAACTATTATTGTAAGTTTTGTGGCATTTAAATTAAATAAAATGAATTTAATAGTCTTAAAATTTTTTAATTAAATAATTTTATGAACTTTAATGGTAAAAATTTAATATTCATAGGATCAATTCTTTTCTGTCTGCAATTAATAAATTTTGTTTCTATTAATCAAATAAATCCTGAGATTGAAAGAGCTCAAGTATTAGCGGCAATATCTTCAATAATAATAATGTTAATTGGTTTTTTGTTTCAAAGAATTTCTCCTGTTTCTGGAGAGAAAGTTGCCTTAAAAGGAGAAAATGCTTTTATTTATGATCCATCTATTCCTAAGGATTTACTTAATGAATTAGCTTGGGGTTCTGAAGCAGTTCTAACATCTACTGCTGCAGCAACAATCTTAATAAGTAATAAAGGGAAAAATATTCTTAAGAGAGGTATAGTTTCTAAAAAAGATTTTGCTCCTAAAGATATATGTTTAAGATGTTTGAAAGAAAATAAGTTTATCTCACTTGTAAATACTAAGTTCTATCCAGGGAGTGAGGAATTTGATGATTTTTGTAAAGATATTCCATCAGTATTAGTTATACCTGTAAACAAACAATGTTTTATTTTAGTTGGGGGTTGGTCTTCTAGATGTTTTACAAAATCAGATGAAAAATGGATTATAAATTGGTCAAAAAAACTTCAAGTACTATTTAATGAAAATAATTTCTAAAAAATTAACTTTGATTTAACTTTATCATTCTTTGATTTAAAGATAACATCCTTAGTCGAAATATTATAGTATGCATTTTCTGAACTTATATTATATTTTCTTATACCTTCTTCATCTTTATAATTATATTTAATAGGATTATAAAACAATATAATATCATCTTTTTTATCAAACAAAGCTTTACTAGAACTTAAATTAATAATATTATTTACTAGTGATACTTCACCTTCTAATATAAATTCAGATTTATCAATATCCCAAAATAAGTTATTAGATTTTATTATAGTTTTATTATTATTAAAATCATTAATCTCTACATTTCCTTTTAACTCCAGAAATTTGTTATTAAGTAACTTTGCACTATCAGAATTTACATTATATTTAACATTCTCCTTATCAAAAAATTTAATATTAGTTTTATTTAGTAAATAAGATTGATCTGTTTGATTAAATACTGAATATGGAGTCTCTAACATATATAATTTACTTCCATTTTTAGAATAATGATTTAAATTAAAATCCTCAATTATTAGAACTGATTTATTTACTTTTTTTGTACTTACATTACAACTAGATATAAAAAGGGAAGATAAAATACAAATTAAATAAAAGATTCTATTCATAATCTAATTTATTAATAATAGGAATGGGTTTTTGCAATTTATTTGATTCTGGTAATAAGCCCCACTTTAAGCTTTCTTCCCAATCTTTATTCGCAATATCATTTTCTCCTAATTGATTCAAAATTTTATTAGAAAATTCAGGCAATATAGGTTTTATGAGAGTACCAATAATTCTTGTAGCTTCAAGAACATTATAAATAATTAACTTAACTTCATTAATATTATTATCGTCTTTAATTAATGACCAAGGTTCTTTTTTATTAAGATATAAGTTTACATTAGTAGCAAAGTTTAATATTTCATTAGAAGCTTTATCAATTTTATAATTATCAAAATAATTTAAATAATTTTTTATAGAATTATTGGCTAATGTAATGATTTCATTATTATTTTTCTCACTAATAGATGGTGTTTGATTGTTAAACCACTTACGAGACATTGAAGTAGTTCTATTTAATAAATTTCCAATTGTATTTGCTAAATCATTATTAATGATGTCTACAAATCTCCTATCTTGAAAGTCTCCATCACTTCCTAAGGATATATCTTTGAGTAAATACCACCTTACTGATTCCTCACCATATTTATTGAGTAAGATCTCAGGATCTAATACATTTCCTAAACTTTTACCCATTTTTTGACCTTCTCTTGTTAAGAATCCATGCCCTAATATTTTTTTAGGAGGTTTCATTCCAGCAGAGATAAGCATTGCTGGCCAATAGATTGCATGAAATCTAAGAATATCCTTACCAATGATATGAAGATTTGCTGGCCATCCAGATTTTATTGATAAATCTAAGGAATATTTTTATCCCCTGATGAAATTGCACTTACGTACCCAAGGAGTGCATCGAACCATACATAAAATGTATGATTTAAGTGATCAGGCACCCTAATTCCCCAATCTAAATTAGTTCTAGAAATTGAGAAATCTTTTAAACCTTTGGAAACAAAATTAATAATTTCATTTCTTCTCTCTTTAGGTTCAATAAATTCTGGGTCTTGAATCAGTTCCTCGATAGCATCCTGATATTTAGACAGCCGAAAAAATAAATTAGTCTCATTTTTCCACTCTAGATTCTTTTTATGAATAGGACACTTATATGATGGTGAATTATCTGGATTATCTTTAAACTCTTCACAACCAACACAGTACCAACCTTTCTGCTCCCCCATATAAATATCATTTGATGCTTTTACTTTTTCGTAAAATTCATATACTACTTTTTCATGTTCTTGTGATGTAGTTCTAATAAATTTATTAAATGAGATATTCCATTCAAGCCAATTATTTTTAAAAATATCAGAAATCTTATCACAGTGTTCCTTTGGCGAGACACCATTATTAAGAGCAGTTCTTTGAATTTTTAAACCATGTTCATCAACTCCTGTTATAAAAATAACTTTTTCTCCTCTTAATCTTTTATATCGTGCTATTGAATCACAAATAATTGTTGTATAAACACTACCCAAATGAGGTTTATCATTTACATAATATAAAGGAGTAGTTATGATAAAAGTCATCAATTTATTTTTATTCATATTAACAAATTATTAATTCAAAATAATCCTAAACTAATTTATAAATTCTAAAAGATTAGAATTTTGATTACAATTATATTTAATTTTATAAATTTTATTAGGAAATGTATCTACAGAGATATACAACTTTATAAGTAACTCTAAATTATATGCAGTAAAGAATACTAATGCAATATTTTTTTTATGATTAATCCACCTTATAAATATTATTTTATATAATATATTCTTTTTATTATTAAAATATAATTTAAGATAAAAAAGTTTATCTTCTTTTATTATATTATTATTTTCTTTTTGTTTTATATTACTTAACTCTATTTCTTTATTTACAATTTCCTCGCTTAAAATTGTTTTATTATTTATATATAAATATATTTGCCTTTGAACTAGTAGATCAAGATATCTTCTTAAAGGAGATGTGCTTTGAACATATGAATCCAATCCAAGAGTTTCATGTATATCAGATTTTAATGATATAAAACTTTTTCCTATAAATTGTTTAAGAATAATATATTTAACAGGGCTATTAAAATATCTTTCCAATATATTTTTTGAATCACAATTTATTTTTTGGGATCTAAAAGGTGCAGGAATATTATTTTTTCTAAGAAAGTCACTAGTAATATTTCCCATTAAGATCATAGCTTCAGAAACTAACTTATGAGCTTGAGTTATTTCAATTGTTTCAAATGAAATAGAATTATTATTATTTAAAATCTTTGAATATGAAGTATTAAATGTTAAAGAACCTTTTTCTTTTCTATAATTATAACTTTTCTTTAGTAATTTATTTAATAATATTAATTCATATTCTTCTTTAGGTTCTAATTCTAAAATTTCATTAGTATCTTCATATGTAAATTCATAGTTTGGTTTAATAAGTGTCTCTAAAATTTTATATTTTTTAATAGAACCATTTTCGTTTAGCTCTATACAACCACTTAATGTTTCAGATACTTTGTTTTTCTTTAAATTAGATTGTTCAATTATATTTTTTGGAAGCATTGATATGCATTTATCTATAAGGTATAAACTTGATGATCTTTTTTTAGCATTAATATCTAACTCTGAATTAAACTCAAATATTTTTGAAGGATAACTAACATGTATCCATATATTTTTTATATTATTATCAATCTCTAAAGAAATAGCGTCATCTATTTCAATAGGATTTTTAGAATCAATTATAAAAGTCTTTAAATTAGTTAAATCTTTCAAAATAACTAGTGCTATTAACCTTCAGGATTTACAAATGGGAGTAATGCAACTATTCTCGCTCTTTTGACAGCCAATGTTAGATCCCTTTGTTGTTTAGCTGTTAGTCCAGTCATTCTCCTAGGAAGAATTTTACCCCTTTCAGTTATGAATTTTTTTAACAGCTCAACATCTTTATAGTCAATAGGATCACCAGGCTTTATTGGAGAAAGTTGTTTCTTAAAAATTGAATTAGTCATAATTTTTACTTTACTTAATTTCTTTATGTATGGTCATTTTGTTTAGCTGAGGACAGAATTTTTTTAATTCTAATCTTTCAGTAGTATTTCTTCGATTTTTCTCAGTTGTATACCTAGATACCCCTGGTTTACGCATCTTAGATGCAGGTGTACTACGACACTCCGTGCATTCTAGTGTTACAACTATTCTTGTACCCTTTTTCGCCATTTTTTAATAATACTTTTAATGTATAATTTTCTATTGTACAGGTTCAACAAACTATTTTGAAAGTACCTATTCAATCTTTTAGAATAAATTAAAAATAAGTATGAAAGTTTCTCAAAATTGGTTAAAAGAGCTGGTCGATATAAATACTACGCCTGAACAACTATCCGAAAAACTATCAATTGGTGGGTTTGAAGTCGAATCATTAGTTGATACTTCATCTAAATTTAAAGGTATAGTATTAGGAAAAGTATTATCAGCAGTAAAACATAATAATTCAGATAAATTATCTATATGTAAGGTAGATATTGGAACTGAGCAATTACAAATAATTTGCGGGGCAAATAACGTAAAGTCAGATATTTTTGTATATGTTGCCACTATTGGTTCCTATCTAGAGAAAATTGATTTAACTATAAAAGCAACTGAAATTAGGGGTGTATATAGCGAAGGTATGATTTGTTCTCTTGAAGAACTTGGATTTGAAAAGAAAAGTAATGGTATAGCAATAGTTGAAAAATCAGTTTCTCAAAAATTTGAATTAGGTACACCAATTTCAGAATTATTAGAACTTAATGATTTTATATATGAATTAGCTATTACGGCTAATAGACCAGATGGAATGTCAATGATTGGAATTGCTAGAGAAGTATCTGCACTATTACAAACTAAACTTACTGATCTTGAAATTTCAGAAAATTTATCAATAAGTGAATTTCATCCACAGATAAAAGACACTAACTCAATTAATCATGATTCAATTTATTCAATAACAACTATTAGTAATATTAACGGTAAAAAAATATCGCCAAAATGGTTGAAAGATAGACTAGAGAAATCAGATATTAAGTCTATTAATTTAATTGTTGATATTACTAATTATATTCTTTTAGAACAGGGGCAACCATTACATGCATTTGATAAAGATAAATTATCAAAGTTAATAGGTAAAAGTGCATCGCAAAATGATTTTGGTATTAGAGATGCTAATGAGGGAGAAACTCTTCAGGGATTGGATGGCAATATTTATAATCTAAATAAGGATATAACTGTCATTACATGTGCAGATATTCCAATAGCAATAGCAGGAGTAATTGGAGGACTTGAAACATCAGTTACTGATACAACTACATCAATATTCTTGGAAGCCGCTGTATTTAATCCTAGTTCCATTAGAAAATCATCTAAAGAAATTGGTTTAAGAACTGAATCTAGTAGTCGTTTTGAAAAGGGTATATCAAATAAAAATACAGTTCTTTCCGTCAAAAGAGCTATTAAATTGTTTAATGAATTTTTTAATATCTCAAACCAAATGCTTTTTATTTCAAAGAACGTTAGCGATAATTTAAAATTAATAAAATTACGAAGAGATAGAATTCACAAGATATTAGGACCAATAAAAATTAAGAGCACAGAAAACAATACTAATAATTTAATTAAAAGAAATTTAAATGATAAAGAGATAACGGATAAACTAGAATTAATTGGTTGTACTTTAATAAATAAAAATTACGGATGGGATGTTGAAGTTGTACCTAATAGATCTCAAGACCTCTTCAGAGAAATAGATTTAATTGAAGAAATAGCAAGATTAATTGGCTATGATTTGTTTGATGAAAATATTCCGAATCCTCTTATTCCAGGGAAATTAACAAACTCACAGAATTCAATAAGAAAAATTAGACAAGGTTTTATAAATTCAGGTTTTAACGAAGTATTAACTTATTCATTGGTACCTAACGACAAAAATAAAAGGATTAGGATTGCAAATCCTCTATTGAAAGAGACAAGTTGTCTAAGAAATAATTTATGGGAGGAACATATTAAAATTGTAAATCAAAATATTAACTCAGGAAGTAATAATTGTTGGATCTTTGAAATAGGTAAAATTTTTACGGATATTAATAATAATTTTATTGAAGAAGAATTTATTAATGGTGCAATTTGTGGGAATAATAAATTTGAATCATGGGATAATTCTGGAAAAGAAAAGGAACTAGATTACTTTGAAGCAAGAGGAAAGCTAAGAGAGGCTTTAGATTCATTAAAGATCTCTATATTCGATAAAACTACAGAAAAAATTGATTTTTTACATCCAGGAAGAACTGCATTGCTATTTATTGAGGGTAAAGAATCAGGTTATTTTGGTCAAATACATCCCAAATATCATATGGAAAAAAATATCCTTAAAAATATATATCTCTTTAATATAAAACTTACTAATATTACAGAAGCATGTACAAGAAAAAATAAATGGAATCCTGTTTTTAAAAATTATCCAACTGTACCAAAAATTGAGCGTGATATAAATTTTATTTTTAATAAAAAATACTTTATTAATGAAATACTTACATTTATAAGGAAATCAGGCAAGAAATTATTGGAAGATGTAAATCTTGTAGATATATATACAGATGAATCATTAGGTAATGATAATATTAGTTATACTTTTAGACTTACATATAGGGGGCAAAATAAAACACTAAAAGATTCTGATATTACGGAACTAAATAATAGTATTATTTCTAATATAGAAAATAAATATTCAGCGAAAATTAGATCAATATAGAGTCTATCAAGTATTATATAAGACTCAAATATAGTCTATATATAAGTCTTATGCAAGACAATTGATTTAACTACAAATTTATTTTGCTGTCATGCAATTTCCCTAGTTATAAAAAACAAAAAAGTATATAAATAATAAAATAATTAAAAAATATTGATTAGAAAATTGTAGTACTGCCTTTGAGACAGTACAGCTTCTTCAAGACCTCAATGCTAGCAGTAAATAACGGATAGTCAGAAATATTTGGACAACAATAGGACAAAATCCTGGAAAAATATTCAAATGAAGAAAATTAATCTTGATATTCTAGTTTTAGACTATATAGTAGACTAGTTTATAGTCTCATTTAGGACTTGCGATACAAATCTTTAGTTGAATTTTATGCTTAAAATTTATTAGATTTGTTGCTCTTTGAAACGTGCCAAAAATGTAATTAAATGAAATCATATGCTTGATTTAAAGCATTGTAAATAAAACATTCTTCTCATTAGTCTA
>GL947594.1:833847-1039182 GCA_000218705.1 Prochlorococcus marinus bv. HNLC1
TTAGTTTATTCGAAGATTAAAATTAGTAGAAGTTAATTATTTTATATAAGAACTTGATTTTATATCATTAATAAATACTGCATCTGGTAATTTTTTAGTTGCGATAATATACGCCATATATTTTGTTTTATTCCCATAAGAGTGACCCATACTTTTTGTTATTTGACCATTATCTCTAATATTTGTAATCCCTTCATTTATATATTGTTCTTCAGTAAGATCAATCACATAATTTCTACATTTAGACTCTAACCACCAGTGATAATCCCTCATATTTTTATCAAGAGGGCATAAGGCTTTATATAAATCAAAATTTTTATGAAAAAATCTATGCATTACTCCTGCGACCAAATAACTCCATCCTCTAGTTAAATTATCTTTGCTTCTATTTGGAGGACATTCTCCATTAGTATATTTCTTACCAATATCTATTTGACTAAGTTCTAACATTTCTCTATCAGAATTATTTAAACCCATCGGTCTTATAAATATATCCAAAATTGATTCAGATATTGAGTGAATATTTTTAATTGATGCAGGAGTTGTTAAATCTCCCTTCATGTATTTTTCTTTAGGGGAAAAAAGTTTCGTATTTTTTAAAACTTTATTATTTTGAACTAATTTTCCCTTTCTTGATGTAATAAATAAATCCATTGATAAATCATAAAATTAATTTTAAAAATTTAGATTTATTAATTGTCTTAATAATGAAAGTTAAAATTTAAGATATATGAGGATAATTAAAGACTAGAGATTTAGGAGGTTTTATGAAACTCACTACTCCGTTCAATGCTCTTAGAAATGCAACTTCAGATATGTGGAGAATGCATGATTTTAATTACAAATTACCTAAAGAAGCAAAGCAAGATTACTGGGATAAAGAATGTATAGAACATCCAACAAGTGCTCATTGCAAAGTGTACTGAAGGCAATATCAATTTAAGATATTAAAAAGACCCTTTTGAGGATCTTGTATTTAATAAGATATTTATTTTGTAAAATTAAAAATGCCTTCTAAGAATTCAATATCTAAATATGATTGGCAATATATTATAAGTGGATTTTTTTTAATCTCAGTTTTTATTTTTACAGATTTAATTAGAGTTTTTGATAAAGAATTTTTTTACTATGTACCAAGATTAATTAGTGATCAACCTTATAGAATTTTCACCTCAATTTTAGTCCATGCAGATTTAAATCATTTATTAAGTAATCTTGGAGGAATAATTATCACAAGATATTTTTTGATGAGACTTGGAATTGAAAGTAGATTTTTTTATTTGAAATTTATTTTAATTTGTTCTTTTTTAAATTTCTTTATTATTTGGGTTTATGAAAAGATCTTATCGTATTTTTTTAATTTCTATCTGAATTATGCCGCTTTAGGATTTAGTGGAATAATTTATGCTTTATTTGGATTCTTACTATTAAGTTCTTTTTATGGAAAAAATTATTTTTTAGGCAAACAAATTAGTTTGAAATCTAATTTTGAAATTCAAAAAATGTTAAAGACAATATGTCTTATAGGATTGATTTTCTCTTTCTTACCAGGAGTAAGTTTATTGGGTCATATAAGTGGATTTATTTCTGGATGTTTTTTATTTTTAATCTAAATAAGATTAATTATTCTTTGATCAACTTAATGTTGTTATTGTACATATTAGATATCCAACTATTTTTTTACTCTTTACTTTTAAATGATTCAATTTTGATATCAAAAGTAACCACTACTCCAATACTTATTAGCAATAATCCAAGTGCAATTTGAGGTGAAGGTAAAACCATATAAAACTTATTTTCAGTCACTCTATCGAATCCATTCAAATATTAATGAAAGATTGAGTAATATTAACTTTAAATAAATCAGCATATTTAAAAATGGCAAAAGTAGAAAATGATCTTGATATCTATTACGCAGTTGGCAACGCCAATACTCAAAGACAAGAGAGTGAAATTTCAGTAATTATTAATAAAAGGAATTCTGCAGGGTGGAAGTTGATATCAACATCCACAGCAATTGTGGATAATAAAAATAATTTTTCAAATCTATATTTATTTTGGGAAAAAGGATAATAAATAATAGATCGATATACTTTTTACGTTTAGTTCTACAATAATTAAACACATTAAAAAGACCCTATCGGAGTCTTTTTTATTAGTGATGACAGAAGGAGATCTAGTTGATAATCAGATTAAGAGTTCTTTTAAAAATTAGTTTTGATAGTAAAAGTGATTATTCACTTCTTCAAATTTTACTAAGACTTTATTTTTAAAGAAGTTCAAAATTTATCGCGGAAGTTTAATTTCTTAATACTTGAATCTCTTTCCTAAAAGGTTAGAGAAGTTAATTTGCCATGGTATTGAAGACCATCGATTAGTGAAGATCTAGTTGGTCAACCTTGGTCGAGTTGATCACTGTAACTGTCGTTTTATTAAATTAGTCAGTTTAAAAACTTTTGCATTATTCCTTTACATCGCATAAGGATTAAGAAATTTATTTACTTTTCTACCAATTCTTATTGCCCTTTTAATCATAAAAAGATTAATTAGTTATTAATACTGCAGTCTATTAATAGTTGAACGATTAGATTAATATCATCAGAAAACTCCTCACACACTAATTTCTGATTATTAAACGCCCCGATTCATAAGAATTAGGGTGTTTTTTAATCACTTAAATTCTTTTCAATGTTACTCATATGTGCCAATTTAATAACCTGACTCCTCATATTGCTTCAAAAAATAATTCCTGTAATATCAAAAAGTGTGTAGGAGAGGTTTTATTGAAACAGTGGAAACAAGGAAACACTTGATTCAGTAGAACCAGAGAAAGACCTCTAGAGATAGGGGTCTTTTTTTATGAAAGGATTATCTTGAAATGTTCATTGCAATACTTTTAGCTACATAAAAAGACCCTTGAAATCAATAATTTAAAAATATCCTTGGAAATAAAAATGACCCTGAAAGTGAACGATCTTTCAAGGTCATTTTTGTAGAGAGTAAGAAGTATATAAAAGACACTAATCCCCATTAATGTCTTTCTCTCTTACTGGATAAATTCGACACCTGAATTATCCAATCCAAGTAAAATTAGCAGAGTTAAAAAATATTTCTCACAAATATATTGAGGTTCATACATTTGTTTTAAATGACAAAAATAAAGGAGTAAACATATGAGCTTTTTCTTTTTTACTTCGAGGTATATTTTTATGAGTTAAAAAAATTATCTATGTCAAAGTTAGAAAAAGATATTAAGGGTAGAGAATATATTTTCTGCAAAGAAAAAAATATGAGGGAGTATGACTGTTGCAATTTATGGATTAAAGAAAAAGTATTGTCTTTTAATAAGTATGAAGGCGCAGCTGTAGAAATATTTAATAAAGAAGTAACTGAATATTTTACTTTTACGCCCCAATTTGGAAGATTTGAGGGATTTACAGATCTTTTTAATTATATAGAATTTTGGTTAAAAGAAAATGAAATTCTTATTACTTCAGTTGATGTGAGTGTTTGTGAATTAAGTGCTCTGATTTTTAAGATAGATTTAGATACAATGGAATTAGGCGAAGAGATAGAAAGAATTAGTGGCAGTGAATGTTTTACCTATGGATACAGAGAAGAAGAGAAGGTATTTTTCAATCAAGATAAAGAAAAAGATATTACTGCGAAAGAATGGGGATGGTATGAAGTTTCTTATGATTACGAAGAAAATGAATATGAGGATATTGATCCACAATTTTAGTTTGTTCTAATATTTGGCATTGGATAATCTACTATTCAAAAATATATTTTCAATAATTTAAGTAAGTATTTATCAACAAAATTTTTTTTAAAAAATAAAAAACTCTCTTATTCTAGAGAGCCTTATTAGCGATGTTAAAACAATTTAATAATCTAAAATAGTTTATTGATTAATCAGAAATTAATGTATGAATAGTGCGAATTGATA
The DNA here is from genome assembly GCA_000218705.1 of Prochlorococcus marinus bv. HNLC1. Taxonomy (GTDB): domain Bacteria; phylum Cyanobacteriota; class Cyanobacteriia; order PCC-6307; family Cyanobiaceae; genus Prochlorococcus_A; species Prochlorococcus_A marinus_Q. The sequence goes on from GL947594.1 coordinate 837,797, forward strand.
TTTCTAATTTGTCTTAATATCCAATTACTAAAACATTGATTACATAAAATACTTTTTGTAAATCGTTGTTAATCTATAACTGATTAATATTCTTTTATGCATTGAAGATTTCATGATTGACCTAAAAAGAAATGGCAAAAAGGAACCTATTAGAGCAACTGGTTTAAGATCAAGAGTCTCCTCCTGTTATTCTCCTAATCAAAAAGAAGATTTTAAAATTAGTAGAGGAAAATTTTCTAACTTTTTAACTTGTAAGAGATGTTTTTACTTGGATCGAGTGAAAGGTTTAGATCCTCCGGGTACTCCTGGATGGACTTTAAATGAAACAACAGATTTATTATTAAAAAAGGAATTCGATTATTGCCGAGAGAGACAAATTCCTCATCGATTATTTATAGAAAATCAATTAAGTAATGTAGTACCTTTTGATCATCCAGAAATTGATAATTGGAGGGATTCTCTTCATAAAGGACTGATGCTTCGTCATAAGGATACAAATATTATTTTAACTGGAGGTGTAGATGATATTTGGCAGCACAATATTTCAAAGCAATTAATTATTGTCGATTATAAATCACAGGCAAAACTTGGAAGAGTAGACAAACAAGATTATCTTGAAGATCCTTATCATGAGGCATATAAAATCCAAATGGATTTTTATGCTTACCTTCTTTCGGGGATGGGGTTTGATGTTCATCAAACATCTTATTTTTTAGTTTGTAATGCAAAGAGAGATGATCAAGAATTTAAAAAAAGAATGAATTTTGACGAATATTTAGTACCCTATAATTGGAATATTGATTGGATTGATAATAAAATTGATGAAATGGTTAACTTAATGAATGGTAGTCAAGTCCCAGAGCAGAATCTATCATGCAAAAACTGTGCTTATTCAGAACAATATGCCAAAGTTATCAGTAATGAATTTAAAGAAGATAAAGTAGAAATTCAAGGCAGTCTTTTTTAGGGAAATTAATTACTTAAAAATTTTATTTCCAATTTATTTCATCCCACCATGCTCTAACTTTTGAAGTGCAGCCATACCAATTCTTACCAAAAATACCTCCATGTACTGTATTAGGTAAAGTAATTTGTTGCGAATTTTTTAAAAGTGATGAGGATAATGGAACTAAACCATCTCCACATTCATTTTTATCTCCAGATATTGATTTATATGAATTTCTCGCTACAAGTTTAGTTAAAAGAGAAGTTTGATTTGAATTGATTTCTACTTTACCTCCAATAGAAACATAATTAATATTTTTAAAAAAATTGCCTGGATATTTTTCATCTACAAACCTTCTCAACTTAGTTGCTCTAACAGCTTGATGTGGACTTCCTAAAGTAATTAAATTTCTGGTAGTAGATTTTCCGTTATATATTACATCCTTAAATGGTTCACTTGAAAGATACAGTCTCAATATAATCCCTCCTGAACTATGTCCGATTAGATCAACTGTTTTTGCTTTAGTTTCATTCAATGAGAAAGCAACCATTTTTTTGACTTTATTCAAAATAGTTATCCATCCTTCTGCTGAATTGCTTTTTAACCAATCTCCTCTTGTTACATCTACCACATATACTTTCCTGCCAGAAATATTTTCAATAGCATTTTTAGCAGGATTATAAGAGTCTGAAGTGATTAGAAAACCACCGAGTATAATTATTGGATTTTTAATCTTTTGCACAGATTTTTATTCTAAATATAAACTAGCTTGAAACATAAAAATCATAAAGACATAAATGATTTTTTATTTAAATATTTTCGTTAAAAATTATTTATATTTATTCATGATCTATAGACTTTTAGATCTTAATGATATTTTCTTTTTATTTTGACAATGACGAATGAAGGGATTTAAAGAAACTCAACCTTTAGGAAAAACTACTTCAAGACTCAATGGGTGTATTCACACGCTGCTTGGTTTTTCGTTTAATATTAAATTAAGGGAAATAATCTATTTTTGTATTAGTTGAATTTAATGATTGATAAAAAAATAACTCTCATCATTGGTAATGATATTTATAATTCAAATCCAAGATTATTTGATGATTTCAAATATCACGAATATGAAGCATTCTTCATTGATGAATTTGGTTCAAAACAAACTATGGATTATTGGTCTGGGGATAAATTTTTTGGTAATTATATGGAAATATTTTATTTTTTTGGAATCGATGAGGAGGAAGAGAGTTCAAAATGTAAAGGTTTAAAAATTTGGTTTAAGGAATATGCAACATTAAATGAAAAGGAGAAAAATTTTTGGATAGAGATTGCAGAAGATTTTGGATACCCCTTACAGATTAAAATAAATACATCTTTCGGAGAAGTGAAAGATTTTGAATATGATGAATTAAAAGATTTATAGCAGAAAATATTCTAGAAGTTTTTAAAGACTTCAATGTTTATATTTATATGATTGAAATTTTATAGAAAAATTTTGTTAGCTAGTTTCTTAATTAATCGCAGTAAATTAGACAAGAATTATTTGTTGGATGTTCTAAGCATTCTTGATCCCAGTAATCTTGCTTCATGTAATTATCAGCTGGTTTTTTAAAATGCATTTCTTGATGGTTGAATGCATTTAGGAATCTGGGAAGGATTTTGAAATTGAGTAGCTAGTTTCATAAGACCTCCTTATATTGCTACAAATTCATTATCTACCAAATAATCAAGAATTAATATAGTTGTTTATGCTTAAGTAGTTCATTATTAAATTTTTTATAAAAGATAATTTATAAACCTAATCAGTGAAGAATTCAATATAATATTTTTATCTACACCAAAGCAGAACTTTTATTATTACAAATTTTTACTCAGAGAATCATCATTTTTAAGTCTATTAAAAATACATTTACTATGAATTACCAATCCTTTATAATCCAACAGATTTAACTCTTTTTTCCATAAATCAATATTGATAGGTCTTTGATAATTATTTGAAATATAAAAAATAACTTCTTTGCTCTTATGTAAAATTATGTTTGGAGGAGTATTATATTTCATAATATTTGTTTGAAAGTAAATTAATAAATTAAAATCTTCTCTTAAATTAAATATTTATAATTAATATTCTAGTTTAAATTGATAGACTTATGATTTTTATATTCAATAATCTATATAGAAGATCTTTTATCAAAAAAATTTGTAAAAAAATCATCTCATATCGTATTGATTGATAAAATTTTTTATTCATAAATTAATTCATTGATTCGAGCTTGATATATTTCTTATTGAGTAATTATTAATTCAGTACTAATCCCCCATCTACTATAAGATTTTGCCCTGTTATGGCTCTTGACCAAGGAGAAGCAAAAAATAAGACTGCATCTGAAAAATCATCAGTTGTGGTTACTCTTCTTAGAGGAGTAATACTTTTTATATAATCAAAAACCTCTTCAGGAGTGTCTTTACTAGCATCTGTTATTTTTAATAGTCCCCCTGAAATCATATTTACAGTTATATTGAATTGTCCTAAATCTATCGCAGCAGTTCTTGTCATTGATAACAATCCGCCTTTCGCCGCAGTGTAATCATGATAGGGAACTACAGGATTCTGAAATAAATTTGTTCCTACTGTTATAAATCTTCCGAAGTTTTCTTTTCTCATACTTGGTGTAAAGGTATTTAGTAAATTTAAAAAACCTTTTTGACTTGTTTCAATTTGATTTTGGAAATCTTGCCAATCTATTTCATCAATTTTTTTTCTTTGTTCTCCGTTAAATTTATAATCATTAATTGCATTATGAACAATTGTATTAATAATAATTTTCTGATCTGATAATTCTTTACTCATTTGTAAGACTTCTTCTTTATTTCTGATATCTCCTTTAATTAAGATCGCCTTGTCTCCAAGTGAATCACTCAATCTTTTAGCACTCTCATATGATTTTCGATAATTTATTATTACTTTTGCACCTTCTCTATGAAAAGATTTTGATATTGCGGAACCTAATCCTCTCCCTGCTCCCGTAATGAGTACAGTTTGTTTATTAATTGGTAAATTCATGTAATTTAAAATTTTATTAAATTCTAATCAGCAAATCTAGAAATTAATCATCTTATCTTCATTTTATAATTGTAATGTAAGTAATTTGTTTGTTCTAATTAAAGTGGTTTTCAGAACAAATTATTTATGAGAAATTAGCAATATATTGAAAATAAGAAATCGCTTTAATTATAAGTAAATAAAATAAAATTTTTATTCAATGATATTATTAGAACAGTATTAAGTATAGTTAAAATAACAGTTATGAATACTATATTTAAAGTCATTAAAAGTCATTAGTTGTATCCAGAATCACTATTCTTCTAATGAATTCAAATTAAAAATTTTGATATTTCTATATCATTGAATATGTCTATCTCCCTCTTGTAAGTTACAGTTTTAATTTGCTTAAAATTTTCTCAATTATATTTGCTTTAAAGATTAGTCTTTGAGATATTTAAATATTGATTAAATTTATAGAAAATTCTTATGAGATGATACTTATTCTCTAAGGATTTATTTCAATAACTAAAAACTATTTTTCTATACTGAATTCATAATTTTTAAAAGCAAATTTTAATACATCATTATGTATATATAATGATTTGAATTCTTAAATAACTTTCAATTATTTTATTTTAAAGTATATCTCTTGAGATAAATCATTATGGATATCAATTCTTCTTCTCTAGATGAAAATATGAAGAATTTTCAAGAATATGTTTTTTCTTTCTACGGAGAAGGAGGTATTGAAGATATTGGAGCATCTAAAGAACAGATATATCAGGCCACTTTAAAAGTTTTCGAATACTGTTTAGATTCTGGGGAGTCTGATATTCAAGGCCCGTTCACATCAGATTTAATATTAATAAAGGAGATACTTGTTAATGAATTTAAATTAACAAAATAGTACTATTTACATTTAATAAATTTTTATGGAATAAAAGTAGCAATTTATAATTTAAGATTTTCAAAATATATCCATGAGATTTTTGAAAAGAAATTTTAGGTTTCTATGAATGATTTTTGTTACTGAATCTACGGTTAAGTCTTTTAAGGGGCTTAAATATCTATTTAATTTAGATAAATTACTTATCAATTGCTATTGCCGACTTTAAATTTAATAACTGTCACATGTGACAGTTAAACTAGATATACATTAATTATTCGCATTATCAAATTAATCGAGCTAATATTAAAAGGTGTGTAGGAGAAGATGATTTTTCAGTGGAAACATGGATACACTTGATTACTCATCTTAAAAAAGACCCAATAAGGGTCTTTTTTTTTGGAAAAATTATAATTTATTTTAGTCTTCCCACATATCAAGCTTTTTATCTTCAGCTGTATCTTCGGTAGCAAGTTTTTTTTCTTCAATATTTAAATTAGTGAGTTCATCGTTTTTAGATCTCAACTTAATTTGTATATCTTGTATTGTGTTAAGAAATTCATCTTTAAAAAAATCTTCCATCTCTTGCCAAGCTTCCAATTCTTCTTCGTTACCAATAGTATTTTTAATTTGAAGTGAAATATTTTCAAAAGCAAAACCTTTTAAATCATTAATATTCATGCTTTTAACTTTTAGATCTATATAAATATCTTTTAATAGTTCAAGTTCTTTGTTGGATAAATCTGAATAATTAATTTTTTTCTTAGCCATGTTGTCTTGATTTATATGTTTATAAGATAAATCTTTTATGTTCTGAAGGGATCAATCTTAATTTTCTCAAACAATAAATATAAGAGTTATTTATTAAAAAAATTCATTAATTTCACATAAATAAAATCTTTTTAGAAAAAAAGAGAAGAGAATAAATTAAAAAATATTGTAAATTATTAAGCAAAGGTTAAAAAAAATGGAAGAATTTGTGAAATTTCTTTAGCTTTTGATTGGTGTAATTATGGTAAAACTACTGCTATCATTGAGATCTTAAGGTTTATTAATTTTATATGGTTTTTAAGCATTATCTGCAATAAATAAAAATTATTGAGAGAATATTAAAAATTTTATTTTTGTAATCAATATGAAAACTACCATTCTTTTAATTGAAGATGATCGCGATATGCGAGATTTAGTTTCGGGTCATCTTGAACACTCTGGTTTTGATGTTTTAAAAACTGATGATGGAATTAAAGGTCAAGCTTTAGCTCTGCAATATTCTCCAGATATTATATTGTTAGATTTAATGCTCCCAAATGTAGATGGACTTACTCTATGTCAACGATTGAGAAGAGACGATAGAACATCAAGTATCCCTATATTAATGATTACAGCGCTAGGTGGATTAAAAGATAAGGTTACTGGTTTTAATTCAGGAGCTGATGATTACATTACAAAACCTTTTGATTTAGAAGAGCTTCACGTACGTATAAAAGCTCTTTTAAGAAGAACTAATAGAGCTGTATTAAATTCTACAAATCAACAAGAAATACTCAATTACGGCCCACTTACACTTGTTCCAGAAAGGTTTGAAGTGATTTGGTTTAATTCTCCGGTTAGACTAACTCACTTAGAATTCGAACTATTACACTGCCTACTACAGAGACATGGTCAAACTGTCTCCCCTTCTTTAATCTTGAAAGAAGTTTGGGGTTATGAACCTGACGATGATATTGAAACTATAAGAGTTCACGTTAGGCACTTAAGAACTAAACTAGAGCCAGATCCAAGGAAACCACAATATATTAAAACTGTTTATGGAGCAGGATATTGTCTAGAACTTCCTACAGGGAATCAAGTTGATGTTGCTAGAGATGAATTTATCAGTTCAAGAGAATCAAATTTAATAAATACTTAACTACGAGTCTTTAAGTTTTACTTTTAATAAACCGACTTCCCAGGATATTCTTGGTTGTATATTTGAACTAATATTATTTTTGATACCTTCTAATATTTCTATAAATCTTTTATTTTTTGTCTTTTTCCACCAATCCCTTTGCATATAGTTTAAGAGTAATTCTTGATGGTTTAAATCAAGTTGACTTGTAATATGTTTAGCTAAAAATAATATACTTTCATAATTTTTGAGTGGATATTTAATGTCATGTTTTATATTTTCAGGTATTTGATGCCAAATTTCTAAATTATTTACTAGTTTGCCTGGAGATCCATTGGATATAAAAATCAAGTTTTCTAAAATTTCACTATCTGACAAAAGATCAGTAGTATTATGTTTTGATTGCTCAAGTATTTGTTTTAATTCTTGATATGAAGATGGCTTAAATCTTATTGTTTGACATCTTGAAATAATTGTATCTAGTAATAAATTTAATCTTGAAGTTAATAAAATAAAAACTCCATTTGTTGGTTCTTCTAAAGTTTTTAATAAACAGTTTGATGAAGACTCATTTAAAAGGTCAGCATTCTCAATTAATATAAATTTTTTTGTAGATTGGATCGATTTTTTCCCTAAGAAAACTTTAATATTGCGGATTTGTTCAATTCTTATTAAGGGTTTAGTTGTTTGATTTTTTTCTTTATCTATTTCTGATTGATTAATAAGATTGCCTTTAGAAATATATGTTGGTTCAATTTTTAGATAATCAGGATAATTATTATCTTTAATTTTTGGGTATGCGTCTAAATCAGAATTTTTGGTTCTGATGATTTCTGCTATGAATCTTAATGCTGTTTCTTTTTTTCCGACATATTCAGGACCATAAAAAATATAGGCATTAGAAATAATATTCTCTTGTATAACTTTGTCTAATTTGCATTTAATTTCATTGGCATATTTATTATTCATAAAATTAATCATTACTTGTTTAAAGAAAATTTATTGATTAATGACTTTTGAATTTGTTGTGCTATCGAAGTTAAGTCTTCAGAGGCTTTTATTATTTCCCAATTATTTTCTAAAGCAATTAATTTAAATCCATGATTTACTTTCTTTAAAAATTCTAAGCCTTCAGATTCAATTCTATCTGCGACTTTATTCTTTCTCCGTAAAATACTCTCTTCAGGCGATATCTCTAAAAAAATTGTTAAGTCTGGTTTGATGTTTTGGCAAACAATATTTTCTAATTTTTTAATAATATCGATACTTATTTCTCTGCCATAGCCTTGATAAGCTAATGTTGAACCTGAAAATCTGTCGCTTATTATCCAATTTCCATTTTGTAATGCAGGTAATATTACTTTAGAAATATGTTCTGCTCTATCAGCAGAATATAATAGTAATTCAGTTAGGATCGAGGGTGAATTTGATTTATTATTATTTAAAATCATATCTCTGATTTCTCTGCCTAAAATGCTACCTCCAGGTTCTCTTGTTTTAATTAAAGTTGCATTTTTATTGATTAAACCACTTTTTGGTAACCATTTATAAAGTTCATTAATTTGGGTTGTTTTGCCACAACCATCGATTCCCTCCAGAACAATAAATTTTCCTTTCATTTAGTCTAAAGATAATGCATTAATTACTACTGTAATTGAACTGATAGCCATTAATAATGCTGCAATTGAAGGAGATAAAAGTATTCCAAATTTAGGGTATAACACACCTGCTGCTAAAGGAATTGCTATTAGATTATATCCAAAAGCCCAAAACAGATTCTGTTTAATTTTTCTTATAGTTTTCTTTGCAAGCTTTAAAGCATAGTGAAGACCATTTAATTTATCACCCATTAGGACAAGATCTGCGTTAGCTTTTGCGATTTGAGTCCCTGATCCAACAGCGATCCCAAGATTTGATGCTGCTAAAGCTGGGGCATCATTGATTCCATCTCCAACCATTGCGACTCTATGTTATCACTATTTTTTAATTTTTCAATATTTTTCAGTTTATCTTCAGGTAATAGTTCCCATTTTAATTCGTTTATGTTGCAATTAAGTTTTCTTCCTAAATCAATAACAGATTCTTTTCTATCTCCACTAAAAATATAAATGTCTAGATTATCTTCTCTTAATTTTTTAATTGAAGATAGAGCATCGTCTCTTAATGTATCTCCCAATAGTATACAACCTATAAGATTAGTAGATATGCTTACTCCAATAATGGTATATTTCTTCAGCTCAGTTGCATTTATTTTGTCTTTAATTTCATCACTTATTTCAACATTATGATTCTCTAACCATTGTAAATTTCCTACTTTTATTTCTCCATTAATTGAGAATAATTCTCCTGAAATTCCTCTACCTGTTTCAGTATTAATATTTTTGATTGGAAATAAATTTATATTTTGTTTTTTTGCTTCTTGAATAAGTGACTTTGCTATCGGATGTCTACTTTCATTTTCTAAACTTGCAGATATTTGTAGAAGAAAAGTTTCATCCTTACTCCCAACGTAGCCAATAACATAAGGTGATCCTTTTGTCAGTGTACCAGTCTTATCAAAAATAATTGAATCTATTTTTGATGCAATCTCTATTTTATCCCCGCCTTTAAAAAGAATTCCCTTTTTCGCAGCCTTGCCAGAGGCAACTGTTATTACAGTAGGAGTTGCTAATCCTAATGCGCATGGACAGGCAATCACTAATACTGCTATGGATAGTTGTATTGCAAGAGTAAGAGGGTTATCTGCGTTACTCCCTAAATAACTGTGCAATGAGTGATTGTTATGGATAGACAATCCAATATTTTCAGTATTTATTAAATTTGGCCATATTCTAAAAGCTATTTGCCACCAGAAAATGAAGCTTGATATTGATGTAAAAAGTACAAAATATGTAAATTTACCAGCTATTTTATCTGCTAATCTTTGAATAGATGGTTTTTGTGATTGAACAGATTCAATAAGATTTACAAGTTTGGCTAATGAAGTATCTGATCCGACCTTGATCACTTTTAAGCGTAAACTTGAATTTAAATTTAGAGAGCCATTCAGTAAGTTATCGCCTTCATTAACTTCAATAGGTTTTGATTCTCCAGTAATATGTGAAACATCTATAAGAGAATTACCTTCTAAAACAATACAATCTGCGGGTACCCTATCACCAGCTAGGACTTTAATTTCATCATTAGGACTTAATGTATTAACTCTAATTTCTCTAGTATCATCATTTTCATTATAAATAAGAGTTTTTTCAGGCTGTAAATCTAATAATTCACTAATTGAAGATCCAGTTTGATATTTAGCTCTGTCTTCTAAAAAACGTCCAAGTAGTATAAAACCTAATAACATTACAGGTTCATTAAAAAAACAAGGAAATCCACTTTCTGGGAAAATTAGAGATATGAGACTTGTAAGATAAGCACTGGTTACTCCCAGAGCTACAAGAGTATCCATATCTGGTCTCTTAAGTAAAAATGATTTATAACCTTTAAGTATTATTGGTCTTCCAGGGAAAAGGAGTGCAGTAGTAGCAATAGATGCATGAAAATAAATGTTTCCAAGTAATGAGGAATTAATATAACCTCCTTCAGCTAAGTGACCTAATACTGAAACAAATAAAAGAATAAATGCAAAATTAAGTTTTTTCCATTTATTAATCCATTTTTCTTTTTTATCTAATTCTGCTTTATTAATCTTTTCTGAAAAATCATTTGTATAAATTTTTGAGGGAAAGCCATGGGTGGAAAGATTATCTAATATTTCTTTTATATCTAAATTATTATTTTTTATATCAAAATAAGCACTTTCTGTTAGAAGATTAACTGTCACATTTTTGTTCCTTCACTATTATTTAATATTCTTTCAACAGTTTGAACACATCCTCCACATTTCATTCCGCTAATGTTAAGTTGTATGCTTTTCATATGCCTTTTAAATAGCTTAATATACTTATAGTTTATTAATTACTATCATAATTGTTAGTAATTTTTTTTAAATAGTTTAATCTTAATTTTCTATTTATTTTATTAAAAGTTTAAAGTGCCTAGTAATCAAAACAGAGACAATTTTATTGATAAAGCTTTTACAGTAATAGCAGAATCAATTGTTAAAGTTCTTCCAATAGCTGAAAAAGAAAAAAAGGCATACATATACTACAGAGATGGTTTGGCTGCACAAAATAATGGAGATTATTCAGAAGCTCTTGAATATTATCAAGAAAGTTTATTGTTAGAAGAAAGTCCTATTGATAGAGGGGAGACTTTAAAAAATATGGCAATAATTTATATGAGTAATGGTGATGAAGATCTTGCTATTGAAACTTATAAAAAAGCATTAATTGAAAATCCTAAACAACCTTCTTGTCTTAAAAATATTGGATTAATTTATGAAAAAAGAGGAAGATATGCTGAACAAAGTGGTGATTATGATCAAAGGGATATTTGGTTTGATAAGGCAGCAGAAGTTTGGATTAAGGCTGTAAGGTTATATCCTGGTGGCTATCTAGATATTGAAAATTGGCTTAAAACTTCTGGTAGAAGTAATATAGATGTTTATTTGTAGGTTTTGTTAATTTTTTAAAGCAATATTTACTGCTTCTTTGATATTTTCAACTTCAATTAAAGTGATATATTTTTAAATTTCGATACTATTTCACTATTAGTCTGAGGAATTAACATTTTTTTGTAACCTAATCTTATACACTCTTCAACCTTTGATTTTATATTATTAGTTTTTCTCACTTGACCATTTAAACCAAGTTCGCCAATAAATGCGCAATCTTTTATTGGATTTTTATTTATGAGGCTAGAAATGATTGATATTGCTACACATAAATCTGATGAAGGATCATTAATTTCAAAACCACCAGCTGTAGCTACATAACAATCAAATTCATATAATTTCAATTCAATATGCTTCTCAATTACAGCAATTATCTGGTGCAATCTATTAATATTTAATCCAGTTGTTGCTCTTTTAGGGTTGTTGAAGAAAGTTTTATTTACTAGTGATTGAATATCAACTGCGAAAGATCTAGTTCCCTCGAGTGTAATTGTTGTAGCTACTCCAGCTATATTTTCTTTATTAGTAAAGTTAGAACTTGGATTTTTAATTTCATTTAATCCATTTTCAAGCATTTCAAAAATTCCTAATTCAAAAGTCGCACCAAATCTATTTTTTATTCCTCTTAATAATCTATGACTAGCGATGTGATCACCTTCGAAATTAAGAACTACATCTACTAAATGTTCTAAAGTCTTAGGTCCAGCTAATGTTCCATCTTTAGTTACATGTCCAATAATGAGAAGAGCAATATTATTATCTTTTGCAAATTTTTGTAATTCAGAAGAACATGATCTTACTTGTGATACTGACCCAGATGCACTTTCTAAGTCACTATTATTAATTGCCTGAATGCTATCTATAATTGCGATAGTTGGTTTAGTATCCTTAATTTCTTGAATAATGATTGATAAGTTATTTTCTGCAAAAACTTTTAAATTAGAATTTCTTTGATTTAGTCTGGTCCATCTTACTTTGACCTGTTCTAATGATTCCTCAGCAGTTATATAAAGAACATTATGAGATAAAGACATTTTGCCAGCGGCTTGTAAAACAAGCGTACTTTTGCCAATACCAGGCTCCCCTCCCAGTAAAATGATTGAACCATGAACTAATCCGCCACCTAAAACTCTATCAAATTCATTAAAACCAGTCTTAATTCTTGAGATTTCTTGAATTGTAATTTCTGTAAAGAGTTTTGATTTTTTACTTTTTTTAATAATATTTTTTTTTGAAACAGAACTTTTCTCTTCTTCTATAATCGAATTCCATTCTTTACAATTCATACATCTGCCAAAGTATTGAGAAGTTTCATAACCGCAATTTTGACAAACATATCTTGAGAATTTATTTAACATTTTGCTTATGAAGATAAAATTACTACAAAAGTTGTTTTGGATATTGCCCCTTAACAAGTTAGATTAGGTAAAGGTTAAATACTCATACTGATTAGCTAATAGCAACAAATGGCTGCATCAAGTCAAACAAAAGAAACAATTCTCGTCGCAGATGATGAGGCAAGTATCAGAAGAATACTAGAAACTAGGCTCTCTATGATTGGTTATAAGGTAGTAACCGCTTCTGATGGTAAAGAGGCTCTTAAATTGTTTAGGGATTATGAGCCAGATTTAGTAGTCCTTGACGTAATGATGCCAAAATTAGATGGTTATGGTGTTTGTCAAGAATTGAGAAAAGATTCTGATGTTCCTATCGTGATGTTAACTGCATTAGGAGATGTTGCAGATAGGATTACTGGATTAGAGTTAGGTGCCGATGATTACGTTGTAAAACCTTTTAGTCCAAAAGAACTTGAGGCAAGAATTAGATGCGTATTGAGAAGAATAGATAAAGAACAAATTGCGGGGATGCCTAATTCTGGGCTAATACAAGTTACAGATATAAAAATCGATACAAATCGTAGACAAGTTTTTAAAAGTGATGAGCGGATAAGACTAACTGGAATGGAATTTAGTTTATTGGAATTATTGGTCAGCAGGTCAGGGGAGCCTTTTAGTAGGGGAGAAATATTAAAAGAGGTTTGGGGATATACTCCTGAAAGACATGTTGATACAAGAGTCGTTGATGTACATATCTCTAGACTTAGATCAAAATTAGAGGCTGATCCCGCTAATCCTGAATTAATTCTTACGGCTAGGGGAACAGGTTATTTATTTCAGAGGATTGTCGATATTGCTCCCTTTGAAGGTAATTAAATGGCTAAAGAAAATTACAGGAAAATTAATAAATCTAGAGCAATTAGGAGATTAGTTATTTGGTATAAGAGAAATACCGCGGTTACTTCTATTGTTGATTCTGCTGCTAATTCTGCTGCTACCGCAAGTAATGTAGCTGAAAATGTAGTATCAAGTGCAGGATCAGTTGTAAGTACTGCATAGTAGTGTAGCTGGGAATGTAGTATCAAGTGCAGGTTCAGTTGTAAATACGCAAGAAGCAGGAATGTAGTATCAAGTGCAGGTGCATGCAGCCATTAGTCTTTGATCCATTAAAACGCCTTCAAGCTAGTGAGAATCAAATGATAAAGATAATGTTGTTACTAATAAAAGAGTTTGGATCGCTGTTGATGGTATGGGAGGAGATCATGCTCCGGGTCCTATACTTGAAGGTTGCTTAGATGCGATACAAAGATTTCCAATTAATATAAAATTTGTTGGTCAAATTGAAAAAATTAATGAAGCTTCTAAGAAAATTGGATTATATGAATTGATGGAGAAAGAAATACAAAATAGTCGCTTTGAACTCGTAGCTAGTGGTTCACCGATAGGTATGAATGAAGAAGCAACAGCTGTACGAAAGAGAAAGGAAGCAAGTATTAATGTAGCGATGAATTTAGTAAAAAATAATGAAGCTAAAGCAGTCTATTCTGCAGGTAATTCTGGAGCTTTAATGGCATCAGCAATATTTAGAATTGGAAGGCTTAAGGGTATAGATAGACCAGCAATTGGTGCATTATTTCCAACTAGAGATCAAAGTAGGCCAGTTTTAGTATTAGATGTTGGAGCAAATACTGATTGTAAGCCAAACTATTTGCTTCAATTTGCTTTACTAGGAAATATATATGCTAAGGATGTTTTGCAAATAGATAGTCCCAAAATAGGTCTTTTAAATATTGGTGAAGAGGATTGTAAAGGTAATGAACTCTCATTACAAACATTTAAATTGCTTTCAAAAGAAAAAGACTTAAATTTTTTAGGAAACTGTGAAGGAAGAGATGTTTTAAGTGGAGAATTTGATGTTGTTGTTTGTGATGGTTTTACAGGAAATGTACTTTTAAAATTTTTAGAGTCAGTTGGTGGTGTTTTATTGGATATTTTAAAATCTGAATTACCCAGAGGAAGGAGAGGGAAGGTTGGATCTGCTTTTTTAAAAAGTAATTTGATGAGGATAAAAAAAAGATTAGATCATGCAGAGCATGGAGGAGCATTGTTACTTGGTGTAAATGGAATTTGTGTGATTGGTCATGGAAGTAGTAAATCATTATCTGTTGTAAGCGCATTGAGATTGGCACATTCAGCAGTGAATCACGATGTTATGGAGCACTTGATCCAACTTCAAAAACTACCAGTTTTAAATTCATAAACATAATGTGTCTAATTTATGTTTGACTTATATAAGTAATAATTAATTTTCTTGAAAGGTTCAAACTTTGCCAGTATTGGAATAACCTTTAAGGGTTGCGGCAGTTATTTACCTGCTCAAGTTTTGAGTAATGAAAAGATCAGTCAAATAGTAGAAACAAATGATGAGTGGATTAAAACAAGAACTGGTATATCAAATAGAAGAATAGCTGAAATAGATGAAAATGTTTCAGATATGGGTTTTAAAGCAGCATTATCAGCGATGGATATGGCTAATTGGGCTTCTGAATCTGTTGATTTAATAATATTGGCTACTTCTACTCCAAATGATCTATTTGGTTCTGCACCAATGATTCAGGCTAAATTAAGAGCAAAGAATGCTTTAGCTTTTGATCTTACTGCTGCTTGTAGTGGTTTTTTATTCGCTCTAATTACTGCCTCCCAATATTTAACTTCAGGTAAATATAAAAGAGCATTAGTTATTGGTTCTGATCAATTATCAAGCTACGTTGATTGGCAAGATAGGGGAAGCTGTATCCTTTTTGGAGATGGTGCAGGCGCATTGGCGATTGAGGCTTCCCATGATCAAAGCAATTTATTTGGTTTTAACTTGAGGACTGATGGAGAAAGAGGTAGTTTTTTAAATCTTTATAATAAAAATTTAAATGGTAAGATAATTGATCAAATAAAATTTCGTAAAGGAGAATTTTCAAATATTTCGATGAATGGGCAAGAAGTTTATAAATTTGCTGTTAGAGAGGTACCAATTATTATTAGTGATTTGTTGAAAAAAACAGATTTTGATAGTGCAGATGTTGATTGGCTAATTCTGCATCAAGCAAATCAGAGAATATTAGATGCTGTAGGAGAAAGGCTAAAGATAAATAAAGATAAGATATTAACTAATTTAAATAAGTATGGTAATACGTCTGCAGCAACAATACCTTTAGTTTTGGATGAATTCATAAGAAATCAAAAGATTAAAAAAAATGACATAATCTTAACTAGCGGTTTTGGTGCAGGGTTAAGTTGGGGCGCTGCCCTATTAAAATGGGGTTAATAAAATAAACACTCTAAAAATGCAAATTGCGTGGTTATTCCCAGGTCAAGGTTCACAAAAACTTGGAATGGGAAAAGATATTATTGAATTGAATGATGCAAAAAGAAGATTTGATTTAGCATCAAATATTTTTGATAAAGACTTATATCAAATTTGTGGTTTGCAAACTGATAATAACAGTGATGAAAAGAGTCTCAATAATACAAAAAATACTCAGATATGCCTCTTTTTGGTTGAGTCAATCCTTTTAGATTCTTTGAAGTCAAAAGGATATAAACCTGACTATTTAGCGGGCCATAGTTTAGGAGAAATTACAGCTTTATATGCAGCAGAGGTATTATCCTTTGAAGACTGTGTATCGCTAATAAAGATAAGATCTGAATTGATGTCATCAGCAGTTAAAGGAAGTATGGCAGCTTTAATTGGGTTTGATATAGATGAGCTTAGAAAATTAGTTGAGTCTCTAGATGATGTTGTAATTGCAAATGATAATAGTTCTTCTCAGGTCGTTCTGTCTGGGAAAAGAGAAGAATTAGAAAATTTATCTAAAATAATCTCTTGCAAAAGATTTATTTTTTTAAATGTTTCAGGAGCTTTTCATTCACATTTTATGAAAGAGCCTTCACAAAAATTTTCTAAATATTTAGATGATCTCAATTTTAAAGAACCTATATTTCCTGTTATAAGTAATTCTAATCCAACACTCTGTAGCGATCCTAATGAATTAAAAATTCGTTTAAAAGATCAAATGTGTAATGGAGTTAGATGGCGTGAAACGATGGATTTAATAAAAGTGCAAGGGGATGATATTCATCTTGTAGAGATAGGCCCTTCTAACGTCCTAGGAGGACTTGCTAAACGACATTTAAAAAATATTATGATTAGTCAAGTGTCATCAGCTAAAGAAATTTCTTATTAACTTTATGACTTACTTGTCTTTTAATAAAATTACGTATCAATTTATAAGTAAAATTATAGTCTTTCCTATTTTTAAATTTTTATTTCGTGGAGAATTAGATGGAGCTAATAATATTCCAGATGAAAACTCATTCATTATTGTTTCTAATCATGGTTCTTTGCTAGATCCTCCATTTTTAGGCCATGCATTAGGAAGGAAAGTATCATTTATGGCAAAACAAGAATTATTTAAAATACCATTACTTTCTTCAATTATAAAAGCATGTGGAGCATATCCAGTCAAAAGAGGTTTAGTTGATAAAAATTCAATTATCCTTGCATCAAAAAAACTTTTTAATAATGAAATTATTGGTATTTTTATTGATGGTACAAGGCAAAAAGATGGATTTGTTAATAAACCTAAAAATGGAGCAGCTCTCATTGCTTCAAAAACAAGAAAATTATTATTACCAGTTGCAATAATAAATTCTCATAGATTGGTGAGATTTAAATTTTTTCTTCCATTTTTTAATAAAGTCACAATTAGGATAGGTAAACCAATTAATTATCCATTGAGTACTTCAAAGATTGACTTAACCGAAACAACAATAAAACTGCAAAATGAAATTAATTTTTTACTAAATTAATTAATATTAATTAACTGGTTCTATAGGGTAAATAGGTAATACATTTGCCCAATGATTTTGTATTAGTTTTTCATGGTTTCTTGGTAGATAATTCGAGTAGCTGTTTTAGCTCATCTTCAATATCATATTCAGCTTCAAAGTATGCTTCCTTTTTTAAAAACTGCTTATATAGTTTTGGACTGATTACCTCTTCAATATACAAATCTGAATTCACATTGTTCAAAATATTTATTCTGTATTTGCCTGCTATGTATCCTCTATTCTTTAATCTTTTTATAATCCAAAAATATTGATTATTATCTAAAATTTCATTCTTAATAGCAATTCTTTTTGCCATAATTTTAAATGAACTATATTTATCAAGTGAGCAATTTAGCTGTTGTGATATTGCTCTTGCACAAACAACTATTTGGCGAGAAGCATTGAAATTTGCCGGTCCTACACTTATAGAAATCCTTGCTATGGATTCAAATTGCTTTTTATTTAAAAATTCAGCCAAGGTGCTTATTAAATTTTTTGATAGATCTTTATCTAATTTTTTTATAGAAAAGTTATCCTTAGTTGCATTATTATTTAAATCTTTATATCCGAAACCAAAAAGATCATTTGTGCTATGAATAGCAAGAATAAATTTATTATTATCAATATTTTGTGTTTGCAACATTTTACTTATTAAGTTTTTATCTAAATCTTATTTTTAAGATGCAATTAACTTAATTGTCAGATTAGAATTCTAATAATAAAAAATTTAAGAATTTATTTTATTATTCTTTATTTTACTAAAAATGTTAAATATTGGTTTAAATTCAATTTTTAAAATTATTTTTTGAGTTATTTATTTTTCTAATGTTTTTTAATTAAGAAATCAAATAAAAAATGGAAATAAAAAACAGTTTTAATAATGAAACTTCATATGTACAGCATTCTTTAATAGTTTCTAAGTTAAAAGATAAAATAAAAAATTATCAAAATCTGGAAATAATTTTATCTGAATTACCGAAAGGATCAATTCTTGTAGGCGGCTTTATAAGAGATCTTATATTGGACAGGTTAAGTCTTTATCCTGATATAGATATAGTTATCCCTAATAATTCTCTAGATATTGGAAAGAATATTGCAGAAAAATTTTCTGGTAAATTTTTAATACTTGATCAAGATAGAAATATAGTAAGAATTATATTTAGAAATTTTACTGTTGATATTGCAAGTCAAACACATGAATTATTAGCGGAGGATTTAAAAAGTAGAGATTTTACAATCAACTCTGTAGGCTTTTCATTCAATAACGGAAAATTAATAGATCCAGCGCATGGAATATGTGATATAAATGATTCTTTATTAAGGAGTTTGCGTTATGAAAATCTTCTTGATGATCCCTTAAGAATATTAAGGTGTTTTCGTTTTGTATCAGAGTTAAATTTTCATATTGAACCTCGTATACTTGAGTTTATTGAATTAAATAAATTTCGACTAAAAACAGTTTCTGTAGAAAGAATACAGTATGAATTAAAGAGAATTGTTCAAGGGAAAGAAGCTTTAAAGACTGTTGAATCTCTCAATGAGATAAAAATATTTGATTGGATTCAATCGTATGAAAATAATCATTCAAATAAATTATTATATATAAATTTTGATAATTTTTTGCAAGATGAAATTGATCAATTTTTTCCAATAGCTTATTTGAAAGAGTTATTAAAAGAGCCTGTTCTTACAAAGTTTAAATTTAGTAAATCTCATACATTTGCTATTAACTCTTTAAGAAGATGGAGCGAAAAACTTAAAGAAAAGTCAATAATGCATTTTACAGAAATTGAAAGATTCGAGTTGCATAAAGATTTAGAGATGATTTTACCAGCATTTATTCTGTATTTGCCCGAAAAATTTCATAAAGAGTGGTTAAAACGATGGCGTAATAAAAAAGATAAATTATTTCATCCAAGAAATTTTATTAATGGTAACCAACTAAAAACTATTGTTGGTATAGAGGATGGACCCTTGCTGGGGGATTTGCTTAATTACCTTTCAAGAGAATTTGCTTATGAAAGACTCAATAATTTTGATGAAGCAATTTATAAAGCTAAGGGATGGTTTCAACAAAATGCGCCAAAATGTGATTAAATACACATAGTCATCTTTGGTTTATTTATTTAGATCCAAATTATTTTTAAATTTATGGGCATTCGTATTTACATTGGAAATTTACCAAAAGGTTTTAATCCAAAAGAATTTGATAGTGTACTTAAGTCACTTGAAGAAGATATAAGATTTAAACCTGTATTAGACAAAGAAACTAAAGAATGTAGAGGATTCGGTTTCGCAACTGCTAATAATGAGCAGAGCGCAAATTCTTTAATTGAAAAGTTAAATGGATTTGAATTTCAAGGTTCAAAGTTAAGAGTTGAAAAATCAGAAAAAAAAGATTCTGCATCAAATAAAAGAAACGCAGTTAATAATAAAAATAATAAGAGGAAAAATATTAAGAAAATTGTTCATAGCGATGCACCAAATCTTCAATCACCTGATCCAAGATGGGCAGGTGAATTATCAAAATTAAAAGATTTACTTGCTAATCAAAAAACACCAGCTTAATTATTTAAATCTAGAGATTAGGAAGGAGATTGGAATCTCAAAAGCTTTTATTGTTTTATTAACATAAGCTCTATTATTGAATACGTCATAATCTAGATTCTCTATTGAATTTAAAATTTTTCTATATAGTCTTAAAGATGTCCATACAGGCCAACGAGCATCTGCTGAAAGCCATTTTATTCCTTCTTCTGAATTTTTAAACCACTCTCTGGCTCTGTTAAGTTGAAAAGCCATTAGATTTTTCCATTGGTTATTTATTTCACCCAATAATAATTCTTCTTCTGAGTATCCAAATTGTTTAATCTCATCTTGAGGGAGATATATTCTTCCTCTGTGTCTATCTTCTCCAACATCTCTTAATATATTTGTTAATTGATTAGCAATACCTAATGCAACAGCAGCTTCAGAAATATCAGGAACTTCTATCCATGATGCAGCTTCATAGAAAGCATCTATACCCATAACATTTTGTGTCATAAGTCCTACTGTTCCTGCAACTCTATAGCAGTAAAGTTTTAGTTCATCAAAATTTTTATATCTAAATTTAGTTAAATCCATTCTTTGCCCTGCAATCATGTCTAGGTATGGGTCAATAGTTTGAGGATATTTTTCTAATGTATCTGACAAAACTGCATCTAAATCTGTCTTTAACAATACCTTTAAAAATATTTTTTGTATTTTCTTCCCACGAGTTTAAACTCTCTGAAAGTTCTTCTTCTGACTTTTTAAGAGCTTCTGGACTATCCATTAATTCATCAGTCCTTCTGCACCAAACATAAATTGCCCAAATAGCTTTTCTCTTTTCATAAGGCAGTAATAAAGTCCCTAAATAAAAAGTTTTAGCCCATTGTTGAGTTTCCTTTCTGCATATCTCATATGCATTTTCTAGATTATTGAATGATTTGTTCAAAAAATTTCTATTAATTAATAACTGCTTAATTTTATTTTATATTTCTTAGACATTAACGTTTGACTGTATTGAATATTCTTTATCAATTGTTTCAGCACATAATTTTCCACTTAGGACAGCACCCTCCATTGATGCTAGATATTTTTGCATGGTGTAATCACCTGCTAAAAAGAAATTTTTAATTGGTGATCTTTGACTGGGTCTCAATTCTTGGCATCCTGGAACTGCTTTATAAACAGACTTTGGAGTCTTTACAACTTTGAACTTTCTTAGTTGAGCTTTTTCATCTCCAAGAAAATGTGTAGGAAATAATTTCTTTAATTCCTCCATAGTCGCATCTACTATCTCTTGATCACTTTTAGTTATCCAATCTTTAGCTGGAGCGAATACAAGTTCAAGCATCGATCTATTTGGATCCTCATACTCCTTGCAAGCAATACTCATATCTGCATAAACACTAAGCAAAGGAGATCTACTAAACAATAAATGATCAATTTCAGTAAGTTTCTTGTCAAACCACAAGTGAATATTTATAACAGGAACACCGTTTAAACCATCAAGTTTAGAAAATGTATTCAATCCTTTCCACTGATTTGGAATTAACAATTTAAAAATATCTACAGGCATTGCACTTACATATGCATCTGCGACAAGATCTTCTTTATCTGGATTATCTATTGTAAAACTTTTAACAGTGCTGTCATCATTAAGATTTATTTTTTTCAGAGGGCTATTCATATGGACCTCACCACCTCTTTCTGTAATGTAATCAACGATTGGCTGGCATAGTCTTTCAGGAGGAGCTCCATCTAAGAAAGCCATTTTAGATCCATTCTTTTCTTGTAGAAATCTATTTAGTGCAGTTAATAAAACTGTGGAGGATATCTCGTCAGGACCAATAAAATTTAGAGCTTTACTCATTGCGATAAAAACTTCATCATTAACTCTTTCAGGAATATTTTGTTCTTTTAGCCATTCTGTCCAAGATTTTTTATCACATTTCTCAACATATTTTTGACCTCTGAGCATGGCTGGCACAAGTCCTAAACCAAATAATATTTTTTCACTCCAATTAAGCATATCGTTATTACTGAGAATCGCAGAAACACCATTGGCTGGAGCTGGTATATCTGGGAAATCAAATCTACTATAAGTTCCTGGTTCAGAAGGTTGATTAAAAATCATTGAATGACTTTTCCATTGCAATCTGTCTTCAATATCTAATTCTTTAAACAATTGCAACATATTGGGATAAGCACCGAAAAATATATGCAAACCAGTTTCATACCAGTCTCCATCTTTATCTTTCCAAGCAGCTACTTTTCCTCCAAGTACATTTCTCGCTTCAAGGACTATTGGGATGTGACCATGATCAACTAAATACTTCGCACATGAAAGACCAGCTAAACCGGCACCAGCAATTAAAATACGCATTAATAAATCAAAAAATAAATAAGCACTTACAATGAAGTTATTCTAAAGTTAAAGCATTATAGTTTTTTTTGTTGAATTTTTTTTAATTATGGAAAAAATGCTGATTAAATCTACAACCAGACATGTAAGGATTTTTACGGCTGATATTATTAATAGTGAATTAAAGTTTGATCCAAACAAACTTACTATTGATGTTGATCC
This sequence comes from Prochlorococcus marinus bv. HNLC1, assembly GCA_000218705.1. Taxonomy (GTDB): domain Bacteria; phylum Cyanobacteriota; class Cyanobacteriia; order PCC-6307; family Cyanobiaceae; genus Prochlorococcus_A; species Prochlorococcus_A marinus_Q. Next base: position 860,455 of record GL947594.1, read on the forward strand.
AGATAATGAGTTTTTATGGAATGAAGAAAGTTTACAGAAAATAAATGAAAAATTTAATAGCCTAGTAAAAGAGAGGGACGGAAAAAATTTAGACGATTATGAGCTCCGTAAAATTGGTTCAGAAATTGAAGGTTTAATTAAAGTTTTGCTTCAGCAAGGTTTATTAAGCTATAACCCAGAATGTAGAGTAATGAACTATTCAATGGGATTACCAAAAACTAAAGAACAATTGTGAATAGATATTCTGATAGACGTCCTAATAGGAATTCTCGTAGGCGTCCTTATCCCTCCAAAAATTCAGATGATTATTCTAAGAGAAGTAAAAAATTACCATCTTCTCCGAAAGAGCAAATAAATTTTAATACTGGAACTATTGCTGTTCTTGCTGGTGTTTTAATATTGGGTGTAGGTATAGGAAGTGCTATTACTAGTACAACAGATGGTGGTCAAGGTAATATAGCTAGCCAGCAACAGCTTGATATGGCTGTTCCAGACCCAGAATTTTGTAGACAATGGGGAGCCAGTGCATTTGTTATTGATGTTGAGATGTATACCACTTTAAATCCATCAACTAGTTTTGTTACTCAACCTGCATTACAGCCAGGATGCGTTATTAGAAGAGAGAATTGGACGGTATTACAAAAACAAGGAGCTATTAGTAATGAAGATGTTAGAGAATGTAAGCAGAGAATGAATACTTTTGCTTATATAGGCTCAATACGTGATAAGCCCATTGTTAAGTGTGTATATCAAACTGATGTAAAGGAGAATAAATTTATCATCAAAGGAGATGGTCAAGCTGAAGATGGTGGAATCGGTATTAATAAAGAAGCCTCTCAATTTTAAATTTATTTAGTTTTAGAAACTGGAAAATTGAGGTAATATATCTCTTCTTAAATGCTTCTGAAGCTTTAGAAGTGTATCTTGATGGATTAGTAATAAGTTTTAGCTCTCTTTTTACTCCTAAATCAGTCATGAAGGTTTATGGATAGTTCCTGAGGCTAATTCTCTTTCAATAGATACTACTGGAAGGAAAGCTGCTCCAAGGCCAGACTGAACAGCATTTTTAATTGCTTCTAGTGAATTTAATTCCATTTCAATTTTAAGCCTTTGTATATCTAAACCTGAATTTTTAAGAAGTTTATCAACAACTTTTCTTGTTGTTGATTGAGAATCAAGTGTTACAAAATTTAGCGTATATAAATCTTCCTTTGTGAGTTCTTTTTCTTTTGAAAGTCTATGTTTTGATGGTAAAACTAATGCAAGTTCATCTGTCGCATAAGGTGTTATTTGTAAAAGATTTTCTAATTCAGGTGGTAATTGACCTCCAATTATTGCTAAATCAATTTGACCATTAGCAACACTCCATCCTGTTCTCCTTGTGCTATGAACCTGAAGTTGGACAGAAACATCTGGATATTTTTGTCTAAAAAGACCTATCATTCTTGGCATTAAATAAGTACCAGTTGTTTGACTTGCCCCAATTATTAAAGTACCTCCTTTTAGGCTATTTAAATCTTCTACAGCTTTGCAAGCCTCATCACATTGATTAAGTATCCTTTGACAATATTCGAGCAATAATTGACCTGCTTCCGTTAAAAGAGCTTTTCTTCCACCTCGATCAAAAATTGTAATGTTAAGCTGCTTTTCAAGATTTTGAATTTGTAAACTAACTGCAGGTTGAGTGACGAATAACAAATCTGCAGCTTTTTTAAAACTGCCCTGCTCTGCAATAGCTTTTAATATTCTTAGTTGATCAAGTGTAAATGGGAGCTCAGGCATTGAAATGCCAAAATATATATTAAAAGTTTAATACTTAGCTGAAATATTGTTAATAATAAATTATAAATAATTGTTAATCAGAAATTTTATGGAAACTCACAAAACTTCAATAGTGGTTTTCATATTAATTATAATTTTTGCAATAATCCATAGCGGGGGAGCTGCTTTAAGAAATAAGGCTGAATTAATAATGGGACCAAGATTATGGAGACTTGTTTTTGTTTCACTAAGTCTTCCTTCAGCAATTATCTTAATTGGTTACTTTTTGACACATAGATATGATGGAATAAGATTATGGAATTTACAAGGAAATAGTTTTGTCTTTTATATCGTTTGGGTTTTAACTGCAATTAGTTTTATTTTTTTATATCCAGCAACTTATAATTTATTAGAAATTCCTTCGGTTCAAAAACCAAAAGTGAGAATTTACAGTACTGGCATTATGCGAGTTACTCGTCATCCTCAAGCGATAGGTCAAATAATATGGTGTATTGCTCACTCACTTTGGATTGGAACTTCTTTTACTTTGGTAACATCCTTTGGCTTAATATGTCATCATTTGTTTGCTATTTGGCATGGTGATAAGAGATTAGAATTTAAATTCGGTGAAGAATTTTATAAATTTAGAGAAAGTACATCAGTTATTCCATTTTTGGCGATCATTGAAGGGAGACAAGTATTTAAATTTAGAGAGTATTTTAAATTGTCTCAACTTGGCATATTAATTGCAATCATTGTAATTTGGACTTCTCATAAATATATAAATATTGCTGTAACACAATTTAATTCATCTTTTTTGTCTGAATTTCTTGATTGGCAGTTTAAAATTAATTCATAAGATAATATTAAAAATGCCTCAAGCCTCTGAAATCGCATGGTTAATCCCTGTCCTTCCTTTAATAGGGGCAGTTATATCTGGCCTGAGTTTGATAAGTATTAATAAAAAAATAAATAAACTGAGAGAATATGTGGCTATTGGTTTACTTACATTTGTAGGTGCATCGGCAGTTATAAGCTATAAAGCTTTGTTTGAACAAATTAATGGATATAGATCTGTAGAAAAATTATTTGTATGGGCAAGTGCGGGAGATTTTCAAATACCAATGGGATTCGTCTTAGATCCTTTAGGAAGTGTAATGCTTGCTTGGTTACAACAATTACTCTTTTGGTGATGATTTATTCTCATGGATATATGGCTCATGATAAAGGCTATGTGAGATTTTTTACTTATTTAGCTCTTTTTAGTAGTTCGATGATGGGTTTAATAATAAGTCCAAATTTATTAGAAATTTATGTCTTTTGGGAATTAGTTGGTATGTGCTCTTATCTATTAGTTGGTTTTTGGTATGACAGAGATGGAGCTGCTCATGCTGCACAAAAAGCCTTTGTAGTTAATAGAGTTGGAGACTTTGGGCTTTTATTAGGAATTTTAGGATTATATTGGGCTACAAACAGCTTTGATTTTAATGATATTGCTTTAGGAATTTCTCAATCCTTAACAGATAATTCTTTACCAGGATGGGCAGCATTATTACTATGTTTCTTAGTCTTTTTAGGACCGATGGCAAAATCAGCTCAATTCCCTCTACATGTATGGTTGCCTGATGCTATGGAGGGACCTACACCTATTTCAGCTCTAATACATGCTGCAACAATGGTTGCAGCAGGTGTGTTTTTAGTAGCTCGTCTTGATCCTCTTTATAGTTTATTTCCTATTATGCAATTTATAATCGCAATGATAGGAACTATTACTTGTTTCCTTGGAGCATCGATTGCTCTTACCCAGATGGATTTAAAAAAAGGATTAGCTTATAGTACAGTTTCACAGCTTGGTTATATGATGCTTGCTATGGGATGTGGAGCTCCTTTAGCAGGTATTTTTCACTTAATTACACATGCTTGCTTTAAAGCGATGTTATTCCTTGGATCTGGATCAGTGATTCATGCTATGGAAGAAGTAGTTGGACATCAACCTGTACTTGCCCAAGACATGAGATTAATGGGCGGTTTGAGAAAAAAGATGCCTTTTACCTCTATAACTTTTCTTATTGGATGTATAGCTATTAGTGGAATTCCACCTTTAGCTGGATTTTGGAGTAAAGATGAAATTCTTGGTAATGCTTTTGTCTCTTTCCCTGCATTTTGGTTTATTGGATTTATGACAGCAGGAATGACTGCTTTTTATATGTTTAGATTATATTTTCTTACATTTGAAGGTGATTTTAGAGGAAATGATGAACAATTGAAGGCAACTCTAATTGCTGCTGCTGGTCTTATAATTGAAGATGATCTCCCATGAGAATGAAGATATCCCAGGATTTGATCAACATGGAGAATCTCATGAAGAAGGTTTACATGGAGAAGTCCATGAATCTCCATGGTCCATGACATTCCCTCTAGTATTTTTAGCTTTCCCTTCAGTAATTATTGGATTTATGGGTCTTCCTTGGGATAGCAAGTTTATAAAATTATTAAATCCTGAGGAAGCAATTACACTTGCTCAAGAATTTGATTTAAAAGAATTTTTGCCATTAGCAATTGCCTCTGTAGCTATTGCTTCTACTGGTATAACAATTGCATATCTAGCTTATTTCGCTCATAAGATAGATTTATCTATTATTTTTGCAGAAAGATTTCCCTCTATCAATAAATTTTTATCTAAAAAATGGTATTTAGATGAAATAAATGAAAAAATATTTGTAAAAGGTACAAGAAGGATAGCTAAGGAAATTTTAGAAGTTGATTCTAAAGTTGTTGATGGAGTAGTTAATTTAACTGGACTTGTTACTTTAGGAAGTGGTGAAGGATTGAAATATTTTGAAACTGGCCGAGCTCAATTTTATGCACTTATTGTTTTTGGAGGAGTTATATTACTTGTTGCAATATTTGGTTTTCAATCTCCACAAGTTGCATAATTGAGAATTGTGTTTCTTCACACCTATTTGGGTGAAAATTCTGAGAATATTTCTAAACTCTAGATATTAATATTTTTGTCAATTGATTGATTATTTCTCAATAAATAATTTGCTTACAACCCCTTTTGGACAATTAGGTGCTGGCCTAACTAATATCCCATGGTTGTCTTTATCTATTTTATTTCCAATCATTTGTGCTTTTATTGTCCCTTTTATCCCCGATAAAGGTAAAGGTAAAGAGGTAAGATGGTTTGCCCTTGTTGTAGCTTTAATAACTTTTCTTATCACTGTTGGTGCATATATAAATGGGTTTAATATTAATGATGAAAATGTTCAACTAAAAGAAAGTGTAAATTGGCTGCCAAATTTAGGTTTGACTTGGTCCGTCGGTGCAGATGGTATATCAATGCCTTTAATACTATTAACGAGTTTTATAACTGCTTTAGCTGTCTTAGCCGCTTGGCCAGTAAGTTATAAGCCAAAATTATTTTTTTTCTTGATTCTTGCAATGGATGGAGGTCAAATAGCTGTATTTGCAGTACAAGATATGTTGTTATTTTTTTTAGCGTGGGAACTTGAATTATTACCTGTCTATTTGTTATTAGCTATTTGGGGAGGCAAAAAAAGGCAGTATGCGGCAACAAAATTTATTATTTATACGGCTGGAAGTTCTATCTTTATTCTTTTAGCATCATTGGCAATGGGTTTTTATGGTAATGGTGCTCCTAATTTTAATTTTGAATATTTAGCTCAGCAAGATTTTAGTCAAAATTTTCAAATTTTATGTTACGCAGGGCTATTAATTGCATTTGGAGTTAAGCTTCCTATTGTACCTCTTCATACTTGGCTCCCAGATGCTCATGGAGAAGCTACTGCTCCAGTTCATATGCTATTGGCAGGAATTCTATTAAAGATGGGCGGATATGCTCTTCTAAGATTTAATGCACAACTATTACCTTTAGCACATGTTCAATTTGCACCTTTACTGATAGTTTTAGGCGCAGTAAATATAATTTATGCCGCTTTTACATCATTCGCCCAGAGAAATTTAAAAAGAAAAATAGCATATAGTTCAATTAGTCATATGGGATTTGTTTTGATTGGTATTGGTAGCTTTAGCGCACTTGGAACAAGTGGAGCAATGCTTCAAATGGTAAGTCACGGTCTCATTGGTGCTAGCTTGTTTTTCCTCGTTGGAGCTACGTACGATAGAACAAAGACTTTAAAGCTTGATGAGATGGGAGGAGTTGGTCAGAAGATGAGGATAATGTTTGCTTTGTGGACAGCTTGCTCACTTGCTTCTTTAGCATTACCAGGGATGAGTGGATTTGTGTCAGAACTTATGGTATTTACTGGATTTGTAACTGATGAAGTGTATACATTACCATTTAGAATTACTATGGCATCTTTAGCGGCTGTAGGTGTTATTTTAACCCCAATATATTTGCTCTCTATGTTGAGAGAAATATTCTTTGGTAAAGAAAATCCTACTTTAGTTGAAGAGAGAAAATTAATTGATGCGGAACCAAGAGAGATTTATATTATTGGTTGTTTACTTTTACCTATTATTGGTATAGGACTTTATCCTAGATTAATTACAGAAAGTTATTTGGCTTCTATAAATAATTTAGTTGATAGAAATTTAAATGCAGTTAAACAAAATATTAAATCAATTGAATTTGTAAGTGATAATAATGATGTCTTAAAAGCTCCACCTATCTAACCTTAAGTAAGTTTAAAATTATTGGCGAATTAATTTATTAGCAGATAACTTTAATGTAGTTACTTTATTATAAAATATCTAATTCAACATCTATTGATAGATCAGGTTTAGGACCTAGATTGTTGATTAAATTTCTTCAAGATGCTGCTGGCCGGGGAGAATTAGATCCATGGGATGTTGATGTTATTAGTGTAATAGATAGTTTTTTAGATCAATTTGATCATAAATTTGATAATTCTAAAGGAAGTAATAATTCATATGAGAAGGATTTGTCAGAGACAAGTGAGGCTTTTTTTGCAGCATCAGTTTTGGTTAATTTAAAAGCTCAAGTTTTGGAATCTGATGTTTTTCCTGAAGATCAAAATAGTTTTGAAGATGATTTTGAAATAACTGAACAACCTTGGATTAATAATAATTTTGATATTCCACAATATCCAGAAAAATATCTCAGGAGAAGATCAGTAGCTCAACCGATTATTAAAAGAACAGCTACTTTAGGTGAATTAATCAGTCAACTTGAATCTATTGCAGAAACAATAGAGTCTCAGGATATATTGTTAATGAAAAGAAAAAGAAATAAAAAATATTCTGATAAAGCACTTATTGATCAAGTAAAGACCTTAGCACATAGGGAAAAATTACCTGAGACTACAAAGGCTTTAGGAGAATTTATAGATAAATGGGAAAAAGCATTGCAGTGGATAGATTTTGAATATTTAGTTATTAGATGGAAGGAAGTAGCAAAAAAGGATCTTGATAAAGATAGATTAGGGGTCTTCTGGGCTTTACTATTTTTATCTTCTCAAAATAAAATTGAAATTAAACAAATTAAATCACTTTATGGCCCAATAAAAATTAAGAGGGTCATACCAGAAGGTGGGTCAGCTCAATTGCCTATCGAGAATCTGGTAGTGACAGATACTTCTCCGACCGCTGCATAGAGGATTTGGAGAAAATCAGGCTAATGTTTTATAAAGAGGTTTAAAATGCCTATGAAGGCAATGATACTTGCAGCTGGTAAAGGAACACGCGTTCAACCTATTACGCATATAATTCCTAAACCGATGATCCCAATTTTGCAAAAGCCTGTAATGGAGTTTTTGTTGGAATTATTAAAAGAGCATGGATTTAGAGAAATAATGGTTAATGTTTCTCATTTAGCTGAAGAGATAGAGAATTATTTTAGAGATGGACAAAGATTTGGAGTTGAAATAGCTTATAGCTTTGAGGGAAGGATAGAGGATGGAGAATTAATTGGTGATGCTTTGGGTTCCGCTGGAGGGTTAAAAAAAATTCAAGATTTTCAAAACTTTTTTGATGAAACTTTTGTTGTTATATGTGGAGATGCTCTTGTCGATTTGGATTTAACTGAAGCAGTCAAGAGACATAAAAAGAAAGGTGCAATAGCTAGTCTAATTACAAAAAAAGTTAATAAGAAAGAAGTTTCAAGTTATGGTGTAGTCGTTTCAGATAATGAAGGGAGAGTAAAAGCATTTCAAGAAAAGCCATCTATAGAAGATGCCTTAAGTGATTCTATTAATACTGGAATTTATTTATTCGAGCCTGAAATATTTAATCATATTCCCTCTGGTGAGAAATTTGATATTGGAGCAGATCTTTTCCCAAAATTAGTTGAAAATAATTTACCCTTTTATGCATTGCCAATGGATTTTGAATGGGTTGATATTGGTAAAGTACCTGATTATTGGAGTGCGATCAGAAGTGTACTTCAAGGTAAAGTAAGACAAGTTGATATCCCTGGGAAAGAAGTAAAGCCTGGCGTTTATACCGGTCTTAATGTCGCCGTAAATTGGGATAAAGTCAATATTACAGGGCCTGTATATATTGGTGGAATGTCAAGAATAGAAGATGGAGCAACAATTATTGGACCATCTATGATTGGCCCAAGTTGTTGTATCTGTGAAGGAGCAACAATAGATAATTCTATAATCTTTGATTACTCCAAAATTGGGAAAGGGGTTCGACTTGTAGATAAACTAGTTTTTGGAAGATATTGTGTAGGAAAAAATGGAGACCATTTTGATTTGCAAGAGGCATCTTTGGATTGGTTAATTACAGATTCAAGAAGGATGGATCTTTCTGAACCCTCACCTCAGCAGAAAGCGATGGCAGAACTTTTGGGTAGCGATTTGATTAATATTCCAGATTAATTTCTGCTCTTTTTAAAATCTCTGGGATTAAATGTTCACTTTTTACCGCCATAATATGAACTCCTTGAGATATATCTATAAATTCTCTTACTTGTTCTGCAGCAATATTTATACCTTCTTCAATAGGATTGTTTGATTCTTTAAGCCTATTAAGGATCTGATCAGGAATATTTGCTCCAGGTACAAATTTATTTATAAAAAGTGCATTTTTATAAGACTTAAGTAAGAAAACTCCAGCAAGAACTGGTAAGTTTAATGGTTTGCTGATCTCATCACAAAAATCAATGAGATATTTTTTATCCATAATCATTTGTGTCTGTATAAAGCGAGCCCCGGCTTCTTTTTTTTGTTCAGTTCTCATCTTTAATATCTTTAAATTTTTATAACTAGGATCTGCCGCAGCACCAGCAAAAATTTCTGTTTTATGATCACTTAATAATTCATAAGTCGGATCAATCCCATTATTAAATGATTGTATTTGTTTCAGAAGCTTTACTGATTCAAATTCATGTACAGCTTTAGTATTTTGTTGATCCCCAGCCTTGACTGAATCCCCAGTAATGCAAAGAATATTTTTTATACCTAAGGCATTTGCTCCAAGAATGTCAGATTGTAAAGCAATTTTATTACGATCCCGGCAGGATATTTGCATGACAGGTTCTATCCCATTTTCCAGTAGTAGCCTTGACATTGCTAAACTGCACATCCTCATTACAGCTCTACTTCCATCTGTTATATTAACTGCATGCACCTTATCCTTTAAAAGTTGTGCTATTTTGAGAGATCGAGTGGGATCGCCACCTCTTGGAGGCATTAATTCTGCCGTTATTGCTTTAGAATTAGATTCTAAGGTTTTTTGAAGTTTTGATTTCAATTGCTAAATGTTGGCTTGTTGTTTACAACAATGATGAGATTCACAAACTTTATTACTATAAAAAAAGAGCTGTTTAAATGCAAATGGTTGATGACGATGTAAACAACTTTGATATGATGGGTCTCTCTTCAAGAGAGATGGAAATAATTGATTTAGTTGCGGATGGATTAACTAATCAAGAAATAGCAGTGAAACTTACTATTAGTAAAAGGACTGTGGATAATCATGTCAGTAATATGTTTACTAAAACTGGATCTAAAAATAGAGTGGCACTATTAAATTGGGCTATGGATCATGGAAAAATTTGTAGAGATGGATTTAATTGCTGTTCTTTGCCGGATTCTGATCAAAATTAATATCTCCTAAATCTTCAATGGTATCATTCAGTGACATCAATAAATAGCTCTGTGCATTCAGATCAAAAAGCTCAGCATAAGCTATACAAGCATCTTTATCTGAATTCACGTATCTTAATATGCCTTCTCTATCGTAAAGACCATACATTTTGATTTCATCCAGTAGATTAGTAATATAAAGAAAATCTAAAGGAAAAAGGGTTTATTTGGCTAGCCTTGCAAGAAATTTAATATATTTTTTTATCCCAGCGAGAAAAAGGTTTATTTGATAATTCAAAATTTGAGAATTTTTTTAAGCCGGTAATTTCTGTTGATAGGAAACTTGGTAAATTAATCTGTTCATCTATTGTTTTTAATTCGACTTCAGCTATCTCTAAAGGAAAATTCTTTCCTTTAAATCGATCAATTATCCATTCTTTTCCTTTGAAACTTAAGTAAAATCTTTCCTTAATAATAGGATTTTTTATTTCGGAAATAATCATCTCTCCTTCTTTTTTTGGGATATCATATTCAAATTCGAAATTTTTAGACTTTTTAATATGCTTTTTTAAAGTTAATTTAAATAAATTATCTTCTGATCTTATTCTTACTATCCAGTTCTCAGAATATGAGGATAAATAACCTTGAATGATATTTGTCTTATGACTAATTAATTTTTCCCAATCATTATTTTTTATTAGGAATCTTCTCTCAATTTCAATGCACATGAAAATTTATATCAATCATTTAAGATAAATTTCCTCTCCATTCTAGTTTTTCAATTAAAGTACTGTAATAAGAAATATTATCATTCAGTGAAACCATTTTGGCTGGCTTATCGGCTTTTATAATTTCACAATATTCATTCTCATGAAGAGTTAGGCATTTTGTTCCGTCCTTCCAAAGTTGCAAACAATTTTTTTCTTTGTTGATATTCTTTATTACAATATTACTATTATCTGGTATGACTATAGGCCTGCTGGAAAGACTCATTGGACATATTGCATTTATAACAAATGCATTAATTAAAGGATGAACTATGGGCCCACCAGCTGCCATTGAATATGCAGTCGAACCAGTTGCGGAAGAAATTATTAATCCATCTCCTTTATATTCATTAACCTTTTCATTATTGATTTCAATCCTAATTCGATTGGTAGGGGAGATATCAGTTTCTATAGATTTGAAATAAAAGTCATTTAATGCGTAAAATTCTGAAATTTTAGATTGTTTTTTATCAATTAAATTTATTTCATAATGATTGCATTGAAGCATCGTTCTTTCATCAATCTTAAATTCATCTTTTTTTATAAGATCAATAAATGACTTTTCAATTAAAAATTTTCTATCTTGCGTTAAAAATCCTAAATTGCCTCCAATATTAAAACTAAGAATAGGAATATTAAAGTTAAAAAGTGCATTGGAAGATTTAAGTACAGTCCCATCACCACCAAGAACAATAACTAAATCTGGTAAGTAGTCATTTATCTCTAAATTTTTTTGAAGAGTTTTGTTATCAAAGTTGCTTGCTAATCTTATTACAGCAATTTTTTGAGATTTAAGTAGATTTTCACAAAACGAAGCTGTTTCTTTTGCGATAGTGCTTTTAGATCTATAAATAATAAGCACTAATGATAATTTCATTAAATATTTATTACCATTTGAGTAAGTTAAAGCTTTCCATATCAACAGTTACTCTATTTCTATAAAGAGATAATAAAATGGCTAATCCTACAGCAGCTTCTGCTGCTGCTACTGTAATCACAAAGATTGCAAAAACTTGGCCTTGTATCAAATTATTATCAATATAAGAGGAAAAAGCCATTAAATTTAAATTGACTGCATTAAGCATTAATTCGATACTCATTAAAACTCTTACAGCATTTCTGCTATTCAGTAATCCCCAAATACCTATACAAAAAAGAATAGATGAAACAATTAAGAAAGCTTGTAATGGAATTGAGTCAAGGTTCATAAGTTAAATTCGTTAAAAATTACTTTTTCTCAATAAGCAGAGGTTTGTCTGATTTTTCGATAAGTTCTTGATCTACAGGAAGACCTGTCGAAATATCTTCTGACAAAACATCTCTCCTCGCTAAGACAATAGCTCCTATCATAGCCATTAAAAGTAAAACAGATGCTACTTCAAAAGGGAGTAAATAATCACTAAATAAATGCTCTCCAAGTCTTATAGTAGATTCTTCTCCGATGGATAGTTTTGGATCAGCTAATATCCAGGTATTAGACAAGTCAACTCTTAAAAGTAGACTCAATAATGTGATGCAAATTGTTGATGAAATTAATTTTCTTGAATTAAGATATTTAATTGGCTTTAAATCCTCTTTTTTATTGACAAGCATAATTGCAAATAAAATTAGGACGTTAATTGCACCTACGTATACAAGTACTTGTGCAGCAGCCACAAAACTTGCATTTAATAATAAATATAAACCGGCGACACTCATAAAAACTCCGCCTAATAAAAAGGCAGAATAAACAATACTTTCTAATAAAACAACTCCTAATGAACCAACAATGATAATTAAGGATAATATCGAGAAACAAATTAATTGTGTTGTAACTGCAATAGACATATAGAATTTAATTGATTTACTTTCCTACAGGTACCTCTTCTGTAGATTTTGAAGATACCATCCAATCTAACACTTCTTCAGGTAATTTACCTACTCTAGGATCGGATGATGGAACATCATGGGGATCCATTACACCTTTTGGTAGGTAAGTTAATTCTTTAAGGGATTTAACAGTTGGATCAGAAGTTACGTTTGTAGGTAATCTCCCAAGAGCAACATTATCATAATTTAAATTATGCCTATCAAAGGTTGCTAATTCATATTCCTCAGTCATTGATAGACAATTTGTAGGACAATATTCAACGCAATTACCGCAAAAAATGCATGCACCAAAGTCGATTGAATAATTTCTTAATTCTTTCTTTTTGGTTTCTTTATTCATTACCCAGTCAACTACTGGTAAATTTATTGGACAAACACGAACGCAAACTTCACATGCTATGCATTTATCAAACTCATAATGAATTCTTCCCCTATATCTCTCTGAAGGAATAAGTTTCTCGTAGGGATACTGAACAGTTACAGGTCTTCTTTTGAGATGGTCAAAAGTAACAGTAATCCCGTCAAATAAGTATTTACTAGCTCCAAAAGCTTCCTTAACATAACTATTGACTTTTTGAAAAAAATCTTTCATTGTCGGAAACTTAACTTAACATTATTATACAACATTTTTTTTTATTTGGTAAGTAAATATACTTAAAAATTAGCCTCCAAAAAAATTAGGTAATGCTAATTTCAAGCCTGCAGTTAATAAAAGGTTTGCTAACGAAATTGGTAAAAGAAATTTCCAGCCTAAATCAAGTAATTGATCAATCCTCACTCTAGGAGTAGTCCACCTTAGCAAGATTGCTATAAATACCAGTAAATATGCTTTTAGAATTGTCATTACAATTCCTAAAGTTGCAGTTATTACTTGTATAAATGATGTATCAATTGGGATATTTAAAAATCTTGTAATAGTTTCAACCGGGATAGGGAATCCCCATCCACCTAAATATAAAACAGATACTAATAATGCAGATAAGATTAAATTTATATAACTACCAAGATAAAATAACGCAAATTTCATTCCAGCGTATTCGGTTTGATAGCCAGCAACAAGTTCTTCTTCTGCTTCAGGGAGGTCAAATGGTAATCTTTCACATTCTGCTAAAGCACATATCCAGAAAATGACAAAACCTATTGGTTGTCTCCATATATTCCAGCTTAATATGCCTGCTCCACTCTGTTGGTTTACTATATCAACAGTGCTTAGAGAATTTGTCATCATGACAATTGCTAAAACTGATAAGGCAAGTGGTATTTCGTAACTTATAGATTGAGCTGCTGCCCTAAGCCCCCCTAAAAGTGAATATTTATTATTAGAAGCATATCCACTCATTAAAAGACCTATTGGTTGAATACTACTTAAGGCTATCCATAGAAAAATACCAACACCTACGTTACTTATTAGTAAATTTTGTCCGAAGGGTACTATTAGCCAAGATAATATTACAGGTACAAGTACTAAGATTGGCCCGGCAGTAAAAAGTATTGAATCAGCTTTTTCAGGTATTACATCCTCTTTTACTAGTAATTTAAGACCATCTGCGATGGGTTGAAGGACTCCTAAGGCCCCAGCATATTCTGGTCCGATCCTTTGCTGGGCAGCTGCAGAAATTTTCCTTTCAAGCCAAACTGTTACTAGAACTCCTACAACCGCTGCGACTAGAACTATAAGCATAGGGAAAGGTAGCCAAATAATATGTGCTATTTCACTAGGTACTCCAAAAGATTTAAGAGCTTCATTAAAACTAAATTCCAAATCCAAGCCGTTAGTCACAATATTTTGCAGTTCTTTTAATAGATTAACTCTTCCTAATGCAAAATCGTGTATTTACAATATGAATAATAAATAATTATCTGTGATCCAGAGGAATCCAATTCCTGCTGGAATAACCAGTGTAGATTTGTGAAGGTCTAAAAATCCTATTTGCACCTAACTGTTCTCGCCAATGTGCCAACCATCCAGCAACTCTAGAAATTGCGAAAATTGGAGTAAATAGATCCCTAGGAATACCTAATTTTCTATAAACTAAACCTGAGTAATAATCTACATTTGGATAAATCCCTTTCGCTCCAAGTATTGGAATAGCTTCTTCTTCAAGTTTTTTGGCAACCTCGTACATCTCATCTTTCCCAAATCTCTCAAAGAGCTCTTCCGCCAATGTTTGAAGGATAGTAGCTCTTGGATCTTTCACTTTATATTCTCTATGACCAAATCCCATTATTTTTCTTTTAGTTAGTAAGGCCTCTTTAATGAATGAGGCTGAGTTATCAGGGGTATTTATATTTTCTAACATTGCGATAACATCTTCATTGGCTCCTCCATGAAGAGGACCTGCCAAAGTTCCTACAGCTGATGCTACAACTGCATATGGATCTGTTAGCGTGCTCGCGGTAACTCTGGCACTAAAAGTACTTGCATTTAGACTGTGTTCTGCGTGTAAAATAAGGCATTTGTCAAAAACTTTTGCTGCTAGTGGATCTTGCTCTTTTTCAGTGAGCATATATAAAAAATTGGAAGAATATGATAAGTCATCTCTTGGTTGAATTGGATCTTGACCTTTCCTAATAAGTTGAAATGCAGCAACCATCGTTGGAATTTTTGCAATAAGTCTAATAACAGCGTTATAAACATATTTTGGGTCATCAATTACTCTTCTTGAATAGAACAAACCTAGTGAAGCAGCGCTTGACTGAAGAGCATCCATTGGGTGCCCTGTAGAGGGGAAGCATTTCATCATATCTCTTACTCTGAAGCTTAATCTTCTGTGCATTTGTACTTCTTCTTCAAAATTTCTTAGCTCATTGGCTGTTGGTAATTCTCCCCATATCAAAAGGAATGCGGTTTCTAAAAAACTGCTTTTTTGAGCAAGTTCTTCAATGTCATATCCCCGATACAAAAGTTTTCCTTTTGCACCATCAATATCGCAGATTGAAGATTTTGTAACAGGGATACCTTCTAGACCTGGCTTAAAATTTATATTTGAAATATTCAAAAATTTAACTTAAATAGATTATGGAGTTTAAAAAATAAAATAAAATAATTTATTTATAATTCATATGGTAATAATAAATCCTCAATGATAAAAAATCTTTAAATATTAATTTGTTTTGTAATTTTAAAGTATTTTTAAATTTGATTCTAAATACACTTTTTCATCCCGTTCGGGTATCGTGTGGCTAATATTTATATTTATATCCTCAAGGGTGAATAATTCAGTATTTATAAAGTATTGTAGATTTTTTAAGGATTTA
Organism: Prochlorococcus marinus bv. HNLC1; assembly: GCA_000218705.1. Taxonomy (GTDB): domain Bacteria; phylum Cyanobacteriota; class Cyanobacteriia; order PCC-6307; family Cyanobiaceae; genus Prochlorococcus_A; species Prochlorococcus_A marinus_Q. The sequence goes on from GL947594.1 coordinate 876,149, forward strand.
TAATATTTAATAAGTTGCTCTTTATTAATATTCTTTATAAAAAATATATCATTTAATATATATTTATAAGATTCAATCTCGTTATTATTTTTTAAATATTGATCTGATAGATTAGTTTTCTCAGTAATATTTAGTAAAGCATCAAAATTATTGCTAATGTAAGTAATCTCCTCATCTTTTATACTGAAGATAGGATTTCCTTTCTCATAAATTACATTATTATCTTTTATTTTTAATCTATCATTTGTATAAATTGAATAATTAATATTTTTAATATCTAAGTCTTCTTTTTTATACTTTTTAAGAGAATTAAATTGATCAATTGAAATTTCATAAGGAAATTCATTTCTAAAACATAATACCCAATTATTATTATTTGTTATGAATAAAAGTTGTTCATTTAATTCTTGAGAAATCTCTTCTATAATTTCTTTTTGATTGATTTCATTATATAAAAAATTAATATTTTGCCTATAGGTAGAATATTTATTAGTAAAAATTATATCTTTTACATTATCTATTTGATTATTGAGAATTTTAGTATTAATTTCATTAATATTTGGCGAAAATGATCTTATCTTAATTTTATTATCTTCCGAATTAATAATAGTTATTAATTTATTAATAGTTTGTGTTTGAGAGTTAGAATTATTTTTTGGATTAATATATTTTGAAATTGATAATAATTTAATCTCTTTTAAATTAACATCATTTGGTATTAAATTCCTAGATAATATATCTTTACTATGATTTGATTGTAGTGAACTATCAATTAGTTTTTTATTTGATGATGCTATTATATAGTTATCTTTTGTCCGAAATATATGGCTAATATAATTAAGTTTTCCAGGCCTTTTTAATTCAATAATTTGATCAGATTTATTAAGTTCTTCTCCAATATTAATTATATTATTAATATCCTTATTTTCTTTTAATTTAAAAATTAGTAAAATATCAATCTTGTTTGATTTATCTCCAAAAAAGGTTAGAGCAAATTCATTATCATAAATATTATCGATTTTTTCTTGTAAATTAAATCCTAAATATGAAATAATGCTATTTTTGATCATATTTAGTTCATCTCGTTTCTTTTCTGAGATATTTTTATTTAAATATCTTTTAATATTATTATTTGTTGAATTAGATAAAATAGTTAGGTCATAATTACTTGGGATATAATTAAGGATATTCATATTTGTAATATCTGAATTATTTTTTTCAATTCCTTTGGTGAAAATATTTAATAACAATATTACAAATAATAATGTAAGAACTATAATTATTAATTTTTTTAGTTTATTATTCATTTTTTATTTTTATTCTTAACAAATTAATTATTCTTGCAACTCTTATTATTAAATTGTTATAAGTATTTTAATTACTTATAGATAATGATAAATATTCCGAACTCCTTAACAGTTCATGATTTGAATCAATGGTTAAATTCTAACCATGAAAATCCTATTATTATTGATGTTAGAGAGAGCCTCGAGATTGATAAGGCTTCACTTCCTTTTGTTGATATTTATATCCCTATCAGTAAAGTTTCGTTTGAATATGTTTCTTCAATAATTTCTAAACATCTTAATAAGAAGTTTGTGATTTTATGCCATAGAGGTATAAGAAGTTATAATTTTGCCCAATGGCTAATTGATAATAAATTAGTAAAGGAAGTTTGGAATTTAGAGGAAGGAATTGATGGGTGGAGTATTCATATTGATTCAAGTATCCCTAGGTATTAATTAACTGATTTCATCAATTCTTGAAGACACTGTATTTACATCTTTATCTCCTCTTCCTGAACAGTTAATTACAATTTCACTATCTTTATTTATGATGGACATAGCTTTTCAAGCCACGCAAAAGCATGGGCTGTCTCTAATGCAGGGATAATACCTTCGAGTTCACTAACAAGTTTTAAAGCTCTTAAAGCTTCTAAATCAGTAACTGCTCCATATTCAGCGCGACCAATATCTTTTAGAAAGCTGTGTTCAGGACCAACTCCTGGATAGTCTAGCCCTGCACTAATTGAATGTGCTTCTTGGACTTGCCCTTCATTATTTTGTAAAAGAAGGCTCATAGATCCATGTAGTATACCAACTGTACCTTTTGTAATTGTCGCAGCATGTTTATCGGTATTAATTCCACTCCCAGCTGCTTCAACCCCTATAAGTCTTACATTTTTATCATTCACAAATGGATGAAAAAGTCCCATTGCATTAGACCCTCCACCTACGCAAGCGAGCAATATATCTGGCAATCTACCAAATGATTCTAAGCATTGCTTTTTCGTCTCTTCTCCAATTACTGAGTGAAAGTCTCTAACAATCATCGGGTATGGGTGTGGCCCTGCAACCGAACCTAAAATGTAATGTGTGTTTTCAACATTAGAAACCCAATCACGAATAGCTTCGCTCGTGGCATCTTTTAAGGTAGCTGTTCCTGAAGTTACAACTTTTACTTCTGCTCCAAGAAGTTTCATTCGAAAGACATTAAGTGATTGTCTTTTAATATCTTCTTCTCCCATATATATTACACATTTGAGACCAAATCTCGCGCATACTGTCGCTGTAGCTACACCATGCTGTCCTGCACCTGTCTCAGCGATAATTCTGCTTTTACCCATCCTTATGGCTAATAAAGCTTGCCCTAAAGCATTATTAATTTTGTGAGCACCCGTATGATTTAGATCTTCTCTTTTAAGCCATATTCTACTTCTAATATTTTGCTTTTTATAATGTTCTGTTAATCTTGATGCTTCATATAAAGGTGTTTCTCTCCCTACATATGTTTTTAATAAATGATCTAATTCATTAGTGAATTTTTTGTCAGTCCACGCATCTTTTGAAGCTTTTTCTAATTCGAAAAGAGCTGGCATTAGAGTCTCAGGAACGTATTGCCCTCCATATTTTCCATATCGACCTGATTTGGAGGGACGTTCAAACGAGTCGTATTTATTATTTTGTTCTTCAAGAGAAATTGAGCTTACCAATTTTCTATAATGTAATAATTAATTTAACTATAGATTATTTAGAAAATAATGCGAAATAAAAATTGGATTGAATTTAACAATAACAATATTAAAAATGGAGATATTAAAGATAAAGTCTGTGAAGGCCAACCACAAAAAATAAAAATTCATAAAGAAAAAAAAGGTAAAAAAGGAAAAACTGTTACTGTGATTTCAGGATTTGGATCAGAAAATACTTCTCAAATTGGTAATTTATTAAAAAAACTCAAGGTATATTGTGGTACAGGTGGATCTTTAAATGATCAAGGGATTCAATTACAAGGAGATATGCAAGATAAGGTAAAGTTTTTTCTTCGTAAAGAAGGCTATGGCATTTGAAGTCTTAGGTTTAAAATAATTATCTAGTAATTCCTCGTTCTTAAATTAATGAATAATCCTAATTTAGAAAATAAAAAAAATATAAAGTGGCATAATTCTTCAATTAGTAGGCAGAATCTTGAAAGTCTCAGAGGCCATAATGGAATGGTTATATGGTTTACAGGATTATCAGGATCAGGTAAAAGTACTTTGGCTAATGCTTTAAATGAAGCTTTGCACGCCAAGAAAATATCTACTTATTTGCTAGACGGAGATAATATTAGGCATGGCTTGTGCAAAGATCTTGGCTTCTCTGATAAAGATAGAGAAGAAAATATAAGGAGGATAGGAGAGGTCGCAAATTTATTTATGAATGCTGGAATTGTCACGATTACAGCTTTTGTTTCACCTTTCAAGTCTGATAGAGAAAAAGTTAGAAAGATAATTGGCAAAGATTTTATAGAAGTATTTTGTGCCGCGAATCTTGATATCTGTGAGACAAGAGATACGAAAGGTCTATATAAAAAGGCACGATTGGGTGAAATAAAGGATTTTACAGGTATATCTAGTCCTTATGAAATCCCAAATGATCCAGAGATTATTGTAGAGACTGGTTCGTTAGACATTAATTCTTCAGTAAGACAAATTATGAAATATTTGAGCGAGAAAGACTTATTAAATTTAGATAATTAAGATTAATTTTTTCCTAGAAAGTGATTAATTCCTTTTGCTTTTAAATTTTCATTTTTTGTACTTACTTCCTTATGAATATCTTTTCTATATGCTTTAAGCTTTTGATGTACTGCATGATCATTTAACGCCACTATTTGAGCAGCTAGTAAACCAGCATTTTTACTCCCATTGATTGCAACTGTAGCGACCGGAACCCCTGCAGGCATCTGAACAATAGATAAAAGAGAATCAATACCTTTCAATGATTTACTTTCAACAGGAACACCTATTACAGGGATAATTGTTAGAGCTGCAATCATCCCAGGTAAATGGGCTGCGCCTCCTGCGCCAGCGATAATAACTTTGATATTGTTAAATTCAGCTTCTTTAGCATAATTCATCATTTCAATTGGAGTACGATGCGCAGATAAAATGCAAACTTCAGTTTTTAATCCAATTTCTTCAAGTATTTCAACTGCAGATTTCATAGTGGGAAGATCTGAATCACTTCCCATTACCACAGAAATTTTAAAAGAAGTACTCTGATTTAGTGAAGGCAAAATAACAAATCAATTCTTTTCTTATGATGACGTGCTATTAGTTGAATGCTAGTTAGTTAATATAAAAAAGTTAAGAATAGAAAAATTCATGATTAATAGTAAAAATCTTGAAAAAAATGAAGTAAGAGAATACTTCAATGGAACTGGTTTTGATCGATGGAATAGGATCTATAGTAAATCTGATGATGTTAATAAAGTTCAGAAAAATATTAGGAAAGGTCATCAAAAAACCGTTGATGATGTAATTACATGGATAAAGAAATATCCTGATCTCTCAAAAATGACTTTTTGTGATGCAGGTTGTGGAGTCGGAAGCCTTACAATTCCATTGTTAAAGTCAGGAGTAAAAGATATACAAGTTAGTGATATTTCTGATTCTATGATTGATGAAACTAAGTTACGCATAAAAAATGCAGGATTAAGTACTAGGGGAATTAAGTATAAAGTAAGCGATCTTGAAAAATTAACAGGAACGTTTGATTTTGTGATTTGCTTAGATGTATTTATTCATTACCCACAGTCTGTTGCTGAAGAGATGGTAAAGCACTTATGTGATTTAAGTACATCCAGATTAATAGTTAGTTTTGCTCCATATACTCCATTATTGGCAATACTAAAAAGTATTGGAAAATTGTTTCCAGGGCCAAGTAAAACTACAAGAGCATATACACTCAAAGAGGATGGAATTATTTCTGCTGCGAAAGAAAAAGGTTTCGTGGTAGTCCAAAAGAAATTAAATCAAGCACCCTTTTATTTCTCGAAATTAATAGAATTCCAAAAGATAAAATAATTTATTTTACAAGATTATTCTCAAGTGCATATCTAACCAACTCAGTTCTACTTGAAGTACATGTTTTTATAAATAATCTACTAACGTATTTTTCTACATTTCTAATTGATGTTTCTAGTTTCCTAGCAATTTCTTTATTCATAAGACCCTCTGCAACAAGTTGTAAAACACTTGCCTCTCTAGGTGTAAAACTTGGAATAGTAATATCACTATCTTGGTTATTTGAATTATTATTGGTGAGCATTGATTTTATTTCAGTAATTTGTTTAGCCATCTTGCTAACATCTGTATCAGCAAATCTTGCGGCTTCTTTGAGTAATCTGTCTTGCCTTTTTATTACATTATTTACTCTTGCTGCTAATTCATCTGGATCAAATGGTTTAGAAATATAATCATCAACCCCTGCTATATATCCTTGAGTTCTATCTAGAGTCATACCTTTAGCTGTAAGAAAAATTACTGGTGTTCCGCTTAATTTTTCATCCTCTCTTATCTTTTCTAAAAGTGCATAGCCATTACATCGAGGCATCATAATATCACTAATTATTAGATCTGGAAATAACTTCTGGGCTTTTTCCCAGCCATCTTCTCCATCCACAGCAATAGTGATCTCAAATCCTTCATCCTCAAGAAAAGTTTTTACAGCATTTCTTAAACCAGGCTCATCATCAACTAATAAAATTTGAGATTTCTTTTTTTCATCGGTTGTTAAGGTAGATTCATTCATTTTTATTTTTATAAGTTATTAATGATGTTAATAAAAATTTTATATACTAAAAATTATGGTTTCAAGTCCTATACTACTAGATTTTCAATCTTCAACACCATGTTTGAAAGAAGTTGTTGAAGAAATGAGTTCTTATTGGATGGAAAATTTTGCTAATCCATCAAGTAAAGGAAATTTATCAGGGTTATATGCAAGCGCATCTCTTGAGGTCTCAAGAAATAAAATTCAGGAAAACTTAAACTTATTAAACAAAAAAATAATTTTTACTAGTGGAGCTACGGAATCTAATAATTTAGCTTTATTAGGATTTGCTAGAAATTTCAAACAAAAAACTGGTCGATATGGAAATATCATAACTTTGAAGACTGAACATAAGGCTGTTCTAGAACCTATACGACAATTAAAAAAAGAAGGCTTTAGCGTAACTGAATTATATCCTGAATCAGATGGGTTAATTTCGGAAGAAAATCTTATAAATGCTTTAAGAGATGATACTTTTTTAATTAGTATAATGCTTGCGAATAATGAGATTGGAGTGATACAACCTATTGAAAAAATTTTTAAAATTTGTCAGAAAAATAATATTAAATTACATACTGACGCTGCTCAATGTCTTGGGTATGTACCAATGAAGAATTTTGATTCATTGGCTAATATGATCACTTTAAGCTCGCATAAAATATATGGTCCTAAAGGTATTGGGCTATTAATAATAGATGAAGATATTCAATTAAATCCTCTATTTTATGGAGGTGGCCAAGAATTCGGATATAGATCTGGAACAATACCATTACCTTTGATTGTTGGATTTTCAAAAGCAATTGAATTAGCGATTAAAAATCAAGCAAGAAATTCAATTCACCTTGCTAGCCTTAGAGATGCTCTTATGAATGGTTTATTAAAAAAGAATTCTCAAATTCTAATTAATGGATCAATTTTTCATCGGTTGCCCCATAACTTAAATTTGACTGTCCTAGATGTAAATGGTTCCAAGTTTCATAAATATATTAAGCATCAAATCGTATGTTCTAGTGGCTCGGCATGTAGTAATGGCAAAGTTTCTCATGTCCTACCATCAATTGGTAGATCACTCAAAGAGGCTGAATCATCTGTAAGGTTGAGTATTGGTTTGACTACAACATCTGATGAGATAGATAAATCTATTGCTGTAATAACTGAGACTATAAACAAATTAAGAAAGTAATTATTTTAATTGTGCTATTCTCAATTTTGCACTTCTAGATCTTTTATTGATTTTTACTTCATCTTCTGAAGGGACAATTGGTTTCTTTGTTAAATTAAAAAATCTTTCATCATTTTTAAAATAATTTTTTACTTTTCTATCTTCAATAGAGTGAAAACTTATTATTGATATTATCCCGCTTGGCACAAGCCATGAGGAAGCATTATTAAGTAATTTATCCAAAACTTCAATTTCTTTATTAACAGCGATTCTTAATGCTTGGAATGTTCTAGTAGCTGGATGAATTTTTCTATATCTTTGCTTAGGAGGGAAGCATCCTCCAATAGCATAAGCTAATTCTTTTGTACCAGAATATGAACCTTTTATTTGAATATCATTTTTGATTTTTCTTGCAATTTTCCTTGATAGTTTTTCTTCTCCATATTTATAAATTAAATCTGCTAATTCATTTTCCGTTAAATTTTTTATTAAATCTTCTGCCTTAGTTTTTTGAGTGGGGTTCATACGCATATCTATTGGACCATCTTTTTGAAAACTAAATCCTCTTTCAGCTGTTTCTATTTGATTACTATTAAACCCTAAATCTGCAATCACAAACGAAACTTTATCTTCTGGCTTGAAATCTGAAAAATTTGTTTTGATAATTTTAATTCGATTCTTAAAAATATTTAGTTTATTTGAAGCAGCTTCAATAGCATATGGATCTTGATCTAATCCAATCATTTGTAAATTAGGAAATTTGTTTAATAATTCGAAAGAGTGCCCACCGCCGCCTAAAGTAGCATCTATTCCTACAAATTTTTTATCTAACTGTTGCGGGAAATTATTAATAGAATAAATAATCTGATCAACCATAACTGATTTATGATTGAAAAATGATGAATTTTTGGAGTCAATTTCCATAACTATCTATTAATATTTAAAAAGAAGGAGAATTTTCATGGCTCAGCTTGAGACTAGAACAGAACCAATGGTGGTCAATTTTGGCCCACATCATCCATCCATGCATGGCGTTTTAAGATTGGTGGTAACTCTAGATGGTGAGAACGTAATTGATTGCGAACCGGTAATAGGTTATTTGCATAGAGGTATGGAAAAAATTGCTGAGAATAGAACAAATGTAATGTATGTCCCTTATGTGAGCAGAATGGATTATGCCGCAGGTATGTTCTATGAAGCTATTGTAGTTAATGCTCCGGAAAGATTAGCAAATATTCCTATTCCAAAAAGAGCTAGTTATATAAGAGTACTAATGCTTGAGCTTAATCGGATAGCTAACCATCTTTTATGGCTTGGACCTTTCTTAGCTGATGTGGGTGCTCAAACTCCATTCTTCTATATTTTCAGGGAAAGAGAGATGATATACGATCTTTGGGAATCTGCTACAGGCCAGAGATTAATAAATAATAACTTTTTTAGAATAGGGGGAGTGGCATGTGATTTACCTTATGGTTGGTTAGATAAATGTATTGATTTTTGTAATTGGTTTGCTCCTAAAATAGATGAGTATGAAAAATTAATTACAAATAATCCAATTTTTAGAAAGCGTATTGTAGGTCTAGGGAAAATTGATAGAGAACAAGCTATCAATTGGTCTTTGTCGGGACCAATGCTTAGAGCTTCTGGTGTCTCTTGGGATCTTAGGAAAGTAGATGATTACGAATGTTATAGTGATTTTGATTGGGAAATTGCCACAGCTGAAGAAGGGGATTGTTATGCCAGATATAAAGTAAGAGTTGAAGAGATGAGACAGTCTTTAAGCATAATTAGACAAGCATGCGAGATGATTCCTGGTGGTCCAACTGAAAATTTAGAAGCTCAAAGAATGGCAACTGATGATAAAAAAAGTGATATTTTTGGAGTTGATTATCAATATATCGCTAAAAAAGTAGCACCTACTTTCAAAATTCCTAATGGAGAATTATATACAAGACTTGAATCTGGCAAAGGTGAAATTGGTGTATTTATACAAGGTAATAATGAGGTTACTCCTTGGAGATTTAAAATTAGAGCAGCAGATTTAAATAACCTTCAAATTCTTCCTCATATACTTAAAGGTGCAAAAATTGCTGATATTATGGCAATTCTGGGTTCAATAGATGTAATTATGGGATCAGTTGATAGATAACTCTCATAATGAAATCAATTAATTGGTTGAATTTAAAAAGAAAAGTGAGGTTTGGTGATTGTGATTCTGCCAATGTTATACATTTTCATAATTTATTAAAATGGTCACATGAAGCTTGGGAAGAAAGTATGGATAAATATGGAATACCAATAAACGAAATTTTCCCTGATGGAGTATCTCATGAAAAATCTGCTCTACCAATTATTAATTGTGAAGCTAAATTTTTTGGGCCAATAAATTTTGGAGATTTATTATCAATTCAAATCTCACCACAAAAAATTAACAATCATTTATTTCAAGTTAAAAATATATTTTTTAAAGACTCAATTAAAGTAGCAGAGAGTATTATTGTCCACTGTTCAATTAATCCAAATACAAGAGTTAAAACTAACTTATCAGAAAATTTAGAAAAGTGGATAGAGGCATCAAACTTAAATAATCGGGTTGAAGAGTGCTAATTTGCTTACTCTTTATTTTTCCAATCTTTTATGTAATTATCTGAGACTATCTTTTCTTTATTAACAATCCACTCAAAAGGTTTTTCAAATTTTTGAAAGCTATCTGAAAAATCTTCTAATTTTTTTATTGATTTAAATAAATTTTTATTTTCCGTATTTTCTTTGAAATTTATCAATATTCTGTACCTTTGTCCCCAAATAATATCGTTTATTTTTTCAAATTTAAAATTTTCAATAGGTAAATCTTCTTTGGTTATGAAATCTACTATTCTTTTTTTGTATTAAATCAAGAAATATAATTTCACCACCTGAGTTAATTGTGTTATCTACTCGGCCATAAACGATTAGATATTCCTTATTATTCTTTGTAAATTTCTTGCCAATATCTCCACTCTCCCACCATCCATCTATATTTTTAAAATCTTTTATTTCGGAAGATTCACTAACTTCTTTACCTATCCTTTCAGTTTTAATTTCGATTAAATTTTTTTCATTAATTCTTACTTTAATATCTTTTAAGATTTCCCCATCATTTAGATTGCCATTTAGAAATTCTCTAGGCTTTAAGCTTGAAATCATAGCAGCTGTTTCTGTGGCTCCATAACAGGGTGATAAATTAATTTTTTCTTGAATACATTTTTTTAAAATATTTTTAGATATACTTGCTCCGCCAACCCATATTAGATCAAATAAATTTAGCCAATAAATTCCATCTTTATTTAATAAGAGCCTATATAACTGAGTTGGAACTAGTGAAGTTATTAATATTTTGCGAGATTTACCTTTGATTGTTAATGTTTTTTCTAAAAGATATTTACTTTCTTTTATCATCTTTCGTGAAATATTAATATATTCGCATTCCCAAATTTTACTTCTCCATAAAGGCATGAATCCACTGATATGACTTAGTGGTAATGTATTAAAAATAATAATATTACTTAGGTCAAAATCTTGCTCCTCTAGCCATTTACCACAGTAATTTGCAGATTGATTTAAGTTTGCTATTGAATGATAACAATGCTTTGGCATATTTTTACTGCCACTACTATTTATAATTACTCCAGGGTTTCCAAACTTTATGGGACTTAATCGATTAGAAATATAAGAATTACTTTTTATTTGTATTAATTTTCTTTCTTTTAAATATTGAAGAATTAATTCTGAAGATAATTCTTCATTATGTTCAACTATAATTTCATTAATTTTATTATTCATAAATTATTCCATATTATTTTTGGATCATTTTTAAAAAGGAAAGTATTGGGCATTTGTTTTAAGGCTAAACCAGGTACTTTTGGAGTTGATCCTAATAATTGTAAATATGATAAATGAAATAAAAATCTTTTCCCTACTCCAGTTTCGAAAGAGGAACTAAGAGATTTAAGGCTATTTTTATTATTCAACTCTTCTAATAGTTTTAAAGGATTTTTCTCTTGTGATGGTCTTCGTATTTGCCATCCATGCCAAGAATTAATTAATTGGGGATATTTTAATAATGATTCGTCCAAAGCTACAGGAATCTTTTTGTTTAATTCATATAATCCTTCAATATCATCAATTCCAAGTGGTTGTTCAATCCAGTCTAAATTTTTATTATTACTCAGTATTTCCGCCCACCTATTTGCGCATTGTCTATTCCAAGAGCCATTTGCATCAATTCGTAATTTAATATAATTCTCATGTTGGTTAAGTATTTCCTCTAAAATTTTTTCTTCAATTTTATTTTCTTTAGTAGCTACTTTCCACTTAATCGTAAAAACTCTAGGTTTGGATTTATATTGTATTTTCAGTTCTTTTAATTTTTCAATTACTGAAAAAGAATCCACCAAAATGGCACTTTGATGAATTTCGTTAAATTTATATTTCTCTTTATATTTGATTATTCCTTCTATTTCTCCTAATGCAGATTTAATTCCAGATTGTACACATGGATGAAAATTATATATTTTTTCAGTCAGCTTATCTCTATTAATATTTTCTGGAATCATATTTAATTGTTTTTCGCATAAAGATATATGCTCATCAAACAAAGGTGCAATTTCTCCAAAACCATCGTTAATACTATTATTAGAATTTAATTTTATAATCCATCCTTTTTTATAATTAAATTTTCTTTTTGAATTTAAAATAGATTTTGGAAATTCAAAGAAAAAGAATTTTTTTTTAAATTTTATGTTCATTTTCTATGATAAAAGACTAGAAAGCAGCCCTAGTGTTAATCCTATTCCATTCATCGTTTGAATTTTTATAGCGATGAATTTACACCTTTTGAGAGAAGCAGGATTGTCATGAAATTTATTTAAAATTTTTATTAACTTTATTGAATAAGGAAGACTAATAAAATAAAGCAAACATGTTGGTGGAATAAATCCAATTAATATCGTAAAAAATTGAAATGTATAAATTGTTCCTATAATCCAGGGAATAAGTGAAGCAGATCTTTTTGCTCCTAAAATAACTAAAGGTGAATTTTTCCCATGACTTTTGTCTTCTTTAATTTGGTGAAAATGTGAGCAAAATAAAACCAAGGTAATTGCTAAAGATGGCCCACTGCCTAACATTAGGGCTTCTTTCCAAGGGATTTGTGAATAGTAATCATTATTAGGATCTAAGGCAATTAATGCTGCTGAATGAGCTAATGGGCCAAAAGCAATCCAACATAATGGCTCTCCAAAACCAAAATAACCTAATCTAAAAGGAGGCCCTTGATATAGGTAACCTAAAATACAACAGCAGACAACTAAGATAAATACATTAATGCTAGTTGATATAGAAATTAAATAAACAATAAATAATCCTATTATTAATGATAAATATGCTGTTAAAGATATAATTTTTTTATTTTTTACGAGATTAACTACAGAATGAAATTTAAATTTATCAATTCCCGTTTCTGAGTCAAATAAATCATTTGTAAGATTCTCCCAAAAAAGTATCAAAATAGAAGCAAATATAAATGAAAAGAAATTAAATATACTGATATTATTGTGCAAATAAAGGTTAAATGCACCTGAAATAATAATAGGTATAATTGCTACTGAATATAGAGGCCATTTTATTGCTTGCACCCATAGATTTTTTCTATCTTTTTTAATCATCAATATCTTCAAAAAGTTAATATTATTATTTAATATAAATGATAAATTGATTTATATTTCTTGATTAAACTTATGGTTTTATTTTTGTACTAATTTTATGGATGATAAGATAGCTCTTCTAAATTTCTCAGATGATATTTTAAATAAAATTGAAAAAACTCGTCTTACAAAGGGAATAATTAGTTTTTGCATTGAGTTACCATTTAGGGATTTAATTGATATTTACTCAATTTTTTTAGAGAAATATAATTTTTCTATTTTTTGGGAGGAAAATAATAATATTTCATTTCTAGCTCTTGATAAATGTAAAAGTGTTCAATTAAAGGGTCCTAATAGATTTCAATTAGCAAAAGATTTTAACGATAAAACACTAAAAAATATAATAAATTTAGAAAGTCAATATAAATTTTCTTCTCTTACGAAGATATTTTATTTTTTTACTTTTAGAGAAAATTCAAACAAATATCAATTTGATAACGATTTTTCTATTTTAGAGGGGGTCTTACCAAAGTTTTTAATTATTAATGATGGCAAAAATATTACAATTAGAATGAATATCGAAATTGATCCAAGAATATCTATTAGAGATAATATTAATGAATTTTGGGATATTAGAGAGAAAATAATTTCTTCAAAAAGTCAAAATTATAATTATGGAAATGCAAATATATCTTTAGATGATTTTTATAAATCCTTTTATAAAAACTATCCATTATTAAATAAACAAATATCTGCAGCTATTAAATTGATTAATGATGGTTGCATTGAGAAATTAGTATTAGGATCTAAATTAATATTTCAACTAAAGAAGAAATTAAATATTATTCAAATATTAAATAAATTAAGGTTAAGCCAAACTAATGCCTGTAGATATCTTTGGAAAAGAAATAAGGAGAATATGATTTTTGGTGCATCTCCCGAAAAATTATTTTCATTAAAAGAAAAAGTTTTGCAACTAGAGGCAATTGCTGGAACTGAAAAAATTGGATTTGATATGGATACTTTTCTTAGAAGTGATAAGAATTTAAGAGAGCATAATTTTGTTATAAATTATTTAATTGAAAATTTGAAATTTTTAAATATTAGAAACTATAAAAAAGGAGAAATAAAGGTTAAAGAATTCGGTAACATAGCTCATCTATGTACCTTAATAAGTGCAGAGGTTAATAAAATATGCCCATTTGTATTACTCGAAAAGTTACATCCATCGCCTGCGGTTTGCGGTTTTCCAAAAGAAAAAGCTTTAGATTATTTAGATAGCCTTGAGAATTTTGATAGAGGAAATTATGCTTCTCCCTTCGGCTGGGTCGATGTAGAAGGTAATGCTGATTTTAGAGTAGCTTTAAGAGGTGCAAGGATACTTAACGGCGAGATAGAGTTTATAGCTGGATCAGGTTTAGTAAAAGGATCTATTTGTGAAAAAGAAATTGATGAAATTAAACTCAAATTAGCCTCGTTAGCAAATCTAATTTTTGATTAAATTTTAATTGATAATGTCTAGCAATTTCTCAATTACTTCTTCTGAAATATTTTTATTGGATAATTTTTCAATTTCTCTTAGGCCCGTTGGACTTGTGACATTAATTTCACTAAGCATTCCATTAATAACATCTATACCTACAAAAAATAGTCCTTCTTCTTGCAGGTGTTGAGATAATTCAAGACAAATACTTTTTTCTGCACTACTTAGGGAGGTTTTTTCAGCTTTTCCTCCCATCGCAAGGTTACTTCTAAAGTCTCCCTGATTTGGGATTCGATTTATTGCTCCTAATGGTTTTCCATCTACAATGATTATTCTTTTATCTCCATTTTGTACCTCGGGAATAAATTTTTGCATCATAACTGGTAATTGTTCTTGTGAAGTAATTAGTTCAATGATTGCTCTAGAACCAGGAGAATTTTTATCCAATCTAATTACTCCCTGACCTCCTTTACCTCCTAGAGGTTTAATAACAACTTCTTCGTTAGCTTGTGCAAAATTAATTAAATCATTTACTTTGCTAGCGACAATGGTTGGAGCCATCAGATTGCTATATCTTAATGCTCCTAACTTTTCATTCCATGCCCTTAGAGATGATGGTTTATTGACGACTTTGACACCCTTTCTCTCCGCTACTTCAAGTAGATGTGTCGCGTATAGATAACCTTCATCAACAGGAGGATCTTTTCTCATCCAAATACAGCTAAATTGTGCAAGTGGAATGCATTTATTTTCTTTTAATTGAATCCATGGAATAGGTTCAATATTTGTACAGGATGCCCAAACCTCATCTCCTCTCGCTTCAAGATCTTGTGGAGTACAAAACCAAACTTCAACTTTTTTATTGTGTGTTGCCTGCATTAATGCCGCAGATGAATCTTTTGCTGGGTTTATATTCTTTATTGGATCAATTACAAAAAGAAATTTCATATAAATTATCCAATAAGTGAGTCAAGTTTATTGTCTTCCTCCAATGAATATAGATCGTCACATCCCCCAATACTATTATTATCTATAAATATTTGAGGAAGAGATCTTTTGCCATTAGCCCTCTGGCTCATTTTTTCTCTAGCTGATTCATCTCCATCAATTTTATATTCGATAAATTCTATATTCTTCTTATTAAGTAAAGATTTAGCACGAATACAAAATGGACAATATTGCCATGTATAGATTTCAACTTTTTTCATTTTTTTTAAATATTATTTACTTTATACTATTAAATAAAAGTCCTTGTTAGATTATAAATAAGAAATTTGTCTATTTTGTTAGATCTTACAGAATTTAGAAAAGACCTTTCCTCATGTAAAGAGCGCCTGAGCAAAGCTCAGGAGTATCTTTGACATACCTAAACTCAAAGCACAAAAGATAGATTTAGAACAACAAGCTGCTGTACAGGGATTTTGGGAAAATCAAGAAAAAGCAAAAATATTAATGAGAAATCTCGATGACGTTAAAGAACAACTAGATCTATTGGAAAAATGGCAATCTTTAATTTCTGATGCGAATGCTTCCCTAGATCTTTTTGCTTTAGATCCAGATGAAGACTTGATAAAAGAATCTCAGATAGGATTAGATACACTCAAAGAAAACTTAGATAGGTGGGAACTTCAAAGATTACTTAGTGGAGAATACGATAAAGGTAATGCAGTTATTTCAATTAATGCAGGCGCTGGAGGTACAGATGCTCAGGATTGGGTTGAGATTTTATTTAGGATGTATTCCCGATGGTCAGATGCTCACTCTATGAAATTAACTATTAATGAGTTGTCAGAGGGTGAGGAAGCAGGATTTAAAAGTATTACTTTTGAAATTGAAGGGAAATATGCTTATGGATATTTGCAAAATGAAAAAGGTACCCATAGATTGGTAAGGATCTCTCCATTTAATGCGAATGGAAAGAGACAAACTAGTTTCGCTGGTATTGAGGTTATGCCAAAATTAGATGAAGATATCTCTTTAGAGATTCCAGAAAAAGATATAGAAATAAATACAAGTAGATCAGGGGGCGCTGGAGGACAAAATGTAAATAAGGTGGAAACTGCTGTGAGAATTACTCATTTACCAACAGGGATATCTGTTCGCTGTACACAGGAAAGATCACAGTTGCAAAATAAAGAGAAGGCAATGCTTCTTCTTAAATCAAAGTTACTAATTATTGCTAAAGAACAGAGAGCAGAGGAAATAGCAGACATAAAGGGTGAGATTGTTGAAGCGGCCTGGGGTAATCAGATTAGAAATTATGTTTTTAATCCTTATCAATTAGTCAAAGATCTTAGAACTAATCAAGAAAGCACTGATGTTGAAGGGTTTTTGAATGGGAATATAGATAATTTCATATATGGATTATTGCGTTTAAATGTTTCTTCAGAAAAAATATAAAAATTATGACTAAACAAGAAAATATGGAAAAGAAGGTTGCACCTCCCAGTTTCATCAAATTAGCAATGAGAAATATGGTTAGAAAAGGTTCTAAAAGTTTGGTTCATTTTGGTGTAACTTTTTTAATATTATTTGGAATATTAATATTATTGGCAACTCTGGGTAAACCAAATATACCCGTTTAAGAAATATGATTAATCAACACAATTCTATTGAAAACATTGAATTGGTATTTAAAAACTCTTGTGAAATAAAGCCAAATAAGATTAATGTGACTGGGATCAAACAATATATTTTTGAACATGATTTTTGGGAGAATACTTTTATGAGGTGGATTAATATTCTATTGAATGAATTTAAGCAGTTTTTGCCAAATTACTTATTAAATAAAAAATCTGTTTCATTAAGTTTTGAAATTGTTGATGATCTAAAAATATCGGATTTAAATCAAACATGGCTTAATAAATTTGGACCCACTGATGTTCTTTCTTTCCCCATACTTTCTAAAGAGGATTCAGTCTATGATCTTAATTCTGCAGAATTTGGAGATATTTTTATATCTTTGGAAACGGCACTAAAACAATCAATGGAATATAATAATTCAGTTGAACAAGAAGTGATTTGGTTAGCTAGTCATGGATTATTGCATTTATTAGGATGGGATCACCAAGATCAAAATCAATTAGAGAATATGCTAAAAATTCAAGAATATTTGATTTCAAGATTAAATATTGAATAAATAAATTAT
This sequence comes from Prochlorococcus marinus bv. HNLC1, assembly GCA_000218705.1. GTDB lineage: Bacteria > Cyanobacteriota > Cyanobacteriia > PCC-6307 > Cyanobiaceae > Prochlorococcus_A > Prochlorococcus_A marinus_Q. The sequence continues at coordinate 893,724 of GL947594.1, forward strand.
GGATAATCAAAATAATATACCAAGTGAAAAACGAGAGTCTTATAAAACCTCAAAAAATATTTTTGCTAGTTTTAAATTTGCCATTAACGGATTAATTTATTGTTTCCAAACTACTCGTAATTTCCGCATACAAATTCTATTTGGAGCGTTAATATTAGTTATTTGCTCTATTTTTAAATGTAGTCTTAATGAATATATGATAATAATTTCTACAATTTTTTCTGTTTTAATACTTGAATTATTAAATACTTCAATTGAATCTCTAGTCGATTTGAATGTTAAAAATAAGTTTAATAAACTTGCAAAGATATCCAAAGATTGTTCAGCAGCATCCGTTTTATTAGCATCTTGTAATTCAATTTTTGTTGCTGCATTTATATTTTTTCCTAAAATTAAATTGATCCTTTTTAGTTAGAAAAAAATGTTTTTAGTAATAGATAATTATGATAGTTTTACATATAATCTGGTTCAGTATTTAGGAGAACTATCTTCAGAATTTTCTATTACTAAAAATATTTTAGTAAAAAGGAATGATCAAATTACTTTGGATGAAATTTTAAAGCTTAAACCTAGAGGCATTCTTTTATCTCCTGGTCCTGGCAATCCAGATGAGTCTGGTATTTGTATACCAATTTTAAAAGAAATTTCCAAAGATATTCCAACACTAGGTGTTTGCCTTGGTCATCAAGCATTAGCACAAGCTTATGGGGGTAAAGTTATTATTGGCAAAGAATTAATGCATGGTAAGACTTCTAATATATTTCATAAAAGTAATGGATTGTTCAAAGATATACAAAGCCCATTTCTTGCTACTAGATACCATAGCTTGATAGTTGATACTCTTACATTACCTAAATGTTTTGAAGTTACAGCTTATTTGGAGGATAAAACCATTATGGGTATTTGTCATAAAGAATATAGTCATATGCAAGGTATTCAATTTCATCCTGAGAGTGTATTAACAGAATTTGGTCATAAAATAATTGGCAATTTTCTTAAAATGGCTCAAGAGATGTAAAATTTATAAATATATCGGATATCAATCTTGAAACTTAAAAGACTACTATTTTTAATATTATTTTTATTAATACCCTCTCATGTAAATGCAGAGGAATTGATATTAAAAAGTTTTGGTCATAGTCAATTTTTAATAAAAGGTAATGATAAATCTATCCTTATTAATCCATTCAAAGCTGTTGGTTGTGCTAGTCAATTTCGAGAGTCTCTAAATATTGAAAAAGATTTAATATTGGCAAGCTCGAGATTAGCTGATGAAGGTTATAACCCAAATAATGATTTAATGTTTTTTGAACCAGGTACTTATGAATATGATAATTTAATTTTTAATGGTATATCAGTACCTCATGATCGTTTAAACGGAAGAAGATATGGTAACGCAACTGTATGGACATGGAATCAAAGTAATTTTAAGATTGTCCATATGGGAGGTGCTGCCGGTGATATAACTTTTGAAGATCAAATAATAATTAATAGACCAGATATTTTATTTATTTCTATTGGAGGAGGAATTAAATCATATTCAGGAAAAGAGGCACTTAATATTGTAGAAATATTAAATCCAAAAATAATTGTACCTGTGCACTTTTTAAATACTAAAAAAAATATTGATGATTGTGATTTTTCTAATGAAGATAAATTTTTAGAAAATATGTCTCAATATAAAGTTAAATATATTGGAAAAGAATTAAAATTAAATTCAAAAAAATATATAGATAAAATTGTTTATATTTTTAAAAATTAATTTATTGTTGATCTAATTTCTTATAGATTTTCCAAAAGATTTTCATTTGTTCCATAACGCCTATACTAACTCTTACTGATTGATCAATATCTTTTTTGTTTTGCATATTTCTAATTAAAATTCCATTGTCTTTCATTTCTTTTTCTAAAACTTGTGGTTCTTTATTAGGCCAAATTAAAAAATAATTTCCTCCGTTGAAGTTATGTCTTATATCTAGTGATTCAAATTTTTCTTGAATCCAATTCCTTGCTTCCTTCACTTTTGAAACATAATTATCAATATACTCTTGATCATCTAAGGCTGCATTAGCTGCTGCGACAGCGAAACTATTAACATCGTAAGGTCCAGTTACTTTATTAATTTGTTTAATAATTTGCTCATTACCAAAGGCGAAACCTACTCTTAATCCTGCTAAACCTGCAGTTTTAGAAAGTGAGTGAATAATAACTATATTTTTTGTTTTTTTAAAGTCAATTATTGGAAGTAGACTATCTCCATAGAATTTTTCATATAATTCATCGATCACAATTAGAGATTTCTTATTTTTATTCGCGATCTCCATAATCTTTTCAGCACTTATTACTGATCCTGTTGGGTTGTTTGGATTACAGATGAAGATCAACTTTGGTTTATATTTTTGAATGCTTTCGAAAAAATTTTCTAAAGGAAATTTGAAATTATTGCCAATGTATGAACAACATTTTATTATCATTCCATGCATTTCCGCACATGGAAAATAGTATCCAAATGTTGGATTAGTAGTTAAAAATACTTTATTTTTTTCGCCAAAAGCTTTACATATTGCATTTATAGCCGCATCAGCACCATTAAAGATACCAATTTCATCAATATCAAAATTTCTATTTTTAAGATATTCAAGACAAACTTTATTTTTTAATAAATCATATTCTGGATAGATAGAAATTTCATTTATTTTTATATTTTTGATTGCGTTATAAACTTTTTGACTTGGTCCAATAGTATTTTCATTAAAATCTAATCTTAGTAAGTTTCTTCTATTCTCCAATGGAGCAGAATAAGATTTTAGATTTTTTATGTATTCATTTGGTTCAGGAATTGAGTTATTAAATTGATTTGATTTTGACATTACATCTTTTCTAAAGTTTCTATTCCAAGAAGATTAAGACTTAATCTTAAAGTCTTTTCAGTAAGAGAACAAAGAGCTAATCTTGAATTTTTAGTTTGTTTATCTGATTTAAGAATGGGTAATTGATCATAAAATCTATTAAATGTTTGACATAGTTCAAATAAATAATTACATAGTCTATTTGGCATTAAATCATTCTCAATAGATATTATGGTCTCATCATATTTTAATAATTTTTTGAGAAGTTTCCATTCATACAAGTTCTCAAAAGTAATATAGTCAGTATTAAAATTATCCTCTTTAAGATCATTTTTTCTATTTATTCCGGCAATTCTTACAAGTGTGTATAGAAGATAAGGAGCTGTATTACCATTTAGTGCAAGCATTTTGTCAAAGCTAAATTGATAATTTGTTATTCTATTTTGGCTTAGATCTGCATATTTGACTGCTCCAATCCCTATAACCTCAGATGTTTTGTCGATAAAGTTATTATCTTCATTTCTTTTCTCAGAACTTATTCTTACCAATAAGTCTTCTTTCGCTCTGTTTATCGACTCTGTTAACAAATCTTTTAAACGAATAGTTTTTCCTTCTCTAGTTTTAAGTTTTTTACCATCATTACCCTGTACTAATCCAAATGGGACATGTATTGCCTCACAATTCTCTGGAATCCATTTAGCTTTATTAGCTACCTGGAAAACACCGTAAAAATGATTAGATTGACCTTGATCTGTCACATATATGATTTTTTTTGCTCCGTCCCCTATATCTTTTTCGCTAAATCTATATTTTATTGCAGCTAAATCCGTAGTTGCATAATTATAGCCACCATCTTTTTTTTGAATAATTAGAGGAAGAGATCCTCCTTCTTTATTTGTTAGCCCCTCTAAAAAAACGCATTGAGCTCCATCATCTTCCACTGCGATATTTTTTAATTTAAGTTCTTCAACAATTGATTTAAGAAAAGGATTATAAAAGGATTCTCCTCGCTCCTCTATCTTTATGTTTAAGACTTTATATATTAAATCAAATTCTTTTCTGGATTGATTGCATAATAATTTCCATGCAGCTATTGAATCCTTGTTACCACTTTGTAATTTAATAACTTCCTCTCTTGCTTTTCTCTGAAACTCAGGTTGATTATCAAACTTTATTTTCGACTTTTTATAAAAAGATACGAGATCACCGATCTCGATTTCTGAAATATTATTTAAATTTTTTGGAAATTCATCTTTGAGATATGCAATGAGCATTCCAAATTGAGTCCCCCAATCTCCTACATGATTTATTCTCAAAACATCATAGCCTCTCAATTCATAAATTCTAGATATTGAATCTCCGATAATTGTTGATCTTAAGTGACCAACGTGCATTTCCTTTGCGATATTTGGACTAGAAAAGTCAACTATTATTTTTTTATTAATATCTTTATCATTTTCTGAATAGGCAAGCGGTATGCCTACTCTTTGACATTTTAAATTTTCTATTAGTTTTTCTACAAAAATATTTTTTTTAACTGAAATATTAATAAAACCTGGGCCAGCGACTTCTAAACTTTCAACTATATCAATAATCTCTTTATTCTTTTTAACTAACTTAATAATTTCTGATGCAATTATTTTTGGATTCTTTCCATAACACTTAGATAAAATTAAGCTAATGTTTGATTGATAGTCACCAAACTCCTCTTTTGAGGATGGTACGATTATGTTTTTTCTAAAATTATCAAATTCTGAGGATTTGTTATTCTCCTCAAGACTTTCCTTTAAAGAAGAAGTGAAATATCTTTTTAATATATTATAAGTTTTGAGCATAGAGTAATATTTGAAATTTAATCTATCAATTTAATCAATATAACGCATACTAAAGTCAATCCATTTACTTTTTGTTGTTGCAGAGCTTGTAGATATTAGGTCAATACCATCTATTAAATAATTTTCAATTTCGTCTGGATTGATTCCAGATACTTCAATTATTAAATTTTTCCTTTCTTCTTTACAATCATTATTTAACCTAACTTCTCTTAATAAATTAATATTTTCTCTTAATATGCTTGGTTTGAGTTCATCTAGTAGAATACTATCAGCACCAGCTAATATAGCTTCTTTAGCCTGACCTATATTTTCTGCTTCTACTATTATATGTGTTGTAAAAGGGGTATTTAATCTTATCCTCTCAATTGCATTTTTTATATTTTTACTCCAAGCAATGTGATTTTCTTTGATCATTGCTGCATCGTATAGCCCCATTCTATGATTTATCCCACCTCCACATTTAAAGGCATACTTTTCTAAGCTTCTTAGGCCTGGTGTAGTTTTTCTTGTATCAGCTAATTTGATTCCCGTGTTTCTAAGCTTTTCAACAATTTTATAAGTATGAGTTGAAACACCAGAAAGATGCATAGCAATATTTAGAGATATTCTCTCACTAGCTAATAAACTTCTTGATGGGCCAATCAATTCTAGTAATATGTCATTTTTTTTAAATTTTTGACCATCTTTAATTAATGGATAAAAATTTATGTCCTTATCAATTTGATTAAAAATTATTTTTAAAAGTTCAATTCCACAAAAAATACCATCTTCTTTAGCTATCCAACAAGCTTTACCAATATTTTCTGTAATTGATGATTGTGTTAAGTCACCATTTCCAATATCTTCACAAATCCAATCACTTATTTTATTTCTTAATTGTGGTGAATTCCAGTCCAAAATCAAATTATTTATTTCAAATACTATTTTAACTTTTAAAGGAGTCTTAATTCATTATTCTTTGGTTTTGGATTCATTTACCAATACAAAACTTCGAAAAAATATTATCTAATAATTCTTCCGTTAATTCTTCTCCAGTTAATTTAGCAAGATTTTTAATACTATCTCTTAGTTCAATTGCTAAAAAATCAAAAGGTAATTTTTTATCGATTATATTTGAGGTATCATTTAAGTTCTTTAGAGAATCTCTTAAGTTAGACATTTGTCTTTCGTTAAGTAATACCTCAATATCTTGGAATTCTTTGTTTCCACATTTATCTATTATTTTTTCAATTAACAAACCTTCACCCTGATTCTCTTTAATACTCATAAAAATTGTGTTGTCGGAATATTTTTTATTTCTTATATTTTTTATACTAATAAGATCTTTTTTATTACCTAAGATCGATATCAGTTTATTAGCTGGAATTTTTTCTATTATTTCTTCATCATCTTGATTAAGGCCAGATTTAAGATCATAAATATAAATAATGTAGTCACATTCTTTGATCATCTCTAAACTTTTTTTAATACCAATTTTCTCAATATAATCCTCAGTATTTCGTATCCCTGCAGTATCTATGATTCGAATAGGAATATCTTTAATAATCAAATTAACTTCAATAATATCTCTCGTTGTTCCTGGGATTTCAGTAACAATTGCTTTGTCTTGTTTAGAAAGTAAATTCAATAAGGAACTTTTACCAACATTTGTTTTGCCAATTAAAGCTATTGAAATTCCATTTTCTAAATAACGATTTCTCTCCGTAATTTCGATTAAGTAATTTATTTTTTCTTTAATTATGTTTAAATCTTTTGAAAACTTGTCATAATCAAATTCTTGAAAATCTTCATCAAAATCGACTCTTGCTTCAATTTCAGCTAATTGATCAATAAGAGAATTTTTAATTAGGTTTATTTGATTATTTAATTCTCCTTGTATACCTTTAAAAGCAATCTCCGCAGCTCTAATATTATTTGCATTGATTAATTGATTAATTGATTCAGCTTGCGTTAAATCAATCTTTCCATTTAAAAAAGCTCTTTGACTAAATTCTCCCGGATTAGCCAATCTGACATTAGATCTTTTTAAAAGAATATCTAATATTCTATTAACTACGATGATTCCACCATGACAATGAATTTCGACAATATCTTCACCTGTAAAGCTATTGGGTGATCGCATTACTAGTACTAATATTTCATCAACTAATTTTTCATTTTCAATATCTTTTGCATAACCATGAAATACTCTGTTTGATTCCCAAGCTTTTTTTGATTTCGTTTGAACAATTTTTCTACATGAATTTATTGCATCTGGACCTGAAACTCTTATAACGGCAATTCCTCCTTTACCCAATGTAATTGCTGAAGCTATCGCTGCTATTGTGTCATCTAAAGGTATTATTGTACTCATTTCTCACTTTGTAAAAAATAATTATGTAGGATAAAAAAAATTTTGATTATAGAATTTTCAGAATGAGTTTAATAAAAGAATTTTCTAGTAAAAAAATTCTATCATTAATTTGGCAGCAAGATGGTACCCCATATTTTAAAGCGAAAGGCACTGCTGCAGGAGTTTTTAGTGGATGTTTCCCATTCTTTGGTTTTCAAACATTATTGGGAATTTTCCTTGCAAGAATTATAAAAGGTAACTTAGCTTTAGCTGCAATTGGAACATGGGTAAGTAACCCTTTTACCTATATACCTTTATATTTTTTAAATTATAAAATAGGTTCTTTCCTTTTACAGGATGATGAAAATATAATAATTCAACCAAGTCTGATAAAAGAAGAATTTTGGCAACAAGGGTGGTTTGTAATTTCAAGATTAATACTTGGTTCTAGTGTTATTGGATTGCTTTTGGGTTTGATAAGTGGCACCTTAACTTACTATCTAGTAAAAATTATAAAAAAGTAAATCTTTAATAAATTTTCTAATTATTTAAATTTATATATTTTCTACTATGTTAATTCGACTCTCGCAATTTCAATAACATCAGCCATTGACTTTATTTGATCTGTTGTTTTATTTAATTGACTATAACTTTCAAGTTCCACGCATAAATTAATAATTGCTGGTTTATTAAATGCGGTCTTAACACTCGCATCACTTACATTTATTCCTTTATCAGATAAACGCATCAAAATATCTTTTAATACTCCAACTCTATCTATAACTTCTATTCTCAATTGAATTGGAAATTTATTGCTATTAATTTTATTAGTTTGATTCCATCCTACTGGTAATCTTCTTTCTATTGGAATTGGATTAACATTTTCGCAATCTCTTCTATGAATAGTAATACCATGGTTGCCTAAAGATACTGCTCCCACAATTTCTTCTCCAGGGAGTGGGCTGCAACATTTACCAATACGATAATCTAAGCCTTCAATACCAGATATTGGAGATTTATTTGCTACTTTTGAATAATTTTTTGTTATGTGATTTTGATCTTTTATATTTTGAGCTATTTCATTATCAGATTCATTCTTATTTTTGATATTTATTTCCTCTCTAAATCTGTTTAAGACTTGCTGAAGAGTAGTTCCTCCATATCCTAAAGATGCCAATAGGTCTTCAGTATTCTTTAAATTGCATCTTTGAGCAACTTTATTCATTTCTTCACTGTTCATGAGTGATTCAAACCCATTCTTTCCAATTTCTTTTTCTAATAAGTCTCTCCCTCGCTTGATAGTCTCTTCTCGATGACTTTTTTTGTACCATTGTCTTATACGATTTTTGGCAGTAGGTGTGACTGCAAAATTTAACCAATCTAGACTTGGATTAGAATTATTACTTGTAATTATTTCAACAAAATCACCATTTTTTAAAATTGTTGATATCGGTGATAATTTTTCATTTATTCTTATGCCATTGCAATGATTACCAACTTCAGAATGTATTCTGTAAGCAAAATCGATAGCAGTAGAACCTTTCCTCAGGCTTACGACATCACCTTTTGGGGTAATTACAAAAACCTCTTCATCAAAAAGATCTGCTTTAATTGATGCTAAGTAATCATTATGATCTTTTTCGTTTCCCTCTTGTTGCCATTCTAATAGTTGTCTGAACCAATTAAATTTTTCAGCTTCCGCTAATGCAGGAGAACCGCCTTCTTTATACTTCCAATGAGCAGCAATACCAAATTCAGCGACTTGATGCATCTCAGTTGTTCTAATTTGGATCTCAACTGGTCTATATCTACCAATAACAGATGTATGTAAAGATTGATATCCATTAGGTTTCGGAAGACCTATATAGTCTTTGAATCTGCCCGGTATAGGTTTAAAAGTATCATGAACTACTGCTAATGCTCTATAACAGCAATCTGTATTTGACACAATTATTCTGAGTGCAGCGACATCATAAATTTCATTAAATTGTTTTTGCTGCCTCTCCATTTTGCTCCAAATTCCATATAAATGTTTGGGCCTCCCACTAATCTCAAATTGATCTAATCCAGCAGCTTTTAGTTTATCTTTTATAAGAGTTAATGTATTATTCAACCTTTGTTCTCTATCACTTCTTTTGATTGAAATTTGGTCTTTCAAACTTTCATATTTTTCTGGTTCAAGAAATTTAAAAGCTAGATCTTCTAATTCCCATTTAAATCTATTAATTCCTAATCTATTTGCTAAGGGAGCATAAATTTCTCTAGTTTCTCTAGCAATTCTTTTTTTTCTTTCTTCACTAAGCCATTCAATAGTTCTCATATTATGTAATCGATCAGCTAGTTTTACTAAAACTACTCTTATATCTCTAGACATTGCTAAAAACATTTTTCTAAGATTTTCAGCTTGAGCCTCTGTTCTATTTGTAAAGTGAATTCCGCCAAGCTTGGTCACACCTTCTACAAGTATTTTTACTTCTAACCCAAAATTATTTTCAATCTCAGTTAAAGGGATACAAGTATCCTCAACTACATCATGTAAAAGTCCTGCTGCGATTACTGATGGGCTAGCACCAATCTCTTTTAAAAGATCCGCTACTGCAACAGGATGAATAATATATGGTTCGCCGCTCGCTCTTAACTGTCCTTCATGAGCTTTAAATGCCAACTTAAATGCCTCAGCTATTAAAACTGAATTTTTAGTATCATTATTATTTTTATTTTCTGAATTTATTAAGCTATCTCTAAGCCATTTAGGTAATTTTATTTGATATTTTGATTGATGACTTTCAAAACTTTTATTTTCAGGCAAAATAGTATTTGAAACAATTTGTTCCTTTTTTTTGTTTGAATTTGTCTTGGCTTCAAACATTTCTATTTCCTTTTAATTTATTTTATTTATTACTGGTTAAATTTGCTACAAAATTATGAAAATAAATTTCAGCAAAATTTTAGAAATTAATAATTTAACTGTTACTTATAGTTCTAATCAAAGCCCAGTTTTGAAGAATTTGCAGTTAGAAGTAAATAAAGGAGATCATCTCGCATTAATAGGACCTTCAGGTTGTGGTAAAACGACATTGGCAAAATCAATTGTTAATATGTTGCCTAAAAATTCAATTTGTACTGGAGAGATATTTGTGATGGGTGAAAATTGCAAAGTTATGACTAATGAACAATTACAAACTTTCAGAAGGAAAAATTTTGGTTATATATATCAAGACTCAATTAAAAAATTAAATCCACTCATGACTGTGGAAGCTCATTTATATGAGCTCTTTAAGATACACAAACCTTATACTTCAGATTGTGAAATAAAAAAATCTGTACATGAAATTTTTTTCAAAGTTGGAATTGATATAAGAAGATTGAATTCATATCCTCATGAATTTAGTGGGGGCATGCGTCAAAGAGTATGCATAGCTTTGGCTTTAGCATTAAATCCTTCGATAATCATTGCAGACGAACCAACTACAAGTCTTGATTCATATACAAGTTATAAAATAATGGATGAACTTTTAGATTTGTGTAAGAAATTTGATATCACTTTAATTTTGATTAGCCATGATATTCATCTTGCGGCAAAATGGTGTAAAAAAATAGCTATTTTTGATAAGGGTAGAATTAAAGAGTATGGAGAAATAAAAGAAATTCTTAATTCTCCAAAATCTGATATTGGTAAAAAATTAGTCGGCTCTGCTTTTTATAAATTACAATCAAATACTTTATTCTCTAAAGAAAATCCGGTCATATTAGAAGTTGAAAATTTAAGATGTTGGTATAGATCAAATTACTCAATTTTTAGTCAAAAATGGAATAAAGCTATTAATCAAGTCAGTTTTAAATTGTTTCGTAATGAAACTTTAGGTTTCGTAGGTATTTCAGGGAGCGGAAAAAGTACTTTAGGAAGAGCATTAGTTGGACTTTTAGATAAGCGAGGAGGAAATATAAAAATTAATATTGATAATGGAAATTTTAATAGAAATCTAAAAATTCAAAAAGCTAGGAATATCCAAATGATCTTTCAAGATCCATTTTCAAGTCTAAACCCTAAGATGACTGTTCAAAGAATCTTAGAAGACATATTGTTTTTACATAATTCTTCTAGTAAGAAAATTATGAAAGATAAGCTTAAATCGACTTTAAATAAATTAAATTTACCTTCTGATAGTAACTTTCTTAATTCTTACCCTAATGAATTATCAGGTGGGCAACTACAAAGAGTAGCAATTGCTAGAGCACTTTTAATTAACCCTAAAATACTTATTTGTGATGAGAGTGTAACTATGCTTGATGCAACAGTAAAAATGGAAATTTTAAAATTATTAAGACAAATTCAGGAAGAAATGACTTTATCAATTATCTTTATTACACATGATTTAGGATTAGCAAAAAAATTTTGTGATAGGTTATTGATAATCAATAAAGGTACAGTTGTGGAGGAAGGTGATTCCTTTCAAGTATTCAATAATCCTCAACATATTGTTACTAAAAATCTTATTAAAAGTAGTTTAAATATTAATTAATTTTTTTGATCGTTTTTAGAAGTTTTTGAAATTCGTATGGCAAATCAGCTTCGAAAATCATTTCATTACCATTAATAGGATGTATCAATCCTAGACGATTTGCGTGAAGAGCTTGTCCTGATAAATTACAAGGAAGTTTTTTACATCTACCATATAAAGGATCTCCAAGAATGGGATGTTTGATATAAGAGCAGTGAACTCTAATTTGATGAGTTCTCCCAGTATCTAATTTGAAGCTCATTAATGAATAATTACCAATTTTTTCAATTAATTTCCAGTGAGTGCATGCATATCTACCTAAATTTTCCTCAACAACAGCATATTTTTTTCTATCATTTGGATGCCTTCCAATATTTCCTAATATAGTACCTTCATTTTGTTTAGGTGCTCCATGAATAACCGCTAAATAATTTCTTGAAGCAATTTTATTCTTTATTTGTAGTTGAAGATTTACTAATGCTTCTTGACTTTTAGCTACAACAATACAGCCTGAAGTATCTTTATCTAATCGATGAACGATACCAGGTCTTAACTTCCCATTTATACCAGGTAAATTTTTGCAATGAGCTAATAGTCCATTAACTAAAGTGCCAGATTTATGCCCAGGAGCAGGATGAACCGTTACTCCTGATGATTTATTAATAACTATAATATGTTTATCTTCAAATAAAATATCTAGGTCCATTTTCTCTGGTTTTAGATAAGGTAATGGCTCAGGTGGTGTTAACCAAATTTGTACATTATCTCCTTGCTTTAAGGGTGTTTTAGCTTTTGCTGGTTTGTAATTGATCAAAATTAATCCAGAATTTATAAAATTCTGAATACTTGTTCTACTCTGCTCTGGTCTTTGGCTTACAAGCCATCTATCAAGTCGCATAGGTAATTCAAACTTATATTTAATTTCTATTAGCTCTCCTTCTCCTTGACCAAATAACGAATTGTGTTCAGAATTCACTTGGTACCTCAAGACAAATTTTACCTAACATTTGAGTTCTGAAATCTTCAAGCAATTTATTTGCCATTCTCCTTTGATTACCTGAGGTATGTTTCTCAGAAGCTAGTTTAATCCATTGATCTGGATCTTTAAAATTTTTATCAAAATCTATGCTATATCTTTTAGATATCTGCTCTAAAGAAATATTAGAAACTGGATTTGTATGTAATTTTAATATGATTCTTAGAAATTCTCTAGCAACACTATCAAGATCGTATGCTGCTTCACCAATATCATCGCAGATTGCAAGATTTAAAGCAGATTTTTGATTATCTAAATCGGGTGGAATTATTCCTGGGGCGTCTAGTAAATCAATACCATTATTTAATCTTATCCATCTCAGAGATCTTGTAACACCCGCTTTTCTTGCACTTTCTACCACTCTTTTTCTCGCAATTCTATTGATTAAAGCTGACTTTCCTACATTTGGGAAACCTAGTGTTAGTGCCCTTATAGATCTTGCCTTCATACCTCTTGATTCTCTTCTAATATCTATTGATAATCTTGATTCTGATGCTGCTTTGCATATTTCTTTGATGCCAATTCCTTTTTTTGAATCACACCAAAGGGGATGTTTTATCTCTTTCTTTAAACCAATTAGTCCATTTATTAATTGCAGAATCTGAAATCATATCTGCTCTATTGATAACTAAAAGATGTTTTTTATCTTTTATCCACTTATTGAGATGTAGATGACTCGTTGAAAGTGGTATTCTTGCATCTCTAACTTCAATAACAAGATCTACTCTTTTTATGGTTTCCTTGAGTTTCTTTTCAGCTTTTGCTATGTGACCTGGATACCATTGAATTTTAGGTATTTTCACATTAATAAAATGTTTGGAATAAAAAAATTTTAATTAATTATTCATTCTGACTTTAAATATATTTTATTCTATTTTTGTAATTTAAACTTTATATCAACTAACTAATTAAAAAATTTTTTTAAATTTTATTAAGGCATAACTATTTAATACTACATTTTTACCCAATAGCGATTTTTAAACGTTAGGGTTTCAAGGTTATTAAGAAGTATTCATGCCAAAGTTATCTCTTTCAAGTTTAAACAAATCATCTCTAGAGGGTAAAAAAGTACTAGTTCGCGTAGATTTTAATGTTCCACTTAATGAGGAAGGAGAAATTACTGATGATACTCGCATAAGAGCAGCTATCCCAACAATTGAATATTTGATTAATAATTCATCAAAGGTAATATTGTCAGCCCATTTTGGAAGACCTAAAGGTAAAGTAAATGAGAAGATGAGACTAACTCCAGTAGCCTCAAGATTAAGTTCAATTCTTCAAAAGAAAGTCACTTTATCAAGTAGCTGTATTGGAGAAGAAGCTAATTCCTTAGCTAATGCACTAAATAATGGTGATGTTATGTTGTTGGAAAATGTAAGATTTTATGAAGAAGAAGAGAAAAATGATAAGGATTTTGCAAAAAGCTTAGCCTCTATTGCTGATATGTATGTTAATGATGCTTTTGGTGCCGCACATAGAGCTCATGCCTCTACACAAGGAGTGACAGAATTCTTAAATCCATCTGTAGCAGGATTCTTATTAGAGAAAGAGCTTAAATACTTGCAAGGTGCTATTGATAATCCTCAAAGACCATTAGCCGCAATAGTTGGTGGCTCTAAAGTCAGTAGTAAGATAGGGGTTTTAGATTCTCTTTTGGATAAATGCGATAAAATAATTATTGGTGGAGGAATGATATTCACTTTTTATAAAGCCAGAGGTTTAAATGTTGGAAAAAGTCTAGTAGAGGAAGATAAATTAGAATTAGCAAGAAACTTAGAAAAGAAAGCACAAGATAAAGGTGTTGAATTGCTTTTACCTTCAGATGTAGTTCTTGCTAATGAATTTTCACCAACTGCAGATAGTAAAATTTCTGATATCAATTCTATTAGCGGAGATTGGATGGGATTAGATATTGGACCAGAATCTATTAAAACATTTCAAAAAGCTCTCATAGAATGTAAATCAATAATTTGGAATGGTCCAATGGGTGTATTTGAATTTGAAAAATTTGCTAATGGCACTAATGCTATCGCAAAAACTTTAGCCGATTTAAGCTCTTCTTCTAATGTCTGTACCATTATTGGAGGTGGCGATTCTGTGGCTGCTGTAGAAAAGGCAGGATTAGCAGATAAGATGTCTCATATCTCAACTGGTGGTGGAGCGAGCTTAGAACTTCTTGAAGGGAAAATACTGCCAGGTGTCGCTGCTCTTAATGATTGCTAAATTAGTAATCGTCAACGATATTCACAGTTTTTGTAAATGATACCAACCCACTTGGATGGGCAATTATACCTGTCCAAGTTTGAATACCTGGTACTAATGGAGCTCGAGATACTTTGAAAATGCCTCCTGTAGCTAGAGGCTCCAAAGGAATTGATTGATTTAATAATTTCCCTTCTTGATATTCTTTAATACCTCCTGCAATTATTGTTTCTTCTAGGGGTTGATTTAAGACTACATCTATATCATATTTTGAGCCTGTTAAAACTTTATCTGGGATTGAGATTTTAATATCAATTTGATTATCATCACTCCTTATAGTAGTCAAATTATTTTCGATATTGCTTTGTTTTATTAATCCATTATCTAAGTTTAATGTAAAATTAAAAATAGATTCTAATTTAAATTTTTTCCCATTTAAATTTTTACTACCATAAAGTTTCATATCAAGTTTATGTTGATTAGGGTTAATTGATTTTGATTTGATTACTTCCCATTTTGCATCTGGAAATTCTCTAATTAATTTGAAGAATTTATTTTTAAACTCAATTTTTTCATTTTTATCAAAATATTTTTCTAGTACGGCAAAATTTCTTTCATTTAATTCAGTCTCAATATTTTGAAAAATCTTTTTAAAGTTATCTTCGCAAATTGCAAATGTTGATGATATGAGATAAAAAAAGATATAGATAATGCTTATTAATTTAGAAAAAGAATTAAATTTAATCATTTTATATTTATTTTATTCACTATAGATGATTTGCTCATTTTTATGAAAAGAAAAATAAAAAATTTATTAGTTGCTGCTAGTGGCACCGGTGGTCATATTTTTCCAGCATTAACAATTGTAGATAATCTTGATAGAAATTGGAAAATCAATTGGTTGGGTATACAAAATAGATGCGAAATTAATCTAGTACCACAAGAATATAATTTATTTACCTTAAATATTGTTTCTCCTCAAGGGAATAATTTATCTCTAATGATTAAGTATCTCCAGGTATTTATTGCTACTTTGCCAGTAATTAGAATAATGATTAGTAGAAAAATTAAATTAGTTTTTGCGACTGGCGGATATATATCAGTACCATCTATTATCGCAGCAAAATTATTAAACATACCAATCATAATTCATGAATCTAACGTGGTTCCTGGTTTGGCTACAAAGTATTTTGGTAGATATTGCAATTTTGTTTTAACAGGTTTTAAAGAAACAGCTTCTTATTTAAAAGGATGTAATATTGTTTTTACGGGGACTCCACTCCGTAATCAATTTTATATTGATCATGATATTCCAAGTTGGGTTCCAGTTGGTAATCAACCCTTGATAATTATTATGGGAGGAAGTCAAGGTGCACAAGTTATAAATGATGTTATTTATAACTTATTAGATTTTTTAAATGATAAGAATTTTAGGATAGTTCATATTTTAGGTGATACGTTGATCCTAAATTTAATAATAAAAAAAATAAAAATTATATTCCAATAGCTTTTACAAATGAAATTGCTGCATTAATGCAAAATTGTGACTTAGTAATTTCTAGAGCAGGATCTGGTGCAATAAATGAAATTATTAAAACGAAATCGCCTTCAATACTTATTCCATATCCAAATGCTAAAAATAATCATCAAGAAAAAAATGCCTTAATTCTCTCTTCAATAGGTTGTTCAATAATGATTCAGCAAAATAAAAATCTAGAAATCAATTTAAAAGAAAATTTGCAGAGAATTTTTAAAATGGAATCTAATAATTCAAAAAATCAATATAAAATTTTAGAAATAATGAAAAAAAATATTTCTGAATTTAATTTAAAAGATCCTAGGCAAGAAATTAAAAAAATTATTAATTACTATACAAAAAATTTATAAAGCTCAATAGCTATTATTTGATTTTTCTCATGAGT
Organism: Prochlorococcus marinus bv. HNLC1; assembly: GCA_000218705.1. Taxonomy (GTDB): domain Bacteria; phylum Cyanobacteriota; class Cyanobacteriia; order PCC-6307; family Cyanobiaceae; genus Prochlorococcus_A; species Prochlorococcus_A marinus_Q. Next base: position 910,402 of record GL947594.1, read on the forward strand.
TTGTAAACTAATTCTCGCCCACTTATCATCTAAAAATCTAAATGAAGAACATTCTCTAATAAGTATTTTTTTGCTGGATAAATAATTTATACTCTCCATTAAGAGAATCTTTGCTTTCTATTAAGAGAAAATTTGTTGTTGATTCATGCACTTTTATTTGGCTAATTTTTTTTAGTTCATTAGTTAACCATTGTTTTTCAATATTTATCCAAGTATGAATTTTCTTAATCCATTTTTCATATTCTTCTTTTCTGCTTAATAATTTTATTCCTGCTTGAATTGCAAGTGAATTTACGGGCCATGGATCTCTCAATCTATTGAGATTTTGACATATTGTTGAGGAACTAATCATATAACCTAGTCTTAATCCAGGAATACTAAATAATTTAGTTAAACTTCTTATTACAATTAAATTATCAAATTTTTTTGTAAGAGGTATTAAAGATTCATTTTCACCATTTGGTGTTAATGATAAGAATGCCTCATCACAAATTACTAGTTTATAATTCTCAATTAACTCTTCTAGTGATTTCCTATCCCATAATTGCCCTGTTGGATTATGAGGATTAGTAATCCAAAGTACATCGCATTTTGGTTTTAAAGGAAAAGGTTGTTTTATATTTTTAAAATTATTTTTAGGAAGCTCCTCAAAAAAATATTTTGCTTGCCAACAATTTAATGCTCTTTCATAATCTACAAATCCTGGGACCGGTAAGCAATTTACTTTATATTTTGCTGCTTCAAATCCTACCCAAGTAATTAATTCTGAAGCTCCATTACCAGGCATAATGCAACTAGGATCTATATTATGAAAAATTCCTATAGCTTCTTTAAGCTTATTCAAATTTCTTTCAGGATAATATCTAAAACTTTCATTTTTTATTTCAATACATAATTCATCTTTTAGAAAATCAGGGATTGCAAATGGCACGATAGATGCACTCGCATCAATAATATCTGATAATGAATAATTAAATTTCTCCGCAAAGCAATATATATTTCCTCCATGTTTAAAGTCTAAATTTTTCAAAATATCAAATGTATACTTATCTTATTTAAATATACTTATAAATTTTATATTTTAATTTTTCCATGACAAACCTGAACCCACAGCTTCTTTAATATTAGATATTTGATAATAATTTAGTTGTTTGAGAATACCTTGTAATATATCAGGTACTAACCTAGGTCCTTTATAGATCCACCCTGTATAGACTTGTATCAATGATGCTCCAGAGGTTATTCTCTCCCATGCAGCTTCTGGAGAATCTATCCCGCCAACACCAATTAAAGTTAAATTTTTATCAATATTGTGGATATGTTTAATAATTTTATTAGCCTTATTTCTTAAAGGTTTTCCACTTAAACCACCGCTTTCTTCTGATAACAAAGTACCTGTTTTCTCAATAAGGGTATTTTCAAGACCTAGCCTATTAAGACTAGTATTTGTTGCGATAATACCATTAATTTCTTCATCATTTATTAGTTGGCAAATTTTATCTATGTCTTTGAAGCTCAGGTCTGGAGCGATCTTTACAAAAAGAGGTGGGCAATCAGGTAGGTTTTTGATTTCTTTAAGTAATTCTCTAAGAAGAATTGGATCCTGTAATTTTCTTAGCCCTTCAGTATTAGGAGAACTAACATTTATTGCGGCGTAATTACAATATGGGATAAGAAGTTTTAAAGATGAAATATAATCATCTTTTGCATTTGCAATTGAAGTTATTTTTGATTTTCCGAAATTTATCCCTAAACAGTTTTTTTCTCTATCAACCTTTTTCTTGATATTTTGTTTAATGAAATTCTTTAAGAATAAGTCAGCTCCATTATTATTAAAACCCATTCTATTTAAAGCAGCTTGTTCATTAGAAATTCTAAATAATCTTGGTTTTGGATTTCCTGGCTGAGCATATTGAGTAACTGTTCCTAATTCAGAGAAACCAAAACCAAAATCTTGCCAGATATTTGCAGCTATCCCGTTCTTATCAAATCCAGCGGCAAGCCTACGGGATTAGGAAAATTTATGCCACAAATTTCCTGATTTAACTTTTTATCTATAATACATAATTCGTTTCTTATCTCTTCAAGATAATTTGAGATGAACCCCCATTCTTTTTGACTTGAACAAAATGCTAAAAGCTTTAAAGATAAATTTGTTAGACATTCTGCATCAACCCCTTTATCTTCTTTTAGGATTGGATTGATTAATCTTTCATATATGTTTGTGATTGAATATAGATTTTTTATCATTGAGGATTTTGATTATTATTTTGGATAATCCATAGTTTTTTGCTTGTTGGTTTAATAATCCAATTGCGCCAATTAAATTGCTTCATCTCTCTTATATAATTATTCTCTTCTATAGAAAGTAAATTGCATAATTCACTAGTTGTTAATAAAAAACCTTTTTGTGCAAATTTGCTAACTAATTCAATACGAGAATACAAATTAATTATTTCTTGGGGTGCTGCTATATCAAGTTGATCAATATTTTCTTGTTGCTTCTTTTCTACTTTATTAATACCTTTACTGTAATTAGTTGCTATTAGATCTACTCTTTCATTATATTTATCTCCACTATGACCTTTCACAAATTCCATGCTTACTTCATTAATTCTTAATCCATCAATCTTTTGCCATAAATCTAGATTCTGAACTGGTTTACCAGTACTTGTTTTCCAACCGTTTTTCTTCCAATTATTGATCCAATTACTATAGCCATCAATTAAGTATTTACTATCTGTTCTTAATTTAAAATTTTTTTTAGTTTGAATTGTTTTAATTTTTCTAGAGTTTTGATAGCAGCCATAAGTTCCATCCTGTTATTTGTAGTATTTTTTTCAAAACCTCCAATTTCTAATTCACTTCCATCATCAAATAAAATTAAACCTCCCCATCCTCCATTTCCCAGGATTACCACTGCAGGCTCCATCAGTAGCAGCTTCAATTGCAATATTTTGACTACTATTCATAGATTTAGAGCCGATAATAGAAATTATCGGCTAATAATTTGTTTATTACTTAAGTGTAACTTTTCCTCCGGCTTCTTCAATCTCTTTCTTTAAAGCTTCTGCATCTGCTTTGGCTACAGCTTCTTTTACTGTCTTAGGAGCTGACTCTACGAGCGCTTTAGCATCTCCTAAACCAAGTCCAGTAGCATTTCTGACAACTTTAAGAACTTTTATTTTTGCAGATGCATCAAAACTTTCTAAGATTACATCGAATTCGCTTTGCTCTTCAGCAGCTGCGGCATCTCCATCTCCACCACTTGCACCTGGAGCCGCCATAACGACTCCTGCTGATGCTGCGGCAGACACTCCAAAAGTTTCTTCTATTTGCTTGACTAGCTCAGAAGCTTCTAAAAGTGAAAGAGATTTTAGTGATTCAAGAATTTCTTCGGTTTTTGCAGACATTTTTTTTGTTGATAAATGAATTGGAATTTAAGAATCTGAACTTTCAGAATGTTGCTTTAGTGATCTTGCAAGTCCAGATGGAATTTCGTTGATACCAATAGCTAGTTTAGTTGCGACACCATTTAATGCGCCAGCAATTTTCGCCATTAATACCTCTCTTGAAGGAAGATTAGCTATTTCTTTGATTTCAGCTTGACTAAGTAGTTTTCCTTCAAATAAAGCACCTTTTGTTTCGGATTTATTTGTTTCTTTTTGAAAAGATTGGATAGCTTTTACAGCTCCCCCAACATCTTCTTTTATTAAAACAAAAGCATTAGTACCTGTTAACAAAGAATCTAGATCAGACCAGTTACTTTCTCCTTCAATTGCTCTACGCATTAATGAATTTTTTGTAACCTTACAAATCCCCTTATTTGCATGCAATCTCGCTCGCAAATCAGACATTTCTTTTATTGATAGACCTTTGTAATCAAGGACTACTGCCATTTCCGATTCGTTTAAGAGAGTTTTAATCTCTTGAACGATTTGTTGCTTATTCTCTAGTGTTCGGCCCATTCTTTTTTTTGGATCGTAATTTAGGAAGAGCAGGAAATGCGACACAGGGATATTTTGAGTTCGCTTTTATTAGATCCAAAAAAGGATGAAAATGAAAAACTAACCTAGGTGGGATTTATAATTTAGTAAAACTAAATTAGCCCACTTTCTCTGGTCGTATTATTGCAATTTATATTGTACTACAAAGAGTTAACTTTCTTGTTGATAATCCTGTAATGCACCAATATCAATTTGAATGGATGGTCCCATTGTTGAGGATAAATAGAGTGTTTTCCAATACTTACCTTTTGCGCCACTTGGCTTGTTTTTATCAATTGCTTCTTGTAAGGTCTTTAAATTTTCAAATAATTGATTGCTAGAAAAGCTTGCTTTGCCAAAACGAACGTGAACTATACCAGCTTTGTCGGCTCTAAATTCCAACTTACCTGCTTTGAATTCTTTAATGGCATTCGCAATATCATTTGTTACTGTTCCAGCCTTTGGATTAGGCATTAAGCCTCTGGGTCCTAAAACTCGTCCAAGCTTCGCAACTTTAGGCATCATATCTGGGGTTGCTATTAATAAATCAAAATCCATATTGCCTTTATTGATACTCTCTACTAAATCTTCTTCTCCAAATAAATCTGCACCTGCAGTTTTTGCTTTTGAAACGTTTTCTCCACTAGTTATAACTGCAATCTTTATACTTTGTCCTGTCCCATTCGGTAAAGCAACTGTAGTTCGAAGCTGTTGATCGGTATATTTTGGATCAATACCTAATCTAATGTGAGCTTCTATAGTTTCGTCAAATTTTGCATTTGCATTCTCTTTTACGATGTTTAATGCTTCTTGGGCTGTGTAGATACGATCTTCAATCTTTTTAGAAAGAAGTTCCATTCTTTTAGATAATTTTTTCATAATTTGTTTGGGTGCAAGCGGTTAAAATTAACCTCCCCGATAAGTTTTATTTGAAATGATGTATCAATCTGATATTGATACGCCCATATTTCGAGCAGTACCTTCAATTACTTTCATTGCAGATTCGATACTAGTACAGTTTAGATCAGGGAGCTTCGTTTTGGCTATTTCTTCTAATTGTGATTTACTTATTTTGCCAACTGCACCTTTTGCAGATTCGCCAGCACCTTTTTCAATGCCTGCGGCTTTTGTGATTAAAACTGATGCAGGTGGAGTTTTTGTAATAAATGTAAAACTTCTATCTTCAAAAACTGATATTTCAACTGGAATAACAAAGCCAGCTTTATCTTGTGTTCTTGCATTATATTCTTTACAGAAAGCCATGATGTTAACACCATGCTGACCTAATGCAGGACCAACTGGAGGAGCTGGATTCGCTTTTCCAGCCTGTAGAGCTAGTTTAATTAATGCAACAACTTTTTTTGCCATTTTTCTTTTAAATTTGAAATGAAATTACAATACTCACTTAACAATACAATAAATCATGTTTAGTTTAAATTAGTTTTGTTTGTTGATTTGAGAGAATTCTAATTCTACAGGAGTCTCCCTCCCAAAAATTGAGAGTAATGCTTTTAATTTGTTCCTTTCTCCAGATACTTCTATTACCTCCCCTTGAAAGTCTTTAAAAGGACCACTAGTAACTATAATTCTGTCTTTTTCTTCAATATCTAATTTAACAATAGCTTTTTTCTCTGAAGCTCGCTTGAAAATCCTATTAACTTCTTGTCTTGATAATGGCCTAGGTTTAATATGACCTCTTGATCTTCCACTCCCTCTACCATCTTCTGCTCCAACAAAATTAATAACATTAGGTGTACTTTTCACTGCCATCATTGTATCTTCATCCAAAATCATTCGAACTAGTACATATCCTGGGAATACCTTCTCTTCTGTTGTTTGCCTTGAGCCATCTTTTTTTAGCTTTATTCCAGGTGTTTGTGGAATTTCAATCTCAAGAATTCTATTATTAACACCTAATGTTACTGATCTCTGTTCAAGAGTAGCTTTTACTTTATTCTCACAGCTTGAAGCAACTTGAACTGCGTACCACCTGGCTATGCCAGTATTAGCTTTAGATGAAACTAAACTACTATTAGACTCGTTACTCATGATAGGTTTGGACTGAAATCCTGAAATAAATTAAAGTTTAAATCAATAAAGTTAAAAAACATTATTAATTTAACTGAAAGATTTGTGAAGCTGCCCATCCATAGAATCTACTAACAGCAGCAATGGCGGCTGCAGAAAAAGAAACCATTATAATAACAGCAACTGATTCACTAAATAACTGCTGTTTATTTGGCCAAACAACTAACTTTAGTTCATCATAAGTGGAGATAAAAAAGTTTTTCTTCTTTTTTTCAACATCACTATTTGAAGAGATTTCTTCTGAGAGATCTTGCTTGGAAGAGGGACTTGTCACAAATTTAAGTTTAACAACTAACTTTATCTTATTTATATATTAACTTATTGTTTTGCTCGTGGGCTAGGTGTGAATAAAATGTCTTCCTGATTTTTAGAATCAACTTTGATGGAAATTGTTTTTTTGTTCTTAAAATTATTTTCAAGAAGTTTTGTAGCTAAGGGATTCTCTATTTGTCTTCTAATTTCTCTACTTACAGATCTCGCTCCATATTTAGGCTCATAAGAATCGTTAGCTAATTTTATTATTACTTTTTTATCAACTTTAATATTAATTTCTTGTTCCATTAGTAATTTCTTAAGGTCATCTATTTGAAGAGTTATTATTTTTTGTAATTGTTCTTTAGATAATGGTTCGAATTGTATAACTTCATCTATACGATTTAAAAATTCTGGTCGAAAAATAGATGAAAGTGACTCATGAATAGCTTTATCCAATGTTTTATTAATTAAATCTTTATTAGCATCATTATTGTTTAATTTAATTTTATTTTCTAATATTGCTTTGCCTGCTAAATTGCTGGTCATAATTATTACAGCATTTTTAAAATCTATAGTGCTTCCTTGAGAGTCTGTAAGCCTACCTTCGTCAAGTACTTGTAGAAGAATATTAAAAACTTCTGAATGAGCTTTTTCTATCTCATCAAGGAGTATTACAGAATAGGGCTTTCTTTTTACTGCTTCAGTTAATTGCCCACCTTCTTCATAACCAACATATCCTGGAGGTGCACCTAACAATCTTGCTACAGCATTTCTTTCCATATATTCACTCATATCTAACCTTAATAAAGCTTCTTCTTCATCAAATAATGATGCTGCGAGAGATTTAGCTAATTCAGTTTTCCCAACTCCAGTTGGCCCCATAAAAAGAAAAGAACCTATTGGCCTTTTTGGATTTTTCATCCCTGCTCTTGCTCTTCTTATCGCTGCAGATATAGCTGTAATAGCTTTTTCTTGCCCTATAACTTTTAAACTAATTTCTTTCTCTAAATTTATCAGTTTTTTACGTTCATTAGAAACTACTTTTGAGAGTGGAATACCTGTCATTTTAGAGACAACATCTGCAATATCTTCAGGAAGTACTTTAAATTTCACTTCGAAATTTTCATTTGTTGTTAAAAACTTCTCTATTTCATCTATATCTTTTTTTATCTCTGATAAGTAGTTTTCAAATTCATCTAGTTTTTTCAAATTTGACTGATTATGAGAATATGATTCAATCGTTTTAATTAAAGCATCTTCTTCTTCAAACAGCTTCATCAATTCAGATAGCTTATCTTTCAAACTGATCCATTCATTATTTAAATAATCTATATTTTCAGATATAAGTGCAGATTTATCTAATAAAGATTCTTTTGTTTCATTTTCTTCAAAAGATAAATTACTTATTAAATTATTGATCTCTCCAGATTTTTTTCTTGATCTAGTATTATCTTGGGTTTCAGATTTGTTTCAATTTTTAATTGAGCAGCAGCTTCATCAATTAGATCAATTGCTTTATCAGGGAGATATTTATCACTTATGTACCTGTCAGCAAGCTTGGCTGCATAGTTTACAGCTTCTTTTGTGATTTTAATGCCATGATGTATTTCATATTTTCGTTTTATTCCATTAAGTATCTTGGAACTTAATTCTATTGATGGTTCATTAACAAAAATTTTCTGAAAACAATTATTTAATACTTGATCCTTTTCAATACTTTCGCGAAATCTTTCTGGTGTAGTTGTGCCAATACATCTTAAATAACCAGCAGTTAATAGCGGCTTTAAAATACTACTTATATCAATAGTAGACCTATCAGAATTTAATATTGTGTGAATCTCATCAATTAAGAGAATCACACCTTGACCAGATTCTTCTAATTCATTCAGTACAGATCTCAATCTTTCTTCTAATTGTCCTCTGAATTTCGTACCTGATACCAATGCTCCGAAATCTAGTGAAATAAGTTTCAAGTTTTTAAGAGAATCTGGTACCTTTTTTTGAGATATTAATTGTGCAAGTAAAAAAGTAATTGCTGTCTTACCAACTCCTGCATGACCAATGATTATTGGATTATTTTTATTTCTTCTAGATAGGACTCGCATTAAATTATTAATTTCTGTTTCTCTACCGATTACAGGATCAAATGATCCTTTTTTGGCTTCAGCAGTTAAATCCTTCCCATAAATAGAGAGCATTGACTGTTGATTAGAGTCTTCTATCAATTCAATATTTTTATTTTCATTTTTAGAAAGGACAATATCACTTGATCTTTGAATGGCGTCACTTGTAACTCTTTTATTAAGTGATTCATTAGGTGAATTTTCTACTATTTCTCTTCGAGTATTAATAGAATTTTTTGGATTGTTAAGAATTGGAAAATTCTTTAATTCTGTTTCTAAGTTTTCTAATGATAAATTTCCTTGTTCAAAAACGTAATAACCTAACCTGTCATCTTTTGCAATTGCTATTAGAAGATGTGGAATTTCTATTAAGTTTGACCCCCATTGCGTTTTGATATGATTGGCTTCATCAAGAACTAATTCTAAATCTTCTCCAATAGTTAAAATATCTGAGTTACTAGTTCTAGTGTCTGCTAAGAAATTTTCAGTAATATCAAGAACAATATCTTGATCAATACTTAAATTATCTACAAAATTAATAAATTTGTTCGAGGTAAACAATGTTTGAACGACATGTTCAATATTAAATTCATCATGTTTCCATTTTTTTGCAGTTTCTTCTCCTTTTAAAAGAAGATCCCATGAAAGATCACTAAATAATTCAGGACTTGATGTAAGAGTTCTGCTCATAACAACTGCAAAAATTTATCCAAGAATTTCATGCACAATTAAATTCTAAATAATTTTTAGCTTAATGATTGATAAAATAATTTTTCGAATTAATTATATATTTTTTTTATAAAATTTTGTTTTCAAAACAAACTAACAAAAATTTTTTTAAAGTTATATTGCTATTGACTTTATTTTTACTTGAGATCTCTTTCTGTGATTGAGTTTAAGACTATTCTCTTACTTTTAAATTTGGTTTGTTTAAATATTTATATCTCTAATTTATTTCAGAAATTAGCCAAATAACTCAGCAATTAATAGGATTTATATAGTTTTTATTAAATTGTGAAAGAAACTTTTGATCTCTTAATTGATACCATCCATGCAAGACAAATTCTTGATTCAAGAGGAAACCCAACTATTGAGGCAGAGGTCTTCTTGGAATGTGGTATCAGCGGTAAGGCAATGGTTCCTAGTGGTGCCAGTACTGGTGCTCATGAGGCACACGAATTAAGAGACGGTGGAACAAATTATATGGGAAAAGGTGTCCTACACTCTGTTAATAAAATTCATGAAACTATTTCTCCAGCTTTATGCGGTTTATCTGCTTTAGATCAAAAAAGTATTGATCAGTTAATGATTGAAATAGATGGAGCAGTTAACAAATCAAATCTTGGTGCAAATTCTATACTCGCAGTAAGTTTGGCTACCGCTCATGCAGCTGCTAATGCTTTAGAAATACCTTTATATAGATATTTAGGTGATCCATTATCAACGCTTCTGCCGGTCCCATTGATGAATGTAATAAATGGTGGCGCACATGCTCCTAACAAATTAGATTTTCAAGAATTCATGTTAGTTCCACATGGGGCAAATACATTTAGTGAATCTTTAAGAATGGGAACTGAAATATTTCATTCATTAAAAAAATTACTTAGTCTAAAAGGCTTGTCTACTGCAGTCGGCGATGAAGGAGGGTTTGCCCCGAGCTTAGATTCTAGTGCTGAGGCAGGTGATTTATTGATTGAATCAATTCAGAAAGCTGGATACACTCCAGGGAAGGATGTCTCTTTAGCTTTAGATGTAGCAAGTACAGAATTTTTTAGTAATGGTTTGTACAACTGTGAGGGGAAAACTTTAGATAGCGATCGTATGATTGATCATTTATCTAGTTTGGTTGCTAATTATCCCATTGTTTCAATAGAAGATGGATTAGCAGAGGATGATTGGGAAGGTTGGTCAAATTTAAATAAAGCTTTAGGAAGTAAAGTACAACTTGTAGGTGATGATCTATTTGTTACCAATACAGAGCGATTAAAAAAAGGTATCAAAGAGAACTGTGCTAATTCAATTTTGATTAAAGTTAATCAAATTGGAACCCTTACTGAAACATTAGAAGCTATTGATTTAGCAAAAAGGTCTGGATATACAAGTATTATTAGTCATCGAAGTGGAGAAACTGAAGATACAACTATTGCTGATTTATCTGTGGCGACAAGATCAGGCCAAATTAAAACAGGATCATTAAGTAGAAGTGAGCGTGTAGCAAAATATAACAGACTATTGAAAATTGAAGAAGATCTTGGTCAACAAGCTCAGTACGCTGGAAAGCTTGGATTAGGTCCAAAGACTTCCTAATTTATTTTTTTAATCTTTCTAATCTTGAGCCCTTTCTCATCTTTAATTGACAATTAATCCAATCTAAAGTTATTGGAGCACCAAAAATAATAGGTAAAATCGCTAGATTTGAACTATTTTTAGAAACTAATAAAGCTGATGCAATAGTTAGACTTCCTATTAATATTGAATGTCCAAGTGATTTCTGAGCAGTAAACATGTTTTTGAACTGCCTATCAGATTCCCCCATTCTTACTTGAAGTTGTAAATCTCCTTGTTCTAGTCGTTCTAAATTATCATCAATTCTCTTTGGAATTCCAACAGCTTTTGAACTTATTTCACCAACTTGCCTGCCAAGCTGATTAATTAAATCATTTGGACTTTGATTATTTGAAGACATAATAGAAATTAAATAAGGTTTTGTAATTGATACAAGATTAAAGCTAGGATCTAACATCCTACCAACCCCTTCATATGTTGATAAAGCTCTCATTACAAAAATAAGATCTACTGGAAGTTGAAAAGGGGTTTCATAAACAAGTTCATATAAATCTCCTGAAAGCTTATCAATAATATTAGGGCTAAAAGGAGGCGTTAATGCTTCTTTTAGCATAAGCCTTACCAATCTTCGAATAGGCCCTACATCAATCCCTTCAGAGATTAGTCCTGCCTCCTGGAGCTGAGCTACCAAGGATGAAGCATCTCTCAAGGCTGCTGATTTAACCATAGAACCAATTCTTTTTTGCAAATTATTGGTAATATTGCCCATCATTCCAAAGTCATAGAAAATTAATTTGCCTTCATTGGAGATTGCTAAATTACCAGGATGAGGATCAGCATGAAAGAAACCATAATTTATTAGTTGTTTGAGATAGCTAATTGCTCCAACTTCTGCAATTTTTGTCAAGTTATAATTTTGATCTTTTAGATCTTTGATATTACTAATTTTTATTCCTTTTAAATAGGTTAGGCAAAGTACTCTCTCAGTACTCATATCCCATATAACCTCAGGAATAAGTATATTTTCATCATCTAGAAATTGTTGCCTAAATCTTGCAGCATATTGTGCTTCACAATTAAAATCTAATTCTTTCATGAGCACTTTTCTACATTCTTTCGCTATCGCTACCCAATTTCTTCCTCTGCTCCAATTCTTATTTTTTTGCAATACGAATGCAATTTGTTGCATAATGTCCAAATCAATTTTGAATAATGTCTTTAAATCTGGTCTTTGAACTTTAAAAACTACTTCTTTTCCATTTTCTAAGGTCGCTTTATGAACTTGAGCTAGTGATGCAGAACCAATTGGTAAAGAATCTAATTGATTAATATTTTCGTAATTACTATTTAATTCTTCTCTTATGATTTGGGTTACTTTAGTAAATGAGAATGGAGGAACTGCATCTTGTAAAGTTGTCAATTCTTTTATCCATGTTTTTGGAATTAGGTCAGGTCTTGCAGAAAGAAGTTGTCCAATTTTTATAAAGGCTGAACCAAGTTGAATTAATTCTTTTGTAAACCACTTCGCTCTCTTCTCTTGCAAATGGATCTTTTGAGCAGATGATTTTAAAAAAAACTTAAAAATAAAATTATCAAACCATAGACCTATTAGAAGTAAAAAAAGAGTTTTCCAAATTAGAAAGCTTCTTTTTAATTTTTTTAATTGAAAATATAATTTTGATTTAAACATATTTATTATTCTAATAATTCATTTAAATTTTCTAAATAAGTTCTAATCGATTCTATTTTTTCTAAAGATTGTTCAACTTGAGGATTTAATGATGCTTTTGGTTCTCTTAAATTATCATCACTTTCAATTTCTTCGAGTCTTTTGGCCTCTTGAATAATTTCATCCTTAAGGTCTTCAATCTCTTTTTTTAACATTTCTGGAACTTCTTGAGCCACATTGGCAGCCTCTTCAACTTTTCCTATAAAAGTTTTATTTAGTCTTTCACTAATTTTTTTCACAGTAGCCTTAATTAAATAATCAGAATTAGACATAAATTTAATAAACTATGAATTATCATTTCTATTTCTAATAATAGATGAAATATAAGAAATCAGTAAATTTATTTAGTCTCAGAAATTCATATTTACCAGTTTTTCTTGATAAAAAAACCTATAATAACGAACAGAAAAATAATGCCTATTTAAGTTTGTATCTATATTGTACTTTTTTAGTTTTTTTCTTCTAACTTATATATCAGGTAGGGAATAGAACTTTTCTAACCAAACAATAAGTTAATGCATTAACGGAGTTGCACTAAATTGGAAATTTTTGAATCTGATGTTGTTATTATTGGAGGTGGCCCAGCAGGATGCACTTGTGCTTTATACACATCCAGAGCAAATTTAAAAACAACTATCTTAGATAAGAATCCATCTGTTGGCGCACTCGCAATAACTCATCAAATTGCTAATTATCCTGGAGTACCAGTTGATATTAGTGGTGAAAAACTTCTAGATCTCATGAGAGAACAAGCCATTGAATATGGTACAGATTATAGAAGAGCGCAAGTTTTTGGAATTGATGTGTCAGGTGAATGGAAAACTGTATATACTCCTGAAGGTACCTTTAAAGGTAAATCTCTCGTCCTAGCAAGTGGGGCAATGGGTAGGCCTGCTTCATTCAAAGGCGAGGCAGACTTTTTGGGTAGAGGTGTGAGTTATTGTGCTACTTGTGATGGAGCATTCTATAAGGGAAGAGAGGTTGCAGTTATAGGTGCCAATAAAGAGGCTATTGAAGAAGCTAATGTTTTGACAAAATTTGCGTCTACTGTTCATTGGATTACCTCAAGTGATCCAAAGCCCGATAATGAAGAGGCTATGGAACTTATGGAATTATCAAATGTCAAACATTGGAGTAGAACTCGTTTACTTGAAATAGCTGGGGATGATATGGGTGTTAATAATATTACTGTTAAAAATAAACAGGAAGAACAACCAATTAATCTTTCATTAGAGGGTGTGTTTGTCTATATGAGTGGATCAAAACCAATTACAGATTTTGTTGGAGATCAAATTGCACTTAAAGATGATGGAGGAGTTATTGTTGACGACTTTATGTCAACTAACTCTGATGGAGTTTGGGCTATTGGAGATATAAGAAATACTCCCTTCAAACAAGCAGTTGTTGCTGCTTCTGATGGATGTATTGCGGCTATGTCAATTGATAGATATTTAAATAGTAGAAAAAATATTAGAGTGGATTGGATTCATTCTTGAATGAATCTTTATTGTTCTTACAATGGTGTCGCCTCTGATATATATGCTACTCCACCGTAATAGCTAAGAACAGATCTTATTTCATCTCTCATTTTATCAATTATTTCTTGTTCGCAAAATACAATTACATGTGCATTAGCACCTAGTCCAGTGAATTCCATATCCTCAGTTACAACTCTTTCAGGACCTCTACCTGTTGCATGCTTCATTACTGTATAACCAGGAACATCGGCATTCTCTAAGGTGTTTAGGATTGCTTGAAGTTCCCTTTCACTAAAAATTAAATCTAATCTTTTCATTTTTTAAAAAGTTGAAATTGGTATGAATTTATTTACTAAGCTCATATACAAGGGTATCCCCAAAACTATATTGAAAGGAAAAGTAAGACCTAATGTAGTTGAGATGTAATAACTTGATCGTGCTTCAGGCACTGTCATTCTCATAGCTGCAGGAACAGCTAAATAAGATGCACTTGCACATAAAACCACAAATAAGAAGGCATTTCCAGTATCAAGAGATAAAGATCGTGCAACTAACACACCAATAATTGAATTAAATATGGGCATTAGAATTGCAAATCCTATTAAGAATGAACCTGCTTTCTTTAGGCTTGGTAATCTTTGGGCTGCAACCATTCCCATATCTAATAAGAAAAAACATTCCACTCCATAGAATATTGAGTGAGTAAAGGGATACATTTTCTCAACTGCAGATGGATTACTTAAAGAAGTTAAAAATCCAATTATTAAGCTCGTAATCAATAAATATACTGATCCATTTAAGAATGATTCATGTAGGATTGAAGATAAATGTAATTTTCTAGATTCTGGACGATTTTTGGGTCCAGCAAATCTAACTAATAAAAGCCCAACTAAAATTGCTGGGGATTCCATTAATGCTAAAGCACCAACCATAAATCCATCGGAACCAATGTTTTGGCTAGCTAAGAAACTTTCTGCTGTAATAAAAGTAACTGCACTTATGGATCCGTAGGATGCAGCAATAGCAGCAGAATTGAAGACATTAAATTTTAATCTAAGAATTATAAATCCTAAGAGTGGTATTAATAATGACATTAATATTGCTGCACTTAAGGTTAATAAAACTTGGTTATTTAGGATGCCACTTTCTTGTATACCGATCCCACCTTTAAATCCTATAGCTAATAGTAAATAAAGAGAGAATAATTTAGGTAGTGGAGCAGGTATTTCTAAATCAGATTTGCAAAATACTGCAATAACTCCAATGAAAAAGAAAAGTACAGTTGGTGCAAAAATATTTTGAAGTAACAAGCTTAAATCCATTGATTTATTTTTTTAGTTCATTAATTGCAACTTGCAAAGCTTCTTTTCTAGTAGTAATAATTCCTTCAACTCCAAATTTTGATAATCTTTCTTTAACTTTTTCATTAGCTCCTGCTACGAAAGCTTTTCTTGAATTATTCTTGGCTTCTTGCATCATATCTTCAATGGCAAGAGTTGCAGTTACTCCTAGTCTTGGAACATCAGTTATGTCTAAGATAAGAATCTTATAATTTCTTACAAGACTCATCCTATCAGAGATACCTTTAGCAGCTCCAAAACTTAAAGGCCCTTTTAGTCTGAATAACATTACTTCACCTGAGCATTTATCAAGTAAATCTTTTTCTTCAGCAGGTAATAAATTTTTAGCTTGGATATTCTCTTTATCTAATGGATTATCAGCATCCATACCTTCAAGTTGAGTCTCAGTAATGGAGTCAATAGTAAGCATGTTTGCTATAAATACTCCAACAAGTACGGCCCATATTAAATCCCAAAAAACAGTCATTAAAAGGACACCGTACATTACTACAGCAGTTTTAAGGGAGAGTTTATGAGCTCTTCTTAAAAAACCCCAGTCAATAATATCTAAGCCAACTTTAATAAGGATTCCCGCTAATAAAGCTGTGGGTATCTTTTCAGCTAATGGACCTGCACCAACAAGAACAATTAATAAAACTAAGGAATGCACCATGCCAGATATAGGTGTTTGTCCTCCGGATTTAACATTAATCACAGTCCTCATAGTGGCTCCAGCTCCAGGTAGTCCTGAGAAAAGTCCAGCTACCGCATTACCTATCCCTTGTCCAATTAGTTCACGATCTGAATTATGTTTGGTTTGTGAGATATTATCAGCTACTAATGATGTAAGTAAGGAGTCAATAGCTCCTAATACTGCTAACACTAATCCAGCTTTAAAAATAATAGGAAGATATTTATTAAAACTTGGTAGGCTAAGAGATGGCACACCTTTTGGAATTTCACCAATCCTATCTAAGGCACTATCACCAAAAATTAAAATAGATAAAGGGGTAACTATTAATAATGCTAATAGGGGAGAAGGTACCCATTCACTAATTTTCCTTGGAGTTAGGAAGACTATTCCTAATGTCATAATGGCGACGCCTATTGCTGCGCCATTGGGTTCAAAATTAGAAAATACTGTCGAGAGAGATTCAATTACCCCACCACGTGTACTTATCCCTAATAACGGCCCGATTTGTAGAGCAATAATAATCACTCCGATGCCCGACATAAAGCCTGAGACAACCGAGTATGGAACAAGAGTTATATATTTACCAAGTTTCAAAATGCCAAATAAGATTTGAAATAATCCACCAATGACAACTGCTGCCATTACTAAAGGTAAAATTTGGCCAGCGGAGAGATCTCGAGGAACTCCTACAGCTGCTAAACCAGCACTACACCAGCGACTGTTACGCTCATAGGTCCTGTTGGGCCGCTTACTTGCGCCGGAGTTCCCCCGAAAAGTGCAGCTAAAAATCCAACCACAACTGCGCCGTATAATCCATAGATTGCACCACCAGGACCAAGTGCTGCATTGCCAAATGCTAAAGCAAGAGGTAAGGCTACAACGGCTGCTGTAATGCCTCCAAGAACATCTCCACGTATATTTCTGAGATGAAATCCATTGATTAAGCTCAAAGAAATTCTCCTTAAATAAAGAATATTAATTTAAAATCTTATCTTGTTATGACCACAATTTGTTAAAACATTCAATTTGTGCAAAAAAAATCAATAAATGTTTTCTTAATTTATGAAAAATTAGATTAATTTTATTCAAAAAGGCTTTTGTTTATCAAATTACTTATGTAATCTAAAATCTAATTATTAAAAGCTTTTTTATTTAAGAGTTATTTAATAAAATATATTATCTAAAATTGCAAAATATCCCAATGAATTCTTTTATCAGGCCAAGACGTTTAAGAAGAACAGAAGCTATTAGGCAAATGGTGCAAGAGACAAAAATTCAACCTGAAGATTTTATTTATCCCCTATTCGTTCATAACAAAGACTACAAAGAAGAAATTTCTGCAATGCCTGGAATTTATAGATGGGATATTTCTGGTTTAATAAAGGAGGTTTTTCGTGCTTGGGAGTTAGGTATTAAATGTATTGTTTTATTTCCTAAAGTAGATGACTCATTAAAAACAGAAGATGGAGCTGAATGTTTTAATGAAGCCGGAATAATTCCAACAGTAATTAGGAAAATAAAACAGGAAATACCCGAAATGGCAATAATGACTGATGTCGCACTAGATCCATATTCATGTGACGGCCATGATGGATTAGTTGACCAAGAGGGTAATATTCTGAATGATGAAACTATAGAAATACTTACAAAACAAGCTTTAACCCAAGCTAAAGCAGGTGCAGATTTTATTGGACCAAGTGACATGATGGACGGAAGAGTTGGAGCTATAAGACAGTCACTTGATAAAAATGGTTTTAAAGAAGTAGGCATTATTAGTTATACGGCTAAATATTCTTCTGCTTATTATGGTCCTTTTAGAACCGCTCTAGATTCAGCTCCAAGATTAAATCCTAATAAAAAGATTCCTACTAATAAATCAAGTTATCAAATGGATCCTGCAAATGCTAAGGAAGCTTTTATAGAGTGTGCTCTTGATCAATATGAAGGTGCAGATATATTGATGGTTAAACCTGGATTATCTTATCTAGATGTAATTTATAGACTAAATAATTTTTCTAATAAGCCAATAGCAGCTTACAACGTTAGTGGAGAGTACTCAATGATTAAAGCTGCTTCACTAAAAGGTTGGATAGATGAAAAAGATGTTGTACTTGAAACTTTACTAAGTTTTAAGAGAGCAGGAGCTAAATTAATACTTACTTATCATGCTTGTGATGCTGCTAATTGGCTTAAAAAGACTTAAAAAACTCATTAAATTAAAATTTATTGTTTATTCTTGTATTAATAATTTGAAAAATTTTGAAATTAGAAAACTCAAAAGGTGTTGAAAGAATAGGCCATACAGCTTTGCGTGTAAAAGATCTTGATAGATCAAAATCCTTTTATATGAACTTGGGAATGAATTTGATATGGGATGACAAGGATTGGTGCTATTTAGAAGCAGGAACAGGAAAAGATGGATTAGCTTTGCTTGGCCCAACTTATAAGGCTGCAGGTCCTCACTTAGCTTTTCATTTTGAAGATAAAAAAGAAATAGAAAAAATCCATTATGATTTGAAGAATTCTGGTTTAAAAGTGGGTGCCATTCATGATCATAGAGACGGAACGGCTTCTTTTTATATGCAAGATACTGAGGGTAATTGGCTAGAAATGCTTTATGTTCCTGAAGGTGGAATTAAATCAAATATTTGAAAAAAAATAAATGATTGAAGAAAATAATATAAATAAAGATTCTTTAGTTGGGAATCTGACAAATGAATCTATAGAACTCTTGGAATGGCCATTATTAAAAAAACAACTTTCTTCTTTTGCATCTACTCCTATGGGTAAAAAATCAATAATTGATTTTGAAATCCCATCAAGATTAGAAGATACTCAATATTTGTTAGATCAAACAAAGGAGATTTACTCATTAGAGAATGAACATGATCAAAATATTCATTTTGAAGGTGTATTTGATATAAAAAAAAATACCGAGACTTGTTTTAAAGGTGGAGTGATTAGTTCTGTTGAACTTTTAGAAATTGCTGATACTATTGCCGCTGCCAGAAAGTTAAAGAAAACTATCATAAATTTTGAATTAAGGCCCCAATTATCATCACTTTTGGAGAAATTAGTCGATCATGTTGAATTGGAAAAAATCCTAAAAAATGGTATTGAAAATAATGGAAGAATATCTGATAGGGCCTGCCCAAAACTTTCTGAATTGAGAAAGCAATTAATTTCTATCAAAAATGAGAGGCGTCTAATATTAGATAAAATTATCTATAAAAATAGTAACTATATACAGGATGCAATAATAAGTGAAAGAGTTGGAAGACCAGTATTAGCAATAAAAGTAAATTTTATTAATAAATTCAAGGGTATTATTCATGACTCATCTTCATCAGGAAATACAATTTTCATTGAGCCAGATGCAGTCGTTTCAAAAGGAAATAAAATTGCATCATGTAAGGCAAAGATTGCGAATGAAGAATTTAAGTTATTAAAGTCCTGGTCTAATCTTATTTCAGAAAATAAAGAAACTCTTTTTTTACTGTCTGATATTTTATTAAGTATTGAAAATGCTCACATTCGATCACGATATTCAAGATGGATTAATGGTCGTCCTCCTAAATTTGTAAGTGATTTAAATATTCAAATTACAGGTTTTACTCATCCTTTACTTTTGTGGGAAAACAAAAATAATTATTCTCATAAGATAACTCCCATAGATTTTTATATTAAAAAAAATATTAAAGTTGTATCAATCACTGGCCCAAATACAGGAGGAAAAACTGCAGCATTAAAAGGAATTGGGATGGCTTTATTAATGGCTAAGTCAGGATTATTTATTCCTGCAAACGATCAACCAGTGATACCATTTTATGCAAATATCTATGCTGATATTGGAGATGATCAATCATTGCAAGAAAATCTTTCTACTTTTAGCGGACATATTTTGAGAATTAAAAAAATTTTTGATGCTTTATCGATTAAACAGGGATTATCTATTGTTTTGCTAGATGAAATTGGTTCTGGTACAGATCCTGAAGAGGGGACGGCCTTAGCTATTTCCCTTCTTGAGGAGTTTGCAAACAAATCTGACTTAACTGTAGCTACAACACACTATGGTGAAATCAAAGCGCTTAAATATAAAGATTCTCGGTTTGAAAATGTTTCTGTCAGTTTTGATGAAGAATCTTTAAAACCAACCTATACATTAAATTGGGGTATCCCTGGTAGAAGCAATGCATTAACAATTGCGAGTAAATTTGGAATTAATAAGAAAATTATTGATCAAGCCTCTAATTACTTAATCCCAAAGGAAACAGACAATATAAACAAAATCATTAAAGGGCTAGAAGAACAAAGAACAAAACAACAAAGAGCCTCTGAAGAAGCTGCAGCCCTTATTGCTAGAACTGAAATTCTTTATGAAGAATTAAATAATAATTATAAATATCAGAAGTCTCACGCTAAAGAGATACAGGCTAGAGAAAAAGAAAAATTAACTAAATCAATTAAAAAAGCTAAGTTAGAAGTAGTAACACTAATTGAAAAACTAAGAAATAAAAATGCTACTGGTGAAGATTCTAGAAGAATTGGAAACAGGTTAAAAGAAATTGAGAAACAATTTACTAGTGATGATGGACAAAAAATTGAGAATTTATCATGGAGACCAAAAATAGGTGATTTTGTAAAAATAAAATCTCTTAATAGCCGTGGCAGAATAATTTCATTAGACGAAAAAACTCAAACATTTACAGTCAATTGTGGATCTTTTAATAGTGTTTTGTCTATTTCTGAACTGCAAGGGATTAATGGAGAACAACCAAATATTAAAGCAACGAAGTTTCAAATTAATTCTTCAAAAGATGATTATACATTTGCGAAAGTAAGAACTACAAAAAATACTATTGATGTAAGGGGATTAAGAGTACATGAAGCAGAAATTTTAGTTGAAGAGAAAATTAGAAAATTTCATGGTCCTCTATGGATTATTCATGGTATTGGTACAGGTAAATTAAAAAGAGGTATAAAAGATTGGCTCTCAGAATTAGATTATATTGATAAGCTAGAGGATGCAGCTCCTTCAGAAGGTGGCTCTGGCTGTACAATCGCTTGGATCAAATAGAATTCATTTATTAATACTGTCAATTTTCATCCTAAACCAACGTGCATTTCATTGATCAAGCAGAAGTTATTCTTAAAGCGGGTAAAGGTGGAGATGGCATAGTTTCTTTTAGAAGAGAAAAGTTTGTTCCTGCAGGTGGACCTTCAGGCGGTAATGGAGGGAGAGGAGGATCAATTATATTTATAGCTGACAATAATTTGCAAACTTTGCTTGATTTCAAGTTTAATAGGGAGATCAGCGCAAAAGATGGAATCAAAGGTGGTCCTAACAAAAGAACAGGTGCTCGTGGAGAAGATAGGATTTTAAAAGTACCATGTGGAACAGAGATTAGAGATTTAAAGACCGGAATAATTTTAGGAGATCTAGTTGATCATAATGAACAAGTTGTAATAGCTTATGGTGGTAGAGGAGGATTAGGAAATTCTCATTTTTTAAGTAATTCCAATAGAGCTCCTGAATTTTGTATTGATGGAAGAGAAGGCGAGATTTGGCATGTAAAACTGGAATTAAAATTAATTGCTCAAGTTGGAATTATTGGATTACCTAATGCTGGAAAAAGTACATTAATAACTGCGCTATCATCAGCTCGCCCAAAAATTGCTGACTATCCTTTTACGACCCTAATCCCAAATCTTGGTGTAGTAAGAAAACCTGATGGGAATGGTTGTTTATTCGCTGATATTCCAGGATTAATATCAGGAGCTGCTGAAGGGATTGGTTTAGGGCATGATTTTTTAAGACATATTGAAAGGACAAAAATTTTGATACATTTAATTGATGTATTTGCAGATGATCCAATAAATGATTTTTTAATTATTGATGATGAACTAAAAAAATATGGCAATGGGTTGATTGATAAGTATCGAATTGTTGTTTTCAATAAAACTGAATTAGTTGAAGAAGAATATTTGAAATCGATGACTAAAAAGTTAGAAAATTTATCTAAAAAGAAAGTTTTAGTTATTTCTTCATCATTGCGAAAAGGGTTGACCCAGCTTTTGTCTGAGGTTTGGAAAAAAGTTTAAGAATGCAAATTAAAAGATTTGTAAAATTAAATACTTGATTTTGATTGTGAATTTGGTCATTAATAAAATATTGAGCTAAAACAATTTATGAACTTTTATAGTTGCTTTGATAAAACAGGAAAAGTAATTGCAAGATGTCAAACGATTCAAGACATAGAGGTATTAAAAAAAATGGGAAGACCAATAGTAGAAGTCAAAGAGATGAAGCATGAAGAATCTGTAGTATGCTCTTTGACGGGAAGCCCATCAGACTACAATATGGATTATTAAAAAAAAATGGGTTATTAACCCATTTTTTTTATCAAATTGCGTGATTATTAATTAGTCGTCATAAACTAGACATTCAGGTTCATCTGGATTTGCATCGCAAAATAATTCAAGTGCATTAGGATCATGTTTATCATCAGGATGGTGATCTTTGTATTCTTCTAATTCCTTGAGTTCTTCAGTAAGATGCCTTACTTTTGGAAGATTTCCTTCTGCTTTGGCAGATTCGATTTCTGATTGATCTTTTTGGATGTGCTCGTCAATGGATTTCATCTTCTGATTTCCTGAATGAGTAATTAAATACACAATAGTGAATTAATTCATAAATTGCATCCTATATAAGTTGAAATAATGATTAATCAGTAAATGAATAAAAAATTTAGAAAATTAAAATTTCTTCGAATTAATTAACTCTTCCAACGATGGTTGTAATGGGATTATTTGGTTTGGATTTAAAGGAAAGATTGCTTGATAATAATCTTTGAGCCAATTTTTATAAGAGCAAGTTTCTGATATACCTTTTAGTTTAAAAAAATTATATCTCCATAGAATGATACTTTTAAAAAAGTAAATATCTTTTTCAGTACATTTAAATAACTTACTATAAACATATTCCCATCTAATTATTGTTGGGAACAAATATATATCTGCTATTGATATTTTATTGCCTAAAAGCCATGGACCACCATTCTCTTTCAACATTTTTTCAATAGTTGTTAAACCAGAAAAAAGCTTTTGACTTGCTTTAACGTATGCATTTTGATTTCTTGCGAATCCGCATTTGTAAACTCCATTATTTATGTCTTCATTGATGAGATCAAGAAGTTTTTCATCACAATCTTTTATTAGATCGCTATTCGAATATGTATTAAAGGTACTTGAATTTAAAATATTTAAGATATCTCTACTTTCATTAGAGATTAATTGCATTTCTCGATTCTCATAATTTATAAAAACAGGCACAGTTGCTCGAAATATATTAGTTTGATCGCATTTCGCATATACTTCTTTTAAATTCTTGCAATTATAAAAATCCTTTTGAAAAATCCATTCACCTGTCTGATAGTTCGGTTTTAGAAAGATAATTTTAATTCTGTTTGATAAGTTTAACAATGTGCATGAAATTATTAACCGATGACACCAAGGACATGTTGAGCCTACCAATAAGCATAAATTTTTATTTTCATTAATATTAATTTCGGAATTCTCATTGTAAACAAATCCTTTTGGCCTTTTATAGTTACCTTTTTTATCGGATGGCGCAAACCCATCCATTAATTTCATCCAAAACCAAAACCAAAATTGCCTTGCGATAAATATTATGTATTTATTAGGTTTCATAAAATTTCTAAAGCTATTTTATAAATATGATTGCAAAAAAATTACTTATAGTTTCAGGTACACATGGTAATGAATTAAATCCAGTTTGGGCTGTAAAAAAATTTAGAAACTTAATAAATACATCTCCACAATCAAATTCCTTAGAATTTATTTTAGGAAATCCAAAAGCACTTGAAAAAGGATTGAGATACATTGATGTAGATTTAAATAGATCATTCAATGTCTTAAAGACTGCCTCTAATCAAAATTTCTACGAAGTCAATAGATCTGAATATCTCATTAGTGAATATGGCATTCAAGGACCTAAATCATGTCCAATAGTAATTGATTTGCACACTACAACCTCTTGTATGGGTACGAGTATTGTTATGTATGGGAGGAGACAAAGAGATTTTTGTTTAGCCGCAATCTTGCAAGCAAAATTTGGTTTGCCTATATATTTACATGAAAGAGATGTTAACCAGACTGGATTTTTAGTTGAGGCGTGGCCATGTGGACTTGTTATCGAGATTGGGCCAGTTGCTCAGAATCATTTTGATTCAGAGATTATGGAAAGGTTCTTAATAATTTTGAGTTTTCTTGGGGATCTAATTAATAATTTAGAAAACAATAGGATTAATTTGCCAAGCGAGATATCTCTTTTCGTTCATCAAAAAAGTATTGACTATCCAAGAAATGATAATAATGATATTGATGCTTTAATTCATCCTTTAAGAATCAATAATGATTGGAAAATGATTGAAGAGGGTGATCCTTTATTCATAAATATTGATAATGAAACACTAACTTATTCAGGGAAAGAAAAAATATACCCATTATTCATAGGAGAGGCAGCATATAGAGAAAAGAATATCGCAATGAGTTTTACCAAAAAAGAAATCTTAAAGTGTGATCAATCATGGATTAGTAGTCTTTTATCTTTTTAAATCTGTAAATCCTATAAAATGTTGATTAAAAGATATTTTTATATTTGAAAATGTTATTTAAACTATAAGTTTTTTTTATAATCAAGATTCCTTGATAGTCGTTTAGAGGTTTAAAACCTCTGAAATTTTAAACTCTTTCAGACCAGTATACGACAGCCCCAATTGCTTCTAACTCCAGCCGCCTGCTCTTTGCAGAAGATAATGGAATTATTTCCTTGGACCTTTTCCCGTTAAGTAGCCACTCTAAGAGAACCAACTTGAAATTAAAATATTAAGAAAATATTAAATCATTGAGACTCTTTTTTGTAAAAATTGAACAAATTTTGTACTTTTTATTATTTTATTTACACATTTTTCATGATTTTGGATTAAAGTTTTAGGAGCAGATTTTTTCTGCTATTATTTACACGCCTTTTTTTAAGGCATACCTTACGAACTCATGACAACTATTCAGCAGCAGCGTTCATCGCTGTTAAAAGGTTGGCCACAGTTCTGTGAGTGGGTAACATCAACTAACAATAGAATTTATGTTGGTTGGTTTGGAGTTTTAATGATTCCATGCTTACTTGCAGCAGCGGCTTGCTTCATTGTTGCTTTCATCGCAGCACCACCAGTAGACATTGACGGAATCAGAGAGCCAGTTGCTGGTTCATTCCTATATGGAAACAACATCATTTCAGGTGCGGTTGTTCCTTCATCAAATGCTATTGGTCTTCACTTCTACCCAATCTGGGAAGCAGCGACTGTAGATGAGTGGCTATACAATGGTGGCCCTTACCAACTTGTAATTTTCCACTTCCTAATCGGTATTTCAGCATACATGGGAAGACAGTGGGAGCTTTCATACCGTTTAGGTATGCGTCCATGGATCTGTGTTGCATACTCTGCACCAGTTTCAGCAGCTTTCGCAGTATTCCTTGTATACCCATTCGGTCAAGGTTCATTCTCTGACGGAATGCCTCTAGGTATTTCTGGTACATTCAACTTCATGTTTGTATTCCAGGCTGAGCACAACATTCTTATGCACCCATTCCATATGGCTGGTGTTGCTGGAATGTTCGGTGGATCATTATTCTCTGCAATGCATGGTTCATTGGTAACATCATCTCTAATTAGAGAAACAACTGGTCTTGAGTCACAAAACTATGGCTACAAGTTCGGACAAGAAGAAGAAACATATAACATCGTTGCAGCTCATGGCTACTTCGGTCGTTTGATCTTCCAGTATGCAAGTTTCAACAACAGCAGAAGTCTTCACTTCTTCCTAGCTGTATTCCCTGTTGTTTGCGTATGGTTAACATCAATGGGTATTTGCACAATGGCATTTAACCTAAATGGTTTCAACTTCAACCAGTCAGTTGTTGACGCTAACGGTAAAATTGTTCCTACATGGGGTGATGTACTTAACCGTGCAAACCTAGGTATGGAAGTAATGCACGAGCGTAATGCTCACAACTTCCCACTCGATTTAGCTGCTGCTGAGTCTACATCTGTAGCTCTTACAGCTCCTGCAATCGGCTAAGCTTAAGGTTCTTAAAATTAAGATCCCCTTCGGGGGGTCTTTTTTTATGCTTTATAAATAAATTCATTAAGTATTTTATGATGAATGGATTTCGTTAATTAAGCACTAATTAAAATTTTTAAAATTTCAATTTAAATATTCACATTGATAAATCTAGAGATGATAAATGATATTAGAAAATTGATAGCAAATCTATAAATCTAAGATTGATTTCAGAGTACTATCATTAAAGAAAGATGCGCTTAAGAAGAGATTCCAAATCAATTAGATGGATAAGTCTATACTCTTGTTATTTAATCATTAAAATTTATTATCAATCCCATAAGCTTTTGTAATTATCACTTTACAAAATAATCATCTATATTATTAAAAGCAAAAATTAATTTTGCTATACGTACACGTCTCATATCGAGACATTTTTCACGAACTTATAATGACAACTATTCAGCAGCAGCGTTCATCGCTGTTAAAAGGTTGGCCACAGTTCTGTGAGTGGGTAACATCAACTAACAATAGAATTTATGTTGGTTGGTTTGGAGTATTAATGATTCCATGCTTACTTGCAGCAGCGGCTTGCTTCATTGTTGCTTTTATCGCAGCACCACCAGTAGACATTGACGGAATTAGAGAGCCAGTTGCTGGTTCATTCCTATATGGAAACAACATCATCTCAGGTGCGGTTGTTCCTTCATCAAACGCTATTGGTCTTCACTTCTACCCAATTTGGGAAGCAGCGACTGTAGATGAGTGGCTATACAATGGTGGCCCTTACCAACTTGTAATTTTCCACTTCCTAATCGGTATTTCAGCATACATGGGAAGACAGTGGGAGCTTTCATACCGTTTAGGTATGCGTCCTTGGATCTGTGTTGCATACTCTGCACCAGTTTCAGCAGCTTTCGCAGTATTCCTTGTATACCCATTCGGTCAAGGTTCATTCTCTGACGGAATGCCTCTAGGTATCTCTGGTACATTCAACTTCATGTTTGTTTTCCAGGCTGAGCACAACATTCTTATGCACCCATTCCACATGGCTGGTGTTGCTGGAATGTTCGGTGGATCATTATTCTCTGCAATGCATGGTTCATTGGTAACATCATCTCTAATTAGAGAAACAACTGGTCTTGAGTCACAAAACTATGGCTACAAGTTCGGTCAAGAAGAAGAAACATACAACATCGTTGCAGCTCATGGCTACTTCGGTCGTTTGATCTTCCAATATGCAAGTTTCAATAACAGCAGAAGTCTTCACTTCTTCCTAGCTGTATTCCCTGTTGTTTGCGTATGGTTAACATCAATGGGTATCTGCACAATGGCATTTAACCTAAATGGTTTCAACTTCAACCAGTCAGTTGTTGACGCTAACGGTAAAATCGTTCCTACATGGGGTGATGTACTTAACCGTGCAAACTTAGGTATGGAAGTAATGCACGAGCGTAACGCTCACAACTTCCCACTCGATTTAGCTGCTGCTGAGTCTACATCTGTAGCTCTTACAGCTCCTGCAATCGGCTAAGCTTAAGGTTCTTAAAATTAAGATCCCCTTCGGGGGGTCTTTTTTTATGTTTAAATTTAATAGATTCAATATAATTAAACTAAAACAAACTTAATTATTTTATGGGTAATAGTTTTGGAAAGATTTTTAAAGTTAATACTTTTGGAGAGTCTCATGGAGGAGCTGTCGGTGTCATTTTAGATGGATGTCCACCACGTTTGAAACTTGATATTGATTTAATACAAGATGAATTAAATAGAAGAAGACCAGGTCAAAGTCAAATAACTACTCCAAGAAAAGAAGAAGATAAATTAGAAATATTGAGTGGAATAAAAGATAATATTACTCTTGGTACTCCTATCGCAATGATAGTAAGAAATAAGGATCAAAGACCAGGTGATTATAGTAATATTGAAAAAGTATTTAGACCTTCTCATGCTGATGGGACCTATCATCTTAAATATGGCATTCAAGCTGATTCTGGTGGAGGTAGAGCTTCTGCAAGAGAAACAATAGGTAGAGTAGCAGGAGGAGCGATTGCTAAGCAATTCTTAAAGAAAATACATAAAATTGAGATATTATCTTGGGTGAAAAGAATTCATAATATAGATTCAGTTATCAATCCTGATAATGTTACCTTTGATGATATTGAATCCAATATTATTAGATGTCCAGATGTTGAAATAGCCGAAAAAATGATAAAAAGGATTACTGAATTGCAGCAAAAAGGTGATTCTTGTGGAGGTGTAATTGAGGCTATTGCGAAAAACATGCCAAGTGGTTTGGGCATGCCAGTTTTTGATAAGTTAGAGGCTGATTTAGCTAAAGCATTAATGTCTTTACCTGCTACAAAAGGTTTTGAAATTGGTTCTGGCTTCTCAGGAACTTATTTGACAGGAAGTGAGCATAATGATCCATTTATTCAATCTAATGAAAATAATAAATTAAAAACTTTATCAAATAATTCTGGAGGAATACAAGGAGGTATTAGTAATGGTGAGATGTTAAAAATGCGAATTGCTTTTAAACCTACAGCAACTATAAGAAAAGAGCAAAAGACTGTTAATTCAGCGGGTAAAGAAGTAATGATGAAAGCAGTTGGAAGACATGATCCATGCGTTTTACCTAGAGCTGTGCCGATGGTTGATGCAATGATAGCTCTTGTAATTGCTGATCATCTTCTGCTGAATCATGCACAATGTGGAATTATGAATTAATTTATTTATGTATTTTTCATTCTGCTATTTAATATCTTAAATATTTCAGGATCAAATTTCTCACCATCATATCCTTTACTTCCAACAACAACTCCTCGAAAACCTAAGGATTTGAATTTATTAATGTCATTTAAAGCTATATCACCAGCTCCTATAAAAGAAATTTGATTAAATTTATTTATATCTAATAGGATATCTTTCTTCGCAACTGGGAAGATTTTGATTATGCAACAATTATAAGAAATAGCCTCTTTAAAATCTTTGATACTGGTCATACCTGGAATTAATAAATAATTATTTTTTTTTGAATATATATATAAATCTTTATCCCAAAACCTCATCATAGAGAAATTGAGATCAAGCTTTAAAGAATCATCGATTGATTTTTTATTTATTAAAGATGCTGATCCAATTTGTAAATGAGGAAATTTAGATTTTAAGTCTGACATTAAGTCAAACCAATTTATATTATCGACCCATGGTATTTCAAGGAATAATAAACCTTTATCTACAATAAGAGTTAAATCTTGAATAAATTTCTTTTTAGCTTGGTCACTCTCATAAACAATATCTTTTGGTCTTGCTAATAATATGAACGATTGAATATTTAGAAATTTTTTAAGTTATTTATCTTTTCTATTAAAGTTATATCGGGCTTGTTGTTACAAGTAGTTGGCAACTTTAACCTCAGAACGATTGATTAAATCTTGAATATCCTCAGTGTCTATTGTTTCTCTCTCAATAAGCATTTGTGCCATCTCATCTAACATACCTCTATTTTCAGTAAGTACTTTAGTTGCTCTTTTATAAGCTACATCAACAAGTTCTGAAACTTCAACATCAATTGTCGCTGCAGTATCTTCAGAAAAATCTCTTTCAGAGGCTATATCTCTACCTAAAAACATTCCACCTTGTGATCTTCCAAGAGCAACTGGACCAATCTTTTCACTCATCCCAAATTTTGTAATCATTTGCCTAGCTACATTAGCAACTTGTTGTAAGTCATTGGATGCTCCTGTTGTAACTTCTTCCTCTCCATAAACTATCTCTTCAGCAACTCTTCCTCCCAAGGCTACTGCCATTTGATTTTGAAGATATGATCTTGAATAAAGACCAGATTCTAACCTTTCTTCACTAGGAGTGAAAAATGTTAAACCTCCAGCTTGACCTCTTGGAATAATTGAAACTTTAGCTACTGGATCATAATCAGGCATTAGTGCACCAACGATTGCATGTCCAGCCTCATGATATGCAACTAGTTCTTTTTTTCTTTCACTAATTACTCTATCTTTTTTTTCTGGACCTGCCATTACTCTTTCAATTGCATCTCCAACTTCATCATTACTAACCTTATCTAGCTCTCTTCTAGCAGCTAGAATTGCAGCTTCATTTAGAAGATTAGCTAAATCTGCTCCAGTAAATCCAGGAGTTCTTTTAGCAACTTTATCTAAATCTACATCTTTTGAAAGAGTTTTATCTTTAGCATGGACATTTAATATTTGTAATCTGCCAGCATAATCTGGTCTATCTACAGTTACTTGTCTATCAAATCTACCTGGCCTCATTAATGCTGAGTCTAGAACATCAGGTCTATTAGTCGCCGCAACAATAATTATTCCAGAATTACCCTCAAAACCATCCATTTCTGTAAGTAATTGATTTAAAGTTTGTTCTCTTTCATCATTACCACCACCTAAACCTGCACCTCTTTGTCTTCCAACTGCATCTATTTCATCGATAAATACAATACAAGGTGCATTCTTTTTAGCTTGTTCAAAAAGATCTCTTACTCTGCTTGCACCAACACCTACAAACATTTCTACAAATTCAGATCCAGATATAGAGAAGAATGGTACTCCTGCTTCACCAGCAACGGCTTTTGCTAAAAGAGTTTTACCTGTACCTGGAGGTCCAACAAGTAAAACCCCTTTTGGTATTTTTGCCCCTACAGCTGTAAATCTATCAGGACTCTTTAGGAAATCAACAACTTCAGATAATTCAAGTTTGGAACCTTCTACACCGGCTACATCAGCAAAAGTAACTTTGGTTGAAGGTTCCATTTGTAATCTTGCTTTACTTTTACCAAAATTCATTGCAGGATTACCTCCTCCACCTGAACCACTTTGTGCTCTTCTGAACAAGAAAAATAATGCTCCAATTAATATTATTGGAAATAGTAAACTACTAAAAGCTTGTTGCCATGGACTAGATAGTCTAGTAGGTTGAACCGCTATATCAACATCATTATCTGTAAGAATTTTCAATAAATCTTTATCAGGTGCTAAATTGACCTCCGATCTACTTCCATCATTTTCTACTACTTGAGCAGTCCCATTATCAGGAGAAATTAAAACTCTGCTAACCTCTTTATCTTGAACAGCTTCTATAAAGTCACTGTATCTTAAAGTTTTTGTAGCATTTTCAGTATTTGGTCGATCTATAACTGATGTTCCTATAAAAATAACTGTAATAACTACCAGAACGTAAATTCCAATGTTTCTTAAGCGTTTGTTCACGATAAAATTTTTGCAATACTTATATATTAATAAGAATAAATCATTATTAGGACTGTCTTAGTACATCTACTACACTTTTAAAGGCAAACCATTCAGGAATTTCCTCTCCATTTCTCAATTTCTTTCTAAATTCTGTTCCGCTTAATTTCATGATTTGATATTTATTTTCATTAGCTTCCTCTGCAGTGATATATCCTTTCTCTTTTGTATAGACAAGGTTTTTAGATGGAACAACTTTCATCTTAAGTTCAGAAGTACATTCTCTAGCGAAATTTTGTGCATCATAAGGACCATAAAAATCTTCACCATTTTTAGAAGATTTACATCCCGCCATATCTCTTCCAATTATAAAATGGGTGCACCCATAGTTTCTTCTAATAATCATGTGCTGTAAAGCTTCTCTGGGGCCAGCCATATGCATCGAGTATGGTAAATAAGCCCACTTTATTTGTTTACTAGTGATTTCTTCTGATAACTTTTTATAAGTTAAATATCTAACTTTGCCTGGGATATCATCTTGTTGCGTGGGTCCACATGTTGGATGAACTAAAACAATCGAATTTTGAGATACATTTTCAGATTTAAGGGCATTCGTAAATAATTCATAATGTGCTCTATGTATGGGATTTCTACATTGAAATGCTACGACATCATGATTAGCAGGTAACGAAGACCTTACTTCAAAAGGAGTCTGGCAGGGAAATTCTCTCTTTGGGATATCTAAACCATAAATTTTTCCTCCTACATAATATTTTTTTCTCTCATGGAATATCATCGTTACAGCAGGATGTTCTAAGGATGTTGTTCCATAACAAAATTGAGCTTCTAATTCTTTATCTGGTTCCCATTTTGATTCGATTTCTAAAATTGCTAAATTTTGACCTTTAAATTTAAGCAAGATTTTTTTTCCTTTTTCAAAATGATTATTATTTGTATCTAAAACTATTGGTAATCCAAATAAAAAACCTTCTGTATTCCTATGATCTTTTATAACCGATTTATAGTCTTCTTCATTCATAAATCCCTCTAATGGTGAGAATGCACCAATCATAAGAAGTTCTACATCACATGCATTTCTCTCACTGCATTCATGTTCGAAGTCTATCTCAGATAATAAATCTTTTATTTGATCTTTATCTTTTAGGATTAGTTGTTTGAGAACTCCTCCATAAGGGGGTATTAAACCCATTTCATCTCTTTCGATATTGTGAGTATTAATCATAATTTTTACTAATTTATTTAAAGTTTTACATTAAAAAAGAGGGTGCTTATAAGTACCCTCTTTAAAAATTATACTTTAAGCTTTTCTGCCATATAGTTCACCAATTATTTTTACATCTACAGGTTCTTTAGATCCCATATCTGTATCTGATGGTTGAATGGCCTCAAAAGTCCCTGCGAATTCATCTGTATCACTATCAACACTTGTTATTGAAAGTTTTATTGTTCCAGTTCCATTCACATCAACTTTAATATTCTCTTTAGCAAGTTCCTCATCATCTCCTCCCAAAGCGACTAAACCTTGAGCATATTCAACACCAGTATTAGCAGCTCTTGCTTTAGGATCTAAGAAATCACCAGTTCTGTAATTAGGTGTAAAAGTAGATCCACTTACCTCAGTGCCAGGTTCAATTGATGAAGGGATATTAGCTGTTAAATCTTTTGCTGAAAAGGCAAATGGTACTTCTAATCCTCCAGGTGTTAAAACTGTGATTAATTGAAAATCAATACCACCTTTTTCTGTGAATTTTCCAGAATCTATGTCTCCATAAACTTCAGTTACTGTTGTATTATTCCTGGGACTAATAATTTTAGTTGAGACGAAATCAGCTTTTTTACGCTTTGATCCAGGTACTTTGACATAAACTTCAGTCGGATGCATACAGATTCCTTTTAAAGAATCTCCATTACTTATTGAGATGGAGCCATCTAGTGATGAGTCTAATGCTGGACAATCATTCGCTTTACCAGTATTAACAACGTCAGTGAATTGAGCATTACCTCTTTCAGAAAATGCGTATGTTCTTAATGGAACAAAAGCTAATGTTATACAAAATGAAATGACCAAGGCCAAGAATGAACGAATTCTCATAATTAAAATTTCAATAAAGTTCTGAGTCTGCCGGTAAAATTTTACCTTTAATGTTCAGTACGGATAATACAAGGGAAAGAAGCATAAATGTTGGTCATTTTTAGCCTCGAAATAACCCTGTAGTGTTAAATTTTTTTTAAAAACTGGATTTATACTAAGCTAAAAAGAGACTATAACAGCATTTGTCTAAATTAAAATTACAAAAAAATACAAATATTAAAATTTTGATTTATTTATCAATTGAAATAATTCTATTTATTAATTTGTTAGCTAAATCTAATTTAGAAGATTTTTCAATGTAGCATTCCAATCCTTTTTTATCAAAAAGCCAGCCTTCATTTTCAGATCCTTCACCGAAACCTTGCCCAACAATATCGATTGGATTTGCAAATATTAAATCGCAACCTTTTATTGCAAATTTTTGTTTAATTGTTTCTTTAAGATTTTCAAAAGTGCCAGTAAAAGCACAGAAGCCTATAAATACTTGATTCTTTCTTTTTAAAGAAGAAACTTCCTTCAATATATCGGGGACTAGATCTAGATTATTAGCTAGATGATCTTTAAGATCATTTTTTGGAACTTTATGATTAATATTTTTTTTAATTTTGATATCAGCTACAGCTGCATTCATAAAAAAATAATCATAATTATGGACTTCTTTTTGAATTAACTTATTGAGCTCTGATCCATTTTGAACCTCATAAGATTCAATGCCGTCAATTATTTCTGCTCTTATTTTTAAAGGACCATGAATATAAGTTACTTTTGCTCCTCTAAACCTTGCTACTTGAGCTAGAAGTAGACTCATCTCTCCAGAACTATTATTTGTAATCATTCTCGCGGAATCTATTTTTTCAGTGGTTGCACCCCCAGTTACTAAAAAAGATTTATTCTTTAAATCATTGAAATCCTCTCGCTCTTGGGAGAATGCGAATTTTAAAGCTAATAATATTAAATCATTAGTAGGAATTTTTCCTATCCCAAATTGATCACAGGCTAAAAGCCCCTTTAATGGTTCTATGGATAATGTATTTTTAAATGTTTTTAATTTTTTATAGTTTGAGGTAACTGCTGGATTAAGCCACATATTTGTATTCATTGCAGGTGCAACGATAATCGTTTTTGTATTTGCAATTAGTATGCTTGAGACTAAACCTTCTGCATTCCCGTATACCCACTTAGATAGTGTTGTAGCAGTTAAAGGTGCTATGAGAAGAATATCTGCCCATTCACAGAGAGCTATATGTAAAGGTTTTGACTTTTTATAATTCCATTGATCAGCATCAGTTATGCACTTATTTCTGCTGAGTATTGAAAGTGAAAGTGGTTGTATGATTTTTTCAGCATTTTTGGTAATTACGCATTTAACAATATAATTTTCTTTTACTAATTTACTTACCAATAAGGGGATTCTAACAGCGGCAATACTTCCACTTATTAATAATAAAATCTTTACTTTTCTTTTTTTATTTGATTTCCTCAATTTTTTTTTATTTTATTTTAACTTATTGCTTAATTACAGAAATTAAAAAATTTTTATACCTTTCAAATTATTCAAATATTATTAAATTAATAGCGATCAAAAATAATGTACTTAATATATATCTAAATATTTATTCCAACAATGTCACAAACCAAGAGAGAACAGGTTGTCAGCCACATTAGATACTTAAGACAAGAATTGAGAGAAATGCATCAGGGAATACAAGAAGATGGTTTTTTCCCTGAGCCAGGAGAATTAAGAGGTATTCTTGCTCAAATGGAGGCACTTCTTGAATTATTGGAGGGTAATCAAAAAATTAAACCAGCTTCAGATTTAGCATGATTTTATAATTTATAAACATGATTATAAGACCTCAACAAACAAGATTTCAGATATTAATTGTAGATAATTTAAAAACTATTAGTAACTGGGCTGCAAATCCTTGGAGGAGATATTCTGTTGTTCTTATTATGTTTTTTGTTGGATATTTCTTTGGAAGTTCATTAGGAATGATAAGTGCAGTTTATAATTTGATGGATCCAGTAGGGGCTTTAATCTCAGTATTACTAATTGAAATATTAATAAATATTAGGAGAGTTCTATTTAGTGATAAAAATAAAAGATTCTTTCTTTTAATTATTGATTTTCTTAGAATTGGTTTAATGTATGGTTTTTTCACAGAAAGCCTTAAATTACTTTAGTTTAAGTTGACTTTACTTAAAAGATATAATAATGCCATTCTTACTGGTACTCCATTTGCAACTTGATCGTTAATAAGACAATTTGAATAACTATCAACTATTTGACTACTTATTTCTACATCACGATTTATAGGACCGGGATGGAGGATAGGGATCTCCTTATCACAAAGATCAAGTTTTTCTGGAGTTAAACAATAATTATCACTATAAGATTTCATACTACTTAGTAAATTTGTCTCCATCCGTTCTTTTTGTAATCGTAATGTTATTACTGCATCAGCATTGTTGATAGATTGTTCAAGTGATCTGGAAATACTAATTTTCCCTCTATCTTTTATAGGATCTACTAACTCATATGGGTGGTTAGAACTCAAAAAATTAGAAAATTCTTCAGGTACCAAATTTTCAGGACCACATAAAACAATATTTGCTCCAAATGCGGTTAAACTCCATAGATTTGATCTCGCGACACGAGAATGAAGAATATCTC
This sequence comes from Prochlorococcus marinus bv. HNLC1, assembly GCA_000218705.1. GTDB lineage: Bacteria > Cyanobacteriota > Cyanobacteriia > PCC-6307 > Cyanobiaceae > Prochlorococcus_A > Prochlorococcus_A marinus_Q. Next base: position 946,533 of record GL947594.1, read on the forward strand.
CAATAATCAAAATTGTTTTATTAAATAAAATATTTGGATCAAGATTTATTGGGGAGAAAAACTTGGTTAATGTATATAAATCGAGTAATCCTTGACTCGGATGACTATTAAATCCATCCCCTGCACTTAAAACAGATGTCTTAAAACCAAAGAAATCTAAATTTTTTGCAATCTCAAGAGGGGAATTATTTGATGAATGTCTTATTATTAAAATATTGGATCCCATAGAACAATAAGTACGCGCAGTATCTAAATATGTTTCTCCTTTTGATAAAGAACTTGATGAGGGATGGAAACTTAGAAAATCTGCTGAGAGTCTTTTTGCTGCAAGTTCAAAACTATTTTTAGTTCTTGTACTTGGTTCAAAAAATAAAGATGTTATTAAAAAACCTTTCAAAGAAGGTACCATTTTAACGTCAGCATTGCTTACTGAATTAAATCTATGTGCTAAATCAATAACTATTTTAAAATCTTCTTTTGAAAAGTTTGCAAGAGTTAAGATATGTTTATGTGGCCAATAATTCATAAATATTTAAAGGTTAAAGTTTTTAAATTTATTATGTAATTTAGGAATTTTGTCTCCTTTTACTCTTTTACTCACGCTTCTACTTTGCTTTAAGTACCACCTCCATTTTAAATCTACTGCTTTTGAGATGCCTATTCTCGTGGTTTGTACTAACTCTTCATTATTAATATTAATTTGACGATTAAAAATTTTTAGAAGGTTGTTGTTATAACTTTTTAAAGAATTAAATTTTGTGTTAATTTGAAATTTCCTTGTTAACAAACCTGGTCCTGAGGCGGTTCTCTCTTCCTCTTGAGGAATAAAAACTGATCTAATTAAAACCCCACTAGCAAAATTATTTTTGTCAGTTACTAAATTTAAACAATAATGAATACCATAAGATCTATAAACATAATATAGTCCAGGTTCTCCGAAAAGTGTTTGATTTGCTTTAGTTCTTTTATTAAAACCATGGCAAGCTTCTTCTTCTTGAGAATAGGCTTCTGTTTCCACTATTATCCCTTCTTGTATTTTATTCCCATTATGAAGTCTCACAATAAGACATCCAATCAATTCGGGAGCAACAATACTAGAGTGGCGAGAAAAAAAATCTTTATTAAGTATTTTTTTAATTACCGTAAGTATATTAACTAACTATATTTTTAGCGGTTATGTTACGCAAAGTCTAGTGTCTTTAATTAAAGATAGAAGATGTTAATAAAAATTCTTTTAATGAAATATCATTATTAAGAATATTTTAATAGAAAGTGAGTTAGGGAATTATTTATAAATTTTCTTTGAAAAATAATTTTGAATCAATATACAAATTTTATTTTGGTTAGAATCTTATAATATTAATATTATTTGATTGTTTTAAAAATGAGTAGAATTTCAAGAGAAGAAGTAAGTAAAGTAGCACAACTTGCAAAGTTAAAATTAAATGAGGAACAAATCGATAATCATGCAACTCAGATAGAAAAAATTCTTGACTATATTAATCAATTAGAAAAAATAGATACAACCAATGTTCCTTGCACAACAAGAGCCATAGAAGTTATCAATAATTTTAGAAGTGATGCAAATGTAACATATAAAAATAGAGATGAAATTCTAAATCTAGCTCCATCTAGAGAGAATGATTTTTTTAAAGTACCTAAAATAATTAAAGATTAAATTTAATCTTTTCCAATATATGTTTTGTTTATTAATTTAAGGAGATATTTTTTTAAACCTCTCATAGGAAGTAGATTAATCATTTTACGTAGACGTCCTCTTCTTTTTGCATGACTTCTTACTCCTAAAAGTAAATCGTAAAGAAAATTATAAGTATCTTCTTTTGATTCAAATATTCCAACACGTTGAGGTGATCCCTTTGAATCTAGTAAAGGTTTAGTTTTCTCATATGCAATTTTGTATTCAAACCAGGGTATAGATGGCCACAAATGATGAATAAGATGATAATTTTGACCCATTATTAATATATTCATAAATCTACTGGGATATACTCTTGAATTGATCCATTTATTTCTAGAACGAAATGGTCTGTGAGGTAAATAGTCAAAAAATATTCCTAATGTAACACCAACCATTAAAGCCGGTCCAAACCATAAATTATAAATAAGATTCATAAAATCAAACTTTATACCAGCAAGTATTAATGTTATGAAAATAGATCTCTCTATACCCCATTGAAGTAGTTCATATTTTCTCCATAATTTTCTTTGGAAGAAGAATATTTCATGATAAAAAAATCTTGGTGCAATTAACCAAATTGGGCCAAATGTGCTGACAATGTGATCTGGATCATTTTTAGGATCATTGACATGAATATGATGTTGCAGGTGTACCCTTGTAAAAACGGGAAAACTAAAACCTAATAAGATAGCTGATCCATGCCCCATTAATTGATTTATCCAAGGAACTGGATGTGCGGCTTTATGACATGCATCGTGAATAACTGTACCTTCAATATGTAACGCAAGAAATGCAGTCGCAACAAGTAATGGTAAAGGCCAATCACCTTTATACCACTGCCAAATACTAATAAAAGCAAGAATATAACCACCTATAAATAACCCTAATGTGGGATTCCAAAAATTGGGAGGATCAACATAAGTCTTTATCTCCTTCTGCCAATTAAAAGTTGTAGGAGATAGCTTTTTAACCTTCTTATTTTGAATACTTAAATTAGCGATTGTTCATGTAAATCTATAAATAATATAACTAAATTTTTAGTAAATTTGTATTTTTCTGTCTAAAGATTTTCAAAAAATATTTCTTCTACAAACTATTATATATAATTATGAACTTTATATTTTAATGTATCAAAATGGAGATCTAAATAAAAAAAAAGATTCAAATGCTCTCCACTGAATTAAAATATTATTTAAGCGGTCGTGGCGGAATTGGTAGACGCGCGAGTTTTAGGTACTCGTATCTTATGGTGTGGGAGTTCAAGTCTCCCCGACCGCATGAAGTTATTTCAAGTATTTATATTGAATCAAATTTATAAGAGTTTTTCTTCTTTAACATATTTAATTAATTAGTTTGATGTTTTTAGTATTTTTTATTGGGTCTTTATATTTATTTATTGGTTGTATTTCACTATTTACAGCATTATTATTTATTGAATTAGGAAGACCTAAAGATCTTATTCAATCTGGATTATTAATACTCCTTGGAACGTTTCTGCTTATATATAAAAATGTATTTAATTTAAAGGTTTCTTTGATTTTATCTTTAAATGCTACATTAATTAGCTTTTACTTTATAGAAAATTTTTCTTATAGGTGGAATCAGCTTTTAGACAAAGAAAAATTTGATATTAAAAGTTTGTCTGGATTTAAGAGAAATTTTTCAATAATTTATAGGATTATTAGGCTTGATCTTAAAAATATATTTTTAGATAATAAGATAGGAAAAGTGTTTAAAAATACTTCAATTAAAAAAAAATGGGTTAGAAAACAGGATAATAATAATTCAAGTGATAAAGAAGCATCTTCAAAACAGTATATTAAAAATATTCAGACAACAGATTTTTCTAAAAAAGATATAATAAATGATGAAAAAATTAAATCTTGAAAATATCAAAATTGATAAATAATAATTTTCACCAATATTAAATATGTCTGAGAACAAAAATCATAAATCATCAAAATTTTCTTATAAGGATACTCTCAATCTTTTAAAGACTGACTTTTCAATGAGAGCTAACTCAGTTAAAAGAGAACCGGAAATTCAAAAGTTTTGGTCAGAAAATAAAATTGATATGAATTTAGGTTTAACTAATAAAGGGAAAAACTTTACTCTTCATGATGGTCCTCCTTATGCAAATGGACCTCTTCATATGGGTCATGCGCTAAACAAAGTTTTAAAAGATTTTATTAATAAATATAAAATTCTAAAAGGCTATAGAGTTCACTTTGTTCCTGGATGGGATTGTCACGGCTTACCAATTGAATTAAAAGTACTTCAAAAATTAAAAAATGAAGAAAGAAGAAATTTAGATATTTTAGGACTTCGTCAAAAGGCTACAGAATATGCGAAAAAACAAATTTATTCTCAAATGGAAGGCTTTAAAAGATGGGCTATCTGGGGTGACTGGGAGAATCCATACCTTACCTTGAAAAAAAATTATGAATCAGCTCAAATAGAAGTATTTGGAAAAATGTTTCTGAAAGGCTATATATTTAGGGGCTTAAAGCCTGTCCATTGGAGTCCTAGCTCAAGAACCGCTTTAGCTGAGGCCGAATTGGAATATCCAGATGAACATTTTTCAAAAAGTGTTTATGTATCTTTCAGAATTACATCTTTTCCTAAACATATTGAATTAAAACTTGAAAAAAATAATTTCAATAAACATGTTTCAAAAAATATTGGAAATTATTTTATTTTAATTTGGACAACTACACCTTGGACTCTGCCTGCCAACGAAGCTGCTGCTGTTAATCCAAAAGTAATTTATGTAGTTGCTTCGGATGATGATGAAAACATCTTTATTTTTGCTAAAGATTTATTAGAAATAGTTCAAGAAAAATTAAATAAAGAATTTCAACTTATTATTTGATATTAGTGGCTCTGAATTAGAAGGTATTGAATATAAGCATCCAACTAAGGATAAACTTTGTCCGGTAATTTTGGGAGGTGATTACATAACAACAGAATCTGGAACTGGAATTGTGCATACCGCTCCTGGTCATGGTATTGACGATTTCAATGCAGGATTAAAATATAAACTCCCAATAACATGCATTGTTGATGAAAAAGGAAATTTAACTGATGATGCAGGAATTTTTAAAGATCTCAATGTCTTAAAAGATGCAAATGATCAAATTATTGAATTTTTAGAAAGTCAAAATCTTCTTATGTTAATGGAAGTTTATAAACATAGATATCCTTATGATTGGAGAACTAAAAAACCTACAATCTTTAGAGCTACTGAACAATGGTTCGCATCTGTAGATGGTTTTAGATCCTCAGCTCTTGAATCTATTGAAAAGGTAGATTGGATGCCTAACAGTGGAAAAAAGAGAATTAAATCTATGGTTGTAGGAAGAGGTGATTGGTGTATCTCAAGACAAAGATCATGGGGTGTCCCGATACCAGTTTTTTATAAAAAAAATAGTAATGAAGTACTTATTAATCAGACGACACTAAATCATATTCAAGATCTTTTTGAAGAACATGGTGCTGATATTTGGTGGAGTTGGGATGAACAAAAATTATTGCCTCCTGAATATTTAAATGATGCGAAAAACTGGAAAAAAGGTTTAGATACGATGGATGTTTGGTTTGATTCCGGTTCTAGTTGGGCTGCAGTATGCAATCAAAGAGAGGGTATGCAATATCCTGCAGATTTATATTTGGAAGGATCTGACCAACATAGAGGTTGGTTCCAATCATCATTATTGACTTCAGTGGCAGTAAATAATAAAGCTCCATATAAAACAGTACTTACTCATGGATTTGCCTTAGATGAGAATGGTAGAAAGATGAGTAAATCTTTAGGTAATGTTGTAGATCCAAATATTGTTATTAATGGTGGAGCTAATCAAAAAATTAATCCAGCATATGGAGCGGATGTGTTGAGACTATGGGTAAGTTCCGTTGATTATTCAGTGGATGTTCCTATTGGATCTAACATATTAAAACAATTATCTGATGTTTATAGAAAAGTAAGAAATACAGCTAGATATTTAATTGGTAACTTACATGATTATGATCCTTCTCTCCAAAGTATCAGTATCCAAGATTTACCTATTTTAGATAAATGGATGTTACATCGTTTAGTGGAAGTTATTGATCAAATTACATCTGCATATGAAAATTATGAATTTTCAAAGTTTTTTCAAATTTTGCAAAGTTTTTGTGTAGTAGATTTATCAAATTTTTATTTAGATATAGCAAAAGATAGATTATATGTCAGTTCTCCAAACCAATTTAGAAGAAGATCTTGTCAATTTGTTCTTTCAAAAATAATTGAAAATTTAGCAGTTCTTATCTCTCCAGTTTTATGTCATATGGCAGAAGATATTTGGCAGAATTTGCCCTATAAAGTTCAAGAAAAATCAGTTTTTCAGAGAGGCTGGCCTTCAATACCTTCTGATTGGAAAAACCTTGATATTGAATCAAAAATGTTTAATTTGAGAAAATTAAGAGTTGAAATTAATAAAGTAATTGAAGGATGTAGAAATCAACAGCAGGTTGGCGCAGCTCTTGAAACAGAAATAATGTTTTTGCCTAAAGATAATAAATTAAAAGAAGCTCTTATTTGGCTCAAGAGTTCTGGAAATCCTGAAGTAGATTGTTATAGTGATTGGCTTATCGTTTCTAATTTCTTGCTCATTGAGAATCCACTTGAGGAAAGTTTATTAACCGTACATAATGACTTTGGTACTATTCAAATACAAAAAGCAAAAGGTATAAAGTGCGATAGATGTTGGCATTTTCAAGAATTTACATTCAAAGGAAAGCAGAATACAAATTTATGCAAAAGATGTTCTGAAATAATTAAATAATTAACTTTTTAATTCTAATAAACATTAATTAAGAATATTTAAATTTTCTCAAAGTCTTTGAAGAATATATTAGATTTTCAAACAATATGTGTCAAGAAATTTGCATTTTTCTTTGGAAATAATTCTTATTAATTACATCATTTTTAATACTGGGATCTATCAATCTCAGTTATTGGTGAAATAGTACATAATTTATTCACTACAAACCTTATACAATCTTTTGTTTCCCATTTTGAATATATCCTTTAATTATTGAGATGCTTTATGTAATATTTAAGCCTATTTTGTTATATTTTAAATTAATCTAATATTCTCCATAATTTGAAAAACCTGAATTTCTTCCAGATCTTGGTAGCTTAATGATGAACCATTGAAATAGTCCTAACATATAAATAAGTAATGCAAATAATCCTATGAATTTTGCAATTGGTTCTGTAAAATTTGCACCAAATAAAAAATTAAATAATTGATTTATTATTTGAGATAAATTTTTTGATGGTTCAGACCACTTTAAACATTCGGAACTATTAATTGAATTAATACAGGATAAATTTTGAAAAAACTGTACTAAAAAACTTATAGATATGAAAGTTAATGCCCATCTCCAAGCTCTTGTTGTTGTAACAAGTGCATTAGTTAATTGATAGCCTTTTAATTCTCTATTTATATCATTCCATAACCAAACACAAATAGTCATTAACGAAGTAGAAATTATTAATATTAATAGTGAAAATTCTACACCTCCGATAAACAATATAAGGCTAATGAAAAATAGTATTGAGACCTTCCAATATGTTATTAATAACTTCTCAATAGCTTTGTTCCTTTTCTTGATTGACCATATAAAAATTGAGAGAGGAACTCCTACTATAAAAATTGAAGATAGTTGAAATGTTATCCAAGCAGAAAATTCATTAATAGAGGTCAAAATTTTTTCTTATTAACATACTTAAATATTAAACCTCAATAGTCAATAACTGTAATCTTTATTTTTATAGTTGGGTATAAATAAAAAATTAAATCTCTACTATGAAAACTTTCGTCTTATTTGTTAGATATAAATGATGAGGAAATTAAAATGCGACAACATGTCAATCCATTAAGTAAAGTTTTTAATGATATAGAGCCCATTCCACACTTAAAGGACATTTTTAATGACCATACCAAGCCTCTACATTTAGATATTGGCTGTGGTTCAGGAAATTTCTTGATTAATTTAGCTAAACATAATAAGAATTGGAATTATATAGGTTTAGAAATTAGAGAAAAATTAGTTAATAAATCAAAATCAAAATTAAAAGATGAATCTATAGATAATTTATTCTTTGCATTCGGAAATGCTGAATATTTAATTGAGGACTGTATTGGTAAATTCCCGGAGATATAGTATCAAGTGTCTCTTTCAATTTTCCAGATCCTTGGTTTAAGAAAAAACATCATAAAAGAAGAATAATACGACCTCAATTAATTCATAAAATTTCTCAACTTATGGCAAATGGAGGATATATTTCAATCAAAAGTGATGTAGAGGAACTTTTTGAATATATGGATATGACTATAATCAAATCTAAATGTTTTAGTACTTATATCTATCAAGATAGTGAAATATTTAATTCATATAATCCCATAGATTTAAAAACTAATCGAGAAAATTATGTTATTAGAAATAAACTAAAAGTTTTTGAGAAATTATATAAAAAAATTTAATATTAAAATTTATCTTTAATTATTTTTTCAGCAATAGTTGTCATTTGAATTGAAATATCATCAACTAGACTTTTATCTTCTGCTTCTACTAAAATTCTTAAAACTGATTCTGTTCCACTATTTCGAGCAAAAATTCTGCAGGGTTCTGATATATTATCTAATTTTTCTTTAATTAATTTATTCATATTATCTTCTATTAAATCTTTAAAATTTTTATTATTGGAAGTTAATTGTATATTAGTCAGTTTTTGTGGAAAACCTTTAAAGCTAGTTTTTAATAAATCTTTTAAAGTTATATTTCTCTTGCTACAAAAATTGGCTATTTGAATAGCAGTTAGAACTCCATCTCCTGAGTAATTATTTATTTTTGAGAGAATATGCCCAGATTGCTCACCACCTAAATCTGCCTTTTGTTTATTAATTGCTTCGTGTATAAACTTATCTCCAACAGGTGTTCTAATTAAAATACCACCAAGGTCATTCCATGCTTTCTCAAATCCTAAATTTGACATTACCGTTGTAATTAATAAGTTTCTCGATAAAATTTTTTCTTTCATGAGTTCCCTGCCCCATAGAAATAAGATATGATCGCCATCAAGAATATTTTCTTCTGAATCTATCCCTATAACTCTATCAGCATCCCCATCAAAGCTAAAACCTATCTCAGCATTAAATTCCTTGATAGCTTTTTTTAAAGGATCAAGACAAGTTGATCCACAGTTGACATTTATTTTTGATCCATCAGCATTACTATTGATGACATAAACATTTGCACCTAATCTCTTAAATACATTTTCTGCAAAGACTGAGGCAGATCCATGACAAGTATCTAATATTATTTTCATTCCATTAAGATTATTATTGCCTATAGAATCAATTAAGCTTTGCTTGTATACCTCTAAAAGATCAAATTTTTGTATAATTTTTTTTTCTTTTCTAAAAATTAAATTAGATTTAATTTTGTTTAAATAACTTTCAATTTCTATTTCTTTTTTTTGATTTAATTTATTACCATAATGATCAAAAATTTTTATTCCATTATATTCAGGTGGATTATGACTGGCTGATATCATAATCCCTGCATATATTTTAAATTTCTTAATTAGGAATGGTATCGCTGGGGTTGGGCAAATGCCTATATCAATTACTTCTTTCCCAGACTGATTTAATCCATTAGATAAAGCTTCTAGTAATAAATCTCCACTAACTCTTGTGTCTCTCCCAATTAAAACTTTTTGTGTATCGTTATTAATGGTTCCGAAAGCATATCCTATCTTTTGAGCAAGATCGTATGTGATTTCTTTATTAAATATACCTCTAATACCATCAGTTCCAAAGATTGATTGCATATTTTAATTAAATTTATAGCTAAAATCTTTTATAAATTCTTTTACATATATCAGTATAGTATCCTTTTATCAATTTATTTAATTAAAATTTCTATACTCAAACCTTAAAAAGATGGAATCCCACAATAAGTACTCGTCCAATAAGTTTCAAAAAATTATCTTAGCTTTATTATCACTTTTTTTAATAGCTTTTATATTATTTTTCAAAAGTACTATTTTTAAATCTACTTTACAATTAAGAAATTTTGGTAATTTATCTATGGATCCAGAAATAGCATTCACAAATGGCAAACCGACCTATTTAGAATTTTATGCTGAATGGTGTGAAATATGTAAGGAGATGGCTTCAGAAGTTACAGAATTGAAAGAGGATTTTGATAATGAAATAAATTTTGTTTTCTTGAACGTTGATAATCCCAAATGGGATAAATTTATTAAACAATTCAAAGTGAATGGAATACCTCAAATTAATATTTTTGATTCTAATTCAAATTTACAAGCAACTTTTACTGGTCTTCAGGAAGAAAAAACTTTAAAAAATTCTATAAATAATATAATTGAAGGAGTATAAATAAAAACAATTAATACTTAGAAAGTTGATTCCTAAAAAATATAACTTTAGTAATCACAAAATAATAAAGAAGCTTACCAATCTAAGGCTTTAGAAACTATTGGGAAATTTTCTTTAAAAATTTTTCTGCAACTTAAAGCAATTTGCTTATGTTCTTCTTGGGTACCATTGGCTGATCTTAAATTTATGTAGTGGATCCATGAGCGGCATGAGCCTGTCATATAGATTCTTGTAGGAGTTGCTAGCGGTAAAATGAACCTAGCACATTCCTTAGCTATACCTGCATCCAACATTTCTTCATATAAATTTGAGGTTTTTGCAAAATTTTCTTTAATTTTATTAATATATTTATTTTTAAGTTCATCAGGCAAATCTGAAATGGAATTCTGTCTATTTTTAATATCTTGTCTTCTAAGTTCTGGTATTGGAATATTACCTAATTGTGAGCTATCAGCATATCTTTGAGAAAATTCTTGAAATGTAAATGATCTATGTCTTAGTATTTGAGCTGCGATACCTCTGTTAGTTTCTATTTGCAGGGTCATAAAAGACTGTTCAAATACGCTCCAATGCTCATTTTTAATACAGTAACTCAGTAATCTTGAAAAGTCTTGATTGTCCTGGTTCTTGGGATTACTTACTCTGGCAATATATGCCATAGTTTTTTCAGCCTCAGGTGTTATTGATAGTAGTTGAACATTTTGCATATTAAATTTTTGCTAGAGTAACTTCTTCTGGTTGATTTTGATATTTACCTTACGATCGTTATAAGTAGTTTCACATGGATCACCTTCAAAAAAAAGTATTTGACAAATACCTTCATTCGCATATATGCGACAATCAGCACCTGAACTATTACTAAATTCAAGAGTGAGATGACCTTCCCAGCCAGCCTCTGCTGGAGTTGTATTAACAATAATTCCTAAACGCGCATAAGTACTTTTACCTAAGCAGATGACCGTAATATTTTCTGGGACTCTCATTCTTTCTAAAGCTACACCTAAGCCATATGAGTGAGCCGGCAAAATAAAATAATCTCCATCTTTATCATTATGTAGAGGTGTCTTTTCTAAATTTTTAGGATTGAAATTTTTGGGATTCATTACTGTCCCAGGTACATGTCTAAAAATGAGAAATTCATTAGATGATAGTCTTAAATCATATCCGTATGAGGAACAACCATAACTTAGAACGGCTCTCTTCTTTTGTTTAGGATCTAGATGTCTAATTAATTTTGATTGAAAAGGATTAAGCATCCCTTTGGAAGCTTGTTCGGTAATCCAAATGTCATTTTTGAGCATAATTTTACGAGCGAAGTTCAGTAACTTGATCAGCCATTAATAAGAATTTTTTTGGAATTTTCGTTCCTGTAAGGATTACATCTCCAGAGATAAATCTGTCTTCAAGTGCTGAAATCAAATCATCTTCTTGAATAATGCCCAACTCCACAGCGCGGAAAACCTCATCCAAAATTACTTGATCTTGTTCTCCTGATAATAATTGTTTTTTACAAAATTCCCATAATTCAATAGTAGAGTTTCTAATTGAATTTTTTATATTATCGTCACTGGATATACTTTGAGAATCATATTGATCATAAGAATCTGATGATCTTATCCATAAAAGATTATCGCATAAGCTTACTGGGTTTAAGACCCCTTGTTTAACACCTCCTTTCATTAATTGAACTAGTAATACTCTTCTTCCTAGAGCTGCGTTCCTTATGCAATCTCGAATTATTGTCGAATAGCTTCCCCTATAAGAAGATTGATAAATTTGAATTTGACCATTTTGTTTTATCCTTTTGACTTTATTTTCAGAGCTTTCTTGAATACTAAAGTTGATAAAATCATTCTTATTTCTTGATAAGTTTGTTGAACCACTAACAACCATTATTTTCTAGCTTTAACTACATAAAGTATAATTTGAATTTATTAACACTGCATATAGTGTAATTTTACTTAAAAGAATAAAACTTTAGATAAAAACCTAAAATGGTTACTATTGATACATGATTATTTTGCGCATCTCTATAACTTTTTTATATTCAGAAAAACTATGATTCCAACTAATAATGGGTATAGTCGCCTAACTCCACAATCAAGTGGCAAAAATACAACTAATTCCGTTGGAGAACGTTTCCCTATTAATAAAACTTTAATGGAAGTTTTTAGGGGTCTTGATGGTGCTAATACTGAAATGGTTGAGAGGTCTAAAACTATATTTTTCCCAGGCGATCCAGCTGAAAGGGTCTATATTGTTAAGAGGGGAGCAGTGCGTCTATCCAGAGTTTATGAGACGGGAGATGAGATTACTGTTGCTTTATTAAGAGAAAATAGTGTATTTGGAGTTCTTTCACTTCTCACTGGTCATAGATCTGATCGTTTTTATCACTCTATTGCTTTTACAAGAGTTGAAATGATAACTGCTCCTGCTAATTCTGTTTTAAGAGCAATTGAAGCTGATGCATCTGTAGGATTATTACTTTTGCAAGGATTATCAAGTAGGATTCTACAGACAGAATCAATGATAGAAACTCTTACTCATAGGGATATGTCATCAAGATTAGTAAGTTTTTTAATGGTTTTATGCAGGGATTTTGGAGTCGCTGGAGATAAGGGAATTACTATTGATTTAAAACTTTCACATCAAGCTATAGCTGAAGCGATAGGTTCTACAAGAGTTACAATTACGAGACTTTTAGGAGATCTAAAAGATTCTGGACTACTAAATATAGATAGAAAAAAAATTACAGTATTTGATCCAATTGCCCTTGCTAAAAGATTTAATTGATTTATTAATAGCTATATTAATAATATAAAAAGAGGATAAATAAAAATTTGTGTCTGGTTGGCTTTTAATTATTTTTTTACTTTTACTTGGAGGTTTAATATCTTCCTTTGGTGATTTACTCGGAACAAAAATTGGTAAAGCAAGATTTAGTATCTTTAAATTAAGACCTAGAAAAACTGCCACATTAATTACTATTATTACTGGAAGCCTTATTAGTGCATCATCAATATCTTTAATATTATTAGTAAATAGTCAGCTTCGAGTTGGTCTTTTTAGATTAGGTGATCTGCAAAAAAAATTGCAAGAGAGTCGAAAACTTTTGCTTTCATTAAAATCAGAAAGGGAAACCTTAGAAGATAAGATAATTAATAAAGAAAGAGAGCTGACTAAACTGGAGAGAAATATTATTGCTTTAAGGAGTGGAAAAGTTGTAATAAGTAGTGGTCAATCTATATTTATTGCTGAAATAGGCACAGATAAAAGACTCAAAATTGATTTGCAGATGCAAAATATTATAAAAAATGCAAATAGGTTTACTCAAGAACAAGTTATTCCAAAGGTAAAAGAGCCTAGAAGAATATTATTACTGCGTAAAAATCATATTGATGAGTTGAAGAAAACGATCAGAAATGGAGGTGATTGGGTAATTAATATTAAGTCAGTACGTAATGTTTTAGAGGGAGAAAATTATGTTTATGCTTTCCCTGAATTAATAGAAAATAAAACTATAGTTTTAAAAGATGAAATCATATCTAAAACTTCTTTAATCAATACAGAAAATAATATTAAAGATCTTAGAAATACAATAAATTTACTACTTGCTTCTTCTCTAGCAGAAGCTAAAAGACGAGGTTCTCTTATTAATGAAATAAAGCTAAAAAGTGATTCAGTAAAAAAATTACAAGTATTTATAGAAAAAAATAAAGGTTTTGATTTTGAATTTGAAGTTGTTTCTTTGAGGGATAGTAAAACTGCTCAGCCAATAATTGTAGAGTTAAAAGTTTCTAAGCTCCTCTCATGACAAAATACATATCTATTGATCCTGGAAAATATAAATGTGGTTTAATATTTGCAGACTTTAAAAGTAAGAGAGTTTTGAAAGCAATAGTTATTGAAAGTAGATATTTGGTTCAACACATAAAAACTTTTATCGGAAACGATAAAAATATAAAAGTCTTAATTGGTAATGGTACAACAAGTAATTATCATGTTAAATCATTAAGTTTTTTAGAAAATAATTTAACTATCGTTGAAGAAAAAAACACAACTTTCAGATCTAAGGAAAGATACTTTGAAATTTTCCCAATTAAAGGAATTAAAAGGTTTTTACCTAGAGATGTTTTTTTACAAAATATTAATTTAGATGCAATCTCTGCATTAGTTATATTGGAAGATTACCTGAATTGTAAATTTACTTTAAATTGTGATCATTTATCTAAAACTTGGATGAAACAGTAAACTTGTAGTCGCTTCCAGACTCTAATTCATAGTCTTTTTTTATTAAAAATCTTAATAACGAATCCTCTATTAAAGCTCTTCCCAAAGGTGGGTTAACAAATAATTTGCCTTTAGTAAAAGACCAAGTGAAATTCCATTGAAATTCACTAGCTTCTACAAAACCTTTCAATTCTCTTGTATTAAAATTATATTCTTTAATACTCACGTAAACTGTAGTTTCTGGTTTAAAGGTCATTAATATTAAAAGAATTTAATTCACATATGATCGAATTTTCATTATGATCATTTAATTTTTGCAATGACTCAATCATTTGACAAAAAATTTTATTTAAAATTAATTTTTCTGATTTAGAAAAATTTCCCAATACATGTGAAATCGTATTGTACTTTTTATCCTTTTCGATTATGGGGGGAGATCCTATACCTATCCTGATTCTTAAGAATTCTTTAGAATTTAAATGATTAATTATACTTTTTAAACCATTATGACCTCCTGAACTTCCTTTTTTTCTAACTCTAATCTTACCTAAAGGGATATCAATATCATCTACAACTATTATCAGTTTATCCTTGTCTATTTTAAACCAATCGATTATCGCTCTAATTGCTTCTCCACTATTATTCATATAAGTAGTAGGCATAAACAATCTATAGATGACCCCTTCAGATATGAATTCAGCATAATTAGACTTAAGCTTATTTTTTAATACGAAGCTTGAACTATGATTTTTTGCAAATTCTTGAAGAAAAAGAAAACCAATATTATGTCTATTATTATCATATTTTTTCCCAGGATTACCTAAGCCAATGATAAATTTTTCTTGGTAATTACTCATGAATTCTTAATCCAATTCAAGATTAATAGTATAAATGAGTTTATCTATTTAATAAGTGGATATAGGGTTATATAAATTATTTATCTATATTTAATTGCCATTCCAATCAACAGAAAATCCTTGTAAGAGTAATGATTGGTTGTAAATCTGAAGAAGAATAACTAGGAAGATTAAAAGAAAGACACCAATTACTGTCATCACAGGTACTGCTCCCCAGCCAGGTACAACTTTACCTTGGCCAGAATTACCAATCGCTTTTAATAAACTTCCTAGTGCAGTTTTTTGTCCCATAGTGAAAAATTTCCTAAATTCAATATTATTTCGTTATTGTATTAGATGTTTAACATATTTTGTTTACAAACTTATCAAAATTGATGCAATCTTTATCATCTACTCCTGATCCGGCTGTTTCAATAGGTATATCACTATTCATAATTTTACTTGGGCTGACAGCTTTTGGATTTTTTAGAGCCTTTGGCCCAAAATCTGCTAAATTAACTGACCCTTGGGATGAACATGATGATTAAAAGTAATACTTTAAAATTTAAAAGTATTTCAAAATTTACCAAAATTTCACAATTTAACCATTTTCTCTTCAATTAAATATAAATTTAATAAGATAAATTAGAAGAACCGTTAATTTCATGCTCGCTCTTAAAATTTCTGTCTATACGATCGTTTTCTTTTTCGTAGGTATATTCCTATTTGGATTTCTTGCTAGTGACCCTACAAGAACACCAAATAGGAAAGATTTAGAAAGTCCTCAAGATTAAATTTTTGAATTTAATGAATAAAATGTTTTGAATAATTTTCAAATTCAAAAATTAATATTTATTTGTTTAACTTTTCCAAGTATATTAATTTCTCCAGTTGATGCTTATTCATCAGATCTGGAAAAAACTTTAATAATAAACAAAAAAATAGATTTAGCCAACAAAATAATTTTCTAGATTTAAAAATATATAAGAATCAATTTTTAACAAATTTAGAAAATACTAAATTCTGATGATAATCAAAAAAAAAAAATTGATAAAAATTTAAAAACTGCAGTTAATGAGCTATTAATTGAATCTAAAATACAATCTGAAAAAGATAATATTTTATATGCCGATGGAGATGTAATTGTCAAATTCAAAGATAATATTTTAAAAGCAGATAGCCTCGTTATAACAAAAAAAATAAATTAGCTAAAGCTGAAGGGAATGTCCAGTTAAAGATTAATAACCAAATATTTCAAGCAGATATGGTTGAATATGATTTTATTAAAAAGAAAGGTATTTTTAAAAATGTTAAAGGACTAATTAATTCTGAATCTATTATTTCAGATTTTGATTTTAGTTCAGATAATATTTATAAAAATCTTTCATCAACTATCAATAGAATAATTAAAGATAAAGTTGTTTTTACTCCTAATAAAGTTACAAATTGGATTTTTACTGCAGATTACTTGAAGGTTGATCAAGATATATGGTCATCAAAAAAAGCTTATTTAACTAATGATCTACTTGAAACAAATCAAATTAAACTTCAATTTAATGAACTTAAAATTTATCCTGATAAAGAAAAATTGCGGTTTAAGTCAAAAATAAATAATTTAATATTTCAAGATAAAATTACTATCCCATTCTGGCTTGGAGATCGAACTATTTTTAAAAATTCAGAAAATCCCTTTGCTTTTCAAAATAAATGGAATATTGGCTATGACAAATTGAATAAAGATGGATTTTTTCTTGGTAGAAAACTTAATTCAGTTAAAATTAACAAAGATTTGTTTTTAAATATAGAGCCTCAATTTCTTATTCAAAGGACTTTAAAAGGTAAGACAGAAAGTTTTGCTCAGAAAAATTATTCATTGAATTCTCCCAGAGTTGATAGAAATATTTCTCTGTCAGATTATTTTGCTATAAACTCTTCTGTCGAAGGCAAGATACAAAAATGGGATTTAAAAATAACTAAGGAACTTAACTCTTTTGATTTAGACAAGTTTGCGAATGCAGTTAGAACTAGAGCAGAATTAAGTAAAGAAATTAATTTGTTTGATACCACTTTTGTAAACAGAATATTTGGAGCATATAGAGAGCGTATTTGGAATGGTTCTATTGGAGAATCAGAGATTTATAATGCATATGGTTGGCAATTAGATCAATCAAAATCTTGGAAGAATGATTCAGTTGAAAAAAATCAAATTATTACTTTTGGTATTGGAAATTATAAAGCTGAGGAATTAACTTCTTCTGATTTTGCTGAAAGCTATAAAGGAAGTGTAAGTTATCAATTAAATAAAAGATTACCAATATATGAAAAAAGGATTGATTCTTTATATATTGATAAATCATTTGAATATATTCCAGAACCAATCAAACAAGGGAGTTTTTATTAAATTCAAAGATTTCTGCTAATTATAATTTATATAAAGATGGTAATTCTCAAAAATATTTTGGAGTTGGTTTAGGTCCAGAAATTGTAATAGGTAATTTTAAGAAAGATTTTTTTGATTACACACGTTTAAGTGTCCTGCCATTTTATAAATTTAAAAGTGGAAAAAGTATCTTTAAATTTGATCAAGTATCAGAGAATTTTACAGTTGATTTAAACTTTGATCAACATCTAATTGGATCCTGGTTAATTGAAACGCAAGGTACATTGAATCTAGATAAAGATTCAGATGATTATGGGGAATTTATTTATTCAAGAATTGGAATGAATTTCAAAAAAAGATCATATAGTTTTGGAATCTTTTATCAGCCACATGATCAAGCTGGAGGAATAAATTTTACTTTAAATGGATTTAAGTAATTAATTATTTATTTAAATTTATGTAGGGTAAATTATCCAATTTGCTCTCTATAAGCTTAATGTTGCTTAAAAGTGTTGATGTAGCATCCCATTCACCTGATAAAAACATATTTTTTGAAGATTCTTTCAGCTCCAATTTGTGTTTTGTAGATCCCTCTATCGCAATAACATTTTTTATATCAATTTCAAAAAATAAATTTCCTGTTTCTGCTCTAACCTGTAAAGGTTTAATATCTTTTTTTGCCAAAGTAAAACATGGTATTCCAATTGCAATGCAATTGCTATAGAAAATCTCTGCAAAACTTTCTCCAATAATTGCCTTTATACCCCAACGCATTAGTGCTTGAGGTGCATGTTCTCTACTAGAACCACATCCAAAATTACTATTTACAAGAAGTATCACAGCATTTTGATTTGACTTTAAATCAAATGGATGTTTGCCCATTAAATCTTTTCTATCATCTTCAAAAACTGCATCTCCTAAAGATTCAAAGTCTACACATTTTAGAAATCTTGCAGGAATTATTCTATCTGTATCTATATCATCTCCCACTAATGAAATGCAGTTCCCACTAATTTTCATGATTTTTCCTTTAGGAGGTTGAAATTCTTCTTTCATTTTTTTATGAATTCTCTTACATCACTTACTTTCCCTTCTATTGCAGCAGCCGCAACCATCGCAGGACTCATCAGTAGAGTTCTCCCACTGGGTGATCCTTGCCTTCCCTTGAAATTTCTATTACTTGAACTAGCACTGACTTGATTGCCTGTTAATTTATCAGGATTCATTGCTAAACACATTGAACAACCTGGCTCTCTCCATTGAAAGCCTGCCTCCTTAAATATCTTATCAAGTCCCTCTTCAATAGCTGCCTTAGCAACTTTTTCTGATCCTGGGACAACAAAAGCTTTAACATTTGGTGATACCTTATGATTCTGTACAATTTCTGCAGCAACTCTTAAGTCGCTAATTCTTCCATTTGTGCAACTTCCGATAAAACAAACATCAATAGGAGTATTTTTAATTGCTTGCCCAGGATTTAATCCCATATATTCATAAGCTTCTCCTGCTATAAATTGATCATCCACACTAAGCTCGTTTAATTCTGGAATTTTCTGACTAACTCCAATACTTTGACCAGGTGTTATGCCCCATGTAACTGTAGGTTCTACTTTTGAAGCGTCAATTGATACTACATCATCATAAATAGCATCTTTTTCACTTGCTAATGATTTCCACCATGTAACTGCTTTAAGCCAATTTTCATTTTTAGGTGCGAATTGTCTCTCTTTTATATAATTAAAAGTAATTTTGTCTGGATTAACATAACCACATCTAGCTCCTCCTTCAATCGACATATTACAAATAGTCATTCGCTCTTCCATTGATAGCAAATGGATTGCAGGACCTGAAAATTCATAAGCATAACCTACGCCAGCTTTAACACCAAGTTTGTTAATTATATGAAGTACTAAATCCTTAGCAAATACTCCATCGGATAGTTTATTCTTGCACCATATTTGTCTGACTTTTAATTTATTCATCGCAAGTGTTTGACTTGCTAGAACATCTCGAACTTGACTAGTCCCAATCCCAAATGCAATTGATCCAAAAGCTCCATGAGTAGATGTGTGTGAGTCTCCGCAGGCAATTGTCATGCCAGGCTGAGTAAGACCAAGTTCTGGAGCTACAACATGTACAATCCCTTGACTACCACTGCCGATATTAAAAAATTTTATTTTATGTTTTTTACAATTGTTTTCAAGGGCCTCAATCATTTGCTCAGCTAAATTATCTTTGAATGGCCTACTTTGATTATCTGTTGGAACAATATGGTCGACTGTCGCTATAGTCCTAGAGGGAAATTTAACTTTTAAATTTTTGTCCTTTAGGGCACCAAAAGCCTGAGGACTTGTAACTTCGTGAATAAGATGTAAACCAATAAAAACTTGGGATGATCCTCCAGGTAGATCAGCAACTTTGTGCAAATCCCAAACTTTATCAAATAGGGTGTTTTGACTCACCGATCAAAAAATTACTACTTATTAGATAATAAGATTAATCGAAGACTGTTTAAACAGTCATTTACACTTAGTCTCTGAATTTCATTTCTATTCCTTAGAGGATTGTATTGTTTTTTGATTTTTAATGTTTCATTATTTGGCCCTGTAATTGCAATATAGACTAAACCTATTGGCTTTAATTCACTCGCACCACTAGGACCAGCAATACCACTAACAGAAATTGCCCAATCTGAATTAAATTTATTTTTTACACCGGTTGCCATTGATTCTGCTACCTCTTCAGATACGGCACCATAGTTATTAAGAAGGTCTTTGGGCACATTTAATATTAAATTTTTTATTTCATTGCTATATGCTATGACGCTGCCTTTAAAGACTTTGGATGAGCCAGCTACAGAAGTTATTTGAGAAGAAAGTAATCCTCCAGTGCAAGATTCTGCAAAAACTATTGATTCATTTCTTTTAATTAATTCCTTAATAAGAACGGTTGGTAGATTCTCATTATCCTCTCCAAATATATAAGTAGAAAATTTTTCGTAGAGTTCTTTTTTGATTGGTTTGATTAAAAGTTTTGCCTCAGATAAACTTTTAGCTTTAGTTGTTATTCTTAGTTTTACTTCTTCTAAGCTTGCATAGGGAGCAATTGTTGGATTTTTTAAATCAAGAAGATTTTTGATTTTTTCTGCAACTGTCGCCTCTCCAATATTCGTTAATTTTAATGTATTTGAAAAAAATATATTCCCATCTGAAAAATTACTTTTAATAAAGTTAAAAGCACTTTCTTCCCACATTGCCTTCATTTCATCTGGTACGCCTGGGAAAGTTAGAATTGTAAAATTTTCTTTTGGTTGCCATATCATCCCAGGTGCAGTTCCTTTAGGATTATTAATTATTTGAGCATCTTTTGGAAAGAAACATTGTTTTTTTAAACTCAAGTTTTCTATATATGATTTCTTATTACGTAGTTTATTTTTTATTTCTTCCCAAATAGGTTCTCTTGCAAAAAGTGGTTGATTAAAAGCTTTAGCAATTGATTCTGTTGTTAAATCATCTGGAGTTGGTCCTAGACCTCCTGTAGTTATTAGCAAATTACTTCTTTTTGATATTTCTTTAATTAATTGAGAAAGTCTTTCAGAATTATCACCAATGGTAGTTTGTCTAAAGTGATTTAAACCTAAAGCTGATAATTGCTCTGCTATCCATCTTGCATTTGTATTAACAATATTTCCAAGAAGTAACTCCGTTCCAATTGAGAGAATTTCTACTCCTTTGTTATTTTCTTTATTTGATGGATGGTTCAAGTTTATTTTCATAAAGAGGGAAATACTCACATAACTTTTTAACTCTTTCTTTACATCTTTCCTCAATAGATAAATCTTCAGGATTTTGTAAACGATCAGCGATTATATTACCAATCTCAACAAAAGCTTTTTCATCAAAACCCCTCGTTGTTAAAGCTGCTGTTCCTAATCTTAATCCGCTTGTGACAAATGGTGATTCGGGATCATATGGAACAGTATTTTTATTTGCTGTTATGTTAACTTCGCTAACTAATAAATCAGCAACTTTTCCAGTCATCCCAATGCTTCTTAAGTCTAGTAATACAATATGATTGTCAGTCCCTCCGCTCACAATATTTATTCCCTTTTCATTAAGGGTTTTGGCCAAGACTTTTGCATTAGCAATAATTTTTTTTGAGTATTCTCTAAAATCAGGTTCTAATGCTTCTCCAAAAGCGACTGCTTTAGCTGCAATAACGTGTTCTAAGGGACCGCCTTGTGTTCCAGGAAAAACTGCTTTATCGAATCTCTTCCCAAATTCTTTATCTTTACATAAAATTAAACCTCCTCTTGGACCTCTTAAAGTCTTATGGGTCGTGGTTGTAACCACATCACAGTGAGGGATAGGATTGGGATGCAATTTACTTGCTACTAATCCAGCTATATGAGCAATATCAGCCATTAAATAAGCTCCGACTTCATCTGCTATTTTTCGAAACTCTAAAAAATCTATAGTTCTAGGGTAAGCAGAATAGCCACAAATGATTAATTTTGGTTTCTTTTCAATAGCAATCTTTCTAATCTCATCAAAATTCAGACGACTCGTATCCTTATCAACACCATAATGAAAAGATTTAAACCATTTCCCACTCATGTTCACGGGTGAACCATGGGTTAGATGGCCTCCATGAGATAAATCCATCCCTAATATTGTATCGCCAGGATTGATTAAACTTAAAAATACGGCTGTATTAGCTTGTGCTCCGCTATGAGGCTGTACATTAGCCCAATCAGCATTAAACAATTTTTTAGCTCTGGTTATAGCTAGTTCTTCAATTTCATCAACAAACTCACAACCACCATAATATCTTTTGTTTGGTAATCCCTCAGCATATTTATTAGTGAGGACTGAACCTTGCGCTTCCATTACAGCTAATGAAGTAAAATTTTCACTAGCGATTAATTCAAGGTGACTTTGTTGACGTTGTTTTTCTTTATTAATTAAATTTGAAATTATTGGATCACTTACCTCTAATTTGTTGATAAGACTCATTGATATTTTTTATATTAAATTAAATATAGTAGAAAATTTAAAAAAAAATATAAAAAAAATATTTCATAGTTGATTGACGCGCCTGGAGAGATTCGAACTCCCGACACTCTGATCCGTAGTCAGATGCTCTAATCCACTGAGCTACAGGCGCATACTTATGTAATATCTCTGTTCTTGGGTCTCTTAGTCAACTAAAATTTGATATTAAATATCTATTATTAACAATTTTAAGTTCAAAAGATATTTAATTTATTTGATATGTCCTTGCTTAAGAGTATAAAAATTTAATACTTATTTTCATTTATCAAAGTTATCTTTTAAAAAGATATATAAATTTCTATTTTTTCATATATAACTTATCCTTTATTAATATTCAGCATTAACTTTTATGAATTCAAATAATAATTCAATTAGTGATTTAGAAAATTTAATTGCAGAAACAATTTGTTTGAAAATTGAAAGATGGAATCTTTATTTGGGAGATGCGGGTTTGGCCAGAAAATTAGCAATTGAATGCTTGAGCAATATTTCTAAAGGAAGAAACAAATCAGTTGAAATAGCTTTAGAAGAAGTTAAAGTATCTATTGGTGAGGGTCCTGAAAAAATAGCTCTTTCAAAATTTATTATCGATTCACAAAAAAAAGATTTAGAAAATCTATTAGAGGATTTTATTTAAGAAATTTCTTTAAAAGTTCTGGTTCTAATTTGTTTACATTTAAAAATTTAGTTAAGAAGAAATAACTCGAGAAGTAAATTGTGCTTCCAAAAATTATCTCAAAAAACTTAATAAATTCATTAAAGTTAAGATTATAGAAATTAAGAATATTCTGAGAAATAATTATTGAAAAAATGCAAGCAATGATTATAAAAATGGTTTTCCTTAACAAAATTATATGAGGAAGTGGTTTAATAAAAATCTTTAATCTTATCGATAAGATTATGCAAATTATTAAATTTACAATTCCTGATGCAAGAACAAGACCAACAACGCCAAGATTATAAGGTAAAAGATTTCTTGAATTTTGAATTGGGGCTCCTATAAGTATCCAATCAAAAATGAAATTAAGTACGATCCCGTACAGAGATAATTTGAAAGGCAAACTTGTAGCTTCAATAGAATAATATATCCTTATTAATAAATCCCTAAAAAGATAAGCTGGTATACCTAAGGCATAAGCAATTAGTATTTCTTTTACAATAATTGCAGATTGAGCATTAAACGCGCCTCTTCTAAATACTAAGTCTACTAATAGATCGTTAAAACATATGAAAAATCCTGCCATTAAAAATGATGCTAATAGGCAATATTCGATACTAGAAATCAAAATTTTATTTAATTCTTGATTATTTTTTTTATTAATTAATTTAGAGAATTGCGGTAGCAAAGGAAGAATAAGTGCATTAGATAAAATCCCTAAAGGTGCCTGAATTAGAAAATTTCCGTAAGATAATCCTGATGCTCCTCCTTTAAAACTAGAGGTAAAAAACATATCTACGTAGACATTAATTTGTCCAAGCCCAGAAGAAAAAGAAGCAGGAATTATTAAGTTAAAAATTCTATTTTCTTCCAAAAAATTCTTTTTTAAATTAAATCTAAATTTAATCAAGCCAATCTTATGAGTTTCGTAAATTTGAATAATTGTTTGAATAAAAGTTCCAGCTAAAGTTGCAAGAGGAAGTAATTCCGAGTAAAAAAGATTATTGAAAATCTGATTTTTTAAGTTGAAAAACCAGTAGATAGATATAAATACAATGGTTACTATACTTACAATTATTGGACTAATACTTGAAGTGAAAAATTTATTTTTAGAATTTAAAGCACCATAACTCAATCCATTAAAACCTGATAATGGAATGCATGGAGATAAAATTTTTAATTGTCTTGCAGCAATCAATTGGGTCTCTTTATCCAAATTTGGCCCAATAAGATTGATTATTAATTCTGCATTAAAAAAAATCAGTATTGAAATAATCAATAATAATAATATGATTCTTAAACTGATATTTTGTAGTACTTGACGGGCTCTGTTTTCTTCTAAAGGTGTTAAAACTGCTACTACAGCGTTATGCAATGGTCCATTTATTCCTCCAATAATTATTATTAAAAATCCTGGAATTATGTATGCGTAGTTATATGCGTCATAAGCGAATCCAACTCCAAATAGCGCAGCTATAAATATTTGTCTTAAAAATCCAGCAAATTTACTAAGAGTAGTTCCTAAAGAAATAGAAAATATATTATTTTTGAAAAATGAATACATTAAATTTGATAAATTTTTTATGGAACTTTTTATATTTGATTATATTAATTTATTATTTATTTTCAAAAATGAATAAATTATTACTGGAATTTGACCCATTAGAAGAAGGAACTTTAATTAAGCGTTATAAAAGATTTCTTGCAGATATTCATTTAGATGATGGAAGAAAAATAACTGCTCATTGTCCTAATACTGGTCCTATGAAAGGGTTGTTAACAAAAAATTGTAGAGTAAGAGTTAATTATTGTCCCTCTCCTAAAAGAAAACTTGAATGGACTTGGGAACAAGTACAAGTTACTAATTATAAAAATGATCAAATATGGGTAGGGATAAATACTTTGATTGCAAATAAATTAATAAAGAATGTTATTGAAAAAAATTTTCTAAGAGAAATTATTGGTGAAATAGATTTAATTAAATCCGAAAAAGCATATGGTAAGGATAATAAAAGTAGGATTGATTTCTTATTAACCCCAAAATCATCAAATCCTGATAATAGAAATATTTATATTGAAGTTAAGAATACAACTTATATAAAAAAAAATAATGCACTTTTTCCGGATACTGTAACCTTGAGAGGGCAAAAACATTTAAGAGATTTAATGTCCATTCTTCCAGAATCAAAAGCAATAATGATTCCTTGCATTACACGAAATGATGTTGATTATTTTTCAACTGGAGATGATGAAGATCCTATATATGGAAAGCTTTTTCGTCAATCTTTAAAGTTAGGATTGATTGTGATTCCATGTTGTTTAAATTTTAATAGAGATCATATTAAGTGGGATAAAATTATACCTGTCTTAAGATAAAGATTTAAAATTAATAAATTAGATATATTAATTATTTATTAATTAATATGGTATATAGCTTTAACAAAATTTCAAAAATGTATAAATCAATACCAGTTACTAGTTGAAATAATGTTCAAAATTATATTTATGAGGCAGAAGTTCTGTTTCTATTGTTAATTAGAATTTTATGACCACTGCTATGCAAACGCCTCCAAGGCGTACTAGGTCTAAATTGCAAGAAGCAAGTCTTGCAGATGGCCCAATGCTCCTATTGAGGAGTATCCGTGGATTCAGTTCAAATCGCTCAATGCTGTGGCTTGCAACTGTTCCGTTAGCTTTATTTGGCTTAGGTGTTTTTAATTTATCAGCTCATGCTAATGAATTACCTGAATTAAATGCAGCTTTTCTTGCTAATAACCTATGGTTACTTATTGCAACTATTTTAGTAATCTTCATGAATGCAGGTTTCGCAATGGTTGAAGCCGGCATGTGTAGATCTAAAAATGCTGTTAATATTCTTGCCAAGAACCTTTTCGTTTTTGCACTTGCTGTAACTTCATATTGGTTTATTGGATATTCATTAATGTATGGAGGCAGTTTTATAGATGGCTGGCTTTTCTTTAATGGTTTGTTTTTTGATCCAACAGTTACTGCAGAAACTGTTGCAGATGGAGGCTTAGTTCCTACTGTTGATTTCTTATTTCAAGCAGCTTTTGCTGGAACAGCTGCAACAATCGTTTCTGGTTTAGTAGCAGAAAGAGTAAAGTTTGGAGAATTTGTAGTATTTGCTCTTATTCTTACAGCATTTATATATCCTATTGCAGGAAGCTGGAAATGGAACGGTGGATGGCTAGATTCACTTGGATTCATTGACTTTGCAGGCTCTTCAATTGTTCATTCAGTTGGAGCTTGGGCAGGTTTAGTGGGCGCAATGCTTCTTGGACCAAGAATCGGGAAGTTCAAAGATGGCAAACCTCAGGCTATGCCAGGCCATAATATGTCTATAGCAACACTCGGAGCCTTAATCCTTTGGATTGGTTGGTATGGCTTTAATCCTGGTTCTCAACTTGCAATGGATCAATGGGTCCCCTATGTAGCTGTAACAACAACACTTGCAGCTGCAGGTGGAGCAATTGGAGCTACTGTTATTTCAACAATGACTTCTGGTAAACCTGATCTTACTATGACAATTAATGGAATTTTGGCTGGCTTGGTAAGTATTACTGCTGGTTGTGGTGATATGACTTTGACTGGATCTTGGTTCGCAGGATTAGTCGGTGGTATTATCGTTGTATTTGCTGTAGGAGCACTTGATGCTGCTGGTATTGATGATCCAGTAGGTGCATTCTCTGTTCATGGAGTTTGTGGAGTATGGGGAACTCTTGTTATTGGACTTTGGGGTACTGCAGTTCAGGGAGATGGCTCTGGCCTTGGCTTATTTAATGGCGGAGGAATTAATCTTTTATTAGTACAAGCTCTTGGTGCTGGTGCATATGCTCTTTGGTCTTTAATTACTTGTTGGATTGCATGGTCTGTAATTGGTGGCTTATTCGGTGGAATCAGAGTTTCTGAATCTGAAGAAATTCAAGGTTTAGATATTGGTGAACATGGAATGGAGGCTTATCCTGATTTTGCTTCTAGGTAACCATTAAAATCTTTAAAAAAAACCTGACTTATGTCAGGTTTTTTTTTGTTTCTTTAATTTTATTCAAAATGATGTAATATCTTAATCATGGATACACAAGCTGTAAAACACGCCATACAACATTCGGGAAGATATAACCGAAGAGGATTCGAGTCCCCTACCCAACGTGCAAAAGCTTTAGGAGAATCATATCAGAGTAATTTAATAGCTTCTATTAGAGAAAATAATTTTACTTATCAGGAAGGCCGTTTAAAAATTCAATTAGCTAAATCATTTGGATTTTGTTGGGGAGTAGAGAGAGCTGTCGCGATGGCATATGAAACAAGGAGACATTATCCAAAAGAAACTA
Source organism: Prochlorococcus marinus bv. HNLC1 (assembly GCA_000218705.1). GTDB lineage: Bacteria > Cyanobacteriota > Cyanobacteriia > PCC-6307 > Cyanobiaceae > Prochlorococcus_A > Prochlorococcus_A marinus_Q. The sequence goes on from GL947594.1 coordinate 974,192, forward strand.
TATGGATGACTAATGAAATAATTCATAACCCCTCGGTAAATAATCATTTAAGTAGGATGAACGTTAAGATAATTTCTGCAAAAAATGGTATTAAAGATTTTTCTGCTGTTTCTCATGGAGATGTTGTAATCTTGCCAGCTTTTGGAGCAACAGTTCAAGAGATGCAACTACTACATGAAAAAGAATGTCATATTATTGATACAACTTGTCCATGGGTCTCTAAGGTTTGGCATACGGTTGAGAAGCATAAAAAACATACTTTTACTTCTATTATTCATGGTAAATATAAGCATGAAGAAACTCTTGCTACTAGATCTTTTGCTGGAAATTATCTAGTAGTATTTGATCTTGCGGAAGCAGAATATGTCTCAAATTATATCCTTGGAAATGGAGATAGAGATCATTTCTTGCAAAAGTTCTCTAAAGCTTTCTCAAAAGGATTTGATCCTGATATTCATCTTGAGAGAGTAGGCGTTGCTAACCAAACTACAATGCTTAAAAGTGAAACTGAGGAGATTGGGAAATTATTTGAAAATACTATGTTAAAAAAATATGGTCCTGCACATCTTAATGATCATTTTTTAGCATTTAATACTATTTGTGATGCAACTGAAGAAAGGCAAGATGCTATGTTTTCTCTCGTTGATGAAGATTTAGATATGTTAGTTGTAATTGGAGGTTTTAATTCTTCAAACACTACTCATTTACAAGAAATAGCTATAACTAATAATATTGAATCATTTCATATAGATACTCCAGATAGAATTTCTGTTGAGAATAATTCAATCTGTCATAAACCGCTTGAGTCTGATTTGGTATTGAAAAAAGATTTTATTCCTGATGGAGAATTAACAGTTGGAATTACATCTGGCGCTTCAACTCCAGATAAAGTGGTAGCCGATGTCATTGAAAAGCTTGTTAAGATAACAAATTAGTAATTTAATAAAAATTAGGTATAAAATTTTTTATTTTTTCCTAAAGATGTACTTTATTCTTTAGAATATTGGAAATAATTTAGTAGTATGGAAGACACAACACTCCCCGAACAAAATCCAACAGCCAAAATGAATTCCTCAAAAGCTCCTCAAAAAGTGGAAGTTGTAGTTGCTAATCCCTCAGGGAATGCTGAGGTAAATATTCTTGGAGAATTATCAATTTTTATTTTAAGGATTGGCTTTAGTCTATTAATGGTTCATCATGGGTTGGAAAAATTGCAAGATCCTCAAGGCTTTGCAGAATTTGTAGTTGGTAAATATTTTCCTTTCTTACCGGGAGATCCAGTTTTTTGGACATATGGGGCCGCAATTACACAACTCGTTTGCCCACTAGGTTTGGCATTAGGAGTATTTGCACGTCTATCAGCTTTAGGTCTATTCTCTACAATGGCTTTTGCTCTGTATTTTCACATGCTGGATACAGGCTTAGAGGGATTCCCTCTCGCTGTTGTTGAAGGTCATAATTATACATTTGAATTGTCCTTTATCTATGGTGCGATATCTCTATATTTTCTATGTGCTGGCCCTGGAAGATTAGCTTTATTTAGGAAGACAAACAAGATTACTTATTATCCTAAGACGAATTAATTAATGTAAAAAATGCCTTTTATTTGTAAATATCATAGAAATACCTAATTTGTTACACATATCAATAGATTCTTGATCTCTTACACTTCCTCCAGGTTGAATAATTGATTTAATACCATATTGATTTGCAATTTCTACAGAATCTGAAAAAGGGAAAAAGCCATCACTAGCTAATACAGCACCATTGGCAAATTCTTTTGCTGAATCTAAAGCTATTTTGGCAGCACCTACTCTATTCATTTGTCCTGCTCCTATCCCGATAGTTTGTTGATTTTTTGAAATTACTATTGCATTTGATTTAACATGCTTGCAGATTTTCCAAGAAAATCTTAAGTCATTAAATTCTTCAGATATAGGCTTTATTTGTGTTACACATGACCACTCATTTGTTTGGTCAACTTCATTATCAATATCTTGTTCAAGAATGCCTCCTAATATTGATTTAAATGTTGATTCATTATCTATTTTTATGTTCTCTTTATTTAATTGAAGTAATCTTAAGTTCTTTTTATTATGTAAGATCTTTAAGGCATCTTTATCAAAAGAAGGAGCAACAACGCATTCAAGAAAGATATTTGAGAGTAATTCGGCAGCAGCTAAATCTACATTATTATTAAAAGCTACAATACCTCCAAAGGCACTTGTGCTGTCACAATCTAATGCTTTTCTGAATGCATCTGATGGAGAGTCTGCTAATGCTGCCCCGCAAGGATTATTGTGTTTTAATATCACTGCAGCGTTAATGTTTTTTGAAGAGTTTTGCTTTTGATCATATTCAAATTCAAGGATTGTTGAAAGTGCAGATTCAAGATCAAGTAAGTTGTTATAACTCAATTCCTTTCCCTGCAATTGTTTTGCGGCATTCCAACCAATATTATTTAAACCATACCAGGAAGCTTTTTGATGAGGATTCTCTCCATATCGCAAATTTTTTATAAATGGGTATGTTTTCACATGAATATTGCTTTCTAGATTTTTTTCTTTAACTAGCCAATTGGATATAGCAGCGTCATAACTAGCAGTATGTTCAAAAGCTCTAAGGGCTAATTCTGTTTTATAAGAACTCGTCAGAGTTCCTTTCCTTAATTCTTGAATGAATTTCTCATATTGATTATTATTTACTAATATTGAAACATCTTGATGATTTTTCGCTGCAGACCTTATCATTGATGGGCCACCAATATCAATATTTTCAATTGCTTCCTCCCAACTGCAGTTGGCTTCAATCTTTTGTTGGAAGGGATATAAATTTACAACTACTAGATCAATTAAATCAATATTATTTTTCTCAATATCATTTAAATGAATTTTATTAGATCTTTTTGCTAAAATTCCTCCATGAATTTTAGGATGTAAAGTTTTTACTCTCCCCTCAAGTATTTCAGGAGAATTTGTAAATTCGGAAACTTTGATGACGGGAATATTTGCCTCTATAAGATGTTTTGCTGTCCCTCCACTTGATAGAATCTTATAACCAAATTCTTCAACTAAAACTTTTGAAAAAGCGATGATGTTTGTTTTATCTGAAACACTAATTAAAGCTAAAGGAGACATTAAAAAAAATATTAATTACTTAAGAATATAAACATGAAATCTTTAATGCATCATGAATATGTGTCGATTGGCTCTCAAAACTCCTCGCATAGGATTATCTTGCTTCATGGCTGGGGAGCCGATGCTGATGATCTTCTACCAGTAGGAAAATCAATTATTCATAATTCATGTTTTGAATTTGAATTAATTTCTCTTAAGGCTCCTAGTTTTCGACTAATGATATGGGAAGGCAATGGTATAGTTTATTCCCTCCCGACTGGAATGAAGCAGAGATTGCTGTAGATAAACTTTTAGATACATTAAATGCGTTTGATAAGACTAAAATTTCTCTTAAAAAAACTGTATTATTAGGTTTCTCTCAGGGAGGTGCTATGGCAATAGATGCTGGCTTAAGTTTAGATTTAGGTTTAGTAATTTCATGTAGTGGCTATTCTCACCCTAAATGGGATCCTATAAAAAATAATCCGGTCTTACTTAGTCATGGTTTACAAGATGATGTAGTTCCTGTTAATGCATCTAGAGAGATTTTAAAAAGACTCGAAAAGAAGCAAATTTAAATAATGAATTACATGAATATAATTGCTCTCATACAATTCATCCAGATTTTATTGAGGTTATACGATTAAAAATTAAGGAATTATTTTAAACGAAAGCATATTCATATTCTTCTATTTCTTCCCAGTCATCTGCAGAAAGTTCTAATCCTTCGAATATTTTTTCCTCACCAATTCCTTCTACAACTGTCTTAAGAGAAGGAAATAAAAAGTGATTCTCTTCAGCATATTGAGCACTAAATAATCCTTTCTCTCCCCAAAAGAATCTATCAGTTGTATGTTCGTTTCTCCTTACATTGAATACGCATGGAGCAGATAAACCATTCTCTGCTATAAATCTTCTAGCCGCAGTTACTGGCTTAAGCTTGCCAGTTTCAATATGGTAGATAGGCACATGAGCCATTACTCTTTGACCAGCAAGTCTTCTTCTGCTAATTCTTTTCCTTTTTTTTGACATTGATTGGGATCTCCATTAATTCTTTATATTTTTTGATTAGTTTCTAAAGTAACCATTAACTAATCAATTTGTTTCTAAAATTCACCTATAAGATACATAGAGGACCCATCAACCTCTGATGTAGCATATAAATTATGAACATTTGTTCATAGAGAGAATGACTTTTGTCATGCATCACTAACAATCTTAATACTTTTTTCAGATTTTACAAGTTTTTTTTGAGAATTTCTCTAAAAATTTTTCTAACAAGTTCTTATTATGCCACTTTCTAATAAATTTGAAGAATTGGTTTTAACTCAATTAGAAAGTTTCGGCTGTTTTATGGGAGTGGAGCAATTGGTAGTATATCTTGCTTCTGCAAAGAAAGGGGAAAAAGCTGGATTTGAATTGTTAGGTCAATGGCCTCAAAATGATAGGTCTCTAAAGCCAATCGCAGATGATCCTGAATTAAAAGTTTCTGCCCCCAATAGAAGATGGTATCCAATTCAAGATAAAGATATTTTAATAGGTGTTATTAGGGTAGAAACTGATTTCACAAGAGGAGAATGGCCATCAATACTTGATTCTCGACTTAAAGCTCTCTCAATTTCATTATCCAGAAGTTTTTCTATAGAAATTGAAAGGCAGAAAAATGATGAAGAGATTAATTATTTAAAAAGCCAAGTAGGTTTTATTATTCATCAACTTAGAAATCCCCTTGCAGCACTTAGAACTTATGCAAAATTATTGATGAAAAGACTTGGTCCTGATAGTGATTCATTAGAAATTATTGAAAGGATGTTGATAGAGCAAAAACAAATAAATGAATATATTGGATCTTTTGAAAAATTAAATAAACCTATTCAGATACCTGCTGATATTGGAGAGGAAAGACTTTTATTACCTCCTGATCTCAATGCGACAGAAAAAATTACCATCAAAGATCTTTTGACCCCTATTTTAGAAAGAGGTAAAGCTAATGCAAAATTGCAGAATAAAAGTTGGAATCAATCTTCAGAATGGCCAGATTGGTCAGTGAGAGAAATAGACTCAAAATATAGAGTAATTGCAGAGATTATTGCAAATTTATTAGAAAATGCATGTAAGTATACGGAAGAAGATGCTCAAATAGGAATATTCCTCTTTAATTCTGGAATAATAGTTTGTGATAATGGAAAGAAGATTGCCTCAGAGGAAGCAGAAAAAATATTTAGAAAAGGTTATCGTGGGAATGCTTCTAAAAATAAAGATGGTACAGGAGTTGGTCTTTTTTTAGCTAGGAAATTAGCTAGAAAAATTGGAGGTGATTTATATCTCAGCGAGAATGACCAAGATAATCAGCAATTTAATAGTGAAATTCAAAAATTTAAAAATACTAATATTTTTTGTTTGAAATTACCTATAGAACAATTGCATAAATAAATAACATAACAGTTTCAGTTAATACAACACTCGCTCCGCATGTATCTCCATTAACGCCACCAGTTTTACGACCTATCAAAATTGGTATCCTCCATGCGAAGAAGAAACCTAAGACTAATAATGTAAGTCTTTTAAATATAAAAATGTAAGAATCGCTAACAGTTAAATTATATAATCCTAATAAAATTAAAATTAAGATAGATAATCGTGATTCTTTGTTTAGTCCTCTCCAATATTTTTGGTGACTAAAAGATTTTCTTTTATAGTTAAAATATTTAAATTTATCTATATAGATAAGTGTTGATACTCTTCCCCAGAACAAACATATTGGCAAGACATGAAATATTTTATCTTCTATCTTCATTAAAGATGCTAACTGTATTAGTGTTATTAAAATAATTGCTTGTACACCAAAAGCTCCAACCCTGCTATCCTTCATTGCTTTAATAAATTTATCTTTGCCTGCATATAAACCATCAAATGTATCCATTAAACCATCTATATGAAGTCCTCCGGTTATTAAGAAACCACTTGCGATGCAAATCGATGCAGAGGCAAAGATTGGCCATGAATTATTTCTTAAACTTATGAATATAAGACTTTGTATATATCCTATAAAAATTCCTAAAAGAGGTGCATATTGAGTAATATTTTTAAATCTTGGAAGGATTAAAGGTAACTTTGGGAAAATAGTGAAGAAGATCCAAGCACCTGCAAAGTCATTTAAAAAATTTTTTTTGATGAGTTTCAAAGATATGGCTTAGATAATAATACGTTAAATTGGAAAAAACATAATGACAAAATTTAGTAGATATTGTGTTTGATTTTAAATCAATTTCTTTTTGTAATACCACGAATGCGAGAACTGGTATTTTTACCACCCCTCATGGTTTAGTCAAAACACCTAAGTTTATGCCGGTAGGGACTTTAGGCACAGTTAAAGGTTTGAGCTCAATACAACTTGATTCCACAGATGCTTCAATGATACTAGCTAATACTTTTCATTTGCATTTACAACCGGGAGAAAGAATCATTAAGGAAGCTGGTGGTATTCACAAATTTATGAATTGGGAGAAACCAGTACTTACAGACTCTGGTGGTTATCAGGTTTTCAGTTTGGCAAAATTAAATAAGATTTCTGATGAAGGGGTTAGCTTTAAGAATCCAAGAGATGGTAGTTATATTTTCCTTTCTCCTGAAAAAGTAATGGAAATTCAAATGGATATAGGAGCTGATGTATCAATGGCTTTTGATCATTGTCCTCCTCATACATCTACTGAAAATGATATTGAGGATTCATTGCGACGAACAAATCTTTGGCTGGAGAGATGTGTGAAGACTCATAAAAGAAAGGATCAAGCACTTTTTGGTATAGTCCAAGGAGGTAAATATCCGCGATTAAGAGAGTTAAGTGCAAAATTTGTTAGCTCATTTGATCTTCCTGGAATTGCAGTAGGTGGGGTAAGTGTAGGAGAGTCTATAGATGAAATTCATAATGTAATAAATTTAGTCCCAAAATTCTTACCATCTAATAGACCAAGATATTTAATGGGTATTGGATCTCTGAAAGAGATTTCAATAGCAATAGCAAAAGGATTTGACTTGTTTGATTGTGTATTGCCTACAAGGCTAGGACGTCATGGAACTGCATTCTTTAATGATCAAAGATGGAATTTGCGCAATGCACGTTTTAGAGATGATTTTCGCCCAATTGATGAAAGTTGTACGTGTGAAACATGTAAAAATTATTCTCGTGCATATCTTCATCATTTAATTAGAAATAATGAATTATTAGGTTTAACATTAATAAGTTTACATAATATATCTCATGTCATACGATTTACTAATTCAATTTCAAAAGCAATTCAGGATAATTGTTTTACAATAGATTTCGCTCCGTGGAAAACATCCTCCATTGCTCATCATACGTGGTAACGTCATATAGTAATTAACTAATTTATTTAGAAGGTGTTGATTTTTTTTAATACATTTGCTGAACTTCCCGAAGCATACAAAGCTTTTGCTCCAACAGTTGATGTTCTTCCTTTAATCCCTTTATTCTTTTTTCTTCTAGTATTTGTATGGCAAGCTGCAGTTGGTTTTAAATAATTAATTGTTAGATAGCGTTTTCTAAGGGAATACTCTCTCCTGGGTTTTCTACAGCATGCTCAATAAAATCTGCAATAATTAATGCTCTTGAAGCTTGTTCTCCATCAACTTCTGGAGATTCTTTACCTTGCACACATTTTAGAAAGTGCTCTAATTCAGCATAAAGTGGTTCAATAGAAGTTGTGCTAACCTCTTCTACAAATCCATCGTTTCTATAAACTAATTCTCCGTGTTCAGCGGAATAAGATTCATTTGATTTTCTGTGTATTTGAAGATTATGGTTTAAGAAATCAGTTTCTACTAACCCATTTTGGCAATGTGCGCTTAAGCTTCTAATCTTCTTATGACTCATTTTGCTTGCTGTTAAATTTGCAATTACATTATTTTCAAAAACAAGTGTAGCGCTTACATAATCAATTAAACCTTCTTTATTTTTGCCCCCAACAGCAGATAATTTTTTAATTTTTGAATTAACTAATTCTAAAACTAAGTCAATATCATGAATCATAAGATCCATAACAACCGAGACATCATTGGCTCTGTCTGCATGTGGACTATGTCTTCTCGCCTCTAAGACAACTATCTTTTCATCATTAATAATTTTATTTAATTCTCTAAAAGCAGGGTTAAACCTCTCAATATGTCCAACTTGTAATAAACAATTTTTATTTTTAGAAACACTTATTAATGAGGCTGCTTCCTTTCTACTCGCTGCTATTGGCTTTTCAATAAGAACATGTACACCTGCTTTAAGAGCATCTAATCCAACTTGATGATGTAATAGGGTTGGAACTGCTATACAGATTGCATCGACTCTAGAAAGAAGTTGATGATAATCACTATACCAATCACATTGAAATTGGTCTTTGGCTAACTGACCTCTTTGCTCATTTGGATCAGCTACACCAATTAAGTCTGCGTCCTTTAACAGGCTAAGGACTCTTGCATGATGCCATCCCATATTCCCTATACCTATGACTCCAACCTTGACTGGATACGAGTCTAGTGTCATATCTTACAATCCATATTCATAATTTTATTATCATGCATAGAATGTCAACTTTTACTATCAATAAGATTTATTTTTACACGATCTATTCTAGGACCTGACATTGAAATTATTTCAAATTTTATATTTTTAAATTCTAAAATATCACCAATTTTTGGAACCATTTGAAATCTCTCCAAAAGAAATCCTGCTAAGGTATGATAATCTTCACCTTCTATAATCTGAAAACCTAATTTTTTATTAATCTCAACAATTTCTGCTTTACCAGCAATTGACCATTTTTTTTGTGAATTATCTAACTGTTTCATATCAATATTAATACTATTATTTTGCATTTCATCTCCAACTATTTCTCCCGTTAGATCTGCTGCTGTTATTAAACCTTCTGTTCCTCCATGCTCATCTACAACTAGTAAAAATGGGTTGTAATCTCTAACTAAAGGTAAAATCTCAGCTAAAGAACAAGTCTCTAAAACTTTAGTAACTGGTAAAAGAAAAGGTTCTAATGATGTATCAGCTCCTAATTGACTTTTAGATATCGGTTTTGCCAAATAACGTAGATCTAATACACCTAGAACATCATCTAAAGATTCTCCAGTAACAAAGAATCTTGCATGACGAGATTTATCTACTTTCTCATAAGTTCTGAAAAAGTGATGTCTTTAGGTAAAGTAACCATTTCAGATCTTGGGATCATCACTTCTTTCACCTGAGTATCTTTTAGAGCAAAAACTCCTTCGATTATATTTTTTTCATCTGGTTTTAAACCAGTAACATTATTCGTCTCTATGAGTGTTTCAAGCTCTCCTGCTGATAATCCAGAATTTAGTGAATCCCATTTATTGTTTAATTTTAATAATCTTAAGCATGCACTTACAAAAAATTCAATTATTGAAACTACAGGCTTCATTCCTTTCCTTACAGCTTCAAAAATAGTTGTTAATTTTAAGGCTGCTGATTCAGGATTATTAATAACAATTGCTTTTGGGATTAGGCCGGAAATAAGTGTCGAAATGAAAACAATTATTAAAAATAAAGTAAGGTCTAAGAATCTAGTTTTAAGAGAATTATCTTGCCAAAAATCTCTAGCTAGTCCATTACCTAGCCAACCGATAGCTATTAGTGAAATAGTGACTCCAAATTGTGATGAAATTAATGATGATCTAAATCTCTTTTGAATTTTAAGTATTGAATTAGCTCCCTCTCTTTTTTCTTCTATTAACCTTAAAACCTTACTAGGCCTTATTAGTAATACTGAAAGTTCACTGGCGGCAAAAAAAGCAGGAAAAGCCAATAAAAATAAAATAAGTGTTATTTTCATGCAAAGCCAAGTATTTGATGGGGGTGGCGAGGATCGAACTCGCCTAAGGCGAATTATGAGTTCGCTGCATTCACCAGATTGCTACACCCCCAAATGAGTACATTAAAAAATGCAGCTAATTTTATAGTACCTAAAAATAATATTTCAAAAAGCACCAAATTAGTAAGCTTTTGTGAGATTTCTTTTTTTTCTTCTAATCTTTAAATATATTAATGCAAAAATAATGAGTAATTTCTCTTCAGATTTTTATAACAATAAGGCAAACTTACTTAATCTTTTGCAGAAAAATTCCTATAAAAAAGGCAATTTTCAATTATCCTCTGGCAAACAAAGCAGCCATTATTTAAATTGTAAACCTGTTTCATTAAATGGGTATGGATTAAATTTAATTAGCGAATTATTTTTAGAATTAATGAATTCTGAAACTGAAGCTGTTGCAGGTTTAACTTTAGGAGCAGATCCACTTGTTAGTGGTGTGATTTTGTTAGCTGCAAATAAGGGAATTCCTCTGAATGGTTTAATAATTAGAAAAGAGATTAAAAACTATGGCACTAAATCAGGAATTGAGGGGCCAAACTTAGATAGTAAAACTGTTGTAACTGTTTTAGAAGATGTAGTAACAACAGCAGGATCTTGCCTAAAAGCAATCAATAAATTAAGAGAGAACGATTATATTGTTAATGAAGTTTTAACAATAGTTGATAGAGAAGAGGGTGGTGCTGATGTTTTGAGGAAAAATAAAGTTGTCTTGAAGAGTTTATTTAATATTAGAGACTTTATTAATTGATGACTAAAAAAGACAATAAAAAAAATTTTTGGTTAGAAGAATTTGAATCCTTTTATGTCGAGGGAGAAGACTCTAAAAGATTTTTAAATGGAATTACAACAAATAATATGAATCTTGATGTTCCTTTTATGCAAGCATGCTGGCTTAATCCAAAAGGTATTTTGAGAGCATTGCTAGAAATTCATATCTACAAAGATAAATTATTACTTGTTAATATTGAAGGCAATATTAGAGAAATTAAAGATTTTTTCGAGAATATGATCTTCCCCACTGATAATGTTTCTTTGAGTGATAATTTTCCTATTTTTAGATTACAGGAATTAGATAAGTATCAACCCTGGAGAAAATTTGAACCAAAAATTTTTATCAATAAAGATCCTAAAAAATATTGTCTAGACAATCAAATAGAATTATTGAAATCAAGTAATCTTGAAATGTGGAAAATATGGCAGGCTATCCCAAGATTAAATTCTGAAATCGATGGTGAAAATAATCCCCTTGAATTAGGTTTATATGATTTAGTTGATTTTAATAAAGGCTGTTATCTTGGACAGGAAACAATGGCAAGATTGAAAAGGATATCATCTTTAAAGCAGGAAATTAGAGTTTGGTCATCTAGTATTCTCAATAAAAACTTTGAATTAAATGATAAAAAAATTTATTTAAATGAAAATAAAGAAATAATAACTGGAACTATAACTAGTTTTTTATCTCTTAGCTCTAAGAAAGTAATTGGTTTAGCGATGATTAAAAAGAATTATTTAAACCAATTAGAATATTTTTTTAATGAGGAATTAGGATCAATAAAAGTTGAAAAATCTATAGGATCAGCTTTCTTTTAGAAACTTATGAGCATTATCTAAATGCCATTTAATTATTTCTAAAGTTGCTAAACAATCGTCCTTGTTATAAGTTATTATTTTTTCTAAAAAAGAATTCTCTTTCGTATTGCTATATTGGATCCACCAATATAAAGCTTTAGATCCTCCAATATTTTTTTGACTCCACTCAAACCCTACCCAATTTGCAACTGTTTTTAAACTATAATTTTTTATTGGAAGGATCCATGAGTTTCTTATAAGTAAGTGCAAATCTATAAATCTTGACTCTAAATAATCGATTTCAAATTTATTTAAATTAATTATTTTTGCCATTTTTATCATTGTTATTTTTTCTGTTTCTCCAAAGTGTAATATAGGCCAATTACGTCTTGAATTTAATTGTTTGAAAATCTCTATTATATTTATTTTTATTTATCAAATTTAATATGGGTTTATAAACAAAATTTTTAGTTTGGTCATTTACATTTTCTACTGAAAGTAAGCCATATAAAAAGTCATGATTATCGTCAGGATTTGATTCGATATCAAATACATAAAAACCTTGGTTAAGTTTCTTCAATAAATCTAATAAATCTTTATGAGACTTAAGATGAATTGGTAATCCTGATAAATAAGATTTTGATTGATTAATTAGCTGATTAATTTTCTTAAAATCATTTTCATCATTAATAGATAATTTATTTTTTAATTTAGATTTATCACAAGATGCTAATTGCTTAACATCATGTATACCAGCATTCTTTAATGATTGAGATGTTTTACTACCAATTCCATCAATGTCGGTTAAAAAACCATTAGATTCAGCTTCTTTATCGCAGAATTGTTTCCAAGAACATATTGAGCATTTTTTTCTGTTTTCCGTAATATTTGGAATTTTATATTTTAATGATTCATTTAATTCAAAAAAAAGATTTATTGCTTTACTCTCTTAATTTTTTATTTATGAAGATTTTTTCAGTATAAATTTTATTATTTTGGCTTGATATCACAAGGCCATATTCTATCTTGGCTTTTTGAAATCTTTCTATAAAAATTGAACATAAAGCTAAATCTAATTGATGTTCTCTCGTCGTTCTGCGCCCTAATTTTGAAACTGCAGGCAAATATTTATATTTACCCCAAATACTATCTCCATTGGTTCTTATTAATAAAGACGGATTGATCTCAATTTTTAAATCATTTTTTAATTTATCTCTAATTTTTATTCCTATTACACCTTTGACTCCCTTTTCACATGCTTTTCTTCCTTTGAACAAATCTCCATCAGTAAATTTATTAAAATTACTAAATTCAGTTATTAAATGAATTGATTGTTGAGCAGACCAAGTTTTTAGTGATTTTTTACCCCATAAATCAAGCCAAGCCTTTCTTTTACATCTTAAATAACTTTTAAGTAATAAATTATTCAAAAATTTTCCAGTTGTATTATATTAATACTACATAAATTAAAATATATTTATACACTTTAGAGGCCTTTAACATTTTGCATCAAGATAATTACAGAGTAATTAAATTTGGTACTGATGGTTGGAGAGGCAGGTTAGCTTTTGATTTTACTTTAGAAAATTTAATCAAAGTAACCGTTGCTTCTTGCCAAGAGTTAAATTATCAATATTACAATAAGCTTTTATCAAAAAAAGTTTTAATAGGTTTTGATAGAAGATTTATGGCTAACCACTTAGCGAAAGCAATAATTCCATATGTTAATGCGTGTGGTCTTGAGCCGATTTTATCGACTAGCTATGTAACAACTCCTGCATGCAGTTTTTATGCGAAAGAAATGAATTTACTTGGTTCTTTAATAATTACTGCAAGCCATAATCCTAGTGATTGGCTTGGTTTGAAAATAAAAAATTTTCAAGGATCCTCTGTGAATTCATCTTTTACGGAAGCAGTAGAAAAGAGAATTAAATTACAAAATACTATCGAGCCTGGCAGTAATAAATATGAAGAAATCGATATAAAGAGATTTTATTTAGAAAGAATCTCCTCCAAATTTAATACTCAATTTATTTTAAATAAATTAAAAGAGATGAAAATAAGAGTATTTTTTGATTCAATGCATGGTTCAGCTTCTAATAGTTTAGATATTCTCTTCAAAGGTAATGGCTCAGATATCGTTCAAGGTATAAGAGAAAATAATGACCCGTATTTCGGAGGACATCCACCAGAACCTTTAGAAAATTATATTGATAATTTAAAAAAGATTCTAAAGAAAGAAGCAATTAATGATACAAAAACTTTAGGTATAGTTTTTGATGGTGATGGCGATAGAATTGCCGTAATTGATGAGTTGGGTAGATACTGTAGTACTCAAAGTCTACTACCATACTTTATTGATTATCTTGGTTTAAAAAATAAGACTTCAGATCCTGTCTTAAAAACTGTAAGTGGATCGGACATTATCACGAATATATCAAAAAAACAAAATCGGAAAGTAATTGAGTTACCTGTAGGTTTTAAATTTATTGCAGAAAAAATGATTAATGAACAAATATTTATTGGTGGAGAAGAATCGGGAGGAGTAGGTTTTGGTGAATATTTGCCAGAAAGAGATGGTTTATATGCGGCTATGACTTTATTAAATGGAATTGCCGAACAATCAAAATATTTATTTGAATCTCTTGATCAAATACAAAAAGAATTTGGTCCAAGTTTTTATGAAAGAATTGATATACCTTTTGCTAATAATAATAAAAAAAATAATCTAAAAAAATTTATAATTAATAATATACCTAATGATATTTGCAATTATTTAGTCAAGAATGTCTCTATGACTGATGGAATAAAAATACGACTTGAAAATAATTTTTGGATACTTTTCAGATTCTCTGGAACAGAACCGCTCCTGAGATTGTATTGTGAGGCTCCTTCAAAAGATTTGCTTGATAAAACTTTAAAATGGAGTAAAGAATTTATTAATAATGAATAAATAAATGAAAAAACTTTTATATCTCGCAAGTAAAAATTTAGGGAAAATTAGTGAATATCAGAAATTACTATCAGATATTAATTGTCAATTGGCTTTACAACCTGATTCAATAGATGTTGTTGAAACAGGTAAAACTTTTAGAGAAAATGCTGTCAAAAAAGCTTGCGAGGTATCAAAAAAGTTGAATAATTATGCAATTGCAGATGATTCAGGTTTATGTATAGAGGCTCTAAATGGTAGTCCTGGTATCTATTCATCAAGATACGCAGATAATGATAAAGATAGGATTAAGAGAGTATTAAGTGAGCTTGAAGGTATTCATAATCGTAATGCATATTTTGTCGCAAATGTTTGCGTCGCAACTCCTGATGGAGAAATAATATTAGATATTGAGGAAAAATGTTTTGGAACTATATTATTAAGTACTAGAGGAACAAATGGATTTGGATACGACCCAATATTTGAAGAACTTTCAAGTCGATTAACTTTTGCCGAGATGTCAAATGATATTAAAGATAATTTGAGCCATAGAGGCAAAGCTATCGCTAAATTAATTCCTGAACTCAAAAAGATTTTCCCAGATTATTAAATTAATTTTTCATTCGCCCATGATCCATGTAAACCATGTGGAATATTAATCGGTAATTCATATGTAGCGAGCTCTTCAAGAGTTCTAGAATTTAAAATTATTAAATCACTACCTCTTCTGGATCCATTCCAGATGAGTGTTAATAAATAACCTTCATCTTCATATTTGCTATCTTCTTTAGGAACCATTATGGGTTCACTGACAAAACCTTTTGGAGCAGCAGACCAGAACAATTCTTCTTTAGTCTCAAGATTTATTTTTTTTATTGCTTGTAGTGGTGCATTTCCTGTCTTTCTCTCTGTGCATGCCATCCAGCTATAGTTTGATTTTATTCCTAGAAAATGAGGGTTAACGACTGCGAATTCGCAAGTTTGATCACTAATACTTAGTAATTTAGAACTCTTACCTTTTAAATCAATAAGTGATCTTTTTAATGTGCCTGCAGGATAATTATCAAAATCAATATCTCTAAAATCTTCATCAGGACCGACTGAGGGGAAATCATCATAAAAAATGCTATCTAAGATAATATTCGAATCATTCTCATATGCGTTTACATGGTGAAAAACAAACCCTTCAGGAGCGTCAATGATAATTGGAGGTTGACCTCTGAATAGTCCACTATCTCTTGGAACGATGAAAAATTTTGCTGTTTTATTAGGGTTAGACTTTAAACATTGTGCCGCACCTTTCTGACCCATCACAAATGGTAGTGGATTAAAGTCTATGGCATTTTGCAGAAAGATTGCCCAATTTGTAGTTATGGCGAAATCATGAAGGAATGCAAAGCCTTTAAGTTTATCTTTCCTGTCAAATAAAATTTTTCCTGAATTTTTCCCAGAATTTGAAAATTCCATCAATCTGATGGTACTGGTTGGTCCTGTTTGTACTCCAAAAGTTATTAAAACTTCATCTGCTGAATTGGAATTAAAATCTACCTTTGGATGTGCACTAAATGCCTCATTCTTCTTAAGTACACCTTTAAGAGTTGTTAATCCATTAGTTTCCAGATTATTTGGATCGAGTGAATGAGGTCCTGCTGCTTCCCATAACGCTAATAGTTCATCTCCTAATTTAATAACATGAGTATTAGCGATATTTTTTAGATTTAGGTTAAAAGCATTATTAATAACTCCGCCCTTTTTTTGAGATCCAAATACTCCTCTATATATAAATTTGTCAACTTTCTGTTCTTTTAAAAAACCTTCAGTTTTTACAAATTTATTAGTAAAAGAAGCTTTCCCATTTTTAAATTTTATTGCAGTAATCATCCCATCACCATCAAAAGGATGATGTAACCATTGCCCATCTCTTTCAAGAATACCTGGACCATTTCTAAATAATGTTCCATTTAATTCAGGGATTATATTCCCCTTTGAAATATTTAAAGATTTATTTTCTAACTCAACTTCAACATTTTGATAAGCGCTTGACCAATCAGCTTTATCAAAAACTTGGTTATTTAGAATATTTTTTTCTTGTAAGCTTGTCACGATTTAACATTAATTATTTTATTTTCGCGAATAATGTTCAAAATTGTGGATTATTTCGATTTTTAATCTTGTTCTCTTTCAAGCATACCTTTACTACTTGGTACGGATCCAGATCGTCTTTGATCTATCTCAGTCGCCATTCTCATGGCTCTAGAAAATGCTTTGAAACTTGCTTCAACAATATGATGTGCGTTAACACCTTGAATTTGATTTATATGTAATGTGATTCCACTACTATTGACAAAGGCGATGAAAAACTCTCTCACTAATTCTGTATCGTAAGTTCCAATCCTGGAGGATTGCATTTGCAGGTTATATGACAAATGAGGCCGACCTGAGCAATCTAAAGTCACCTGTATTAATGCCTCATCAAGAGGAGCTAAAAAATGTCCAAATCTATTAATGCCTTTTCTATCCCCAAGAGATTTTGCAAAAGCTTTGCCTAATGCAATACCAACATCTTCATTTGTATGATGATCATCTATTTCAAGATCTCCAATGGCTTTAATTTTTAAATCAAATAATCCATGACTAGAAATTTGATGCAACATATGATCAAGGAATGGAACTCCTGTGTTGATATCGGAGATACCAGTGCCATCTACATTTAGAAAAACACTTATTTCAGTTTCGTTTGTCTTCCTTTGAATTTCTGCTTGTCTTATATCTGACATAAAATTAAAAAATTTTTTCTCTACATACCATTAATGCAATAACCTGCATCAACGTAAATAGTTTGACCCGAAATACCACTAGAAAGATCACTTAATAAGAATGCTGCTGTATTTCCTACCTCTATTTGAGTAACTGTTCTTCTTAATGGTGCTTTCTCTTCAACATTATGAATCATATCTAAGATTCCCCCAATTGCAGAACTTGCAAGAGTTCTTATAGGGCCGGCACTTATAGCATTAACTCTGATTTGTCTTTCAGGTCCTAGCTCTGCGGAGAGGTACCTGACTGATGCCTCTAATGCAGCTTTTGCAACTCCCATGACATTATAATTAGGAATAGCTCTTTCAGAACCTAGATAAGTTAATGAAACTACACCTGCTCCTTCACTGAATAAGGGTTTTGCATATTTGCATAAAGGTGCAAGCGAATAAGCACTTATATTAAGTGCTCTATCAAATCCCTCTGATGAAGTATTACTGTAGTCACCAATCAATTCATCACGCCCAGCGAATGCTAAACAATGAACTAATCCATCGATTTTTCCCCATTTATTCTTGACATTTTCAAATACTTCTTCTATTTGAGATGGGTTTTGAACATCTAATGGTAAGAATAACGAAGGATTTAAATCACTTGTTAACTCTCTTACTTTAGATTCAAATCTGCCTTTTTCATCAGGCAGGTAGGTTATACCTAACTCAGCCCCAGCTTTGGATAACTGTTGTGCTATACCCCATGCGATTGATCGGTTATTAGCGATACCAGTAACAAGAATTTTTTTTCCGGTTAAATCAAGAAGCATTTTATTAATTATTTATATTATTCTCCTACAAAAAGTGCACTTGTTAATACATAAATCAAAAATATACAATATTCTTCAACTATATAGTTTGTTCATAAACAATGGTTAAAACTAATTCTATGTTTATCGAGTTGGGTAGTTCATTACCTAATGCTGAAATGCTTAATGTTAATTTAAAAGAATATAAAAAATTTGATTTTTCACATTTGGACGAAAGACATTTATTTATAATGTTTATTTGCGCTCATTGCCCATTCGTTAAGCATGTTGAAACTCATATTTCAAAATTAACAAAAGATATTGAAAATGATATTCAGACTATTGCAATTTCAAGTAATAATATCAAAACTCATCCTGGGGATTCTCCAGAGAATTTAAAAATGCAAGCTGAAATTAATGGATGGAGATTTCCATATTTATTTGATGAAGATCAAAGCTTTGCAAAGAAATTAAAAGCTGCTTGTACACCAGATTTTTATCTTTTCACTAATAAAGGGAATAGGAATTTTTCTCTTTTTTATCATGGACAACTCGATAATAGTAGACCCTCTAACAATGTCCCCGTAACGGGAGATGATTTGATCTCAGCAGCCAAAGCGATGGTTGGTGATAAAGATTATCCGTCAAAACAGCTGCCCTCACTAGGATGTAATATAAAATGGACACCTGGTAGTGAGCCTGAATGGTTTAAGTAAAAAATGTTTATCCCGTATAAAAAAGTTTAAGGTTAAGATAAATACTATGCAAGTACCTCCATTCACTTTAGAAAGACAATATTTAGAAATAGGTTCTGATATTGAAAAAGAAGTTTTAAAGGTATTAAAAGGAGGTCAATTTATTGGTGGAGATGTAATTAAGCAATTTGAATATTCTTTTTCATCGCTGATAGGTACAAAATATGCTGTTGGTTGTAATAGTGGTACTGATGCATTAATTCTTGCTCTAAGAGCTTTAGACATAGGTGAAGGTGATGAAGTTATTACTTCATCTTTTAGCTTTTTTGCTACAGCGGAGGCAATAAGCAATGTTGGTGCTAAACCGGTTTTTGTGGATATAAATCCAAATACTTTTTTACTAGATACAAAAAATATTGAGAAAAAAATTAATTCGAGAACTAAAGCAATAATGCCGGTTCACTTATTTGGTAATTCTGTTGATATGACAGTAATTAAGACAATTGCTCAAAAATTTAAACTAAAAATTATTGAAGATTGTGCTCAGGCTACATGTACAGCCTGGGATGGTCAAAAAGTTGGGAGCATCGGAGATATTGGCTGCTTTAGTTTCTTCCCAACAAAAAATCTTGGAGCAGCCGGAGATGGTGGAGCAGTGACAACATCTGATGCTTTTTTAGCTCAAAAAATTAGAGAATTAGCAGTACATGGAAGTCCTAAAAGATATGCTCATAATCAAATTGGTTATAATAGTAGGCTAGATACGATTCAAGCAGCGATTCTGAATGTTAAGTTAAATTCAATATCTAAATGGATTGAATCGAGAAAAAAGGTTGCTAATAATTACTTAAATTTAATCAAAAAAAATGACTTTCTCTTCCTACCAGAAACCAATACTAAATTAACTTCTCATACATGGAATCAATTTGTTATTAGATTTAAAAATGATACGTTCTCAATTAAAGATAATCCCCAAGATTTGTTTGAGACAAATATAGAAAAGTATAAATCTCTAAGGAATTTCTTGAAATATCATCTTTGAAAAAGGGAATAAATACTATTATTTATTATCCTATTCCTATTCATTCTCAAAAAGCTTATCAAAATACTTTATATAGAAGAGAAGAACTTTTAGAGACTGAGAAAATATGCACAGAAGTACTTAGTTTACCAATGTTTCCAGAAATTACATATGAAGAACAAACCTATGTTGTAGAGAATTTAAACTTAATAATAAATGATTACTTAAATATTATTTAAATAGTTGCATAAAGCGTTTTAAAAATTCTCTGCTGAACGTTATGAGAGACAATTGGACTTGGATAGTTAATTTTTTCTAGTTTTGATATATCACCATTTATTATTTCTGAATTATTAATGCCAGATAATTCAGGAATCCAAAATTTAATATATTTGCAGAGAGGATCGAATTTTTTAGTTTGAGTATAAGGGTTAAAAATTCTTAATGGTTTAGGGTCCATCCCACTGCTAGCACTCCATTGCCAACCTCCATTATTAGCTGCAAGATCACCATCAACTAAAAGTTCCATAAATTTTTTTTCTCCTAATTTCCAATTGCAAATAAGATCTTTCACTAAAAATGAAGCCACAATCATACGACATCTATTATGCATCCAACCACTTTGATTTAGCTGTCTCATCGAAGCATCAATTATTGGTACGCCAGTTT
Organism: Prochlorococcus marinus bv. HNLC1; assembly: GCA_000218705.1. Taxonomy (GTDB): domain Bacteria; phylum Cyanobacteriota; class Cyanobacteriia; order PCC-6307; family Cyanobiaceae; genus Prochlorococcus_A; species Prochlorococcus_A marinus_Q. The sequence continues at coordinate 994,664 of GL947594.1, forward strand.
GTCCCTCAGACCAACGATTAAACCATTCTTGATTATCGTTCCATGAAAAATTATTCCATTTCTTTCTATAGGGACCTTTTTCTAATTCTGGGTAATGAAATAAGCAATGTTGATAAAATTCTCGCCAAGCAAGTTCTTTTTGCCATGTTTCAATTGATTGGATTTTTTTAGTATCTTCATTTATTAAATTTAGGAGCAGAGTCTTTTTCCAAAGACTTCTTATACTAATTGTCCCAAATCTTAATGAGCCACTTAAATATGAGGTTCCATCTTCTGATGGGAAATCTCTAGCTAAGTGATATGAGGTGATTTTATTTGATGAAGAAAAACTTTCTAATAATTTTTCTGCACCAATTTCACCAGGTCTACATGGGCATATTCCTATGCCTGAAAAATTAATATTTTTAAGAAATTCATCAAATATTGTTTTAGATTTTGTAACCAATTTACTCTCTATTAATTCATCATCTAAATCTTTTAATTTTTCAAATTTGAAATCCTTATCCTCTTCATTATCAAAATTTACTTTGTCTAGTTGACCTTTGAACTTTTTAAAAAAAGGTCCATAGACCGTATATGGTGTGTTGCTTCCAGTCGAAATTTCTGCGGGATTAATTAATAAATGATCCCATAAATCAACAATCTCAATATTTGAGTTTTTCAAATCAGCTTTAATCTTCTCATCTCTTTGGATTTCATAAGGTTCAATTGCTTTATTCCAAAATATATATTTAGCATTTATTTTTTTTGCTATTAAAGGAATTAAATGTATGGTGAACCTTTTTCAATAAGTAATCTACTACCTGCTTTCTCCCAGTTTTCATTTAATTCTTTTAAGCTTTCGCCTAAAAACCATGAACGTGATTTTGAGTTGAAATCATAAGGGTATGTTTCATCAAAAATATAAATTGATGTTATTGCTTTTGATAAAGCAAATGCCTTTATTAGAGCTTTATTATCGTTAACTCTAAGATCTTTTCTATACCAAAAAAGAATTCTTGGATGTTCCATTAGATCTTTAAAAATTGTTTAGCTCTAAACCATGCCGTGATAGTTTTTGCATCTAAAATTTCTTGCCCACTAGCAATTAAATTATCTAGTTCATCAGGATAGAAAGTTAGTACTTCAATATCTTCATCTAAATCACCTTGTACATCAATATCTAATTTATGTAATTTGCGGGCAAGGAATAAATGAATTACCTCGTCTGAATATCCTGGAGCATTAACCAAAGTTCCTAATTTATCCCAATCCTCTGCTTTATAGCCAGCCTCTTCTTGTATCTCTCTTTTTATTGAATTGATTGGTGTTTCACCTGTTTCTAAAGTCCCTGCAGGAAACTCAAGTAAATATCGTGAAACAGCAAATCTATATTGACGAAGAATGATGACTTTATTATCACTTGTTATTGGAACGGCTAATGCCGCGTTTGGAAATTTTATACTTCCATATTCACCTTCGTGTCCATTTGGAAGTTCAACTCTATTTATCTCAAAGCTAAATTTTTTTGTTTTTAATTCAGATATCTTTTCTTTAAAAATAGGTTTTTTTATTAAATGATTATTCTGCATTTTCATCAAATAAATTTACCTTAACAATTATTTTGCGCAAATGGACATTAATTCAATACCCAATTTTTAACATTTAATTTTTCTATTTTCTGAGTAATACTTAGTACCTCTGCTAAGGGAGAAATTACAAAATTACGATTTTTAAATCTTGGATGAGGAATTTTGAAATCATCATCATTAATATATAAATCATCCCACCATAAAATATCTATATCAAGAGGTCTTGGAAGCCATCTTTGCTCTTCCGATGATTTATTTCTTCCAAATTCTTTTTCTAAATTTTGAAATTCTTTTAGGAGAAATCTTGCTTTTTCAATTGAAGAGGGAGGCAGTAAATCTCCTTTGACTAATAATAAACAATTAATATAGTCAGGTTGTTTTTCAATAACTCCTAATGGACTTGTTTGGTAAAGAGAAGACCAATTGAAAATTTTTTTTAATATATGTTTTTCTAAATTATTTGAACGATTTAAATTAATTAAATTATTAATTATTTTTTCAATCCTGAATTTTGATTCAATTAATGAATTAATAGGGTTACCAAATTTGCTATCAATATTTGATCCTAATGATATACATAAGCCATTTCTGATATTAAGATTTGATAATTCCACTATAAATTGTAACTTTATTGTATAAATTCTATATCAGGGATTTAAAAATTGACTTTGGAACAGAGGTGAAATCTACAACAAATATTAAGGAGTTAATGAGTAAGAGAGATTCATCTAGTTCATTTCCACTCGCTGCAATAACAGGACATAATCTATTAAAGTTATCTCTATTATTGGCAGCAGTAGATCCAAGCTTAGGTGGTGTGATAATAGCAGGTGGAGAGGGACTGGGAAGTCTGTATTAGCTAGAGGCTTGCATGCTTTAATTCCTCCAATTGAGATTCTTGATAGTGAAGCAACATTAAAAAATTTAAAACTTAATAAAGTTAATTTTAGACCTATCAGTAGAAATCTTGATCCTGGAAACCAGAAGAATGGGATGAAGGGCTTTTAAAGTTATGTGAAAATATTAATTTAAATGATGAAAATGAATTAAAAGAATCAATATCAACAAAAGTTGTACCTGCACCATTTGTTCAAGTTCCTATTGGTATTACAGAGGATCGATTAGTTGGTTCTATTGATGTTGCAAGTTCCTTAAGTTCAGGTGAACAAGTTTTTCAGCCTGGGGTTTTAGCCGATGCTCATAGAGGTGTTTTATATATTGATGATATAAATTTATTAGATGATGGAATAGTTAATTTAGTTCTTGAAGCGACTGGTAGGGAACAAAATTATGTTGAAAGAGATGGTTTGAGTCTTTCTCATCCATGTAAATCACTATTAATTGCTACTTATAATCCTGAAGAGGGTATTTTAAGAGATCATGTCTTAGACAGATTTGCAATAGTACTTTCTGCTAATCAATCAATAGATAATAATCAAAGAGTTGAAATTACTAAATCTGTTTTGATGCATGCAGAGGATAATATCAAGTTTTCAGAAAAATGGTCTGAAGAAACGGAAAATTTATCAACACAATTAATTTTAGCGAGGCAGTGGTTACCAGATGTGAGTATAAGTAAAGAGCAAATAAGCTATTTGGTAAACGAGGCTCTTAGAGGAGGTATCGAAGGTCATAGATCAGAATTATTCGCAGTTAAGGTTGCAAAAGCTAATGCAGCTTTAAGAGGAAGCGATTCTGTAAATACTGACGATCTTAAAGTGGCGGTGAGGCTAGTAATTATTCCAAGATCGCAACAGTTGCCTCCAGAGGATGATGATGAGATGCAGCCTCCTCCTCCTGAAGACCAAACCCCTCCTCCTCCTCCTCAGAATCAGGAGGATTCTAATGATGAACAATCTGATTCAAATGAAGATAATCAGGAAGAAGAATCAGAGGGTGATGAAGAATCTACACCAGATGTCCCTGAAGAATTTATTCTAGATCCTGAAGCATGCGCTGTAGATCCTGACTTACTGCTTTTCTCTTCTGCAAAATCTAAAGCATCAAATAGCGGAAATAGATCAGTAATATTAAGTCAATCTAGGGGTAGATATGTTAGACCTATCATCCCTAGAGGGAAATTAAATCGAATTGCTGTTGACGCAACTTTAAGGGCTGCGGCACCTTATCAAAAATCTAGAAGGCTAAAAAATCCTAATAAAAAGATAATTGTTGAGGAAAGTGATTTTAGAGCAAAATTATTACAAAAGAAAGCAGGAGCATTAGTTATCTTTCTTGTAGATGCAAGCGGATCAATGGCATTAAATAGGATGCAAAGTGCCAAAGGAGCTGTAATAAGACTTCTAACAGAAGCTTATGAAAATAGAGATGAGGTTTCTTTAATTCCATTTAGAGGTAATCAAGCAGAAGTTCTTTTGCCACCTACTAGATCAATCACTGCTGCGAAACGACGTCTAGAAACAATGCCTTGCGGAGGAGGTTCTCCTTTGGCTCATGGTTTAACACAAGCAGCTAGAGTTGCTAAAAATGCAATAGCAACAGGTGATATTGGTCAAGCGATAGTTGTAGGAATAACAGATGGTAGAGGTAATGTTCCATTAGGAGTTTCCTTAGGTCAATCTGAAGAGGAAGATAGCGAAGCTGTAAATCTAAAAGAAGAGGTGCTAAGTGTTGCATCAAATTATCCCAGCTTAGGAATTAAACTCTTAATAATTGATACTGAACGCAAATTTATTGCAAGTGGATTTGGTAAAGAATTAGCTGATGCGGCTCAAGGTAAATATGTTCAGTTGCCAAAAGCTACTGATCAAGCTATTGCTGCGATGGCCTTAAATGCAATTAATGAGATTTAATTTTAACTAGGGATATATTTCATTTAGAAATTTAGAAAGTCCAATTGCTAAATCTCTTAAAGCACTTGTAAGTTCCTGATCTTTCATTAATAATTCAAAGTCATCAGCCATAAGATCTATCTTTTGAGAAATTGAGCTAGAGGCTTCTAAAGTTAATTTAATGTCTTCAAGAGTTTCTGCGTCATTCATAGTTGCTAATATTGTATTAAGATGACCTGCTGCTATCGTAAGGTCATTTAACAAAGGTTTGACTCTATTAATTTCTTGTTTTGATAAGTAAATTAATTCATCAAGATTCTCTTGAGTTTTATCAAATTGTTCAATTGATTTAATAATATTTTCAACTAAATTTTCCTGATTAGAGTCTTTTAAAAGTTGATTTATTTTATTGGTAATATTAGATAAACTGGATAATTGCTTACCTTTAATTGTATCTCCTTCACAAACTATTAAATTTTTATTACATAGTTTTGAAGTAGCTTTTTCTATATTTTTTGGTAAATTTGCTTCACTTGTCTCTATAGCGACTTGTACATCTCCTCCTAAAAATGAATTTGTTACTACTTTTGCAAAAGCTGGTTTGGCAAGAATAATTTCAGGATTATTAATAACTATTTTCGCTTTAATAGATTCATTAGTAAAAATTAAATCCTCAATAGATCCAACAATAATACCCCTATATGTAACTGGAGATTTCTTTGATAGTCCACTTGCATTATTGAAATTTGCAAAAATGAACCAATCTTTTGAAGATAATTTAATTCCTCTCAACCAAAAGGAAAAGGATGTAAAAATAATTAGCCCTCCTGCTAAAGAAAAACCAACGATTGAATCTCTAAGACTTCTACGCATAATAATTAAATCTCTTTTGGTTGCATAGGGCCTTCAAGTTTACCTTTCCTAAATTGATAAACGTAAGGATCGTTACTGTTTTTGAAATCATGAACTGAACCTTCCCAGCGAAATTTTCCGCCATATAGCATTAGTACTTTTGTAGATGTTCTCTCTATAGTACTAAGAACATGGCTTACAACAATAGATGAGCCTTTGACTTTATCGTTTGTTTTATTTATTAAATCCTCAATACGAGATGATGCTATTGGATCAAGACCAGCGGTAGGTTCATCAAACAAAAGTAAAGGTTTATTCTCTTTCTTTTCTTTAGGCTCACTTATTAACGCCCTTGCGAAACTAACTCTTTTTTGCATACCACCACTTAGTTCATTTGGAAGTTTCTGCGCCACATTAAATAAACCTACTTCTTCAAGACATTCATTTACAAGATCTTTTATGTACTTTTTAGGAATTTTTTTATTTCTATTCAAAATAAAACCTACATTTTCTTCAATAGTCAATGACCCAAGCAAAGCTGGATTTTGAAAAACCAACCTTACATCAGGGGGATTATTTTGATCTAATCTTAAATAATTTTGTTCTTCACCAAATATTTTTAAAAGGCCATTTGTCGGTAAAATTAGTCCAGCTAGAATTTTTAATATTGTTGATTTACCAGTACCAGATGGTCCTACAATTGCTAATTTCTCTCCAGAATTAACTAATAAATTAATTTTTTTAAGAACATTAAGGTTCCCCCAGACCATAGAGAGATCTTTAGCTTCAATTGCTGGGAACTGTTTTGTTCAAAATAAAGAATTTTATAAAATTAAATTAACATACTTTATAATTGCCTTTATTAAAGAATAAGGAAAGTATCATTTTATTTGATTTATAGTTTCAATATAAATTAATGTATAAATAAAGTCTGAGGAGTGATGAAAATAAAGGGAACAAGAAAAAGGAAAAAATTCAGAAGGACTGTTTCGGTAATAAATAAATCAAATTTAGTAATATTGAATCGGTTTTTAAGAATTCTTAGCTGGTTATTACCTGGCTTGTTATAAAAAGATGGATGATTACCTCTGGTATAGGTGTAATAACATCTCTGCTAGGCATCGCAATATGGACAAACCTCAGGCCTCTTTATTGGCTAATTGAGATATTTTTTGGGGTAATGAATAGCATAACAAGTATATTACCTGTCTCTTTACTTGGCCCTATAGTTTTATTAATAGGAATTTTATTAATAGGAGTAGGTCAAAATAGAAGTATAAATTCTATACAAAAGGCGTTAGTTCCTCAAAAAGATACATTTTTGGTTGATGCACTACGAGTCAAAAGTAAATTGAGTAAAGGTCCAAATATAGTCGCTATTGGAGGAGGTACTGGTTTGTCTACACTTTTAAAAGGATTAAAAAACTATAGTAGTAATATTTCAGCAATTGTTACGGTAACTGATGATGGAGGCAGTAGTGGAGTTCTCAGAAAGCAATTAGGTGTCCAACCTCCTGGTGATATAAGAAATTGTTTAGCTGCTTTATCTAATGAAGAACCAATGCTTACTAGATTATTTCAATATAGATTTTCTCGTGGCGATGGTTTAGAGGGCCATACTTTCGGTAACTTATTTTTATCAGCTCTAACAACAATCACTGGTAGCTTAGAAAAAGCAGTGCAAGCCTCTAGCAAAGTTTTATCGGTACAAGGTCAGGTTATTCCAGCTACGGGAATAGATGTTATGTTGTGGGCAGAACTAGATAGTGGTGAAAAAATATTTGGAGAAAGTCTAATAAGCAAATCTACAAAACCAATAAATAGAATTGGATGTATACCAGAAAATCCACCAGCTTTACCGGCAGCTATTGAATCAATTAGAGAAGCAGATTTAATTGTTTTAGGTCCAGGTAGTCTTTTTACTTCTTTATTACCAAATTTTCTTGTGCCAGAAATTGTTGAAGCATTATTAAAAAATAATTCACCTAAAATTTATATAAGTAATTTGATGACTCAACCTGGAGAAACTGATGGACTTGATGTATTCCAACATATCAAATCTATAGAAAGACAATTATTAAATTTTGGAGTAAATACAAGAATTTTTAACTCAATTTTATCCCAAGGGGAGTTTGAAAGATCTTCATTAATTGATTATTATCGCTCCAGAGGAGCAGAACCTGTTATTTGTAATAAAGGGAGATTAATCTCTGATGGTTATTATGTTTTACAAGCACCACTATATTCTAAAAAAATTACTCCAACTTTAAGGCATGATTCTCGAAGGTTAGCTAGGGCAGTTATTTTAATGTACAGAAAATTAAAGAAATCATCTTAATAAGCATCTTGTAACTCATAAAAGTCAGGCTGGATATAATCTTTTCGTAAAGGCCAACCTCTCCAATCTTCTGGCATCAATAATCTTTTAGGACAAGGATGATCTACATAGTTAATTCCAAACATGTCATAAGTTTCTCGTTCTTGCCAATCGCTACCTTTAAAAATAGAGTATAAACTTGGAATCGATAAATCGGAATCTCTCTTTAAAAATACTTTTACTCTTATTTCCTTAATTTTAAATTTTTCACTAATATCATCTAATGATATTAAATGATAAAAACTTACGAGACGCTTACCTGGTCCTTCATCATAGCCTCCCTGACATTGAAGATAATTAAACCCATATGATTTTAATTGCGCGATAACTTTGTAAAGATCTTTAGGTTCAACAGAAATTATTTCTATCCCTATATGGTCTTCGCCTAGAGATTCATTATTGAAATTTTCAGATGAGAGCTTTTTACTAACTTCTCCTCTTTTATCAAGTAATTCATCTTTTGAGTTGTCTTTTTCTTTTTCCATTTAAGTCTCTTGTTGATTAAAAGCACTTTCTTTACTATCTTCTTTAATAGAATCTATTACTTCTTTATTTTTAGATGAATCAAGGGTCTTTTCAGTCTGTTTTTTAAGGTATTCCCCTGTATTCTCAGAAAATACTAAGTTCATATTATGTTCGATTGTAAAATATCTATGAGTCTGTTCAGATCTATTCCTTTCAAAAACACTTTCATTACTTACTTTTTTTCTAAGCTTTATAACAGCGTCGAATATTGCTTCAGGTCTTGGAGGACATCCAGGAAGATACAAATCAACAGGTATTAATTTATCAACTCCTCTTACTGCAGTAGTTGAGTCAGAACTAAACATTCCTCCAGTTATTGTGCAGGCACCCATAGCAATAACATATTTTGGTTCGGGCATTTGTTCATAAAGTCTGACAAGTGCAGGAGCCATTTTCATTGTGACTGTACCAGCAACAATTAATAAATCCGCTTGTCTTGGTGAACTACGAGGCACAAGCCCAAATCTATCAAAATCAAATCTTGAACCAATAAGGGCTGCAAATTCAATAAAACAGCAGGCAGTTCCATATAACAATGGCCAAAGGCTACTTAATCTCGCCCAATTATGTAAGTCGTCTAGGCTTGTAAGAATTATATTTTCACTTAAGTCAGTTGTTACTTGAGGAGCTCCTAGAGGATTACAGGTGCCCTCTCTAATTTCTCTTATAGCTTTTGGTGATAGTGAATTGTTCAATTTTTTAACTCCATTCTAATGCTCCTTTTCTCCATGCATATGCAAGTGCAATAACTAAAATTGCGATAAAAATAAGAGCTTCTATGAATGCTAGTAATCCTAATCTATTGAAGGCTACCGCCCAAGGGTATAGGAAAACTGTTTCAACATCAAATATAACGAAAACAAGAGCAAACATGTAATATCTAATATTAAATTGTATCCAAGCACCACCAATTGGTTCCATCCCTGACTCATAAGTCAACTTTCTCTCCCCAGTTCTTCCTTTTGGCGAAACAATAAGGTTAGTGACGAGTGCTAAAACAGGTACTGCTGCTGCTATGAGCAAAAAACCTAAGAAATATTCATAACCTGGGAGTGAAAACATTTTAAAAATTTTTTTGAAAAATTCACTGAATTAACTAAAATCCTTTAGAGTTTCTAAAGACTTAAGCGTAAATCGTGAGTGAAGACATTAAACCATCCTCAAATAATGACAATTTGATTGGTGATAACGAGAATGAAAATACATCTCAAGTACCTCTTGGGATAGAAACCAAAGAAGTTACACCTAATCTAGAACAAAATAGATTCGAGTGTAGAAGTTGTGGTTACATTTATGATCCGTCCGAGGGAAATAAGAAATTAAGTATCGCTCAGAATACTTCATTTGAATTATTGGATATTAATACATTCAGATGTCCAGTTTGTAGAGCAGGAAAAGTCTTTTTTGAAGATATTGGACCAAAGTCAAAACCAAGTGGATTTGAAGAAAATTTAGTTTATGGTTTTGGTTTTAATAGTTTACCTGCTGGACAAAAAAATATTCTTATTTTTGGTGGATTAGCTTTTGCTGCGGCTTGTTTCCTTTCGCTATACTCTTTGCATTAAAATAAAAAAATGAATAAAAATTTTTCTAGATTAACAAATCTTATTTGCGCAACGCTTCTATGTCTTGTACTTAGCAGCTGTTCATCTTCAGCTGTTAAAACAGCAGAAAATAGTCCTTGGGATACCATACAATTAGAAAATCAGGCAAATGCTCTTGATGTAGATTTTATTGATGATAATCATGGCTTTTTGATTGGTTCTAACAGATTAATACTAGAAACTAATGACGGAGGTATAAACTGGGAAGAGAGATCTTTAAACTTATCGAGTGAAGAGAATTTTCGACTACTTGATATTGATTTCAAAGGTAATGAAGGTTGGTTGATTGGACAACCATCTTTAGTAATGCATACAGTTGATTCAGGCAAGAATTGGACAAGACTATCTTTAGGTAATAAGTTACCAGGGCAGCCATTCTTGATTTCCACAATTGGCGAAGATTCTGCTGAACTTGCAACTACTGCTGGGGCAATTTACTCAACCTCTAATAGTGGTGAATCATGGGAAGCTATAGTTGTAGATTCTTCAGGATCTGGAGGTATCCGTGATCTTCGCAGAACTGAAGATGGAAAATATGTAAGTGTAAGTAGTTTAGGTAATTTCTTCTCTACACTTGAAAATAATAGTAATCTTTGGGTCGCTCATCAAAGAGCAAGTAGTAAGAGAGTTCAAAGTATTGGATATGCGCCTGATGGTAACTTATGGATGCTCTCTAGAGGAGCAGAAATTAGATTTAATAATGACAGTAATGATGTAGAGAGCTGGACTAAGCCTATAATTCCAATTCTTGAATGGCTATAACTACCTTGATATGGCATGGGATCCAAAAGGATATATTTGGGCAGGAGGAGGAAATGGAACGTTAATATTTAGCGATGATGATGGTCAAACTTGGAAATTTGATCCAATAGCCTCTGAATTGCCTACCAACTATATAAAAATAGTTTTCTTAAATAAAAATGAACTAAATGAAACTAAAGGCTTTATTCTTGGTGAAAGAGGATACATCCTTAGATATAAAGGTTAGATTTATTAATTTTTTAGATTGCTATTAAAAAAATATTAAGTTTAAGTTTCAATTAACAACTGTCTGTAACCAAGATGTAAATTTCTTCGCAGATATTGGATTTTTCCTTGTAAGATCATATGGTATTAAATTTATATTATGGCCGCAGGTTCAACGGGTGAACGCCCATTCTTTGAAATAATAACCAGTGTCAGATACTGGATTGTTCATGCAGTAACACTTCCAGCAATCTTTATTTCTGGCTTCTTATTTGTTTATACAGGTTTAGCTTATGATGCTTTTGGTACTCCCAGGCCAGATAGCTACTTCCAAGCTTCTGAATCAAAAGCACCTGTTGTTACACAAAGATATGATGCTAAAGCTCAATTAGATCTACGAACCCAATAGATGAATAATTTTATTTGGTTTTGATTAATTAAAATCAAATAATTAATTATTTATTATTGAAGTTCTTTGGCTTTATTTTTTAGTAAATCCAAAATGTAAACTTTCTATCATGCAAATAAACGAAAATCCTAATAAAGTTCCTGTTGAACTTAATCGCACCAGCCTTTATTTAGGCGTGCTTTTTATTTTAGTTTTGGGAATTTTATTTTCCAGTTATTTCTTCAACTAATTTTTAATTATGAGTAACAAAGGCCTTAAAGCCCCTGACGGCAGAATAAAAGACAGACTACCTGATGGTAGACCAGCAATAGCATGGGAAAGAAGATGGACTGAAGGTTCATTGCCTCTATGGCTAATTGCTACTGGTGGAGGTATAGCAGCAATCTTAGTTGTAGGTTTATTCTTTGCGGGATCTTATAATGGAGTTGGTGCAGGAGGTTAACCTCTAATTCCAGTAATTATCTGTAAATATTCTAACTTTAGATTGAGCATCTTTTGATGCTTTACCTTTAGAAGTCATTAGCCCATCTTTCAAAGATTGATGGGCTTTACTTATTGGTCTGTTTGTATCAATCACTTTTGCTGTTTCATATACTATTTTGTTGGCTACTTCTGTATTGATCTTAAGATTTTCAATTACCATTTCAACAGATACTTCCTCTTGTTTTTGATTCCAACAATCATAATCAGTCACCATCGAAAGAGAAGCATAGGCAATTTCTGCTTCTCTCGCTAAACGCGCCTCTGTATGATTAGTCATCCCTATTATTGAACATCCCCATTGTCTATATAAATTAGATTCTGCTCTTGTAGAAAATGCAGGTCCTTCCATAGCTAAATAAGTACCTCCTCTATGTAATTGCCTCCCTGAAGGAATATTCTTATCACCAATATCACTTAATATTCCTGATAAATTTGCACAAAAAGGGTCTGCCATTATTACATGAGCAACTATATCCTCATTGAAAAATGTTGCAGGTCTATTATGTGTTCTATCAATAAATTGATCAGGTATGACAATATCTAGTGGACGGATTTGTTCTTGAAGAGAACCAACGGCCGATGGAGCTATTATCCACCTTACGCCAATTGATCTCATGGCCCAAATATTAGCTTTATAAGGGACTTGAGTTGGATTAAATGTATGATTTCTTCCATGTCTCGCAATGAAAGCTAATTCTAAATTGCCAATATTAAAAATTCTTATTGCATCAGAGGGTTTACCATAGGGGGTATCTACCTCAAATTCTTTTGAGCAATCCATCCCATTTATAGAATAAAAACCGCTCCCACCAATGATTCCCAATTTTGATTCTTTAATAGGTAATAAATGTTCTGTATTCATTGAAAGTTAAATGACTCTTAATCATCTTGTTTTAGTTGGAGGTGGACACACTAATGCTCTTTTAATGAAAAATTGGCTAATGAAGCCAAATTTAATGCCAGATGTTCCCATAACAATTATATCTAGAGATTCGTCTTTAGTTTATTCTTCGATGTATCCATCTGTTATTTCCAGATCAATACGTTTAAAACAAAGTCTTATAGATATCTCTTCTTTAGCAAGTAGCGCAAAAATTTCTTTTATTAAGAGCGAGGTTAAGGATATTCAATTCAATAATCAAAAAATTATATTGAATAATAGACCTCCTCTCGAATACTCAAAAATTATTCTTAACTGCGGAAGTTCAACAAAAGTTTCTAAAGAATTTAGCGAATTAGTGAAAGAAAATATTGCTTGCACAATCAGACCATTTTTTCAATCTTATCAATTTATAAAAAGTGAGGATGCATTTAACACTAAAAATGAATTACCTTTCGTGGTAACTGGTAGTGGTCTTGGTGCTATTGAAATTGCATTTGCATTAAGAAAAAGATGGAAAAATAGAAAATTAATATTAGCTTGTAATCCAATAAAAATTTCAAGAAGATTTTTAAGAACATTAGAAATTTTTAATATTCAAATTAAGGAAGATATGAATTTTGATTATAAAAAAGTTCTTTTATGCACTGGTAATAGTCCACATTCTTGGATCAAAAATAATATTTTAAAATTAGATAATAACGGTAGGATTATTACTAATCAATATTTAAGAGCAAAAGATTTTTTTAATATATATGCTGTAGGTGATTGTGCCTCTGTTGGAATCAATAAACGAAAATCATCGGGGATAATAGCCGTTAAGTCATCTAAAACTCTATGCAAAAATATAAATAATGATTTTGTTAATAAAGATTTGAGGAAATGGTTGCCTCAAAAACGCGGTTTACAAATAGTTAATTTATTTAATAATAACCAACCAAAGGCGTTTGCTATTTATGGGAAATTAGTCGTAGGTCCATCTCGTTTGTTTTGGGTTTTAAAAAATATTTTAGATACTAACTTTTTGCAACAATTCAAAAAACCTTTCATGAACTCTAATGAAAATAAATCAAATATTTCTCTTATGGATTGCAGGGGTTGTGCCGCAAAAATTCCTCAAAATGTACTTAATGAATCATTAATAAATTCAAAGTTAAAAACATTTGCTGATTTCCCAGAAGATGCTTCTGAAATATATAGGAGTGATAAAGATATTATTCTTGAGAGCTTAGATGGTTTTCCTTCTCTAATAAGTGATCCTTGGTTAAATGCAAAAATTACTGCTTTACATGCATGTTCTGATTTATGGGCTTGTGGAGCTAAATTAATAACTGGACAAGTTTTAATATCAATTCCTAAGATTGATAATGCTTTTCAGAATTATATTTTTTCTCAAAGCCTTAGATGGTATAAGATCTATCTTTGATGAGTTAGGAGCAGAAATAATTGGAGGACATACGTTTGAATCAAGAAATTATTCACATAAGCCATATACTCTTGGAGTTGACCTGGCTCTATCAGTTCAAGGTGTATTAAAAGTGGGCCAAAGCCCCTGGAATAAATATGGCATGAAGCCTGGAGATGTTCTTCTAATGTCAAGACCTTTGGGTGTTGGTATTTTTTTTGCAGCATGTATGCAAAATATAAATGTGTATGAAAGTTATGACGAGATTTTTAAAAATTTAGTTACCAGTCAGCAAAAATTAGTTGAAAATATTCAAAGTATTCAAGAAAAGTTTGAAATTCAAATAGTTAATGCAGCAACTGATATTACTGGTTATGGATTTTTAGGTCATCTTAATGAAATGATTCAGGCAACTAATGCAAAGAGAAGAAAAGAAAATCTTGAAGATATCAAGGTCGTTTTGAATCTGAATTCATTTGAAGCTTATCCAGGTGTAATTGATTTAATAAATAAAGGAATAAAAAGTTCTTTGTTTGAGGAGAATTATAAAATTTTAGATTCTTTAAGATATGAATCTGATGAACCAATCATTGATTTTGTTCTTGAGAATAGTATTAATCCTGAAGAGGGGAAAACAATAAAAAAACTATTGTGCGATCCACAAACTTGCGGTCCGTTATTAATAAGTTGTAATGAGAAGTTTGAGAAATATCTTGATAACAATTGGTATAAAGTTGGAATAGTGGATAATAAGGATAATTAATGCTTCCTTAGGTTATCTATTTGTATAAATCTTAATCTTTTCAGCTCATCTCCCATCTCTTTCCCAGGTTTCCAGCCCTCCTCTTTTAATATCTTTCCATTCTTGTCACTTTTAATATATCTATAAGTAATCAACCATCTTAAAAAATTACGCCAAAATTTACCTCCATCACAAATAATTAACTTTACGGTTTCAGGATCTAAATTCTTTTCTTCAATAAAATTGGTCCAGCTTGATGGAGAAAATTTATAAAAAGACTTTTCATTATCTATTAAAGAATTTTTTATTTCTAAAAATTCTTTTAAATATTTTTTCTCTTTTTGATTTATTAAAAATCTATCTGAAATTATTTCTAATGATTTTGAATCTTTGATTAGAAAAAGAATAGAGTTTCCATTGAGCCTTTTTATCCAATTTAAACCTCTGATAAATTTATTATGAAGTTTTATATTTTCATTTAATAGTGATAAAACTTTCCATTCTTCTAAAGTTCTAAGTATTTCTGTTAAATTATCATATTTAAATATTTCAGTAAGTTCCATTCTTATTCTTATACTTATACCTGGTGGAAATTTAAAACCATACTTATTCTTAGTGTATTTCCATGGCCATTTATTGAGGACTGTTTGTGCTTGATGTAAAGAATCTTTTGATATCTTAAAACCAAATCTTGTTGCATATTTTGAACATCTTAATAATCTACTTGGATCATCTCTGATGCTATTTTCATGTAAAAGATTAAGCTCCTTATTTTTAATATGACAAATACCATTAAATGGATCATATAACTTCTTCTCTGAAATTTCATAAGCGATTGAATTTATACTAAAGTCTCTTCTTTTTAAGTCATTTTCAATACTTGAATCAAATACTGAAGGATTTAATCCAGGGGCAAGATATTTTTCCTCTCTAGCAGAAGCAATATCAATTTTAATATTGTCAATATTTATTTCTACAGTGTTGTAAAGTTCGAATTCTTTTATCAAACAAATTTTTACATTTTTAATATTTTTTTTTATAAATCTTGCCAATGATAATGACGAGCCTTCAATAACAAGATCATAATCAGGACTTTTTAATACATGATTTGAATGAAATTTTTTAATTAGTAAATCTCTTATATAGCCTCCGACAAATGCAACTTTTATATCTTTGTGGATTTCTAAGTAATTTGTAAGTATTGTGAATAAATTAAAAGGTGTATTCTTTAATTCTGCATAAAGATATGAATTTAAATTATCCATATTTAATTAAGAATTAATAGACCTTATTGGTGCTATTCGTGGATCTAGGATTTTACTACCCTTATCACCAAATTTAACTGCTAGTGAAATTTTTTCTCCACTTCCAAAAATATGAATAATTTCGCCCTTACCAAATTTTGAATGTAATAACAGATCTCCAAGTTTCCATTTCTCTCCTTTAGTGGGACCAGAATAAAGTCTTCTAACAGAATTAATTGGCGTATTTTTAACAAAATTATTATTTCGATCAACTCTTGTTAAACGATCTAAATGAAAATCTCTTTTTAACGAAATTCCACCACTCTGAGGGATCTCTCCATCAATTAATTCTTCTGGAATCTCTTGAAGAAATATAGAAGGGATTGTAACTTCTCTATTCCCTCCCCATAATCTTCTCTCTCTAGCATGAGTTAAAAATAGTCTTTCTTTAGCTCTAGTTAGTCCTACATAACATAATCTTCTCTCTTCTTCTAATAAGGATGGTGTATCAATAGATCTATAGCTAGGGAAAAGACCTTGCTCAAGTCCTGTTATGAAAACATTTTGAAATTCCAAGCCCTTACTATTATGCAAAGTCATTAAAGTAACAGAATTTGATACATTTTTTTTATTATCATCGCTGTCAGTAGTTAGAGCAGCAGTAGCTAAAAAACCCTCCGCATCTCCATTCTCAGTTTCTTCCTCATATTGAATAGCAGCATTAACCAATTCTTGGAGATTGTTTCTTCTATCCTCTGACTCATCAGTCCCACTCATTATTAATTCATTAAGATATCCACTTTTTTCTAGAATTAATTGTAAGAGTTGAGATGGACCTGAATTCTCTACATAACAAGTTAATTCATTCATCAGTTCTGTAAATTGATTTATCCCTTTTGAAGATCTTCCTATAGTAGAGATTAAGCACTCTTTATTATTAATAACTTCCCACAAAGGTAATTCCAGTTTATTAGCTATTTCATTAAGTTTCTCTATTGTGGTTTTACCTATACCTCTCCTAGGAACATTGATAATCCTTAAAAGACTAATATTATCTGCATTATTTATTAGAACTTTTAAATATGCAATAGCATCCTTTATCTCTTTGCGATCATAAAAACGTAATCCTCCATAAATGGTATAGGGAATCCTCCACCTAACTAAAGATTCTTCCATCACTCTTGACTGAGCTCTGGTTCTATATAAAATTGCGAATTTACTCCAATTTGGTGAATTGTTCTTACTACTTAAGCTTCTTATTTTACTCGTAATAGCTTCTGCTTCGGATATCTCATCATCACAGCTTATTAGTTTTAATGGCTCTCCATCGCTTTTGGTTGCTTTTAGTACTTTTTCTATTCTTTCAGTATTATTTTCAATTAATGAATTTGCTGCACTGAGAATATTTGATGTTGATCGATAGTTATTTTCTAATTTTATAACGCAATCACTTTTATCATTTGGTTTATTTTTAAAGTCTTCTTTAAAACCAATTAGTATTCTAAAATCTGCAGCTCTAAAGCTATATATACTTTGATCTGCATCACCAACAACAAATATTGATCTATCTTTCCATTCAAAGAATTGTTCTGAATCAGTATCCCCAGTTGTAATTAATTTAATAAGCTCATATTGGGTTCTATTTGTATCTTGATATTCATCAATAAGAATATGCATAAATCTTTTATGCCAATATTCTCTAACTTTATGATTTTGCCTTAATAAAAATACTGGTAATAATAATAGATCATCAAAATCAAGAGCATTGTTTCTTGAAAGTGCAATTCTATATCTCATATATGCATCGGCAATAAGTTTATCGATTTGATTTTCAGATTTTTCTTCAAGTTCTTTAGGAGTTAAACATTGATTCTTTGCGTTGCTAATGGCCCATTTTATTTTTTTTGGGTTGAATTTTTTAGGATCTAATTGCATCTCTTTGGTAATAATCTCCTTTAAAAGAGTTTGAGAATCTGTTTCGTCATATATAGAAAATTGTCTATTCCATGAAAGGCCATCTGGATCTTTATATTTATCAATATCAAATCTTAATAACCTCGAAAATAATGAATGAAATGTTCCTATCCATAAGTCTTGCAATCTTTCTTGATGTATAACAGTTCTCAGTTGATTTTGATCAAATTCTTTTAATGTTGACCATGGCTGACCAAAGCGTATAGTTGCAAGCTCTTTCGCAAGTATGATTTCAAGTCTTTGTTTCATCTCTTTAGCCGCTTTATTGGTAAAAGTCACCGCTAAGATGTTGTAAGGATTTACGTTATTATTTTCAATTAAATTAGCGATTCTATGAGTAAGAGCTTTAGTCTTTCCACTACCCGCACCGGCTACTACAAGTAATGGTCCATAAATATGGTTTACAGCTTCAAATTGTTCTTTATTAAGTGATTCAAAAAGGAAATTGTTTTGTGGAGACACAGTTTAAATTATTAAAAAAGGATTAACCTTCTACTCTTGAAGATGGGGGAGTTTCTAAACTTTTTAATATTATTTTTAATTCATTGATCTCAGAATTATTATCGATAATTTCTTGAGATAATTTATGAGGGATTCTTAACTTATTACTTCTATTGATAATTTCATTTTCTAACCTTTCTTTATAGGAAGAAATCAATTTTTTTGATAATAGGATGTCTTGCTTATCCAAAATTTAGTTAATACCAATATGTGATTACCATAGCGTATTATTTAGTAAATTTAACTATATATAATTTTTTATAAATATCAAAGTTTAAAATATTTTATTTTGTTTTTTTCATTAAGAAGAGTTGCTTTATCGCTTTGTTAAGGTTTAAAAATTAAAAGTTTGTACTATTGTTATAAAGTCTCTTTTATATGAGTGACTGAAATTACTTCCGATTCAAAAGGATGCCAAATCTTAGCGATAATAAACTTCTTGCAAAACATCTTCAAATTTCAAATTTACTTGATAAGAATTTTGAAAGCATTCAAGAATTTGTAAATACTGCAAATACCAGATTGGATGCAATTAATTCAATAACAAATAATTCACATGCTATTGCTGCAGATGCTGTTACAGCAATGATTTGTGAGAATGAGGATTCTTTAAATTCAAATAATTCAATTAATACTACAAATAAGATGTCTGTCTGCCTGAGAGATGGTGAAATTATTCTTAGATATGTTACTTATTTATTAATTACTAACGATGATTCTATTTTAGAAAAAAGTTGCTTAAAAGATCTTAAAAATACTTATTTATCTTTAGGTGTTCCTATCCCTAATGCAATAAGGGTTGTAGAGCTGATTAGAGATGCAACTATATCTGATATAAAAACCACAATGAATTTAACTGCTGAAAACAAGATTATAATGTCAAATCTAATTAAAGAAACTAGAATTTATTTTGAGAAAATAGTCAATTTACTCAAGTAATTATTTTTCTTATCTCGGTAGCATGGGATGTTTGCAAAATCCCCTTATTTATTTTGTTTTTAATAACTGAATATCTAGAGCGAACATTTTCAGTTAAAAACCAAATTTTTTCCTCACTTATTGTTGAGTTATATTCGGTCTCAATATTAAAAGTATTGCTTTCGTCAATAATATATCGAGAAGATGAAGGTATTTGCTCTGCATATCCCTTGTCCTTTATTAATATTCCTGTAAATTCATCTTTTGGAGCAAAAATTAAAATTGTATTACTTTCGTGAGATTTATTTTCAGTTGGCCATTCACTAAAAGATTTCCATGTAATTTTAATTGCGAATGATATTTTTATAGAGGAATTAAATCTATTTTTAATTTCTAAGACTTCTTTACTGCCTATATTCTGATATGAGATTATTAAGCTGCTATTAGTATTTTCAAATTCTTGGAAAGCTAAAGTGTGTGTACTCCTTATAGATTTCCACTCACCAATACTTTTATCAATAAATTCTTTAATTGTTATTAAATTCTTCTTCAAGTTTTTCTTCTACAGAATGATTAGTTGCTTTTTGAATCATTCTTACCATTGAATCTATCATTAAATTTTTAGCAGATGTTATTTTGGTTCCAGATGGTGTAGTTGATATTTGCTCTCCAGGACGGTTATAAGATGTAGGTCTAAATTGAGTCATTCGTAATTTCAATTCCTTTTACAGTTACATATTCTTGCATAAATTTATACCATCAAGATTTTTTTTTGCAAAATGTCATATCTTCTTAATTGAAATTAATTATTTCAAGATAATTCTGAAAAATATTGATTATTAGAGAGACTAATACTCTATGAAAAAATTTATTATGAGAAGGTGAGGGTGAATAATTTTATGATTTAGTTATTAGTATTAATAAATATTCAAATACAATTAGATTTTATATCTAACCAGATTTTGGAAAACCCTTAAATTATCGATTTGAAATGGAGACTCTTTTTTTAATTAAACCAGTAATAATGGCAAGACCAAACATTCCTATCATTGCAAAACCTATATAAACTGCATCAGCTAATCCTGCTCCTACTGCAACAGCTACAGCATCAAATATTACAAGACATAGGAGTAAAGAAAAAGTAAATATTCGCCACTTTGTGCCACCTAGGCCTAATCCATAACTAAGAAAGTCAAAAAGTCCTGTCATTAAGACTCCAGTCATTAAAAAGAAATTTCCCTCAAGTTGATTTTCATTAAAACTTTCAATTCTCTTCATTGCCTTATTCCCAACTAAGCGTTTTACGGGATCTCTCCCTAACTTTCTTGCGATTAAAAAAGCAATTTGACATGAGATGAAATCAGAAAAGAATATAGTTAAATAAGCAGTTTTGAAATCAAGAACAGTTCCAGCAAGAATTGCATATGGAAGATTTGATATTACTGGGAAAATAGTGCTAATACTTCGAAGAATAAATATTCCTATGGGCGCCCATGGCCCCATACTCTGAACAATCAGATTAATCTCTTCTTTCCATTCAACGACTATAAAATAGTAAAAAAGGATTGCAGCTAGTACACATAGAGAAATTAAAACAAACTTTTTTAACTTCTTCATCTCTCAATATTTAAGTTGAATTTCTTTATAAACATCATAAATGTTACCCGCATACGTAAATATAGCTTTAATGTTGATTAAGAGTCTATCAAATATTTGTAAACAACCAAATCATAAGAAAGTTATCTTACGGGTTTATATATTTATGTGTTGGATATTAATCTTTAAATATAGTAATTATTGATTATCGAAGCGCAATTTTCTTCATAATAATGTTTATCTTTAAAGGTTTTAAGTTGCTATGCTAATTGAAGATTATTTAATTAATTTTGAATACTTTTAAGATTTTATTTACTTACCTTTTGATATTTTTAATGTATATTTTTCCTGTAGAAGTGAATGCTCTTTCACATAATTGGGTTGGAGTTCCTCGAAGTAAGTATGGTGAGCAAGTATGGGATCAACAAAGTATTCAAATTAATGAAGATGGGATTCGCAGAGTTTTAAGTAAATTCATACCAAAAACTAAAAGTGATATAACTAAAGATATTCTTTATACAATGGACATAAATTGTACTGAAAAGACTTTTAGAGATGTTGCTGTTGGAGCCGACGAATTTAATGAATTTGAAAATATTAATGCAAAATGGAAATATCCAAATGGCGATAAACTTTTGCTAGGTGTAATAGATCAAGTTTGCAGTTTTGAAATGTAAATATAATATTTTCAACCAGTAACTTAAAACAGAATTTAAGTTTTATGAAATGCTTTTTGAGTAATTTATTTAATTTTCTAATACGCTATTTATTTTATCTTTGAATCTTTGCAACTTATCGATTCTCGTATTTACTTTGATAGTTGTATATATCCTTGGAGCTCCTTTTTGATGGATTTTTTCATGACACATTTTTACACAATTAAATACATCTTCCCAATCACCCTCTATGGCGGTTCCATTTGGCCCAAGTTGATAAGTTAAACCCCTATCTTCAATAATTTTCTTGCATTCTTTAATATAGGGTGATAAAGAAGTTCCAACTCCAATTGGAACTAAGCATAAATCTATACTTACAAACATAATTAAACAGACATTGAAAATGAACTAAATTAATTTTAAATCCTTTGTAATTTATGTATGAAATATTTATAAGGACAATTTAAAAGAATTTATTTACAGGCAATCTAAGTATTAAGGAATGAATTTAATTAGGACTTTTAGAAGGAAAATTTTTAATCAATTTTATTATTAGGGTCTAATTCTCTCATAAGTTTTTCCCAAGTCTTAACTGAAGCAATAATTCCTGTAAAGTCATCAGGAAAATGCTCTCTCATGATTGGTTTGACAGTAAGTGAAGCAGGCCAACCAGAATCTATCTTAAAATAAACTTCTTTTTTCTCCAAAATGACAATGTGAGGAAATGGTATTGGATTTTTACTTTTTCCTCTTTTGTATTCAGCTGTATATTTTGATTTTCTGGTCATTTTTTTGAATTAACTCTCATTCTCATTTTGTAGAAACTTTCCTCACATCTCATTACAATGCCTTTAAATGCCTTTGGAAAGTAAGGCATATAGTTCTTCAAAATTAAATGTTCGGGAAAGACACCTTTGATTAAAAAAACTACCTTGTTATCTTTCTCAACTATGAAGTGCGGTGGGATTTTATGCATGAAATTTTTTTTATTAAATTAGTTTATAATCTTTTTTTTAATTTAATTAACTTTAACTGATGATTTGTGTCAATGAGTCAATGTTTCTTCAGAAAATTGTATCTTGAACACTAGATGCGATGTTAGTTCTAGAGACTATATCAATAGTTACTTTTTTACTTAACTAACATTCCACTAACATTCCCAAAATTATTCTCAGCAAGATGCCTTTTTATACCTTTTGAGGGTATATTTTTGTCTTCTCAGACCCCTTGCAAATACTCTATTTTCAACAAAAAAGCACCCCCTAAGGAGTGCTAATTTGTCCCCATTCATATAAAGAATAGAGGTGCCAGGACCCAGATTTGAACTGGGGACACGGCGATTTTCAGTCGCCTGCTCTACCAACTGAGCTATCCCGGCCTTACTAATACTTTAGATAGTGAATGTAATTTGTGGAACCCCCTCTCAATAAATTGTTTATGAATTATGTTTATTTGAAGAAAAATTAAATACTTGATTTACAAAACTCTAAAAATCAGCCTGTAAAGCAATAAGTGCCGATCCAAATGAAGTTGATTTATTAGAGTTTATAATAGGGATTTTTAGTGTTTTCTCTCTTATTGATTTCCACTGTGGGTTTTTTGAACCACCCCCTATCGTAATTATTTTTTTAGGAAAATATCCTGAAAGAGTTTTAAGTTTTTGCCATCCTTTTAATTCAATCTTAGCTAAACCTTCAAGTAATCCATGTAGAAATAATGCATCACTAACAGGTCTTGGTTTAATTATTGGCTTTAAGTATGGATCATTAGTGGGGAATCTTTCTCCTGGAGAGTTTAAAGGAAGATAATTAAGAGTTGTTTTTTTTCTTGGATTTATTTGTTGACTTAATTCTTTAATTTCTAAATCAGAGAAAAATTTTGATAAAACTCCACAGCCAGCATTAGAAGATCCACCGCATATCCAATCACCATTAACTCTATGCATTGTAATTCCAGGGTGGCTAAAAGTTTTTTTAATTATTTTTTTTAAAACAATTGTCGTACCTAAGATTGTTAATCCCTCATTTTCTTTTACTTGAGCAGCTATAAATGCTGCATTTGAATCAGTAGTTCCAGAAATTAGTAAAAGATGCTCACTAGTTCCAAGTAAATTTGCAATTGATTGATTAATTTTTCCTAAAATGCTTCCACTTTTCTTTATTACTGGTATTGATTTTGTTAAAGAAAATGATTCGAAACTTTCAGGCCATGATTTGTTTGCAATATTCCAACCAAGTTTTACATTATTACCTTCTTCGCCGAAGCTCCAATCATTTAAAAACCATCCTGATATCCAATCTGCTTGATGCCTTAAAATAATATTGTCACCAAAAGTATCAATTAATTTAATCGCTTTTGCCAAGCTACTATATGGGTTATTTAAGAATTTATCTTCCCCAGCAATTAAATTTAGTTTTTTAGAATTTGAAGTGCATGCTTCGTTATAAGGTATTGAATTTCCTAAAGGAATGCCATTTGATCTACAAGGTACTAGTGTTCCTGAAGTCCCAGAAATAGATAATCTTGATAAATTTATTTTTATTTGAATTGGTATTCCTTCAAATAATTTAATACAAGAATTTATCCATCCTTCTGGATTTTTAAATTCATAATTATAAATGCAAGAATCTTCAAAAATGATCTCTTTGGATTTATCGATAATAGATATTCTGGCTCCGCTAGATCCAAAATCTAAGCCTCCAAAATATTCATTAGTCATTAAATAATTTTTGAGTAATTTTCAGCAAATTTTATTAAATCTTTTACCTTCTCATCTACATTTTCCCACGGCAAAGATAAATCTTCTCTCCCAAAATGTCCATAAGCCGCAGTTTTAACAAAAAATTCACCACCCATTTTCTTAGGTAAATTTCTTAAATCAAATTCCTCTAGAATTGAGGCAGGTCTTAGATCAAAATTATTTTTAATAATCTCAATCAAGTCAGGTTGAGAATATATTCCGGTTCCAAAAGTTTCTATAAGTATTGATATTGGATTAGCTACACCAATTGCGTAACTTAATTGAACTTCAGCTTTTTTAGCAAATTTTGCTTTAACAATTGATTTTGCAACGTATCTTGCAGCATAAGCTGCTGATCTATCAACTTTTGTAGGATCTTTCCCTGAGAAAGCTCCACCACCATGCCTGGCATACCCTCCATAAGTATCAACAATAATTTTTCTACCAGTTAAACCTGCATCACCCTGAGGTCCTCCTAC
This sequence comes from Prochlorococcus marinus bv. HNLC1, assembly GCA_000218705.1. Classification (GTDB taxonomy): domain Bacteria; phylum Cyanobacteriota; class Cyanobacteriia; order PCC-6307; family Cyanobiaceae; genus Prochlorococcus_A; species Prochlorococcus_A marinus_Q. The sequence goes on from GL947594.1 coordinate 1,019,378, forward strand.
TACAAATTTTCCTGTAGGATTAACAAGAAATCTTGTCTTTTCTTTTTGAGGTTTTATCTCTAAGTCATGAGTAGCTGGAAGTACTACTTTATCCCAAAGATCTTTGGTTATTTTTTCTCTTATTTCTTTTTCATTTGTTAATCCTTCTACTTCAGAAAGGTGTTGTGTCGAAATTAAAATTGTGTTAATTGATTCTGGTTTGTCTTCTTGATAATTAACACTTACTTGAGTTTTACCATCAGGTAAGAGATAGTTAAGAATATTTTCATGTCTAATTTTTGATAGTTGTCTAGCTAATCTATGTGCCAAGCTAATTGGTAGAGGCATTAACTCAGGTGTTTCATCGCAAGCATAACCAAACATTATCCCTTGATCCCCTGCTCCAATATTATTTTTGGCATCCTCGTTATTATCGTCAGCTTCATCTACTCCTTGAGCGATGTCAGGAGACTGTTCGTCCAGCGCTACCAAAACGGCACAGCTATTTGCGTCAAAGCCTCCAGCTTTAAAACCTTTATACCCAATTTGATCAATTACATTTCTTGCGATTTTGATGTAATCAACTTTTGCTTTGGTTGTAATCTCTCCTGTTAATAGACAAAGACCAGTATTTACTACTGTCTCGCATGCTACTCTGCTGGAAGGATCTTGATAAAGAAGAGCATCAAGCACCGCATCACTTATTTGATCACATATTTTATCTGGATGACCTTCTGTAACTGATTCAGAAGTAAAGACAAAATTACTCATTTTATAATTTACTCATTTGTTTTAGGTTAACAAAATAGTTAGACAATTGTTTTATTTATCTTTATTTTAATGATTTAGAGTATTTTAATTGGATAAATTAATTTCTATAATATTTTATTAATATGATTTAGAATTGATTATTCATTTTCAGTGAGTGTTGTAGCTAATTGTTCTTCATTCTCATCTGTTTGCTCAAATAACATTTGCTTATATTTTGCAGCCATCTCTTCAGCTTTATTAAAGACTTTTTGAGGGTCCGTGAGCATATCACCGGGTTCAGGTTCTAAAGCTTTTGTAGAAAGTGAAATTCTCCCTCTTTCAGAATCTAAATCTATTATCATAACTTTCATTTGATCATTAACGTTTAAAACATTATGTGGAGTTTCAATATGCTCGTGACTAATTTCAGAAATATGAAGCAGTCCACTTACTCCACCAATATCTATAAATGCTCCGTAAGGTTTAATTCCTTTCACTGAGCCCACAACTACTTCACCGACTTCTAATCTATTCATTTTCTTCTCAACCAATGCCCTTCTATGACTTAGTACTAATCGGTTCCTTTCTTCGTCAACTTCTAAAAATTTTAATGGCAAATATTCTCCCTCAAGGTCTTCTTTTATTTTGCGTGCACTAATATGAGAGCCAGGTATAAAACCTCTTAAACCTTCTACTCTTACTAAAGCGCCACCTCTATTTGTAGCAAAAACTTCAGAATAAATAGTTGCATCCTCTTTCTGTAATTGTCTAACTCTTTCCCAAGCTCTCTGGTATTCAATTCTTCTGATTGATAATGCAAGTTGCCCATCTTCGTTCTCTTCAGTCATTATGAAGAATTCTCTTGACTCAGAGGGCTGTAATACATCACTTAATCCCTCTACTCTATTAATAGAGACTTCTTGCATTGGCATAAATGCTGCAGTTTTTGCTCCGATATCTATCATCGCTCCCTTTGGTTCGAGAGCGAAAACTGTTCCTTTTACAAGATCTCCAGGCTTGAAATTATAGTCATACTTTCCTAATAAAGAAGCAAATTCCTCTTGAGTAAAACCAGCATTTTCTAAATCATTATTTCTTCTACTAGAAGATTCGTCTGCAGAAGGTATATCTTTATCTTTGTAAGTTAATTCAGAACTCGAAGTGCTAGCTGAGTTTGTTCCATCCTCTTTTACATCTAATGTGTTTACCTCACCAGTTGATTCTGTTGATGTCTCGGGAGAATTTTCGTTCATTTGATTTAAGCAGTCTACCTTAGGTAGTGAGAAAGGGGTGTATTCAGCCTGCAATATAAATACACTAAATTGTGTATATTCTACACTTTAATATGCTTAATTTTAGAGAATTGAAGCTAATTCATTCTTAGATGTATTTTTCAAAGATTGAAGAGTTGCAATAAAATCCTTAACTCCATTAAATTTTCTATAAACTGATGCAAATCTTATGTAGGCAACCTCATTTTCATTTCTAAGATTATCAAGAATTAATTCTCCAATCTCTGAAGATTTAATATCTTTATTTGAGTCTTGAATAATTTGTGATTCTATAGAGTCAACAAAATTAAGTATGGACTCACTTGAAAAAGTTGTTTTTTCACAAGCACGTGATATCCCTCTAATTAGTTTATCTTTATTAAAAAGTTCTCTACTTCCATCTTTTTTATTACTGCTATTGGCATTGATTCAATTCTTTCATAAGTAGTAAATCTTGAACTGCAATTTAAACATTCTCTTCTTCTTCTAACACTTTTACCAGTGTCAGCAGATCTAGATTCTAAAACTCTGCTATCTGTATTTTGACAATTTGGACACTGCATCTAGTCAAATAATGAAGAGTTAACCCTAATACTAGTAAATTTTGTATGCGATGAAAAGCTTCAATAAAAAAACCTCACTTAATATATTAAGTGAGGTTTTTTTTTACCTATCTTTTTGATCCCATTTAGGAGGATCTCTAAAAGCGACGGCAAAGAATAAGGTAACTACTGCGAGAGTTAAAATTAGTACGTAAGCAAATGCTTCCATAAGAAAATAAATAAATAATGTTAATTAAACCTTTCCAGGTATTCTTCTTGTGGTCTCATCACCAAGCTTCTTGAAAAGACCAAATTCGACTTGATCTCCAAAATCTGCAGAAATTCCCGCGAATCTTTCTCTGTATAGAGTTCTTGAAGCATGCCACCAATGACCAAATAAGAAGAGCAAACCAAAGCACAAATGTGCATAAGTGAACCATGCTCTTGGCGAGCTACGAAACACTCCATCTGATTTGTAAGTTTCTCTATCAAATTTAAAAGCTTCACCTAATTGAGCTTTTCTAGCTAATCTTTTAACTACAGCAGGGTCAGTAAATGTTTGACCATTTAAATCACCACCATAAATAGTTGCTGTAATACCAGTTTGTTCGAATGAATACTTAGCTTCAGCTCTTCTAAATGGTATGTCAGCTCTGACATTACCTTCTTTGTCTTCAAGGATAACTGGGAAGTTTTCGAAGAAATTAGGAATTCTTCTTACTTCTAATTCATTACCCTCTTTATCTTGGAAGGAAATATGACCTTGCCAACCAGTTGGTAAGCCATCACCATTTACTAAAGCTCCAACTCTGAAGAGTCCTCCTTTTGCTGGGCTATTTCCTACATAGTCATAAAAGGCAAGTTTTTCAGGGATTGAAGCATAAGCTTCTTCTTTAGTAGCTCCGTTATCAATAGCTGTCTGGACTCTTCTATTGATTTCTGTTTTGAAGTAACTTGAATCCCATTGATATCTAGTTGGTCCAAAAAGCTCAATTGGGGTAGTTGCTGAGCCGTACCACATAGTTCCGGCGACCACAAATGAGACAAATAGAACAGCCGCAAGGGCACTTGCTAAAACCCCTTCAAGACTTCCAAGTTTTAAGGCTTTGTAAAGTCTTTCTCCTGGTCTATTGGTAATGTGAAAAATTCCTCCAATAATACCCATAAGGCCAGCAGCAATATGGTTAGCAACTATTCCTCCTGGATTAAAGGGATTAAATCCTTCTGCTCCCCATGATGGCGCAACTGGTTCAACGTGACCAGTAAGTCCATATGGATCTGAGACCCATATACCTACATTCGCACAATGAAAAGCTCCAAATCCAAAACATGTTAAACCAGCTAGAAGTAAATGGATACCAAATATTCTTGGTAAATCAAGAGCTGGTTCACCAGTTCTTGAGTCTTCCCAGAGATCTAAGTCCCAGTATGTCCAATGCCAAATTGAAGCGAGCATTAAAAGTCCGCTAAATACAATGTGGGCAGCGGCCACACCTTCAAAACTCCAAAAACCTGGATCAACGCCAGTTGCTCCGGTGATATCCCATCCGTTCCAACTACTAGTAATTCCTAGTCTTGCCATAAATGGCATAACGTACATACCCTGTCTCCACATTGGATTAAAAACAGGGTCTGAAGGGTCAAAAATGGCCAATTCATAAAGGGCCATAGAGCCGGCCCAGCCGGCTAATAGTGCAGTATGCATGAGATGCACAGCAAGTAGACGACCTGGGTCGTTAATAACTACTGTGTGAACTCGATACCAGGGCAATCCCATCGGTCAATTCTTTATAGAGATGCTGTTTTAACAGCTAAACATCATGATAGTAAGGGTTTTTTTACTAGTTCAGTGGATTTTGTAATTAATTAAATTATTTTGTAAGATTCGTGTTAAAGCTTTGTGTAACTGACTTTTAGCTAAATAATTGAGGAAAATTTGTTAATATTTTGGTCACAATTCTCAAAGTTTCATCATTAAATATTGCTAAAAAACAAATATTTAACAAAATAAATGCAAAATTTTTGAAAAAATTTTCTTAATTATTTCTATAAAAATTAAAAATTAAAAATTTTAGGCAAATCCTAATATCTAAAAAAAATTTTCTTAACTTTTCAATTGATAAAATTTGATATTTGCCAAAAAATTGTTTAAGACTGTTAATGAGTTGAAATTCTTTATTGATTTTTCCACTTTAAATACATTTAACTGTTTATAGTTTATTTATCAATTTGATCTTAATTAAATGGAAACAACAAATTTTGGATTCGTTGCCAGTTTACTTTTTGTAGGAGTACCAACGATTTTTTTAATCGGGTTATTTATATCAACTAGTGATGGAGAAAAATCAAGTTTTTACTCAGATTCAAGTAAAGGTAGACTTGGACCAAAACCTAAAAATTAAAATTTAAACTAGTAATGTATGAAATTTCCACAAAAGATCTTTTTTTGTGGATAAAAGATATCAAAAACACTAGACAAAGATATAGATGATCTTTATTTATTACTAGATTTGATAGGAGGTATTTCAAAATCTGATTTACTTTTATTAAAAATTAATTCTAAAGAGAAAGTGTATTCAAAAATAGATTTTCATTCTCTTAAGAAAAAATGGCTTGACCATACCAATCTTTCCAAACCAATACAATATATATGTGAAAGTTCATATTGGCGAAATTTTAAATTTGAATTATCAACAGATGTTTTAATACCACGGGTAGAGACAGAACAAATTGTTGAAATTGCTACTAAAATTGTTGCTCCTGAAGAAAAAGAAATAATTTTTGCTGATTTAGGTACAGGTTCAGGATCAATTGCAATATCTTTAGCTGTAGAAAATAGAAATTGGAAAGGCTTAGCAACTGATATAGATATGAATGCTATACATATTGCTCAACAAAATCATAAAAAAATCTCTTCAGAGTCAAATATAAATTTCTATTGCGGTAATTGGTGGCAACCTTTAACAAATTATGCCGGAATGATTAATTTAGCTATCTCCAATCCACCTTATATTCCAAAAAATGTTTATGAAAGATTGCCTTCTTCGGTGATAGATTTTGAACCTAAGAAAGCTTTGTATGGAGGAGAAGATGGTTTGTCTCATATCAAACAAATTATTTCAGATGCTCCAAAATTTCTTGTTAAAGGTGGTTGGCTTATTTTGGAAAATCATTTTGATCAATCTAAAAAAATCAAAAATTTATTGCGAGAATATGGATTTGATTCCTTAAAGACTATCAATGATACATTTGGTATTGGAAGATTTACAATTGGAAGATATAAATAGATTAATTCGAATTTTCATTGTGTATGAAAATAATTAGCCAAATCGAAGCTCTTGAAAAATTAAAGACCGGTAAACCCATAATATTCCAGACTGATACTCTCCCGGCAATTGCTTGTATGCCAGAATACTCTAATATCATTTACAAAATAAAAAAACGAGATAAAAATAAGGCATTAATTTTAATGGGATCTCAAGTTCAGCAAGTTCTAGATTATGTCGACAATGATGCAAGAGATGATTTTCAAAAAGTTGCAGAAAAGTTTTGGCCTGGTCCACTTACTCTAATAATTCCTATTAGAAAAAATAAAAGTTTAAATTTTATTTCTAGTGAGAATACATTAGGGATAAGGATTCCTGATTCTTTAACTGCGAGGTCTCTAATATTAGAAACGGGTCCTTTGGCTACCTCAAGCGCTAATATTTCTGGATTAGATACATCTTTTGTTGCAGAATCAGTCTCTAATGATTTACCAGACGTTGATCTTTTAGGACCCGTCCCTTGGGAAGAATGTAGTGGTCTTGGAAGTACAATAATATCTTGGGCAAAAGATGGAAAATGGAGATTAGTTAGAGAGGGACAAATTCCTATCTCAAAAATCATATAGATGTATTCACTAATTTTTTTTATTATTTTATTGCAATCATTTTTTTATTGGATAATAAAACCACTGTCTGGATTTTTAATTAGTATTTTTGAGTTTCGACTATTAGGTATCATCTTATTGATCATTTTTTCTTTTTTGTTTAGTGGAAAAAAAGAGTAAAAAAATGCCGGCTAACAGATTTGAACTGATGACCTTCGCTTTACAAAAGCGCTGCTCTACCGCTGAGCTAAGCCGGCACAAAATCTATCTTACATAAAGATTGGTAAATTTTAAAAATTTATTTTTATTTATTTTTATTTATTTTTTTTTCAATATTTTTAAATTGTATTTCTCCAGAAATTGTTCTTTTGATGGGTAAATTAGCTACAAGAGCAGTCATTCTGTCCTCGGTTTCTAAGCTTACAGCAACTTCATCGAAATCAATTTCAACATATTTTGCAACTACATCTAGAATTTCTTTTCTCATTTTATCAAGGAGATCTGTTGACAATGAACTCATATCAACTCTGTCATGCGCTAAGACAAGCTGAAGTCTTTCTCTTGCGGTATTAGCACTTGCAGTTTCTCTACCTAATAATTTGTTAATAAGGTCACGAAGAGTCATTTTTTAAAAAATCTTGGTTTGCATTAGTTTTATAAACTTATCTTTTAAGCTTTTGTTCGCATTGTTTGGATCTATTACTGGAATATCTTCGCCTCTAAGGCGTTGAGAAACATTTAAATAACATTTTGATGCTGGAGATTTTTTACCACTTAAAGTTAATGGTTCTCCTCTATTTGTACTTATAATTACTTGCTCATCTTCTAATACTATTCCTAAAAGTGGTAAAGAAAGTATAGAAGTAACGTCTTCAATAGAAAGCATCTCTTGATTAGCCATCATGGTAGGCCTTACTCTATTTACTACTAGTTGAATAGGATTAATATCACAAGTATTTAAAATTCCAACAACTCTATCTGCATCTCTTACTGCTGATAATTCTGGATTTGTAACTACTATGGCTTCTCTAGAGGCTGCAAGAGCATTTTTAAAACCATCTTCTACTCCGGCAGGGCAATCAATAAGAACATATTCAAATTTTTCACTTAGTAAATTACTTATTGTTTTCATATCATCAGGTTTCATCCAGTCAAGCATTCTTGGATCTCCTGCTGGTAACAAAGCTAAATTTGGTTCTTGTTTATGTCTTACTAAGGCTTGATCTAAGCGGCAATTGTTATCCAGTACATCTTGTGCTGTATAAATTATTCGATTCTCTAGCCCTAATAGTAAGTCTAGATTTCTTAAACCAAAATCTGCATCAAGAACAGCAGTTGATGCTCCACTATTAGCCAAGGCAATTCCAAGATTTGCTGTCAAGGTTGTTTTCCCAACGCCACCTTTACCTGAACAAATTAAAATGGTGCGATTAGTTTTCGCCAAGATAAATTCATAGTTTGAATAGATAATAAGTTAAATTTTTGATATTAAAAACAACAAAAATTAAGTAAATCTAAAATTGTTATTCGTAATTAATTTATTTTTCAAAACCTTGCTTTATTTTAAGAATTTATTAATAAAGGTTTGATAACAATTTTACCCCTTTCAAGAAGGGCAATTTCTGGATAATTATTTTTAGGTTTTTCTTTAGGACCTATTGCAACAGTCTTATTAATCCTTAATTGGAGAGCATTTAAATATAAAGATGAGATTGTTGAGTCGTCACTACCATTTTTCCCAGCGAATGCGACACCACATAATTTTCCCCAAACATAAATGTTTTTTTTGGCTGATATTTGTGCTCCAGGATTCACATCTCCCAGTATGAAAAGATTTCCGTTTGAAGATATTTGATCTCCTGAACGTACCATTCCAAAATGTGTTAATCTTTGTTATGGGATTGGTCTTCAATTTTTGGATTAAATTTGTCAAAATATTTATTAGAAAAATTACTATTTATTTGTAAAGATTTTGCTGTGATAACTGACTCTCTGCAGGATGAATAAATATGTGTCAATTTGATATTTGATTTCAATAATAATTCTTTTAATCCTAATAATTCGTCACAAGAGATTTTTTTTTCATCAATGTATAAAGTTGCATTAATATTTTTATTATCAGTATCAATTTGATAAATAGCTTTATTTAATCCCGTAATAGATTCTGAGTAAAAACAATTTATTAATTTATTATTGTCTTTGATTTTTAATCGCATTTAGAATTTTCTTTTAAGTTAATAATTTTTGTTGAGATATCTTCCTGTATACAGGATGGATAAATTAATAATGAATTTTCTTGATTTTGTGTAAGAATTTTAATTAATGCAGACTCTCTATCCAATTCTTTTAAAGTATTGCCATTCCAAACTTTTAAAGAATTATTTGATTCAAAACCATTAAACTTTTTTTCTTTAATACCGCAAAATAATGTTGGGTCAAAATTAAACTCAGCAGTCTTTTGTCTCGCGAAAGCAAGCAATTCAAGCTTATCGATATTGCTTAGAAAATTGATATTTGCTGCTTTTAGTAAACTTCTATTTATAAACATTTCGCAAAGTGTTGATATAGGCTTTGGAGACTCATCTTTCCATTTGTTCAAATGATAATAAAGCCTGATATCATCATTAGATAGGAAATTCTTAACATCAAGTGATTGAGGGTTAAAAATCCAGCTTTTCAGACATTCATCAATCCAAATTTTATTATTAAATTCACTTCTAATCTTTCTAAAGATATTCTCTAAAATCCAAGTACAAATTTCATTAATCCTATGATTGTATATAGTTCTATACATTATATTTCTCAATATTAAAAAATGTTCAATAGCAATAACTCCTTTAGGTTTTATAGCAATACCTCCATCTGGAGAAAATGTAAGCGCGGAAATAATTCTCTCTAAATCAACTAAACCATACTTCGTTCCAGTATTGTAACTATCTCTTAAAAGATAATCTAATCTGTCACAGTCAATTTCACTACTAATTAGAGTTTTTAGAGGATGGGATATTAAATTTTTAGAGGAAAATAATTCACCAATTTTTTTAGGTAGAGTAACATCATATTTTCTTAGAATTGAATTGATAGGCTCATAATTATTTATTAAAAGTTTTGACCAATCCTCATGCTTATGAGTAAAAACTTGCTCACTTGTGTGACTCAGAGGTCCATGCCCGACATCATGTAAAAGTGCTGCTCCAAATAGTGTGAATTTATGAGTTTCAAATTTAGGGTCAATTTCTACAAGCCTTTTATAAATTTTTCTTGCGACACAAAATACACCAATAGAATGAGTAAATCTGCTTGACTCAGCCCCATGAAATACTAACGATGCTGTTCCAAGTTGTTTAATTCTGCGTAGCCTTTGAAATGCATCCGTTTCTATTAATTCCATAATCATCACTTCCTCATCTTTTGAACTGTCAATTACAATCTCTTTATGAATAGGATCATGGAAAATTCTTTTTTTGTACATTTTATTTAATTATTTAAAATTTAATTAAATCATTCATCATTTTTCGAATAATCTTTTAACTCATTATTTATTTCAACAAGATCTTTTGTGGACTTTTCATCGATTTTATCTAATAAGGAGTTTAAATAAATTTCAGAATCCTTTACCCACTTGTCATCAAGGCTTCCAAAATCTTTTGCTTCTGAAAAATCTAAGATTTTATCTGGAATAATTCCTCTCCCTTGAATATTATTTCCATTAGGTGTTAGGTAACTCGCAACAGTTATTGCTATACCGCTATCTTCGCTTAAACTTTTCAGTGATTGAATTAAACCTTTTCCATATGTTTGTTTACCTATAAGAGCAGACCTTTTATTATCCTGTAATGCGCCTGCAAGAATTTCACTCGCACTAGCTGTCCCTTTATTTACGATTGTGACCATGGGTCCATCGAAAAAGGTATTTTTTTCTGAAATGATCGAGTCTTTTATTCCGTCTCTATTCTTAGTTTCAACTACGAGTTTTTCATTCAAGAATGAATCTGCTACTGCTATACCTGAGCTAACAAGACCTCCAGAATTATTTCTAAGATCAAGAATTATTCCCTCCACTTCTTTTTCCTTAAGTTCCTGCAGAGCCTCCTCAATTTTTTTTGGAACACTTTCACTGAATTGAGTAATTCTCAAATAACCCAAGGTGTGCGATTCATCTCTTAATCTTTTTGTTCTAACTGGTCTAAGATCAACTGATCTCCTCTCAAGATCTATCTCTTTTATTTCTCCATCCTCAGTTGAAATTTGTACTAGAACCTTTGAACCTTTTTCACCTCTAAGCTTAGAGGCTGTATTAGCGAGCCCAAGTTCTAAAGCTGATTGACCATCGACTGTCTCAATAAAAAAGCCAGAAGCTATTCCAGCATCTTCAGCAGGGGAACCAGCTAATGTTGATATTACTTTGATTTTCCCGTTAATTTCATCTACCCCTAGTTGTAAGCCAACACCATTTATTTCGCTACCTAAATTACTTGACTTAAGCAATTCATAATCCTTAGGTCTAAGAACTCTTGTGTAAGGATCTTCAAGAGGCTTTAGCATTTCTTCAATAGCTGAATATGCATCCTCAGTTGTATCTATAGATTTTTGTAAAGTTTTTTGTCTTATTTTTTTCCATTGAATTTCATCAAAAATTTCGGGATCATAATATCCTTCATTAACTAATGTCCAAGCATCAAGAACAATCTGTTTGCTGTCACTTAGCGCGTAGGCACTAGGAATACTAAAAAATGTAGTAGTAAAAAATATAATCATGAAAATCATGACCCATTTTTTGAATAATAAAAATTTGTTAAAAGTTGATGGCATTGGGTTAAGTGTTAACACCAAATTAGTGATTTTTAAGTAAGCTCCTAGTATCAAAGCTTTTTTTTGGATGGCGAATTCTTCATCCGTTTATGATTGGTTTCAAGAAAGACTTGAAATTCAAGACATAACTGACGACGTAACTTCAAAGTACGTTCCCCCTCATGTAAACATTTTTTATTGTTTAGGAGGCATAACATTAGTATGCTTCTTAATTCAATTTGCAACTGGTTTTGCAATGACTTTTTATTATAAGCCTACTGTAACGCAAGCTTATAATTCTGTGAGTTATTTAATGACCGACGTAAGTTTTGGTTGGTTAATTAGGTCTGTCCATCGTTGGAGCGCTTCAATGATGGTCCTAATGCTAATTCTTCATGTATTTAGAGTCTATTTGACTGGAGGGTTTAAAAGGCCACGAGAACTAACTTGGGTTACAGGAGTAGTTATGGCTGTCATTACTGTTGCTTTTGGTGTTACTGGTTATTCTTTACCTTGGGATCAAGTAGGTTATTGGGCAGTAAAAATTGTTTCAGGTGTTCCTGCTGCAATACCTATTATTGGAGATTTTATGGTAGAACTCCTTAGGGGTGGAGAAAGTGTTGGTCAATCAACTCTTACAAGATTTTATAGTTTACACACATTTGTTTTGCCTTGGTCATTAGCTGTATTTATGCTTATGCACTTTCTAATGATTCGTAAACAAGGTATTTCCGGACCGCTATAAAACATATAATATTTTTACATACCAAAATTAAAAAGAAATATGTCAACTTTAAAAAAACCTGATTTATCCGATCCGAAATTAAGAGCTAAACTCGCAAAAGGTATGGGCCATAATTATTACGGAGAACCTGCTTGGCCAAATGATCTACTTTATATTTTTCCAGTTGTTATTCTGGGTACTATAGCTTGTGTAGTTGGACTGGCTGTATTGGATCCTGCCATGCTTGGAGATAAAGCTAATCCCTTTGCTACTCCTCTAGAGATTTTACCTGAGTGGTATTTATATCCGGTTTTTCAGATATTAAGAGTTGTGCCCAATAAACTCCTTGGAATTGCTTTACAGACTCTTATTCCTCTCGGATTGATGATTTTACCTTTTATTGAAAATGTAAATAAATTCTCCAACCCATTTAGGAGGCCAGTAGCTATGGCAGTTTTCCTTTTTGGAACATTTCTAACTATATATCTTGGTATTGGAGCTTGTTTACCAATTGATAAATCATTAACATTAGGCTTATTTTAATATCTAAATATTAAGTATATTAATATCTTCTTTACGTTCTCTTAGGAAGTGATGCATTAGTAGAAATCCAACAATTGTCCATGTTTGATAGGTTCTAGATTGTTGTCCAACCCAAGTTCCAGTTGGTCCATCAAAGTATTCTGCCCATTCTTGCTTTGGAAGTTGATTTAATTGGCACCAATAACATTCTTCTATCAAAGAACTCATTTCCTCCATTAAAATTACATCCTCTGTTGGAAATCTTTTTTGATGCAAAAGCACAGATGCAGCAAAAAACCATAATAAGCTTGGCCAATGTCCTCCATTATGGTAACTCCATGGCCAGTTTTTTGGGATCTGAGCCAGTTTTATTTTGCCATTCCTCTACATCCATATGTGGATGACAAATTCTCATTGGCATTTGAGCCATTAAATGTTGCCTATTATGTAATACCAATCTAAATAGAGCTCTTTGTTCTGGAGCAGGTAATACACCAAACATGCATGCCAAAGAATTACCTAAGCTATAAAATCTAAAATCTGGTCTTCCTGTTCTAATATTACCAATTAAATATCCACCTCTATTTTCTAACCAATCTTGCAACCATGATGGAACAACTTGAGGTTGTACATTAAATTCATTAAAATGTTGATCATCTCCATATTGCTCAGTAGGTCTTCTCCTCAAAATTTGCATTGTTTTGCTGGTAACCCAATAATGTTTAAAAGAAATCTTTTTAAATCCTCAACCCATTGTCTAGTTAAGAATTAATCGTTGATCTAATAATCTACTTACATGATCTTCTCGACTCAATTCCATCAGATTAATACAACTTTTAAGGCAACCATGAAGTAAAACTTCAACTTCTAGTGGAGCACCCCAAACATCCATTGGTCTGTCAATCATGAATGCACAATCTGGGACAAATAAAACTGGAGTACCCTCTAATGTTGGGTGTAATACTAAATCAAGTAGTAGTTGAATACCTCTTTGAACACTTTGGCTTTTACCAAATGAATGATCTCCACTTTTGTTTACGTAAAACCAACATAATATTGGCCACCATAAGCTTGCATCTGCAGAAGTAATTCTTCCAATTGATCTTTGACCATAATCGCCAATCAATTTTCCTCCCTCTTCAATAAAGCTTGTTGGGAAGACACCTCTTGTTTGATAACTTGTGCTCTGAAGCTCTAAGCAAACACTTAAAAATTTTTTTACTATTTCATATCTTTTTTGAGTTATGAGATAAATCATTACGGGGACATTATCTCTTAAAAAGATTTCCCCGTAGTTTAACTTTAAATTTTTTGTGGATGTTCTAATGCTGCAACACTACCAACTATTTCTCCAGAAATTTCAACAAGAGTTTTCTCAAAGTGTTCTTTTGCTTTTGTTACAATTTTGTCTTCATCAGAACTTGGCCGAACTCTTAAATTTTTTTGACTAAATCTTTCTGCCATTTTGCTGGAATTCCTACTATTTACAGCCTAGTTCGTTAATCAAAAATGAGCAGTTCAAAAAATTTAATAAAAAATATTTATTAAATGGTTGCACAAACATAGATTAATGGTCTAAGATTTTCTTCTGGGCAGAAATTAAGTTTTTTGCACAACTCATAATTTGATCTAGAAATTAATTTTAGAAAAAATATTGAGATGTTTGAAAGTTATGATTTATTCTTAATTTTCAGCCAGCAGAGGGTTTTCCCTCAAATTGTTTAATTAAATTTTAATTAAACATTGCACCTAGAAAATTTAAAACTTAGGAACTGATGCTTTTATTGCGTCAAAATTGGATGAATTTATTCAAATTCAATTGAGATGTAAATGCAATAAAAGTGTGAGGTCCCGTCAAAAATTATAAAAAATGTCTTGAATTGCTGACTTAATTTTAAGTCACTTTTCTAGGCCAACGGATCTGAGATCTGGAAAGTCATTTTTGCAATCGCATTAATGCACTCTTAATCCTTAAATCAATTAAGGATGCTGAAACTAAATCTAGTAAGTTTACTTACGTATTTAGGCAAAGCCAAGCAAATTGAGTAGATTACTCTGCAATAGGATTTGTGAACAACGGAGAGTTTGATCCTGGCTCAAGATGAACGCTGGCGGCGTGCTTAACACATGCAAGTCGAACGGACCTTCGGGTTAGTGGCGGACGGGTGAGTAACGCGTGAGAATCTGCCCTCAGGAGGGGGATAACGGTTGGAAACGACCGCTAATACCCCATATGCCGATAGGTGAAACGAATTTCGCCTGAGGATGAGCCCGCGTCTGATTAGCTAGTTGGTAAGGTAAAGGCTTACCAAGGCTTCGATCAGTAGCTGGTCTGAGAGGATGATCAGCCACACTGGGACTGAGACACGGCCCAGACTCCTACGGGAGGCAGCAGTGGGGAATTTTCCGCAATGGGCGAAAGCCTGACGGAGCAACGCCGCGTGAGGGACGAAGGCCTCTGGGCTGTAAACCTCTTTTCTCAAGGAAGAAGATATGACGGTACTTGAGGAATAAGCCACGGCTAATTCCGTGCCAGCAGCCGCGGTAATACGGGAGTGGCAAGCGTTATCCGGAATTATTGGGCGTAAAGCGTCCGCAGGCGGCCTTTCAAGTCTGCTGTTAAAGCGTGGAGCTTAACTCCATTATGGCAGTGGAAACTGATAGGCTTGAGTATGGTAGGGGCAGAGGGAATTCCCGGTGTAGCGGTGAAATGCGTAGATATCGGGAAGAACACCAGTGGCGAAGGCGCTCTGCTGGGCCATTACTGACGCTCATGGACGAAAGCCAGGGGAGCGAAAGGGATTAGATACCCCTGTAGTCCTGGCCGTAAACGATGAACACTAGGTGTCGGGGGAATCGACCCCTTCGGTGTCGTAGCTAACGCGTTAAGTGTTCCGCCTGGGGAGTACGCACGCAAGTGTGAAACTCAAAGGAATTGACGGGGGCCCGCACAAGCGGTGGAGTATGTGGTTTAATTCGATGCAACGCGAAGAACCTTACCAGGGTTTGACATCCTGCGAACCTCTTAGAAATTTGAGGGTGCCTTCGGGAATGCAGTGACAGGTGGTGCATGGCTGTCGTCAGCTCGTGTCGTGAGATGTTGGGTTAAGTCCCGCAACGAGCGCAACCCACGTTTTTAGTTGCCAGCATTTAGTTGGGCACTCTAGAAAGACCGCCGGTGATAAACCGGAGGAAGGTGTGGATGACGTCAAGTCATCATGCCCCTTACACCCTGGGCTACACACGTACTACAATGCTACGGACAAAGGGCAGCAAACTCGCGAGAGCTAGCAAATCCCATAAACCGTGGCTCAGTTCAGATCGTAGGCTGCAACTCGCCTACGTGAAGTAGGAATCGCTAGTAATCGCAGGTCAGCATACTGCGGTGAATACGTTCCCGGGCCTTGTACACACCGCCCGTCACACCATGGAAGTTGGCCATGCCCGAAGTCGTTACTCCAACCCTTGTGGAGGAGGACGCCGAAGGTGGGGCTAATGACTGGGGTGAAGTCGTAACAAGGTAGCCGTACCGGAAGGTGCGGCTGGATCACCTCCTAACAGGGAGACAACAAAATGTTTTGATATAAATTTTGTCACCTTAGGTCGATCGGTATCTCAGATTTTCATATTTGAAAATTTCAGTTTCTAAGTTTTTTCTAGGTCACCCATTTTTTCCTGGGCCATTAGCTCAGGTGGTTAGAGCGCACCCCTGATAAGGGTGAGGTCCCTGGTTCAAGTCCAGGATGGCCCATATCTCTATATTGGGGGTATAGCTCAGTTGGTAGAGCGCCTGCTTTGCAAGCAGGATGTCAGCGGTTCGAGTCCGCTTACCTCCACTGAATACCACCTTTCCAAAGAGAAGGAATATTTGGGATCGATTTTAATCTGAATGAATCTAGCTTCCTATTATTATTAATTAATAAGATGCTGGACTCAATGAATTTTTAAATTCTTTGTTTTCAGAGAACCTTGACAACTGCATAGATTTTTTTTCAAGACAATAAGCATCTTTTAAGATGCAGATTTATTATTGGTGCTTATGCATTAATAACAATTCTATTGAGCTGATGCTTCAATTTTTTGAAGTTATTGGTCAAGCTACAAAGGGCTCACGGAGGATACCTAGGCACATAGAGGCGATGAAGGACGTGGTTACCTGCGATAAGTCTCGGGGAGTTGGAAGCACACTTTGATCCGGGAATTTCCGAATGGGGCAACCCCTTGAACGACCAACTGAATATATAGGTTGGTGCGAGCTAACCCAGCGAACTGAAACATCTTAGTAGCTGGAGGAAGAGAAAGTAAATAACGACTCCCTCAGTAGCGGCGAGCGAACGGGGAATAGCCCAAACCGATAGTCTTGACTATCGGGGTTGTGGGACAGCAACATGGATTAACAAGTCTAGAAGAAGCGTTTGAATGGCGCGCCACAGAGGGTGAAAGCCCCGTAATCGAAAGATGAGTTGACCTAGCTGTATCCCGAGTAGCACGGAGCACGTGGAATTCCGTGTGAATCTGCGAGGACCACCTCGTAAGGCTAAGTACTACTATGTGACCGATAGTGAAACAGTACCGTGAGGGAAAGGTGAAAAGAACCCCGGGAGGGGAGTGAAATAGAACATGAAACCATGAGCCTACAAGCAATGGGAGCCCGACTAATCGGGTGACCGTGTGCCTGTTGAAGAATGAGCCGGCGACTTATAGGCACTGGCGGGTTAAACCGAAAATGGCGGAGCCACAGCGAAAGCGAGTCTTAATAGGGCGTTTGTCAGTGTTTATAGACCCGAACCCTGGTGATCTAACCATGGCCAGGATGAAGCTTGGGTGATACCAAGTGGAGGTCCCAACCGAATGAAGTTGAAAATTCATCGGATGAGCTGTGGTTAGCGGTGAAATGCCAATCGAACCAGGAGCTAGCTGGTTCTCCCCGAAATACGTTTAGGCGTAGCGTCTAGTGCTCCAGCAGGGGGGTAAAGCAACCATTTCGGTGCGGGCTGCGAAAGCGGTACCAAATCGATATGAACTCTGAATACCCTGTGTGTAACTAGGCAGTCAGACTGTGGGGGATAAGCTCCATAGTCAAGAGGGAAACAGCCCAGACCGCCAGCTAAGGTCCCAAAATTAACGCTAAGTGATAAAGGAGGTGGGATTGCCCAGACAACCAGGAGGTTTGCCTAGAAGCAGCCATCCTCAAAGGAGTGCGTAATAGCTCACTGGTCGAGCGATCCTGCGCCGAAAATGAATGGGGCTAAGCGTTATACCGAAGCTGCGGATAATTTATTTATGGTAGGGGAGCGTTCTATGTTGGGTGAAGCGTTAGCGTAAGCGGGCGTGGACGGCATAGAAGTGAGAATGTCGGCTTGAGTAGCGAAAACATGGGTGAGAATCCCATGCCCCGAAACCCTAAGGGTTCCTCCGGCAGGCTCGTCCGCGGAGGGTTAGTCTGGACCTAAGGTCAGGCCGAAAGGCGTAGTCGATGGATAACAGGTCAATATTCCTGTACCAGATGTGTTTTGGGAAGGGGGACGGAGAAGGCTAGCCAATCCAGATGTTGGTTACTGGTTCAAGCGTTCAAGGCTTTGAGAGATGGTGAAAACATCTTGAGCTGAGGCGTGAGTACGAGCTGCTACGGCAGCGAAGTTGGTGATGTCATGCTTCCAAGAAAAGCCCTATACCCGTTAAGACACAAATGCCAGTACCCGAAACCGACACAGGTGGGGTGGTAGAGAATACCGAGGGGCGCGAGATAACTCTCTCTAAGGAACTCGGCAAAATGGCCCCGTAACTTCGGGAGAAGGGGTGCCAGCGAGAGCTGGTCGCAGTGAAGAGGCGCAAGCGACTGTTTACCAAAAACACAGGTCTCCGCTAAGTCGCAAGACGATGTATGGGGGCTGACACCTGCCCAGTGCCGGAAGGTTAAGGAAGCTGGTTAGCTTTTAGCAAAGCTAGCGACTGAAGCCCCGGTGAACGGCGGCCGTAACTATAACGGTCCTAAGGTAGCGAAATTCCTTGTCGGGTAAGTTCCGACCCGCACGAAAGGTGTAACGATTTGCGCGCTGTCTCGGAGAGAGGCTCGGCGAAATAGAATTGTCTGTGAAGATGCGGACTACATACACCCGGACAGAAAGACCCTATGAAGCTTTACTGTAGCTTGATATTGTGCTCGGGCTCTGAATGCGCAGAATAGGTGGGAGACATTGATATAGTGCTTGTGGGTACTATTGAGTCAACGGTGAGATACCACTCTTTCAGAGCTAGGGTTCTAACGCTTACCCGTTATCCGGGAAGCGGACAGTATCTGGTGGGCAGTTTGACTGGGGCGGTCGCCTCCTAAAAGGTAACGGAGGCGCACAAAGGTTCCCTCAGGCTGGTTGGAAATCAGTCGTTGAGTGCAAAAGCAGAAGGGAGCTTGACTGTGAGACCTACAAGTCGAACAGGGACGAAAGTCGGTTTTAGTGATCCGACGGTTCTGCGTGGAAGGGCCGTCGCTCAACGGATAAAAGTTACTCTAGGGATAACAGGCTGATCTCCCCCAAGAGTTCACATCGACGGGGAGGTTTGGCACCTCGATGTCGGCTCATCGCAACCTGGGGCTGAAGTCGGTCCCAAGGGTTGGGCTGTTCGCCCATTAAAGCGGTACGCGAGCTGGGTTCAGAACGTCGTGAGACAGTTCGGTCCATATCCGGTGTATGCGCAGGAATATTGAGAGGATTTCTCCCTAGTACGAGAGGACCGGGAGGAACGCACCTCTGGTGTGCCAGTTATCGTGCCAACGGTAAACGCTGGGTAGCCATGTGCGGAGTGGATAACCGCTGAAAGCATCTAAGTGGGAAGCCCACCTCAAGATGAGTATTCCCATGGCATAAGCCAGTAAGGTCACGGGAAGAACACCCGTTGATAGGCTCTACGTGGAAGCTTGGTAACAAGTGCAGCGGAGGAGTACTAATAGACCGAGGGCTTGACCAAATAAACTCTTTTTATTGAATTGAATATTATTTTCTATGCAGTTCTCAAGGTTCATACTATCCTGGTGTTCATGGCGATGTGGAACCACTCCGATCCATCTCGAACTCGGTTGTGAAATGCATAAGCGGCGAAGATATTTAGGGGGTAGCCCCTTGAGAAAATAGCTCAATGCCAGGTAAAAATATTTAAAAGGATCTACTTTGTAGGTCCTTTTTTATTTCTGGCAATTACTGCACCAATGTGTACTTCTTCCAGTAATTTTTTTCTCTGAATAAGATTCGAACATCTTTTGCATTTTTCGCCAGTTCTTTTATAAACATTAGCTTGCATAGAGTAATTTCCATTCAGACCTTCAATATTTCTGAAATCACTAAAAGTAGTTCCTCCAG
>GL947594.1:1039282-1098055 GCA_000218705.1 Prochlorococcus marinus bv. HNLC1
ATTCTGCATAAGTTATGCTTTCATAACCTAATCTTTTCGCTAATAATACATTCCAGAATTGATCTCCTCCAAGAAATACAACAACTCCATTTCTTGGCCATGATCCAAATAATGATGGTTTTATAAGTAATTTTAAAAAATTTTTTGGAGGTATTATTAAATCTAATATTTGCCAATCTTTTGCGACTGTATATTCTTTTCCAGTAGCATTTGGACATGGTACAAGGCTTAATACTAATTTATAGTTTGGGATATTTAAATTTTTGGATTTAGATTTTTGCTTAATTAGATAATCTAGAACTGGTTTTACCCAAGTTGCTAATTCTCCTGGTCCATTAGAAACTATCACAACTGCAGCTGATTCATTTGAAATTGCAGTGTACATAATTAATTAATAATATGCGGACGGCGAGACTTGAACTCGCAAGGCCTAAGCCACACGCTCCTTAGACGTGCGCGTCTACCAATTCCGCCACGTCCGCAAAGGGTTTTCGATATCCGGCGGATGTGAAAACCTCACTATTATACGATGTGGAAGGCTGAAATTGGTGGTCTGCCGCCACACTCGCCAAAAGAAAAGAGAGCTGTTTTAGCAGCTCCCGTTGAAATTTTTAAAATTCGAAAGGATCTTCGAAATTCTTTAAATCTTTTTGATTTTTCAGAGCCGCAGAATTCATCCGACTATTGTCTGAGTGGAGGGATGCGAAATCAGAAAGGGACTGGAGTTTTACCCCAATCCCTAAATATATGCAATTATTACAGTTACGGTCCTTAGACGAGCGTGTCTACCAATTCCGCCACATCTGCTTATATGGTTGCAATCTTTTTAATTTTAAGCCATTTTTATCCTACAAGACTTGATGCCTCAAGAAAATAAGTTTTTTAATTTAATAAATTTTTCCTTCTTTTCTATTGCATAAGACTAAAAATTAGCCGTATAGGTCGTTTCAGGTTGTATTCTAAATCTATACCTAAATAATTTCAAAATTTATCAAATACTTTTGCAAGTAGCACTCTTTAATTTTATTATTTTGTAATGGTTGAAAAAGTCTTAATTGCTAATCGTGGTGAAATAGCTTTACGCATCATCAGAAGTTGTAGAGAACTTGGGATCGCCACAGTAGCTGTTTATAGCACAGTTGATAAGAATGCACTTCATGTTCAATTAGCTGATGAAGCAGTATGTGTTGGAGATTCTTTAAGTAATAAAAGTTATTTGAATATTCCAAATATATTGGCAGCAGCAACATCTCGTGGTGTTGATGCAATTCATCCTGGTTATGGATTTTTGGCAGAAAATGATAAATTTGCAGAGATGTGTAATGATCATGGAATCATATTTATAGGACCTTCTCCTGGTTCGATCAGGCAAATGGGTGATAAATCTACAGCTAAAGAAACCATGGAAAGAGTAGGAGTCCCTACAGTTCCTGGTAGTAAAGGCTTGCTTGTTGATGTTAAAGAAGCATTTACACTTGCTGACAAGATAGGTTATCCAGTAATAATCAAGGCAACTGCTGGAGGGGGTGGTAGAGGAATGAGGTTAGTGGAGAGTCCAGATAAGTTAGAAAAAATGTTCAAGGCGGCTCAAGGGGAGGCAGAGGCAGCTTTTGGTAATGATGGTTTATATATGGAAAAATTTATTAAGAAGCCTCGCCATGTGGAAGTACAAATTTTAGCTGATAGATCTGGTAATGTTATTCACCTTGGGGAAAGAGATTGTTCAGTTCAGAGAAGACATCAAAAACTTCTAGAAGAATCTCCAAGCCCAGCAATTAATTCTAATTTAAGAGAAAAAATGGGTAAGGCCGCTATAGCAGCTGCTCAATCTATTAAATATGAAGGAGCAGGCACTGTGGAATTTTTAGTTGATGAAGATGAACAATTTTATTTTATGGAAATGAATACAAGAATACAGGTTGAGCATCCTGTCACAGAGATGGTTACTGGAGTAGATTTGATTGCTGAACAAATAAAAATAGCTGGTGGAAATAATTTAGACTTTAATCAGGAAGAAATCCAATTAAATGGACATGCTATTGAATGCCGAATAAACGCAGAAGATCCATCACATAATTTCCGTCCTTCTCCTGGTAAGATTACTGGCTGGCTTCCTCCTGGAGGTCCTGGAGTTAGAGTTGATAGTCATGTATATACTGGATATGAAATTCCACCTTTTTATGATTCACTTATTGGAAAGTTAATTGTTTGGGGCAAAGATCGTAATGCAGCAATAAAGAGAATGAATAGAGCTTTGAATGAATGTGCAGTGACAGGTATTCCAACAACTATTAATTTTCACTTAACTCTTCTTGATAAGAGCAAATTTAAAGAAGGTAAAATTCACACTAAATATGTCGAGGAAGAATTGTTACCAAATTTCTAAGATTTTCTAATGCAATCTTTGAATTGCTAATTTTATTAATCCTTGTTGGCCTACTAATAGTTCTCTAATAAAGCTAATTATTCCAATCCAAATAACTGGTGAAACATCAACTCCTCCTATGGGAGGAATTATTTTTTTTGTAATATTTAAAATTTGGTTTGTTGGTAATGTAACAATTATCCAAAAACCACTTTTCCCATCTATCTTGGGATACCAAGTCATAATTAACCTTACAAGAAATACTAAAGTAAGGAATGACAATAGTATTCCTAAAAATAAATCCAAAATTGGTAGGAAATTATAAATCAATGTAATGACAATTATTTAATTCATCTTAATAAATATCCCATAAATCATGATTTAATTCGTATTATAAATTGAGAATTTAATTTTTAAATACAAGTGCTTCAAATCTCTCAATTACTTTTACTCGCAAATGTTTCACCAGAAGCTTCAAATAACTCTGCTGTGGGTATGATCGGTAGTTTTATAGCAGCGGCATTATTGATTGTTGTTCCAGCAACTGCATTTTTAATAGCTGTAAGTCAAAATGACAAGCTAGATGCAGAAAGAGCTGGAAGAAGACGCTAGTTTTTATAGAATTATTACGTAAACTATATTTATATAGGGTTTTAAAACCCCTTTTTAACTTTCTGGAGAAAATTCGTGGTCAATGCTAGTCTCAATTGGGCAAGTATTGTTGGTATTGTCCTCGCTGTATGCGGGGGAGGCCTTTATTTCCTAAGGTCTTTTAAACCTGCTTTAGCTCGTGATTATGATGTTTTTTTTGCTGCTATAGGACTTTTATGCGGAGGCATATTATTCTTTCAAGGCTGGAGATTAGATCCTATCCTACAATTTGGCCAATTTTTATTAGCTGGGACTACAGTTTTTTTTGCTTATGAAAGTGTACGTTTAAGGGGTATAGCGACAGATCAAGCACGAAGATCTTCATATTTTGAAGATGATGATATCCCAAATATGTCAAGAACAGCTCCAAGAAGTAGGTGGGAGGATGATTATGATCAATTTGAAGAATCTCCAATCTCATCAAGAAGAAGATTTCAGTCTAGAGAGATTGAAGAAGAAGATGATCGAGAGGATGGATTTCGTCAAAGAAGATCTTCACGAGCTATCCCAGAATCAGCAGTAAGTAGAAGAAATACTATTCCTACGAATGATAAATTAAAGAAAGAGATTTTCAAATAGAAATCGATTCTCAGAGGATAGGGATTTACAGTCAAGGAGAAGTAGTTTCGGAGAAAGGAGAAATACTAGAAGTCAAATTAAACGTGGGTCAAGACCTCTCGCTAATCAAAATACATCACGCCGCACTGCGGATGAATTAGTTAATAAATCATCGACAACTGAAAGGAAGCAAAAATTAAGAGATAACTTACGAAAACAAACTTCAATCAATAAAGTAGAGGAGGCTTCTTTTCTTGATAAAAATAATGAATTAAAAAGAACTAGACCAGAAAGGAAAGTAACAAATGATCCAAAAAGAAATTTAAGGAATCAAAAAGGAAGATATAATGTAGCTTCTAAAAGAGACAAACCTAGGGATAATAGTTCTAGATTTGATGATTAATGTATGATTCCTGCCCAATCAAGGAAGGATTTTTTACTAATAATTTCTATTAATATAATTGCTGCAAATCCAATCATTGCAAATCTACCATTAGTTATTTCTGAGTATTGACCCCATCCAAAAACATATCTATCATCTTCTAAAGATGTTTGATTGTCTTTATCGCTTAAATTTAAATTATCATCTTTAATTTGATTAATATCATTTCCATTCTCAGTATTGATTGAATTACTTTTTTCACTAGGATTCATGTTATTAAATTAATTATTAAAATTATAGTTTTCAGCAGTTAATAATTTCCAACTACCTTTACCATTTAATTCTAATACATTTTGATGAAAATCTTTTAAGGTAGGTCTGTGACCAACACTTATAATTGATAATTCTCTTTTCTTCAATAGATTATAAAGATGTTTTTCTGTATCTATATCTAAAGCGCTGGTAGCCTCATCTAAAACAGCAAACTGAGGTGAGTTTAATAGTAATCTGGCGAATGCAAGTCTTTGTTGTTCTCCTAAAGATAATATTCGCGGCCAATCTTGTTTTATATCTAAATTTGGATAGCGGTCAGATAATGATTTTAAATTTACTTCATTTAGCACTGAAATTAGATGATCATCACTAAATTTATCAACCTGAGTTGGGTAGCATAATTGTTCTCTTAATGATCCTAAGATCATATAAGGCTTTTGAGGAATAAAAAGTAAATCTCCAGTTTTTGGCTTTTGGATTAATCCATTTTCAGGTTCCCATAAACCACTAATCATTCTTAATAGAGAAGTTTTGCCACAACCTGAAGGACCAACAACTAATAATGACTCATTATCATTAATACTTAAACTTAAGTCTCTTATGATCAACTTATTAGATCCAGGGGGAGATAGGTCAGCATTCTTAATTAGAATTGAAGAATAATTAGAGATAATCTTTGTATTGTTTAATGGATTCTCTTGACTTATAGATTCAACCTTTGATTGGAATCCCTCCAATCTTCCAATTCCTGCGGTAAATTTAGCTAATTCTTCTATTTGATTAACTATAAAAAATAAAGATCCTTCTACCATATTGAAAGCAAAACTAGCTTGAATAAAACGGCCATAATCTATTTCTCCTCTGAAATATGGAATTGCCATTATTAAGTAAGGGAAAAAGTTACCTGCATAGCTAACCGATCTTCTCATTACATCAATAATTACCCTCCAGATGATTACTAAATTGAAATTACGAACAACTTCACTAAGTCTTCTTTCTGTTTCATTTCTCTCTGGGTTTTCTCCTGAATAAAAAGCTATTGATTCTGCATTATCTCTAATGTGAACAAGTCCGTATCTAAAATCAGCTTCATATCTAAGCTGATCATAATCAAGTTTTACTAGATTTTTCCCAGCAAATAATAAAATTGAGGTTGCAAAGGCTGCATAACCAAATAAAGAAAAAGTAAGAGTTTTGCTTATCGTCAGTAATATTAAAATATTTAATGAAAATGTAAGTAAAGCATCAAATACTCCAACTGTTAAGTTTAAGCTCTGATAAGTAAAAGCTCTTGTATCTTCAGTAATTCTTTGATCAGGATTATCAACATCTGTTTGATCTTCATCATTAGGATTTATTTGGTAATAAGCCTTATTTGTCATATAGTCTTTAACTAAACTTTTTGAAAGCCATTCCCTCCAAATTAATCCGAGTTTAAAAGTGAAAAATATTTGCGAAACTCTTATTGGCACTGCTACTACGAAGCAACATGCATATATTCCAAGTATTCGGTAGAAGCCATCTTGCTGTTTTTCTACAAGAGCATTTGTAAGATCTCTTGCTATAAATCCTATACCTGCATTAATACCATTTACAGCTAAAAGCATGATTACGATAATGCCTAAAAATAACCAATGTAACCATTTTCTATTTTTAAGTTGTATTCTCAAACTAAAAAAACTAGCTGATCCAACAAGAAATAATCCTGAAAATAAAACACCCCATGTCCCTGACCATATTGAATTGATTGTATTAACAACTCCTCCAAAATATTTTTCTAAAAGTTGTGGTTGAACATTGTCTAATACATTAATTAAACCAGTTAAACTGACTAAAACTATTCCTCCAACACAAAATAGCAGCGAAAAAAGAAGCCAAATGAATTGAAACCCAGTACATTGATCTATCGGAAGAAAGAAGGGTTGTGCCAGTTTTCTTAATTTTTGAATCTGGAAGAGTATTTTAGACTTATTGTTTAAAGATGAGGTCATTTATAAATTTCCTAGTTCATTACTAGTTAATAGTATATTATTGGAAAATTTAGTTAAATCCCATCATTGACGTAGCCCATCCTGGAAGATTTAAATAGCTGATTAACTTCATGTCAAATTCATGAACTTTAATAAAAGTTACATCTAAAACCCACCATAAAAGAAAAGGAAGATTAAATAATATTTGCAGTTGCCACTTATATGTTAAAACCTTCCAAATTTTTAATAAAGTTTGCTTTTGCGTTTCATCAAGATTTTGCCAATTTTTAATAATTATATTTTTGTCTTTAGATGTATATGTGTCAGGTGTATTCATATTTAAATAATCATTTATATATTTATAGCTCACAATTTACATTTTTGAGAGTTTAACCTGGTGGCCATAACATTGCCCTTCCACTTAAGAAGTGTATGTGTAGATGAAATACAGTTTGTCCTGATTCGGCTCCGGTGTTTATTACGGTCCGCCAATTTGAAAGCTTTTTTTCTTCAGCTATTTTTTGACCTACTAAAATAAGGTGACCTAAAAGATTTTTATCTATATTTTTGCATTCTCTTAGGCTTGGGATAGGTTTTTTGGGTATTACTAAATAATGAATCGGCGCTTGTGCAGAAATATCATTAAAAGCGAGACATAAGTCGTCTTCATATAATTTTTCACAGGGTATTTCTCCATTTATAATTTTTTGAAAAATTGTAGTGCTAGTCATAAATTAAAAATTAAGAATATTTAAGTTAGAGGTATAACATCTTTCATTTTATAACCCTCTTTAGTTAATTCTTTTTTAAGTTCCTCTGTTGAGGTTACTCTATCAACAAAAAGAACGCCTTTTAGGTGATCAACTTCATGTTGAATGCATCTAGCTAAAAGCCCATCAGCGTTCATTTTCCTAGGTCTTCCCATCTCATCTCGAAATTTTAATTTTATTGTTGATGGTCTGACTACATTTAAATAAATACCTGGGATACTTAAGCATCCCTCTTCGTATGTGGTTAGTGTAGATCCAAATGCTGTTATTTCAGGATTTATTAAGATTAGGGGTTCTGCAGCTGAATCCTCAAAATTTATATCTATTACTAATAATTCCTTGCTTATTCCAACTTGTGGTCCTGCCAGACCAATTCCTTTAGCTGAATACATACTTTGAAGCATATCTTTTGCTAAATGTCTTATTTGATTATCAACTTTGCTAATACGTTTAGCTTCTGTTCTAAGAGTTTCGCTCCCTAATTTAAAAATTTCAAGAGGAGGATTATCTACTGCTTCTTTATTAACTTTTGTACTAGAAACATTATTTCTTGATTTTCTTGCTAATTGTGAGAATTGATTTGCCACTATTTTATTAGGGATTTATTAATAGTTAGACTATAAAGATACTAACATTTTTTGAATTCTGATCGTCATAGAATAAATGAATAATTACAAAAAATTGTCTATTGCAAATGTTTATCCAAAGGTTGAATCCTATCAGCAAATATCTTTAGTTAATAATTTTATCTTTTGGGTAGGGAATATATCATCAGGAAAGAACAAGAGGAATGCGATCTTCGTGAGACCTTTCTTGAAGAAAAATTTAGGAGCACAAAATTTAATTGGAGATGGTTTTTATTTAAAAAGTAATTTTCACGGATATGGAGGTAAATCTTATAAATGTTTTTTCATAAAAATAAACTTTACTTGATTTGGATTGATCAGATTACAAATTCATTATGGTACAAAATTTTTGAGATTAATATTAACAATGATAAAAATACTAATTATCTCATTAATTTCACAAGCTCTAAACAACTAACAAAGCCATTTAAATGCAATTATGATTCAACTTTTGTGATTAGTAATAAAGATAAGTTATTTGGTTTATATGAGAAAGAAGAGAAAGATTTTCTCTTTTCTATAGATTTAAATAAAGAAAAACAAGAATTAATAGTTTTAAGAGAATTTGAGGGCTTTGCCAGTTCTCTTGGATGTAATGAGGATAAGACTTTGCTTTCTTGGTTAGAATGGAATTACTAATAAAATGCCTTGGGAAAGTAATAATCTCTTTTTTGGGAGTATTAATTCATTTGGCCAATTACAAAAAATAGTAAAATTTAAAAATAAAAATATAAATTTTGATAAAACAGTATCTTTTTTTCAACCATTATGGATTTCAAAAAATATACTAATCTGTTCAGAAGATAGTTCCGGTTGGTGGAATTTATTGTTTTTGAAGATTAATAAAATAGAGGAAATTCATATTTTAAAAAAAATTCAAAAAGAATTTTACGAATATGGTTTGCCAGAGTGGATTTCTGGGATGTCAATTTTTTCAGGGTCAAAGAAAAATTTATTTTGTTTAGCTAAAAATAAAGAATCTTGGATAATAGAGCATTATCAAGATTGTTCTTTTTATCAAAAGATAGATTTACCTTTTAATTGCTTGAGAGATTTATATGTAAGTTCTAATAGATTAATTTGCTTGGCTTCAAATGATATTTCTCATGAAAAATTAATTGAAATAGATATCGATAATCTTTCGAAGTCATCTTTCTCAACATAGTGAAGTCAAAAATTAGAAATTCATCTTCAAAAGCAGAATCATATTGGTTTAAGGGTTATGGGAATAAAATGACACATGCATGGATTTATAAGCCAAATTCAACCGATAACAATAAACCTCCTTTGATTGTAAAGGCGCATAGTGGTCCTACTTCTGTATTTGATGGGTCATTTAACTTAGAAGTCCAATATTGGACTTCTAGAGGATGGTTTGTTGCAGAAGTTAATTATGGAGGATCTACAGGTTTTGGGAGGCATTATAGAGAACGTTTAAATAATCTCTGGGGGGTGCTCGATTCAGCTGATTGTATAGCCTTAGCTAAATCATTGGTGGAAGAACAATTTATAGATCCTTCAAGAATTGTAATTTCAGGAAATAGTGCTGGGGGCTTCACTGCTTTAAATGCTTTATATCAGACTGATATATTTAAGGCAGCATTTTGTAAATATCCTGTTATTGATTTAAATGATATGCGTTTAAATACACATAGGTTTGAAAGGAACTACTTAAATTCTCTAATCGGTAATTTTGAGGATAATAAAAAAAAATATTTTGAGAGATCTCCTAAAAATAATTTGCATAAGATTAATAAACCAATTCTTATTTTTCATGGAAAAAATGATTCGGTAATTAACTTTAGGGAATCTACCGATTTTAATAAAAGACTTTTAGAAAGAAATGTTTATTCAGAAGTTATTCTTTTTGATGAAGAAGGTCATGGTTTTAAAAATATTCAGAATAAAAAAACGGTTTTAGAAATAACTGAAAAATTTCTAAAATATATATTGAGTTTTAAGAATTAATTTTAAGAAAGCTTATAGTTTCTTCAAGTTTTTCAATGAAAATATCAATATCTTGTTTTGTTGTGGTGAAGTTCATGCTAACTCTTGCAGTGGAATTGATATTTAAATGTTTATGCAGAGGTTGGCAACAGTGGTGTCCACTTCTAATACAAATTCCTTTTGAATCTAATATCTCTGCAATATCATTTGAATGAATATCATTAATAAAAAATGATGCTAATGAAGCTCTCTTGGAATCTTGATTTGGATTAGGGCCAATAATATTTAAATCTTTAATGAAAGTAATTTTTCAAATAAATATTCTGTAAGTTCTTTTTCATATTTTTGAATATTCTTAAGTCCTAATTTATTTAAATAATTAAGTGCTTCTGATAGTCCAATTGCTTCAGCTATAGCAGGTGTTCCAGCCTCAAACTTATGAGGTAGATCGGCCCAGGTACTTTTTTCTTCAAAAACATCCTGAATCATCTCACCACCTCCAAATAGAGGGGGCATCTTATCAAGTATTTCTTCTCGTGACCACAAGAAACCTATTCCAGTAGGTCCGCATAATTTATGACCTGAGCCAGCAAGAAAGTCAATATTTAAATCTTTAACATCAACTTCTGTATGAGCTAAACTTTGACAAGCATCTACTAAAACTA
Source organism: Prochlorococcus marinus bv. HNLC1 (assembly GCA_000218705.1). Classification (GTDB taxonomy): domain Bacteria; phylum Cyanobacteriota; class Cyanobacteriia; order PCC-6307; family Cyanobiaceae; genus Prochlorococcus_A; species Prochlorococcus_A marinus_Q. The sequence goes on from GL947594.1 coordinate 1,049,490, forward strand.
AAGACCCATTATTTTTAGCAAGTTGGGTAATTTGCTTAATGGGGTTACAGCATCCCAAGGTATTACTAATGTGAACAATACTGACAATTTTTGTATTTGTATTAAGCTTATTTTTAAAATCTTCTATATCTAAAGTTCCATCATTTGTGATTTTTGTAAATTTAACTTTGCATTTATTCCTCTCTGCAACAAGCTGCCATGGAACTATATTACTATGATGTTCCATAATTGATAATAAAATCTCATCATTTTCTTGTAGGTTTTTTTCTCCCCAAGATTTTGCAACGATATTGATAGCTTCAGTAGCATTTCTAGTAAATATGATTTCTTTTTCTGAGTCGGCTTTAATGTAATTTTTGATAGATAATCTTGCATTCTCAAATTCTTCAGTGGCCTTTGCGCTTAGCTGATGTGCACCTCTGTGAACATTAGCATTTGAATTTAAGTAATAGTCATTTATTCTTTTAATAACTTGTTTGGGTTTTTGAGTAGTAGCTGCATGATCAAGATATATTAATTTTTCTTTTTTATTGAAATTTTTATCTAATATTGGAAAATCTTCTCTCACGAATAATTCTAAATTTTGCAGAGTTTTCATTATTTATTCTTTAATAATAATGTCAAAAGATCCCATCTTTCCTTAGATATAGGTAAAAAAGAGATAACTTCTTGATAATAAGATCTTAATTGTAGTTTACTCGCTTCTTCAAGCGTGAGACCCCTCGATCTCATATAAAACACCTCATCCTCATTTAATTGAGAGATAGTTGCACCATGCATACACTTTACATCATCTGCAACTATTTCTAATTGAGGTTTAGTATCTATTTTTGCATAATTTGATAAGAGTAAATTTCTACTTAACTGAGATGCATCAGTCTTTTGAGCAATTTGAGGTACGATTATTAATCCTTCAAAAACTGAATGTGACTTATCATTTGCTAAAGATTTGTTTAATTGATCTAGAAATCCATTAGGACCATTAAATGCAATATTTGCATATGTAGAAATTTGTTCATTATTTTTTGTGATTTGCATACCTTTGATATTTGTTTTTGCATTACCTTCAACTTGATTAATATTGATTTCTAGCCTGCCAAAGTCATATTCAAATTGTAATGATCCAAGATTGTATTCACTATTTTTATACTGGCTTACATTTAATGTATTAATAATGTGGGACTTGTTTTTGCCAAAAGAGATAATTCCATGATTAACAACTGAATCTTCTCCAATATTAAGATAAGAAGAAATTGATAATGCGGAATTTTTATCTCCTATATTTATTTGTGAAATACTAACTGAAGTACCTTCTTCGATATTTATGATTAATGTTTTAGAATTGAAAAAATCATTTACAGAATTACAAATTATTTCTAAATAAGGAATTTCTTTTCCTGAAATGTTTAAGCCCACTATGTTTTTTCTATCTGTCAAGAAATGATTTAATAGATTACTCCAATTTTGGGTGGTATCTGATTGAATAATTTTTTGTTTTAAGAAATTTAAGATTTCTTTTTCTTCTAATTCTTTAATTTCCCATTTCTTTTCTTTTAAATAAATTTTCTTGTTTTCTCCAATAATAATTCTGCAAGTATTCTGAATATTTGAATGGCCAGGTATTTGAGGATAATAAAAATCATTACTAAATTTAAAATCTAGAAAACGAGAAAATTTTGATTTATTGGTTTGTCTCCATATTTCATTTTTACTATTGGGAATAGGATTCGCTCTTAACCTGTCTAAACTTATTTTTTGAAGATTAGATTTGCTATCAAAAATATCTTTATCACTTTTAGTAATCCTCTCAATAATATTCATTTCAATTAATTTTTATTAATAAATTCATCAGTCCAGTCATATCCATTCTTTTCAAGTTCTAAAGCAAGATTACTATCACCAGTTTTAATTATCTTACCGTCAGCCATTACATGAACAAAATCTGGCTTTATTTCATCGAGTAGCCTTTGATAGTGAGTAATTAGAATTATGCCAGAATTTTCATTAGCTATTTTTTTTATTCCAGAGGCAACAATTCTTAAAGCATCAATATCTAAACCTGAGTCAGTTTCATCTAATATCGCAATTTTTGGCTCTAACAATGCCATCTGTAAAATTTCATTTCTTTTTTTCTCTCCTCCAGAAAAACCTTGATTAATACTTCTGGATAAAAATGCAGAATCCATTTTGACAATATCTAGTTTTTCTTTTACTAAATCCTCGAATTCAAATGTATCTAATTCATCTTTTTTTAGGAACTTTCTTCTAGCATTTGTTGCTACGCGAAGAAATTCTAAATTACTTACTCCTGGAATCTCTATAGGATATTGGAAACCTAAGAAAATACCAGATTGAGCTCTTTCTTCTGGTTCTAAAGGTTCAATATCATTCCCACATAGTTCAATTTTACCACTTGTTATTTCGTATGATGGATGACCAGCAATTATTTTAGAAAGCGTGCTTTTACCGCATCCATTTCTTCCCATGATGGCATGAATTTCTCCTGAATTGATTTTTATATTTACACCTTTCAAAATAGTTAAGTTTTCAGTGGATGCAAAAAGATCACTTATCTCTAAAAGCGGTTGTTTGATTTCTTTTTTGCTTTCCATTAAATTTGGTTTAGATAAAAATGGGTTAACCAACTGACCCTTCTAGTTTTAAAGAGAGTAACTTGTCGGCTTCTGCCGCAAATTCCATAGGTAATTGATTAAAGACATCTCTACAAAAACCACTAACCATCATAGAAACTGCTTCTTCAAATTCTATACCTCTACTTTGTAAATAAAAAAGTTGATCTTCTGAGATTCTACACGTGCTCGCTTCATGTTCAACTTCTGAATTTGGTTGTTGAGATTGAATATATGGGAAGGTATTTGCTGCTGCTTTATCTCCTATAAGCATAGAATCGCATTGACTATAATTCCTTGCCCCTTTAGCTTGTGAACCTATTTTAACTAAACCTCTATAACTGTTTGAAGAGTGACCTGCACTAATACCTTTGCTGACAATTGTTGATTTAGTTCTTTGGACCTATATGAATCATTTTCGTTCCTGTATCTGCTTGTTGAAGATTGTTTGTTAAAGCTACAGAATAGAATTCACCTATTGATTCTTCTCCAATTAATATACAGCTTGGATATTTCCAAGTAATAGCTGAACCTGTTTCTACTTGTGACCAACTTATTTTGCTCCTTTTACCAATACATTTTCCTCTTTTTGTAACAAAATTAAAGATCCCTCCAACACCTTGCTCATTACCTGCATACCAATTTTGCACAGTTGAGTATTTTATAGATGCATCGTCTAAAGCAATTAATTCAACAACTGCAGCATGTAATGTATTTGTGTCAAACATCGGAGCTGTACAACCTTCTAAATAGCTAACTGAACTTCCTTCTTCTGCAATTATTAAAGTTCTTTCGAACTGACCTGAATCACCACTATTAATTCTGAAGTAAGAGGATAAATCCATTGGACAAGTTACATTTTTTGGGATATATACAAATGAACCATCGCTAAATACTGCTGAATTTAATGCTGCAAAATAATTATCAGAGGCTGGTATGACTGAACCAAGATATTTTTCTATCAAATCAGAATGATCTTTAATTGCTTCACTTATTGAACAAAATATTACACCATGCTCTGCAAGTTGTTCTTTGAATGTAGTCGCTATTGAAACACTATCGAAAACAGCGTCAACTGCAACGTTAGTAAGTCTTTTTTGTTCTGTTAAAGGGATGCCAAGTTTATCAAATGTTTCTAATAATTTAGGATCCACTTCATCTAAGCTTTTGATTTTATCTTTTTGCTTGGGAGCAGAATAATAAATTATGTCTTGGTAATCAATCTTTTCATAACCTAAATCTGCCCAATCCGGCTCTTGTAGTTCTTTCCATTTCTTGAAAGCATTTAATCTAAAATTTAATAAATATTCAGGTTCATTTTTTTTAGATGAAATTAGACGCACTATATCTTCATTGATGCCTTTAGATATCTTTTCACTTTCAATTTCCGTTACAAAACCATACTTATAAGGTTCGGAAACAATATTATCAACCAAATTTTCATTAACCATAGTTTGAGTAGAAAAATTATTTCGATTAGACTCATATATACTTTAACTAAAGATATCCCAATATTGATTTTTTTTACTACCCTTTAATTTAAATTTAATGTCTGATCAATTTAATTCTTTTATGAGTCCAGTTAAAAAAGAAGTTGTAGATCAAATTGAAAGGCTGGATTTATCAACATTACAGAAATTACACCTTAAATTACTTTCACACTGTTTAGAGGTGTTTAAAGATATTTCATTAAAAAATGATGACGAATTTCCAAATGACATTCTTTTGAAAAGTTGGTGTGAGAAAGAAGCAAAAAAACTAAAAGATGAAAGTTTCTCAATGTTATTGTTTGAACAAATGAATTCAGCTGCTATAAAATTTCAGAATTATGCAAAAAAGACAGGGAAGAATGTTCTAGATCTGAATTTAGATGATTTAATTGCATTGACCTCTTTAGAAAACTGATATTCAGAAATAGCGATCCCGAAGAAAAAATATAATTGAGATTTAGAGACTTTCATATGGTAATAAATTTTAAAAAACAAAAAAATTTCTTTGACTTTTCATATTTTTAGAATTCTTTAAAATATTAGTAATATCAGTTGTTCTTAAGGAATTGTCAAATTTATGAAATTAAAAAGTAGTCAGTAGATCCTGACGACAATGAAAAATATCACGCAGTTAGGCAAAAAAAAGAACATACTGATCCCAAACAAAAACGGAGATTTTAAAGTGGCTGATGGGATTAAAAGTAAGGATGAATTGCTTGGTCTAACCCTCAGACAATTACGACAAGTGGCGAGTAAATTATCTGTTCCCCTTTATAGTCGTAAAACTAAGGCTGTATTAGTTGATTTAATAGTTACTTATCAGACTAAATCAAATAAGTCTAAAAATATTTCACAACCAAAAGATGATAAAAGTATTTTCAATAAGCAACTGCCTACCATCCCGACTACTGTAGATGCAAAAACGAATTTAGTATTCTTACCTAGAGATCCCGAATGGGCATATGTCTTTTGGCAGATCTCTGAGGTTGATAGAGAAAAGGCCCAATCTCTTGGTGCTAATAAATTATGTCTAAGGCTCTATGATGTTACAGGTACTAAAGATGGAGATTTTAATCAAGGTACTTTAAGAGAAATCGCAGTTGATAGTTATAGTACTGAATGGTACTTGCCTATTCCAGTCTCAGATAGGGATTATAAGGTTGAATTGGGTTATAGATATGGTTTTAAATGGATGTCTTTAGCTTTCTCCTCTGCAGGGCATGTACCAAACTCTCAGCCTTCTGAACAAATTTTAGATAAATTTGTTCCTTTTAATCTTGAGTCACATCAGAAACTAATTTGGCAATTACAAATACAGATGGAAGTGAGATTAATGGATTGCATGAGCGCTTATATCAAGCTGCTACTACTTACTCAAAGCGTTCTAGGATAGGTTCTGAAGAGTTTATGGAAAATACTAATATGAGCGCCCCTAGCCCTTATCAGAATGACTCAGGGGCAGGTGTGTGGTCTTCCGGGTTAAATGATTCTGGAGCAGGAATCTCTAATAGGTCTTTTTGGTTAGTGGCCGATGCAGAACTTATCGTTTATGGAGCGACTGATCCATCTGCGACTTTAACAATTGGAGATGAAAAGGTTCCATTAGCTTCTGATGGGACATTTAGACTTCAAGTTCCTTTTCGAGATGGTATACAGAACTATGAGATAAAAGCAACAGACTCAACTGGTCATCAGGATAGATCTATCACTATGCGATTTGATAGAGATACACCTGTGGATAATACGAATGAAAAATCTAATGCTGAAACTGAATGGTTTGAATAACTAATGAAAAAGAATTTTATTGCTTTTACTCCTTTAATGGGAGCATTTATATTCCCGCTTCTTGTGCCTATAACTATTTCAAAATTTGGAATTAATTATGGCATAATTGCAGCTTTATTTATTAGCTCCTTATGGTTTATCGCTATGTTAAGAACTTCCGAAATGCCACATTAAATTAGTTAGATTTGCAAAAAATTATTTTAAAATGGATAAAATTAAAAATATAATTATAGAAAAACCTTTTAAAGATCAGAAGCCAGGAACTTCAGGTCTTAGAAAAAGTTCTTTACAGTTTCAAGAGCCTCATTATCTAGAAATATTTGTAGAATCAGTTTTGCGCCAAATAGATAATTTAGAGGGGAGTACTTTAATAGTTGGAGGTGATGGAAGATATGGGAATATAAAAGCGATAAAAAAAATTATTCAGATGTGCGCGGCACATAATGTTGGTAAAATTGTAATTACTAAAGATGGATTTTTATCCACTCCTGCAGCCTCAAACCTTATTAGAAAAAGAAATGCTGTTATAGGGATTATTCTTTCTGCAAGTCATAATCCAGGTGGAGTCGATGGAGATTTTGGAATTAAAGTAAATATCGCAAATGGAGGGCCTGCTCCAGAAAAACTTACAAATCAGATATATAGATGTAGTCAATCATTATTAGACTATAAATTTTATGATTTTCCTGTCCCTGATTTTAAAAATGAAGGATCTTTCAAAATAAAAGATATGATTGTAGAAATTATTGATGGTGTTGATGAATATGTAACTTTAATGGAAAAAATCTTTGATTTAGATCAAATAGGAGACTATTTGCAAAACAATTTTTCTATAGTGTTTGATGCAATGAATGCTGTAACAGGGCCGTATGCACGTGAATTATTTGTAAATAAAATTGGGCTTCCTGAAAATTGTCTCATGAATTCAACCCCTCTCCCAAACTTTGGTAATTTACATCCAGATCCAAATTTAACCTATGCTGATAAATTAGCTGATTTACTTCTTAATAAGAGATCCTTTGATTTCGGAGCAGCCTGTGATGGGGATGGAGATAGAAATATGATTCTTGGTAAAAGTTGCTTTGTAAATCCAAGTGATAGCTTAGCAGTGATCACTGCTAATACAAATCTTATACCTGGCTACAAAAATTCTATGTCTGGAGTCGCTAGATCTATGCCTACAAGTATGGCGGTTGATTGTGTCGCTAAAGAATTAAATATCCCTTGTTATGAGACTCCCACGGGTTGGAAGTTTTTTGGTAATCTTTTAGATTCTGATAAAATTACAATCTGTGGTGAAGAAAGTTTTGGAACGGGTAGTAATCATGTAAGAGAAAAAGATGGATTATGGGCAGTATTATTTTGGTTGCAAATTTTAGCAGCTAAAAAATGCTCAGTGATGGATTTGATGAATCAGCATTGGTCAACATTTGGAAGGAATTACTATTCAAGACATGATTACGAAGCGATACCTTCTGAAATAGCTAATCAGATATATGACAATTTAGAATCACTTTTACCTAAATTAAAGAATGAGAGATTTTCAAATAGTTTAGTTTTAGATGCAGATAATTTTTCTTATGAAGATCCTATAGATAAAACCATAAGCACTAATCAAGGTCTAAGAATAATTTTAGAAAATAATTCGAGAATAATATTGCGATTATCTGGAACTGGGACAAAGGGTTCTACTCTAAGGTTATACTTCGAAAAATCATCCCTTTCAAACGAGAAAATTGATCTAAATCCTCAAATAGCTTTGCAGGATTTAATAACTAGCGTGGATAATCTATTAAATATATCAACACTTACAAAAATGGATCGCCCTACTGTTATCACTTAATTTTCAATTTAGGATTCTTATATGCAATCTGATAATTTATTTGATGATCATAAGCCTGCCTTAAAGCAGTCACCATTAGCAGATAGATTGAGGCCGAAGTTTATAGAAGAATTCTATGGACAGCAAGATATTCTTTCAAAAAATTCTATATTACGTAATGCGATATTACATGACAAGGTTGGTAATATAATTTTTTCAGGACCCCCAGGTGTGGGAAAAACAACTTTAATAGAAATCATCTCTTCATATACAAGAGCAGAAATGATTAAATTAAATGCTGTTTTGTCTGGTGTTAAGGAACTTAGAAATGAAATTTTATTAGCTGAAGAAAGATGGAGAAAATCAAAGAGGAAAACAATTTTATTTATTGATGAGGTGCATAGATTTACTTCTGTTCAACAAGATGCATTATTACCCTCAATTGAAAATGGCACTATCATTTTTATTGGTGCAACCACAGAAAATCCAAGATATGCAGTAAATAAAGCTTTATTAAGTAGGTCAAGAGTTTTTAAATTATCTCCATTAAATGAAATCGATCTCAAAAAAATAGTTAAAAAGGTAATTAATTATTATCAAAATGCTGATATTAAAAAAAATATAAATATCACACAAGAAGCACTAGATCATTTAATCAACTTTTCAAGTGGAGATGCTAGAAATCTTATTAATGCATTGGAATTAGCCGTTGATACTACATCTGAAAACGAAGACAATATAGTACAAATAAATCTATCTACTGCTAAAGATTCAATTCAAAATAAAAATATCATATACGATAAATACGGACAAAATCATTTTGATATAGTAAGTGCTTTTATTAAATCTATAAGAGGTTCAGATCCTGATGCCACTTTATATTGGTTAGCAAATATGATTGAAGGAGGTGAGGATCCAGACTATATTTTTAGAAGATTATTGATTTCAGCAAGTGAGGATATTGGTTTAGCTGATCCTAATGCGATAGTAGTTGTAAATTCATGCTATGGGGCTTTTGAGAAGGTAGGTTATCCAGAGGGTTATTATTTTCTTTCACAAGCATCATTATTTTTAGCAATTTCTCCAAAAAGTAATAGTACAAAATATATATTTAATGCTATTGAAACAGTAAAATCAAATAAATTATCTTTAGTTCCAGACCATTTAAAATATAAATCAAAAACTTATAAAAATCCCCATAATTATAAAAAGAATGATCTAGTTCAAAAATATATGCCAAATAATCTTATTGATCATAAAATATGGCATCCAAGTAACAGTGGTTGGGAGTACGATAAAAGTTAATAAATTACTGTTTTATAAATTACTACAAATTATTTTTGGTAATTCATATAATATTTTATTTTTATAAGCTATTGAAATAGTCCAATCTAAGAAAGGTATTTGAATTAAATTTAATTTAATCTTTTTACTTTTGTGGTATAAATTCTCTTTATTTATTTTATATTTCCATTCCTTTATATCTCTTGATAATTTTCCTCTGTCACATTTTATAGCTGCTTCAATAGCGCTCCATTCTTTCAGGATTAAATATTTATTCATATTAAAATTTTTTATATTTTCTTTTTGAAAATATTTTTTTGCTAATTTTTGATAATTAAAATCTCTATCAGACCTCTCGATATCAATACCAATATTTTCTCGATGCCAGCCAATTATAAAAGCATCTTTACAATGACTAATACTTATATATCCCATACCATTTGGTAGTTCTGGTGGTTTCCCTGGATGAGCAGTTATGGGAACTTTCATAGGATTAATATTAAACAAAGCTGATAAAGCATCTCTCATGTAATATCGTGTTTCTAAAAATATTTTTGCTCTTGCTTGAGATAGATTTGAGGCTATTTGTAATTCACTAGAAGTTGAAACATGTGTTACGCAACCCATCTTATATAACCAAATTTTTGGTAACCTATTCGGATAGTTATCTATTATGTTCAATGGTTCTTCAAATTGGTGATAAGGCACCTGAATTTACTTTAAAGGATGCTTTTGAAAAAGAAATATCTTTAAGTGATTTTAAAGGAAAAAGAGTAATTATTTATTTTTATCCAAAGGATAATACACCTGGATGCACGAAAGAAGCATGCAACTTTAAAGATAATTGGGATATTCTTAAAAGAAATAATATAGTTGTCTTAGGAATTAGCAAGGATGATGCCTTGTCTCATCAAAAATTTATAGATAAATTTGAACTTCCATTTATACTTTTAACAGATTCAGTTCCTTGTAAAGTTGCATCAGATTATGAGAGTTATGGTTTAAAGAAATTCATGGGAAAAGAATATATGGGTATGATAAGAAATACATTTGTGATTGATCCTAGCGGAAATATTGAGAAAATATATTCGAAGGTTAAAGCAGCAATTATGGCTGATCATATTATTACTGATTTAGAATTATCTTGAATAAATTTTTCAAAAATAATTTATTTTTTATTTAGAAATATCATTCCATACATAACTAAATTTGGCTCTATTATAAATTTTTGATTTCTTTTTTTAATGAATTGCCTATTAAATTAGCATCTCCTCCACACAAAATTAATATATCTTTTGTTCTATCAAAAGCTATATTAATAGCTCCTGTTATTGAATTATAAACGCCTCTAAGCATTGCATTCATTGTTGATATTTCAAATTTATTATTAGGAATAAATAGTTTATTAGGGGAAACAAGATTTTTAGTACTTTGTTCCATAGATTTTAATTGAGTGGTAAAACCTGGAAATAATTGTCCTCCTAAAATATTTCCTTGATTATCTATTTTTGTAATTGATACTGTTGTCCCTAAATCAACTATTAATAAATTCTTGCTTAATTTACTTTTAAACATACTTAATGCTGCAAAACAAGCTAATGCTCTATCAATTCCTATGAAATGAGGCATGTTTTTTAAATTTATATCTTTGATAGTTACTTGATTTTTTTTTAATAAATTATTCGTAGGATATTTCCCAACAGAAGCCCAAATTAATTTTTTAAAATCGATATTTTTTGGTAATGAATCATTAACTAATGTATGGCTAAATTTATATGAAGAATTTTTATTAAAAGCCCAATGTAGTCTGGTATTGCCGATGAGTAAATAATCAACAATATTATTCATGGTTGATCTTAAATTTGATAATCATTTACATGCAATCCACATTCTTGTTTTATCCCACCAAAACGTGTTGATCTACCTTTGGTATTAGATGATTCAGCAGAACTTGAATGCCAATCTCCAACGGTAGAATAACCTTGCATGAAAAGAGGATGTTGCGGTAAATTTTTTTCTTTCATGTAATAAAATATATCTTTTTGACTCCATCCCAGTAATGGTCTTATAGAGAGAGTATCTCTAATTAATTCTATAAATTTCATCTTCCCCCTATTTGTAGTTTGTTGTGCTCTAACTCCGCTGCCCCAACAATTTATAGAATATTTTTTCAGAGCCTTATCTAAAGGATCAACTTTTCTAATTTGGTGATATTTATTGATATCTTCTACTCTATTACTTTCCCATAGTTTGCCATATATTGCCTCCATATGTGCAGGTGAGATCTCGCTTTGAAGAATCGTAATGTTTAATGATAATTTGTTAATTAGTGTGTTGGCATATAAATAAGTTTCTTTTGGTAAATATCCAGTATCTATCCAAAAAATTTTAACTTCATTTTTTAATGATGAACTTTGGATTAAATGTAATAAAACAGAGGATTGAATTCCAAAACTTGTTGTAAAAGCTAAATTATTCTCAAATTTTTGTAAGCCCCACTCAAGCATTTCTAAAGAGCTTAAATTTATAAGTTCTTCGTTAAATTTTTCTAAATTATATTTGGTTGTTTTTATAGGTTGTGTATCCATTTTTCGGTAAAATTTTTAATTTTTAAGAAATCACACTCGAATTAAAATATATTCGTTTAATTTAATAATACATACACGTCCATTTATATTTATTAAATGAATAATATAAAAAAACCAATAGTAATAGTTGGAAGTGGTTTCGGAGGTGTAAATGCTGCTTTGCATTTAAGAAAAAATAATCCTGATTTTTCAATATTAGTTATTGATTCAAAAACTCAATTTGAATTTAAACCGTTGTTATACGAGGTTTTCAGCGATGAAATTAAATCTTGGGAAGTAAATCCAAGTTTTGATTCTATATATTCAAATTCTGGAATAACTTTTATAAGAAATCACGTTAAATTTATTGATTTCGATAAAAATTTTTTGACTCTTCAAGATGACTTAAAAGTTCAATTTGAATATTTAGTTCTTTCCACAGGTTCATCTCCAAATGATTTTTCAATAAAAGGAGTTAGAGAATACTGTTCATTTTTTAATACGAATAAAGATCAACTCAATTTAAAAAAACGTTTAGATAAAACCATTTCAGTTGGTAAAAGTAATAAAATTTTTATTATTGGAGCAGGTCCGTCTGGAGTCGAACTTTCTTGCAAAGTAAGTGATTTATATAAATCAAAATTTGAAGTTAACATTGTAGAAAAAACGTCAGAAATTTTGAATAATAGTAAAATTTTTAATAGAGAAGAGGCTGAAAAAACTATTGCAAAAAAGAATATTAATTTAATGAAAAATTACTCAGTTGTTGAAATTAACGATGAACAAATTTTATTATCTAATAATTTAAATCAAGTTGAAAAATTTCCATATTTTGATGTTATTTGGACAGCTGGAATAAAACCTAATTTGCCAGAATTTAATCAGCAAATTCAAAAAATTAATAATAAGATTTTAATTAATAATAATCTTCAATTACATGATTATCCTAATATTTTTGTTCTTGGGGATATATCGCAAATAGAAAGCAATAATAGTTATCCTGTAACTGCTCAAGTCGCCATGCAACAGGGAGAACATGTAGCTCTAAATTTAAAATTGTTAATCAATAATGAAAAATTATTACCTTTTAAATTTAATGATAATGGAGAGATGATGAGTTTAGGTATTGGGGAGGCCTCTATCTCTGGACTTGGTTTAACTTTCTCAGGAAAACTAGCATATGATCTTAGGAGAATAATTTATGCTTCTAAAATGCCAAAGATTGGGAAAAGTCTAAAGTCAACAACTTCATGGTTTTTAGAAAAGAAATCAATCTTTAAAGGTATATTGTAAAAAGAGTATAAATTTAAAGAATTTTTTTTATACCCTGAAAGCTATATTTAGTGAAACGCCCAAAATATGGATCTAATTATTTTTTTAAATGAAAACTATGAAGCCTTTATAACGGTATTAGTTTTATGTTTATCTATTTTTTTATTCATTAAAAATACAATAGTTCCTGAATTGACCGGTTTATTATGCGTTGCAATTTTTATTGTGACGGGTGTTTTATCTCCTCAAAAAGCATTGTCTGGATTTGGAAGTCCTTCCTTAATTACACTGATGGGATTATTTTCAATCTCATCTGCATTAGTTAAGAGTGGATCTTTCGATAGGGTAAGAGAATTATTAGCTTCTGAAAGTATTAAGACCTCCAAGAGATTTATAACACTATTAGCTTTAGTAGTTGCGCCTATTTCAGGAATTGTGCCAAATACTCCATTAGTTGCCTCGCTTTTGCCACTGGCTGAAGGGTGGTGTATAAAACGAAATATTTCGCCTTCAAAAGTACTTTTACCCTTATCATTTTCAGTTTTACTTGGAGGGACTATAACTCTTCTAGGTAGTTCCGTAAACCTTCTTGTTAGTGATATTAGTGAACAATTAGGCTATGGAGCTTTAGAACTATTTAGTATTACCAAGATTGGTATTCCAGTTTGGATTATTGGTACAGCTTATTTATTAATTGTTTCTGACTCTTTACTTCCTGACAGAGGGATAAGTACTTCTCTAACAAATAATGTGAATTTAAATAATTATTGTACTGAAGTTACTATTCCTTCGGATTCAAAGTTGGTTGGTCAGTCAATACGCAATAGCAGGTTACAAAGAAGATTTGATGTTGATGTTATTCAATTACAGCGGAATGGTAAAACTATTCTTCCTCCTTTAGCTGATAGAAAAATTGAACCTGATGATAGATTACTAATAAGAGTTACTCGTTTAGATTTATTAAGATTAGAACAAGAAAGAACTATCCTATTAGCTGAAAAAAGAGAATTTAATAAAAATGATAAATTTATAGATTGTTCTGAAGGGACAAAAACTTTTGAATCTTTGCTTCCTGCAGGCTCTACTTTAGCAGGTGCAAGTTTAAGAGAATTAAGATTTAGACAGAGATATAATGCTACTGTTTTAGCATTAAGAAGAGGTCAACAGACAATTCAAGAGAGGTTAGGTCAATGTATTCTTAGAGCAGGCGATGTGTTGTTAATACAAGCACCCTTAGACTCAATTAGAGGATTGCAAAGTAGTAACGACTTGCTTGTGTTAGATCAAGTTGAAGATGATCTTCCTGTTCTGAGGAAAAAACCAATAGCTATTGCTATTGCTTTGGCGATGATTATTTTACCATCTATTACAAATATTCCTCTTGTTGGATCTGTCCTCTTAGCTGTCATTGCTATGGTTGTTTTTGGATGTTTACGTCCTTCTGAAATTAAAAGATCTATAAGATTAGATGTTCTATTATTACTAGGATCATTATCAAGTTTTAGTGTGGCTATTCAAACTTCAGGATTGGCTGATTTAATTGTTTTAAATTTAAATTTTTTATTGGAAGGACTCTCTTTATATGCTGCTTTGCTAGTTATTTTTATATTTACTGTGATAGTTACACAATTTCTTAGTAATGCCGCTTCGGTAGCATTGATTTTGCCTGTTGCAATTCAATTCTCACCAAATCTTGGTATATCGCCAAATGCAATAATTATTACTGTTTTATTTGCTGCGAGTCAATCTTTTTTAACTCCAATGGGATATCAAACGAATTTAATGGTTTATGGCCCAGGGCGATATAAATTCTTTGATATAGCAAAATATGGGATTGGATTGACTATTATTATGTCATTAATCATTCCTGCTTTGATTATGATCAATTACGGTTAATTATTTTTATAAAGTGAAATTTAATATTTTAATCATTAAATTAAAAGATTCTTATAAAAAACTGACTATACCTCAGTTTACTATAATTACTGGTCTTATAATAATTTGCTCTAGGAACTTTAATCCTTAGTTCACCTTTGTGTTCTAGTAGTGATGTTGGTATTTGGGAGGCATTTTTTACTTCTACATCAGCAATTACTGTAACCGGTTTAACAGTAATTGATATTGGAAAAGATTTAACAGTTTTAGGACAAATATTTTTAGCATTTATGCTTTTGTCTGGAGGTTTAGGGCTGATGGCAATAACTACTTTTCTTCAAGGATTCGTAGTTAAAGGTGCAAAGTTAAGAACAAGATTAGACAAAGGTAATACTCTTGATGAGTTTGGAGTGGGAGGTATTGGAAGAACGTTTAAGAGTATAACTATTACTGCCGCAATAATAATTTCTTCAGGCTCTTTTATTTTATATTGTTTTGGATTTATTGATATTTCAAATAAGTGGGAAAGACTATGGGCCTCAATATTTCATAGTATTTCTGCTTATAACAATGCAGGTTTCTCTATATGGTCTTCTAGTATGTATTCATATAGAACAAATTTCCTAGTAAATTTTGTATTTATTTTTTTAATAATTCTTGGAGGACTTGGATGGAGAGTCATAGATGATATTTGGAATAATAGAAAAAATCTGAGCTATAAAAAACTAAGTTTGCATAGTAAGTTGGTGCTGAGAACAACTTTAAATTTAATAATTTTTGGTTCTGTTGGTTTCTTAATTACGGAATCACTATTGAATGGTCAATTCTTTGCTGATTTGAATTTTGGAGAGAGAATGTTAGCGTCTTTATTTGAGACAGTAAGTGCAAGAACAGCTGGTTTTACAAATTATCCAATATCCTTAAATACAATTTCAGATACTGGAATTTTACTTTTGATGACATTAATGTTTATAGGTGCAAGTACTGGTGGAACTGGAGGAGGAATTAAAACAACAACTTTTATTGCATTAATGGCTGCGACTAGATCAACTTTGCGAGGGCAAAAGGATGTAATTATTAGTAATCGATTAATTTCAGATAAAGTAATACTAAAAGCTGTCGGTATAACAGTTGGTTCTTTATTATTCGTTTTGTTGATGGCAATGTTATTAAGTACAACAAATACATTTATTAATAAAGAAAAATTTACATTTTTAGAAATGCTTTTTACTTGCATTTCAGCTTTCGCAACAGTGGGATTTGATATAGGACTCACAATAAAACTGAATCATTTTGGTCAATTGATTCTTATAGTGGGGATGTTTGTAGGAAGACTGGGAATACTTTTATTTTTAAGCGCTCTTTGGGAGGCTCTTTATAAGAGTAGAATAAATAAACAAAAACGTATTGGTTACCCTAAAGCTGATCTTTATGTTTAGTAATTACTGAATTTTATTATGGCTGACTGGTGGCAATGGTCTCCTCAAAAAGGAAATGAAGACCTAACATTCGCAGTTGTTGGAGTTGGAAGGTTCGGAACGGCGGTTTGTCGAGAGCTTATTAGTAATGGTGCAGATGTGTTAGCTGCTGATTATTCAGAAAAGGCTATTGATGATCTAAGACAGTTAGAGCCAACTATCGAAGCAAGAGTTGTAGATTGTACTGATGAAGAATCTATGAAGGAATCTGGAGTATTGGAAATGAATACATTAGTTGTGGGAATAAGTGAGCCTATAGAAGCAAGTATTACGACAACTTTAATTGCGAAAGATAGTGATGGGACTAAAGTAAAAAAGGTTATCGCCAGAGCTACAAGTGATTTGCATGAAAAGATGTTAATCAGAGTTGGTGCTGATAAAGTTGTTTTCCCTTCAAGGATGCAAGGTGAAAGATTAGGTTTAGAGCTCGTAAGACCTAACCTTATCGAGAGATTAGAATTAGATAATCAAACTGGTATAGATGAAATAACTGTACCGGAAGATTTTATTGGCAGATCTTTGAGAGATCTAAATTTAAGAAAAAATTATCTTGTTAATGTACTAGCTGCAGGTCCTGCTGATAATTTAACAGTTAATCCGCCTGCAAAATATATATTAGAGAGAGGGAATGTATTAGTTGTAATGGGTTCTATGGATGCTCTCCAAAAATTACCTCAAACCTAAAATTAATTATCCAAAGTTTTAAAATAACGTATTCTTTTAGGTGGACCTTTGAGTCTTTTAATACTTTGTTTCTCTAGCTTATCTCTAAAAGTATCTGTATCAGTATTTGAATTTGATTTAACTAAATCTGTTGTTTTATTAATATAGTTATTTATTCCTTGCTGAATCAATACTTTTGCCATATTACTTACAGTTCTAGATTCTTCTTCTGCTAAATCAGCTAATTGTTCACATAAGGACTCTGGAAGTACTACTTGAATTCTTGGAGACTTTGGCTTCCCATTAGTTGAATTTTGCCTCGTGGCCATGACTCACAAATCATAACTGTTACTTCTAAGTATACACATTGAGTCAAGGATAGTATCTTTGTGTATAATAATAGAAAGATGTTCATTACTTTATTAATGATTTGATCATGAAAAATTCAGCAAAGGTAAATTCTAAGAAAGGCCTAATTACTAGCCAAAGAAAAAAAAGGTTGTTAAATACAAAGAATTCACTAAAGCAAAGTAGTGATGTTTTAGTTTCTGCTGTGATTAGTCCATATTTATTGACTCATTTGCATCAAATTCTTCAAAAATCTGAATTGAATGCAAAGCAAGATGGAAGATTATCTCACGCTGCAAACTTTGCGAAGTTAAGAAAAGTTTTGTGTCTTGATGCAAGGAGTATGGAAGATGCATCTGCCAAAGAAATGAGAGAGTCAGAAAGTGATTTATTTTTTAATACAAAGAATGCACAAAATGTGGCTTAAATAATATCCTATTAGTAAGATATTTTTTTATTAAATGAAGAACAACGCTGAAAAACTTTATAAGATTATTTCTGAGGATAAGGAGAAAAAACAAAGTTTATTTCGTACTGCTTAACAAATCCAAAATCTGCTTTAGAAGAAATTTGTAAAATAGGTGAAGATTTAAATATTAAAGTATCAAAAGAGGAGGTTATTGAACATTTAAGTACTTTAGATGATGTTCAAACAAAATTATGGCTTATCAAAGTTAGAGGAGGACTTTAATATTTTTGGTGATTTATTTTCTATAACAGGTTTTGCTCTTTTTTCATAGCCACCACCACCAGCTAAAGTCCAGAAGAACCAATAACTTGGTATTGATAATCCTGCTGCTATGAAAATAGCCACAATTTGTTCTATTCTCTTCATATTATAATTTTATTCCACAAATTATTTTTTGGAAGCAAAGAACCTTTTTATGTAAATTAATTTTTAAAGTGTTAAGACTAGAAAATATAACTAAAATTTTTGCTACCGATTTAGTATTGAAAAATATAAATTGGGAAATTAAAAAAGGTGAAAAGATTGGTTTAATTGGTTCTAATGGCGCCGGTAAAACAACTCAACTAAAAATCTTAACCGGAGAAGAAGAGCAAACTAGTGGTGCAATTATAAAAGAGGGTAATCCTAGAATTTCGTATTTAAAGCAGGAATTTGATTTAAATATGAATAATTCTGTGAGAGATGAATTGATTGGTGCATTTAAAGAAATTCAAATAATTAGTCAGAAAATAAATGCATTGGAGGTAGAGATGCTTAATAAAAAAGATTCAAGAGACTCAGGAAATTTAAATACTTTAATAAATAAGATAGGAAATTATCAGAGAAAGTTTGAAGATTTAGGTGGTTATTTGATACCAGCAAAAGTTGACAAGATTCTGCCAGTACTAGGTTTCTCTCAAGAAGAGGCTAATGAGTTGGTTTCAAATTTCTCATGCGGTTGGCAAATGAAAATTGCTTTGGGAAAAATAATGTTGTTACAACCAGATTTACTATTACTTGATGAACCAACCAATCATCTTGACTTAGATACTATATCCTGGTTGGAAGAATATTTATTACCTCTTAAAACTTCAATTATAGTAATAAGCCATGACCGTTATTTTATCGATAAATTATGTAAAAAAATTGTTTTTATAGAAAACGGTATTTCAAAAACATATAACGGAAATTATTCTTTTTTTATGGAACAAAAATTATTAGATGAACAATCTCAAAATAAAGCATATCAATTACAACAGAAAGAACTAGAAACTCAAAAAAGATATATTGAGAGATTTAGAGCAAGTGCTACAAGAAGTACTCAAGCTAAGAGTAGAGAAAAACAAATTAGTAAGATTGTAAAAGTTGATAATGTTTTGAAAAAGACAAAGAGTCCTATTTTTAAATTTCCAGAATGTAAACCTTCAGGTAAATCTGTTTTAGAAATTAAAAATTTATGTCATAGTTTCTCTGATAAGATTATTTTTTTTGAATCAAATCTAAAGATTATTAGTGGAGAAAAAGTTGCATTTTTAGGTCCGAATGGGGTTGGTAAATCTACATTATTTAAGTTAATAATGAAGCAAATTAATCCTGAGATTGGAGAAATCAATTTAGGTAAACACAATTTAATTACAAGTTATTATGAGCAAAATCAATCAGAGGCACTTGATCCAGAAAAAATCATTATTGATTTAATTTTCGAAATGGTGCCAGATTGGCCACAAAAAAAAGTTAGAACATTTTTAGGTGGATTTGGTTTTTATAAAGATACTGTTTTTAAAAAGGTTAATCAATTAAGTGGTGGCGAGAAAGCGAGATTAGCAATGGCGTTAATAATTTTGAAGCCAAGTAATTTTTTACTTCTTGATGAACCAACCAATCATCTTGATCTTCAATCTAAGGCAAATTTAGAAATTGCTTTAAATTCCTATAAAGGAACAGTTTTGATTATTTCACATGATAGATTTTTTATATCAAAAGTAGCAAATAGAATTGTTGAAATTAAAAATTCAAATTTTCATTCCTTTGATGGAGGTTATGAATATTATTTAGAAAAAAAGAGCTAAGAAAGTCTATAAATTAATAAGTATAATTCTTATTCTTTATATTTAAAATCAATTTTTTTAAAAAATCTTTACATTTAAATAGGCAAGATCACTCATTTATCTTTACATTATTCTTACTCTTTGTTTAATCTTATTACTACCTATTTAAAATAAGTTCAATGTATAAAGAGAAGGATGATTTTTCTAGTTTGAATAATTTGCATGTTGATCAAATTGATAGTTATTTTGAATGTATTTCTTCTTGTGATATCTCAGATGGCCAATGCATCTCAAAATGTGTAGAAATACTTAAAGATCATGAAAGATGAAATTATTTATTTTTAGAAAGATCTCTTATATCAATTGGCCTTACATTAATATTAATTAATCTATTATTTCTTTCGATTAAAATATTTGCAAATTTATTTACTCCATTTTGATTTATAGCATCAACAACATCTGATGATTTGTATATATATTCTTTTTCTACTTTTAAAATAATATCATTTACTAAAATGCCGCTTTTAGCAGCTGGACTTTTAGGTACTACATAACCAACTTTGACCTTTATATTATTTGTATCTAAAGAAGTTTCATTTATTAGGCTGATACCTATCATAGGATGAATAACTTTACCGTTTACTAACAATTCATTAACTATCTCTTTGACTTTATTTATTGGGATAGCGAAACTTAGTCCTGCCCCTGGTCCAGATCTAATTAAAGTGTTTATACCAATTACTTCGCCTTTACTATTAAGTAAAGGACCTCCTGAATTTCCAGGATTAATAGCTGCATCGGTTTGAATAAGCTCAATCTTTTTATCATATATGCCTAATTGGGAAACATTTCGATTGAGATTACTAATTATTCCAAGTGTTACTGTGTTTTCTAAGCCATAAGGATTACCTACTGCAATTGCCCAATCACCAACATTGATATCATCAGAATTTCCTAAGCTAGCTTTGGGCCATGGTCCTTTTCCTTTTAATTTTATTACTGCTAAGTCTGTAAGCATATCTTGACCTAAAACTTTTCCAGAAAATTTTCTACCGTCCTGTAAACCTACTATTAATTTTTCAGATTGATTTACTACATGCGCATTGGTAAGCACAATTCCATTATCGATTATTACACCACTACCTTGTCCTTGCTCTATCCTTTCTTGAGATTCATAGGGTATTGTTAAACCAAAAAATCTTTCAAAATAAGGATCTATCAGTATTTTTGAATTTCTTGAGATCTTATTGGATTTTACAAGTCTCTGAGTATCAATAGTTACTACAGCAGGACCAGACTTCTCAATGGCTTTTGTTATGAAAGATTTACTTTCATTTGCAATCAATGAATTATCAATTCTTTTTTTATAAGTCGAAGAAAATGACTTAGAATTTACTGATAAGCCTAAAATTATTGCTGAAATACAAAGAAGCTTGTTAATTTGTAATTTTTTTTTAGCCAAATAAAACATAATTTTTAATATATTTAAAACTTGTGATTTTTTATTTGAATGTTCATCTTAATAATACTCAAAATAACTAATTAATTAAATTTGGCGAATTTCTTATTTTTTCTAACTATTATGGCTAACATAGATTTACAATAATAATACTATATTTTCCTAATGACTCTTTTATTCCCCTTAATTTATTCAGCAGCACTTTTTTTCCTTATTTGGAAAGCTTTTACTGTAATGTCAAATGGATGGAGTGCATATGATAAAGATAAAAAAAATACATTTACGCCTAACAATCAAAGAAAATATACAATTCACCCTGAATTACTGGATAAATCTGGAAATATAACAGATGAAGAACTATTAACTGTGAGATTTTCTAATGATAGTGATTCTACCTTAGAGAAAGGAACTACTTCTGACTAACTTTTCTATATTTTTTAAAAGGAGAACAAATTGGAACAAAGAACTAAAATAGTTGCATCTGTGATAAGGGCTCTTAAACTGCCTCCTAGATTTAGATTGAAAATGTTAAAAGAAGATCCTGTAAGGTTAGAATTAAGTTTAACTCCTTCTTACGGAAAGAATCCTGTAGTTGTCGGTTTAGTTGAATCTTTAGATCTAGTTGCGCGTAGAGATAGAGAGGGAAGAATTCCTAGAGATTTACAGGGAACATGGGATTGGACGGTTAGACATGGCAAGGTTAGTACTGGTGGTTGGAATCCTTTCTTAAAAGAAGCCTTACAAACAATGTTTGAGACAGGCTTACCTGCGATCATTTATGAGGAACTTACTGGTGATGAATATAAACCTGTTGATGGAATCAAACACATTAAATAAAAAATTAACTTTAATTCATATATTGATCAATAAGACGCTAAAATATTAAAAAAAGTAATGTCATGAATGAGGAAAATCAAACAAGATTTGGATTCGTAAATTTTGCAGAAACCTGGAATGGTCGTTTAGCAATGATGGGTATACTTATTGGTTTAGGAACTGAATTAATTACTGGACAAAGTATTCTTAGACAAATTGGTATTGGTTAATATTTATACTTTCATTTAAATAAACTTAATTTATTTCTTCAGCTTCAATTTCAATAGTTTCACTACCAGCGTCCTCAGAGTAATTTTTATATTATCAATTTCACTAAAATTTGACCCACAATACAGACAACTTTCGTTATCACTGATCATTGTTGTACCACAATTTGTACAAACTTTAAATTTTGATTTAAAAGAGTTAATTATTAAAAAAGCTATAACTATTAATAATATGGGAGTTAAAAATAATAAGATCAAAATATTTCCCAATAAACTAAATAAGAAGTTAAATCCAAAAAAGAAAATTATTAGAAAAGAAATAATACTATAAGTAACGAGACTTTTGTTCATTGAGATACTTAACCTATCTAAAAAATTGTTTCCTATATTTATTTTTTTGCATTTCTACTATAGACATACTTGCAATAACTACACTCCAGCATTGACCAAAGTATATAATTACTCCTAATAGCCAAACCCATAAAGTTAAGACCAAAAAACCACCTATAAATCCATAAGCTTGGAATCTTACCCCAAGAGATAAGATACTTTTACTCACCGCCAAATTTAATGTTGTTAGTAAAATACCTATCAATATTGCTCCAGGTATTAATGGCTTTAAAGGTACTTTTCTGCTTGGTAAAAGAGCTTGTAATAGTAAAGCCATTAAAGAGAAACCAATTAAAGGTACTGCAAATTGTCCCACTTGAAGTACAGGTAATCTTAAAATAATTTCTGATAGCCAATTACTTGAAGAAGAGATATCTTTTAACACTTCACCAGGAATCATTCTTAAATTAGCACTTATTTGATCCAGGACCATAAGAAAACCAATAAAGAATACTATTAAGAATGCTTCTACTCTATTTCTTAGAAACTTTGAGGCTTGTTCTTGCCATGGTAAATAACTCTTTTTTGAAGGTAAAGCATCTTCCCATAGTCTTTCTGAACCTCTTTGTAATGATAAATAGGCATTCCCTGCTGTGAATAATAAAAACATTGCACCTAATATACCTGCTCCAAAGCCTTGATCAATTAATTTAAATAAAGTCGTCTCTACTAGTTCTACTACTGATGGAGGCAAAATCTGTGCCGCTACCTCAATGATTTGCTCATCTAAACCTTCTTGTTTACCAAGGAACCAGGATGCAACAGACAAAGATATTAGCAAAATTGGAAAAAAAGACTGTAATGCATAATAAGCAAATGCAGCACTTAAATCTATACAATCTGATTTACTCCATCTTTCACAAGCACCCCACAAACTCTTGAGAATCCATTTAGTGCTGTGTTGCATATTAATTCCCTTCAAATATTTAATTTATATCTTATTTATTTTAACTAAAAAGTATATTTTGCAAGTAATATATCGCTTTAGTTTTAGTTTAAAAGAAGATTTCCCCACTCTTTTAAATCTTTTATATTCTTTCTGTTCTTCCAGCTATCAGAGGAAAGTTAACATTTGTGAGATCCATCCCTACACGTAAGTTTCCAGGATTAACGTCTAACCAATCAATCTTACAATTTAATTCTTCAAGGATTAGCCATGCTGCTGCGATATCCCATATTTTAGGTGTTGATTCAATCGCTCCAAATGTTTGTCCCATAGCAACACTTGTTAAATTTAGACTTGATACACCAAGAAGCCTTATTTTTCCAGGGAAAATTTCATTAGGTTTTTTCTGCAGGATTTTTATAGATCTACTGCATAAAGAAACACATTGGCTTCTTTGATCATTATTACTTCTAACAATTTTTCTATCATTCATCCAAACACCTTCACCTTGAATTGCTAGAAATTTTTTCTTTAATGTTGGAATTATGAGAAATGAGGCTTGTGGTTTACCTTGACAAATCTTGCTATTGAAATAGACCAGTATGGTATTCCTGCCGCAAAATTTGTTGTGCCATCTAAAGGATCTACTACCCAATATGCATCATTGTGAGGAACAATTTTTTCTCCTTCTTCACTCAGAACACCTTCATTTGGAGCTATTTTTGAAAGACCCTCTACAATTGTTTGATCACTCCATATGTCGCAACTTGTAATAAGTGATCCATCCGCTTTATTACTAGCGGTAATATTACCAAAATCTTTAAGCTGTCTATCACTTATAGAATTAAAAAGATTATTTAATTCATTTAATTGTTCTTCGTTTAATTGATTTGATGAATTATTCATTCCCTTATTATGCATTTAATAATCGCAAATGGAATCTTTAAAATCTTCATTTGTATTAATGTCACTATTACAATCTTTATTCTTTAGAAGAAAAGTTAACCTTTCTAATTTATCTAAATTAATATTGTAATTATAAATAGCATCAATATTTTTAGACTGAGAAAGAGTTAATTCTTTTTGCCTAATTAAAACATCTTTTAAAGTAGATATTCCTACTTCATATCTTAATCTTGCTAATCTTAATGCCTCTTTACTCGCAAGAATCTCTTGTTTAGTGGATATTAATTTATCTTTATTTTTTAATAAATTCAAATATGCCTCACTAATATTTGTTTTAATAACATTCTGAAGATTGAGAAACTTTAACTTTTCAGCTTCAGCCTCAGCTTGTTTAGCTTTAAAAGAATTATTATTTTGCCCTGCATTAAAAAAATTCCATGTTAAGTTAAGGCTTATTTTATTGGAGTATGTAGAAGAGGATCTGTCAGGATCAATTTGTTCAGTAAGAGTGCTTCCTTTAGAAAATGAACTTGAAAGACTATTACTAATATAAATAATCGGTAAATTTGCATTCTTAAAGTTCTGAGCTTGATTTCTTTTTATTGAATCTTGAAGAGTTAAATTTTTTAATGAATAACTATTATTTAAACCACTTTTTAAAATTTTTTCTAATGGGTGAAACCAAAATCCAATTAATTTTTGTTTCTTTTCGATAGTAAAATCTTCTTCAAGATCAATATTAAAAATTTCTTTCAGTGATATTAAATTTATTTCTTTAGTAATAGTTTTTTCTTTAAGAAGCTGTTTATCTCTCTCTAGCTGAGAATTAGCTTCTAATACTTCAAATTTAGTTCCTATACCAACTTCTAATTTAGCGTTAGCATCTTTTAAGCTTGTCTTAGATAATTCAACAGCTATTTGGGCATTTTTTTCATCTTGTATCGATTTTTGATATTTATGATATCGAGATTTTGCCTCTTGAATTAAATCTTGCTTTTTTATTTTGTAGTTATTTCTTGCTATTTCATATCTATTTTTAAAAGATTTTATTTCAAGTCCTCTTGTAGGATCAATGATATCCCACCTTAAATTAAGGGATGGATTGATTTGATATTGAGATGTTTTAGTATTATTTGTCTAGTTATTAAAACTCTCTGAGTAAAGATATTGAGGGAGACCGTTAGCATTTAAATTTAGCTTGGGATATCTTTGGGATAGTTTGCTTGATAAATCGAAAGATGATGATTGCACTAATTTTTCCAAAGATTTGAGTTCTAAATTGCTTTTAGATATGATATTTGGAATATCTTCAAACTTAATTAATCTTTGTTTAAGTAATTTTTTAACTGATGTTTCCTCTTTTAATCTA
The DNA here is from genome assembly GCA_000218705.1 of Prochlorococcus marinus bv. HNLC1. Taxonomy (GTDB): domain Bacteria; phylum Cyanobacteriota; class Cyanobacteriia; order PCC-6307; family Cyanobiaceae; genus Prochlorococcus_A; species Prochlorococcus_A marinus_Q. Next base: position 1,075,253 of record GL947594.1, read on the forward strand.
TAAACTTGAGCCGTGCTTTTAGTAGGTATTATCAAAAAGACAGGAATTATTAAGCAACAATTAATTAAAGTTTTAAACATGATTAATTAAATTTTTACCAGAACTTTGTCCAACTAGATCTTTAATAATATCATTTGCTTCATATACAACGTGAATTTTAGTACCTAATTCTTTTTCTACGTCTTCTATTTTTTTATCATCTAAAAAAAGATCACTACCTACCTTTAGCATCATTGCAGGTATATAAATTGCTTCTCCAAGATCTTTATCCTTTAAACCTACAATCAAGTCTTCTCCTGTTAAAAGTCCAGTTACTACTTGTTCTTGCCCCCAGTATTGACTTGGTAATCCATAAAGATTAATTTTTAAATTTTCAATTTTATTTAATTTTTCTTGAGTTGGGATAAGAGCTTCATAAACTAATTTACCAACTATCCAACTTACATTTCTTTTTTTAGCTAATTTTTTTGGTAGAGATTTTGTCTCAGTTTCTAACATTTTTAAAAAGCTACGAATTGTTCCCACACCGTTTGATTCTTGTGGCATATTTTCATAAGTTTTATACTGGGGTAATTTTTCACCTGCAATCAAGTACCATTCATCAGATAACCAACAGAATCTTGTCCCAAGTTTTTTCTGCATCATTTCTTGAATATTTTCTACTTGGAGAATTGTTTTTTTTGCATAACATTCATCAATAGCTATTAATCCATCATCTTCTGGTCTAAATCTTGTTAAACCTACTGGAACAATAGCTACAGATAATACTGTTTGTTTTTCTTTAGACCAAAACTGTGAAAGATCTAGAATTGATTTTTCAAGTATTTCATTATCATTTATTTCTGGACATACAACTATTTGTGCATGTATTTGAAGAGCGTGTTTTTCAAACCACTTAATCTGATTTAAAATTTCTCTCGCATTTTTGTTTTTTAGTAGTTTTTCTCTGATATCAGGATTAGTTGCATGAATAGATATGAAGAGAGGAGAAAGATTTTGAGTAGATATTCTGTTCCAATCTTTTTCCTTTAAATTAGTTAATGTTAGATATGATCCGTATAAAAAACTTAATCTATAATCATCATCTTTAAGATATAAGCTTTTTCTCTTGCCTGAAGGTTGTTGATCAATAAAACAAAATGGACATTGATTATTACATTCTTTGAGAGAATCAAATAAAGCCTCTGTAAAATTTATACCTAAACTAGAATCTTGATCTTTTTCAATTGTAATGTTATGAACTTTATTATTTTTATCCAAAACTGATATTTCTAAGATTTCATCGCATATCAATATTTGATAGTCAATTAAATCTCTTGGCTTTATACCATTGATACTTAAAATAGCATCTCCAGATTCGAACCCTACTTCATCTGCTATTGAATTGTTTTCAATACTTTCTATTAAAGCCGGGTTTATTTTGTGACTATTTTCTGAAATTAATACATCATTTGAATTTTCTAGATAATTAGTTTCTTGCCACACAGTACAAATGCTAGATTGCTGTAATATTCTTATTCTAAACCTATAAAAGACTCAAAGCCTATTAAATGCTTTTAATATATTTAATATATTTGGTTTTTTGTAGTTTTAATTCTATGGAATATGAACTTCAGATTTATTTAACTTAAGTCAAAATTAAACAAAAGTTTCACTTTTCATTATTAGTTCATTGAAAGAAGTAATCTCTAAAAATTTGAGTAAAGAAAATCATTATAAATCGATGTTTATTGAAGATGTTCATGTCGTTGAAGGTACTTATCTTACACAAGCAAAAACTTTAAGATTCTGGTCATCTTTTTTTGTAATATTACCTATATTTTTACAAGCTCCTTGGGTAAGATTTCAGCCAAATAGTGCTTTAATATTTACATTTTTTATTTTAGCAACAGGAATATTTTTATCTAGTGAGCCTTCAAAAAAATTCTTTATTATTGGATCATTATTGTTAGGTGTTGCAGGTAGTTGGCTTGGTGGGTCACTATTTTGGGGTTGGTTAAGTGCTCATCCTATCCTTCATATTCCTGTTGAGGCTGTAGCTCTTCCTCTTGCTTTAATTGGATTAGGGACAAAGTGGAAGATAGGATCAAGCTTTTACATAGCATCTTTGTTTGGGACCGCAATTACTGACTTAACTATATTTTTTACTGGGTTAATGGATAGATGGATGGATGTGATCAATGCTGACTCTGAAATTGCTCCTTTAATACTCCAAAAAACCTCTGAAAATCTTATTAATATTAAGCCTTTATCTATTATTTTCATTATTGGTTTTTCTCTTTGGTTACTTTCCAGAAAAATTGCTGAATATTCTTCTATAAATACTTCTAATGGTAGATCTGCTTTAGTATCTAGTTATGTTTTACAAACTACATTAATAGTTGATGGCATTTTTATTTTGCTTGCAATAATACAGCCAAATTTAAGTGGATTGGTTTAATGTTAAGGCCCCCATTCTCCAAAAATCTGATTGAATTTAATAATTGGGATGTCATTGTTATTGGTGCTGGAGCAGCAGGTTTAATGGCCTCATTAGAACTGCCAGATAATTTAAATGTTCTCCTTTTAAATAGAAATACTAGTAAAGTATCTTCAAGTAGATGGGCTCAAGGTGGTATAGCATCTGTTATTAGGCCTGATGATTCCTTTGAATTGCATATTGAGGATACATTAAAAGCAGGAGATGGATTATGTGATATTAAAGCTGTTGAAATGTTAGTTAGAGAGGCGCCAAATTGTGTTGATAATTTACAAAGGCTAGGAATGATTTTTGATAAGAATTTAGATCAATTATCAACAACTTTAGAAGCAGCTCATTCTTGTAGAAGAGTACTACACGTAAAAGATAGAACAGGAAGAGCTCTTGTTGAAGTTCTCGAAGATCATGTTGAATCTAAGAAAAATATTTTGCACTGCAGAGGTGTAAGGGTAACGGAATTATTAGTCGAAAATAAAATCTGTAGAGGTGTACAAGTGTTAGATGGATCAAATTTGTATTGGATTTCTTCTAAGGCAGTTGTATTAGCTACAGGAGGGGGTGGACATTTTTTCACAAATACAACAAATCCATCCCAGTCAGCTGGGGAGGGGATTTCACTCGCTTGGAAAGCAGGTGCTTTGATTCAAGATTTGGAATTTATACAGTTTCATCCCACGGCCTTAAAGTTTTATGGAGCCCCTTGTTTTTTGATTTCTGAAGCTTTGAGGGGAGAAGGCGCTGTTCTAGTTGATAAATATGGGAATAGTCCAGTTGATCATCTAAAAGATAAAGAATTATCTTCTAGAGATCAAGTCAGCAGAGCTATTATAAATAATATGATTAAGAATAATACTGATCATGTTGGTTTAGATTTACGATTTATTGATCCAGATAAAATCGTTAAAAGATTTCCAACAATATTAAATAGATGCCAAGAATATGGAGTAAATCCATTAAATGAAGTAATTCCAGTCGCTCCAGCTGCACATTATTGGATGGGTGGAGTGTATACAGATCTAAACGCTTCGACAACTATTAAAAACTTATATGCTGTTGGTGAAGTTGCCTCAACAGGAGTTCATGGAGCTAATAGATTAGCAAGTAATTCATTAATGGAATGCCTTGTCTTTGCTAAAAAAATGGCATCAATAAAATTAGATTTGGGTTTAACTAAATCTATTGAACGCATAAATAAGAGTTTTCAGATATGTGATGTTGATAAAGATTTATTTGGTAAGATATCAAGTCATATTGAAGCATTGAGAAAATCTTGTTGGGAAAATATTGGTGTATCTCGTTCTAAAAATAAAATGGAATTATTTTCCTATGATTTGGATAACGGTAAATCTGATCTAATTGATAACTCGCTTTTAAATCTTGTTAAACAAGTTGAGTTAGATCAGAAATTATCCTTTGATGAGGAACATAGAAGAGCACTTAATTTGTTAATCGATTTACAAAATAGGCAAATTACGACTCGACTTTTAGTGGATGCTTGTCTTTTTAGAGAGGAAAGTAGAGGTGGACATTATAGAAATGATTATCCAAATAAAAATGATCTTTGGAAATGCCACTCAAATCAAAAAAGAAATCAAGAAATAAAAAGAACTCCTATTCAAAGTTGATATCTCCATCATAATTAGTCATTTCCGCAAGTTCATTTAAACTCATAGTGCCACTATATATTTCATTATTAATTTCCCATGAAGGAAATCCTTCAATACCTTTTTCCTGACAAAGCTTATATTGATTATTTTTACCATCTTTAGCACATTCAACAATTATTAGTTCTTCAACTGCTTTTTTTCCAAAAAGTTGCTTTTGATCATTGCAATGAGGGCACCAATATGCACTGTACATTACGATATTATTATCATTAAGATACTTTGCAAAATTAATTTTTTCTATTGAACTCACAGTCGTAATTGGGGGAGATACTGTTCTCCTTAGGCAAGTTAATTTCGTTTGCTCTCGCTGGATCAACTTGATTAGACCAAATTAATCCCCCAATTAAAACTGTAAAAGCAACAATTAAACCTCTATAAAACATAGTTTCTCTGTTATCAAACCTTGCTCCAATAATAGTGAGAATAAAAATAGAGAAAGATAAAATTGCAGAAAGTAAACAAAAAAAACAAAAAGATTTAATTTTTATAATCATTATACTTATTAATAAGATGCTGAATACTGAAGATCCGCAAGATATTAGATATAAAAGCCACCAAAAATCCTTATAAATTTTTTGTTTTGGAGATATGATTTTTAGGCTCAAAATTAATACTATTAATAATATCGTTGAATAAGTTAAAAGGCCTGCAAATGAGAGTGGTATATCATATTGATCATTTTTTATTAATGTTCCCCATGGGCTATTTAGAACTGCATCACATCCTTTATTTACACCAGGGCAACTTAATGAATTAAACAAACCCCAATTTTTCAGAGTTATTGATCCAGTATCAACAATTCCAATAGTACTTAAAATGGCTATAAGTATTTTTGGCCATTTTAAATTTTTTTCATTTTTAATTTTTATTGTGTTTAAAGACATTCAAAGACAGAATTTATATTTATAAATTTATTTTAATATTATTTTATTATTAAATACTTAATTCCTGGAAATTTTTGTTTATCCAATTCATTTTTTAAATTAATTTGACGGCTCTAAGCAGTTTATCTAAAGCAAATGCTGCTCCAAAGCCAAAGGCAAGAAAACCTAAATAAAAAATAATGTTCATAGCTTTTTTTTTTAATTTAGCACTTACTTTATGGAGGGATTAATTTAGTTTAATTTCTTAATCTTGTATATACTCATGATCTTTCAATAAGCATTCTTCTGCCTTTTGTAATTCTCTGCCGAGATACAAAGCATGATCAAATTTTGAAATTAAATTATTATTTTTTTCTGTAATTAAAATCCCAATTTCCTTAGCAGTATTTCCTTCAAAGATTTTATTGTATTGTCTTTTATTCTGCTTATCACATTGTATCGGTTTGTTAGTAATAGGATCTAAAGCTATTCCCTTATCATCAATATTATTGAGATAATGTTCAACAACTATTTTTTTATTAATTTGATCAATCTTGATAATAAAATATCCAGATGAGTCAAGAACTATATCTCTTTGAGATAATTTCTTATCAATAAGTTCATTTTTTCTTTTTAAATCCTCAATAGCCATTTAATTAAAAAATTATTTTTATTATACTTTCTTTACAAATTTTTATTTGAATATTCTTTTTATGCTTAAAAAGAAATCAATCTATATTTATAATTTTCTTTATTATTTTATTAAATCTAAAACTTTAGAATTTTAGTTTATTAATTAAAAAATTATTTTTTAAAAGGAATAGAATTATTTTCATCTTGGATGCTATTTAAAGTCTCTTTATTTACTTTGTTTAACCACTGAACAATTATATTTTCCATATTATTATTAAACCATTTATGTAAACTGTTTGTTCCTTTGGCATAAAAACCTCTTCTCCTTTTGTGTTGTCCACCAGCACCTGGATCAAAATATTTAATTTTATTTTTAATTGCCCATTCTATTGGCTGATAGTAACATAATTCAAAATGCAAGTAATTTATTTCTTTTAAGGAACCCCAATATCTTCCCCATAAATTCTCCTTATTTTTGATACACATCGACATGGCTATCGGTTTAGTTGATGTCTCCTCAAAGGCGCTAAAGATAATTAAATTTTCTTTTGTTTTGAGGCTATTTTTAAAGAAATCATCGGTAAGATATTTGCTACCCCATACCCCCCATCTCAAGCAATGTTGTTCATAAAAAAAATGCATAATATTCATTAAATCTTCATTAATATTTTTTTCAGTAAAAATTTTTATTTTAATTTTTTGATTATTAATTGATTTTCTTTCTTTTTTGATATTTTTTCTTTGATTTGAATTAAATCTATTTAAGAATTCTTCAAAATTTTCTTCTCCAATTGATTCCCATTGGCTTCTTATATTGATCCATTTGTGATAATTATATTTATTTAATAGTTTCTCCCATTCTTTATCAATATATAAAAAATTACAGCTAAGTATATTATTCTTTTTAGCAAAAACTTCAATATAATTCAAAAGTATTTCAGTTATTTCTTGCTTGTTTGAATTTTCTTTATATATAAATTGATATCCCTCTATAGGACTATAAGGACTCATACCAATAAGTTTTGGATAATAAGATAAATTTAAATCTTGGGCTAATCTTGCAAATGATTGATCAAAAATAAATTCGCCGTAACTATGATTCTTCAAAAAAAGAGGTGCTATCCCATGTAATTCTTTATCAAGATAAAGAAGAAAGTATAGTGGTTGCCATCCTGTTTTTTGAGATACACTTTTTGATGTCTCAAGATTTAAAAGCCATTCCCATTCATAAAAAGGGTTATCTAATTTTTTTGCAAGATTATTCCAAACATCTTTCTCCACATCTTGAATCCTTAATTTAATTTCTATATTATATTTTTCATTAATCATGAGTAATTATTTTTTAATTGATCTTTTTGTGTAATGAATAAAGACTTCGCTTGTTTTTAATACTTTAGTCATTTTAATTTTCCATCTATTTTCAAAATTGAAAATTTCATTTTTTTCTTTAAAAGGGATCCATGTGTATTGGCCTCCAATAACTTTTGGACAAATAGTTATTTTAATTTCATCTATCAGATCTTCTTTAAAGAAAGATTCTATTAACTTAGCCCCTCCTAATAAGGCGATTCTTTTTATACCCTCCTTTTTTAAAATATTTAATGTGTGAAGCCATGAATTTTCATAAAACAGTATTTTATCAAAATTAACTTTTGAATCTTTTATATTTCTATTTGAGCTTATTAACCATCTTCTTATAGGTTGATTGAAATACCTCCAACTTTTTGAGAAATTTTCACTATTTCCAGCAATAATGGATATTGGTTGATTAACTGATATTTCTTGTCTATTTTTTAAGAAGTGCTTTTTTCTGATTAAGAAAGTACTTTGATGCGCTTTTAATGTTCCAGAACCAAACAAAGTTGCATCAACTTTTGTAAGAGATTTATTTAGTAATTGTTTATCATATTCGCTCCCAAGATGTGTTTCTCCACCTTGAGGGAAAGCAATTCTTCCATCTAAACTACTAGCAATAACGAGTATTATTTCAGGTCTTTTCAAACTTGAGTTACAAGACTATTTTTAAGATTAATTTGTAGAGAATTACTTAAACTTTGTTCAACATAAATTTCTGCGGCGTTGTTTGGACTTTCTTGAAGTCTAACTTTATGCAGATTTGCTCCTATGTTTTTTATAGGATTGGATAATATATCAGAAATGTATAAGGCGATGTTTTCACAAGTAGGTACACAAGTCTTAAAGTACTCAATATCTTTATTTAAAAATGTATGATCAAGTTGCTCAACAATTAGATCATCAATAATATTTTGAAGCGAAGGTAAATCACATATCATTCCAGTCCTTGGATCTATATCTCCTCGAACAGTTACATCAAGAAAATAATTATGTCCATGGCCGTTAATTCTTGCACATTTTCCGTAGATTTTTTTATTTTCACTAAGAGAAATCTCATCTTTAGCTAATCTATGAGCTGCATTAAAATGAGTCTGAACTGTTAATAAAGCTTCCATTTTTTTTCCATGATAATCTGCCCAAAGAGTAGGGCTTTCGTATAGTCTTAGTGATGTTAATGGTAAATCATTTTTAAGACGATTCCAAATAATACTAACAAGAGCTTCCGTTGTAGGGAGGATTCCTGCATCATTAGACATATCAAATTCTGGCCAAACTTCATTTAGAAAACGGAAATCTAATGGTCCAGTTACTTTATCTTTAATAGAATGTTTGACATCAGAAAGATTTAAAACCATCCCGTATGGATCTAGTTCACCTCCCATTGATACAATCAGCTCATAATTATGACCATGTCCTGGAGAAAAACTACATTTTCCAAAAAGAGCAAAATTTTCTTCAGGACTTTTTTCTGGAAGCCAATAGCGATGACTAGAACTAAAGCAGGCACGGCGAGTAATGACGCATTCACGTCCTTCCCCATGTTTATGATTGGAATGATTTAGTGCCATCTTTGCCTGTATTATTACTATCTTAAGGGCTCAAATACAAATTTGTCTTCATGGAAGAAACTTTTATCAATAACATTACTAATCTTTTAAAAGGTAGAAGTATATTTTTAATAGGTATGATGGCTTGTGGAAAGTCAAAAACAGGGCCAAAACTAGCTCAGCTACTTAAATATAAATTTATTGATTTAGATTCATTAATTGAAAAAGTAGCTAAAAAATCGATTTCAAAAATCTTTGAAGAAGATGGAGAAAATAAATTTAGAGTGTATGAGAGACAATGCCTCCAAGAAATTATTAAATATCCTTCACTTGTAGTTTCAACTGGTGGTGGAGTAATAACAAAAAACGAGAATTGGGGTATCTTAAGGCAAGGTATTGTAATCTGGATTGATCTTGAGAAAAAATATGCGATAGAAAGACTGAAAAATGATATTAATAATAGACCTTTGCTTAAGGGAAGAGATATAGAGGAAAATTATTCTGAGATTTTTAAATCGAGGAAATGCTTATATGAACAAGCAGATTTAAGAATTAAAGTTCAACATGAAAATATCGAGCAAGTTACTAAAAAAATTATTAGTGAATTACATAAAAGTATATCTTCTTAATCTGGATCAATTCTTACAGCAAACCATTTTATAACATAGCCACTATTAACCTCTAGTTCACAGGTATCTTCTAGAAATTTTGATAAAGTTTCTTCCTTTTCAAAATTTTCATTTTGATTTATTGTTGTAATATCAATCTTTTTAAACCAATCTCTTAACCATTTTATAGCTTCTTCTCTTGAAACGATTCTCTCTTTCTTATCAGGTTCTAATAAAACAAAATGATCTTCAGATCTTATTAATGGATTTGACATGATAAATTTTTTTTTAGGCCTGATTTGCTTGTTTTTTTCTCAAGTAATTAATTTTACCGAAGTACATGCATTACCTAGTAAAAATATAGAGCAATTTTTAATTAATAGGGAAAAAACATGGCCTAATTGGAATTTAACTAAATTAAAATCATCAAATATAAATCAGGATTTAATTTATCCTGAATGGTTTGAAGGCAACTGGATTGTAAAATCTGAAGATTTAAATAATAATTTGCAAGAACCAATTATTTATAAAGTCAATTTTTTAAAAAATGAAATGGGTAGTATTGTTGGTAATAGATCTAAAAATTCAGAGTCAATAGGAAAAGAAATCTTTGGGGATCAGCTTCAAAAAGTAAAAATTGATCCAAAGTCTTTTAATAACCAAGTTATATATTTAAAAGATAATGAATATATAGATTCTAGAGTAACAGGAAGAAATCAAATCTTTGATAGTGACCTGTTTTTTTCAGATGAGTTCTTTATTCAAACAAACCATAAAAATGGTGTTTCTCGTATAAATCAGGTAGAAATTATGAGCAAGTTTTATAAATGTAATTCAGAAGATAATATCGGTAACAAAATAAATGATGATATTTGTGGTTTCCAATATGTGGCAACTTATGGATCAAGAGTAGGGGAACCAAATATAAAAGCAATAACTACAAATAAATATAGATTAACTTTTAAATCTTCTGAGATTTAGCACTAAATATTAATTCTTCTAAATTGTCTCTCCACTGGAATATATTTTCTAAGTAAGGATTATTTATGAATTCTTGACATCCTTCCCCCGCTAAAATTGGGCCGGCGGAGGTTGGGAATTTTAATAAGGATAGTTGAGCAGCAATTGATATATCAGCTATCGATAAAGTATCCCCAATTAAAAACTCTTTATTTATTAATGATTTAGATAAAGCTTCTAAAATCTTTTGTAAGTCAATATTGCTTTTGTTTGATAAAACAATATTGGATAGTTTACTAACATTATTAAAAGGTAATTTATCAATTACACCTTTTATAGAAGAGGGGAAATCATCTGGAACTAATGCACTTCTCAATCGAGGATTTTCTAATGCCGATGTTATCAATACTTTTTTACAAGTAGAAGCCATTGTTGTGTCTGCCCAGTCTTCAATTAATTTCGATTGAGCTAATAACATTGGATCCTCAGGAAATAATTTATTTGATTCATATTTATTGTCTATATATTCGCAGATATTTGAAGAATCACTAATAATCTGGTCATTATCATCTTTGATAACTGGTAATTGCTTTTGACCAGATATTTGGAAAATTTCAATTTGGCCTATGCCAGGCTTAACTTCTTCAATACGATATGGAATTTTTTTTGCATGAAGTGCCATTCTTACTTTTAGACAAAAAGCACTGTGCCTAAATTGATATAATGTAATCATAAAACTATGGTTTTTAAAAACTTAGCTAAAAAAGTAATCTTTTTGTGGGGTTTATGGGCGAATTCTTTTCTAACGTAGCAAGATACCCTAAATATTTAATTTCAATTATTGTTGGTGGAATTGTCGCTTTATTGGGACCTCTATTTAAGAATATTTCAAATCCTGTAACTGCTGTTGCTTTAATCTCCTCTATTATCAGTGCAATGATTACAATCTTTTTTGTTTTGCAGGCAATGACTAATTCTAATCAATTATAAATTTATGTCGCAAACTCGCCGAATACAAAAAGTTTCTTCTCTTTTAAAAAAAGAATTAAGCTTAATCTTAAATAATGACCTAGATGAACCAATAATTTCAGATAATTTTATATCTATTTCTAAAATTGAAATTTCCCCTGATTTGTATTATTGCAAAATCTATATCACTAGTGCAGTTGAGGATGAAAAAAAAGAGAAAATGGTGGATAGCTTGAATAATTTAAAAAGTTTTATTAGACATAAGTTAACTCAAAGGGTTGAAATGAGAAGAATTCCTGAATTAACATTTAAGATAGATAGAGCTTTAGAAAAAGGTTTAGCTGTATTGAAAGTCCTTGATAAATTAAGAGATCAAAAAAATAACTTATAAATTTAATTATGAAAGAAATTAAATTACCTTTGCAAGATAGAAATATTGTAATTACACGTGCTAAAGGTCAAATTTCTGAGGCAAAAACAATCTTTAAGAATGCAGGTGCTTTTATCTTTGATTTGCCAGCGTTGGTTATTGATTATCCCGATGATATGACACTTTTAGATAAGGTAATAGATCAAATAAATAAATTTGATTGGATTATTTTTTTAAGTAGTAATGGGATCAAGTATTTAAACAAAAGATTATTAGATAAAGGTTCATCTTTAAAAACATGTTCTAATGAGTTTAAAATTGCCGTTGTAGGTGAAAAAACTGCCCAATATTTAAGTAGTGCTGGTATTGTTGCTGATTATATTCCTCCAGACTTTATAGCTGAGAGTTTAGTAAAACATTTCCCATCCCCTGTAAAAGATTTGAGTATTTTAATTCCAAGGGTTCAAAGTGGCGGAAATAATCTTATTATCGATAATTTGCTTAGCCGCGGAGCTTTGGTAAAAGAAGTAGCTGCATATGAATCAAGATGTCCAGAATCAATTCCTTTGGAGACAATAAATGCCTTTCAAAGTAGAACGATTGATGCAATATTATTCTCAAGTGGTAAGACAGTTAAAAATACTGCTTTTTTGTTGCAAAAGCATTTCGGCAGAGAATGGAAAGCTATCCTTCGTGAAGTAAAGTTATTTAGTATTGGTCCTCAAACGACTTTGGAGTGTCACAGAAATTTTGGAAGAGTTGATAAAGAAGCTGATAAATATACTTTTGAAGGTTTACTTAAAGCAACCATAAATTACTTTAGTTAGGAATATTAAGTGAATAGTTTTTTTCGACAAGATTTTTGAATCTATCTATATTTGCCTGTAATTCGTTGGTTACCATTTTCCCTAAAATATTTTCTTCCATTAATCTTGCAATCATTTTTGGTAATTCATAAGTTACTGAAAGATTGACTGATGTTGAGTTTGTATTTTCTGTACTAAATATTACTGAACCTTTTGTTGGTAAGCCTCCAATTGATTCCCACTTTAACTTTTGTCGTTCAATTCTCTCTGTGATTTGAGCTTTCCATTTAAATCTAAAACCATTTGCTGCAAGAGTCCACTCAGTTAAATCAGGAAGTGTTGATGTCTCTTGATCAATTGTTTTAACGGACTCTATCCAACTCATCCATAGAGGCATGGAATCTAAATCACTCCACGTATACCAAACATTTTCTAATGGAGCATTTACAGTCGTTATAACATCATGCTTAAGCCAAATTCCCATAATTAGCTAACCGCGAGATTTTTCGCTAATTTTACTTCTTTATTAAGCATAACTGAGGCTGCTAAATGGCCACTCATTGTAGCACCTTCCATTGAATCTATATAGTCTTGCTTAGTATAACTTCCTGCAAGATAAAAGTTTTCTATCGAAGTTTTTTGATTAGGTCTAAATGGATCCATCCCAGGTGATTCTCTATAGAGAGATTGCGGTATTTGGACAACATTGCTCCATAAAAGATTTAAATTTTTAGATGATGGGAATAATCTTCTCACTTCTTTATCAATTTCTTCAGTAATTTTTTCTTTTGATCTTCCAATCCAGCGATCTCCTGGTGTAAGGACGCACTGCAGTAATGAACCCATATTTTCTTTTCTATAGTCTTCAGGACTTGTTAGTGCAAGATCAGCAAAACAACTAAATGATGCATCTGCAGAATATAAAAGATTATTTAATCCTGAAGGCGTATTAACATTTGTATTATTTTTATTTAATTCTGTAACCCAGCCATCATATCTTAGTTGAATTGTCGCTACAGCAACAGCTCTCAACTTACTGATACCTTGAAATTCACTTAATTCATACCATTCTTTAGGAATTATTTTTTTTATTCCAGGTACATCACAAGCAGCCAAGTATTTATCTGCGGATATTGATTTCTCTCCTTCTGATGTATCCATTAATAATTCATCAACAATAAATGATGAAGAATTCTTTTGATAACTAATCTTTTTAACTTTATGATTTAAGTGTATTTTTGCACCTTTTTTTGTTATGTAATCTACGATTGGCTTTGTTAGCCATTTATGGGGTGATCCTTTTAATAAATTAAGCTTAGAAGCTTCTGTTTTAGCTGCAAACATCATAAAAATCGTCAACATACAACGTGCAGAAATATCATTGCAATTTATAAAGCCTAAGGCATAAGCTATAGGGTCCCACATTCTTTTTAAGCTTCTTTCACTCCCTCCATGATTCATGAACCATTGTTTGAAACTTATTTTATCAAGTTCTCTTATTATCACCATAGCCCCTTCATAATCAATTAATCCTCTCACAATAGGACTTGTTCCTAATGCGAGTGCATTTCTTATTTTATCAACTATATTTAATTGTTCAGTTGTAAAAAAAGCCTTTAAACCATTAAAAGGTGCTCCAATAGGAAATCTAAAATCCAATGATTTAAGATCTCCCCCATTATTTATGAAAAGATGTGTGTGCTCTTTAGGAAGTATATTTTCTAAAGCTCCAACCTTCTCCATTAATTTAAAAAGGTTTGCGTAATTATAAAAAAACACATGAAGACCCATTTCTATATGATTACCTTCTTTATCTTCCCAACTTCCAACTTTGCCTCCCCAAAATGAACGGCTTTCATATATGTCAACAGAGTGACCAGAATCAACTAGATCTACTGCTGCTGTTAAACCAGCCAAACCAGAACCAACTATCGCAATTTTCACGTTTTCATTTAATTATAACAAAAATAATACGCATTTATAACAAAAAGAATATGCTAAGGGTATAAGGAATGCACCAAGCTAATCATTTTTATAATATAGGTAATGAGTTACTTCAAATATGACAGAAACCAAAATTAATGAAAAATTAAAAAATTCTGATGATGGGAAGGGAATACTTATTACTGGTACCGCAATACAACAAATATCTAATTTGATTAAAAATCAAGTTGATAAAAAAGCACTGAGAGTTGGAGTAAGATCTGGAGGATGCAGTGGTATGAGTTATACAATGGATTTTATTGGAGAAGATGAGATAAATTCAGATGATAAAATTTATGATTATTCACTAAGCGAGGATGTCGCTTTTCAAGTTGTATGTGATCCGAAAAGTTTACTTTATATCTATGGGATGCAGTTAGATTTCAGTACTGAACTTATTGGGGGAGGATTTAACTTTACTAATCCCAATGCATCGCAAACATGCGGATGTGGTAGTTCTTTTGCTGTTTAAACAATTTTAGAAATATGAATGATATTGAAGCAGAATTTAATGCAGCTTTATCTAGATATGAAGCAGGAGAAGATTTACTACCTTTAGTTGATGATTTTAAAAAAATAATTAATCAAATTCCTAATCATTTTGCCGCATGGACTTGTTTAGCATGGCTTTATTTGTTGCTAAAAAATAATAACGAAGCACTATTTGCAGCTAAACAAGCTGTTAAATTAAATGGTCAAGATTTGCAAGCACGTATGAATCTATCTCTAGCCTTATTAGCTACAAATACAAAAGGTGTGAGAGAGAATATTGATTTAATTAAAAGGATTATGATTATGGCTCCTGATTTAGAGAAAGATCTTAAATTATCAGTTGAAGACGGGTTCTCAAAATATCCAGAATGGCCAGAATTAAAAAAAGTTAAAAAGTGGTTGGATTTTTAATTTGCCAAGAATTTTAGTATTAAGTAATGGTCATGGTGAAGATGTATCTGGATGCATTTTAGCGAGAAGATTAATATCAATTGGAAATAAAGTTGAAGCTTTACCAATAGTTGGTTTAGGTGAAGCATATAAGAAAGAAAAAATAAATATCATTGGCAAAACAAGAAAATTTAATACTGGAGGCTTAGGTTATAACTCCTTAAAAGGAAGAATATATGATTTATTTAATGGTCAGATATATTATTTTTTAAAAAAAATTTGGATTGTTTTTCTAATAAGAAAAAAATACGATTATTTCCTTGTGGTTGGTGATATAGTCCCAATTTTTTTTGCATGGTTATCTAGAAAAAAATATTTTACATATTTAGTAGCATATTCAAGTCATTACGAGGGTAAATTGAATCTTCCTTGGCCATGCAAATATTTTTTAAAATCGCCAAATTCAATAAGAATTTACACTAGAGATCTCTTAACCTCTATTGATTTAAGTAATCAATTAAAAAAAGAAGTTCTTTTTTTTGGGTAATCCATTTATTGATAAATTATTAAAAAATAATATTAAAGATTCAAATAATTCATTTCATATTGCTTTATTACCTGGAAGTAGAATTAATGAGCTGATAAATAATTTTGATTTAATGCTAGATATTATTCAAGAACTTGCTAATTATAAATTTTTTAAAAAAATAAAATTTAATTTTGCTCTTTCATCAGATCTGAAAATGGAAAATGTGCAAAATATATTGGAAATGAGAAATTGGCAATTTGAGAAGATATTATCTAGTAATTTTAAACTTTTATATAGTTATAAATCTATTAAAGTTTTTTTTAAATGGAATTCTTTTGAAGATATTTTAACTGAATCTGATTTAGCAATAAGTATGTCTGGTACTGCTGCTGAACAAGTAGTAGGCATGTCAAAACCAGTCTTACAGGTAGAAGGTAAGGGCCCTCAGTTTACCAAGGCATTTGCAGAAGCTCAGCGTAGATTATTAGGTCAGCATGTTTATTGCTTTACAAATTTTTCTAATAAAAATGAGCAGATTAATGGAACTATAGATTTGATTATCAAAATTATGTATCTAATGAAGTTAGATAATTCTTTTTTAAAATCTTGTAAAGAGAATGCTAGAAATAGACTTGGAAATAAAAATGCTACTGTAAAAATAACATCTGACATAGAAAAGTATTTAATCAGTGATTGATTTTATTTCAAGATTTGATTTTAAAAAATATTTGGATAATTTTTTATTATGTAATTTATTTATAGTAATTTTTAGTGCATTATTTTTTATATTTTCATTGATTATGGAAATCAATGGGAAATCTATTTTTCTTAACTTTTTTAGGAGGATTTGGGAGCCTTTTATATTACCTGCAATAACAATTTTAATCTTTAGTACATTATTAATAGCATTTATTTCTTGGTTAAAGAAGAAAGTGCTTCCTGAAGAAGAGGATATTTAAATTTAAAGAAATTATTTAACTTAATGCTTTTTATCTTTTGACCTTCTAACAATAATTTAGCACCATCTCCTAAAATTAATTTTAAAGTTGCACCTGGAACAGGTAATAAATTAGGCCTTTGAAGGCACTGCGCTAACGTTGATGAAAATTCTCTCATCTTGACAGGTTCTGGAGATACAGCATTAATTATTCCAGAATATTTTTTATCTTTTATTGCGTTAACAATAATATCGCATAAGTCATCTATGTGAATCCAACTCATCCATTGATTACCGTCCCCAATAGGGCCTCCTAATCCAACTTTAAAGATTGGTAGCATTTTACCTAAGGCCCCACCATTAACTCCTAGTACTATCCCAATCCGCAGAATGACTAATCTTGTAAAGAATGGTTTTTGAGAAGCAGCTTCTTCCCACTTTTTGCATAAATTTGCAAGAAAATCTTCGCCACCAGGGCTTGTCTCGTCAAATATCTTATCTAAACTAGTCCCATAAAATCCAATAGCGGAAGCATTTATGATAACTTTTGGATTGATTTTATTTTTTTTGAGATTTTTCATCAAATTAGAAGTGGTATTTATTCTGCTCTTTTCAATCTCTAGTTTTTGTTCCTCTGACCATCTCTTATCAGTAATAGGTTCTCCACTAAGATTGATTATCCCATCGCAACTTTTAAGTTGATTTAACAGGTTAATATCATTCCAACTTTTCTCTTGAGCCAAATTTAATTTCAAAAATGCAATCTTTTCAAAGGAAGAATTAATTTTTAACTGATTAATATTTTTTCTACTAATTAAACATAATTCATGTCCATCAGATATTAATTTTGGGATTAAACTCTTTCCAATAAATCCAGTGCAACCTAACAATAAAATTCGCATTTTTTTTATTAATATTATTAAACCTTAGATAATTTTTTTATTTTCTGCAGACATTTAGAAAACATTCCTTGTTTTATTTTGTAAGATGTATTTTTATGTCTAATTTAATAGATTATTATTAAGTTTTGATCTTGAGTTTATGACGGAATCAATACAAAAAAAACCACTTAAAAAAGGAAGTTTAGTCGTCCTTGATAGGGAAAAATATATAAACAGTGTGGAATCTTTGGCAAGTGATATTGAATTACCAAATTATGTATTTGAAGGTCCAGGTGAAATACTTGGTATTAAAGAGGATTATGCTCAAGTAAGATGGAGAAGGCCAGTGCCAGATGTATGGTTTAAATTAGAGCAGCTTAAGGAATATACTCCTGAGGAGAGTTGATATTTAAAAGGAAATATTTCTCTTATTAATGTTCATCTTTAGTTGAATTCTTTTAGCCTCTTTCATCATTTGCTTTCCATCAAATAAATAGTCATCAACATATCCTTGTGTATATCTATCTAATTCATCTAATGCATCTTGAACTTGAGAAAAACAATGATATAAGTCCAAGCCAATAGAGGAAATAGAACTTGGAACTGCCTGAGATTTAAAAAGAGATGAGGCTTTTTCAATTTTTTTTCTACTTTCATTTAAATAAGAACTGAATGCATCCATTAATTCATCATCGTAAGGATCAGCTGAGAGCTTTTTAATTTCATCATTTAGAGGTTTTATTACTTGTGAGATGAATCTATTGATGGGGTTATATATTTTTTTTATCCAATCTTTAATATCTTGATCTTTATTTGTTGAGTTATTTTTTTTATTTTTTAGTTCTGATGACCAATTTTCATTTTTACTAACAATATAACTCTCATCATTAAACAATGATTTGTCATGGATGGCTTTTTTGTGAGGATCATTTAAAGTCTCCCAAGCGAGCTGTAAAGCTAAGAACTTTTCATTATCTCCACCAGTATCAGGATGGTATTTTTTAGCCAATAAACGATATGCAGACTTTATTTCATTTCTGGTTGCATTTTGCTTTAAACCTAGTTCTTTATAATAATTTTTCATCATTAATTTCGTTATAAATATCCATCATTTCTAGCTTGAATAGATGTATTTGAATCAAACATTGCCGTAGATAAATATCTTTCTCCAAAGCTTGGCAAGATTACAATAATTCTTTTATCTTTAAATTCTTTTCTCTTCCCTATTTGTATTGTCGCTGCGAGTGCGGCACCACTACTGATCCCTGATAAGAGTCCTTCTGTCTTAGCTAAAACTCTACCAAAATAAAATGCTTCTTCATCTTGAATTGTTAATACTTCATCAATTAAATCTTTTTTTAATACTTTTGGAATAAAACCTGCTCCGATGCCTTGAATTTGATGAGCACCAGGACTTTTACCAGATATAACTGCGCTTTTTTCGGGTTCAACAGCAAAGATTTTACAACTTGGATTTACTTCTTTGAGATAACTTGCGCAGCCAGTAACAGTGCCACCTGTTCCTACTCCAGTAACTAGACCATCTATATTGTGATTGGATTGTTCCCATATTTCCTTGGCTGTTGTTTTAGCGTGAATTTCAGGATTTGCAAGGTTTTCAAATTGATTAAATTGAAAACTATCATTTATATCGTTGGCTAATTCTTTTGCTAGATTTAGTGCACCTTTCATTCCTTCATATCCTGGCGTTAATCTTAATTCAGCCCCGTATGCTCTTAACATTGCTCTCCGCTCGATACTCATTGTGTCTGGCATGGTAAGTATTAATTTGTAACCTTTAGCAGCTGATACCATGGCTAGAGCAATTCCAGTATTTCCGCTAGTGGCTTCTATTAAGGTTGTCTTCCCTGGAGATATAAGGCCTTTATTTTCTGCTGATAAAATCATTGAGTAAGCAATTCTATCCTTGACAGATGCAGAAGGATTAAAACTTTCTAATTTAGCAATTATTTCTGGGTAACAGTTATATTCTTTTCTAATTCTATTTAGTTTTACTAATGGTGTGTTACCTACAAGTTGGGTAATATCGTTAGCAATATCCATATTATGATAGTTTCTAAATTATTAAGGTAATTAATATTTACTTCATAATAAACTTATTTATTATTTTTTAAGAAAATACTCTATTTATAAATATATCTTTTTCTATTGGAAGTCTCTATAGTTAATCTATTATTAGATTAAAAGATTTTATGTTCACTTTAGAATTATCCCTGAGATATTCACCATTTCCAATCTCAATACAAAAGAAAGAACATGATGATGTTTTAAGGGTTTATGAGCAGATTAAAAACGCAATGAGAGAAAATGCAGATTCTGTATTAATTGATTTGACATGTGACAAAATCAAGAGTAAGTCTATAACTGTATTGTCTAAGGAAATTATTGCTGTTCAAATTTATGAAAAGTCTGCAATAGCTGGTGGATCAAAAAGGCCAGGGTTCTCCTTAGAAAGCTAAGTGATGTCTATCTATGGACAATCAAAGAAAGATGAATGTAACAAGTTAATTTTTGAAGATGTCCATTTTGCTTGGCATGATAAAAAAGATTTTGTTATAAAAAATTGTAGCTTCTCTCTATCAGAACCAGGTTTATGGATGCTGGTCGGAGAAAATGGATGTGGTAAAAGTACACTTCTAAAATTAATAAAAGGAATTTTGCAACCAACTTATGGATATATTAAGAGACCTTCTAATTTATCTTTAGTATTTCAAAATCCAGATCATCAAATATTGATGCCAACTTGTGGAAGTGAGCTAATTTTAAATATGAAAGGTGATTTAAGTAAGAGAGTTATTAATTACAAAGTTAAGCATTCCTTAAATTCTGTAGGTTTAGAGGGTTTTTGGAAAAGACCTATACATACTTTAAGTGGGGGACAAAAACAAAGATTGGCAATAGCTTCGGCATTTATCAGTGAAAGTAATTTTATTTTAATGGATGAGCCAACGGCATTTTTAGATAAATTGAGTAGAAAAAAAATACTTGATATCATAAAAACTTTGATTCAAAATAAAACTCATCCTAAAACAGTGTTATGGATTACTCATAGGTTAGATGAATTAGTTTATGCAGATAAAGTATCTGTTATGAAAATGGGTAAATTATCATCTTGGCAAAAACCAAATAATTTAAAATATAATTAAACCCCCCTTGTCATTTGGTGGGTATAAGAGTTAAATTTTTAATATTCCTCGGTAGCTCAGCGGTAGAGCGATCGGCTGTTAACCGATTGGTCGCAGGTTCGAATCCCGCCCGGGGAGTTTTTTATGCAACAGTTAAAACTGAAGATGCTTATGAAATGCCTATACCTTTGGGCATTTTTTATGTCCTATAGGCAGTTGTCACGTTTTAATTTGTCTATTCTGCAGTTCAGAGAAAGGAAAATTAATGACATAATAAGACATCTTGACCAATCTGGCATTGGTCATTTTGTTATTTGATTGGTCATTTAATTAATATCTATTAATTAAAGTTTTTACCCTCAATCGCAATATATTAAACAGTGATTATTGGTTGGATGTTCTAAGCATTCCTTTTCCCAATAGGTTTGCTTGATTTCTTTCTTCGGTGTTTCAACTTTAGTATCTACATAGTTGAAAGCATTCAGGAATCTTGGAAGAATTGTGAACGTATTAGCGAGTTTCATAAGACCTCCTATTGTTGTTCTACTCCTTTATTATCCTCCTATTACCATTAAATTTATAGTTCGGTTTTAGGAACCTAAAAGTATCGTTTTGAATATTTCAAGATAATGTTTTCATAAAAAAAGACCCCTATCACTAGAGGTCTTTTCAAGGTCTTATTGAATCCAGTGTATCCTTGTTTCCACTGTTTCAATAAAACCACTCCTACACACATATATACGTTATGCCATATATTCTTTTTATGTGGAAGGTGGCAATGGAATGTTACTTAACTGTCACATGTGCCAATTCTTAAGAAAAGTCATTAAAAAACACCCTAAATTTTTCAATCAGAGTGTTTAGTCATCAGAAATTAGTGTGTGAGGAGTTTTCTGATGTTATTAATCTAATCATTAAAGTATCAAATTAGTGAATGACTAATTACTAATTAATCTAGACAAACCTTTATTCAGACTTATTGAGGTGGATCAGTCGCATAAGTAGATCAAACATATCCATTACTTATAGTTGGAAGTTCTTTGTCGCAATACATAATGCAGGGATCTGATTTGAACATTTTCCTGTAGTCATCATGCAATCTTTCAGTCGCAGATTTTTCTTTTGACTTCATTGAATGTCTGATGTAATCCATCTCATTGAATTTTCTATTGAGAATGGTAAATGGAGTTTTAAGTTTCATAAGATCTCCTTGATCTCTATTTATATTTTCACCCAATTTTCTTCAAATTAAAATGGTGGTTTTTGCTCAAGTAATAATGCTTTGTGGTATCTCAGTACTATATTTCTCTAATTGATAGGAGTATAAAGAATACAGGAGTCACAGGAACTTCAAAGCACCACTCATTTAGGAAAAGAAGTTCAAGACTCGAAAGGGGCAAACACATGCCCCTTTATTTTTGTCATTTAAAACCAATGTATGTCCCTAAAAGTATCGCTATGAACATTTCAAAATAATGCTTTCATAAAAAAAAGACCCCTATCACCTAGAGGTCTTCTTTTGGTTTTACTGAATCAAGTGTTTCCTTGTTTCCACTGTTTCAATAAAACCTCTCCTACACACAAACTTATATTACAGGATTTTTTTTTTTAGGCAATATTAGGAGTGAGGTAATTAAATTGGCACATATTAGTAACACTTAAAAAATTTAAGTCATTAAAAAACACCCTAATCTTTTGAATCGGGGCGTTTAGTGATCAGAAATTAGTGTGTGAGGAGTTTTCTGATGTATCTAATCTAAACCTAAAAGTATTAAATTACTGCAGTATTAATTACTAATTAATCTTTGTATGATTTTTTTAGGTATATGAGATCATTTGAATTATGAAAATAAATTTCTATAAAAGTCTTTTACCTTATCTACCTTGGTTAACTTTTATATTTGGGTTATTTCACTTCTTAGATGATTTAAGTAGGCAAAGTGGATTTGGTCAACTTTGGAATGTTGGTTTATTCTTAGCACTCTTATCTCAACAATATTGTCAAAGAAAAGGAGCACTTAAATTTC
Organism: Prochlorococcus marinus bv. HNLC1; assembly: GCA_000218705.1. GTDB lineage: Bacteria > Cyanobacteriota > Cyanobacteriia > PCC-6307 > Cyanobiaceae > Prochlorococcus_A > Prochlorococcus_A marinus_Q. The sequence continues at coordinate 1,097,896 of GL947594.1, forward strand.
ATTTATTATTGAGTAATTACAATCTCAATTCAGATATTTCTACTATATTTGGATATTTTTTAGGGTTTTTATTATGGGGTGCAAGTTCCCAATACCTCTTTGTAGATATCCTGGTTAAATATAGAGATTTGATTCCATCATTTATAGAACCATTTCTATA
>GL947594.1:1098155-1111285 GCA_000218705.1 Prochlorococcus marinus bv. HNLC1
GACGTTTCTGTACCGACAAAGTTTGGAGAATATACTGTTGGAACTACAAAACTAAAAAAGATTGCTGAGAATACTTTTGAACCGATTCAAGAAGTTTGTGTTTCTCTTAAAAATGGAAAGAAATTATGCGCACCTAATAGAGAAGATTTGAGAGAAAAACTTTTAAAAAAAGGTTATAAATGTAAGAGGATGTCGACTATAAATCAACGCATTAATAGAAATAATTGGGAATTAGAGCGAGCATTTAGTATTAAAGTTCCCCCCAACTATGCAACTGTTGAAAAATTTGTTGATGAAAAAGGATATGAGTGGTTTCCTTATGAACCGCACGAAGATAAAGATAGGATCCCTTTAGTTTCTGATTTTGATAAAAGAGTTTATATCTCTCAATCTTATTTTGCGAAGGAATATGAGATTCCTAAGGATTATATTTCTGATAAATTAAAGCCTCCTTTTAATTGGAAAACTTCAGAAATTTGGGCGAATTATAAACATTTAAAAAACTAATATTAAACTCAAAAATATTTTTAATTGGAAAATGTTATACCGCTTTTGTAACACTACATAAGTGATGTCAATGGATCTCAACCGTAAAAAAAGTTTTATACCACTAATATACCACCAAATTCAAGAGAAAGAACCTAGTCATACCAATGGTTTTTAAGGTCAGTGGAAATCAATAGCTGAATATACTACATAGTCTCAGATTTTTTGCAGCACAATCTATTAGAAAGAATAGTAAAACTACATGACACTAATACGATACTAGTTTTCAACGAAAATAATTTTTAAAATAAACAACTTACTAAAATATTATTAGCAAGATTAATCACTATGGAAGTTTATTTTGGAGATATTCAATTGTTGATTGGTTCGTGACCTTTCAGTTTGCTTTTGTTATAGCTTCAAAAAATCTAGAGGAATGATTTGATTTATATCAAAGAATAAAATTGTTCCAGCTCCAATAAGTGCTCCAAAAAAACCAGTTAAAAAATAAGTTGATAATTTCAAACCGCTCACTGAAGAGTCTATAGAGTTTCCTTTTGGTGCTTTATCAACAATTTTTAGGCGCTGATTGGCATTTGGTTGCTTGAGTTGTTGGTGTCGGATAAGGGCTTCGAAATCAGGCATGATACTTGAGATGCTATAGAACAATAAGCAGACCAACCCGTCATTCTGCGGGGGTCTGATCTGCCTAAATCATCTACTGCTTCATAAACTGCATTGCCAGATGCCTCTGCTTTGTCGAATGCTGATAATAGTGGTATAAATCCATCAAAAACTTCTAGTCCAAATTTTTGAAGAGCTGCTCTTGCTTGCAAGGCGGCCTTTTGCTTTCTTGAATCAACTTTTACAATCAAAACTGCGTGATTTACTTTTAACGTATTTAATAAATTTGCTAATTCAACTGTTAATTCTACGGATCTTGCTTTAGGAGTAGTTGGAATTATTACTAAGTCTGATCCATAAGCTAAATGTTTTAATTCTTCTTCATCACTACTTGCTTGACCATCTGTAATAACAATATCTGAGCCTCTTGATGCTTTAGCCGCTGCACTTACTGGAAAAACAGGAAAAGGTAGATTCCCTCTAGAGGCATAAGCCAAGGCTGATCTGTTTTTGTCTGCATCAACAATACAAACATTTTTGCCTTGACGATCCCAAACACTTGCTAAGTGAATACTTGTGCAAGTTTTTGCTACCCCCCCTTTTTGGCCGCAAACAGTAATAAACAATGATTTTAATATTTTTCCTACTTTGGGTAATATTTGCTTGATGTCAAGTCAAAAACAAATAAAAAATATAAATAATCAAAATTAAAAATATATTTTTTGGTAATTTTATAAAAGGAGTTGTAAGGATTGTATTGAGAAAAAAAATTGGCTTAGGCACTTGGTCATGGGGTAATAAATTTTTTTGGAACTATAAAGTTAGTTCTGATGAAGAGCTTTTTGAGACTTTTGCTGAGGCGTTAAATCAAGGATTTTCATTCATTGATACTGCTGATTCTTATGGAACTGGTAGATTATCTGGTAGAAGTGAAAAATTAATAGGTGAGTTTTTACAAAGAACGAATAAGACTAAAAAAAACAAGATTAAAATCGCTACAAAATTAGCACCTTATCCTTGGAGGATAGGAAGACAAGGTTTTAGTATTCCTTATAAAAAAAGTTTAAATAGACTTAATAATAAATTAGATATTGTTCAGCTACATTGGTCGACTGAAAAATATAATCCTTGGCAGGATTTTCAGCTTTTAAATAATCTATGTGATTTAATTGATGAAGGATTTCAATTTCAAATAGGTTTATCAAATATTGGGCCTAAAAGATTATTAAAAATAATACATTTTTTAAAAGATAAAAATAAAAGAGTTAGTAGCGTTCAAGTACAGTTTTCTTTACTTTCGCCTAATAATGAAAAACAAAAATATGTAAAAAAAATTTGTGATCAAAATAAAATTGATTTTCTCGCTTATAGCCCATTAGCTTTTGGGATTCTTTGTCGAGATCCCACAAAAAATGATATAGGCAAAAGATCTTTATTCAGAAATTTTATTTTTCAAACATATGATAAGCCAACATTAGAGTTGAGAAAAGTAATGAAGGAAATTGCTAAAGCAAGATCAGCTTCATTGGCACAAGTTGCATTAAATTGGTGTTTTTATCATGGGGCTATACCAATTGTTGGTTTACGTAAAAAAAATCAAGTTTTAGATATTTCTAAGTCATTAAGGTGGAATTTAACTAATAGAGAATTCGAGAGACTGGAAAATGCCTCTCAAAATTGTTCTAAAAAAATTCCAGATAATCCATTCTCAAGTTTATAAACTTCGCTGTAATTATTTAGATGCAATATTTTTTTCGTTTTTCACTGAAGATGTGCTCCAAAGTTCAGATGGGAATTTTTCTCCAGTAAATCTGAGTACTTTAGGATTTAAGTTAACCAATAAATCATTAATATTTTTGCTGGAACTCATTTGAAAATAAAATTTTTTAATACATTAAAAGAATTCCAAATTAATACTCTCAGTATTTATACCTAGATCTTTACATAAATGTTCTTTATTACACATTCTTGAAGCAATGATTACATGATTTCACAAGATTATTTACTGCCATTTAATTATTTCTTAAGAAATGAAGAGCCCTTCCAGGCTCTTTGTATCATTTGGTTTATAAGGCTGATATAACCCCATCTCCTTTTGATCAAGCAGCAACTGGGGCTGTTTGACGGGAGAAACTAACGATTTTGTTAGCGTTTATGTTTTTGCTCATGCCGAGCAGGCTTCAGTCATCTTCCTTATACCCCGTCGAAACCATTGCAACCCCAAATAAATGGAGCTGAGCGGAATCGAACCGCTGTCCGAAATATCGGTTGAGATCACCTAGTCCAGTTGGACATTTATATTCTGACAGGCAAAATAAATATTGGATAGATATTTGCATATTTTTACAAATGTTATGAATGTTGTTGCATCATCTCCAGAAGGATTGGAGAAACTTTTAGCAAAAGAAGTCTCTGATTTTGGTGGAAAACAAATAAAAATTTTTAAAAGAAGTGTTTCTTTTAAGTGCGATTTAGCAACATTTTATAGACTTCATTTCTATTCGAGGATTGCTTTTCGTTTTTACAGAGAGGTTTCGCGTTTTCCATGCTCTGATAAAAATAGCTTGTATAAAGGTGTTCAATCTGCATTTGATTGGGTGAAGTGGCTTCCAACTAATAAAAGTTTTTGTGTCCAGGTAACAGGTAAAAATTTATTTTTAAGACATACTCATTTCACGGCTTTACAAGTAAAAAATGCAATTATTGATTTACAAAAAAAATGTTTAGGTTCTAGATCTGATATTTCTATCAAAAATCCTCACTTAATAATTCATTTGCATCTTACTAATGAAGAAGCAATTCTTAGTTTACAAAGTACTGTTGAGAGCTTACATAAACGAGGATATCGGCCACTTATGGCTGATGCTCCTCTAAAGGAAAATTTAGCTGCAGGACTTGTACAAATTACTGAATGGGAAGGAAAAAACCTTTAATAGATATCATGTGTGGATCAGGAACTTTATTAATTGAAGCTATATCTCAGTGTTTAAGATTCCAAACATAACAAAAAAAAATTATCTTTTTGAAAATTGGATTGATTTTAAAAAAGATATTTTTACATCAGAAAAATTGAAATTAATGAATAATAATATGAGTGGTTTAAAAGTATCTAAGGTAATTGGATGTGAAATTGATATTGATATATTTGAACAAGCTCAAAAGAATATTTCTTTGGCGGGTTTAGAAAATTATGTTGAGTTGCATAATATAGATTTCACTAAACTCATTGTTAATGAGGAGCCAGGTATTATATTGTGTAATCCGCCTTATGGTAGAAGAATTGGAGATGAACAAGAATTAATTGATTTATATTCTCAATTAGGAGATTTTTTAAAGCAGAATTGTTCTGGCTGGACCTTGTGGTTGTTAAGCGGTAATCCAAAACTTACAAGATTTTTAAAAATGAAAGCAAGCTTAAAAATACCAATAAATAATGGTGGTATAGATTGTAGATGGATGAAATATTTAATTAATTAAATTCATTTTTTTCCTAAAACAGCTTTAGTGGTTTTACCTAATCCTTCTAAAGTCTGTGGTAAGTATGGACCTTTAATAAGCTTTCCTCCAAGTTTTAGACTTAAACCTGCTAGAAATAAATCTATTAAAATAATTAATAATAAATTATATTGAGGCTCCCATGTATTGAACTCGTTAAGAAATAGATAGGAAATTAAATGTATGGTTATTAAAACCATTAGTAATAAAATTGCTCCAATAGCAATAAATATTCCTCCACTAATCAATCTTCTTTTTTCTCTGTCAACTTCTTGAAGAGCAATTCTTACATGTAAGTCCATTACTGAACTAGCAATAGCTGATAGTCTTGAGGCTGCGCTAACAAAATTTTTGTTCTTAGATTTATCCATCATTTTCTACCACTTGAGATGATGCTACCAATTAAAACGCCAATGCTAGCTGCTATAGCGATCGATAATATAGGTTTTTTTCTGATCGGGCGTTCGATTTTTGGCCTTAATGTTTTATTTAATTCATCAAGTAATTCTTCTAATTGACTTTCAATAGGTTCAATATGTTCTCCTATCTCCCAATTGTTAGCTTGAATTGAATCTATTATGTCAAATAATTGTTCTTTAATACCTGCAGAGGATTTCCCAGTGTGATTTGAAATTATATTGACTAGATCATCAATTTTCCCTTTGGAAGCTTCAATAGTTTGCTTAGCGATAGAAGGCCATCTTTCCTGTATTAAAGGGATTAAGCTATCAAGTTTTTCAATTAACCATTTATCTGAAAGATTCTCTATGTCAGGTAGTGCATTATTTTCCTTGGTTTCATCAGTATCTTTTGGAGGATGAAAAGTTTCCATTAATCAAGATTAATTTATCTTTACATTAATCCCTATTAACTGAATTTGAAACCCTTATATTTATTTTGCGGAAAAATTAAAAAACTAAAACATATAAAAGTTTATTTACATTTCAAGTATCTTTTTTCTTTGTGTAATAAGGTTTTGTTAAGCTTATTTTGTTTTAAATTAACTTCTTTATCATGGATATCACGTTTGCGACTCTCTTTTTTGCTTCAAGAACTATACCAACCGATTTTGGATTAATAGCTGCTGCGATAGCTGGAGCTGGAAGTCTTATATTAATTGCTTTAAGATTTGTTCCTGATTCTGGCAATTAAGTATTAAAAATTGCTTGATTATTAACAAAATCTTTTAATAAATAATAAATAAAAATTTCATAAATAAGCTCAGTAATGAATAGATGGACTCTGCTTAAGCATGAAAGAATGAATAATGAGATATTAGATGTTCACTATGATTTTTTACTTGAGAATGGAGCAAGATTGTAAAACTTGGAAATTGCCAATTTTGCCAATACTTGATGGGCCATCTGTTGAAATCTTCAAACATTCAAATCACCGTTTAATTTGGTTGACAATAGAAAGTAAGCTTTTAACTCACAACAGGGGCTATGTTAAAAGGGTTGATAATGGAATATTTAAACCACTTGGAGTTTCTATAGAAAGTAATAAATTTTCGATAATTCTTAAAGGAAAATTAATTTACGGATTATTCAAAAAAAATGCTAATTCATGCCAACTAATTTCCTTAAATCAATGAATAAATATATTAATCTTAATATTTCTATTGAGATTTCTCATAAATTCGTTATTCTTACTTAGCTATTGAGACTTACGATTGGTACACATCAATCAAGTCGAGTTTGAAAATTTTAAGTCTTTTGGTGGAACTGTCAAAGTTCCATTAGAAGAAGGTTTTACTGTAGTTACTGGTCCTAATGGGTCTGGCAAAAGTAATATTCTTGATGGTATTTTGTTTTGTTTAGGATTAGCCAGTAGTAGAGGTATGAGGGCGGAAAGATTACCTGACTTAATAAATACAGCAAAAGTAAAAGAGGGTAAGTCTTGTGAAACATCCGTTTCGGTCAAATTTGATATTGGGGATTGGTCTCCAAGAGAGGATACAAAAGATTTAGATATTAATGAAGATGAATTGTCTTTTTCTAAAGGACAAAAGGAATGGACTGTATCCAGAAAATTGAGATTAATGCCTGGAGGATCTTATGCCTCTACTTACTCATCAGATGGAAAATCTTGTACATTGCAGCAAATCCAGAAACTCTTAAGAGATATAAGGGTGGATCCTGAGGGTAGTAATGTCGTCATGCAAGGTGATGTTACAAGGATTGTATCTATGAGTAATAAAGAAAGAAGAAATTTAATTGATGAACTTGCTGGAGTTGCATTATTTGATAGCAGAATAGAACAAACACATTTAAAACTTAATGATGTTTATGAAAGACAGGAAAGATGTGAAATTCTTAAGAATGAATTGGAATCTAATAAATTAAAGCTTGAAAAAGAATGTCAAAAAGCAAAAAAATATAAGGCAATAAAAGAAAAATTAAATAATTTAAATGAAATTAAAAAAGTTTTTCTATACGAAGATCAATTACATAGATTAGAGACGATAAGTAAAAAGCAAGTGGATTGTGAAAATAAGCAAAACATTTTTAAAAAGAATTTGAAATCATTGGAAAAAGAAATAGAAGTGTTGATTAATGCATTAAAAGTAATAGTTGCAGACCTAAAAGAAAAAGGTGAAGATGAATTGATTCAAGTTAATTCTGAGATTGGAAGTATTAATACTAATTTAAGAGAATTAGAAAGATTATCTGAACTTAATAAAAATGAAGGCCTGAAATTAAAGGAAAATAGAGATCAAATTGCAATAACAAAAAGAAATATTGAAATTGATAAGAGAAATTTAATTAGTTTTGATGAGAATAAATTAGTTGAATTAGAAGAGGAGATTAGAAATCTTACTAATACGCATAAATTATCAAGGAAAAAGCTATCTGAGGCAGCAGATGAATCTGGTGAGTTTTCTAAAAAAAATTTAAAAATAAATAATGAAATTGATAATCTAAAAAAATATATTGAGCCACTTTTAAATAAAAAAAGAATAATTGAGAAAGAAATCCTTGAGAATAATACACAAAGAGATGAGATCTCTTCTCAAATCAAATTATTGACAGTAGATAAAAATAGTTTGATCCAATTAGACTCAAAACAAGAAATAAAAGTTAAAGAACATAATGATCAATTAAATAACATAAAATCTAAAATTAGTAATTGTAAATCTGAAATAAATGTTTTAGTAAAAACTATTGATAGATTGGGTTATGAAAGATTAAAGCTTGAGAAAGATTTATCTAAACTTGAAAGTCGTAAAGAAACTTTAAATGAGACAAGAGGTTCATTTGCTTTAAGGATTCTTCTCGAGGCTGGCCTTGAGGGTATTCATGGATATGTGGCTCAATTAGGAGAGGTAAAAGAGAAATATCGATATGCTCTTGAAATTGCTGCTGGGAGCAGATTAGGTCAAATTGTAGTTGATAATGATTTTGTAGCTTCTAAAGCAATTGATATTCTAAAGAGAAAAAAAGCGGGCAGGTTAACTTTTCTTCCACTAAATAGATTAAAAAAATCTAATAATAATTTTTCGACCGCAAGATTTGAGATGAAAGATTCCCAGGGTTATATAGATAAGGCTATAAATTTAATTAATTATGAAAATATTTATAGTGATGTCTTTCATTATGTGTTTGGAGATACCAAAGTTTTCACTGATCTAGATACAGCAAAGAATATCAAAAGTAAGTCAAGAATTGTCACTTTAAGTGGGGAACTGCTTGAAAGCACAGGGGCAATTACAGGGGGAAGTAAATTAAATAGAGAATTAATTTTTAGATTTGGTTCTAATGATGATATTGATGAAATTAGTCCTTTTAAAAAACGTTTATTAGAAATTAATGAATCAATTAAAATTGCAAATAATGAGCTTAAAAACAAAAATCTAATATTAGAGAATCTTTTTGTGAATCAAAGAAAAACAAATGAATTATTTGTATCTATAAAAAAAGAAATAGATTTAAATCAACAATCTATGAAATTATCTGAGAATAAAATACAGGCGAATTTAATAAGATTGAAACAATTAAATGATAAAAATGATTTATTGAAAAATAACTTAGATAAAGCTTTGAATGATTCTTTACCTCAACAAAATAAGTTAAAACAATTGGAACAGGAACTTATAAAAATTAATGAAAATAACCAAAACTCTTCTTTACATTTAATCAATAAAGATTTTGAGGGAGTTGATTTTGAATTGGAGCAATTAATTAAAAAAAGAAATTTATTACTAGAACAAAAAAATAATTTAGCTTTAACTAAAGAAAAGATTAGTAATGAGCAGAAATTAATTTTATTAAAAGAAAAAAATCTTATTGACTCTATTAAAGAACTTGCAATATCTCATCAGGATTGGATCGATAAAAAAAATGATCTTAAAAAGGAATTATCAAATCTCGAGTCACAGAAAAATAAACTTGAACAAAATTTTGGATTGATGAGGCGTAAGAGAGATGAGTTAAACTCGAAAATATCAAATCATGGACAAGAAAAAAATGAAATTGTATTAAAAATAGATTATTTAAAAAGAGATATTGATAGTCTTGCTGAGGAAAAAAGAAATGAAAATATAAAACTTCAAGAATATAAAAAACTTCTTCCAGATCCCACACCAGATTTGAATGAATATTCATATAAGAATATAGATGAATTACAAGTAGAAATATTATCTTTAAATTCTTCTTTGGAAAGTTTGGAACCAGTAAATATGCTTGCTTTGGATGAATTAGCAGAACTTGAAGAAAGACTTAAGGCTCTAGTGGAACGTTTAGATATTTTATCTAATGAGAGATCAGAATTATTATTAAGAATTGAAACTGTTTCAACGATGCGTCAAGAAGCATTTATGGAAGCTTTTATCGAAGTAGATAAACACTTTAGGGAAATATTTGCAATGCTTTCAGATGGGGATGGATTTTTGCAACTTGAAAATAAGATTGCTCCTTTAGAGGGTGGATTGACCTTAGTGGCTCATCCTAAAGGAAAAAATGTGAGAAGATTAGCCTCAATGTCAGGAGGAGAAAAGTCATTGACTGCATTAAGTTTTTTATTTGCTCTTCAAAAATATAAACCATCTCCTTTTTATGCATTGGATGAGGTTGATAGTTTCTTAGATGGAATAAATGTTGAAAGATTATCAAAGTTGATTACTTCTCAGTCTTCAAATGCACAATTTATCGTAGTAAGTCATAGACGTCCTATGATAAATGCATCAATGCGAACTATTGGGGTTGCTCAAGCAAGGGGTTCCCATACACAAGTAATTGGGTTGCCAAATGCTGCTTAAACTCACTATTTTAAATTTTTACGTCAGAATATTAAAAAGTAATTTATGAGTTTGTCTAACATTTCTACTAATAACGATCCACTCAAAGCAATTCCTAGCGATCGTTTATGGCTGCGTTCTGAATTAATGGGAACTCAGGTTATAACTACTGATACTGGAAGAAGACTTGGAGTTGTAGGAGAAGTGGTGGTTGATATTGATAGAAGAGAGGTTGTTGCTCTTGGTCTAAGAGATAATCCTTTAACAAGGTTTTTACCTGGATTACCTAAATGGATGCCTCTAGAGAGTATTAAACAAGTTGGAGATGTAATACTTGTTGACTCTCTCGATTCTTTAAATGATAAATTTACGCCTGAAAGATATAGCAAGGTTATCAATTGCCAAGTCATAACAGAATCAGGTGAATTACTTGGGAGGGTTCTTGGGTTTTCATTTGATATTGAAACTGGAGAACTTATTTCATTAGTAATGGGAGCTATTGGAGTTCCTTTATTAGGAGAAGGCGTTTTAAGTACGTGGGAAATACCTGTAGATGAAATTGTTAGTAGTGGAACAGATAGAATAATAGTCTATGAAGGAGCTGAAGAAAAATTAAATCAATTAAGTAGTGGATTCCTTGAAAAACTTGGGGTAGGAGGATCTTCTTGGGATAGTAGAGAATATAGTAAGTATTCATCAAATTTAGTCCCAGTAGAGAATCAATTGCTCTCTGGTTCAGAAACAGATAAAGATAATTATCTTTTAGAGGAATCTCAAGAAAATGAATACAATTATGAAGAAAGCTATGAGGATGAAATGGAATATGTTGAGGTTGATAATTCTCAAGATAATACTCAAGGCAAAAAGAGACTTTATTTAGAGAATGATGATTATCTTGATGAAAGCCAAAAAGAGAGAGAATCTAAGGATAGCAATATGATTAATAATAATTTAGATCAAACAAATAAAAAAAGAATTAGTTCAAGAAAACCAGCTTCAAAAAGAGCAATTGAACAAGTTCAAGATACCTTAGATATTGAACCTATTGATACTAAGGAAAAATCATCAATTGATAATCAAGCTTTAAACCTAAATGATATAGATGACCCTTGGTAAAGATTAATTTGCTATGGTTTCTAAAATTAAATTAGATAATTTTTTTACAGCTCCCTTTTTTCCTCTCATTTTTAATAAATTAAGTTTTTGTTCTACTAACAAATCTTTTTCATTTAATAAATAAATAGCTTCATCTGAAATATCTTTTGGTGAAATAATGCCAACTCTTTCTGGAATAATTTGTTTATTTGCTTTTATATTTGGCCAAGCAAAGAATTTATTATTTTTTAAATACCATCTTTTAATTATAAAAGTTTGAATTCTATTGAGTAATTTAATTCTTCCTATAATTCCAAAGATACCATCCCATGCATTCATAGCATTTAGGTGTTGTGTAGGCAAAACAACAATCATAGGAAGATTTATTGCAGCTAATTCAGCAGTATTAGCTCCTACTGTTGTAAGAGCAAGTTTACATTGGCTCAAAATATTGTGATTTGAATTTTGTTGCAGAATAAAGATTTTTGTATTTTTACAAGTTTCTAGAACATAATTAAAAATAGAATTTTCAATTTTTTTTATGGATTTTATATTAGAGGAGTAATATTTAGTGATTGGATTTTTAGCACTTTGAAAAAAAATAAAATCTTCTAATTCAGTTGTGGGAGCAATAGGAATCATTAGATTTATGTTATCTTCACATTCTTTGATACGGTCAGCTACTTCAAGGAAAAAGGGTATACCGATTGATAATTTAGCTTTTTTGGAGCCAGGTAAAATAGCGATCCATTTCTTATTATTGATTTCATGTATGGGTGATAAATTATTTTTAACATCTGCCATTAAGTCCCCAATGACTTGACATTTTTTTTTGAATTTTTTTGGAATTATATTTCTAACCTCTTCGTTCATAGCTGCAATATGGAGATTCCATCTAGGCCATCTTGCAATCCATTCTGCATAAGTTATGCTTTCATAACCTAATCTTTTCGCTAATAATACATTCCAGAATTGATCCCCTCCAAGAAATACAACAACTCCATTTCTTGGCCATGATCCAAATAATGATGGTTTTAAAAGTAATTTTAAAAAATTTTTTGCAGGTATTATTAAATCTAATATCTGCCAATCATTAGCGACTGTAAATTCTTTTCCAGTAGCATTTGGACATGGTACAAGGCTTAATACTAATTTATAGTTTGGGACATTTAAATTTATGGACTTAGATTTTTGCTTAATTAGATAATCTAGAACTGGTTTTACCCAAGTTGCCAATTCTCCTGGTCCATTAGAAACTATCACAACTGCAGCTGATTCATTTGAAATTGCAGTGTACATAATTAATTAATAATATGCGGACGGCGAGACTTGAACTCGCAAGGCCTAAGCCACACGCTCCTTAGACGTGCGCGTCTACCAATTCCGCCACATCCGCTTATATGGCTAAAATCTTTTTAATTTTAAGCCATTTTTATTCTACAAGACTTGATGCCTCAAAAAAATAAGTTTTTTAATTTAATATATTTTTCCTTCTTTTCTATTGCATAAGACTAAAAATTAGCCGTATAGGTCGTTTCAGGTTGTATTCTTAATCTATACCTAAATAATTTCAAAATTTATCAAATACTTTTGCAAGTAGCACTCCTTAATTTTATTATTTTGTAATGGTTGAAAAAGTCTTAATTGCTAATCGTGGTGAAATAGCTTTACGCATCATCAGAAGTTGTAGAGAACTTGGGATCGCTACAGTAGCTGTTTATAGCACAGTTGATAAAAATGCACTTCATGTTCAATTAGCTGATGAAGCAGTATGTGTTGGAGATTCTTTAAGTAATAAAAGTTATTTGAATATTCCAAATATATTGGCAGCAGCAACATCTCGTGGTGTTGATGCAATTCATCCTGGTTATGGATTTTTGGCAGAAAATGATAAATTTGCAGAGATGTGTAATGATCATGGAATCATATTTATAGGACCTTCTCCTGGTTCGATCAGACAAATGGGAGATAAATCTACAGCTAAAGAAACTATGGAAAGAGTAGGAGTTCCTACAGTCCCTGGTAGTAAAGGCTTGCTTGTTGACGTTAAAGAAGCATTTACACTTGCAGACAAGATAGGTTATCCAGTAATAATCAAGGCAACTGCTGGAGGCGGTGGTAGAGGAATGAGGTTAGTGGAGAGTCCTGATACGTTAGAAAAAATGTTCAAGGCGGCTCAAGGGAGGCAGAAGCA
>GL947594.1:1111385-1130860 GCA_000218705.1 Prochlorococcus marinus bv. HNLC1
TCTTAGACCATCAATCTCTGGACGATATCGACTTTTTATGGATGATTTATTTTCTTCGATATCTATTGACATCAAAAATTACTAACCAATAATTGTTAGTTTATAGCGTATCGTCAAATTTCACAAAAGTTTTATATATCGCTTTTTGTAAGGATTTTCAAGCAAACATCTCACGTAGATCTCACGTTAATTCATGTTTAAATTTGTATTCAAGAAACAACAGTAGTTTCAATAGATATGAAAGTTTCAAAAACTCTAAATTTTACTCCGTATTACTGAGTGGGAGTGATCGATAGGGTATAAACCCAGTTATAGTCTTAAAAACTTGGTTACACGTGAGTTACACGTGAAGAAATCTGTCTTATTCTTCCCTCAAATCAATTGATATGACTATGTTTCTGGCAGTACAAATTCTCATGACTATCGAGTGTGAATAGATATTTTTACAGGATAAAAAATAAAATCACTAAAAAATAATTTTTATTATTTATTCTTCAATAATTAAGACTTCATATAGATATATTCATTCTTCCGCAGTTTTAATTTACATGATTCATGATTGATAAATGACAGATCCAATTCTTTTTATTTCAATGATCCTCGGTCTAGGAGGAGTATTTGTTTTAATTAATTCTTTCAGTGATGATGACGATAGTGATAATGATGGCGGAATGGGAACATATATTTATAACCTTGAACCAGTGAAAGTCGGAAATAATTAGAAAATTAATTTTATATTCAATAATTTTTAACTAATTTATTATTTTTTACGCTTTTTTTATAATTTAAGTTAACCTCTCAAAAATTTTATATTATAGTATGTGAATTTTATGTAATCTTAAAATCACAAATATTTAATATTGATTCTTTAATATTTAATTAAATTATTGATGGAGAAAATTTTTTTAGTGTATTATTAAAAAAAATTTTAAAATGAATTTTAAAGAAAGAGGCGTAACTGTTGGCGATTTAGTAATACTATTAATTGTTATTATATTTTCATTTTTCATCATCGATAAAATCAAAGAGCCTAAGACTCAAAAACAAATTACTAATCTTTATCAATTAGAAATACAAAAAAATATTAGTGAATAAATATTTTTGTAATTTAAGGGTATAAGGCTCTCTGATTTGTTTTTAAATACGGGGAAATCATTCGAAAATGAATAAACTAATAAAATTAAGTAGATCAACGGTAGAAAAATATATTACTTGTCCAAGATGTTGTTTCCTAGAGAAGATTTATGATATTCGTCCTCCTTCTTTGCCATTTACCTTGAATTTAGCCGTTGATAATTTGTGTAAAAATGAATTTGATTTTTATAGAGAGCGCCAAGAACCTCATCCTTTATTCAATAAATATAATATTGATGCTATTCCTTTCAAGCATAGCGAAATCGATAATTGGAAAAATAACTATAAAGGTATTAGATATAAATCAGCTAAATATCAATATGATTTTGGAGGAGCAATAGATGATATTTGGGAGAAAAGTAACGGCGAATTAATTATTGCAGATATTAAGGCAACTTCTAGGAATAATTTTAATTGGAATGATACTTGGAATAAATATGATTATCCTAAGTCTTATAAAAGGCAATTAGAAATGTACCAATGGCTTTTTAAAATGAATGGTTTTCAAGTTTCTAATGATGCTTATATTATTTATTTTAATGGAAAAAAAGATGAAAAATTTTTTCATAATAAGTTAGAGTTTGAAACTCATGTTATTAAATTAAATTGTTCTACTGATTGGGTGGAGCCCAAAATTATAGAAACTGTTGAACTACTTAGATCCAATACTTTTCCTAGCCCTTCACAAAAATGTGAAAATTGTAATTATCTAAAAAAGCGTTGGAATCTATCCAAAAACTTAAAAATTAAATAATCAAAATCTTATAGATAAAAAATAAATGAAGGTTAAAATATAATTATTAAAGATTTTATTCTATTAACAAATAAGAAATTTAAAATCATATAATTATGAGCTTTAAGCAAGATATTATTAAAATAGATGGAAAGAAAATCTTTATAAACCCTTTTTTATATTTAAGAAAATTTGATCAAAAAAGTAAGAGATGGTTAAGAGAACCTGGTCAAATTTCTAAGTCAAGAATTGAATTAAATAGAAGTAAATATTATCCAGAGATTAATTGGGAAATTTTGAGTTTAAATGAAAAGCTGATTAAAGAAACTACAATCGAATTATTTTTAAAAACTAATGAAATAATAAAGACTTTTAATTCAAGTCTAAATTCCGAACAATTATTAGAGGTAGAAAAAAAATTAATTTATCATCAAAAGATTTCTTTTGAGAAAATCTCAAAAAACTATTTTATCAAAAAAGAAAGATTATTATTAAATGAAAAAAGAAAATTAGAAAGAGCTATTCTTATTAGTGATTGGCAAAAATGGTTATCCTTAAAAGAAACTCGGAAATTAATTATGCCTGTTTTTGTTATTATATTAATATCAGCTCTACTAGGATGGTTTGCAGGTATTTCAAAAAATAGTTGTAATCCTTATTTTGAAAGCAATAGCATTAATCAACTATAAAAAACATGTCTGATATTTTTGATGATTTTAAGAAAGTTTTAAAAAAAGATTTGGTACCTATCTTGGTTCAATATTTTAAGGATCCAAATAACAAAATAACTGATAATTTAAATGATTTCCTTAATAACCCACAAACATTTTTAAAGGATATGTTTGAAAATTTTTCAAAAAATAAAGATTATGATAACAAGCAAGAATCTTATACTGATATTGAAAATGTAACTAATATTGATTCAACTATTGATGATGAATATGATGATTTATTAAAAAGATTAATTTTAATTGAAGAAAATATGATTCAGATTGAAAAGATTTTGAAAGATAAAAATTGAAAAATATTAAATTTAATAAAAAAGTCGTACAACTAAATAATCAATATATAATTATTTTATTTTTGAGCTCTTTTGCCTTTTTATTAATCTTTTTAAGATTATTTTTTTTACAAGTTATCAATAATCAAAGTTTTAAAAAAATGTCTGATCAGAACAGAATTAGACTTATAGCCACGGAACCTATAAGAGGAAAAATTCTTGATAAGAATGGAGAAGTACTTGTAAGTAGCAAGCTTGAATATTCACTATTAATTAAGCCTCAATTTGTTAGTGAAACTAAATGGCAAGAATATAAATATAGTCTCGCCAATTTGTTAAATCTTCAGATAGAGAAACTAGATTTGAAGTATTATAATGGTATTAAAAATCAAAAATATTCAATTAATTTAGTTGATAATTTATCTGTAGAACAGATAATAAAGTTTAAAGAAAATGAAGATAATTTTTTGGGTATTGAGATCTTAAGAAAAGTAAAACGAGATTATCCTTATAAAACACTTGGTGCACATGCTCTTGGTTATACTTCAGCAATTACAAATTCAGAATATAAGATACTTTCAAAAAAAGGATATAGGCTTAATGACCTTATTGGTAGAACAGGAGTTGAGGCAGCTTATGAAAATTATCTAAGAGGTGAATGGGGGGGAGAGATGATAGAAGTAAATGCTAATGGAAATGTTCAAAAGTCATTGGGCATCAAACCTTCTAAGAAAGGTAAAGATATCACTTTGACTATTGATCTTTCCTTGCAAAAAGTTGCTGAAAAAGTTTTGCAAGATAAAAAAGGTGGAGCAGTAATAGTGATGGATCCAAGGGATGGAGCTATAAGAGCAATTGCTAGTAAACCTACTTTCAATTTAAATTTTTTCACAAAGGATTTTAAGCCAGAGAAAGAATATAATGAGTTATTTTTTTCTGATTCAAAGCCTCTTTTTAATAGAGCATTAAATGCTTATGATCCAGGTAGTGTTTGGAAAATAGTTACCGCTTTGGCAGGTATGGAAAGTGGTAAGTTTCCTCCAAATACTAAACTTCAGACTGCTCCATGTATTGTTTATGGCAGCCAGTGTTTTAGGGAGCATAATGATGAAGGATTTGGTTCCATTGGTTATGAAGATGCTTTAAGAGTATCTAGTAATACTTTTTTTTATCAGATTGGTTATGGAGTTGGAGTAGATGAAATTAATAGAATTTCTAAAATTTTAGGTTTTACTAAATTATCAGGTATTGAGATTGGAGATCAAGAAGATCGAGGTTTGATAGCAAGTAGTGAATGGGCAAAGAATGGACGAGGTTGGGGTAAGCCTGGAAAAACTCCATGGCTTCCTGAAGATATTGCGAGTATGTCTATTGGTCAATTCGTTGTTCAAACCACTCCAATGCAAATAGCAAGAGCATATGCAGTAATAGCTAATGGTGGATATTTAGTCACACCGTATTTGTCAAAACTAGGTAAGGAAAATACATCTTATAAGCAACCGATAAAAGTAGATATTGATCCTAAACATTTACAGGTTATAAGAAATGGTTTGTCTAAAGTCGTTCAGTCTGGAACAGGGGTATCTATAAACTATGGATCGTATAATTTTCCTCCCATCTCAGGAAAAACTGGTACAGCTGAAGATGCTTTGGGTGGAGCTGATCACGCATGGTTTGTATGTTTTGCTCCTTCGGAAAATAGTGAATTACTTGTAGTTGCATTTGCAGAAAATACACCTGGAGGTGGATCTGTTCATGCTTTACCTATGGCAAAAAAAATTTTAGAAGAGTGGCATAAAAAAAATAATTAAATTATTTATCTAAAGTAAGTCTATTCATTTGCATCAGTCTTTTAAGAATATCTTCAATAGTATTCTCATCAGCAGGTTTACTATAGTTTGAAGATAAATGTCTACCAACTACTTGACTTCCTAAATGAGCTAATTGAATTCTTAGTGATGTAATTAATTCAATCCCTGGACCTCCTGAAAAAGTTGCAATAGCTATTGGCTGCCCATTAAAAAGATTTCTGAAATCATCACCTGATATAGATAGCCAGGCGATAAAGTTAGAAAGTATCGGAGGGATAGAGCCGTTATATTCAGGTGCACAAATTATCCATTTTTCTGTTTCAAATAATTTATTCTTCAATGAAATAATTTCACTAGGTATTTCATTTTTAGAATGAATTCTTGGATTATATAAAGGTATATTCAGTTCTGTAAGGTCCAAGATTTCAGATGTAATTTTTAATTCGTTACTTTTTTCTAGGAATTTTTTGGAGAGTTCTAAATTTTTTCCATTGCTTGATGAAATAATAATTAAGTTAGTTTTACTTGCCATTTTTGAATAATTAGGAATTAATAATTTGATCCACTTTTACGATGATGAACTGCTGTTAAATCATCTTTATTAAGGACATTTCCATAGTTTACCTCAGCATAAATTACCCAATGATCTCCACACTCCATTCTTTCTTTTACAGAAGCATCAAGCCATGCAAGTGAATCTGGAATTATTATTTGTCCATTAGGTGTCTCTTCTGTCTCCAAACCTGCAAACCTATCCTCCCCAGGAGCAAAAGGTTTAGCGAATCTTTTCATTGGTTCTTTAGGTTGTTAGAACTAAGTATATTTAGTGCGAATACATCTCCTATCTGCAAGAGAGATTCAACAGCTCTATCTTTTGCGACAGAAATACTTAAGCCAGGTGGAGAAAAGCTGGCTTGGCTCACCCATGAAGCTAACATTGCACTTTTAATATTATTTTCTCCTTCACCTTTAGAGGCTGTAAGTACGCACAAAGAACCAACTATTCTTCCTAGAGCTTGAAGAGTTGGATTAGTTTTACTTGATATCATTCCTGTATCAGATCGTCTATTTTTTTGCCTAGATTTTTTAAGAATACTTCTTCCAAAATGAGTTCCAATCTCTTCGATTTCTTTGATTTTAGGTTTGTTGGGACTAAATTTTACTCTTATTGGGTCGAAACTAAAATCAAAGCCACCATCTTTTAATTTTGATTCGAGCATATCAATAGCTTCACCACTCCAGCCAAAACTTCCAAAAATGCCTATCGGCTTTTCTCTGTCTCCCTCAGATAAAACACTCCCTAAAGCACTGACTATAGGTGTAGGAGCATGTCCTCCTAATGTAGGCGATCCTAAAAGATATCCATCAGCTTTTTTGATAGTTTGAATTAAATCATCATTGGATGAAAATTCGCAATTTATACTTTCAACTTCAACAGAAGTTGACGTAATACCCTTGGCTAGGGCATCTCCAATGGAAGCAGTATTACCATATGCGCTGGCATAAATTAAAGCAACTTTAGGTCTGTTTATAGATAAATTTTCTCCCCAACGGATGTAATCATTTAAAAAGCTTTTCAAACTATATTCAATTGCAGGGCCGTGAAGTGGTGCAATACATTTGATATCAAATTCAGACACTTTTTCAGAAAGAGAGGTGATTTGAGAAGACATA
The DNA here is from genome assembly GCA_000218705.1 of Prochlorococcus marinus bv. HNLC1. Taxonomy (GTDB): domain Bacteria; phylum Cyanobacteriota; class Cyanobacteriia; order PCC-6307; family Cyanobiaceae; genus Prochlorococcus_A; species Prochlorococcus_A marinus_Q. Next base: position 1,117,738 of record GL947594.1, read on the forward strand.
GGTGCCATTAAGCAGTTGTAGAAATGCTTCCTATCTGATTCTGTGCTTATTCGGTTATTCTCAGACCAATCTTCACTCGCAATATGACATGAAAATAATTTTTCACTAAAAAGGTATCCATCATTCTTTTCAAAAACTATTAAGCCGCCAGGCCATCGAGCAGTAGGCGCAGGGATTAATTGGAAAGTATTATTTTTAAATTCAAGGATGACTTCTTTTTTTATTACTTCTATATCTGGCAAGCTTACTGATAGTTCATCTTTTTCACCAGGTTTTTTTTGTTCCCATAATTCACAAATAAGTTTGTTCCCTGGAACAGAGCTTGTAAGAATTAAATTATTAAAATAATTTTTAATTTTTTTTATTGTTTCTACAATTTTTGGATTTATATGTCCAGTGATAATATTAATTTTTTTTAGACTAAATTCATCAATATAATTATTTATGATTTTGAAAAAAGAATCAAAATTATTTGTTTCTGGCGGGTGAATAATAATTAAGCAATCATCTTCAACAGAAAAGAATGTATTAAACGAAGTTCCTTGTTCAAGATTAAACTCTAATTCAAATTTTTCCTTTTTTTTATCTAAAAATCTAGTGCATTTAAGATTTTTCTTTAATTTATATTGTTTTATGTTATTCATTTAGAATTTTTTATACTTTGGTTTATTTATAAACAAAGGCTATATTTTGCTAGTAGTGATTTGCAACTTTTCTATGATGTACAGCAGTTTTGCAAGTTAGGTCAGAAACACTTCCATTCTCTACAATGCCATAAATGATCCAATGGTCAGGAGTCTCTAACCTCGAAATAACTTTGCAATCAAGGAAGGCTAAGGCTTCTGATAATACGGGCCCACCTTTAGCAAGATCTTCAATGATATCTACATCTGCAAATCTATCAGCACCAGGAGCAAATCTTTTTAAGAAATGTCTAAACATCTTTTGAAAATTATCTTCTCTTAAAATATTAATTACAAAAGTTTTATTTACTTGCATAAAGGATTCTATCGCTCTATCTTTTGCTACAGCAACTGTAATACCAGGAGGGGAGAAGCTTGCTTGACTAACCCAGCTAGCAACCATCGCACTTTGTCTTAAAGTTTCATCTGATCCTTCACTTGCTGTTACAACATATAATCCTCCACTTAAGCGTCCTAATGCTCTATCAAGATTTGCGTCGAGATTTTTGATCGTAGCAATATTTTTTTTCTTATTAATTAATTGACCAAGGTCTGTTCCTGCCTCTTCAAATTTTTGATAAATGATGGGATTAGGAGTTTCTTTTACTCTAAGAGGAGCTAAAGCTTCTTTTTGTTTTAACTCTCTTAATTTATTCGCTAAGGAATCAATTGGTTCATCATTACCTCCAAAGGAGTCATATGTTGCAGTAAATTGCTTTGGTTTTAAAGCGGCAAATAGAGTACCAATTGATTCTTGGATTTCAATATCTGAATTATTTGGCCATGTAGGAATTACAACTGCTTTGGCTTCTGTAATTAATGCAGTTAATTCTTGTGGATCAGAGGATCTTAAATCTACCAGTTGAACTTGAGCATCAGCTTTACCAATACCATGTGATAAAGCTTGGCTTAATCGATCACAAAATCCATAATCACTTATGTAACATACAGCTACGAAATCGTTACCTTTGTTTTTGTTGTTACTCCATTCTGAATATTTATCTTTCCAAAAATTAACGTGATTTTCAAGGATAGGTCCATGTCCAACTGCTATAGCTTTAACTTCTGGTAATTTGTCAATTTTTTTAATAGCTTGTACAACACTTCTTGCATTTGGACCCATTAAGCAATCGTAATAAAAACGAAAATCCTTAAAAATTTCTTTTTGATTTGAATCAAAAAATTCATTTGAACAATAATGTAATCCGAAAGCATCACAGGTATAAAGAACTTTTGTCCCATGATCATACGAAAATATTGTATCTGGCCAATGTAAGTTAGGAGCACTAATGAATTCCATTCTATGATCTACACCGCTTTCGTTATTAATACCTAGATCTAAAAAATCTCCACTTTTAACTTCTAGTCGATTAAACGGTCTATGTATTTGATCTTCAATAAATTTAAGTGCGATTTTTGAGCCAACTATAGTAATTTCAGGATTCAAGTCTAATAAGTCTGAAATAAGACCTGAATGGTCTGGTTCAGTATGACTAGATATTAAATAACTTATATTTTTAGGATTAATTTGTTTGATTAAACTTTCTAGCCATAATTCTTCAAATTTAGAATGACTTGTATCTATTACTGCTGTTTTCTTACCTTCAATAATAAAACTATTGTATGTAGTACCGTTTCTTAATCCAAATTCTATATCAAATCTACTTCTATCCCAATCTAATGATCTTATAGCAGTAGAATCAACTGTAAATGTTTTACATTGGACAGATAACTTTTGCTCAACATGTGACAAACTTGAAGTCTCGGTTTTTGTAGAAGATATCATAATACAAAAAACTTTATTTATTAACTTTAGTTGAGTAGAATACAGTTTCGCGTGATTTTCGTGATGAAATTCAAGAAATTGTGTATTTCTTAATTATTTAATTCACAACCTAATCTATAAATGGCAACAGTTATCGACAAATATCCTAAGTCTGGAGATGAAATAAGAAAGGCCTTTTTAGATTTTTATGAGAAAAAGGCGCATAAGGTTATTCCTAGTTCATCCTTAATACCGGACGATCCAACTGTTTTACTAACGATTGCTGGTATGCTGCCTTTTAAATCTATTTTTTTGGGATTAAAAGATAAACCCTCAAACAGAGCGACCTCAAGTCAGAAATGTATTAGGACTAATGACATTGAGAACGTTGGTGTTACAGCAAGACATCATACTTTCTTTGAAATGCTGGGAAATTTTTCATTTGGAGATTATTTCAAAAGAGATGCTATCGAATGGGCATGGCAATTAGTTACTAATGTTTATCATTTGGATAGAAAGAATATTGTGATAAGTGTTTTCGATAAAGATACAGAATCAAAAAAGATATGGGAGGAAAATATTGGTATAGAACCAGATAAGATTATCCAATTAGGGGAAAAGGATAATTTTTGGTCTTCTGGACCAACTGGACCATGTGGTCCATGCTCAGAGCTTTATTATGATTTTTATCCCGAAAGAGGAATGAATAATATTGATTTAGATGATGATGATCGATTTATAGAATTTTATAATTTAGTATTTATGCAATATAATCGTGACTCCTCTGGTGCATTAACTGATCTTAAATATAAAAATATTGATACCGGAATGGGCTTAGAACGTATGGCTCAAATCCTTCAAAAAAAGAAAAATAATTATGAAACAGATTTAATATTCCCTATTATTGAGAAAGCATCCCAGTTATCTAAAGTTGATTATTTCTCTGCGAATTCTAGTCAAAAAGCATCTTTAAAAATACTTGGTGATCACACAAGAGCAATCATCCATTTGATTTCTGATGGTGTCATTGCAAGTAATTTAGGTAGAGGTTATATATTGCGAAGATTGCTAAGAAGAATGATAAGACATGGAAAATTATTAGGTATAAAAGATAAATTTATTTCTCAATTAGCATTAGTTGGTATTCAACTTATGAAGAATACATATCCTGAATTGCAGAATAATTCACAAAGAATTTTTAGTGAGATAGATATTGAAGAACAAAGATTTCTTAATACTTTAGAGCGAGGCGAAAAGTTATTAAATGAAATTATTGCTTCTGGAGTGAAATTAATTTCTGGAACTCAAGCTTTTGAGCTTTACGATACTTATGGATTTCCTTTGGAACTTACAAAAGAGATTTTAGATGAAAAAAATATAGAGGTTGATCTAAAAGGTTTTGAGAGAGAAATGAATTCTCAAAGAGAAAGAGCTAAGGCTGCATCTCAAACAGTTGATTTAACCTTAGAGGGATCTATCGAGAGAGATATTGAATTATTTGAAAAAACAAATTTTGTAGGGTATGAATTATTAAATACCGAGGGAAATATAAAAGGAATATTTATCAATTCAAATTCTGTAGAAAATGCTTCTCAAGGTGAAACTGTACAAGTTGTTTTAAATCAAACATCTTTTTATGCTGAGTCTGGAGGACAAATTGGTGATGTTGGGGTAATAATTTCAGATAATGCTGAAATATTAGTAGAAAAAGTAATAAAGAAAAAAGATGTTTTTTTACATTATGGAATTATTCAAAGAGGAAGTATAAAAATAAATCAGCTTGTAGAAACTAGAGTTGATAAATCTAAAAGAGTAAAGGCTGAATCAAATCATACTGCTACACATTTGTTACAGTCAGCACTAAAACTTGTAGTAGATGAAAGTGTTAGTCAAAGAGGATCGATGGTCGCTTTTAATAAATTAAGATTTGATTTTAATTCACCTAATCCTGTTTCAGAAAATCAAATTTTGGATATTGAAAAGCTTGTAAATAAATGGATTTTGGAGAATCATTCTATTTCATAAAAACGATGAAGAAAGATGATGCTTTAAAAGCAGGAGCATTAGCAATGTTTGGAGAAAAATATGGCGAAATTGTAAGAGTAGTTGATGTTCCAGGTGTTTCTATGGAGCTTTGTGGAGGTACTCATGTTAAAAGAACATCAGAATTAGGATGCTTTAAAATAATAAGCGAAATTGGTATATCCTCTGGTATAAGAAGAATTGAGGCTTTATCTGGACAATCAATATTATCTTATTTGAGTGAAAATATTACAGTAATAAATAAATTAAATGACTTATTAAAATCGAATTCAAATCAATTATTTGAAAGAGTAAGTGCACTTCAGGTTGAATTAACTAATAAAAATAAAGAGATTAAAAAAATAAACTCTGAATTAGCTTCTCTCAAATATATGGCTTTACTATCCTCTGTTGAAATAATTTCTTCTTGCTCAACAATAATCCATCAACTAGATGGATTAGATGGAAATATGTTGCAGTCTGCAGGCCTGGACTTAATTTCCAAACTTGGCTCAAATAGTGCTGTTATTATTGGTGGAATTCCTGATGAGAAACATAAAAAGCTTTTATTTGTAGTATCTCTAGGTAGTGATTTGGTTAGAAGAGGTTTTCATGCAGGTAAAATCGTTAATAATATTGCTGTGATTTGTACAGGAGGTGGAGGAGGTAAACCAAGTATTGCGCAAGCAGGAGCTAAAAATGTTGACAAGATTGATGAGGCCTTCAAATATGCCAAGGATTTTTTGTTAGAAAATTTGAATAATTAGCTTGCTAAGTAAGTGCTATTTCTCAAGCTAGTTTCTATCTGAGCTAATAATTTTTGAGACTCTTCAATAGTTAAAGTGCCATTACTAATAGCAGATTCAATTTTCAATCTAATCATTTCTACTAAATCATCAGATTTATAATCGAAAACTTTTAAGACATCAGTTTTGCTGTCTTCTTTGATCATGTCACTAATTTTGTAACTATTATTCTGATTAATATCAATATGAATGATATTTGTATTGCCGAATAAATTATGTAGATTACTTAAGGCTTCTTGATATGCTCCTGCTAAGAATATACCAATATAATATTCTTGATTATCAATTAGCTCATGCAGTTTAAGAAGAGTTTTGATATTTCCATTATTTATAAAATTATTTAATTTGCCATCAGAGTCACATGTCAAATCTGCGAAAGTTGCATTTATTAACGGTTTTTCTTTATGTCTATGAATTGGAATAATTGGAAAAACCTGATTAATTGCCCAGGTATCTGGAGTTGATTGAAAAATTGAAAAATTTGCATAATAAGTTGAAGCAAGAATTTTATTTATATCTTTTAAATCTGAATGTTCAATACCTTCAATTTCAATAATGTTTGCGATTTCTTTCGCACATGCCCAATGTATTTTTTCTGCTAAAGCTCTTTCCTGAAGGCTAGCGAAGCCTAATCTAAATCCATTAAAAGAATCTTCTTTGAATTTTTTCGCGTCATTCCATAATTCAATTATTTTTGATAAATCTAGGTCATTTTGACTATTTAATTTTAATTGGTTCAATGTTTCAATAAGATTTTTGATGATAAGGGATGATTCTCTTAATTCAGAAACATCAATCTTATAGTTTTCATTACTTTTGCCTAGAATGTTGAAAATCAAGACAGAGCAGTGGCTAGTGATCGATCTCCCGCTTTCAGTAATTATCACAGGATGTTTAACATTATTTTGATCGCATGAATCTTTAATAGTAGCGACAACATCATTTGCATAATTCTGTAAAGAGTAGTTAGTAGAATTATCTGAAGAGGTTTTACTCCCGTCATAATCTATACCTAATCCACCGCCAACATCTAAATACTCCATTGGAGCACCAAGTTTTGCAAGCTCAACAAATATTTGACTAGCCTCTTGTAAAGCATCTTTAATAATTTTTATATCACTGATCTGACTCCCAATATGAAAATGTAATAGTTTTAGTTCTTTTAATAAATCTGCTTTCTTTAGATCTTGAATTGTCAGCATAATTTCTGGAGCAGACAGTCCAAATTTAGATTTCTCTCCTACCGATTTACTCCATCTGCCTATACTCTTACTGGAAAGCTTAGATCTAATACCAATTAAAGGTGTTGACCCTAATTTTTTTGCAGCTTCAATAATTCTTTTTACTTCTTCTCTTTGCTCAATAACAACGATTGGCTTTTTTTCTAGCTTCCTTGCAAGGATTGCCATCTCTATATAGTTATTGTCTTTATATCCGTTACATATAAGTAGTGAGTTTTCATTTTTAAGATTTGATAAACCAATGATAAGTTCTGATTTACTTCCAACTTCTAATCCAAAATTCCATTCGGAACCATATTCAATAATTTTTTCAACCAAATTTTTTTGTTGATTACATTTAATAGGAAATACTCCTTGATAAACATTTTTATATGAATATGTTGTGATAGCTTTTTCAAAAGAATTATTTAACTCTTTGATTCGATCTTTTAAAATATCATTAAATCTAATAATTAGTGGCGGATTAACTTTTCTACTTTTTATTTCTTGAATAAGTTGATATAGATCGATCTTTTTGTTTGAATTTTCTGCAGAGGCTACCGAAATATTTCCTTGTTCATTTATGTAGAAATATTTATGGCCCCATTTATCTATGTTGTAATAATCATTACTGTCTTTTATTGTCCAATTTTTAGTTGTTTTTTTAGATTGAGAATTTTTCAATTTATAGATTAATTTATTAAGTTAGTTTTTCTTAAACTTTTTGTAGAAGATAAATAATATTTTAATCAATACTTGCCAAGATGCTACTTGAACAACGAATATACATAAAGAATTTTTTTAATAAATGCATCAAGAAAAAACTTTTATTGCCATAAAACCAGATGGGGTACAAAGAGGCTTTATATCTGAGATTATTGGTAGGTTTGAGAGAAAAGGTTTCAAATTAGTTGCTTTAAAACAATTGATACCTTCTAAAGAATTAGCACAAAAACATTATGGTGTTCATAAAGAAAGACCATTTTTTAATGATCTTGTTGATTTCATTTCTAGTGGGCCAGTAGTTGCTATGGTTTGGGAAGGTGAAGGTGTAATTTCTAGTGCTAGAAAAATGATTGGTGCAACAAAACCTTTAGAGGCTGAGCCTGGAACTATTAGAGGAGATCTAGCTGTCAATATTGGAAGGAATATAATTCATGGTTCTGATGGCCCTGATACGGCCTCGTTTGAAATAAATCTCTGGTTTAATAACGAGGAGATTTGCGATTGGAATCCATCTGATAGTATTTGGAGGATTGAAAATTAGCTAAATTGCTGAGAATCTTTTCAAGCTAAAATTATTTATGAATTTTTGTTCTGATTCTTTTAGTCGCTTGTTTTGGATGAATTTATACATAATGTTACTTGTAATGGCTGAAAAAAGAACACCATTTCTATAGTGGCCAGTAGCAATAAAAAGGTTTCTAATTTTAGATTCTCCAATAATGGGCTTTAAATCTGGAGTGGAAGGCCTAAATCCCCACCAATGTTCCATTTGAGGCCAAAGTATTGCTTCAGGGAATAGAGAATTGATGCCTATTTGAAGTTCTTTGATCCCTTGTGGAGTATTACCTTTATTGAAATTAGCATTTTTTTCTACAGTGGCTCCTACTACGATCAACCCGTCTTCTCTTGGGACTAAATATGTTTTTGGACCAAATAAAATTTTATTTAGTTTATTTATAGGACCTTGTATCGATAGCATTTGACCTTTAACTGGATCAATGGGTAATTCTTTGACTACTTGTTTACTCCATGCACCACAGCAGACAATAGCTTTCTTACAAAAGATTGACTGAGTTTCACCAGTGGCATTGAGAATATTAACTCCAATAAATTGATTTTTTTCTGAAATTATTTCTTTAATTTCTGAACCTTCTTGAAACTTAACATTATTGACTGTGCATGCAATTTCTAAAGCTCGCATTAGTCTTCTTCGATTATCGATTTGCCCATCTTGCTCAAATAATAATCCATGCTTCCAATTTTTATTTAGTCCATGGATTTCTCTATTTAAATCATTTTGATTTAGGTATTGTCCGTATTCATATGTTGGGAATTTTTTTAAATTTTTTATACTTTTAAAAGGCAATAAAATTCCGCACTGTTTTAAGCCGCAATTAATGCCGCTATCATTTTCAATACTTTTAATCCATTCTGGTATTAATCTTTGACTGGCTTTACCAAAATCGAGTAAATCATCTTCAAGACCTTCTGCATGAGGAGCTAGCATTCCTGCAGCAACAAACCCTGCGGCTTCAGATCTATTCCTACTTATTATCTGTACTTTATAGTTATTTCTTGCAAATTCGTAAGCTATAGATAATCCTATTAAACCGCCTCCAAGTATCAAGATTGAATTCTCTATATCTGAATTCATACAATTATTTTCCAAATTATCAAATGTTGATACTCTTTTAACTTATATCTCATAGTATTTAATAAGGAAACATTTTGTTAATGAACAATTCTAAATCTTGGGAAGCAGTTATTGGTCTAGAGACTCATGTACAGCTTAGTACTAAAAGTAAAATTTTTACATCTGCTTCAACAGCATTTGGAGATGATCCTAATACTCATATTGATCCAGTTGTTTGCGGATTGCCAGGAACTCTTCCAGTATTAAATAAGAAGGTTTTAGAATACGCAGTTAAAACTTCATTAGCTTTAAATTTAAATGTTGCAGAACATTGTAAATTTGATAGAAAACAATATTTTTATCCAGATTTACCTAAGAATTATCAAATTTCACAATTTGATGAGCCATTAGCTGAAAATGGTTGGTTAGAAGTCGAAGTAGCAGAAAAAGGAAAAGAAACTTATATAAAAAAAATCGGTATTGAAAGACTTCATATGGAGGAAGATGCCGGGAAGCTTGTTCATGCTGGAAGTGATCGCTTAGCAGGTTCGAAATATTCTCTTGTAGACTATAATCGAGCAGGTATAGCTTTAGTTGAGATAGTAAGTAAGCCTGATATAAGAACTGGGAGAGAAGCTTCTGAATATGCCTCTGAGATAAGAAGAACTGTAAGATATCTTGGGGTCTCAGATGGCAATATGCAAGAAGGTTCATTAAGGTGTGACGTGAATATTTCAGTGAGAAGAGGGCCTGAAGCACCTTTTGGTACAAAAGTAGAAATTAAAAATATGAATTCATTCTCAGCTATTCAAAAGGCTTGTGAATATGAAATTGAAAGGCAGATTGGTGTCTACGAAGAAGGCGGTGAAATATATCAAGAAACTAGATTATGGGATGAATCAAAGCAAATTACTAAGAGTATGAGGATGAAAGAGGGTAGTAGTGATTATAGATATTTTCCTGATCCAGATTTAGGACCAATAGAGATCTCAAAAGAGCAAAGAAATTTTTGGTTTAAAGAACTACCGGAATTACCTGGTCAAAAGAGAAATAAATATGTAAAAGAATTTGGGCTCTCTGCTTACGATGCGAGAGTTCTGTCAGATGAGATTTTTATGGCAAATTTTTTTGAGACCACTGTAAAAAATGGTGCAGATGCAAAATTAGCTGCAAATTGGATAACAGGTGATATTGCTGGATATTTAAAAGCTAACAAATTAAATTTTAATAATATAAAGTTAACCCCGGAAAATCTTGCAGAGATGATTCAATTAATAACTTCTAATATTATTAGCGGAAAAATAGCTAAAGAAATTTTACCTGAAATTATTGAAAATAATCTATCACCGAAAAAGTTAGTAGATGATAGAAATCTGGGAATGATCAGTGATTCATCCAGCATTTTGCCTTTAGTTGAGGAGGTTATTAATAACAACCCCAATGAAGTTCAAGCATTTAAAAATGGTAAAACAAAATTATTAGGATTTTTTGTTGGACAACTTATGAAGAAAACAAAAGGGAAGGCTGATCCAAAACTTGTTAATAAACTTATTGCTGAGAAATTAGCAGACTAAATTAATTCATTTATTTTTTTAAAAAGTTTTTCTCTATTTTGATCATTATTTTCAAATATTTTTTGAGATTTCTCTTCTTTTTTAATATTATTTGATTGGATATTAATAATTTTTTCAGCTTCATCACGACTAATTTTATCTCTATCTATTAATCTCTGAATTTGATTTTCCTTTGAACATTTAATTAGCCAAATTTCTGTACATATTGATTCGAATTTTGCTTCAAATAAGAGTGGTATCTCTAAAATCAATACCTTATCATTTTTATATTTTATACAGTCTTCAATCATTTTTATTTTAATTAAGGGGTGTAATATACTTTCGATCCACTTTCTTTTGTTTTCATTATTAAATATTATTTTTTTTAAAAATTTAAAATTTATTCTTTCACTGCTAGAGGATTGATCAAGTATTTCATTCCCAAAATAAGTTATTACTTTTTCATACGTCTCACGTCTATTGTTTAGAATTTCTTTTGAGTAATTATCAGCATTTAATATCTTTAAATTTCTACTATCCGCAATATATTTTGCAATCGTTGATTTCCCAGAAGCTATATTGCCTGTTAAACCTATTCTTTTTTGAGTAATTGATAAATTATCTGTGATAGACATTTTATTAATAGATCAATGGAAAACAAATAAATTGGAGTTAATATTAAATTGAAAATTAATAATTTGAGTTCTTAAGTTGAATTGGTTTGATAATGATGATACCAACATAACACCTGAAGGTTTTTATTTTTCTGGAATTTCAGCTGGGTTGAAAGATTCTCAAAAGAAGGATCTAGGACTCATATTATCTCCTGCAAATAGTATATGTACTGGATTGTTTACACAATCAACCGTTAGAGCTGCTTGCGTAGATTTATGTGAACAAAGAATATCTAAATCAGGTAATTTAATAAGAGCAATTTTAATAAATTCTGGTCATGCTAATGCTTGTACAGGAGACTTAGGCTTAAGAGATTCTTTCAAGGCTACAAGAGAGGTCGCACAATTATTGGGTCTAAATGATGACCAAGTATTAATTTGTTCAACTGGCATTATTGGTGTTCCTATTCCCATATCAAATCTAATAAGTAATTTACCTGTCTTGGTTGATAAATTATCTAATGATAATTCTAGGGATATCGCAGAAGCAATTTTAACCACTGATCTTACAATTAAAAGATCACTTATTGAGACAGAGATTGAAGGAAGGCGAATCAAAATATTAGGTATTGCAAAGGGATCTGGAATGATTTATCCAAATATGGCTACTATGCTCTCTTTCCTTGTTTGTGATGTGGGAATTGAAAAAAATATTTGGGACTCAATGATAAAAGAAGCAGCTCGAATTTCTTTTAATGCAATATCTGTCGATGGAGATATGAGTACTAATGACTCTTTGATAGCATTAAATGGAGGTAATAAAATAGATCCTAAGTATTTACCTATCATTAAAGAGGGAATAAATATTGTTTGTCAAAGACTCGCTAAGGCTATTGCAAGAGACGGAGAGGGTGCCAATTGTTTAATAGAGGTAAAAGTGGATGGTGCAAAGAATGATTTTGATGCATTGAAAATCGCTAGAAAAATAACTAGTTCTTCTCTTGTTAAAACGGCAATTCATGGATGCGATCCTAATTGGGGCCGAATAATTTCAGCAGCAGGAAGCTCAGGTGTTGATTTTAATTTGAGTGATGTTGATTTATTTATTGGCGAATATCAGATTTTGAATGGTGGTAATTTAATTCAATTTGATAAAGAAGAAATTTCTCACTATATAAAATCAAAAATGAAAGGAAAATATCTTGTCTCAGATACAGTTGAAATTAAAATAAATTTGAATAGTGGGAAAGGAATAGGAAGGTCTTGGGGTTGTGATTTATCTAAAAGATATGTTGAGATAAATAGCGAATATACTACATAGTCTCAGATTATTTGCACACAATCTATTAGAATAAATAGTAAAACTACATAATACTAATATGATACTAGGTATCAACGAAAATAATTTTTAAAATAAACAACTTACTAAAATATTATTAGCAAGATTAATCACTATGGAAGTTTATTTTGGAGATATTCAATTGTTGATTGGTTCCTGACCTTTCAGTTTACTTTTGTTATAGCTTCAAAAAATCTAGAGGAATGATTTGATTTATATCAAAGAATAAAATTGTTCCAGCTCCAATAAGTGCTCCAAAAAAACCAGTTAAAAAATAAGTTGATAATTTCAAACCGCTCACTGAAGAGTCTATAGAGTTTTCTTTTGGTGCTTTATCAACAATTTTTAGGCGCTGATTGGCATTTGGTTGCTTGAGTTGTTGGTGTCGGATAAGGGCTTCGAAATCAGGCATGATACTTGAGATGCTATAGAACAATAAGCAGACCAACCCGTCATTCTGCGGGGGTCTGATCTGCCTAAATCATCTACTGCTTCATAAACTGCATTGCCAGATGCCTCTGCTTTGTCAAATGCTGATAATAGTGGTATAAATCCATCAAAAACTTCTAGTTTAAATTTTTGAAGAGCTGCTCTTGCTTGCAAGGCAGCCTTTTGCTTTCTTGAATCTACTTTTACAATCAAAACTGCGTGATTTACTTTTAACGTATTTAATAAATTTGCTAATTCAACTGTTAATTCTACGGATCTTGCTTTAGGAGTAGTTGGAATTATTACTAAGTCTGATCCATAAGCTAAATGTTT
>GL947594.1:1130960-1184619 GCA_000218705.1 Prochlorococcus marinus bv. HNLC1
AATGAACTTTTTGAATTTCTAGAAACCAAACCAAATTGGCTAAATAAAAAAAATATTTCTAGAAAATGGTTTGGAATCCGCTCAATGAACTTTTTGAATTTCAAAAACCAAGCTTATTGGCTAAATAAAAAAATCTTCTAGAAAATGGTTTGGAATCCGCTCAAGACCTGAAGGTGAACCATCACCATTATTAAAATCATTAGAAAAAGGTTTAATATTATGCTCAGGATTTTATAAAAATGGATATTACTACTTCTTGCCCCTGCTTGTTCAGATTGGGTATCTAAAGAAGTTAAAAAACATATTTAATTATTTTGATTCAGTAAAATCAGCATCAATAACATCATCTCCATCATCTTTAGGTGAAGATTCTTCTGAAGCACCAGCGGCGGAAGATTGATTACCAGGCTGTTGATAAACAGATGATCCAACAGCATATAGTTCTTGTTGAAGCTCTTCAAGCAATTTCTTCATCGCATCATAATCTTCTTTATCAGTAGCCTCTTTTAGTGCTTTGCTTTTCTCTTCTACCTTTTCTTTAGTTGGAGCATCAATTTTATCTCCAAGTTCTGCTAATTGCTTTTCTGTTTGATAAACAAGTGTTTCAGATTGATTCTTTAGATCAATACGCTCTCTTTTTTCTTTATCAGATGAAGCATTTGTTTCAGCATCTTTGACCATTTTATCAACTTCATTATCTGATAATGTTGAAGCACCAGTTATAGAAATACTTTGCTCTTTGCCACTACCTTTATCCTTAGCAGTAACACTCAATATCCCATTAGCATCAATATCAAAAGTAACTTCAATTTGAGGAACTCCTCTTGGAGCAGAGGGAATTCCATCCAATCTGAAAGTACCTAAACTTTTATTATCAGAAGCCATTTCTCTTTCCCCTTGCAAAACATGAATTTCAACATTAGTTTGACCATCTACAGCCGTTGAATAAGTCTCTGATTTCTTTGTAGGAACAGTAGTATTACGTGCAATCATTTTTGTCATAACACCACCAAGAGTTTCTACTCCTAACGAAAGAGGTGTTACATCGAGTAAAAGTATATCTTTGACTTCACCAGCTAAAACTCCACCTTGAACAGCTGCTCCAACAGCAACTACTTCATCAGGATTAACAGTTTGATTAGGATCTTTACCAGTAATTGTTTTAACTAAATCTAGTACTGCAGGAATCCTTGAAGAGCCTCCTACCATAACCACTTCATCAATTTCACTTGTTGAAATTTTTGCATCTTTAAGAGCTTGCTCTACAGGAATTTTACATCTGTCTATAAGAGATGCTGCTAATTCTTCAAATTTTGCCCTAGTAAGATTTAAATCAAGATGTTTAGGTCCTTCTGGAGTAGCAGTAATAAAAGGTAAATTGATCTCACTTTGTGTAGCATTAGATAATTCAATTTTTGCTTTTTCAGCAGCCTCAGTTAAACGCTGTAATGCTTGTTTATCTTGCCTTAAGTCTATTCCTTCATTTGATTTAAATGTACTAGCCAGATGATCTACAATACATCTATCAAAGTCATCACCACCCAAGTGGGTATCTCCAGATGTTGAGAGTACTTCAGTTACTCCATCACCAGCTTCAATAACTGAAACATCAAAAGTACCTCCACCTAAATCAAAGACAAGAATTTTTTCGTTTTCTTTATCTAAACCATAGGCTAAAGCAGCAGCAGTTGGCTCATTTACTATTCTAAGGACTTCTAAACCTGCAATTTTACCAGCATCTTTTGTTGCCTGTCTTTGAGAGTCATTAAAGTAAGCAGGGACTGTAATAACAGCTTGTGTTACTGTTTGGCCTAAATATTTTCCAGCATCTTCAGCTAATTTTCTTAAAACTTGAGAGCTTACCTCTTCTGGTGAAAATTGTTTATCTAAAACAGGACACTTTAATTTCACGCTAGATCCAGATTTCTCAACTGAATAACTCACTTCCTTAGATTCTTGACTAACTTCATCAACTCTTCGGCCAACAAATCTCTTAGCAGAATAAAAAGTATTTTCGGGATTCATAACTGCTTGTCGTTTAGCTATTTGACCAACAAGCTTGTCTTGATTTTTAGTATATGCAACTACTGATGGTGTAGTTCTGAAACCTTCAGCATTTGCTATTACAGTAGGTTTACCACCCTCCATAACAGCAACACAACTATTCGTTGTACCTAAATCAATTCCTACAACCTTACCCATAGGTAAAAACTCTCCTTAATATTCTCCATAATCGGTCATACTGGTCATTATTGTTACTCAAAAACGGGGTGTGGTTTCCGAACAAATCAAAATTTTATACTAAATTTCAAAAATATGATCACAAGTAAAACAAATTTTCTTGCACTAATAGGAAATCCGGTAAATCATTCATTATCACCAATAATGCATAATGCCGCTATCAAATATTTAGGCCTTGATTTAATATATTTTTCAATTCCTTGTGATGAAAAAGACTTTGAAATTGTTATTAGATCATTAAGTAAAATTAATTGTAAAGGTATTAACGTAACAATTCCTTTTAAAGAAAAAGTACTAGCTTACTGCAGTAAGATATCTCCTCTGGCAGAACAAATAAAGGCAGTTAACACACTAAAGCCAAATGGCAAAGGAGAATGGCATGGAATAAATACTGACGTAGAAGGTCTAACTTATCCATTAGAAAATTTAAATCTTGCTAATAAAAAAGCAATAATATTAGGTTCAGGAGGAGCAGCAAGATCAGCAATACAAGGATTAATTAATTTAAAAATGTCAGAAATAATTATTATTTCGAGGAATCAAATTTCTATTAATTCTTTATTAAATGATTTTAAAAATCAATATTTGTTAAAAGGCCTATCTTTTAAAAACCCAAATATTTTTAATTTAATTAATTCTGCAGATTTAATTATAAATACCACCCCGGTAGGAATGATTAATCATACGAGTGCAAAAGAGGAGCTACCTTTTGGTGATCATTTCTGGAGATCACTTAACTCAAAAACAGTAATTTATGATTTAATTTACAATCCCCAAGAAACTCCCTCTGTTAAATTTCTCTCGAAAGAAAGGGTGTCATACAATTAATGGGATGAAAATGTTAGTAGCACAAGGAGCAAAATCTTTATCATACTGGACAGATGGTGTAAAAATTCCTATTGAAGTCATGGAAGAAGCTATTAAAAAATATCTCTAAAACATTCGTTGATTTTAGTTGAAAATAATTTATTTATTTAGATATTAACCATAATAATGTATTGTAATAAATGAACAGACGCTCATTATTATTAAATGAGCCTAACGACCTAGTCTGAAACTATGAACAAACAAGAAATCTACTACGAAACAATGTATATTCTCCGTCCTGATATTGCGGAAGAAGAAGTAAATAAACATATCGAAAAATATAATAAATTACTTGAAGATATGGGAGGCAAAATTTTAGATAGTCAAATGAGAGGAAAAAGAAGATTAGCATATACTATCGCAAAAAATAGAGAAGGTATTTACGTCCAACTAAGTCATCAAGGAGATGGTCAACACATAGAGAAAATTGAAAAAGCCATGAGACTTAGTGAAGATGTAATTAGATACATGACTATAAAACAAGAGGGGCCTTTACCAACTCCAAAACCAAAGATCAAACCCTCTGAAACTCCAAATAATCAAGAAAACGAGAAAAATGAAACTGATACTACCCCTACTAATGCTTCAAAAGAAAATAACTCAGAAAATAGTGAGATAGATAAATCTAATGAGTAAAAAACTTATTTGACGTTATTATTGTTAGACTCTGCCCAGATTTTATTAGACATACCCCACATATAAATAAAACCTTTAGCACTTTCGTGATCAAAACTATCATTTTTATTATAAGTAGCTAAATCCTCTCTATACAAAGAATTTTGAATAGATGATCTTCCAATAACGACTGCATTACCTTTATGCAACCTAATTTTTACCATGCCATTTACTGAATGCTGAGTTGAAGAGATGAACTCATCAAGAGCAGATTTTAATGGGCCATACCAAAAACCTCGATAAACTAATTGTCCCCATTTCTTATCAACTAAACTTTTAAATTCCAAAACATCTGGATTTAAAGTTAAGCTCTCCATTTCCTTATGAGCTTTAATTAATAGAAGAAGTCCAGGAGTTTCGTAGATTTCTCTACTTTTTATTCCAACAATCCTATCTTCCATCATATCTAGCCTGCCAAAACCATGTTTACCAGCAATTAAATTAGCCCTTTTCATTAATTCCAAATGATTTAATTTTTCTTCATTAATAGACACAGGAAATCCATTCAGAAACTCAATAACAATATCTTCTGGCTCTTCTGGTGCTTCTTTAATAGATGATGTCATTTCAAATATATCTTCACTAGGAGGAGACATAGGATCTTCTAGAATACCTGCCTCAATACTTCTTCCTAATAAATTAACATCAATAGAATAGGGAGATTTTTTAGAAACTGGCGCAGGAATTCCAAATCTTTCTCCATAATTAATTGCCTCTTCCCTACTCATTTTCCACTCTCTGGCGGGCGTAATAATTTCTAAATCTGGACCTAATGCATTAATAGTCAAATCAAATCTAACTTGGTCATTACCTTTGCCAGTACAGCCATGAGCGACAGCATCTGCATTGAACTCTCTCGCAATTGCAACTAGATTTTTAGCGATTAAAGGTCTAGCTAAAGCAGTAGAGAGTGGGTACTTATCTCCATATAATGCGTTTGCTCTTATAGCTGGAAAAGCAAATTCATCAATAAAAGGTTTCACAAGATCTCCAATTATTGATTTAAATGCACCAGATTGAAGCGCTTTTTGTCTTATACTTTCTAAATCTTCACCTTGACCCAAATCAGCTACAAATGTAATAACTTCTGATACACCATATTTTTCTCTGAGATAAGGAATGCAAACACTAGTATCAACCCCTCCCGAATATGCTAAAACAACTCTCTTTAAATCTTTCATTTAGTATTCTCCAAAAGAACAAATAATTAGTTTTTTAAAAGTTTTTTCAAAATTATTATCATTGTAACTATCAATGAAGGAGCGAAAACCAATAGAATAACAATCTCATAATTAATTGATAATTGTTCTGAATGTTTTAAGCCATATATTTTAAAACCTAATGACAAAGCAATAGAAATAATCCAAATCATGAAATATTTTAAATTTCCTTTATCAAACAAAGATTTTAAAAATGGACAACATGTATTATCTTATTATAAGAGTAATAAATTCTATGACTTCGGATAAACTTCAAATAAGACTAAATGAAATTGCTGAAATCAATCCAGCCTTAACCTGTTATAGAAGAGATGATGCTGCTCCAGTTTTACCTCTTCGAGAAGAGCCAGATTTATTATCTTGGCTTGAAGATAGTGGAAGATTAGTAACCGAAGAATCAGGTGAATCCCAAGAAATTAGTACTATAGAAGAAGAAGAATTATCAGCTTTAATGGGTGAAAAAGAAGATTATAAAGGTGAAGAAGATTTGATAGAAGATGACTGGGAAGAGTAATATTTTTAATTACAGATTATTATTATTAATAATTTCATTTATTACCTTAATAAATTCAATATACATAAATAATCCCTATATTTTTATTTCATATATTTTTTCAGTCATTGCAGCAACTATTACAACAAAGTATGGTATAAAATTTATTAAAAAATATAATTTTTTGCAAACAATAAGGACTGAAGGACCAAGCTCTCATTTAATTAAAAAAAATACTCCCACAATGGGAGGTTTATTTATAATTCCTATTTTTTTTTTAATACTTTTTTGCGTAAAAATTATTTCCTTCAAATTTAAATTAGCGTTATTAATAACAATATTTGGCTTCTTCTCTATAGGTTTTCTTGATGATTATTTAAGCATAAAAAAACAAATAAATTTAGGACTTAAAAGCAAAGAAAAATTAATACTTCAAATATTTTTTTCATCATTTTTTGTAATTTTTCTATTTAATAATAACTTAATCAATAATAATCTAAATTTTTTAAATGATTTAACAATTAATTTGAAAAACTTCATTATCCCGATATCAATAATAACAATAATTTCTTTAAGTAATTCTGTAAACTTAACTGATGGTCTTGATGGATTGGCAGCAGGATGTAGTTCAATAGTATTTTGTGGATTAGGTACAGAGATACTTCTAAATAATAATAAAACCTACTTAATCTTTAGCCTGCTTTCATTCTGCATGTCAGGTTTATGTTTAGGTTTTTTAAAGCACAATAAATATCCAGCAAAAATTTTCATGGGTGATACGGGATCGTTAACTATTGGAGCAATTATCGGTATCATTTGTGTTGTTACAAATAGTTTTTTTACGACATTTATAATTTCTGGAATATTTGTTATTGAAGCGGTATCAGTAATCCTACAAGTCAGTTACTTCAAAATTACAAAAAAATTATTTAGACAAGGTAAAAGACTTTTTTTAATGACACCTATTCATCATCATTTTGAATTACAAGGTATTAAAGAAGAAAAAATAGTAGAAATATTTTGGTTAATTAACATAGTTCTAATAATTTTTAGTATAGTCATGTAAATAGTTGTTCAATCAATGAGCTTTTTTACATGGAAAGATAAAGGTTTAACAAGTGATTGTGCGAGCCTTGACGCTATGGCCTCAAGATTTGAGGAAACTGCTAATTTAATGAAAAAACTTTCAAAAAAAGGTTTTAAACTAAAAAAATATAAAAAAAATCAACTTATCATCCACTCAGATCCAGATATTTTTGATGAATGGGGTTTTATCAGTGAAGAACGTCCATTTAAACAACTTAGTTTAATTCCAGAAGATGATAACAAACTTAACTTTTGATCTTGCTGACACATATTAAATAGATAATTTCTAACATGATTATTCCAACTAAAGTGCCTACTAACAG
Source organism: Prochlorococcus marinus bv. HNLC1 (assembly GCA_000218705.1). Lineage (GTDB taxonomy): Bacteria > Cyanobacteriota > Cyanobacteriia > PCC-6307 > Cyanobiaceae > Prochlorococcus_A > Prochlorococcus_A marinus_Q. Next base: position 1,137,866 of record GL947594.1, read on the forward strand.
CCTCTATTCCATTTCTACTCCATAGCCTCCATTGACTTTTACTTGATATAGCTTTTTCAAGTGTACATTTAAATCTATTTAAATCAGTTACATCAGCTAATAAGCCATTATCACATTTTAAATTAATTTCTTGAGGACCTCCATCATTTGTTGCAACCATTGGCAATCCGCAAGAGGCAGCCTCTAACAAAGTCAATCCAAAGGGTTCCGTTAATGCAGGATTAACAAAAATACCTCTCCTACTTGCAGCCCATCGATAAATTGAAGGTATTTGATTTGGTGTATGTTTTTTAGGATAAGCTACTTTGCCATATAAATTATATTTATCAATAATTTCAAAAATTTGTTGAAAAACGTCTTTTTGCTGAGAATCCATTTTAGATAAATTATCTCTACATCCCAAAACAAGAATTAAATTATTGTTCTTTTTTAATTTATCTGAGCGTCCAAAAGCTTCAACAAGAGAAGGAACATTTTTACGCCTTACTGCTCTAGAGATTGCTAGAAGTGGAGGCTTAAAAGAATCAGTTAAAAAAGAGTTCATCATATTGTCAATATCACTTGTTTCCGTTGTTGAATGAATATGATGAAATTTTTTATAATCAACACCTGGGAAAATCACTCTTGCTTTTTGAGATTCAAAAGATTTATAAGTAGAATATTGATAAACAGACTCTTGTTTAGTACTAGTTACTATCATAGCAGCCTCTTTTAAGGCTTCTTCTTCCGCCGATATTCTTTTGGAAATACAATATGATTTTTCAATTTGACTTTGAGTTAAGCCTGCATCTAAAAGTCTTCTTTTCTTTTCTCTCCCTAACGAATGAGCAGTAAAGACTAAAGGTACTTTCAGATTTCTACTCAAACGAACACCTACATAACCCGCATCAGCATAATGTGCATGAATCCAATCAGGCTTATTCTCTGGCTTTTCATAAAATTTAGTTAATTTATTAATAAGTTCTTCTAAGAAAGGCCACAATAACTCTTTTCTCAAATATTTTTGCGGTCCAAATTCAAATCTTAAAATTCTAGCGCCCAATTCTATAAATTCTCTCTCCTCTGAATATTGATCATTTACTCTTTTATCTTTTATTAGTCTAGTTACTAAATCTACCTGTTCAACTTCAGATGTATTAGCTAAACTCTTAACTAATTCAAGAACATATTGAGTTTGTCCCCCAGTATCTGGATCACGACCTAGCTCTAAATCGCTAGAACGTATCAAACCATGCAGATGAAGATGTAAAATTTTTAAACCCAATTACATAACTCCATGTCTGGTATTAATTAATAAGCTATTTATTTAATTCAAATCTTAAGAAAGAGTTATGTTTTTAAATGATAATTCAGAAAATATATATAAATACCTAGTCATAGTAATAGTTCTTATAATTTTTAAATTGAAAAAATTTGAGTCAAATTATTACTAATACAAAGAAATACAACAAATATTCTTTGTTTTAATGCAATACCTCTTTTAAATATTTGGCAGTATAACTTGTTGGATGCTTGGACACTTCCTCGGGAGTTCCTTGTGCAATTATTGCTCCACCTTTATCTCCCCCATCTGGTCCTAAATCAATTATCCAATCAGAGCAACGTATGACATCTAAATTATGCTCAATAACAATGACTGAATTACCTTTATCCACAAGTCTCTGAATAACATCCATTAATTTATGAACATCATAAAAACTTAGTCCTGTAGTTGGTTCATCAATCAAATAAAGTGTTTTACCAGTTGCTCGTTTAGATAATTCAGTAGCTAATTTAACTCTCTGAGCCTCTCCTCCAGATAACGTAGGTGCTGGTTGGCCTAACTTTACATAACCAAGACCTACATCAACCAATGTTGTCAGTCTTTCAGAAGCCTGAGGGATTGCTGAAAAAGCTTCTGCAGCTTGCTCAACAGTCATTTCCAAAACATCTGAAATAGTAAAACCTTTATATTTAACTTGAAGAGTCTCTCTATTAAACCTTGCACCTTTACAAACATCGCACTGAACATATACATCAGGTAGAAAATTCATTTCAATAATATTTACACCTTGTCCACGACAAGCCTCACACCTCCCGCCTTTAACATTAAAACTAAACTGACCTGCTTGATAACCTCTAGCCTTTGCCTCAACAGAAGCAGCAAATACTTGTCGAATAGGATCAAATGCGCCCGTATAAGTCGCTGGATTTGATCGAGGTGTTCTGCCAATAGGCGACTGATCTATTACGATTACTTTATCTATTGCTTTTATTCCTTTAAGCTCCTTGAGACCTTTTGGAAATGGGACTTTTAAACCAAGTGAGTGACTTAAAGCTGGATGTAATAATTCATTAATTAAAGTACTTTTACCACTTCCACTAACTCCAGTTATTGAAACAAGTCTTCCTAAAGGAAATTCTACTGAAATATCTTTAAGATTATTTTTATTACAATTATTAAGAATTAAACTCTTTTTAACAGATGAGCGTCTCTCTTTTGGTGTTGGAATAGTTTTTCTTCCACTTAAATAAGCTCCTGTTAAAGAGTTTTTAGCTTTAACAACATCATCAAAAGAACCTTTTGCAACTATCTCTCCTCCATAAACACCTGCTCCTGGACCAATATCTACAATATAGTCAGCAGCTCTCATTGTATCTTCATCATGTTCGACAACTACTAATGTATTTCCTAAGTCTCTAAGTTTCTTTAAAGTTTCTAATAACCTATCATTATCTCTTTGATGAAGACCAATACTTGGTTCATCAAGAACATACAAAACACCAGTTAATCCTGCACCTATTTGAGTTGCTAACCTTATTCTCTGAGCTTCACCACCAGAGAGAGTCATAGCCGGTCTATCAAGAGTTAAATAATCTAAACCAACATCTATCAAAAACTTTAATCTTAATCTTATTTCCTTAAGGACTAACTCTCCTATCTGTTTTTGTCTCTCTGATAAAATTACTTCCTTGTCATCACTTAATCCCATAATTTTTTCAACATGTTTTAATGTATCAAAAACACTTATTGAAGTTAAATCAGTAATGGCATAAGGTCCAATTTTGACTGCTAATGCTTCAGGTCGTAATCTTTTACCAGCACAAGTTTTACAAGGTACTAATTCTAAATATTTTTCTAACTTTTGTTTAAGTGATTCACCATTAGTTTCATTTAACTGACGTTCTAAAATATTTAAAATCCCTTCGAATGGTCTTTCAAAACCTGAAGAAGTATTAAATCTACTATCAGCCTGAATAAGTATTGGTTTATCAGAACCAAGCAATAAAACTTTTTGTTGAAGCTCAGTTAGCTTATTCCAAGGAGTTTTTAATTCAAAACCATAAGCTTGACCAACTGAATACAATAATGAAAAATAATAAGTATTATCTTTCTCACTCCAAGGAGCAACTGCTGCGTAAACAGGCAAAGAAGGTTCTGGGATAACTCTTTCAAAAGTAAATTTTTTCAAAAACCCAATACCATGACAATCTTGACAAGCTCCATAAGGACTATTAAAAGAAAATAACCTAGGAGATAATTCTTCAACTATTGAGCCATGTTCAGGACATGCAAAATTTTCTGAATATAATCTTTCTCTTGTTAATTCAGGAGGTAATTGTTCTCCTTTTTTTGGAACAACCTCAATAATAGATAAACCATCTCCACGCTTCAAGGAAGTTCTTAATGAGTCATTCAACCTTTCTTGAATACCCTCCCTTGCAATGAGTCTATCAACAACAACTTCTATATTATGTATATGATTTTTATCTAATTCGATACTATCTGACAATTCTCTTACTTCCCCATTAATTCTTACTCTCGCAAAACCTTCAGAAGCTAAACCAGCAATTAATTTTGAATGAGTTCCCTTTTTTCCACGAACGACAGGTGATAATATCTGATATCTAGTTCCTTCTGGTAAAAGAAGAATTTGATCAACCATTTCATCAATTGTCTGAGGGCTGATTTTTCTATTACAATGATGACAATGAGGCTCACCTGCTCTTCCAAATAAAAGTCTTAAATAATCCTGTATTTCAGTAACAGTTCCTACAGTAGATCGAGGGTTATGACTAGTGGACTTTTGATCAATAGATATTGCAGGAGAAAGACCTTCAATATTATCAACATCAGGTTTATCAACTTGTCCTAAAAACTGCCTCGCATAAGCAGAAAGACTTTCTACATATCTCCTTTGACCTTCGGCAAATATTGTATCGAAAGCTAATGAACTTTTACCACTACCACTTACACCAGTAAAAACAATGAACTTATTTCTAGGTAGAGATAGATCTAAATTTTTTAAATTATGTTGTCTTGCTCCTCTAATAGTAATTAAGTTTTCTTCTGCTAAGTTATTATTTTTACGTACCATTTAAACCTATATTAATATTAATTAGTTATTTATTATAGTAAAAATTTTTATATTAAGCGGCTGCTTTATTTAATAATGTTAAAGCATAATTACTTGCTTCCTTAAAACCTCCACCTATTAACTCTGCTAATTCATTCTGCTTATCTTTTATGGTTATAAGCTTTTTCAAAGAAGTTGAAGTATAACCATTACTTATAGTTTTCTGTACTTTATAATGAACATCTGCAGAAGATGCCAAAAGAGGATGATGAGTAATACAAAGAATTTGCTGATTAAAAGCAATCTTTTTAATTAAATTAATTGTAGACAAAAGAGATTTACCGCTAAGCCCATTGTCAATTTCATCAAAAAATATTGTATTTGCAAATTTTGATAAATTAAATTTTAAAGCCAATAAAAATCTTGACATTTCACCTCCAGAAATAACACTTGAAATTGGAGCTAATTTTTGATCAGGATTTGCAGAAAATAAAAATTGTATAAAATCTGAACCATGAGATGAAGGTTCAATTTTTTTTATTTTAATAGCAAAATTAGCATTACTCAATCCTAATTCTTTTAAAGTAATAGAAACTAATTCTTCTAACCTAGCAGCAACTTTCTTCCTTTCAAAAGATTGTTCGTTTAATAATTTTTGAAACTTATTATTTAAATAACTAAGTTCATTTTTTAAAGATCTATTTCTTCATTACTACGATCAAAAGAAGGTAATTTTCTTAATTCATCTCTTTTACGAATAAGTGATGACAATTCAAGAGAAAAAGTTTTTTCAAGATTTTGCAATTTAAATAATCTAGCCTGTACTTCTTCTAAATTATCTTCTTCGTTTTCAATTGATTCAAGATAGGTTGTTATCGAGAAAGCAACTTCCTCAATTTGAATTTGAGCATTTATTAATTTATCAGATAAATTTTGAATTGATTGATCATACTTTGTAAGCCTATTTAAGTTTTTAATAGATTCAGATATAAAACTATTTGCACAATTATTATCATTTCTAAAATCACATAAAAAGGATGAAATCAGATTTAACTTATTTTTAAGTTCATAATTATTCGCTAACTTTAGTTGTTTTGTCTTTAATAAAATTATTTCATCCTCATTAATAAGATTTGATTCTTCAAGTATTTGTAAGATTTTTGTATTTGCAAAATAATTCTCTTTATTTTTTTGTATTATCTGACTTATTCTCTATATTTTCTCTTAAATCATTTAATTGTTTATAAGTTTCCTGAATATTAAATTTTAAATCTCTTAATTTTTTAGAACCAGTCTCATCTAAAATATTTCTTAAATACGCTTGAGAATTAAATAAAAAAGTATCATTTTGCCCAGCAAAATCTATTAATAAAGATCCTAACTCTGATAAAAATTTTTTTTTAACAGCCTTATTATTTAAAGTAAATTTTGAAACTACTTTAGAATCTTTTATAAAAGAATTTCTGGAAATTATTAATTTATTATTTGGGATAAATTGATTATTATCTAAAAGAAAATTTCTAACAAAAGGTGTAATTTCAAATACTGCCTGAATTAAACATTCATTTTTTCCTGGACGAATTAAATGATTAAGCGGTATATTAGTTCCACCAAACAAAGAATTTAAAGAATCTAAAATTAAAGATTTGCCTGACCCCGATTCTCCAGTAAAAACATTCAAACCTTTTTTGAAATTAATTTCTATAATTTCTATTAAGGCTAAATTTTGTAATTTTAATTTTTTTAACACAGTGATTTATCTCTTAAACAAAAAAATAACCTCTTTTCTAACAATTTAAAAGGTATTTAAAATATAAAGTTATGAAAGAAGATTTTAAAGATTTTATTGAAGCATCAGGTTTACTTGAGTACGATCCTGATACGATCTCTAAAATTTATCGTAAAAATCCAAAAAGATTATTTAAAAGGCTTTGGCAAACTTTAATTCCCATATTTGCATATATTATTTCTGTTGGTTTAGATAAGATTACAGGTAAATTAAAAAATGAGTCTCAAGCAAGATATAGAGCTAAACAACTTACAAATTTACTAGTTGAATTAGGCCCAGCTTTTGTCAAAGCTGGACAAGCATTATCAACTAGACCAGATATAATTCCAGTTGTTTTATTAGAGGAATTATCACAATTACAAGATCAACTTCCAGGTTTTAGTGGTGATAAAGCTATGGAACTGATTGAAAAAGATTTAGACAAAAATATCAAAGATATTTTTTTAAAAATAGATAAAGAACCTATCTCTGCTGCATCATTAGGACAAGTTCATAAAGCTATCCTAAAAAATGGAGAAGTTGTAGCAGTTAAAGTTCAGAGACCAGGACTAAGAGAACAAATTACTTTAGATTTATATATTGTAAGAAATATTGCTATTTGGCTTAAAAATAATATCGGACTTATTAGAAGTGATCTTGTTGCTTTAATAGATGAACTTGGTAAAAGAGTATTTGAAGAAATGGATTATATAAATGAAGCAGAAAATGCAGAAAAATTTAGAGATATGCACCAAAAGAATATTAAAATAGCTGTTCCAAAAATTTATAACGAACTAACATCCAGAAGAGTATTAACTATGGAATGGATAGAAGGAACTAAATTAACAAATCTCGATGATGTTAAAAAACTTGGCATTGACCCAGATGAAATGATTGATATTGGAGTTCAGTGTAGCTTAGAACAGCTTTTAGAACATGGCTTTTTTCATGCAGATCCTCATCCTGGGAATTTATTAGCATTGGAAGACGGAAGATTATGTTATTTAGATTTTGGAATGATGAGTGAAGTCTCAAGAGATTCTCGATCTGGATTAATTCAAGCAGTTGTTCATTTAGTAAATAAAAATTTTGACAAACTATCTCATGATTTTGTCAAACTAGGTTTTCTCTCTAGTGAAGTTAATTTAGAACCAATCGTACCAGCTTTTCAAGATGTTTTTGTAAATGCTATTGAATTAGGTGTTTCAAAAATGGATTTTAAAAGTGTTACTGATGATATGTCTGGAGTAATGTATAAATTTCCTTTTAAATTACCTCCATACTATGCTCTTATAATCAGATCACTAATAACACTAGAAGGAATAGCATTAAGTGTTGATCCAAATTTTAAGATCTTAGGTGCTGCCTACCCATATTTTGCTAGAAGGTTAATGGAAGATCCAGATCCTCAACTAAGAGAAAGTTTAAAAGAAATGCTTTTCGATAATAAACAATTTAAATGGGATAGACTTGAAGATTTATTATCTAATGCTGCAAAACAAACTGATCTAGATTTAGAAAAATTACTTGATGAAGTTATAAATCTACTATTTTCTCAAAAAGGAGGATTTTTGAGAGATGAATTAGTTAATGGACTAACAAATCAAATTGATAAAATCAATTGGAAAGTTATTAAAAACATTAATTATTATTTACCAAAATCATTAAAAATCAATATTATTCAAAATCAAAATACAATGAATGATGTTATTTTTTCTATTGAACCATTCACTAAATTTTTAAATGTATTACAAAAAGTACCAGGATATTCAATAGAAATTTTTCTTAAAAGAATTCCTAGACTAATTAATGAACCATATGCAAAAGAAATGAGTTTTAAAATAGCTCAAAAAGTTACAGAAAAAAGTGTTGTTAGATTGGTAAAGCTTGCAGCAGGAACAAGTATTTAAAATGAATCTCACAAAAGATTAATTTATAAATTATCTTTATGTTTTATTTTAATAAATCCATTCCTTTTGATAAATAAAGTTCAAAGTGCAGATCAAATAAAAATAACATATAGTATTTTTTCTAGAACAATAAGCATTAAATCACTAAAAAGATATTCTTTAACCGGTAAAGCTGAAAAAAATTTAGAAAGACTTTTAAGAACTACAAATGCTTCGAATGAAGATATTCTTAATATTTTAAATAAAAATTATGATATTCCCCTTCCTATTGCAAGTAAGCTTCTTTATTCTGAAATAGGAAGTGTTGTTTTATCAAGGTTATCAAAAATCATACATCCTCCAAATGCAAGAGATGAAATAACTGGAAAATTAGCATTACGATCTAGCGTTATTAAAGGTATTGATATGGGAGAAGGAAAAATTAATATTATAAGATTTTTTGAAAGTTACCCTACTAAAACTGTAATTTTAAATGTAAGAGCATTAAGTAAAATCTTAAATAAAGTAGAATCAATAAATGAACTATTAAAATTTTTCACTGATTCTCCTCTTAACAAAATCAAAGACAGTTAATTCTTTATTATGATATTAAATTCAATTAAACAAAAATTACTTCCTAAATATAAAAAAAGAAATTGGCCAGGTCTTATTAATGCCTACAAGAGTTATCTACCAGTATCAAATAAAACTCCTATTATTACTTTAAAAGAAGGTAATACACCTTTAATTTTCAGTGAAAACCTTAGCAATTTAATAGGAAACAATACAAAAGTTTATCTCAAATATGATGGTTTAAATCCTACAGGATCATTCAAAGATAGAGGAATGACAATGGCTATCAGCAAAGCCAAAGAAGAAGGATGCGAAGCTGTTATTTGTGCTAGCACAGGCAATACTTCTGCCTCTGCAGCAGCTTATGCTTCTAGAGGCGGTTTAAAATCATTTGTATTAATACCTGATGGATATGTCGCACAAGGTAAACTTGCGCAGGCTTTAATGTATGGTGCTGAAGTCTTATCAATCAAAGGAAATTTTGATGATGCATTAGAAATTGTACAAAAACTTTCAAAAGAATATCCAATAACTCTTGTAAATTCTGTTAATCCTTATAGAATTGAAGGCCAAAAAACTGCTGCTTTTGAAATAATGGATGACTTAAAAACATCACCTGATTGGTTATGTATCCCTATGGGAAATGCTGGTAACATCACTGCATACTGGAAAGGTTTTAACGAATATTATAAAAAAAATAAAAAATACAAGTTACCAAAAATGATGGGATTTCAATCTTCAGGATCTGCTCCATTAGTAGATAATATAATAGTAAAAAACCCTGAAACAATTGCAACTGCAATAAGAATAGGAAATCCAGTCAATAGAGAAAAAGCAAAAATTGTAAAAAAAGAAAGTAAAGGTGATTTTCAATCAGTAACAGATAATGAAATTATTGATGCCTATAAAATACTTGCAAAAGAAGGTATATTTTGCGAACCTGCAAGTGCAGCGTCAGTAGCAGGATTAATTAAAAATAAAAATAGAATTAAGAAAGACTCTTTGATTGTTTGCGTACTTACAGGTAATGGATTAAAAGATCCGGAATGCGCTATTAAAAATAATGATGCAATTTTTCAAAAAAATATTGAACCATCTTTAAAGAATATTTCAAAAATTCTTGGTTATTAAAGTAGACAAATAAAAAAGTGGTTGTGGAGAAAAAGAACTTATTATTTAAAAGTGTGGAAAAACTCTTAATAAGAATCAATAATGTGTAAAAATTTTTATATAAAAATTAATCTATAAGTTTTATTCTCAAATTACAAATTTTTTTCACAACAATATATTTCTCAAGAATTTAATAATAAGAAGTCTTTATTATAATTATCCACAGTTTCCACACTTACTACTACTACTAAATATATATATTTAATAATTAATTTTAGAATATTATTGAATAATTAAAAAAAAATAAGAGATGGAATTCCTTTCAAAGTAGAACTAATATATATTTATTAAATAAAAATTTTCAGATGGAGATAGTTTGTCAACAAAGTGACTTAAACATTGCTATTCAATTAGTTAATAAAGCTGTCGCTTCAAGACCTACTCACCCTATATTATCTAATATTTTATTTACAGCTGATGAGGTTACAAATAAAATTAGCTTGACAGGATTTGATTTGAATTTAGGAATTCAAACTTCTTTTGATGCTAATGTAGATAAAAGTGGTGCTATTACAATTCCTTCAAAAATTTTATCAGAAATAGTTTCTAAACTTCCCAATGAATCTCCTGTAACTTTAAAAGTTGAAGAAGATACAGAAAATATTTTACTAAAAAGTGATAGAGGATCTTTTAATTTGAAAGGGATAGCCTCTGATGATTATCCTAAGTTACCATTTGTTGAAAGTGGAACTTCTTTAGATATAAATCCTGCTGGTTTCTTACAAGCTTTAAAATTGACAATGTTTTCTAGTAGTAATGATGAATCAAAACAGCTACTTACTGGTGTAAATTTTAAATTCAAGGATCAATCTCTTGAATCAGCAGCTACAGATGGACATAGGTTAGCTGTTGTTTTAACTTCTGAAGGAGAAAATTTTTCTAAATTAGAAATGATTAATAATTTAAATACTGGTGATGATTATTTATCTGTCACAATACCTACTAGATCACTGAGAGAAATAGAAAAACTTGTTAATACAAAATTAAAAGAAGATACTATTAAATTGTTTTATGATAAAGGACAAGTTGTTTTTATCTCATCTAACCAAATAATTACAACGAGAACATTAGAAGGAAATTATCCTAATTATTCACAACTTATTCCTGATAACTTTTCAAAAGTATTTAAATTTGAGAGAAATTTAATAATTAACTCTTTGGAGCGTATTGCTGTTTTAGCTGATCAACAAAGTAGTGTCGTTAAAATAAATATAAATGATGATAATTTTGCTTCAATAAGTGCTGATGCTCAAGATATTGGAAATGCGAAAGAATTATTACCTGTTTCTTTTAATTGTGATCAAATAGATATAGCTTTTAATGTGAGATATTTATTAGAGGGATTGCGAGTTATTTCTTCAGAAAATATTTTATTGAAATGTAATTTACCTACTACACCAGCAGTTTTAGTGCCAGATGATGATAGCTCTTTTACTTATTTAGTTATGCCTGTTCAAGTTCGATCATAAGGTGAAATTACCTCAACAATATCTTTTAAGTGATTTATTAAGTCATAATGTTCGAAAGAATATGACATTATCTTATGGTGTAGGTGAAACTGTATGGATGCATCCTCCTGTTCATAGAATACTTGGTTGGTCCTCAAAACCTTCAAATTTAAATCTAAGAAGGAATGTTTGGAGATTAAATCAAGTAAGGCAAATTGTTGATAGTGATATTTTTGTAAAAGGTGAACCAGCAATATCAGATTTGAATACATTAAATAGATTCCCTAATCTTTTATTTGCAAATTTAATTAATAAGAATGGTGTGAAAATTGGTTCGATAGCTGATTTTATTTTTGATTTTAAAACAGGTAATATTTTAAATTATCTCATTTCTAGGTCTAATCCTCGCATTCCTGGATCTAGTCGATGGAAATTAAATATTCAAAGTATTTCTGATCAGCAACCTGGCTTAGTCTTTTGCTGTGAAGAATCTCTTGATGATTTTGTTTTAGTAAAATCAAGTATTAAAAATGAATTTTTTAAAAAAGGAAAAAACTTTTTTAATAAATTTGATGATATTAAAAGTATTGCAACTAATAAGTTAGAAGATTGGTTAGAAGAGGATGATGTTTATGGCAGAAAGATTTTTTCAGAAGATGATCAATTATTAAATGAAAATAATAAAAGCAATTCAGATGCTAATAATGCAAATTACTCTAATAATAGAGACAATGATCCTTGGATTTGAATAATGGTAAATTCTTCAGATATGAATTCATATGATGTCTCGCAGGCTCTCAAAACTGAAAATTTAACAAATAATGATTATCAAGAAATTTGTGCAAGATTAGGAAGAGAACCAAATAGAACTGAACTTGGAATGTTTGGTGTTATGTGGTCTGAGCATTGCTGTTATAGGAATTCAAAACCTTTACTCGCTAAGTTTCCTGTTGAAGGTGAGTTTGTTCTTATTGGTCCAGGTGAAAATGCAGGCGTTATTGATGTTGGTCGTAATCAAAAACTAGTTTTTAAAATTGAAAGTCATAATCATCCTTCTGCTATAGAACCTTTTCAAGGTGCAGCAACTGGTGTTGGAGGCATTTTAAGAGATATATTTACTATGGGTGCTAGACCTATAGCAGTTTTGAATTCTTTAAGATTTGGAAAAATTGATAAGCCTTCTAATTTATCTTTATTAAAAGGAGTTGTTTCAGGAATCTCTCATTATGGTAATTGTGTTGGAGTTCCTACTGTCGGTGGTGAAATAAATTTTGATGAAAGTTATTCTGGTAATCCTCTTGTTAATGTAATGGCTTTAGGCTTACTAGAAACAGATGAAATAGTATGTTCAGGAGCAAAAAATATTGGTGCTCCTGTACTATATGTGGGAAATACAACGGGAAGAGATGGTGTTGGAGGAGCAAGTTTTGCTAGTTCTGAATTAACATCCTCTTCATTAGATGATAGACCCGCTGTTCAAGTAGGTGATCCTTTTATAGAAAAGAGTTTAATTGAGGCATGTTTAGGTGCTTTTAAAACAGGGGATGTTATAGCTGCTCAAGATATGGGGGCTGCTGGTATTACTTGTAGTAGTGCAGAAATGGCTGCTAATGGAGGTTTAGGTATTAGTGTTGATTTAGATTTAGTACCATCAAGAGAACAAAATATGACTGCTTATCAATATTTACTTTCTGAGTCTCAAGAAAGAATGTTGTTAGTAGTTAAAGAGGATAAGCTTAATACTCTTGTTAATGAATTTCATAAATGGGGTTTATATGCCTGTGTTATTGGAAAAGTTATAAAGGATAAAGAGGTTATAATTTCTCATAAAAAGCAAGTTGTCGCAAAAATTCCAACAACAGCTTTATCTGATAAAACTCCTGTTAATTATCATAAAGTTTTAAATGAGACGCCTAATTATTTATTAAATAAATGGAAGTGGAGTGAAAATGAATTACCTAAAGAGAAAAAAAATACTATATATTCATTAAAATTTAAAAAAGAATTTTCTTGGTCAGAGGTTATTTTACTTTTGTTATCTAATCCTTCAATAGCTTCAAAAAAATGGGTCTTTCAACAGTATGATTATCAAGTTCAGCTTAATACTATATTTAAACCGGGACAGTCTGATGCTGCAGTTATAAGATTAAGAGATCAAAATGATAAGACAAATAAGATAAATCATGAATATTCTGGAATAGCTGCGTCAGTTGATTGTAATAATAGATGGGTTTCTTTGGACCCTTTAAGAGGTAGTATTGCTGCAGTTGCTGAATCAGCAAGAAATGTAAGTTGTGTAGGTGCTTTGCCAGTAGCAATTACAAATAATTTAAATTTTGCATCACCTGAGACAGAAATAGGTTATTGGCAGTTATCTACTGCTTGCGAGGGTATTTCGATCGCATGTGAAGCCTTAGAAACTCCAGTAACGGGAGGAAATGTTTCTTTATATAATGAATCTATAGATGATGAAGGAAATAAAAAACCAATTCAACCAACACCAGTTATTGGAATGGTTGGTGTTTTAGATAATGTAAAACAAGCAGTTTCATCAGGATGGAAAAATATTAATGATGAGATATGGATTATTGGATCAAGAGATTCAGGTTTAACTTTAGGAGCGACTTCTTATCTAGAGTATTTCCATGGACAAGTTACAGGTAGGCCTCCTAGTTTAAATTTGATAGATGAAAAATTATGTCAATTGTTTATCAGAAATGGGATTTTAAATAATCTAATCATATCTAGTCATGATATTAGTGATGGTGGTTTAGCCATTGCATTAGCAGAAGCTTGTATTTTGTCAGACAAAGGTGCTTCAATAAATCTTATAGCTGATGAGAGAATAGATAGTCTTCTTTTTAGTGAAGGTGGATCAAGAATTATTTTTTCAATATCACATATGAAAAAAAATGAATGGCTTAAATTTGTTTCTGAAGAAAGTAAAAACTTTACAGATAGTATTTACGTAACAAAAATTGGAACTGTTTTACAAGATACATTAAAAATAAAAATATCAGACAATATTATTTGTGATTTAAAAATTAGCACATTAGCTGATAAATTTAATAATGGTTTATCAAATAATTTTTAATAATGAATGAAATTTATAAATTTAAATTAAAAAATTAATTATGTGTGGAATTGTAGGAATCGTTTCTTCAGAAGATGTAAATCAGCAAATATACGATAGTCTTTTACTTCTTCAGCATAGAGGTCAAGATTCAACTGGAATTGCTACCATGGATAATTCTATGTTTCATATTTATAAAGCAAAAGGTCAAGTTAGTACTGCTTATAGAACAAGAGACATGAGAAATCTTATTGGTAAGATTGGATTAGGTCATGTGAGATATGCTACAAAAGGTTCTGCTGAAAGTATTGAGGAAGCTCAACCATTTTACGTAAATGCACCTTACGGAATAGTTTTAATTCATAATGGAAATCTTACTAATACAAGAGAATTAGAAAAACAATTATTTAATGTCGATAGACGTCATACAAATTCATCTAGCGATACAGAAATGTTATTAAATGTTTTAGCTACTGAATTGCAATCTCAAGTACAAAATCAAGAATTAGATCCTAATCATATTTTTAAAGCAGTCAGGTCTTTACATAAAAGAATTCAAGGATCATATGCTGCAATTTCATTAATTTCTGGTCATGGAATATTAGCATTTAGAGATCCTTTTGGTATAAGACCTTTGGTAATTGGTAAAAGAGTATCTGAAGAAAATAAAGAGGAATGGATGATTGCAAGTGAATCTTTGGTTTTAGAAAATAATGACTATAAAATTGAAAGAGATGTTAAACCTGGTGAAGCTATATTTATAAGTGATCAAGGAGAGTTTTTTTCGCAGCAATGTTCAGATAATCCTAAATTATTTCCTTGCTCATTCGAGTATGTTTATTTAGCTAGACCAGATTCAATAATGAATGGTATCTCTGTGTATAAAGCGAGATTAAAGATGGGTGATTTTTTAGCAGAAACAATTAAAAAAACAATAAAAAGTGGTGATGTTGACGTTGTGATGCCGATTCCTGATTCCTCTAGGCCTGCAGCTATGCAAGTCGCTCGTCAATTAGCAATCGAATATAGAGAGGGTTTCTTCAAAAATAGATATGTAGGCAGAACGTTCATAATGCCTGGGCAACAAAAAAGAAAGCAATCAGTCAGGCAAAAACTTAATGCAATGAGTACAGAATTTAAAAATAAAAATGTATTAATAGTAGATGATTCAATTGTGCGAGGTACTACTTCTAAAGAAATTGTTCAGATGGCAAAAGATGCGGGCGCAAATAAAGTATTTTTCACCTCTGCAGCACCCCCAGTTCGTTATCCTCATGTTTATGGTATTAATATGCCAACTCGTGGTGAATTAATAGCTCATAATAGATCGATAAGTCAAATAGCTGAAAAGATTAGAAATTGATAATTTAGTGTATCAAAGTGTAGAAAATTTAAAAAAATCAATTATTGAAGGTTCGTCAATTAAAGATTTAGATATGTGCTGCTTTACTGGATCTTATGTAACGGGCAACATTAATGAAGAGTATTTAGATTGGATAGAAATGGAGTATAAATCTTAATCAATTAGGTTGTTTGAAAAATAAATGTTATTGATATACTCATCATTATCAAAATCTAAAAAATCAATTTGAAATTTTTTAGTATTTATATTAACTTTCAATTTTGAGAAATTAATTTTTGCTGATCTTTCCTTATTTGTTACTATTTCACAATATTTATTATCCGTAATTATACTAAAAAAATTATCATTTTTAATTTGTAATTTTCTATCTATAAAACCTAATTTTGAATTGTAAGAATTGTATATTTCATTTTCTTTTAACCTATAAAAAGGTTCCTTTTTTTGTAATTATTACAATTTGATCATCAGTTTTGCATTCGCAGCAAGATATTATTTCTTCGCGCGGAAAAAGTTTACTTAAAATGGTTCCTTGAGCTTGTTTAGATACGGGAGCAATATATTTATTGTCTAGTTTATATTTAAATATTCTTCCAATTGATGTAAGTATAATTAATATCATATTTTGTTTTGATATAAATGAATTTATTATTTTATTTTCTTTTTTTGTCTTTATAACTGTAAAAGCTCTATTTGTTTTAATCATTTCATTATCATATAAAATTTTTTTAAATCGTCCATCTTTGCAGAGAATACATAAATAATTATCTGTATTGCCATCAAAATTATGAAAATTAATTATTTCGTATGGATTAATATTGCTTAATAATTTACTATCTAATTTATAATCAGAATTTAGATATCTTTTCCAGTCAATATTAATAACTTTCCCGGAATATGTTAATGCAAATAGATTTAAATTATTATTAAAGTTACATATGAATTGATATATATTTTTTTTAGTAATCAATTTATTATCATTTTCAATTAATTTTTTATAATTATTAATTAATAAATTTTTTACATTAAATTTGTTATCAATTGAAATTTTTGTTTTATTATTAATCAATTCGTCAAGAATTTGTTTATTAATAACTTTATTTTCATCATCTAGATTAATATTTTTAATTATTTTTGTAGATCTTTTTGTATTATATTTATCCTTTAAGCTTATTAATTCATCTTCTAAGAATATTTAATAATACTGTTCTTTGATTTAATATTTTATCAAGTGATTCTTTTTTAACTTTTAAATCTATAATATTTTGATCTATTTGGATTCTTTCTAGGTTAGTTAATTTTTTTATAGGCATACTGAGAACTGCATTACTTTGTTTACTTGTTAAGTTAAGTTTTTGTTCTAATAAAGATTTGGCTTCAATAGTATTTTCAGAGTTTTGAACTATTTCAATGATTCTTTTTATATTTTTAACTGCCAAAGCAAAACCTTGTAGTATTTCTAATTTTTCTTTTGTTAATTCTAAAAAATGTTTTGTTCTTTTTAAAACAGTTATTTCTCTGAATTCTAAAAATTGTTTTAAATATTCTTTTAAAGAGAGCTGAACTGGTTTTCCATTGATTAAAGCTAAAAATATAGCTCCAAAATTAGTTTGTAATGATGTTTTCTTGTATAGGTCAGATATAACTAAATCGCTATTTATGTTTTTTTTGAGTTCTATTATTATTCTCATACCGTCTCTATCGCTTTCGTCGCGGATATCTGAAATACCATTTATTTTTCCAGTATTTACTAGATCAGCTAACTTTTCAATCCAAGCTGCTTTGTTGATTTGGTAAGGAAGTTCGGTAACAACAAGTGCATTTCTTTTATGCTTACCTTTCCCATTATTAATTTCTTCCTGATGTATAACTCCTCTAATTGTTAGTGATCCTCTTCCGGTTTTGTATATATCTTTGATATTGTCTGAATAAATTAATTCACCTCCTGTAGGAAAATCTGGGCCTTTAACTATTGAAATTAACTTTGAGTCGTTAATTTCAGGATTTTTAATAAGTTGAACTAATGCATCTATAATTTCTCCTAAGTTATGAGGAGGAATATTTGTCGCCATTCCTACTGCAATTCCAGAAGAGCCATTTAGCAATAAGAAAGGTAATTGAGCTGGCAGAACATCAGGTTCTTTTTGTGAACCATCAAAATTATCAGAGTAAGTAACTGTTTCTGATTCAATTTCTTTTAGTAATGCTTCATTAGCTATCGGAGCTAGTCTTGTTTCTGTATATCTCATAGCAGCAGGTGGGTCATCATCAACTGATCCGAAATTTCCATGGCCATGAAGAGTTGGATATTTTGTTGAGAAATTTTGTACTAATCTAACTAAAGCGTCATATACTGCTTGGTCTCCATGTGGATGGTATTTTCCTAAAACATCTCCAACAACTCTTGCGCATTTTCTGAAAGGCCTGTCAGGAGTTAAGCCGAGCTCATGCATAGCGAAAAGAATTCTTCTCTGTACTGGCTTGAGGCCGTCTCTTGCGTCTGGAAGAGCCCGACCAACTATTACACTCATTGCATATTCCAGATATGAGCGTTGCATCTCTTGATGCAGAGATATAGATATGAATTTTTCCTTAGCCATCAATTAGGAAAATTGAGTAATTCTTAAAATAACTAAGTTTACATTAGTAGGAAAAAAAATATTTTCCAGTAGAAATGTTAATAAATCTAATTTTTATATAAATTTGCAATAGAAATATCTTTTTTCAATTCTTCTAATTTAAAAAGTTCTTCAGTTGCTTTTTGTAACTTTTCTCCCCAGAGTTGCTCTTCTCTAAATTCAAAAGATGCGTAATTTGGGTTTTTTTGTAAAGCTTCTTTTACAAGTAATATAGACTTTTTTTTATTTGTGTCTTTTAATGATACGCCTAAAGCAAGCATTGATTCAGCATTTTTTTTAATTTCTATTGCTTTTGTAAAATTATTAATAGCCAAAAGAATTGCGTCCTGCTCAAAATATATCAAACCTTTGTTGTTAATCGCCTGCCAAAAATTTGCTTTGATTTCAATAATTTTATTGTATTTTGATAAAGCTTTTTTATAATTTTTCTCCATTAGAAATATATTTCCATATTGAAAGAGAGCGTTTGTGTTTTTAGGTTGTATTTCTAAACCTTGTCTAATGATTTTTTTGCCTTTTGCTTTTTGTTTTGACTTATGTATATTGAACCTTCAGCAAAATATAATTCACTGACTAATGGATTGATTAACTTACCTTTTTCAATTGATAAAAGAGCATCATCAAAAAGTTTATTATTGATTTGAGCTTCTGCTAAAAGAGCCCAAAGATTTACATCTTCTGGATTTAGTGAGATTGCTAATTTAGCTAACGCTAATCCTTCCTTTAATTGCCCAAAGTATAAAAGTTGATATGCATTTTTTCCTATTTCTGATCCATTTAGTTTTAAAAATTTTTTAGAAGGCAAATAATAATAAGGTATAAAAGCATTTGTTTTTTTTACTTGAAAAATACTTAATCCAATTAATTGTAAAAATATTATTTTAAATATTAAAAGTTTTTTAAACATAATAGATCACTTGTTTTGAATAGAAGCTCTTATATTTCGTCTCCACATCCATGGTTTAATTCTTTTAAGTGTAGTTCCTTTTAACTTTTCAGACCATTCATGATCCTTCCATGTCAGTGCATCTATATTGAGTTCTTGCATCCATTGTTTTGGATTTGCATCAATGGTTTTATTTGTTGGGGTAGATTTATTCCATGGACAAATATCTTGACAAATATCACAACCTGCAATCCAGCCGTTAAGATTTTTTGCAATATTAGAAGGTAAATTTAAATCTCTATTTTCTATTGTGTGGTAAGCAATGCATAGTTGAGAATTAATAACAAATGGTTCAGTAATAGCTTTAGTAGGGCATTTATCTATACATTTTTCACATTGCCCACATTGAGGCTTTGCAGGTTTATCTGCTTCAAATTTTGTATTAAAAATCATAAATCCTAAAGAAATCCAAGAGCCATATTCCTTATTTATTAAATTACTATTTTTGCCAATCCAACCTAATCCTGATTCTTCTGCCCATGCTTTTTCAAGTAATGGAGAGCTATCAACGCAAATTTTCCATTTGCATTCAGGTAATTCAGAATTAATCCACTTACCAATATTTTTTAATTTCTTATTTATTAATTTATGATAATCATCGCCTTGGCTAAATTTGGCAATTTTAAAATTATTTCTTTAATACTTTTTTCACTCAAGTAGTTATATCCAACAGCTAAAACACTTTTTGCATCATCAAGAAGTAAATTTATGTTTTTTCTTTTTTCAGCTTCCATCCATTTCATCTCGCTATGGAAATTATTTTCTAGCCATCTATCTAAAGCTTTAGTTCTTAAATTTATTCTAGAACTACCAGGAATATTTGCAATTCCAGCAATTGAAAAGCCTTCATCTATTGCTTTTTTTTTCAGTTTTTTACTTATTTCTTTCGTGTTCATTATTTAATTAATGGAGCCGCAATTTTCAGAATTTTTTTAATTATTAGATAATTTTCATAAATTTTTAGAGGTGATTATCAGAAAAATACTTTAAATAATTAGTTAACTTGTTAATTTACTAGTAAAGTATAATCATATTATACGAATTTTATTTTGGTTCAATCTACTCCTAAACAAGATTCGAACTTAGCTTCTAGGCTTCAACAGGATCTTAAAAATGATCTTATTGCTGGATTGTTGGTTGTTATACCTTTAGCAACTACTATCTGGTTATCATCTGTTGTCAGTAAATTTGTTTTAACTTTAGTAACATCTATACCAAAACAACTTAATCCATTTATTACGTTAAATCCTCTTTTGCAAGATTTAATAAATTTAAGTTTAGGTTTAACTGTTCCGCTTTTAGCAATATTGCTTATAGGTTTAATGGCAAGAAATTTTGTAGGTAGATGGTTATTAGAGTTTGGAGAGGGCACTTTATCAAAAATACCTGTAGCAGGTTCAGTATATAAGACTTTAAAACAATTATTAGAAACTTTTTTAAGAGATAATTCAAAAAGATTTAGAAGAGTTGTATTAGTTGAGTATCCTAGGGAGGGATTATTTAGCGTTGGATTTGTCACTGGAGTAGTTGGACCTTCTCTTCAACCAGAATTAGAACAAAAATTATTGAGTGTTTTTATACCTACAGCTCCAAATCCTACGACTGGTTGGTATACATTAGTGCCTGAAACATCTGTTAAAGATTTGAATATTTCTGTAGAGGATGCATTTAGAACAATTATTTCAGCAGGGATAGTCAATCCTGATGAAAAGAATAGTTCTAGTAATCCAACTTTTTCTAAATTATTTTCTCAGTTTAGAGCAGCTACTAATACTTCTAATTAATAAATTTATGGATAATAGATCTCTCTCAAGAGAGCTGTCACTAATATCACTTGGCCTTATAAACGATAATATAGACCAACAAAATTTTGATATTGATAGTATTAATATAGAAAGTATTTTTGACTCTGCAATTGAATTAATGATTAATCATTGCCGAGAAGAATTAGCTGAATGTCAAGATAATTTAGAGAAGACATATAGTAAAATCTTAGAAAGTGAATTGTCTGAAATTAAAAATGCACTTTTTGAGAAATCAAGAAATGAGATAAAAGAAACTGTTTCTCATATTGAAATAGTAATGAATACTTTGTCAGATATTTTAGATTTTCCTAAATTAATTGCAATTAGTGATCATATAGAAGTAAGAAATGATATTAAAAATAGAATTTCAAAAGTTTTAAAAAATATTTTTCATATTGATAGCAAAATTGATAATGTTATGGAGGGTTGGAGATTTAAAAGATTACCAAGGATAGATAGAGATATTCTTCGTTTGGCTTTTGTTGATATTGAATATTTAAATATTCCTGTGTCAGTTGCTTGTAATGAGGCAGTCAATTTAGCGAATAAATATAGCGATAAACAAGGTAGAAAGATGATAAATGGGATTTTAAGAAGATTGCAAAACGAAAAACTTAATTAGACATAAACATGAGTTAGATATTTTTATTGTGATTTTGAATATTAATACTTTATGACTAATAATAATTTAGATAATTCTACTGATTGGGCAAAACAAGCATATGCTCAATTAAAACAAAAGCAAGAGCAACAAAAGAAACAAGAGCAACAAAAGTTAGAGCAACAAAAGCAAGAGCAACAAAAGAAGAGCAACAAAAGTTAGAGCAACAAAAGCAAGAGCAACAAAAGCAAGAGCAACAAAAATAAATAAAGATGAAGATTTTATTAATGACACCAAACCAAAATTAGGAAAATTTGATGAAGAATTTACATGGTCAGCTATGGTCTTAGCTGCACAAGGGAAAAAAGCAGATCAAATTTCATTAGATGAAATTGATTGGTTGAGTCGATTAAGGAAAGGCTTAGAAGAGACTAGAAAAGGATTTGTTTCAGAATTATTAGATAAATTAGGAGATGATCCTTTAACACCTGAAACTTTAGATGATCTTGAAACTTTATTATTAAGAGCTGATGCAGGTATCAACTCTACAGATAAAGTAATGAATTCTTTAAGGAAGAAACTTAATGAAGAAGTTGTAGGAGGTGAAGAGGGAATAAAATTTTTAAAAGAAGAATTAATATCAATTCTAGAAGAGCCAATCAAAAATTCTAGTAGAAAGATTCTTGTTCCTGAAGAGGGTAAATTAAATATTTGGCTAATTGTTGGTGTTAATGGTGTTGGAAAAACAACTACTATTGGCAAATTGGCTCATTTATCGACTACTAGTAATTATAAAACTTTAATTGCAGCAGCAGATACATTTAGAGCAGCGGCTGTTGAACAATTAATGGTTTGGGGTGAAAGAAGTAATGTTGATGTTATTTCGAATCAATCTAAAAATGCTGATCCAGCAGCAGTTGTGTTTGATTCTATAAATTCTGCTTTAAAGAGGGGAACTGAATTATTATTAGTTGATACTGCAGGACGTCTACAAAATAAAAATAATTTAATGGATGAATTATCAAAAATAAGGAAAATAATTGATAAAAAAGTTCCTAATGCAAATGTTGAATCATTATTAGTTCTTGATGCGAGTCAAGGTCAAAATGGATTAAAACAAGCAAAAGGATTTGCTAAGTCGGCAAATCTTTCTGGTGCAATTATTACCAAATTAGATGGATCTTCAAGAGGAGGTGTTTCATTAGCAGTATCTTTGGAGGTTGATTTGCCTATTAGATTTATTGGTGCTGGCGAAGGTATAAGGGATCTAAGGCCTTTTAATAGCTTTGAATTTATTGAAGCTTTGTTAGCAGATAAATGAATCTTTAAAAAAAATAAAAGATTTTTTTTGTGTTAGAACATATTTATATATAAATATGTTTTTGAAAATAAACAAAAGTTTGGTAAGCAATCAAGATAAATTTTTAGAGTTAATTTTATCTTTAACTTATTATTTAAAATTATTCTCAAGTTTAAAAAGATTTTTAGAATATGTTTCTTTAGTTTCAAAATATTTTATAAATCAGGAGTTTTCTTTATTAATTCCATTAGATGAAAAAGGGCAAATTTGGTCTGAGAATATTTGTATTTCTAGTAATAAGTTAAGAGATCAAACTATCCTAGATTTGCAAGAATTTTGTAAGAATAATGGACTCTTAAATAACTTTAAATTAAAAAATATCAATATTTTTGAAAAATATTTAGAAGAAAAATTTGATTTATTTATTTTTAAGAGTCATAAAATTATTTCAAGAGGTAAATGTAGAGGATTCTTTTATGTTTTTTATAAAAGATCTGATCAGACAAAGTTTGAATTAGACAAAAATAGTATTAATATTTTAGTTAACCTTATTGGCGGTAGGAATTGAGAATTATTTATTGTTAAAGATTAATAAAAAGCATGAAAATGTTGATAGAGAGATTTCAAGTGGTGCAGAAATACAATCTAGATTGTTACCTGATTTCTGCCCTAAAATATTTGGAGTAGATTTAGCTGCGCATTGCAGACCAGCTTTGCAGCTTGGTGGAGATTATTTTGATTTTATGTCTATAAAACCCAATGTTGGAGAACAAAGACGCCAACGTGGACGATGGGCTTTAGTTATTGGCGATGTAATGGGTAAAGGAATTCCAGCTGGTTTATTAATGACTATGCTTAGAGGTATGCTTAGAGCAGAAGTTTTAACAGGTCTTCCACCAGATAGAATACTTCATGATTTAAATCAACTTGCAATTTATGATTTGGATCAGTCTCATAGGTTTGTAACTCTATTTTATTCAGACTATGATCCAAGAACAAAAAAATTAAGATTTGCAAATGCAGCTCATAATCCTCCTTTATTGTGGCGTAACTCAACAAAAAAAATAATAAAACTAGATGCTGAAGGTTATATTATTGGTCTTCAAAAGGATGCGGAATATCAATGCGGAGAGATACAGTTAGAATCTTCTGATTTGATTTTATATTATACAGATGGAATAACGGAAACTTCTAATTCTTCTGGCGAAAGATTTGGTGAAAAAAATTTAATAAATACTTTTACTAAGTTATGTAAAAAATCATTATGTTCTCAGGATATATTAAATGAAATTTTTAATACATTAGATAAATATTCTGGCAATAAAAAAACATTGGATGATGATGCTTCAATTGTAATTTTTAAATTAGAATAATTAATGGCAGTTAGAAAAAAAAATGCTTTATTAGATGTAACTAAGTAAATTTTAAATATGTCAAAAGCTTGGAGTGCAAGATTTGAAACTAGCCTTAATCCATTTATTCAAGAATTTAATGCATCTATTCAATTTGATAAGACTTTAATTATAGAAGATATTGATTGCTCAATTGCACATGCAAGAATGCTAGGTAAGCAGCATGTAATTACTAAAGAAGAATCTCAAAAAATAATAGAAGGTTTAAAAGAGATAAAAATTGATTATCAAAAATGTATTTTCGAACCTGCTTTTCCATCAGAAGATATTCATTATGCTATTGAAAATTTACTAATTTCTAAAATCGGAGATTTAGGTAAGAAATTACATACTGGGAGGAGTAGAAATGATCAAGTAGCAACTGATATAAGACTATGGCTTAGGAAGAAAATTAATGAAATAGATGATCTTCTTTTTTCTTTTCAAAAATCTTTATTAAAAATTGCGCAACAAAATATAAATGTACTAATTCCTGGATATACACATTTGCAAAGAGCCCAACCTCTTTCACTATCTCACCATATACTTGCTTATTTGGAAATGTTTCAACGAGATAGAGATAGGCTGAAAGAAGTTCAAACTAGAGTGAATATTTCACCTCTAGGAGCAGCTGCATTAGCGGGTACAAAAATCAATATTGATCGATATATGACTGCTCAAGAATTAGGTTTTAAAACTATATATATGAATAGTATTGATGCAGTTAGTGATCGAGATTTTGCAATAGAATTTCTTTCGTCATCATCTTTAATTATGACTCATTTAAGTCGTTTGTCCGAAGAAATAATATTTTGGGTTACAGATGAATTTGCATTTGCACAACTAACTGATACTTGTGCTACTGGAAGTAGCTTAATGCCTCAAAAAAAGAATCCAGATGTTCCAGAACTAATTAGGGGTAAAACAGGAAGAGTTTTTGGACATTTGCAAGGATTATTGACAACAGTAAAAGGCTTGCCTCTCGCATATAACAAGGACTTACAAGAAGATAAAGAACCTATCTTTGATACTGCGAAAACAGTTTCTGATTGTTTAAAGGCAATGACAATATTATTTGATGAAGGCTTAAAATTTAATGAGTTTAATTTGATGCAATCTGTTGAAAAAGATTTCTCTAATGCAACAGATATAGCGGATTATTTAGTGAATAAAGGAGTCGCATTTCGAGAGGCTTATCAAATTGTTGGGAGTATTGTAATGTTTTGTGTATCAAAAAAAATATTATTTAAAGAACTTCCTTTAAATGAGTTTAGAAGATTTCATCAAGCTTTTGATGAAGATATATATGAAAATATCTTGCCAAAAAATGTAGTTAATTCTCGTAATAGTGTTGGAGGTACAAGTTTTAAGAGGGTTGAAGAAGAATTGCTTAGTTGGAAAAATAGATTATTAAACTAATCAAGTTATATTCTTACAATTAGTTATATATTTAAGTAGTATGGTTTAATAGTTTAATCGCATCTAATGTGATTTAAATATAAGTTTAATTTTAATTGAGTTTAAAGTGAGTATTTTTGTTGGAAATTTACCATTCCGTGCAGAGCGTGAAGACGTACTACAATTATTTGCCCCTTTTGGCGAGGTAACTAATTGTTCTCTTCCTCTTGAGAGGGATACAGGTAGAAAGAGAGGATTTGCTTTTATTGAGATGGCTGATGAAGCTCTTGAGTCTACTGTTATAGAGTCTTTGCAAGGATCTGAAATGATGGGTAGACCTTTACGTATTAATAAAGCTGAACCCAGAGGAAATTCTCCACGAAGGAATTATAATAATGGTAATTCTCGTCAATATAATAGTGGCGGTTATAATTCAGGCCAAAATGGTGGATATAGAGATAGTAATATAATTCCTATAATGGAGGTTATAGTTCAACAAATAATCAAGGAGGAGATCAAAATTCTAATTATGTAAATAGAACTTCTGGAGCTAAAGGATGGGAAGATAGAAGTTACTCTAATAATTCAGAAAATTCTGAATATGAGAATGGTAGGAGCAGGAGAAGAAGGGGTGGCTCAAATGAATTAGATGTCAATCAAGAAGATAGTTAATAACCCATTGACTTAAGCTCATTTGTTAAAGTTATAAGCTTTTCTATATTCAATGATCCTTTGATTGATAATAGTGAAATATTATTTCTCCACTTTTTTGCATTAGGTATGCTTTCGACGATGTTGATCAAATGTTTACAAATATCCCATGATTTCTTCTTTTTCTCTAAATGATTTTCTATGTAGGGAATTAAAGAAAAAATAATATCTGAGGCTTTTAAAGGTAAAGATTTTTCCCCATAAATTTTATTATCAATTTCATTCCATCTTAGAGGGTATTTATAAGCACTCCTTCCAATCATAATGCCATCAAAGATTTTTAAGCCATCAATACACTGATTTATATTTGTAAATCCACCATTTATTTCAATGATAAGTGAAGGATTTTCATCTTTCAATCTTTTAACAATATCGTATCTTAGAGGTGGAATATTTCTGTTTTCTTTGGGGTTTAAACCTTTTAGAAAAGCTTTTCTTGCATGAATGGTAAATCTTTCAGTTCCTGCTTGAGATATATGTCTAACAAAATTATTTAAATTTGAAAAACTATCATTATTATCTACACCGATTCTATGTTTTATTGTGACAGGTAAATTACAATTATTTTTCAATGCTTCAATACATCTTGCAACTTTAGATGGATAATTCATTAGCGATGCTCCAAAATTGCCAGCACAAACTCTTGAACTAGGGCATCCAACATTAAAATTTATTTCATCATATCCCCAGTCTTGGGCCATTTTTGCCGCTTCTTTCAAGTGCTCTGGATTGTCTCCACCAAATTGTATTGATAAGGGATGCTCTTCTTTATTAAAATTTAAAAATTTTGCTCTATTATCTGAGTATATCAAGCTTTGTGCGACAATCATTTCTGTGTATAAGAGTGCTTTAGAACTTATTTTTCTCATAATCATGCGAAAATGCGCATCTGTGCAATCCATCATCGGTGCAATACTGATTTTATGTAATTTGCTTATAGAATTAGAAATATCCCTCACCATATATTAAAAAGATGAATCAGTTTCTTAGCAGGAGATTTTTTATTTTAATTCCTTTTGTACCATTTTTAAAATCTGTATTAAAACCTCTTAGAGTTTATGCTGCTTCAAAGGAATTAATTGAAGATTGGTCTTTATCTAAAGATGAGTGGAGAAAAAGACTATCACCTGAAAGTTTTAATATTTTAAGAGAAGAGGGGACAGAACGTCCTTTTAGTAGCCCTTTAAATAATGAAAAGAGAAAAGGTATATTTTACTGCGCAGGATGTAATCTTGGTTTATTTTCTTCTAATACAAAATATGATAGCGGCACTGGTTGGCCTAGCTTTTGGGATTCTCTTGAAAACGCAATTGAAACTAAAGTTGATTTTAAATTAATTGTTCCAAGGACTGAATATCATTGTTCAAGATGTGGGGGGCATCAAGGGCATGTATTCAATGATGGTCCTCAGCCTACTGGAAAAAGATATTGTAATAATGGATTGGCTTTAACTTTTAAACCGGAATAAATAGATTGGTGCGGGCTTCCGCAACTTGTTTTGTGAATTGTTTTCAGACAAAATAGTTAGATATTTAATAAATATAATGATTGAGAATCATTCTGATAATGTAGAGAATCCAGAAAAATTGTTAGAAGATAATCCTTCGGAAAATACTTCTGATTCTACTAATAAAGACAATATTAATACAGATGAAAATATAGAAGTTGATTCTGAAGTTAGCTCAAAAGAAGTCAAAGAAAATTCTAATAATTCAGAAGATGTTTTAAATACTGTGGCTAGACTTGAACAGCTTGAAAAAGAACACCAAACTTTAAAAAATCAATATGTAAGAATTGCTGCGGATTTTGATAATTTTAGAAAAAGGCAATCTCGTGATCAAGATGATCTTAAAGTACAGTTAATTTGTAAATCATTAAGCGCAATTCTTCCTATTGTAGATAATTTTGAAAGAGCCAGGCAACAGTTAAAACCTGAAAGTGAAGAAGCACAGACTCTTCATAGAAGTTATCAAGGCTTATATAAACAACTTGTTGAAGTTCTGAAACAACAAGGAGTTGCACCTATGAGAGTATTAGGTCAGCAATTCGATCCTAATTTGCATGAAGCTGTCCTTAGAGAGCCAAGTGAAAAGGAGAATGAAGATATAATAATTGAAGAATTGCAAAGAGGATATCATTTAGATGGCAAAGTCTTAAGACATGCTTTAGTTAAAGTTTCAATGGGACCTGGTCCAACCAAAATTTCACAAGAAGAAACAGAAAAAGATAAAGTTGAGGAGGATCTCACTTCAAATCAAAATTTGACTGATGAGAAATAATTATCCTATCTTTCGTTCAAAAATGTTCTAATGGCTGATTTTTATCAATTACTTGGTGTTTCTAGAAGTGCGGATGCTGATACTCTGAAAAGAGCCTATAGAAAATTAGCTAGACAATATCATCCTGATATCAACAAAGATCCAGGTGCTGAAGAAAAATTTAAAGAGATTGGTCGTGCTTATGAAGTTTTGGCTGATCCAGATACTAGAGCAAGATATGATCAGTTTGGTGAGGCAGGTTTAGGTGGGGCGGCAGGTATGCCTGATATGGGTGATATGGGTGGTTTTGCCGATTTGTTTGAAACTTTTTTTAATGGTTTTGGAGGGCAAGGTCCTCAAAGTGCAAGAACACAAAGAAGAGGACCTCAGCAAGGAGATGATCTTAGGTATGATTTAAATATTGAATTTAAACAAGCAATATTTGGTGAGCAAAGAGAAATTAAAATACCACATTTAGAAACTTGTCTTACATGTAAGGGAGTTGGTGCTAAACCTGGAACTGGCCCTACTAATTGTTCTACTTGTGGAGGAAGTGGTCAAGTTAGAAGAGCAACTAGAACTCCTTTTGGTAATTTTACACAAGTAGCAGAATGTCCTTCATGCGCAGGTGTAGGTCAAATAATTTCTGATCCATGTGTAAATTGTGGGGGAAATGGTGTTAAACAAGTTCGTAAAAAATTGCGTATAAATATTCCCCCGGGAGTTGATTCTGGTACTAAATTAAGAGTTTCTGGGGAAGGAAATGCAGGATTAAAAGGAGGTCCATCAGGTGATCTTTATGTATTTATAAAGGTTAAAAAAGATCCTAAGCTTAGAAGAGATGGTATTAATATTTATTCTGAAATTTCAATAAGTTATCTTCAAGCGATCTTAGGAGATACTGTTTCAATCGATACTGTTGATGGAAAAGTTGAATTGAATATACCTGGAGGAACTCAGCCAAATAGTACTCTCACTTTGGATAATAAAGGGGTGCCAAGATTAGGTAATCCTGTCGCTAGAGGTAATCAAGAAGTACTTATAAAAGTTAAGTTGCCAACCAGAATAAATGAAGAGGAAAGAAATCTCTTAGAAAAA
Source organism: Prochlorococcus marinus bv. HNLC1 (assembly GCA_000218705.1). GTDB lineage: Bacteria > Cyanobacteriota > Cyanobacteriia > PCC-6307 > Cyanobiaceae > Prochlorococcus_A > Prochlorococcus_A marinus_Q. The sequence continues at coordinate 1,167,631 of GL947594.1, forward strand.
TTAGCTTCACATTACTCTACTCAAAATCAAACTACAAATAGTGGATTATTTAGTAAGTTCTTTGGAAAAGATTCTTGATTTTGGATTTTAATTTTATTGATTTGAAATCAGTTCCTTGCCCTTTAAATGTAGTTAAATGTAAGTTAGCGTTAGAGAAAATTCCCCAAAAAGATAATCTTGTTGTAGATCTTGATAAGGGTGAGCCGGAAATTATGGTAAAAAAAACCTTAGAAAGTATGGGATATAAGCTTGAAATAGTTAAATCTGGAAAAGATTGGATTAGATTTAAAATAAAGTATGAATTTAGTTAATGTAAATAAGGGTTTAGTAACAAAAAAATTCAATCAGTTTTTTTATGTCGATATACTTGAAAATGAGAATAATTTAAAATATAAGAGATTTTTATGCAAAAGTAGAAAAAATATTAAATATCAACAAAAATATATTTTTGTCGGAGATAAAGTCATATTGAGTGAAATAAACTATAGAGATAAAACAGCAGTAATAGAAAATTTATTAGAAAGAAAGAATATTATTAATAGGCCTGCGGTCGCAAATATTTCAGATATTTATATTATTCATTCTGTTGAGGATCCTAAATTAAGTTATTCACAATTAAGTGATTTTTTGATTAATGCGGAGTCTTTGAAGGTAAATGTATCATTAATTCTGACAAAATCTGATTTAATTCTTCCTGAGAAGCATTCTCACTTATTTGAAAAATTTAAAACTTGGGGGTATGAGCCAAAAATACTTTCTTTAATTTCAAATGATCAATTGAAGGATCTTATATATGAATTAAAAACAAAACAATGCTCAATATTTATGGGCCCTTCTGGCGTTGGTAAAACTACATTATTGAATAAGATCATCCCAAATGTTAATAGAGCAACATCAGCAGTTTCAAATAAAATTAAGAGAGGTAAAAATACAACAAGGAATATTGAGCTATTTCAGCTTTCTAGAGAAAGTTATATTGTAGATACACCAGGTTTTAATATCATAAATAACTATATTAAACCAAAAGATATTGCGATTCTTTTTCCTGAATTTAAAAATCAAATTATTCAAAATGGAGTTAGATGTAAGTTTAGAGATTGTTTACATATTGATGAACCAGGATGTAAGGTAAATAAGAAATTTGAAAGGTATAAATTTTATAAAAATTTAATAAGAGATTCTAAGAATCTTTGTCATCAAATCCAGGCAAATTAAAATTTAACCCTCCTGTTAAATCATTCATCCTATCTTTCATTGTTTTAGTAGAGCTTTCATGAGCTTTTTGAATGGCATCTAAAATATTTTTTTCGACAGTCTCTTTATCAGAATTTAAAAAATTTTCACTAACTTCTACACGTAAAGGTACTTGATTACCGCTAATCCATACTTTGATTGAAGCATCTTCGCTTTCTCCTGCGATTTCCATTAATTCAAGTTCTTCTTGCAATTTTTGAGCGTCTTGTTGAATTTGTTTTGCTTTTTTAAAAGCCTCTGTTATTTGTCCAAAGTTTGGAAGTCCGAAACCAGCCATTTTAAAAATATATTATTTAATTAAGGATAGTCAATATCCAATCATTCTTACTTCAGGATGAAGAAATATTCCTTTTTTTTGTAGTACTTTTTGTTGAATCACAGTTATTAATTGATAAATTTCTTCAGATGTAGCATCTCCATTATTAACTATGAAATTCGAATGCATATTAGATACTTGAGCACCACCAATTGAAAATCCTTTTAAACCTACTTCTTCAATAAGTTTTCCAGCATAATTATCTGTTGGATTTTTAAATACGCTTCCAAAACTTGGAAGATGATAGGGTTGCATATTAGTTTTATTTTTAAGATTTTGCTTTGTTTTCTCTGTAATTTCTTTAATGTTTTTGTTTGGTCTAAACATGAAATTAGCTTTCAATATCACTAATTCATTTGTTTGAAATGAACTAAATCTATATTTAAAAATAAGATTTTCCTTGTCTAATTTATAAATTGATAGATTCTTTGTATCCAAGACTTGAACAGATAGTAAATATTTTGAAGTCCAAAGATTGCCAGAGCCTGCGTTCATAAAAACTGCTCCGCCAATAGTGCCTGGAATTCCTATTAGCCATTCCCCACCTTCACATCCATTTTGAGCAAGTAGATTTGCCATTACAGGTAACATGACACCACATTCGGTTTCTACATATCCTGAAAGTTTATTGATTGTTATTTTTTTTAATTTTCTAGTACATATTGTTAACCCTTTATGAAAAGTGTTTTTAATTAGTAGATTTGAACCAGCTCCAATAATTCTATATTTTAAATTATTTAATTTAACCCACTTTAAATGTTCTATTAATTCAGATATACTATTTGGTTCTGCAAAAAATTCGGTAGAGCCTCCGATCTTTATCGTTGTATAATTTAAAAGGTTTATATTATTTTTAACTTTTTTATTTTCCATAAAAATATTATTTAGAGTTTAATAATGACCATAAATTATGACAATCACCTGCACCCATATTTAATATTAAATCTCCTCTATTTGTTAAATCAAAAAAATTTTTTGCCACTTCATAATTATTATCTAGAAATTTAACATTTTTATTTAATTTATATATTTTATCTGCAATAATTTGAGAATTTATATTATTTAACTCGTTCTCTCCTGCACTAAAAATATTTGTTATTATTATGTAATCAGCTTTAGAAAGTTCTTCGATAAATTGATTTATAAATTTATTTATTCTACTATATCTATGAGGTTGAAAGACTATAACAAGTCTATTTATATTATTATCTTTTTTCTTTATAAATAGTCTAGCTAACTCAATAGTTGCTTTAATTTCATTAGGGTGATGTCCATAATCATCAATTATTTTCCTTCCTGAGATCTCGCCTCTTAAATCAAATCTTTTGCGAGGTAATTGTAAGGACTGGATATTTTTTAAAATGCAATTAATGTCTATATTTATAATACGACATGCTGAAATTGCGGCAGTTATGTTTGACAGATTATGTATTCCAGGTATGGGAATTTTTAGTCTTGTAATTACTTTCCCTTTTTCGTAATAATCTGCAATTGTATATTCTGGATCAAATTTTTTTGAAATCATTGCAAAATCTACATTATTAGTTTTTTTAATAGACCATGTATAGTCTGAGGTAATATTTTTTTTTGAAACCTCGCAATCATCATTTGTTAATAAAATTTTTGAATTTGATCCAAATTCACAAAGTGATGTTATTAGCTCATTTATATTTAAATAATAATCACAGTGATCAAAATCAATGTTATTTATAATCCCTAAATAAGGTCTATATTTAGAGATTGTCCCATCTGATTCATCAATTTCTGCTATAAGATAGGTACTATTTTTTATTATTGAATTTGACTCATATCGCGGAATAATCCCGCCTACTATTGATGAGGTATCTTTAGTACATAAATCTATTAAGGTTGTCAAGAAAGTGCTTGTTGAAGTTTTACCATGAGATCCTGCAACTGCTATTGATTTAAAAGATTTCATTATCAAAGATAAGATCTCTGATCTATGCTTTATTGTTAGTTGTGATCAAGGCAATAATTTAATTCCTTATTTTTATTATTTATTGCAGAGCTTATAACGATTGTGATCTTTTTATTATGGAATTTTTTCTTGATTAAATCTATATTTTTAGGTTGTTGTGTGTTAAATACAATTCCTCCATTCTTTGATATTTCCATTAATCGATCATTTTTGGTAATATCAGATCCTGATACAGAGAATCCCTTTTTTAAGAGCGCTAAAGCAATCCCTGACATGCCTATACCACCTAAGCCAATAAAGTGATAATGATCTTTATTAAACAATTTATTTTAAATGATTCTTTAAACTTCAGATTTAAGATAACTTCCAACAAACTATTTGGCTTTTAAATTTTACAAATATGGACTTAAATATAAATTTGAATTAATACAATTATCGTTTTTTTGCTTAACAAAACAAAAAATACCTACGATATTGCAAATTTTTCAGTATGATCAGCAGCTTAGGTTCCAATTAGAAATTATTTTATGACTTTGCGAGTTGCGATTAATGGGTTCGGTAGAATCGGTAGAAATTTCATGCGTTGTTGGCTCAGTAGGGGCGCATATACCAACATTGAAGTTGTTGGTATTAACGTAACCTCTGATCCAAAAACAAATGCTCATCTTCTTAAATATGACTCCGTTCTAGGAGCTCTAGAAGATGTAGATATTAAATATACAGATGATACCTTTATCATCAACAATAAAACTATCAAATGCTTTTCAGATAGAAATATTTTGAATTTGCCTTGGAAAGATTGGGGCGTTGACTTGGTTATTGAATCTACTGGTGTATTTAATACTGATGTTGCTGCAAGTAAACATCTTGAAGTTGGAGCTAAGAAAGTTATATTAACTGCTCCTGGGAAAGGTGATGGAGTTGGCACCTACGTTGTTGGAGTTAACGCAGATACTTATAATCACAATGATTTTGATATTTTAAGCAACGCTAGTTGCACCACAAATTGCTTAGCTCCAGTTGTAAAAGTCCTTGATCAAAATTTTGGTATAAATAAAGGCTTAATGACAACTATTCATAGTTATACTGGCGATCAGAGGATTTTAGATAATAGCCATAGAGATCTTAGAAGGGCTAGAGCTGCAGCTACTAATATCGTTCCTACCTCTACTGGTGCTGCAAAAGCTGTGGCTCTAGTTTATCCAGAAATGAAAGGTAAATTAACTGGAATTGCTATGCGAGTTCCTACTCCAAATGTTTCTGCTGTTGATTTTGTTTTTGAATCCTCTAGAGCAGTTACGACTGAAGAAGTTAATAATGTGCTTAAAGAAGCATCCATTAATGGAATGAAAGGTATTATTAAATATGGAGACCTTCCATTGGTTTCTAGTGATTATGCAGGAACAAATGAATCTTCAATTGTTGATAGTGATCTTACTATGACTATTGGAGATAACCTTGTAAAGGTTTTGGCATGGTATGACAACGAATGGGGTTATAGTCAGAGAGTTGTTGATTTAGCAGAAATTGTTGCTGAAAAGTGGCAATGATTTAGAAGTGAGAGTATGAATTATTATACAAATTATTTTTATTTGGATAATTTTTGATTTCTACATTTGGGCTTCCTTGTGTAAAGTATCCTATCTCTGTTATATCTTTGTCCATTTGTATTAATTTACTAGCCCAATCCCTTGGGAGTGAAATTAATAGTTCATAATCCTCTCCTCCAAAAAAATAATGTTGGTCCCATGTTTCACCATCTGGCCAATTATTATTTTTTGGAATTTTTTGATAATCAATTACAGCTTTGCATTTACTTTCTTTAGATAAATCAAAAATTGCTTGATAAAAACCGTCGCTACTATCAGTACATCCAATCTCTTTTTTCATAAAAAATTCACTTGAAAGTAAAATTTTTTTTAAGGTCTGGTGCTTGGGTGTTGGCCTGCAAAATGCATTTATAGATTGATCAATTAATTTTTTGCCTAGATTCAAATCTTCTTTTTTTATTTGATTTGCCTTTATTAGCAAACCAAGTTTGCTTAATCCATGAATACCCGTTGTAAGTAATATTTCTCCAGGTTTACATGCATTTCTTCGGAGTTTAAGTTTACTTTGTAATCCAATAGCAGTTATGGAGATCATTTTGTTTTCTCCTCTTGAGCAATCTCCTCCTAATATGGAACCTCCAAATTTATTTAATGCTTCACTAAAACCCTCATATAGCTCTTTAACCCATTTCCATTCAGTATTGGGGGTAAGGACTAATCCAATGTTTACACCAATAAATTCTATGCATCCACTAGAAACTAAATCTGAGTAATTTGTTGTAATTGCCTTCCATCCAAGATCTCTAGGAGAAATTATTTTGTAATTAAAATGAGTATTCTCAACCATTAAATCAGTATTTATTAATAAATCTTCTCTTTTGGTTTTTATTAATGCACAGTCATCTGAAGCTTGATTGGTTGGCATATATTCTGCGACTCTTCTTATTAATTCTTTTTCTCCAATATCTTTAATTATTTCATTATGCATGTGCTTTTAAATTTTCTTCTCCTGCAATTATTTCTATAGAAATAATCTTATCATCCATATTAAGCTCCTCTAGAATATCGGCACCATTAACAACATATCCAAAAGCGGCGTTTCGACCATCGATTAAGTTTCTTCCTGCAGGATTAAGTTCTGCTTCATAAAGAAAAAAGAAAAATTGTGAAGATCCATCATTGACTGCTTCGTTTGAATGGGACCAGCCTAATGTTCCCAATGTGGCAAATGGTAATGTGGGTGTTTCAGTGTAAAAACCTAAATCTTCAAAGGTCTCATTGTAAAATGTTTCTGGCTCTCCAGGAACTCTGATCTCCAAGGGCACATGTCTTTCTTTATTTGTCTCTGGATCGATATAGCCAATATCATCTCCCTTTGGATCGCCTGTTTGTAAAACAAAAAACTCTTCAGCTCTATTAATTGGCAAATCATTGTAAAAGTTTTTGCTTACTAGGTCTATAAATGCGCCTCCAGTAAGTGGTGCATTATAGCCGTCTATTATTGCTTCCATAGTTCCTTTAGTAGTGTTAATTTGGACATTTGCTCTTCCTAGTAATCTAGGTAGATCATCAAACTCGCTAGGAATTGTGTAAGGAAATTTATTTGGTAAGAAAAATTTTTCTAATTCTCCAATCTTTTCAAGAGCTTCCTTACGAACATTTATGAAAGCATACTTGTCTTTAATTTTTGCTGTATCTGCAAGATTATCTAAATCTGTTTTGAGATCACTTAAGGTATTTTCTGCGATAGTTTTATTTTCATTTGCTATTTTTTCTAAAATAGAATAATTATATTTTTTAAAAAGAGATTGACATTTTGTAACAGTTTTCGTTAAAGCAGGCCATCTTCCTCCTCTCACTAGATCGCTTGTGTCTTCCAGCCGATGCTGGATGTCTTGAAGTTCTAACTGCTTGATGGGTAAAGAGTTTCTCAAAATAGCATTTGGGTCTTTAACTGCATTTCCATTAGGTAAATCAGCAAAAACCGCAATAGGATTTATAAAGAATATTTGAATAAAGATAATTAATACAAAAAAATAATTTTTGTTCAAATTTGATAAAAATTTTTGCATAGGACTCAAACAGGTTTATGATCTCTGGGTATGTAATACAGGAATGATTTCCAGTAACGATTTTCGCACAGGTACTACCATTGAAATAGATGGACAAGTTTGGCGGGTTGTAGAATTTCTACATGTAAAGCCTGGCAAGGGATCTGCTTTTGTAAGAACAAAATTAAAATCAGTTCAAAATGGGAATGTAATTGAAAAGACATTTCGAGCTGGTGAATCTGTACAGCAGGCTATTCTAGAAAAGTCTAACCTCCAACACACATATGTGGAGTCTGGAGATTATGTTTTTATGAATATGACAAGTTTTGAAGAAACAAGATTAACTACCGATCAGATTGGTCAAAGTTCTAAATACTTAAAAGAAGGAATGGAAGTTAACGTTGTTTCTTGGAATGGTAAAGTTTTAGAAGTCGAATTGCCTATTTCAGTGACACTTAAAGTTACAGAAACTGATCCTGGTGTAAAAGGTGATACAGCTAGTGGCGGCACGAAACCAGCTATCTTGGAAACAGGAGCTCAAGTAATGGTTCCTTTATTTATTTCTGTTGGAGAAATGATTAGAGTTGATACCAGAAACGATAGCTATTTAGGACGGGAAAACTAATGGCATTAAAATTAGATCATGATGATTTAAATCATCTAATAGAAAAGATATCTACTAGTGATATTCAAGAGTTTTATCTCGAAGGAGAAGATTTTAAACTTGAAATTAAGAGAAATTTAGCAAATAAGCATCAAATCATTCAAAGACAAGCTTCAAATGATGAGGGGAGTCAAGGTAATGATAATCAATTAACTAAAAATGATAATTTCCCCTCACCTCCTCCGGAGCCTGCACCTTCAGTGGCCCCTCCAGGGCGCTCTGACCTTCTTGATATAACTTCTCCTATGGTTGGAACTTTTTATAGAGCTTCGGCTCCAGGAGAGGATCCTTTCGTTGAGATAGGGAGCTCAATATCTGTTGGCCAAACAATTTGTATCCTAGAAGCAATGAAACTTATGAATGAAATTGAATCCGAATTTAATGGGGTAGTAGTTGAAGTTTTAGTGGATAATGGTACTCCTGTTGAATTTGGCCAAGTTTTAATGCGAGTGAAGAAGTCTTAGTTGATCAATAAATCATTAGCAGTTTTTATTGCTTCTATCATGCTCTGACATTGAGCGATTCCTTTTCCTGCAATATCAAACCCAGTTCCATGGTCAGGTGATGTTCTAACTATTGGTAATCCTATGGTTGTGTTTACAGAATAGTTCAATGTGATAATTTTTACTGGTATTAAACCTTGGTCATGGTAAAGAGCGAGTATGCCGTCAGGTGGATTAGTGTTATTTCCTCTCCATGCTTTTGCAGAAGAGATCCAGCAACTATCTGGAGATATTAATTCGCTTAAATTAGCCAGCGGATTTTTAATTTTCCAATCATGTATCGCTTGATTAATAAAATCAACTTCTTCAGTTCCTAAGATACCTTCTTCTCCTGCATGCGGATTTAATCCTGCAACATGTATGTTGGGCTTATCTTTGAATTTATTGCAGAACTTATAAAGTAAATCTAATTTTGAATTTATTAAATTTTTATCTAGTTTATATGGCACCTCTCTGATTGGAATATGAGTGGTAGCTAAAAGTGTATTAAATCGCCATCCTGTAAATGGAGATTTGGCAGTAAATAGCATTCCAACATTTGGAGAGTCGCAACTTTCAGATAATAATTCTGTTTGCCCAGAATAATTATGTCCCGCTGAATTCCATAGTTTTTTGCAAATAGGGCTGGTTACTAAAGCAGAATTTGGTGACTTTTTAACAATTTCAATAGCATGTTTTAGATATAAGAAGCTTGCATTGCCAGTATCATTTGAAGGTTCTTTTACATTCTTAACAGAGATTTTTAAGTCTTCTATAGCTAATTGATTAGGATCTACAATATTTTCTATACCTAGCGATCTAAGAAATAAATATTTAGATATGAGATTTTTCTTATTTCCAACTATAAGTATATTAATTTTTTTAGGTATTTCTCTTGAAGCTAATGCTTTTAAAATAATTTCAGGCCCAACTCCAGCTTCATCTCCAACTGTTATAACTATTTTTGGATTATTTTTCATATGGTTATTTTTATAAATGAATATTATCCTAATTATTAATTTTGTAGAGTATTTTTCTTAGATTCTTTTCTTTGATTATTTCAAGGCAACTTTTTAGACCAGATTTGTAATTTTTGTGTATAAGTTTGTATCCTAAATCTTTACAGAGTAATGTGTTGGATACTCTTCTATTTTCTTCCCAAAATGATAAGGCAATAGGAGAAAGTAATTTCTTTGCATCATCAAAATTCATTGGTTTCGGCATTTTTAATCCTAATAATTTATAACTATGCTCTATTACTTCAATTTGAGAACTAGGATAATTATCCGCAATATTTATTATTTGCTTAAAGTTTTCATTATTAATTTTTAATAATAAATATAGGATTGCGTTAGCTATATCTGCGACATGAATTCTTGAAAATACTTGATTTGGTTTGTGAATAACTTTTATGTTCTTTTTAAATATTGATTCGAATGTTGATCGTCCTGGTCCATAAATTCCAGGTAGTCTAAAAATTTGTATTGGTAAATTTGAATCAAGCCAGCTTCTTTCACATTGTAATCTTCTTTTGCTTCTATCTTGCAAGGGTTTAACAGGGTCTTTTTCTGTGACCCATTCGCCAAATGTATTACCATAAACGCCAGTGGTTGATAGATAACCTACCCACTCTAAATCAAGACTTTTTAATTTATTATGGAGACGTGATAATACGGGATCTTTCCCACTCTTGTCAGGAGGGATACAGCTTAAAACATGAGTAGTCCCATCAAAAATGTGTTCAGGTGGTAATACGCTAGATAGGCTATCAAAAACAAAACTTGTAGTATCTTTTTGGATTTGTCTAGAGCTCGTTAATGCTTCGCATCCTAAATTCCTAATTTCATTTGCAATGAATTGACCGCTGAAACCTCCTCCAAATATTATGAATTTCTTTTCTTTTAACGAATTTCTTGCAAAATTTGCCATATAAGATTATAACTAGTACAAGTGTATTATTAAATGATGAAGACTTTGGTAAAGCCTCTGGCGAAATTAAATACAGAAATTTATCTTAACCAGTCATATCCACAAAATAGACTAAAAAGTCATAGTCTTCAATATAGAAAATTTCACATAAAATGGAAATTTTTACTATTAACAATGTCATTTTTTACTTTTATTGCTTTTCCTGATTCACCTGAAATTGAAGGAAATATTTGTAATAAATTTTATAGTGAAGAAGCCTGTAATATTTGGTAGTTAAGCTGCATTATATTCGATTATATTTTTCTCAACAATTTTAGCTTTATTTTCTTTCTCAGGATTTGCCCATTGTAATAATCTTACAGCAAGCCTTATATCTCCATCCATCCATGCTCTTAATGCCATTGCTCTTCTTGGGTCATAAAACTTTTGTCCTCGATACCAATAAAATGCCTCGTTATTTGACTTATCTCCATTGCAAGCAAGGCAAGCTGGAACGCAATTCTCAGTAGTACTTAAACCTCCTTTACTTCTTGGTAGTATATGATCTATAGACTCTGATGTATTTCCACAATAAATACAACTTTTTTTTGTAAATTTATGAATAGATTGTCTCCATTGTCTGAATTTTAATTTAGGACATAAATCCTCTAAATACACTGCATCATTAATATGCATTCAGTTTATTTTATTTAAATAAATAATGGCTCACTATGCTAAAAAGTCAATATTTTAAATATTATTATTTAATAGTAATTACCTGATTAAATTATTATTTTGTATACAAATATACTTTTATTTACTTTAGTAGTCATATCGATCAAATGATTCTTCAGAAATGCTTTCATTATCTTCTTCTATAAGATCTTCAATTTTTTTTCGTCTATTTTCTTCCTCATTAGCTTCTTTTTTCTTTTCTATTTCTTCTTTTTTTAATTTTCTTTGTAGTTCTCTATCAGGATAAAGTTTATCTAAGTACTCTACGCAACCGCTGAATTTATCTTTTTCTCTTACTACAGTTTCAATGATTTGAGCTGCAGCTTGTTTAGGAGATGTTTTAAAAAAACCACCTTTTTGTCTTTTAATATAACTATAAGCTGCTTCCCAACTACTCTCATGGTCATTACCTCCATCTCTCATTGTACAAAAAATTTCTGCTCCAAATGATCCTGCTAATACTTTTGGAGTAAGTAATGAAAAATTAGTAATAAATCCAAGTAATAAAAAAAATATTTTTAAATCTTTAATAGTTAACATGCAATGAAAACAAGACTTTATTAAAAAATATCTTTTATTTCAATATTGTCTATAGCTTTTTAAGAATTTATAGTTGATTTTTTAATATTTAATAACAAGGTGATAATTTGAATTGTTTAAAAGATTTCTTGTTAATTCCAAAATCTTAATAATTATATTGCTGCAAAAAGTACCATTGACTTGGCATAATATTAAAAAATGAAAATTGTTATGTCATCTAAAATTTCTTACAAAGGCAAGAACAGTCACATTAAAAAAAGGTTTTCTTTTATAGAAGGTGGTCATCAATTAGAAAAACTCGAATTTGCTTTGGCTGTAGCTCAAACGAAAGGTGAAGGTAGGAAATCTGAAATTTTGAAAAAAAAGATTGTAGAGCTTGGGGGTAACGTTGAAGAACCTGGAACTTAATTTATTTTTCTAAATGTTTTTTTGCTTCAACTAATGCTTGTCCAATATCATTCTCATTAACAATATTTTTTTCGTAAAGAGTTAGACCAATAGCTGTAATAACAGAAATAATATCTCGGTCATTTATATAACCTAAATGTCCGACTCTAAAAATTTTTCCTTTTAAATGATCTTGTCCACCTGCTAATTGAATCCCATATTTATCTTGTATTGATTTTCTAAAAGATTCAGCGTCAAAATTTTGAGTTTCAATTGCTGTTATGGATGGACTAAGAGACTCTTTACTAGCAAATAATTTTAGGTTTAATTTTTTAGCAGCTTCTGAAATCGCTAGTTTATGTCTTTCATGTTTTTGAAAAATATTTTCTAATCCTTCATCTTTCATCATTCTTAATGCTTCATCCAAAGCAAACATTAAATTAACTGAAGGAGTAAAAGGATTGCTATTATTTATAAGACTTTTTTTGTAGGATTTTAAATCTAAATAAAATTTTGGTAAGTTTGATAATTCATTTGCTCTCCAAGCTTTATCACTCATAGAAATAAAGCTTAATCCTGGAGGGATCATATATCCTTTCTGAGATCCTGAAGCGACAATGTCTAATTCCCATTCATCGGTGGGAACATTAAATGCACCTATGCTTGTGACACAATCAATTATTGATAAAGCCTGTTTTATGATTTCTTATATATTTACTAATAGTTTTTAAGTCATTAATTACTCCTGTTGAGGTCTCTGAGTGGGTCAAAATCACTGCTTTAATATCTTTATTAAAATCATTTTCTAAAATATCTTTGAACTTTTCAGGATCTAACGGCTTTCCCCATTCAGCATTTATTTGTATTACTTCTAAACCAAATTCTTCTGCTACTTTTACCCATCTTTGCCCAAACTTTCCATTTTCCCCACAAATAACTTTATCTCCTTTGCTTAGTGTATTTATGATGCCAGCCTCCATAGCTGCTGTTCCACTCCCAGTAATTGTTAAAATTTCATTTTTTGTTTGATGAAGCCACTGTAAATTTTCAGTTGTAGATTTAACAATGTTTTGAAAATCTTTGCTTCTGTGACCAATAGGATGTCTTCCTAATGCTTCTAAAACTCTTTCAGGGACTGGTGTTGGTCCGGGAATCATGAGTGATAATTTTTTTTGTATGGCCACTTTTTAATAAATAGGTCATTCTAAGAGTAGTTCTCATTGCGTATTTTTCAATTACTTGATTTGAAAAAAGGATTTTCTTTACCTTTATGGGTTGTCGCTTCAGCTAAAGCAGCAGCAAAAAAGTTGCTTGATTTACCCTTTGATAATCATGAATTTATAAAAATACCAAATAATGATGATGTAAAAAAAATTAAAGTACATTCTGCTGCTTCTATAAAAGAAAATAATGCAGCACTTGCTATAACTTTTGCAAATTCAGGGTTAGATCTTGATATTACAAATAATTTAGAAATATGGGTTATTGCCTCATTCGTTAAAATTGAAAATTTAGAAAATGGTTCAAAAGGAATAATCGATCTTGTCCCAGGGTATGGTGTTGGAATTGATTTCAATACAGAAAAGATATGTATCTCAGATTTTGCAAAAAAAATTATTGAAGTAAATTTGTTAGAACTTATTCCTGAGGGTTTAAAATTACGCTTGGAAATTATTTTCCCTAGAGGCAAATTTTTAGCAGAAAGAACAAGTAATAAAGCTTTTGGGATAGTAGAAGGTTTATCTATTATTGGGACTACCGCTGAGACTCATATTAGTGCATCTCCCGAACAATTAAAATATGCAATGAATGAATTAAATCTAGCTATTCAAGAGCATTCTACTGATTCAATTGCATTTGTAATTGGAGAAAATGGCTTGGATATTGCCAAGAAAATTGATATTCCATTTCCTATCGTTAAAGTAGGAAACTGGATTGGTCCTTTACTAGTTCATGCGGCTACGAAAAAGGTAAAGAAAATTTTATTGTTAGGTTATTATGGAAAGTTAATAAAATTAGCTGGGGGCATTTTTCATACCCATAATCACTTAGCAGATGCACGTATTGAAATACTTGTTTATTTAGCAATTAAAGAAAAAATACCCCTAAAGATAATTCATTCATTTATGAATAGCCAAACAATTGATGATGCCATAAAAATTGTTGAAGGATTCAACATTAAAGTTGCTAAAAAGTTAATATCTAAAATTTCTAATCAAGTAGAAATTCGCTCTACAGAATATATTCAGAAATACATTTCGAGTGATATGAAAGTAGGGGTAGTTTTGTTTGATCGGGAAAGAAAAATAAGATCAATCAGTCAAAATTCAAAAAAAATGTTTTCAAAATTTTTACTTTATAAACTCAAGTGAATTATAATTTACAATTAATAGATATATTTATATATATGGTTGAAAATTTAGAGAGAGAAGAGAGATATCCATCTATTTTAATAATGGATTTTGGATCGCAATACTCAGAGTTAATTGCCAGAAGAATAAGAGAAGCTAATGTCTTTTCTTTAGTAATAAGTCACCTTACTTCTTATGATGAAATAAAAGAGTTAAATCCTAAGGGCATTATTTTAAGTGGTGGTCCAAGTTCAGTTTATGAGAATCATGCTCCTTTATGTGATGAAGCAATCTTTAATTTAGGCATTCCAATTTTAGGTATATGCTATGGAATGCAATTAATGGTACGACAACTTGGAGGAGATGTTACTCCTGCTAAAAATAAAGCAGAATATGGAAGAGCACCTTTATATATTGATAATGAAAATGTACTTTTGAATAAAGTTAAAGACAAATCAATAATGTGGATGAGTCATGGCGATTCAATAAATAAATTACCAAACAATTTTTTTCAAATAGCTCATACGGATAATACATCACATGCTGCAATAGCTAATGAAAAGCAAAACCTATTCGGTGTCCAGTTTCATCCAGAAGTAGTTCATTCAGAATATGGATTTACAGTTATCAAGAATTTTGTATATGAAATATGTAATTGTCAAGCTGATTGGAACGCACAAACTTTTATTGAAGAAGCCATACCAATAATTCAAAAACAAGTTGGTAATAAAAAAGTTTTATTAGCTCTTTCAGGAGGAGTTGATTCATCAACCTTGGCATTTTTATTACATCGAGCAATTGGAGATCAACTAGTTTGTATGTTTATTGATCAAGGTTTTATGAGAAAAGGTGAACCAGAATTCTTGATGAGTTTTTTTGATGAGAAATTTCATATAAGAGTTGAATATATTAACTCTAGGGAACGTTTTATTAATAAACTTAAGGGAGTAACTGATCCTGAACAAAAGAGAAAAATTATAGGTACAGAATTTATTAGAGTTTTTGAAGAGGAAAGTAAAAGATTAGGACCATTTGACTATTTAGCTCAAGGGACTCTCTATCCTGATGTGATTGAAAGTGCTGGAACAAACGTTGATCCAAAAACAGGAGAGAGAATAGCTGTAAAAATTAAAAGTCATCATAATGTTGGAGGTTTGCCAAAAGATTTACAATTTAAGTTAGTAGAACCATTACGAAAATTGTTTAAAGATGAGGTCCGAAAAGTAGGAAAAAATTTGGGTTTGCCAGATGAAATAGTTAAAAGACATCCTTTCCCAGGACCAGGCTTAGCTATAAGAATATTAGGCGAAGTATCTAATGAAAAACTTAATTGCTTGCGTGATGCTGATTGGATAGTTAGAGATGAAATAAAAAAAGCTGGTCTTTATAATGAAATTTGGCAAGCTTTTGCAGTTCTTTTACCAGTTAAAACTGTTGGAGTGATGGGAGATAAAAGAACATACGCATGGCCTATAGTTTTAAGGTGCGTTTCTAGTGAGGATGGTATGACAGCAGATTGGTCAAAAATTCCTTATCAAATCTTAGAGAAAATTTCAAATAGGATTGTGAATGAAGTAGAGCAAGTAAATAGAGTTGTATTTGATATAACAAGTAAACCACCAGGAACTATTGAGTGGGAATAAATAACTTTACAGATATAGTAAGATTAAAAAAATAATTTTTGTTATTTCTTCTTGAATAATTAAAACTTCATATAGATGTATTAATTCTTCCGCAGTTTTTATTTACATGATTCATGATTGGTTAATGACAGATCCAATCCTTTTTATTTCAATGTTTCTCGGTCTTGGAGGAGTATTTGTTCTAATTAACTCTTTTAGTGATGATGACGATAGTGATAATGATGGAGGGATGGGAACATATATTTATAACCTTGAACCAGTAAAAGTAGGAAATAATTAGAAAATTAATTTTATCTTCAATATCGTTTTATTTTTTATTATTTAAATTTGATGATTCTAAAATAACCTTATCCTATATTATCAATTTACTTTTTTAATAATTTTAGTGAAGTCCTTAAAAAAATATTAATAATACGAACTGTCTATTATAACTATTGAAATTGATTCTTAAATATTTAATTAAAGTATTCATGGAGAAAATTTTTTTAGTGTATTATTAAAAAAAATTTAAAAATGAATTTTAAAGAAAGAGGCGTAACTGTTGGCGATTTAGTAATACTATTAATTGTTATTATATTTTCATTTTTCATCGTCGATAAAATCAAAGAGTCTAAGACTCAAAAACAAATTACTAATCTTTATCAATTAGAAATACAAAAAATATTAGTGAATAAATATTTTTGTAATTTAAGGGTACAAGGCTCTCTGATTTGTTTTTAAATACATGTAAATCATTCGAAAATGAATAAACTAATAAAATTAAGTAGATCAACGGTAGAAAAATATATTACTTGTCCAAGATGTTGTTTCCTTGAGAAGATTTATGATATTCGTCCTCCTTCTTTGCCATTTACCTTGAATTTAGCCGTTGATAATTTGTGTAAAAATGAATTTGATTTTTATAGAGAGCGCCAAGAACCTCATCCTTTATTCAACAAATATAATATTGATGCTATTCCTTTCAAGCATAGTGAAATCGATAATTGGAAAAATAACTATAAAGGTATTAGATATAAATCATCTAAATATCAATATGATTTTGGAGGAGCAATAGATGATATTTGGGAGAAAAGTAACGGCGAATTAATTATTGTAGATATTAAAGCAACTTCTAGGAATAATTTTAATTGGAATGATACTTGGAATAAATATGATTATCCTAAGTCTTA
>GL947594.1:1184719-1194019 GCA_000218705.1 Prochlorococcus marinus bv. HNLC1
TAACACTTGCAGAGATTGGAAGGCAAATTAATGTTTCAAGAGAAAGAGTAAGGCAATTAGAAGCAAAAGCAATATTAAAACTAAGAGTTATGACCAATCATCAAAAAGTTGCTTAGAAATTGATATCAATTATTTTTATAATTTTTTATTTATCACTCTTATTTTTAATAACATTCATATATAAATTATTTAGACCAAATAATAAAGAGCTTCTGAGAAAAATTATTCACATAGGTGTTGGACCCTTAATACCACTTGCGAAATTTTTAGAAATCAATCAAAATCTTGCTCAATATATTGCAGCATTAGTATCTGTTCTAGTTTTAATAAATTATATTTATAGACTATTTCCAATTATTGAAGATATAGATAGAAAAAGCTTTGGGACATTATTTTATTGTTTAAGTTTATTTATTTTAATAAGTTTTTTTTGGGACAAAGACCCCTCCTCCCTTTATGCAGGCGTTTTTATAATGACATTTGGAGACGGTCTGGCTGGATTACTAGGTAAAAATTTTAAGTCAAGAAAGTGGATTATATTTAACCAAAAAAAATCATTAATTGGCACAGCAACAATGTTTCTAGTGAGTTTGATAATTACAGGATCTTTAGCATATTTTGGAAGCCATGAAATTTCTTTCTTCCTCCCTTTAATTGCATTATTAGCGACTACAATCGAGCAATTTAGTATTGCAGGTATTGATAACTTTTTTGTCCCAATTGTATCTGCTATTGCATTTAATTTATTAGTAACTTAGTAATTAAGGAATTGACTCATACAAATTTGATAAAAGATTTTCGGTAGTTTCTATATCAATACATGCATCAGTAATACTTTTTCCATATTCAAGCTCATTTTTTGCTCCAAGTTTTTGATTACCCTCTTTTAAATGACTTTCTAACATTACTCCTAAGATATTATTTTCTCCATCTTTTAGTTGCTTAGAAATATTATCTAATACTGATGCTTGCTTCCTAAAATCCTTATTTGAATTACCATGACTACAATCAATCATGACTTTTTGTGGCAAATTACATTTAGATAAATCTGTAGAAATATTTTTAATATGAGAGTTATCAAAATTGGGGCCTTTTGTTCCACCTCTAAGAACTATATGTGTATCAGGATTACCAGTAGTATTAACAATCGAAGCAAATCCATCACTATTTACACCCAAGAAATGATGTGATCTTGCTGCAGATTGCATTGCATTTATAGCAGTTGAAAAAGAACCATCTGTACCATTCTTAAAGCCTATGGGCATTGATAATCCAGATGCCATTTCTCTATGAGTTTGACTCTCAGTAGTCCTAGCACCAATAGCTGTCCAACTAATTAAATCCGCAATATATTGAGGTACAATTGGATCCAATAATTCTGTTGCAGAAGGTATTCCTTCAGAAGCCAAATATCTAAGCAAGCCTCTAGCTCTTCTCAAGCCAGTATTAATATCATATGAACCATCTAAGTGTGGATCATTTATAAGACCTTTCCAACCAATAGTAGTTCTCGGCTTTTCAAAATAAACTCTCATTACAATTTCTAATTTATCGCCGAATTTACTTCTGAATTCTTGTATGTATTTTGAATACTCTTTTGCAGCATCGATATCATGTATAGAACATGGTCCTACGATTACTAAAAACTTTGATAGAGTTTTTATGCAAAATATTTTTAATTAGCTCTCTTGAGCTAGAGACGGTACTAGCAGAGGTATAATCAAGTGATAAATCCTGATGAAGTTGTCTTGGAGGTATTAATGGACGAGTTTCAACTACATGTAAATCAGATGTTTTCTCTAAAAATTGATTATTTGATGAAATTGTCATTGAATGAGAAATAACGTTGAATATGTAAAGAGCTTTATGAATACTATTCTTTTCATAATTAAAAATAACAACAAATTAGGAATTAAACCCTAGAAATGATGAATTTGGAAACATTGCTAAAAGATTATCATAATCATGTAAATGAGAGAGCAAATGACAAAATCCCTCCATTGCCTTTAAATGCTGAACAAACAAATATCGTCATAGAGCTTTTAGAAAAAGTTGATAAATCTCAAAGTGATTATCTAATTAATCTACTCACAAATAGAGTTCCTCCAGGTGTTGATGAAGCAGCATATGTAAAAGCAAGCTGGTTAACAGCAATAGCTAATGGAGAAAAATTTTGTGATTTTGTTACGCCTGTAAAAGCAATACATTTATTAGGAACAATGATTGGCGGATATAATGTAAATTCTTTAGTTGAGATTTTAAAAAAAGAAGACAAAGTCACTTCTCAAGAAGCAGCTAATGTCTTAAAGAAAATAATACTTGTGTACGATGCAGCAAATGATATTTTTGAATTATCTAAAAATAATCAATATGCGAGACAAGTAATAGATAGCTGGGCACAAGCAGAATGGTTTACTAACAAGAAATCACTACCTAAAGAAATTAAATGCTTGGTTTTTAAAGTAAAAGGAGAAACAAATACAGATGATCTTTCACCTGCTGTACATGCGACTTCTAGACCTGATATTCCACTACATGCCTTATCAATGTTGGAATTCAAAGAAGAAACTGGTTTAGATATTCTTGAAGATTTAAAGTCGCAAAATATTCAAATCGCATATGTAGGGGATGTCGTAGGTACTGGTAGCTCTCGAAAATCTGCAATTAATTCACTGGTCTGGCATATTGGTGAAGATATACCTTTTGTTCCAAATAAAAAAACAGGTGGAATTGTTATTGGTGGCAAAATTGCACCTATCTTTTTTAATACTGCACAAGATTCAGGTGCTCTTCCAATCGAAGCTGATGTCTCTAATTTAGATACTGGAGATTTAATAAAAATTGAGCCTTATAAAGGTTTAATAAAAAAAATTGATCCCCTTTCAAAAAGTGAAGAAAAAATAAGCCAATTTGATTTAAAACCATCAACTATTACTGATGAAATACAAGCAGGTGGAAGAATCAATCTGATGATAGGAAGATCTCTGACAGATAAAATAAGAAGCAAACTTAAATTAAAACCTAGTACAGTTTTTATTCGCCCATCAAATCCAATAAATAATAATAATGGCTTTACTCAAGCACAAAAAATAGTAGGAAAAGCATGTGGTCTAGAGGGTGTATCACCAGGCATGACATGTGAACCAATAATGACCACGGTGGGAAGTCAAGATACGACTGGTCCTATGACCAGAGATGAGTTAAAAGAATTAGCCTGTCTAGGATTTACTGCAGATTTAGTAATGCAAAGTTTTTGTCACACTGCAGCATATCCAAAACCAGTTGATTTAATAACCCATAAAGAATTACCTGATTTTATTTCTCAAAGAGGTGGCGTGGCTCTTAAACCTGGAGATGGAATAATTCATAGCTGGCTAAATAGAATGCTTCTTCCTGATACGGTTGGAACAGGGGGTGATAGTCATACAAGATTTCCATTAGGTATTTCATTCCCAGGAGGATCAGGAATTGTTGCTTTTGCTGCTGCAATAGGTTCAATGCCATTAAACGTACCGGAATCAGTATTAGTAAAATTCAAAGGAGATTTACTTCAAGGCATTACTTTAAGAGATCTAGTAAATGCAATTCCGCTTTTTGCAATAAAAAAAGGACTTTTGACTGTAGAGAAGGCTAATAAAAAAAATATATTTAATGGAAAAATAATGGAAATTGAAGGACTACCAAACTTAAAACTAGAGCAAGCATTTGAACTTACTGACGCAACAGCAGAACGTTCATGCGCTGGAAGCACAATCCTTTTATCAAAGGATACCGTAGAAGAATATTTAAAAAGCAATATTTGCCTTTTGGAGAAAATGATTGAAAGTAATTATGAGGATTCAAAGTCTATTTTGAGAAGAATAAATGATATGAAAAATTGGTTGAAGAATCCAAAATTGATTCAACCTGACGCCAATGCAACTTATGAAGAAACAATAGAGATTGATCTATCAAAAGTTACAGAACCAATAGTTGCTTGTCCTAATGATCCTGACAATGTAAAAGAAATTTCAGAAGTAGCAAATACAAAAATAGATGAAGTATTTATAGGTTCTTGCATGACAAATATTGGACACTATAGAGCCGCAGCAAAAATCTTAGAGGGAGCTGGCAAAATCAAGTCAAAATTATGGATATGTCCACCCACAAAAATGGATGAAGAAACATTAAAAAAAGAAGGTTATTATAAAATTTTCGAAGATTGTGGTGCAAATTTAGAACTTCCAGGTTGCTCATTATGCATGGGGAATCAAGCAAGAGTTGATGACGAAGCAATAGTTTTTTCTACAAGTACAAGAAATTTTGATAATAGACTTGGAAAGAACGCACAAGTCTTCTTAGGAAGTGCTGAATTAGCTGCCGTTTGTGCTCTTTTTGGTAAAATTCCAACAGTTAAATGAATATAAAGATATTACTAAAAATAAAATTGATCCATATTCAAAAGAACTTTATCGTTATCTTCAATTTGATGAGATAAAAAATTTCAGTTTATCAAAATGAACCAAAGTAATGGATATAAATTAAAAGCAGAAATTAAACAAAAAAGTAGTGATTCAGTCAAAAGCATAAAAAAATTATTAAGGCAACGTTCCTTAGTAGTAGCTTTTGCGCTCTTATTAACAGGTCTTGGAGCTTCAATTACAAGTATTTCCTTCAAAACTGGAATAGCTTTTATAAATAATTGGAGATTAGAGCTTTTAGAAAGTTATCCAGCGTATTTGGTCCTTCCTCTTTTTGGATTAATTGGTGGTGCTATCTCTGGTCTTTTAATCAAAAATCTTGCACCTGCTGCTAAAGGTTCTGGGGTGAGCCAGATCATGGGCTTTTTGAGACATAAAAGAGTTCCTATGAACTTAAGAGTTGGATTAGTCAAGCTTATATCTGGAATCATCTCCATAGGAAGTGGCTTTCCACTTGGACCAGAAGGTCCTTCTGTGCAAATGGGAGGCTCTGTCGCATGGCAAATGGCTAAATGGCTAAAAGCACCTATTGCATTTAGACGAGTCATTGTAGCGGCAGGAGGAGGGGCTGGTATCGCAGCAGTATTCAGTGCACCTTTAGGAGGATTTATTTATGCAATCGAAGAATTATTAAATTCTGCAAGACCAGTAGTTTTATTATTAGTAATAGTTACTACTTTTATTGCTGATTCTTCAGCTATTTTTCTTCAAGGAGGATCTAATAAACCTGCCTTTACAATTGACTTATCCTTTTCGCCTAATGACTTTTTTTATCTTGTAATTCTTGGATTAATTATTGGAGTATTTGCAGAATTTTATTGTAAATATGTACTAATGATGCAAAATCTTGGAAAAAGGCTATATCAAAATAAATTTGTCTTAAAAATGAGTATATGTGGTTTTATTTTAGGAACTATCTACTCTCTACTAGGAGATGAATTTCATGATTTAGATAAATTAAAAAAAATTATAGCTACACAAAATTTAGATTTCTCTATAAATCCAGTTGAAAATATAATTATATGGGCAATTTTAGTAGTTTTTATATTATTTATTACTTCTGGATTAGCAGCAGCAGTAGGCGCTCCTGGAGGATTATTTTACCCAATGCTTATTCTAGGAGGAGCAACTGGCTTGATCATCGGCAGTTTAATTCCAGAGAATGCGCCAAATACATACATATTTGCTGGAATGGGAGCATTTGTAGCTGGATGTTCTAGAACACCAATTACAGCGATGTTTCTCGCATTCGCTTTAACTAAAAATTTAATCATACTCAAACCGGTTCTTATAAGCTGTATTACTAGTTTCTTAATAGCAAGATTATTCAATGAAAAATCTATTTATGAAAGACAAATTCAAATTGAGATAGAGAACTAAGTATAAGAGATTAATCAAATACAGCTGTTTTACTGTTATAAACAAATACTTGATGATTAAGATGCATTCTTACAGCCCTAGCAAGAGAAATTCTCTCAATATCTCTCCCTTTCCTAATTAAATCATCGACTTCATCTCTATGACTAACTCTAACGGTACACTGATCAATAATTGGTCCCTCATCTAAATCTTTTGTGACATAATGAGCGGTTGCTCCAATTAACTTTACTCCTCTTTTCCAAGCACGATGATAGGGCTGGGAGCCTTTAAATGCAGGTAAAAACGAATGATGGATATTAATTATTTCAGAAAATTCATTCAAAAAAGATTCACTTAGAATTTGCATATATTTAGCTAAAATTGCAAATTTTATATCAAAAAATTTTAACTTATTTAAAATTTGTCTCTCGATCTCTGATCTCTGGTTATTAATTGAATCATAATAAATAAATTGAGCATTAAAATCTTTTGCTAACCCTTCAAGATCAGGATGATTAGAAATGATTAATGGGACTTTCATCTTTAACTCTCCATTTCTAACCCTCCATAACAAGTCGATTAAACAATGATTTTGCTTACTTACGAATATTGCTACATTTGGAATTTCATCAGAATAATTTATAGTAAAGTTTGCATTAATATTATTTGCAATTTGTTGAAATCCCTCAAATATCTCTAACTTATTTATTGGAAAACTATTTATACTCCATTCAATCCTACTCAAAAAGAGTTCTGCATCTTGATCTGTATGATGATCAGAATGTTTGATATTTCCACCACAACTAGAAATCCAACTAGTTAGCTTGTATACCAATCCTGGTTGATCTGGACAAACAGTTCTTAAAATAATTGAAGGATTTTCCAAAAATGAATGATTTATTTAGATTTTTATAATTACTTATAATATAGTAATGAATAAACTAAAAGATAAATTTAATAAGATCAAGATAATAATTGTTGGATCAGGAATAATTGGGAAATCTAATGCTTTTGAATTATCAAAATATGGATTTGATATTACAATAATTGATCAAGATGAAATGCAAAACAGCAGTAATGCTGCTCTTGGAATTTTAATGGGGAAAATTTATCAAAAGAGAAAAGGTAGAAGTTGGATACTAAGACAAAAAAGTTCAGAATTATGGCCTAAATGGATAAATATTTTGCAAAGATATAATCCAAAATTAATAATTGAAAAACCATTATTTAAACTAACTAGTGATCTAGAAAAATTTAAAAAATTAACTACATTTGTAAATAATTATCCAAATGATGATCTAGAAATAGTAGAAGCTAATTCATATATTTTAAATCCAATTAATAAAATATTTAAAGGAAATAAATTACAAGGAATAATTTCTCATCAGGATGGCAGAATTAATCCAAAAATATTATTAGAAACACTTAATATAGCTTTAAAAACAAAAAATATTAAAACAATTAATAATCAAGTAATTCAAATTGAAAAAAAAATCCAAAAATGGAATTTAAAACTTAAATCTGGTGAAATTTTAACAAGTGAAATAGTTATTCTTTGTAATTCCCTTGATTCATTGAAATTAATTAATCCAGAATTACATAAAATAAAACTTAAACCTGTACTTGGGCAAGCGATAGAAATATTTCACGAAGATAAAAATATAAATTTTTTATCCTACCAAAACTTTTAAATATTAATGATAAAAATTTAATAACTATAAGTAAGGAAAAAATAATAATAGGTTCAACTGATGAATATAACTTTAAACCAGAAGAGTTTTATTTAAATGAACTATTTGAATTCCTAGAACATAAACCAAATTGGCTTAACAAAAAAAATATTTCTAGAAAATGGTTTGGAATCCGTTCAAGACCAGAAGGTGAGCCATCACCATTATTAAAATCATTAGAAAAAGGATTAATATTATGCTCAGGTTTTTATAAAAATGGAATACTACTTGCCCCTGCCTGTTCACATTGGGTCTCAGAAGAAATTAAAAAACATATTTAACTATTTTGATTCAGTAAAATCAGCATCAATAACATCATCTCCATCATCTTTAGCTGAAGATTTGTTCTGAACTACCAGCAGCAGGAGATTGATTACCAGGCTGTTGATAAACAGAAGATCCAACAGCATAAAGTTCTTGTTGAAGCTCTTCAAGCAGTTTTTTCATTGAATCATAATCTTCATTAGCAACAGCATCTTTCAATGCTTTACTCTTTTCTTCTACTTTAGATTTAGTAGCTTGATCAATCTTGTCTCCTAATTCTGCTAGTTGCTTTTCTGTTTGATAAACAAGAGTTTCAGATTGATTTTTTAAGTCAATACGATCTCTTTTTTCTTTATCAGCAGAAGCATTTGTTTCAGCATCTTTTACCATCTTATCAACCTCATTATCTGATAAAGTTGAAGCACCTGTGATTGATATACTTTGTTCTTTACCACTACCTTTATCCTTTGCAGTAACACTCAAAATACCATTAGCATCAATATCAAAAGTCACCTCAATTTGTGGAACACCTCTGGGAGCTGAAGGAATCCCATCAAGCCTAAAGGTTCCTAAACTTTTATTATCAGAAGCCATCTCCCTCTCTCCTTGAAGAACATGGATCTCAACATTAGTTTGACCATCAACAGCAGTAGAGTATGTCTCAGATTTCTTAGTAGGTACTGTTGTATTTCTAGAAATCATTTTTGTCATAACACCTCCAAGAGTTTCAACACCTAAAGATAATGGAGTTACATCTAATAAAAGTATATCTTTAACTTCTCCAGCAAGAACACCTCCTTGTACAGCAGCTCCTACTGCAACAACTTCATCAGGATTAACAGTTTGATTAGGATCTTTACCTGTAATAGTTTTAACTAAATCTAATACTGCTGGAATTCTTGAAGAACCTCCGACCATAACAACTTCATCTATTTCACTTGTTGAAATTTTTGCATCTTTAAGTGCTTGCTCAACAGGAATCTTACATCTATCTATTAGTGATGCAGCTAATTCTTCAAATTTTGCTCTAGTTAAATTTAAATCTAGATGCTTAGGACCTTCAGGAGTAGCAGTAATAAAAGGTAAATTAATTTCACTTTGTGTAGCATTTGATAACTCAATTTTTGCTTTTTCAGCAGCTTCAGTTAAACGTTGCAAAGCTTGCTTATCTTGTCTCAAGTCAATCCCTTCATTTGATTTAAATGTACTAGCTAAATGATCAACAATACATCTATCAAAATCATCACCACCTAAATGGGTATCACCAGATGTTGAAAGCACCTCAGTAACTCCGTCACCAGCCTCAATAACTGAGACATCAAAAGTACCTCCTCCAAGATCAAATACAAGGATTTTTTCATTTTCCTTATCCAAACCATAAGCCAAAGCTGCAGCCGTTGGCTCATTTACTATCCTCAATACCTCAAGGCCAGCTATTTTTCCTGCATCTTTTGTGGCTTGCCTTTGCGAATCATTAAAATAAGCTG
>GL947594.1:1194119-1250319 GCA_000218705.1 Prochlorococcus marinus bv. HNLC1
GGGATTTGCATATTTTGATTAGGGAAAAGGCTACTGAAAAGAAGCAATGCTCCAACCCCTATCAAAACGATATTTACGATTCCAAATCTTCTGTTAGGTTGATTATCATCCTGTCTTATGGGCATAATTTTTTATAATTTATATTTATTATAAACTAACCAACTTAATTTCGTATTAGTAATTTGATTATTGGGTGAGAACCGTAAGTATACTTACAGAATAAATTAACAGATGGTTTACTTCATAATACTTCTTAGATAAATATCATTACTTATTGATTTTATTTCTTGCAAATTCAAATTCATAATTTCATTCATTGATTTAAATTCAAAATCAGAAAAAGGATTCATCCCATTTTCACCTCCAATTATTTTAGGAGCAACAAAAGTAATAAATTCTTGAATACAGCCTGCTTTTACTGCTGCAGTAGCAAGCTCAGGTCCACATTCCCATAAAACTTTATTACACCCTTTATCGGCTAAAATTTGTGTAAGTAATTTTGGTTCATCAGACGAAACCTTTTCTATAATACATTATTAGGGATCCTTTTTAGATAGCCTTCATTAGCTGTTGAAGAATCATATACAATTAAAGTATTTGATAATTCGGTATCCCATAATTTTGCTTTTATTGGTAAATCTAGAGTTCTAGTAAAAACTACCCTTAAAGGTTCTATTTTTTTTAATCCACGAGTTGTCAAAATAGGATTATCTTTTCTCAAAGTATTACCACCAATAATTATCGCATCAAAGTCAGCTCTAAGTTTATGGACTAATGAGCGAGATTTTTCAGTAGTAATCCATTTACTCTCTCCATTTTTTAGTCCTACCCTACCATCAATACTCATTGCCCACTTCAAAACTCCATAGGAACAACCATTTAAATTTCTATAAATAAATGATTTATTTAATTCCAATGATTCCTTCTCACACAAACCTAAATTGACTTCAATCCCTGCATTCTCTAATAATCTAATTCCCTTACCTGCAACTCTTAAATCTGGATCTTTTATAGATACAAATACCTTATTAATTCCTGAAGATATTATTCTATCTACACATGGAGGAGTTTTTCCTCTATGGCAACAAGGTTCAAGATTTACATATAGAGTTCCACCAGAAGGATCATCTTTTAGATTATTAAATGCCATTGCTTCAGCATGAGGCATCCCAGATTTTTGATGAAAACCTTCCGAGATTAATTTCCCTTTTTTATCAAGAATTACTGCTCCAACCAGTGGATTTGGACTAGTAAAACCTCTACCAAGAGAGGCTAAACGAATTGCTCTTATCATCCATTTTTTGTGAATGAAATTGTCTAGCTTCATTTTAAGATTGAGTTCTTAATGCCCTCCATTCTTTTACTAAAAAGGGAGGAACAGGGAGCTCAGAGAAAACTCCTTGTAAAGAAAGTCTTAAAGGTCTGTTTTGAGAAATATCTTGAAGTAAACTTTCTAGATCAAATTCTGCTGCAGCTTGTCTACTATCTTCTGCAAGCTCAGTATTTAATAAAGTTATGTCATCTAACTTCCATTTCTTTCTTCCAGACTCTACATCAAGGGAGAGAGGATGATCAATCCTTAAATTCCCAGGATATCCAATTACCCTTAAGACTAACTTTTCATCATTATTTGGTGATTTATATGCCACCAATTGCCAAGTTTCATAATCTAAATCTCTTAGAAATTCTGTACTAGCATTTATTAAACCACCATTTATTTGAGTTTCTGCAACTTCTGCATAAGATTTTACCGGAATAATAATAAAGGAACAATAACTAAGCAAATAAGAATTTTTGCTGAGTATTCATTTATTAATTTTGAAATTTTCTTCATTTTCAGAGTCCATAAGAGCATCAAGTGTAACAGCAGTCCTAACAAGAGAGTGATATTTCTTTAGAATTTTACGATTTCTCTCAATTGATTTTGAAAAATCTCTAGATTCATTTTCAGAGAAACTTTTTGCTAAATCGTTGGAATCATCTTCTATTAGTTCTAAATAATCTTGTTTGTTAATAAGAGCTAACAGTAATTCGTGTAATCGCTTTCTTCTTTCAGACAATTAGTCACTTTATTATTGACTCATATAATAATAGGATAATTTTACAACTTACACAAATTAAACCTTTTTTAGCATCTAATAATATAATTGATGAAAAAAATTAAAAGAAAAATTCATGTTATAGGATTAAATTCTTTTAAAATTGAAGATTTATCACTAGAAGTTCAAGAACTTTTTCATAAAGTTAAAAACATTGCAGCACCAAATACATATATACATGAAATAAAGGACTGGGTTTCAATGAAATTCATTGAGGAGAAAAATTTTTATGAAAGTAAAAGCAATTTAGATTTAATTAATTGGCTTAAATCTAATGATAATGATGTAATACTTATCTCCAGAGGTGATCCACTTTGGTTTGGAATTGGAAGAATCCTTCTAAACAACTTCTCAAAAGAGGAATTATTATTTTATCCAGGTAAAACAAGTCTTCAATTAGCTTTTAGCAGATTAAAAAAATCATGGCAAGATGTTAAAGCAGTTAGTATTCATGGTCGAGAAACAAATGAATTAATAAAATTACTGAAGTTAAAAGAAAAAGGAATAGCAATACTAACAGATCCTAAAAATAATAATTTAGAGTTAATTAGACAAAATCTAAAGGAACTAGATCTAGAGAATTCCTATGAATTTTGGCTATGTGAGGAAATAGGTTCTAAAAATGAAAAAATCAGATTAATATCACATCAAGAAAATCTTCCAAAAGGAATATCTGATTTAAATATAGTTATTCTCTTAAAGAAAGAAATCAATTCTTTAATTAAAAATTTACCTCTTTTTGGTATTAGTGATAATACTTTTAAAACATTTAATGATAGGCCAAATTTACTAACAAAAAGAGAAATCAGGATTCAAATACTGGCTGATTTAGAGTTACCAGAATTAGGAACTTTATTAGATATTGGATCAGGTAGCGGGACAATTGGTTTAGAGGCTCTTAGATTAAGACCAAAATTAAAATTAATATCTATAGACAAAAGATTTGGGAGTCAATTACTAGTTAAAGAAAATGCAAAAAAATTAGGGGTTTCACCAAAAAAAATAATTGAGAGTGATGTAAAACAATTTTTAAATAATGATTTGAATAATTTATTTTCTGATTCAAATAGGGTTGTTATAGGTGGTTGCGATAAAGAGACAAAAATTGAAATTATTGAAGCCTTATCAAAATTTCTTAAAAAAGGAGACATAATAGTTTTACCTATAATTACTTATGAAGTTTTACAAAAAGTTTCTAATTGTCTAAGACAACTTAATTACGAAACTAGTATGAATCTTATTCAAACATTTAAAGGTCTAAGTATTTCTGAAGGGACAAGATTCGAGCCAAATAATCCAGTATTTATAATTAAAGCTAAGAAAAAATAAATTTATTTATCCGGTTTTGCAACATGAGGTAATCCCCAGCCTAACTTATTTCTCAAAACCTGAAAAAATTCATGGTCATCCAATCTTATAAACCTAACTGGATGATTACTTTTTCTTATTAAGACTCTATCTTCAGGCCATACATAACATCCAGCATTACCATCTACAACCATAATTAATCTTTCAGGCGTAGCTGGAAAAACAGTCACTGGTTCAGAATCATTAAATACCAAAGCTCTAGATGCTAATGAATGCGGAGCAATTGGAGTTAATTGAACTACTGGGCAATCAGGTGTTATCACAGGACCTCCAGCGCTTAATGAATATGCTGTTGATCCTGTTGGAGTAGAGAGAATCACACCATCAGCGGAAATATCAACAGGTGCATGCTTTCCAATTGATATTTCAAAATGGCACATACTTGTTAAGGGTTCTCTATGTAAGGCCATTTCGTTAAGACATAAAGACTCCCATCTTCTTTGATCATTTCGCATAACACTTATAATTAAACTATTCCTTTCTTCTATATCCCAATTACCTTGAATTAATTTATCCAATGCATCTTCAAGATTAGACAAATAAGCTTCTGCCAAAAATCCTAAGTGGCCAGTATTAATTGTAAGTATTGGAATTTTTGCAGGAGCAGTTTGCCTAGCTGCTGATAACACAGTTCCATCTCCACCAAGAACAATTGCAAATTCAATAGAGGAATTAAAACCATCTGGTACACAATTTGTATATCCAAGTGGCCTTACATGTTGATCAGGATTTGCAAAACCTACCATACCTCCAGAGCTACTAACTCTAACAACTTTATAATTAGAACTTTCCAACTTTTTTTGAACAGATATAGCTGTCTGGACAGCTAAATCTTTTCCATCATTGACGATTAGTCCAGCTTTTCGTACCAATCGAGAAATTTATAACTAACTATACCTTAAACCAAATTGCTCTATAAAGGCTAATTTAGATGCTAATAATCTTCACTAAAATTGTTTTAAAAATCTCAAATCATTAGTATAAAATCTTCTAATATCATCTATTTGATGCCTTACCATACAAAATCTTTCAACTCCTAAACCTGCAGCAAAACCTGTCCATTTCTCTGAATCTATTCCCATTCTATTAAGAACCATTGGATCAACCATTCCACATCCCATAACCTCCAACCATTTCCCTTTCCATTGAACATCTACTTCGGCCGATGGTTCAGTAAAAGGGAAATAACTAGCTCTAAATCTAATAGGTAAGTCGCCAAAAAAAGTTTTTAAAAAAGTAAGTACAGTTCCTCTTAAATGACTAAAATTAATACCTTCATCAATACATAAAACTTCTACTTGATTAAAAACTGGAGAATGTGTTGCATCAACTGCATCTCTTCTATAAACACGACCTGGAGAAATAATTCTAGTAGGAGGTGGATTATCTTTTAAATATCTTATTTGAACAGGAGATGTATGCGTCCTCAAAAGTAAATTATCATTTAAATAAAAAGTATCTTGCATATCTCTAGCAGGATGATTTTTAGGAATATTTAAAGACTCAAAATTATAAAAATCCGATTCTATTTCAGGCCCATTTGCTACTGAGTAACCTAATCCACAAAAAATATCAATAATTTCATCTTGAGTAGAGAGTAATGGATGTTGATTACCTTTTGGTGTCCCAGTAGAGGGAATAGTTACATCTAATTTCTCATTTGCAATTTTTAACTCTAAAGCATAATTTAATAACTGATTTTTTCGATCACTAATTGCTTCAAGTAAGTTAGTTTTGAGAATATTTGCTTTTTGACCAATCTTTGGTCTATCTTTTGCTTCTAATTTACTCATATTTTTTAAGATATTTGATAATTTTCCTTTTTTTCCAAGCAAAGAAACTCTTAAGATTTCTAAATCACCTTCTTTTTTAGTATTTTTTATATCTTGATCTGCAGAATCAGATAGACTTTTCAACTGATTCTCAATTTGATCTAGTAATTCAATTTCACTCACTGATATAGTAAAAAAAGGTATAGATTCATATTACTTAACCATAGTGCATATTAAAAATTATTTTTCTAAATGGATTCATTAAATATTTTAATTAGTAATGATGATGGCATTTTTGCTGATGGAATAAGATCACTTGCTAAAAAAGCTTTAGAGAGAGGACATAATGTTACTGTAGTCTGCCCAGATCAAGAGCGCTCTGCAACAGGTCATGGATTAACTTTATCCTCTCCGATAAGGATTGAAAATGCAGATGCATTATTTCAAAAAGGAATTAAAGCATGGGGCTGCTCAGGGACTCCAGCAGATTGTGTAAAGTTAG
Source organism: Prochlorococcus marinus bv. HNLC1 (assembly GCA_000218705.1). Classification (GTDB taxonomy): domain Bacteria; phylum Cyanobacteriota; class Cyanobacteriia; order PCC-6307; family Cyanobiaceae; genus Prochlorococcus_A; species Prochlorococcus_A marinus_Q. Next base: position 1,199,861 of record GL947594.1, read on the forward strand.
CTTTATCTGAATTATTAGAAGCGAAGCCTGATTTAGTTCTTTCTGGTATTAATCAAGGTCCTAATTTAGGCACTGATATATTTTGTTCAGGTACTGTAGCTGCCGCTATGGAAGGAACTCTTGAAAATATACCTTCAATGGCTGTTAGTTTAGCTGATTTCAAATGGAGAGATTTTGAATTTGCGAGTGAAGTTTCTTTAAAAATTGCTGAACAAGCTTTAAAAAGTAATTGGCCAAAATCATTGCTTCTAAATTTAAATATTCCACCATGTCAAAAGAGCGAAATAATAGGAGGATCATGGACAAGATTATCAATAAGAAAATATAAAAATCAATTTTCAAAAAGGGAAGATCCAAGAGGAGATACTTATTTTTGGCTTGCTGGAGAAGCTGTCATGGATCTCAACGCTAAGGGATATGGGCCTAAAAATTGGCCTAGCGATGTTTCCCAAATAGAAAAGAAAAAGCTTTCATTAACACCTATTGAGCCTGATTTATTTTGGAGAGATAGTTTAGAAATGCTTCCTAATATTCAACTCTTATAGATTCTTCTAAGCAACCATAAAGAGAAGCATAATCCCACAAAATGTGCTGCAATGACTTGTGTATTACTTAAAACAGAAAGAATTTCTAATCCAGTAATTGCAACATCTGAGCTAGTAGCTATTGCAATTCCTTGTGTTTGAGTAGAGGCTTGTATAAAAAGAGCTCCCATAAGAGCTTGATAGCCAATAAGTCCAAATAATATCCCTAATAAATCAATAACTAAACCTCTTTTAATAAGTTTGCTAGTCTGACCTCTTGAGGGTCTAACATTACTTGAAATTGCTCTACCAGTTTTTACAATTAACCACCCCTGCCAAAGGCTAAGAAATAGTAAGACTAAAGATACTGTTGTTAATGATAATCCTGGTGCCAAACTAAGCTGTCCTTCGCTATCATTACTAACAACATTTGAAAAAAGCAAAACAGATGTTACAACAACACCTAGAATAGATTGAATCCAAAAGCGTATCCAACCGGTCCGTCGCATTCCAAATGAAAGCAACTGAAAATCTATTTTGTCAGCCATTCATTTGATTGAGTAAATTATTTATTCAAATTTGCCATCAAATTCATAAAATTGCACGTTATATTGTGATCTCTTTAATATCACCATCTGAAGTCAAAGCACCTACCTCTATCGCGATTGGAAGTTTTGATGGCCTGCATGAAGGTCATAGAAGATTAATTGAAACTGTTGTAAAAAATAGTCAATATACTCCAACCATTGCAAGTTTCTGGCCACATCCAAGAGAAGTCTTATTTGGTGAAACCAGATTAAGGCTTGACCTCCCAGAAGAAAAACTTCCACTTTTAGAGAGTCTTGGTATTGAACAATTAGTCTTAATACCTTTTGATAAAAAGTTATCTAAACTTAGTGCTAATAATTTTTTAAAAGATGTTCTTTTTAATCAACTTCAAACAAAAAGTATTTCAGTTGGAGAAAACTTTCGATTTGGTTACAAAAGGCAAGGAGATATCAATACTATTAAAGAATCTGTAAAAAATCAGAATATTGCATTGAATATTGTCCCACTCTTAGAGGATCAATATGGAAGAATTAGCAGTAGTAGAGTGAGAGAATTATTGCTTAATTGTGATCTAGAGAATGCTAGGAAATTGCTACAAAGGCCTTATAATTTTTCAGGTAAAGTTGTGAAAGGGAAGGGCCTTGGTAAAGAGATTGGATGCCCAACTGCAAACCTTGAAATAGATGGCAGAAAGTTTCTACCAGGAGTAGGTGTTTATGCAGCATGGAGCTTTCCTGAAGATTCCAAAGTTAAGTTACCATCTGTAATGAACCTAGGTCCACAGCCAACAATTGATCCACTATCTCCTTCTGCTGTTGAAGTTCATTTAATTAATAAAAACATTAACCTTTATGATTTAAAGTTAAGAATACAACCTATTAAAAAAATTAGATCACAAATAAAATTCTCAAATTTAAGTGAATTGTCAAAACAAATCTTTAAAGATATAGATATGGCTAAGAAATTTTTAATAATATTGAATAAAAATAAGATGAAAAACTTAGACTTAAAACGGTTAGAAGATCAAAGAATAGCTCAAATTGTCGATGCAAATTTAGATAGAGCTAGAGAAGGTTTAAGAGTTTTGGAAGATTGGGCAAGATTTGCTCTAGGAAGAAAAGATTTAGTTAAAAGTTTTAAAAATTTTAGGCAAATTTTAGGTAAACATCACCTTAAAGTATATAAAGAGTCTAGAAATTTTATAAATGATAATAGTGCTGGTTTAAGTCATCCTGAACAATTTAAAAGAAATGATGCAAGCTCCATAATTAGTTCTAATGCAGCGAGAGTTCAAGAGGCTTTAAGAGTAATCGAAGAGTTCTCAAGAGACCATAATCAAAATCTTAGTAAAATCTCATCTGATATAAGATATGAAATTTATAATCTTGAAATTGTATTACTGGAAGCACAGTCAAATTACTCACTGCGAAAAATTTTGAATGAAAATGATTTATATTTCATTACTCTTGATACCGAAAATTTATTTGAGAAAATAAAAAATATTTTGGAAGGAGGTGTAAAAATAATTCAATTGAGATTTAAGCAAGGGAAAGATTCTGATAATCTTAAATTTGCAATAAAAGTAAGAGAATTATGTAATAATTTTGATGCTCTTTTTTTAATAAATGACAGAGTAGATATTGCCTTGGCTTGTAAAGCAGATGGAGTTCATCTTGGTCAAGATGATATGGATATAAAATCCGCTAGAAATATATTGGGTTTTTCGAAAATAATAGGTATCTCAGCAAGTAATGAGTGGGATATAAAAAAGCGATAAAAGATGGTTGCGACTACTTAGGAATAGGTCCAGTTTTTGCAACTACAACAAAAAAGGAAAAAGTCCCTTAGGAATAGATACTTTAAAATCACTCACAAAGGATATTTCAATTCCATGGTTTGCAATTGGAGGAATTAAGCAAGAGAACATTTCTTTATTAAAAGAAAATAATATTCGTAAGGTTGCAATAATATCAGATCTTATTAATTCAAAAAATCCTAAAGAGAAAGCTATTATGATAATAAATTCTTTAACTGATGAAAATTAAGGTAAATGGAGAAGAAAGACTTATTCAATCTAATAAAAGCATTTCTTTGAATGAGACTATTAAATTACTTGGATATTCTTCTAATACAGTTGTTGTTGAAGTAAATAAACTAATTATTAATTCAGCGGAGTGGGATGATAAATATATAAAAATGGAGACAAATTAGAAATTGTATCAATAGTTGGAGGAGGATAATTTCAATAAAATAGATTACATTTGATAATAAATAATGAATTTTCACCAGAAGTTGAATAATTAAAAAATATCTTCATATTTTTTTAACCTAATCAATGAAACAATTGATCAAATTTTAATTTTTTCATTTTATATTCTTAATACTATTACAGTAAAAATGAAAGAAGAATTAAAGCAATCTACAAGATCTTTAAAATGGGAGCAAAATGGTCAATTAGCTCATAAAGATCTTTCTGATTTGATCGATAGATTAAAAAATGTTGAGAATGAATGTAATTCCTCAGAATTATCAAGACTGAGTAATAATTCTGACAATATTGATTAAATTTGTTACTCATCTCTTGATTGTAAATCCATTATCTGTTTCAAATAAATAATAATAAAAATAAAAATGCAAAAAAGATACCCAGAGTGGGTAAATACAGAAGTCATAATGAAAGCTATAAAAATGCGAGAAGAGGGAGTATTATCTGAAAGATTAAATATGTGGATAGAAAATCTTTTAGAGATTAACCATAAGAAATAGTAGCTATAATTTTTAACTTTTTATTATTCTTAGTGCAGCCATTGCGGCACCGTATCCATTATCTATATTCATTACCATTATCCCTGGAGAACAACTAGCCAACATACTATTCAAGGCCACCATTCCATCTTTACTAACTCCATATCCTACAGAAACTGGGACACCTATTATAGGTTGAGGTAATAGTCCTCCAATTACAGTAGCTAAAGCTCCTTCCATTCCAGCGCAGACTATTATTAAATTATGTTCATTAATTTTGTCTAATTGACTAAAGAGTCTATGAACTCCAGCAACTCCAACATCTATAAAAGTTTCACAAGTAATACCATAAATTTCTAAAGCTGTTTTAACTTCTAGAGTTACTTTCAAGTCACTAGAACCTCCAGAGACAATAGCGACAGTTTTCTCAGATTCAATTTTATTTGCATTTTCTCCAATAACTAAACAATTAGCATCTTTAATAAATATTGCATTTGCATAAATATCTTGTAGACATCTAGCTTTGCTTTCATTAATTCTTGTTATAAAAACAAATTCACCTTTTTTTAAAACTTCTTGAGCAATTTTTTTTAATTGTTCAATACTTTTATGTTCTCCCCAAATTGCTTCAATTAATCCTAGACGATTTTGTCTATCAAAATCGAATCTAATATCTAAAATCATTTTTGCTCGAATAATTCGCCTTCATAAATAAATTGAAAAGGATTAGTTTCAACTCCTAGAGAGCTAGTAACAGTTTCCTCATAAATTTTTTGCATTTTATTGACTTCTTCATCAGAAATATTTTTCCACAAGTTTCTATTCTTCCATTTAACAAGTAATAAAGCTTCTCCTGTTTTCTGATTATAAAAAATTTGCCTTCCTAAAAAACCATCTTGTTTTGAAAGCCATGGCTCCCAAACTTCTTCCTCTGCTTTAAGCCAAGTTTCCTTATATTTTAAGGGCACACTGAGTCGTAATTCTTCTACAATATTTTCATTTAATTTATTCATTTGAAGTGCAAAGGCATTTGAAACATTTAATTGAAAAATTATAAATACCAATAATAAAACAAAAACCTTTTTTATTAGATTTTTTAAAAAAGAAACTACTTTCATTATTCTTTCTCTAATAAAACTACTGAATGGCAACTTATTCCCTCTTCACGGCCTTCTGGCCCTAAGGTTTCATTTGTTGTAGCTTTTATACCTATTAAATCTCTTTCTAAACCAATTACTTTAGAAATATTATCTTTCATTGAATCTATATGAGGAAGAAATTTTGGCCTTTCTGCCACAATAACACTATCAATATTATTAATTATCCATCCTTTATTTTTTATCAATTCAACTACTTTTGATAGCAATATTAAACTATCTGCATTTTTCCATTTATCATCACTTGGAGGGAAATATTTACCTATATCACCTAATGAAAGTGCACCTAAAAGTGCATCCATAATTGAATGAGAAAGAACATCTGCATCGCTATGTCCATCGAGTCCTAAATTATTAGGATGTTCTAATTTCACTCCTCCAATAATTAAATCTCTTCCCTTTTTTAATCGATGAATATCATATCCATTACCGATGCGAAATCTCATAAGGTTATTGTAATCTTTATTTATTCTCTTACTTTCTGGTAACTTTTTGAAGTCTTCAGATGAAATTAAGTCTTTTCTCCTTTCCAAAGTTCTTCGAATCTTTTGCTCATTTCGCCAATTTTTAATTTCTTTATGATTACCGCTCAATAAAATACTTGGAACATTCATTCCTCTAAAGCTTGAAGGCCTTGTGTAATGTGGATATTCTAAATAGCAAGAATTATGACTCTCATCATTTAAAGAATCAGGATCTCCAAGAGTTCCTGGGATTAAACGTGAGATCCCATTAATAATAGTTATTGCTGGAATTTCTCCTCCAGTCAAAATATAATCTCCAATGGAAACTTCTTCATCCGCTAATACTCTTACTCTCTCATCAAAACCTTCGTATTGACCGCAAATAATAATTAATTGATCATATGATGACCATCTGACAAAATCCTTTTGCTTTACAACTTGCCCTTGTGGAGACATTAAAAGTGTAAGTTTATTTTTTGATTTTTTGATTGATTCATAAGCTTTATATATTGGCTCAGGTTTTAAAACCATTCCTGCCCCGCCTCCATAAGGGATATCATCAACTTGCTTATAAGAGCCCACCCCATAGTTGCGCAAGTCACAAGTATTTATTGATATTAAATTTTTTTTGATAGCTCTAGAAATAACACCCATTTCATTCAATACTTGAAAAGATTTGGGAAATAAGCTGATTACATCAAAACAAATCTTAGACATTTAGAAATCTTCCTCATAACCATATTCAATTAACTTTGATTCTTTTTTTCTCCAATTTGGTATTACTTTTACAAATAGTTCGAGATAAATCGAACCCTCAATTAGATTTTTCATATTCATTCTTGCAGATTGTCCAATAACCTTTAACATTGAACCTCCTTTTCCTATAAGGATCCCTTTCTGAGTCTTTCTCTCTACAATAATTGTCGCCAAAATAGCAGTAGTATCTTTCCCCTTATTTTTTATATATTCCATTTTCTCTATTTTAACGGCTACACTATGAGGAATCTCCTCCCTTGTGTTTAGTAATACTTGCTCTCTAATTAATTCAGATAACATTACCTTAATAGGTTGATCAACAATAGTATCTTTGGGATAAAGAGGTTTCCCTTCTGGAAGAAATCCCTTATTTTTTTTATTAATTGATTACATCCATGACCACTTAAGGCACTAACTTCTTGAATACTAATTAAATTATCATTTAAAAGTTCCTTATATTGATTCAATCTGACAATTTTATCCCCGTTTTCTAATAAATCCCATTTATTTAAAACTACTATACATTTTGCTTTATTAGTAATTAACAAATCTCTTATGTACTCATCTCCTCTTCCAGGTTTATAGTAAGAATCAAATATTAATAATATAAGATCTACTCCATTAATAGCCGACTTAGCATTCTTAACCAGTTTTTCACCTAACAAATGATGTGGTTTATGTACACCTGGAGTATCTATAAAAATTATTTGTGTATCATCTGTAGTGAGTATTCCTCTTAATTTATTACGAGTTGTTTGGGCAATGGGTGATGTAATAGTTATTTTTTTTCCAACAAGTTTATTAATTAAAGTTGACTTACCAACATTTGGTCTCCCTAGCAAAGTCACAAAACCAGATTTATAATTATTCACAAGTACTAAATGCAGACCATAATAAAATTCTGATCAAAAATGAAGAAAAAAACCATAATTAGTCAAGACCCATCTTTTATACAATCAATCAATATTGCTAATGATTGGTGCAAAGATTGGGATGATGATCTTTTAAGTGATGAGGTTTTAGCTGATCGTATTAAAGAACTTATCAAGACCAAAAATGGCATAAGGGGCTTTTTCGCTTATGCCTTATCAGACAGTAAATGTACTTTATTAGATAAATTACCTTCTTCTATAATTTTTATATTGAGAGAGAGAGGTGTTCATGTTGTAGAAATTACAATTAAAAATTTGTTTATGAGTTCTGCCCAAATACTTAATCATCAAAAAGCTAAGAATGTTGAATACGCTGAAAGGTCAAATAATATTTCTGAAAGGTGTATAAATCTTTTAAAAGAATTGGATACTAAATTAGTAACAAAAGAAATCAATAAAATGCTTTCAGAAATTGATAATATGGGAAACAGTTTTGATAATCAAGTGAAATATACTGCAGAACAAAAAAATTTTATAAGAGAAAAAGTAAACGAAATCGCACAATAAAAAAGAGCTATTACTAGCTCTTTTAAAAAGAAGATAAGTTTTTATTAAATTAATCCCTTCTTCCACCACCCTGCAAAGCAATCATTAATCTTAAGATGAAGACAAATAGGTTTATATAAGTCAAATACATTCCTAAAGCCCCTGCTAGATACTGGTCATCGCTATACCTTCTTGGCATAGTGTAGAAATCTACAAATGACATAGCCACAAATAATACTGTTCCGAATCCAGCAATAAGTAACTCAAAACCACTACCTCCAAAAGCAGGAGAAAATAGACCACCAATAAATTGAACTACCATTGCGATTATGAGGCCTAGAAGACCAAGGCCTACAACACCCTGAAGAGCTTGTCCAACATTATCGCTCATTCTTTGACCTGTATATGATGCAATTACAAAAGTAATTCCTGTAGCTAGAGCAGCAGTAGCAATTGAACCTACACCAATACTCAAAGCTGCATAAGCTATAATTCCACTTAAAGTAAATCCTGTAAGCAGACTATAAGTAGCAAGGAGAGGTAGTGCTTTTGAATTATTAGCATTATTAGCGGCGCTTTGAGCAACAAAAAAGAGTACTAACTGACCAATAATTGCAATAAAAAATAGAGGATTAAAAATCGGACTATTCATGATGGACAGGCCACCTAACACACCGACAGATGTTAAAACCATTCCTCCACCAACATATGGCAAAGCTTTGTTGACAACATTTGGTCCAACAATTGCACTAGTTTGAGCTTCGCGAATAGCTTGTTGAAAATTACTACTTGCAGGCATTTTTATTATTAATTAACTTATATTTTACTCTATTTTTAAAGAATTTCTGTGTGCGGTTCACCCAATTAATTTTTATAAGCTTCTACGATTTTTTGTACTAGTGTATGACGAACAATATCTTCAGTTGTCAAATAACAAAATTTTATATCCTCCACATTTGAAAAAATATTAATTGCTTCAGTTAAACCACTCTCATTCCTATCCTTTAGATCAATTTGAGTAATATCTCCATTAACAATCATTTTTGATCTCTCACCTAATCGAGTCAAAAACATTTTCATTTGAGCTTTTGTTGTATTTTGAGCCTCATCAAGAATAATTAAAGAATCTTCAAGTGTTCTGCCTCTCATGAAGGCAAGGGGCACTATCTCTATTATCCCTTTATCGATAAGAGAATTAGTTTTTTCAGACCCAAAGATACTATGTAGAGAGTCAAAAAGAGGTCTTAAGTATGGATCTACTTTTTGTTGTAAATCCCCAGGTAAAAATCCTAAGTTTTCTCCTGCTTCAACAGCAGGTCTAGTTAAAATAATTTTTTCAATTGCTTTTTCGGCTAATAATCTTGCAGCTAAAACTGTTGCTAAAAAGGTTTTACCTGTTCCTGCTGGTCCAATTGCAAAAGTTAAATCATAATTCTCTATTGCTTCTACATAAGCCTTTTGCCTTATTGTTCTTGGTCTTAAATATTTACCACCTTTTGATCGAGCAAGGACTTTCTTACCTAATTCAGCATGAGATGTTGCTTGACCTATATTTAAAGAACAAAATGCCGCTTTCAAATCAACCTCTGGGACTTCTAATCCTTGTTCCCATATAGGCCTTGTTAATTCAACGAGTGCTGATGCTTTTTCTAATTTTGATGATATACCACTCATTTCAAGCTGCAAGCCTCTTACCGCGAATGAAACTCCAGTAAGAGTTTCAAATTTTTTCAGAGATGTATTACCAGGTCCAGAAAGTGCTGTAGCAGCATCTGTACTTGGTAAATCTATAGTGAAGTGACCTATATTGGAAACTTCTTTCATTTAATATTTGAATATTGATGTAAAGTTAGCAAATTTATTATTTTTCAGCTTCAGTAGTTTCAGATTTTTTTGCTTCGGATTTTGCAGCCTTTTCTTTTTCAGCTAATTTTGCTTTACCAATAGCGATTGAAGGTCTTTCCTTTGCATCTAATAACCCACCCTTTTCTAGTAATGTTCTAACGACATTTGTTGGTTGAGCCCCTTGGGTTAATCTCAGTCTTAAGGCTTCAGTATCAAGTCTTGTCTCTTTGGTTCTTGGATTGTAAAAACCAAGTTCCTGCAGTGGTCTACCATCTCTTCTAGAGGTACTGTTACATGCAACGATTCTGAAACTAGCCTCTTTTTTCTTTCCAAAGCGCTTTAGGCGCAATTTAATCATCTTAAAATTTTATTTGTTTTATTAATATTATCATTGAAAGGTAAATTTTTGAAAATTATAAATCAGCAAATCCCTTTTTTTTCTTGGCAGATTTTGTTTTTTGGGACGGTAAGTATTATTTCCTCCCATTCCAGGCATTCCTCCCATTCCAGGCATTCCTCCCATTCCAGGCATTCCTCCCATTCCAGGCATTCCACCCATTCCAGGCATCCCAGGCATTCCACCATTAGACATTTGCTTCATAAATCCCCTCATCCTTTGAAAATCAGATAAAACCTTATCAACCTCCTTTACTTCATATCCACTACCTTTAGCGATACGACTCCTTCTAGATGGTTCAGCTGCAAGTAATTCTGGTTTTTGTTTCTCAACTAAAGTCATAGAGGCTATCATCGCTTCAATTTTTTTAAGTTGTTCTTCTCCATTCTTAATCATTCCATCATCAATTTTATTCATCCCTGGAATTAATTTAACTAATCCACCCAACGAACCCATTCGTTTAATTAATCTCATCTGCTTAACGAAATCATTAAAGTCAAAAGTTGCTTCTTGCAGTTTCTTTTGCATTGCCTCAGCATCAGCAAGTTCGACCTCCTTTTGAGCTTTCTCAACAAGAGTTAGTACATCTCCCATTCCTAAAATTCGACTCGCCATCCTCTCTGGATGGAATGGTTGCAATGCCTCAATTTTTTCACCAGTTCCTATAAATTTAATTGGTTTTCCGCTGACTTTTCTTATAGAGAGAGCTGCACCTCCCCTGGAATCACCATCAAGCTTAGTTAAAACAGAACCAGTAATTCCTACTTTCTCATGAAATGATTTAGTCAAATCAGCAGCCTCCTGACCAATCATAGAATCAACTACCAAGAGGACCTCATCCGGGTTAGAGACTTCCTTAATCCGAACCATTTCTTCCATCATTGATTCATCAATTTGCAACCTACCTGCAGTATCAATAATGATGAAATCTTTTTCATTATCTATAGCGTAAGCGAGTCCATCTCTAACAATTTCCTCAGGTTTACTATTTTCTTTTAGGTCTGAAAAAACTTCTAAACTATATTGTTTACCAATTGTTTTAAGTTGATCAACCGCTGCAGGCCTGTAGACATCAGCAGCAATCATTAGAACTCTTTTTTGTTTTTCTTTAAGGTAAAGGCCTAATTTACCAGTAGCAGTTGTTTTACCGGCACCTTGTAATCCAGCCATTAAAATTACAGTCGGCTTATTTTTATTTTCATTCAATGGGGAATTTTCATTACCCATTATGTTTACTAATTCGCTATTAACAACTTCAATGAATTTTTGACCAGGGTTAACACCTCTAACAACCTCTTCACCAATAGCCTTATCTTTAACATCGCTTATAAATTCTTTCACAACGGACAAACTGACATCAGCATCTAACAAAGCGTTACGTACTTGTTTTAATGCTAGATCAATATTATTTTCACTAATTTTTGATTCTCCTCTTAAACCCTTTACTGCGTCTTCAAATCGTGCAGAAAGTTCATCAAACATTAATTAAATTTATTCTTTTTTGATTATAAACGATAGAGAATAAAAACCTAGATACCACTAACATAATCAACTAATTTCCAAGATTTTTCAGAATATCCAAGAATATACTTGACTTTCAAAAAAGGAGTAAATGTTGTTGTATTTACAACTTCTCCATTATTGTTCAGTATTTTTTCAGAGTATTTCAATTTTGCGAGAACAGATATACGAGATGAAGACTGGGTTAGATATTCGATGCTTTGAATCTCAGTATTTATTATTTTTGTAATATTTTTCTTTAAATCATTAGATCTTTCTTCTTTTAATCTTTTTAGTAAATTTGTTTGAACTATTTTTGAAAGATCTATATCACCTTTGCCAGCTAGAAATTTACTTTTATTTTCAAGCCAATTCTTTAATAAATTTTCAATCTCATTTAACGTTGGAGAGATAGAAGTGATAGCACTAATTGCAGTAATTGTCTCTTGTTTTGTATCCTTTTCTTTTTTAGTATCTTCAACATTACTTATTTCTATAGATTCCTGAAAATTATTATTTTCTGAATTTAAGGAATTATTTTTTTTATTTAAAGTTTTAACTGAAATATTTTCTTCTTCTAAATTTTTAGAGTTATTTCTTAAGAAACTTAAACCTATCCCAAATACAAACAATAATAAAAATACATTTAAGTAAATAATGTTTCTTGATTTATTTGTAAATTGATTACTTTTTAATATATCGCCAATTATGAACTTTAATTCAGAATATGATTCATTGATCTTTTCAAAAATTTCTCCAGATTTATTTTTAATTAAGTCTTTCTTTCTAATATTATCCGAAAAGAAATTCTCAAAATCTTTTTTATTTCCTCCTGGTAGAGGTAAATTACTCTGATCCTGGATATCCTCATCTACTTTAAAATCATAAGTTGATTCATCTGTATTCTTTTTAAAATTATTACTAAGTTTTCTGATATAAGCGCCTGATAAGGCATAATTTGATTTTTTCTCAAATTTTTCTATGAATTCTTGTATTTCACTATCTTCAAACCAAGAATCTAAATCCACTTCATCAACTCGTATATCTCGATAGCCCTTTAGCACTTCATTCTCTAACCAATTTTTGCAATATAGACAAATTGCATCTAATTTTTCACCTTCATATAAATTTAACCACTCTTTCAAATTTTCATCAGAACTTAGTAAAAATCTATTTTCTGCTGACTCGATATTAGCTAGTAATAAATCTAAACAACCAATGAGTGGCATTTTATCTAATTCAGGCAGATTTATATTTTTAATAATCTTCAAAGCCTCGAATAAATTTTCTGGCTTCTTTTTTGCATAACCTTCAGCTGTAAGTGCTAAAAAAGCTAAAAAGCCAGCTTCAGTAGAACCTTTCTTTTGCAAATTCAAAAATAGATCTATTTGCTCATTTACTGTTAAGAATGATTTAACTTGCTGAAAAAATACTTCAAAGCTTTTTTGATCAAGTATTTGTTCATTCTCAGAATTATTTTTACCTTCTAAGCCACCTCTTTTATTAATAAAATTTAAAAGCATCGAAAGACCTTTCTTATGAGTTTCAACATCAATAAGATCTCTACTTAAGAGATCTAGTATCCGGTAAGGCAGTAGAGCAGAAAGATCATCCTCAAGATTTTTTCTTAGTTCGCCCATCTTCCCCATTCTCTGCAAAATTTGAATACCTTCTTGAAGAAAATCGGCTGCATTTGAATAGCATCTTTGATCTTGCTCTTTTATGGCTGCATCACGTGATGACAAAGCTGCTAATAATGTTAAATCTGCCTCTCTACTACTTCCCAAAGCAGGCGTTTGGGGGGGCTGCAAAGCTTTTCTTGTAAGTTTAAATGCCTCTTTTGGGGATCCAGATTCCCATAAAAGTATCAATCCGGCAACTTCTCTATTAGAAGCAAATTCCAAGCCAGAAGCACCATTTAGGACAAGATCTTCATATTCTTTCCTATTCTCAGCATTCGTAAGCAAATCTGCGGTCAAACGCAAGAGTTCAGCCCTTTGAGTTAAGACCTCGAAGGTAAAACCATCATTAGGAGTTTTATCCAAACGCAATTGAAAGGCTCTAAGAATTTCTTCTGAAGTAGCAGAAGGACTTACACCAATCAATCGGAAGTGATCTAATGGGAGTTCCAATCAAATATCCTATTAAAATCTTTAGACAAATATTATCAAGTTAAAAAATTTTTTCATAAGGTCTTACAGAGTTATTAAAAAAAAACGTAAAAAATGACCATTGAGTCCTAGAATGTTTTCAAATCAAAACTTCTTTAAGGTATTTTCTTGGAAACACATGTAGAAAGGATTTCTAACCTTCAAGGCTTAGATAGAGCAATCCTAGATCGTGAAACGGGATTAAAATTATACGAAGATATGACTCTTGGACGAAGATTCGAGGATAAGTGTGCTGAAATGTACTATCGGGGCAAAATGTTTGGATTTGTTCATCTTTATAACGGTCAAGAAGCTATAAGTACTGGTGTTATAGGTGCGATGAAGAAAAAACATGATTGGTTTTGCAGCACATATAGAGATCATGTTCATGCTTTAAGCGCAGGAGTTCCATCATTTGAAGTCATGAGCGAACTATTTGGTAAAGAAACTGGATGTAGCAAAGGTAGAGGTGGATCAATGCATTTATTTTCTAAAGAACATCACTTACTAGGAGGTTATGCTTTTATTGGGGAAGGAATTCCAGTCGCTTTAGGAGCAGCTTTCTCAAGCAAATATAAAAGAGAAGTCTTTAAAGACAATAATAGTGATGCTGTTACTGCTGCTTTTTTTGGTGATGGAACTTGCAATAATGGTCAATTTTTTGAATGTTTAAATATGGCACAATTATGGAAATTACCCATTATTTTTGTTGTTGAAAATAATAAGTGGGCTATAGGGATGGCTCATGATAGAGCTACAAGTCATCCTGAAATTTGGAGGAAAGCCTCAGCATTTGGCATGCATGGAGAAGAGGTAGATGGAATGGATGTACTTGCCGTTAGAGGTGCAACACAAAGAGCTATTAAAAGAGCAAGAGCAGGAGAAGGGCCTACATTACTAGAATGCTTGACATATAGATTTAGAGGACATTCCTTGGCGGACCCAGATGATTAAGAGCTCAGCAAGAAAAAGAATTTTGGGCAAAAAGGGATCCTATCAAGAAATTATCAAGAGAATTAGTTGAAGGTGGTTTTGCTAGTAAAGATGAATTAAAAAATATTGAAAAGAAAATTGATCAAGAAATCACTGAATCAGTAAAAAATGCATTAGAAGCTCCTGATCCTAAATCAGAAGAATTAACTAAATATATTTGGGCGGAAGATTAAATTAAATTCCACTTGGTAATTTACGTGTTAAGTTTCTTAGTTTTCTTAGAGCTTTTAATTCGACTTGTCTAACTCTTTCTCTAGATACTTCAAGCAATCTTCCAATCTCAGCTAATGTATGCCTCTCATTACCATCCAAACCAAATCTAAGTCTAAGTACATGCTGCTCTTGTTCACTTAGATGACTTAACCATTTACCTAATTGTTCTTGATGAATCTTTTGTTCAACTTTATCAAGTGGTTCTTCGTGATTAGTATCAGCGATAAGATCACCGAGAAAGCTTCTTCCATCATCTCCATTGACTGGAGCATCTAGACTACTAGTAGAAAGTGCTTGCCTAAGGACAGAATCAAGTTCTTCAACCCCTATATCCATAGCTTCTGCTATTTCTATCCTGCTAGGCATTGCACCAAGTTTATGAGCAAGCTCTCTACTAACTTTTCTGATAGTTGCTAATCTTTCACTTAAATGAACAGGCAAACGAATTGTTCTAGATTGACAAGCAATCGCTCTCGTCATACTTTGACGAATCCACCAAAAGGCATATGTAGAGAATTTATAACCCCTGGTTGGATCAAATTTCTCCACAGCCCTTTCTAATCCCAATGAACCCTCCTGAACAAGATCAAGTAGCTCTAAACCTTTACCTTGATATTTTTTTGCCACACTAACTACTAATCTAAGATTTGCCTTCATCATCCTTTCTTTTGCTCTTCTTCCAATTTTTATTGTTCTTTTTTGTTGTAAGGTAAATTCTTTATTTTTTTCATTAAGTTGACCATCTTCAGTAAGAATCATCATCTTCTGAACTTGGTTACCCAATTCAATTTCTTCTGCTGGAGTTAAGAAGAGGAACTCTTCCAATATTTGATAGATACCAACTTATTGGATCATTACCTCTTCTTTTTTGAGGTTCAGTTGATACTGGTATTGAAGAAACCATTTTTTTACCAAATTAGGTATTAAAACTTTCCTACACTTTTTCAGAAAACCACCATTTTTTAAGATCCGCTTCAGATTTGTAGTAACAATTGTTTAGTTATGTGTTTAAAACTATAAAAAACTCGACTTAATTGTCATTTTCAAGACATTTGTCTCATTTTTATTTGTCTAACAATTTTTGCTAATTCTTCTCCAATTTTGGATGCACTTGAGCCTATTGAACATTGAGAGGCTGCATAAGAATGGATTAAAACATACTTCGCAAAAGATTCAGTAGAAATTTTTTTCCCATGAAGCTAATTCTAAGGCAGCCATACCTGAAACAAAACCAGACAAAAGATCACCTAAACCAGCTCTTGCAGAATCTTCATCTGTTTCATATATTTGCCAAGCAGTACCATTGGAGTCTGCAATGATACTATGAGCACCTTTGAGTAAAATACTAATATCAAATTCTTTTGAAGCTCTTAAAGCTAATTCAATATTATTTGATTCTTTCAAGTTCGGAAATAATCTTTGAAATTCATTCATATGTGGAGTTATCCATGTTTGAAATTTTTTATTTAAAAAGAACTTGCATCCTTCTTTTGATAAAGCTATTCGGTTCAAGGCATCTGCATCCAAAATCAAAATTCCTTCAAATTTCATTAAGTCAATAAGACATTTTTCCCAATCAAGAAGGTCTATACCAATACCTGGACCAATAACTATTGAGTCAAAACGATTAAAGTCAATCTTTTTGAATGATTCATGCAAAAGTGAATTGCCATCTAAAGAACTTTCTAAATAACCTTCTAAGACAACTTCAGGTGCAACTTGCCAGATCGATTTAGCAATTATTTCTGGAACTAGAACCTTGACAAGACCAACACCACTTGCCAATGCTCCTTTTATTACTAAAGAGGCAGCACCAAGATATTTATTACTACCTGTTATTAGTAAAGTTCTTCCTCGATTATATTTACTAGCATTTTTAGGAGGTAAAACAAGACTTAAATTTTTTATATCTTTCCTTGAAATGCTTAAAAATTTTTTTGACTCTTTTAAAAAGTAATTTTTGCTTAGACCAATATCAATATTTTTAATTTTCCCAACATAAGGTATCGCTTCATCTTGCAATATACCTATTTTTTTAAAGCCAGTAGACAATGTGAAATTAGATTTAATTGCACTTCTAGAAAATACTTTTCCACTATTTGGACATAAACCAGTTGGGATATCAATACTAACTATTTTGCCCATACCACTATCAAATTTTTTATTAAACATTTTGATTATTTGTTTATCTACAGCTTTTTTTTGATTATTCCCAAGAATTGCATCAATCCATAATTCACAATTAAGAGGATCTGGAAGATTATCTAATTTTCGAACTCCAATAGAGGTAATATAATTAAGTTGCTCCAAGGTTAACTTTTTTCTTACAGGGAAAGGGCACCAAAAGGTAACATTATACCCTTTCAAGAATAATTCTCTGGCAACTACGGCTCCATCGCCTCCATTATGTCCAGGCCCAATAAAAACAATTACTCCATTTTTTATAAGATCTTTTCTTTTAAGAAGCCACTGACTTAATCTCAAACCAACTTTTTCCATAAGTGATTCAACAGGCATCCCTCTAGAAAAAGCACTTCTCTCAATTTCTATCATTTGTTTTGAATAGACAATTAAATGCTCTGAATCTAAATTTGGCCAATTAATTTCATTCATAATAAATTTATAGATAAAAATCAAACTGATTAAACAGACTTAGATTAATGACTAAATCTATTAAAGAAAAAAAGTTAGAAAACTATTCTTCTATTAATAGTAAATCCAAACAACAAAAAAAAATTGTTGTTGGACTTTCAGGAGGCGTTGATAGTTCACTATCAGCAGCACTATTAATTGAAGAAGGATGGTCTGTAGAAGGTCTTACATTATGGTTAATGAAAGGACAAGGCTCCTGTTGTTCGGAGGGGTTAATAGATGCAGCAGGACTGTGCGAGGATTTAGGTATTAGTCACCATATAATTGACTCAAGAAATTTATTTGCAGAAAAAGTAATAGAAAAAACGACCCAAGGATATGAGCTTGGCATCACTCCTCTTCCTTGTTCGATGTGTAATAAAAATGTGAAATTTGAAGAAATGCTTAATTGGGCCAAAGAGCAAAAAGTTTTTACTTATATTGCTACTGGACATTATGCACAAATAAAAAGAATAGAAGATATAAAAATAAACTTATCAAAAAATTATAAATATAATGATTACTTACTACTTAGAGGTGTTGATACAAATAAAGATCAAAGTTATTTTCTCTATAGTCTTTCACAAGAGGTACTAAGCAGATTAGTATTACCACTTGGAAAATTAAAAAAAGAGGAGACACGAGAAGAAGCTTCCAGACTGGGATTAAGAACTGCGCAAAAACCAGAAAGTCAAGATTTATGCCTAGTTGAGCATTATGGATCAATGAGTAAGTTTATCGATCATCATATACCTGAGAAAAATGGGCAAATAAAACATATTAATGGAGAAGTATTAGGGTCACATAATGGAATTCAACATTATACTGTTGGTCAACGAAAAGGTATTGGAATCTCTTGGAGAGAACCTCTTTATGTTAAAAAACTAGATTATAAAAATAATTTAGTTTACGTAGCCAGCATTAAAGATTTATTAGAAAGAAAGGCAATCATAAAAGATCTTAATTGGGTATCAATAAAGGAGCCAAATGAAGAGATAGAAGTTAGTGCTCAAATTAGATATAGAAGTAAACCAGTCAAAGGCAGACTGATTCCAATAAAGACCGATAATATATTACTAACTTTAAATTAATTTTTAATGATGACCAAAGTTCAATAACTCCTGGCCAAGCAGCTGTTTTTTATCAAGATGAAATTCTTTTAGGGGGAGGAATAATTACTTAATGTCTTCAAAAAATTTATATAAATTGAGAGAAAAATAAAAGTTATTATTAACGGCCATATCCCATAGTGAGTATAAAAAGTTTTTTTATTTAATAAATTAGTATAAACAACTTCATTATCTTCTTTATTTGACTCCATTAATTTATCTATCCGGCCATCATTTCTAATTAAACCTGAAGGTCCAGTATTTGAAGCAATAACTGTATCAATATTATTTTCTATACTTCTCATTCTTACTAGAGAAAGATATTGATTAAAGATTCTTGATGGATAAGGATCTAAATTTGCAATTGCCAAAATAAATTTAGAACCATCTTGAACCGCATTTTGAATCTTTAAACCATCAGTTATTTCGTAACAAATAATTGCTGCAAAAGGAGGTGAATTCTCCCATTCAAAATATCTTTTTTGATTACCAGGTTCTATTCCTCCCAATGAAGATAAATTTAAAAACTTACGAAAAATTATTGGAATTTTTTCTCCCAAAGGAACAAGTCTATACTTATCTACAAAATTAGAATAAAACTTATCACCCTTTTTATAAGCTAGTAGTGAATTTCTTATGCTATTTTTTTCTATTCTAAAACCACCAATCAAGGTATTAATTTTACTTGGCTCTTGAAAATAAAAATTTGTTTTTAAAGTACCTTCTGGAACGACAAGTAGTTGTGCATCCCTAGATAAGGCTTTATTTTGTTCAAGAAGAATTTGATGAGTAGTTTTTTGATTATTTTGAAATAATTTTTCCCTTGTCGGTATATTTGTTTGCCATATAGCTATTGGATATAAAGAATTACGAAAATTATCAGGTTGAATTAAATAGCCTCCAATCAAGTGCAAACAGAAAATACTTACAATACCTACAAAAAATACTTTATTGAAATTTAATTTTCTTTTCCATCTTTCAAAAATAAGAAAAATCCAAAATCCTAAAAAAATAACAATAAAACAAACCCCTGGGGAACCAATTAATCTTGCTAGACCAGCAAGATATAAATCACCAGGGATTAAACTTTCACCAATACCAATCCAAAAAAAAGAAGTTTGAGATAGAATACTTCACCAAATGCCCACAACAATGATATTAAAGTAACTCTCATAAAAACAAAACTGTCTTTTTGAGAGAAAATATCATTTTTAGAAATTATCTTACTTCCAACTAAACCCCATAAAATCACACAAAAGCCACCTAATAATGAGCAAAAAATCAAAATAATATTTGAGATTAAGATACTTGTAATCCAAGAGAAGCCAAGCCAAGTTAATGGGTGAAGATAGAGAAGCCAATAATGACTTATTAAGATTAAAGAAAAGCCCCACAAAAAATTTGAATATTTCCTATCAAATCCACTCCATAATATAGATAATGATATTGGCATAAAAATTATCCACAAATAGGAGGAAATTGAAATTCCTCCCAATATTCCTCCAGCGACAGGAGTTATATACTTTAAGAATTTATTAGTTTTAAATAATTTGAACAAAATTAAAATCTTAATAAATTTATTAAAAATTAATCTAAGTGTACCTCTATCTGCGAGAATATTATTAGATAACTAATACATAAGTGAAAGAAGTATTTCTTAGTTTTGCAGTTTTTTTATTTTGCATTTCGGTAACAATTTATAGTCAATTTAATTCTCCTAAGCCGGTTAATGCCGCACAAAATGAATTAATCAGTAATACTGAAATTAGTTTAAATAAATCCACAGTTAAAAAAGTGAATTTATTTGAATTAGACCCTTCAGATCCAAACCCAACACTTTTTGCCATGGCAGACGAATCATCAGAAAATTTAAACACAAGAACTACAGAAACTGGTTTAGTAATTGAAGATAAAGTTATAGGAGATGGAGATGAGGCAGTCTCTGGTAAAACGGTGACTGTTAATTACACTGGTACTCTTGTAAATGGAGATCAATTCGACAGCAGTATAGGAAGAGCTCCATTTAGTTTTCCTTTAGGCGCTGGGAGAGTTATTAAAGGATGGGATGAAGGAGTGGCAGGAATGAAGGTTGGAGGAAAAAGAATTTTAACAATCCCTCCAGAATTGGGCTATGGCTCTAGAGGTGCTGGTAATGTGATACCCGCAAACGCAACATTAATTTTTGAGGTAGATTTATTAAAAGTTAATTAATAAAATTAGAAAATATTCTAAGACTTTTCAAGTTGGTAGATGTATAACTAAAATAATAATAAATACATTTAAAAGAAATGCTTAGCAAAGTATTAACTTCAATTTTCAAGAAAACATCAATGATGAAGGTTTATGCCCATTGTGATGGTCCATGTGGAGTTTATGATCCAGCCTCAACAAGAGTAGCTGCAGAGGCTGTGTTATCAATGACAAAAAAATTAATCGATTTAACACCTCCCTCAAGTACAAATTCTGAAGAATGGTCCGCATACAATAATACTTTCTCAAGATATGTAGCTATTAAGGAAGATCAAGCAAAAGAGACAAAGAAAGAAATTCTTATTTTATGGACAGATTATTTTAAGCCTATACACCTAGAAACTTA
The DNA here is from genome assembly GCA_000218705.1 of Prochlorococcus marinus bv. HNLC1. GTDB lineage: Bacteria > Cyanobacteriota > Cyanobacteriia > PCC-6307 > Cyanobiaceae > Prochlorococcus_A > Prochlorococcus_A marinus_Q. Next base: position 1,220,908 of record GL947594.1, read on the forward strand.
TCCTGATTTGCATGATACTATTTGGAAAGCTACAAAATTATGTAGTGCATGCAAAGTAAATATTGATCAAGCTCAAGCTGAGGAACTTATGAATTACGTAGAAAAAATACATAATATATTCTGGCAAACGAAGGGAAGAAGTGATTCTTTTATAAAAGCTAGTTAGTAAACCTGTCTATTAGTATTAAATTTTCTGATTTATTTCTATTGCTGTTTTTCAAGAGAAAAACAGCAATAGTTTCTGGTATTTCAATGGAACCAATATTGGAAAGTGGTGATATTGTTTTTTATAAAGATGTTATCGATAGATCATCCATTTCAATAGGAGATATTGTCATATTTAATCATCCGACAAAAAATATTAAATTAATTAAAAAGATTTCGTCAATTAAAGGAGAGGGATTGGAAGTCTCCGGTGAAAATACTAACTTTAGTGATGATAGTAATTACTTTGGTTTGATTAATAAAAATTCTGTTGTGGGTATAGTCACCTCAAGGATTTCAAAGAAATCAATGAATAATCTTAAATTTATTTTTAACCTAAAACAATAAGTGTACTTTTTTGTATCCAAAATAGTCCTACGGAGAAAGAAATTCCTCCTGCAAAAGCTATTAAACTTTTAAGTTGATTTTACCAAACTTTAGAGTCGAAATAGAAATTAAATAAGTAAATAAGCTCATAATTACCAATGAACCAATTAAATATGAAAATAAATATAAAATTGCTCCTTGTATATCAGGAATTGTAATAACAAATATTAATGGTACTAAATGTGATCCTCCAGCAATTCCATGAAGAAGACCTAATCCTGTTAAAGCATGAGCATTTTTATTATGTAGATTTTTATTTTGATGATAATGATAATGTTTGTGAGTAATTCCATTATTATGTTCATGCTGATGAGAGTGGATTCCAAAATTTCTGGAATTTCTTATTGCAATTACGCCGATAATTAATAAAGATATACCTACGAAGAATTCTGCAAAGCTTGAAAATCTTTCTAATGGAATTATGTCTCTTATGAAAATTGCAAGTATTGAAAGGATAATAATTCCCGATGAATGTCCTATACCCCAAGACAAGCCATTCTTTAATGCAGACTTTGGGTTTGTAATTGAAGATGGAGCCATTGCTACAAGGTGATCTGCTCCACTTACTACATGGATTATGCCCGCAGATAATCCCATTGGTATTGCATATTTTGATGATGAAAATAAATTAATATGATCGCCATTACTACTTAAATGATTTATCCCAGCGAATAAATCTTGGGAAATTATATGCAGCATAAATTTATATCAACAACTATTGATTATAAAATCCAATACGCATAATACGTGTACTTTATTAAACAGGTTTAAGTAATGTTTTAAAAGAATTTTCAATATCTTTTTCTTTCATAAATCTTTCTCCAATTAAAACTCCTTTAATCCCATGATTCTTAAGCATTATTAGGTCTTTATTATTATGTATTCCTGATTCGCTTATAAAGACAGTATTTTTTTTAATTACATCATTTGATAAATTATCCATTAAAGTGAGTTGTAACTTCTAAATCAGTACTAAATGTTTTTAAATCTCTATTGTTTATACCTATAAGATTAAAACAATTTAATTTAATAATTCTTTGAAGCTCTGATTTATCATGAACCTCAACCAAAACATCCAGATTTAATTTATCAGCAATCTTTTTTAAATAAATTAAATCAGCATTTGTAAGAATAGCTGCTATAAATAAAACTGCATCAGCGCCTGAGCACCTTGCTTTATAGATTTGATATGCAGATATAATGAAATCTTTGCAAAGTAATGGAAGTTTAGTTGCCTCTCTAACAGTTGATAATATTTCGAAGCCACCTTTAAAAAACTTTTTATCAGTTAAGACAGATATACAGCTAGCACCTGATTTCTCATAAATTGAAGCTATTTGAGAAGGATTAAAATCTTCTCTTATAACTCCTTTACTAGGACTTGCTTTTTTAATTTCCGCAATTACTGCCGGCTGATTCTTGGAGTGAATTATCTCATCAGTAAAATTTTTAGTTTGAGGTAAACCTTCTATTTTTTTTATTAAATTTTCAAGAGGAACTGATTTTTTAAAATTTGAAATTTCAATATCTTTATGCCAAATAATTTCTTCTAGGATATTTCTTGCCTTTGAATCTTTATGAGGAATTGCATATTCTAAGTTTTCAACTCTAATTTTTGGATTTGGTGGTTTTCTTCTAATTTCCATTTAAAAAAATAACTATTTAATTTGAGCTGCTGCTTGCTTATATGCTACTTCAACTACTTCACTTAAAGTGGGATGCGTATGAATTTCTGTAGCTAATTGGGTAACATCTTGATTTCTCGCTATTGCATTAGCAACTTCTTGAATAAGATCAGCAGCATGTAGACCAAAAATATGTGCTCCTAAAACTTTCCCAGAGTCTTTATTAAAAATTAATTTCAACATCCCATCACTTTCAAGCTCTGCTAGAGCTTTAGAATTAGCTTTAAAATAACTTTTAACAATTCCTAAACTAAAATTATCTTTTTTAGATATTTCCTTAGCATCATTCTCAGATAAACCAACAGAGCTTATTTCAGGATGAGTGAATGTTGCAGCAGGTATAGTTTTATAGTTAATTTCTTTTGAATTACCACAAATATTTTCAACAGCAATAACACCTTGAGCAGCAGCAGTATGAGCCAACATAAGTTTTCCAGTTACATCTCCAACAGCATAAACATTTGGAATTATTTTTTTATCGTTTATTACTCTCATCTGGTCATTAATCGTAATAAAACCTCTACTAGTTTCTATACCAACTGATCCAAGATTTAAACCTTTACTGTTCGGGATCCTCCCAGTAGCGACTAAAACAGCATCAACTTCTAAATTTTCAGTAATTTTTTTTGTTGTAGCATCTGTTAGTTCAATATTAACTGGACATCCTGGAGTGATTTTTGTTGCAAAAACATTTGATTTTGTCTCAATATCTCTTGATTGTATTAATGTTTTTTTGGCAATTTTTGTAATATCAGGATCGAATGTAGGCATAATATTTTCCAACGCCTCGATCATCGTAACTTCACAACCTAAGGCTGTATAAACATCTGCAAACTCAAGACCAATATAACCACTGCCAATGATTGCGATCCATCTTGGAAGCCATTCAAGTTTGACTGCTTCGTCACTTGTAAAAACAGTCCTCCCATCACATAAAATTCCTTTGGGGACGAAAGGAGATGAACCTGTTGCAATAATTATATCTTTACATGAAAAAATCTGATCAATACCATTTTTATCCCTAACACCAACTTTTTGATGTTGTTCAATGCGGCCAAAACCCCTAATTATTTGAACTCCAACTCTAGTTAAGGTTTTAGTCAGATTTTCTCTTATATTAAGTACTAAATTATTAGCATGATCTGAGATTTTAGCTCTTTCAAATCTAACGGGAGAAGTATGTATTCCAAATTTTGATAAGTGATCATAATTTGCAATCTCTCTAACTTTTCCACTTGCTGCTAAAAGAGCTTTAGAAGGAACACATCCTCTATTGACACAAGTACCACCCATTTCAGCAGTTTCTACAATAGCAACCCTTAATCCTTTTTCAGCAGCATGTTTAGCAGCATCAAAGCCACCATAGCCAGCACCTATAACGATTAAATCAAAGTCAAATTTAGATTCAGTCACTTTTATTTTCTGAAAATGAAGTTAATATAAGCCTTTTTCGCTCCAGTAATAATGGAACTGCTACACAGGCTACATTTAATGATTCTACAAGCTCACTATGCGGAATAGTTATTGTTTCTGTAAAAGTTTCTTGAATTTTATTATGAATACCAGAGCCTTCATTACCTAGAATTAATGCTGTTGGTTTCAACCAATCATATTCCCAATAAGGTTTAGGACATTTCTTAGAAAATTTATTATTTCCAATTGCTAAAACGATTTGAAATCCTTTTTTTGAAATAACTTTTAAAGAATCTAATAGTTCATCGTAAATTTCTTCTTCATTTCCTTCAATTCTATGGAAAGGAAGATGAAAGATAGAACCACATGATGATCTTATGACTTTTTGATTAAATGGACTAGCTCCACCTCCTAACAAAACTTTATTAACCCCAGCAGCTAATGCTGTCCTGAAAAGATTTCCTAAATTTCCAGGATCTTGAATTCTATCTAGGACAAGTATGAAATCATCCTCTTTATCAAAAGTACATGCCTTAAAAGCAGATTTTTGAACTATCGCGGCAACTCCATCTGGATTTTTAGTTGAAACTGCAGATCTTAATGATTCTTTGGAAACTTCTGAAATGATTTCCAAATCTAAATGATTAATTAAATAATTATTGTTTATAAGCCATTCTTCAGTCGCAATAATTTTTGAAGGATTAATTCTTAATTTTAAAAATTCTTCAATTAAATGAGTACCTTCTATACAAAAATATCCCTTTTCTTTTGCAGATAAATTATCTTTAAAAGATCTAAACCTTTTAATTAAAGGATTATTTTTACTTGTTATGACAAAATTTTTACTTTCTATGATGTATTTCTGAGAGAACTAAATACATAATAAATTTTTTCTATTGAAGAAACAATAGATATTTTTTGGTCATTGTGCATTGTATTAAAATTATGATCTTCAAAATTCACTCAAAAATTCTATTAAGAAGATAATTATTATTAAAAATTAATTTTTAAAATCATAGCTACATCACCCAAATATTATTGAGCATTTTTTAAATTATCAAATTCAAGAATTTAAATAATATAAGCATTAAGAAAACTGGACTTACTAAATGTAATTTGTCATCATTAGAAAAATAATTATTTTGTTAATGATTTGCGAAAGTGACAATAAGCTAAATCCTAAATTTGAAAGTATAAAGATAAATGGCAGATGTTCTCTTCAAGGGCAAATTAGAATAAGTGGTGCAAAAAATTCTGCTTTAGTTTTATTAGCAGCCTCATTATTAACTAAAGACAAAGTTTATTTAACTAATATTCCTGATTTATCTGATATTCGAAAAATGAAGAATATCTTAAAAAGTATTGGAGTCAAAATAGAAAATTGCAATAGAGAAAAAATTATAATTAATTCAGAAAATCTACATTTAGGTAATATTCCACATAATTTAGTTCATGAACTAAGGGCAAGTTTTTTCTGCATTGGCCCTCTTTTATCTAAATTAGGACAAGCTTCTTTGGCTTTACCAGGTGGTTGTAATATAGGCAAAAGGCCTATCGAGGAACATATCAAAGGTCTTCAAGAGTTAGGTGCAACGATAGAAGAAAAAGATGGATTTGTGAATGCAAGGATTAATAATAATAGAAGAAGACTCAAAGGTACACATATTAGACTTGGATGTCCAAGCGTAGGTGCTACTGAAACATTAATAATGGCTGCTGTTTTAGCTGAAGGGAAGACTATTATTAGTAACGCAGCAAGAGAACCCGAGATTCAAGATTTATGTGAAATGCTTAATAAAATGGGTGCAAAGATCAGGAGAGCTGGTACCTCAAAAATTTTTATAGAAGGAGTTAAATATTTAAATGGTTGTTCGCATGAGGTCATACCAGATCGTATAGAGGCGGGAACCTTTTTAATTGCTGCTGCGGCAACTTTATCCTCTATAACTATTTCCCCTGTTATCCCATCACACCTAAATAGCTTGCTGCAAAAACTAAAAGAAAGTGGGAGCGAAATTATTATTAAAAATAATTCGATTTCTATTAAAACTGAAAAAATTAAAGGGGTAAATATTGAAACAGCTCCATTCCCTGGATTCCCTACTGATTTGCAAGCTCCTTTTACAGCCTTAATGTTAAAAGCTACTGGAAAATCAATAATAAAAGAAACCATATTTGAGAATAGAATGAATCATATTGAATTACTGAAAAAAATGGGAGCCTCAATTAATTTAGAAAATAATATTGCAACAGTTAGTGGTGTTAAAAAACTTTCTGGTAGAAATTTAAAAGGATCTGATTTAAGGTCTACTGCAGCAATTGTTATTGCAGCCTTAACTGCTGACAATTCAAGTTTAGTTGAAGGATTAGAACACTTAGATAGAGGTTATGAGGATTTTGAATTTAAACTAAAAAAATTAGGTGCAGATATAAAAAGAGATTTAACAAGAAATATTTCAAACAATTCATATAATGATGATTATTTTATGAATGAAGTGCAAAAGATTTATGCTGCTTAAATTCTAAAAAAGCCATATACTCTTAATCTAAAAATTAGTTTATAATATTAAAATAGAAATAAATTTATGGGAGCGTGGTGAAATTGGTAGACGCACCGCACTCAAAATGCGGCACCCTCGGGTATGTCGGTTCAAGTCCGACCGCTCCCACTCTAATGAATACTTACAGCAGATTCAACATTACTTTTAAAAGAGGTAAAGGATGTTGGCTTTGGGACAAAAATGGTAATAAATATTTAGATGCGGTCTCAGGAATAGCAACTTGTAGCTTGGGCCATAGTAATGGTGCATTAAGAAGAAGTTTGTCAAAACAATTAAAAAAAATCCAGCATGTATCAAATCTTTATCACATTGAAGAGCAAACTAAACTGAGTGAATGGCTAACTGAAAACAGTTGTGCAGAAGCTGCATTTTTCTGCAATAGCGGAGCTGAAGCAAATGAAGCTGCAATTAAATTAATAAGGAAATATGGATCAAAAATTACTAACAATAAAGAATCAATAATATTAGCTGCTGAATCAAGTTTTCATGGAAGAACTTTTGCTGCTTTAAGTGCAACAGGACAACCAAAATACCACCAAGGATTTGAACCCTTGTTAAGTGGGTTTAAATTTTTTAAATATAACGACTTTGAATCTGTTAAAAATATATTTGAAGAATGCGAGAAAAGTAACCAAACTATCGCAGGAATTTTAATTGAACCTATACAAGGAGAGGGTGGCGTTATTCCTGGAAATAAAAAATTCTTTAAGCAATTAAGAGAAATTTGTGATCAAAAAAATTCGTTGCTAATTTTTGATGAAGTACAAAGTGGAGTTGGTAGAACAGGGAAAATGTGGGGATATGAAAATTTAGATATTGAACCTGATGGATTTACTCTTGCTAAAGGATTAGGAGGAGGTCATGCCATAGGAGCTTTACTGGTTGGAAAGAAAGCCAACCTTTTTGTCCCTGGTGATCATGCAAGTACATTTGGTGGAAATCCATTCGCATGTACAGCAGCTTTAACAATATTAAATGAAATCAAAAGAATGAATCTGCTTCATAATGTATTAATAGAGAAGCACTCAGATAGAAGAAGGGTTGGATATCCTCGCTAAGGAATATTCAAATATAATTATTGGCCATAGAGGTATTGGTCTTTTACAAGGAATTATTTTAAACGAAGAAGTTATTGATGCCAAAAAAATAACTATTAGCGCATTTGAGAAAGGTTTACTTGTTGTTCCTGCAGGAATAAATGTTGTGAGAATTGTTCCTCCATTAATAATTTCTAAAAATGAAATGAATATAATTTTGAAGAAACTATCCTTAATTTTCAAAGGATTATGATTTAAAAGTTTTGCAAAATATTAATGCTAAAAACTTTAATTTTTTATCTCTAAAAAACGAAAGAAAAAAAATTAATTTAGATCTCACAAGGATGAGACAAGCTCTATTAAAACTAGATAACCCATGTCTAAATACTCCAGCGATACAAATAGTTGGAACAAATGGGAAGGGATCAATATCTGCTTTTTTAGAAAATATTCTTTGTCAAGCAAAAATAAATATTGGAGTGACAACATCACCCCATCTTTTTGAAGTTTCTGAGAGGATTAGAGTGAATCAAATACAAATAAGCACCAAAAAGTTTGATATATTGCTTAAAAATATTCAAACTAAACTTTTCGAATATAAACTTACACCATTTGAATTAATAATTTGTTGCGGATTAAAATATTTTGAACTTAATAATGTTGATTTATTAATCCTAGAAGCTGGTCTAGGAGGGAGGTTAGATGCCACTACAGCGCATAAATTAAGACCAATAATTGCTTTTGGGAATATAGGAATTGATCATACTGAGTATCTAGGAGATTCATTGGAGAAAATAACAAGAGAAAAAGCAGCTGTTATTGAAAAAGGATCTTTTGTAGTAAGCAGCGAACAGAATTCCATCGCAAGAAATATTATTAACGATAGGGTTAAAGAAATTGGAGCTATATTACTTGGGTCGAACCACTTAACGAAAACTGGGAGTTAGGTCTCAAAGGAAATTTTCAAAAGCAAAATGCCGCAGTTGCTTTTAAGGTTGCTCAGTTACTTATTGAAAAAGGATGGAGTATAAAACAGGATGCTATTAGAAAGGGTCTTTCTTTGACAAAATGGCCAGGGAGATTAGAAATTATTGATTTTGAGAATAAAAAAATCCTTGTAGATTCTGCGCACAATTCCTCTGCGGCAAAAGTTCTTTCACTTGAGAGAGAAAATTGGCCGAATGAAGAGAAGGGAGTGTATTGGATAATTGGAGTTCAGAAACAAAAAAATATTATTTTGATAATTAGAAATTTAATAAAATCTATTGATAAAGTTTTGCTGGTACCTGTGCCCAATCAAGAAAGTTGGTCTTTAAGTGATATTTCAAAAATTTCTGATCGCAAATTAGATAATTTTATTGAATTTACTAACTTTAAAGAAGCTTTTTATTATTTAAAAAAACTTGAAGAATGGCCAAGATGTATACCCGTGTTAACTGGTTCTATATTTTTAGTTTCTGAATTTATAAAATTTTCAAAAACTAATCAATAAATTTTTCTTTCTCTGCCCAGCCTGCTAATTTACCAGGATTTAATAATCCTTTAGGATCATAATTTTGTTTAGCTTTAACTTGATCTGCATCTGTAACACCAAGTCCTCCTCCTTCAACAGTTAAAACATGTGGATTAAATATTATTGCACCAAGACTTCTGCAATCCTCCATAATTTCATTTAATTGTTTTTCATCATTCCATTTTAAAAGTGGTAAAGCTGCTAATCTTGGTATCCCTTGCTGAGAAACAGCCTCTAGATGCCAAAGAAGTTCTTTTCCATATTTATCTCTTAATGATTTAATAAGTTTAAATTCCTCATTTAAAGGCAAAAGCATTTGCAAGTAAGTCCAATTTTTATCTTTCGCTCTCATTTGGAGAGTGGTATGGTTCCACACTAGGTCTGAAATTCCATGATCTAATTCATCTTCTCTCCCAAGATTTTCTAAATTTAATTTATTTTTCTTGCAGATCATTTCAATAGTTTTAACACCTCCTAAATTTGATTGAATTAACAATTTATGACATAAATTTTTCCTTTTAAACCAAGAAGGCATTTTATCAACAATTTCATCTTCTAAAATTGCACCTAGCTTAAGTTCAATAGCCGCAGAGGTACATAGCTTAATTATATTTATGGCATTCTGAAAGTCTTCACAGTCTATAACTATCGAATACCAATCTTGTTTAACATCTGTAGAAATTATTAACGAGGTTATGATCCCATTAGTTCCATAAGCATGGTTTAAAGGTTCTGATTCCTCAGCGTTTAATTTCATTAATTTAGGATTTAAATTCACATTGACTGCTTCTAATCCTATTAAGTTTCCAGGATCTCTTAAAAATCCCCATTTAATAGATCCAATTCCTCCTGATCCACCAGCAATAAATCCTCCAATTGAGGCAGTTTTCCAGGTACTAGGAAATAATCTTAATTCTCGACCATATTTTCCTAGTTCTTTATTTAAATCTCCCATGAGACAACCAGATTGAACCTTTACAAATCCGCTATCTGGATAATACTTTTCTAACTTATTAAAATAATTCATTTGCAAAACAATACCTTTAGCTAATGGGACAGCTTGACCATAGTTTCCAGTACCTCCACCTCTTGTAGTTAAAGGAATTGATAAATCCCAACATATCTTTGAAACAGCTAATAGAGACTCAATATTTTTAGGCCTTACAACAACATCTGCTAAGCAACTATCTAATTTTTTTTGCAGAACAGGAGAATAATTATAAAAATCCCTAGATAACCTCTTCACATCAGAATGATTATCTATAACTTCTAAATTTGGAATATTATTAAGATAATTTTTTAAATTTTCAATTTTATTAGTCATTATGAAATGCTTTCTTAATTAAAGATAAATCATTTTTTATAACAATTGCCTTTTATTATTATTTTTCTTTTAATATTTCCTGAGAATATATCTCCCCAACAATTACCTTCAACGATAACAAAATCTGCTGGACATCCTTTTTTGACAACCCCATCCCAATTTAAATTTAGTAATCTACTTGGAGAATTAAAGATGGCTGAGAGTGATAATCTGTCCCAAGGATTTAACTGCAACATTGGCATAGCATGAGACATTAAATAAAAAGGATCAAAATTTCCGAATGGATACCATGGATCCTGAACATTATCACTTCCAATAGAAACATCTATAAAAGCTTTTTGTAATTGTTTAATAGGTGCTACAGGTCTTGATATTGTATTTTTTTCTTGTCTATTTAATAACCAGAAGTTCGTTAAAGGTAAAGCAATTACTGTAATATTTTTTTTTAACATTTTATCAGCTAGCTTAGTTAGCTCATTATCTTTGAGTAGCAACAAACTACTTGAATGACTGCAAGTAACCTTGACATTGGAATTCAATTTTTCAATAGTATTCAATAATATTTTCATTCCCGAACCAGGTTCAACAGAAGATTCATCAATATGCAAATCAACTTCTAATTTATATTTTTTTGCAAGTAAAAGCATATCTGAAAGATTTTTTATAATCCTTGGCCTATCAAATGGTGGAACTAGAACTCCTCCTAATATTCCATTATTCAATTTAAAGTTTTTTGCAAATAAATCTCCCTCATTAGTTCCCCAAAAATCAATCTGAGCTAAAGATACAAATTGTAAGCTTAAAAACTCAGAGTATTTTTTTTGTAAATGAAAGAGTTTGGGCCAAATTTCTTGATCTTGAAAATTATATGTATCAATATGAGTCCTGATTGCTCTATAACCATTTTTAATTGCAAGATTTAAAGATTTTTCAGCCCTTTTTAAAACTGTATTTGCAGTCCTCGTAACATGTTCCTCTAAATTAACAGACAAAGCATTTTCATAATTTGACTGTAGATTCGGATAATTCATCCAAGAAAAAGACTTGTCAAAATGTGCATGAGACTCGACAAACCTAGGGAACAAAATTTTGTTTATTAAATTCCTACCTTCTTTTATTGATTTAATATTTGAAACAAATCCTTTCTCCCATGAAATTTCTACCGGAGATAATCCCTCATTATTAACATGAATATTAGCTTCTTGTTCTAATTCACATAAATAACGTGGAATTAAAACTTGTGATTTACCTGAATTATCCAAAATTTTTTCAAAGTTATCCTAGTTTAAACATAAAAATAACTAAATATTTTCATAAATTAATTCAAATTCTTTTATAAAACAAAAAAAATTATGAAATTATGCACATGAGTTGTTAGATTCATTATATGAGGCGGGCGTCGCCAAGTGGTTAAGGCAGCGGCTTGTGGCGCCGCTATTCGGGGGTTCGAATCCCCTCGCTCGCCCTCAAAATTATTGCCGCAAAATAATATAATGTGTATTTTTGGTTTATATAGATAGTTTTTATTTTTATAAGTAAGGTGTTACAGACTAAATCTCGAAACGACTTCAAATCACAAGATTCAAAATTCATCTCTAATTCCTACTGGATAACGACATTTGGTTGTCAAATGAATAAAGCTGATTCTGAGAGGATGGCTGGCATTCTGGAAAATTTAGGATACGTAAAGGCTGAAGATGAATTTGAAGCTGATTTAGTTCTCTACAACACATGTACGATCAGAGATAGTGCCGAACAAAAAGTTTATAGCTACCTTGGGAGACAAGCAAAAAGAAAACATAAGATTCCAGAATTAAAATTAGTCATAGCTGGATGCCTTGCTCAACAAGAGGGTGCTTCCTTACTAAGGAAAGTTCCAGAACTAGATCTAGTTATGGGACCTCAACATGTTAATAATTTAGAGAATTTGCTTGAGAGGGTAGATTCAGGAAATCAGGTTGTCGCGACTGAAGATGTTTATATATCTGAAGACATTACAAATGCGAGAAGAGAAAGTGGCATTTGTGCATGGGTTAATATTATCTATGGATGCAACGAAAGATGTTCATATTGCGTTGTTCCCTCTGTTAGAGGGAAAGAACAATCAAGACTTCCATTAGCTATTAAAGATGAGATTAAATCTTTGGCGGAGAATAATTATAAAGAAATTACTCTCCTTGGACAAAATATTGATGCGTACGGAAGAGATCTCTCAGGTAGATTTATAGAGGGTAGTGATACTACATCTCTTAGTCATCTTCTTGAATATATTCATGATATAAATGGAATCAAAAGGATAAGGTTTGCTACAAGTCATCCAAGATATTTTTCTAAAAAACTTATTCAAACGTGTTTTCAATTAGAAAAGGTATGCGAGCACTTTCATATACCTTTTCAAAGTGGAAATAATGAGATCCTACGATTAATGTCTAGAGGGTATACAGTCGATAAATATAAAAAAATAATAGACAATATACGTTCATTAATGCCTCATGCCTCAATAACTGCAGATGCGATAGTCGCCTTCCCTGGAGAGACAGACAATCAATTTAGAGATACTCTGAAGTTAATTAATGATATTGGATTTGATTTGGTAAATACTGCTGCTTATTCTCCTAGACCAAATACTCCTGCTGCCAAATGGACAAACCAAATTCCAGAAGACATTAAAAAAGATAGATTAAATGAATTAAATGAAACAGTAGAGTTAAATTCAAGAAAAAGAAATCAAAGATATTTATATAAGAATGAAAATATTTTAATAGAGGGATATAATCCGAAGAATCTATCACAATTAATGGGGAGAACTAGAACAAATCGATTAACTTTTGTGGAAATACCACCCGAAAAAAAACATTTAGACTTTATCGGAAATGAAATAAATGTAAAAATTAGCGAAGTAAGATCTTTTTCTTTATCGGGAGTAATGTTGGATAGATAGAAGAAATGTTATATGAATGAAGTCAGAAGAAAATGTGTAGGCATCATTTTTGGCGGTCAATCAAATGAACACGCCATTTCTATTGAATCTGCTAAAGCAATATTTGCTGCATTAAATTCAGATATAAATAAAAAAAAGTTTTCAACAAAAGTTTTCTACATCAATAGAAACGGGAAATGGTTCGATAGCAAGGATTCTCTATTAATTTTAAAACACTCAAAAGATATTGATAATTTCATTGCAAACTCTCTATTTGAAAATATAAAAATCTTTGAAAACATAGATTGTAAAGACATTGATATTTGGTTCCCAATTATTCATGGAGCTAATGGAGAAGATGGCTCAATACAAGGTTTATTAAAATTTACTCAAAAACCATTTGTTGGTTCAGGCCTCTTAGGATCGGCACTAGGTATGGATAAAATTATAATGAAATTAATTTTTTCTCATTTAAAAATTCCTCAAGTCAATTTTTTCATAATCCAAGATAAAAATTTAGATGACAATAATAATTTAAAAATAATTTGCGATCAAATTATAAAAAAACTAAATTTTCCTCTATTTATCAAACCAGCTAATTCTGGTTCATCAATTGGGATATCAAAAGTAATAAATCAATATGATATTTTAGATGCTTTACGAAAAGCGTGGTCAATTGATCATAGAATTATCGTTGAAGAAGGTTTAGATGTAAAAGAATTAGAAGTAGGTGTAATCGGTAAAAAAAATCTTATTGCATCTGAAGTTGGCGAAGTAAATTACATATCAGATTGGTATGATTACGATTCCAAATACAAAACAAATAATAAAATAACAATACCAGCAAATATTGATCCTAATCTAAAAGAAAAGATTCAAACATTATCTATACAAAGCTGCATGGCATTAAATATAAATATATTTGCGAGAGTAGACTTTTTTCTTGAAAAAGATACCAATAAAATTTACTTGAATGAAATAAATACTATCCCAGGTTTTACAAAAAATAGTATGTTCCCATTACTTTGGAAATCATCAGGTTTAGAAATTGATGAACTTGTCGCTAAACTAATAGAATATTCTCTTTAAAATTTTTGTCTAAATGCTTCATGGACTACTTTGGCTGCCATTAATTTTTATTTTCTTCCTCCTAACTGCATTAGGATGGTTAGAAAGAAGGAGACAAAATCTATTTAGAAATTGGGCAAACGGATCTGAACTTTGTAAATTAGATAGTTCAGGAGCGGCTTATCTAAAAGATGGTAAGTTAACATGGAGTGCTTTCGAAGCAGGCGAATTTAAAGAGAAAGACAGCTTTATCATTAAAAAGCTTGAATTGATTGAACTTATGGCACTTACCTCAGGAGAAGCTCCTCTTACAGATGAATCACAAGGCAAATGTAGATTAAGACTTGTTGGTAGTGGAAGAGAAATGGATGTACCATTTTCAGATGCAGATAGGGCTAGAGAATGGATGGATCAATTAATGCAGAAAGCACGTTGTGATTTGTGAAAAATATAGAAATTTACGAAATTAAAAAATTAATATTGCTTGGATTATTCTTCGTCTTGACAAATATTCTTACTATAAATTTGTTCAAAAAAGTAGATTTAAAAAATATATACATTAAAGGAGCAGACTTCATAACAATAAATGATATTACTCAAAACTCCTCACTTAAATTACCTAAGAAATTAATTCTCATAAAAACGAAATTAATTGAAAAAGAACTAACACAAAATATTTCTTTAAGGCAAATATCGGTAACTAGACAAATTTTCCCTTTTGGATTAGTAATTAATATTAAGACAAGAACGCCAGTCGCTTTTGCGGAAAGAGAAGAGAATGGAATAAAAATAAGAGGTTTTATTGATAAAGATGGTTTCTTTATCAAAGAGAAATATATACCTGAGAGAGAAAATTTGATTTTTCCAATAAAGATATCTGGATGGAAGAAAGAGTATAAAAAGCTTATCTCATTAATAATAAAAACTTATAAAGGAACTGATGATCTTGAAGCAATAAAAATCAGTTCAGAGGGATTTATTACTTTGGAAGAAAAGTTTTTACAAAAAATCTTTTTTGGCTTTAAAACTAAAGAAATAGAGGAGAAATTAAATTTAATTTTTGATATTAAAGAACAATTTAAAAAACAAAAAATTCGTAAAAAAATTAAAAGTTTAGACCTAACCGATCTAGCTAATCCAAAGATAAAAGTGTTCATTCCCTAATATTTGAGATTGAATAATATATTTAATTTTTAGATGAAGTCAATCTCCAAAAGGGTTCTCAATAGATATAGAAAATATTTGTAAAAAATAAACATTAGGAGTTTCTTCAAGAAATCCCTAAAGATGACCTGAGTGAGTTCATAATGCACCAAGGAATAAAATTTGTTTTGAAATAGCGATGAGCTTCGGAAACAATCCAAACTTAAATCAATCAAGTGAAATTCTTCCAAGTCAGAATGCCAAAATAGAAGTTATTGGTGTTGGAGGTGGAGGAAGCAATGCAGTAAACCGAATGATCAATAGTGATCTTGATGGTGTTACATTCAGAGTTCTAAATACTGATGCGCAGGCCCTACTGCAATCTTCGGCTACTCAACGCGTTCAGTTAGGTCAGAATTTAACGAGAGGCTTAGGAGCCGGAGGCAATCCAAGCATTGGCCAAAAAGCTGCAGAAGAATCCAAAGAAGAATTGCAGCAAGCCTTAGATGGAGCTGACTTGGTCTTCATAGCCGCAGGCATGGGAGGCGGTACTGGAACTGGAGCCGCTCCTGTTGTTGCAGAGGTTGCCAAACAAAGTGGTGCTTTAACTGTAGGTATAGTTACAAAACCTTTCTCTTTTGAAGGGAAAAGAAGAATGCGTCAAGCTGAAGAAGGTATAACTAGATTAGCTGAAAATGTTGATACTTTAATTGTTATCCCTAATGATAAATTAAAAGATGTAATTTCTGGAGCTCCACTACAAGAAGCCTTTAGGAGTGCAGATGACGTATTAAGAATGGGTGTTAAAGGTATAAGTGACATTATCACTAAACCAGGATTAGTAAATGTTGATTTTGCTGATATTAGATCTGTAATGACTGAGGCTGGAACAGCTTTAATGGGAATTGGTATAGGTTCTGGAAGATCGCGAGCTTTAGAAGCTGCTCAAGCTGCTATTAATAGTCCATTACTTGAATCCGATAAAATTAGGGGCGCAAAAGGCTGCGTAATCAATATTACAGGTGGTCATGATATGACTCTTGATGATATGACTTCAGCATCTGATTTTATATATGAAGTATTAGATCCTGAGGCAAATATCATTGTAGGAGCTGTAATTGATGACTCTATGGAAAGTGAAATTGCAGTTACTGTAATAGTTACAGGATTTAATTCATCACCTCCGGATAATAATCAAAGTTTCAGAAGGAGAATAAGTAGTGGTCCAAATAGTCCTTTTTATAATAGTTCTGATAACAAAGAAGGAGGGGCAAATATTCCTGAATTCCTAAGATTGAGGCAAAATAAAAGAAACGACAACAATCTTTAATAATTATGACTCGGTTATCTCGCCTGTTCAAAGCATCCTGCGTGGCTGCTACTTTCCAGTCCTGACCAGTTTAGGCGTTAAAACCGCGAAAGGCCGAGTCATTTATAATAATAGCAATAATTCTTTTAAAAGTTGATATATTATTATGCTTCCTCAAGAACTAGTTAAATTTAAAAATGAGTCAAAAAAAATAATTGCCTTAACAGCATGGGACTCAATCACAGGTTCAATAGCTGAGGAAGCTGGTGCAGATATTATTTTAATTGGCGATTCATTGGCGATGGTTGCTCTTGGTTATGAAACAACTTTACCTGTTACGGTAGAGAATATGATCCATCATACAAATGCTGTTTGCAGAGGTTTTAAGAATAATTTTGGGAAAGAACCTTTAGTTGTATGTGACATGCCATTTCTCAGTTACCAATGTGGAGAAGATAAAGCAGTTGATTATGCAGGACGAATCATTAAGGAAACCCCGGCTAAAGCAGTAAAAATTGAGGGTGCTGAACCAGAAATACAATTAGTAATTTCTAGATTGATAAGAATGGGAATTCCAATAATGGGTCATTTAGGATTAACACCTCAAAGTTTTTTAAATCAAGGTCTTAAGAAGCAAGGTAATGATTTCATAAGTAAGGAAAAGATTAAAAAGGAATCTGAGATACTTGAAAAGATAGGTTGTTTCGCTATTGTTTTAGAACACATTCCAGATTCTCTCTCAAAAGAAATTAGCAATAATCTTAAAATACCTATTATTGGTATTGGAGCAGGCACAGATTGCGATGGTCAGATAAGAGTAACGGCAGATTTACTTGGTTTAAATGATAAGCAACCACCATTTTGTGAGCCTCTTATAAATGGGAAAAAAATATTTACAACAAAATTAAGAGAATGGATAAATTCTGAAAAACTTAATTAATTTGATCCCACCAATTAAACATATCAATAATTATTTGATTACTTAATTCCATTCCTTCTGGATCACTTAAAAAAAATCTATCTCCTTCATTAAGCAAAAGATCATAATCTCTATATTTTTGCCAGCTTGTTAATAACTTTGACATAAATTTTTTTGAATTATTCTCATCCCATCCTTCTTCAATGAACAAATTTTTCAAATTAATTCCCTCTTTAGTCCTTAAACCCAACATTATTTTTTCATCAAGATCTAACTTTTTTTTTGAATTCACAAGTAAAGATTTATCTAATTGTTTATCACATTGATCAATAACCCATTTTTGATATTCATCTATATTTTTTGGTCTAGAAAATCTAATACCCCATGGAGAGCTTGTCGAACCTTGACCAAAACTCCACCAACCCAAACCTTTCCAATAAACTCTATTATGCCTTGATTGATGCCTGGGTAAAGAGTAATTAGAGATCTCATATCTTAAATAGCCAGAATTATTTAAAATTTTGCTTGTTAATTTACTGTTTTCAAAAGATTCATCCTGATTAGGTAATGGTAACTTCCCTAAATCCTGTAACTTTTGAAAAACAGTACCTTCTTCAACATTTAAATCATAAATTGAGATATGAGGAGGGCAAAAACTAATTGTTTTTTCTAAATCTTTTTGCCATGTTGATAGAGTACTTTTGGGGAGATTTTGGATTAAATCTAAACTCCAGCTTTTGATGAATTTATCTTTCTTTGCATTTCTCATCCAATAGCATGCCTCCTCTACATCTTTAGATATATGTCTTCTCCCAGCTTCTTTTAAAACTTGGTTGTTAAAACTTTGTGCTCCCAAGCTAAATCTATTTATACCTGCATTTATAAACCCATATAAATCTTTTTCTTCAAAACTAGCTGGATCAACTTCCATTGTAATTTCAGCTCCATAATCAATTCCATAATGAATTTCAAAAATTGAAATTAATTCTGCCATTTGAGTAGGATCTAAGATTGAGGGCGTTCCCCCGCCTATATAAATTGTGGATAATGGAGATTTGTGTTTAATTGACAATATTTCTTTTTTTAAGAAATATAAATAATCATTTATTACTTTAGTTCCATTTCCTTTAGTGTTTTTAACTTCATCTCCAATAGGAACAATTGAAAAATCACAATAGAAACATCTTCTATGACAAAAAGGAATATGAACATAGGCGCTTCTAGGTGGTTTAAACATATCTAATTAGTTAAAAAGTTCTTGAGGAGATCACAATAAAGCTTTCTAAAAACAAAATCTTTATTTACTCAATTAATAAAGCCTAGTAGATTAGGTTTATGACAGATATTTTAGTAATTATTTTATTTATATTGTCTGGAGGTGCCTCAGGTTGGCTTGGGGTTGATTTATTGCCTGTTGATAACTTAAAACAAGTTTCAAATATTGAGGGATTCAGAATAGTTTTATCAATAATTGGTTCTTTTGTAGGATTAGCTGCAGGGTTTGTTTTTTTGCAACTGAGAAAAACATTTCTTGATCAAATACGAACAATGCCAACAGATCTGCTAATTAGTAGAGCTGTTGGACTTATTCTAGGATTACTTGTAGCTAATTTACTTTTAGCACCTATATTGCTAATACCATTTCCAAGAGAAGTATTTTTTGCTAAGCCATTAGCGGCAATTTTAAGCAATATCTTCTTTGGAGTTCTTGGTTATAAATTAGCTGATACCCATGGGAGAACTTTATTAAGGTTATTTAACCCCAACAATACAGACGCATATTTAGTTAATGAGGGGATCTTGCCTGCTGCTAGTCCTAAAATACTTGATACAAGTGTAATCATTGATGGAAGAATCAATGGATTATTAAATTGTGGGTTACTTGAAGGTCAAATAATTGTAGCTCAAAGTGTTATAGATGAATTACAAACATTGGCTGATTCCAGCAGTAACGAAAAAAGATCCAAGGGTAGAAGAGGACTAAAATTGTTAAAAGAATTAAGAGAGATTTATGGAAGAAGATTAGTAATTAATCCTACTAAATATGAAGGAGATGGTACTGATGAAAAACTGCTAAAGATAACACAGGACATGGCTGGTACATTAATCACAGTTGACTATAATCTTTACCAAATTGCGGAAGTAAAAGAATTAAAAGTTTTAAATTTAAGTGACTTAGTAATTGCATTGAGACCTGAAGTACAGCCGGGAGAATCACTTAATATAAAAATTGTTAGAGAAGGCAAAGAGAAAATGCAAGGGATTGGATATTTGGATGACGGAACAATGATTGTTGTTGAGGAAGCGAAACAATTCGTAGGGAGTAGATTAAACATTGTTATTACTGGAGCATTGCAGACTCCTACAGGTCGGATGGCCTTTGGTAAACTTTTAAATGATCCAGAGTCAAACAAATCTTTTAAATCTGAAGCAACTGAGGGCTAACACTAGCTAGAATCATTTATAGATAACTAATTTAATAAATATGACGGTTTCCGCTCCTTATTACGGTGATAACACCGTAATGAGAACTCCACCTCCAGACCTTCCCTCTTTATTACTAAAGGAAAGAATTGTATATCTTGGATTGCCATTATTTTCTGATGATGATGCTAAGCGTCAATTAGGTATGGATGTCACTGAACTAATTATTGCTCAACTTTTATATCTTGAATTTGACAATCCAGATAAACCTATTTTCTTTTACATAAATTCAACAGGAACAAGTTGGTATACTGGCGATGCTGTTGGATTTGAAACGGAAGCTTTCGCAATTTGCGATACTATTAGCTACATCAAACCTCCTGTTCATACTATTTGTATAGGGCAAGCGATGGGTACTGCAGCAGTAATTCTTTCTTCTGGAACAAAAGGTCAGAGAGCTGCCCTCCCCCATGCATCAATTGTTTTACATCAACCAATAAGTGGTGCAAGAGGTCAAGCTACAGATATACAAATTAGAGCAGAAGAGGTTTTAAAAAATAAAAAATCGATGCTCGAAATTCTATCAAGGAATACAGGTAAGAACTTAGATGAACTTTCAAAAGATTCTGACCGTATGAGTTATCTTAATCCACATCAAGCAGTGGAATATGGTGTTATTGATAGAGTACTCACAAGTCAAAAAGATTTACCAACAAACATTTAATTAATTTTTATCATGCCAATAGGAACTCCAAGCGTGCCTTATAGACTTCCTGGAAGTCAATATGAGAGATGGGTTGACATTTATACAAGACTAGGTGTCGAAAGAATTTTATTCCTCGGACAGGAAGTAAATGATGGGATTGCAAATAGTCTTGTAGCTCAAATGCTATATCTTGACTCTGATGATAATTCAAAGCCAATATATCTTTACATAAATAGCCCTGGAGGCTCTGTAACTGCTGGTTTAGCTATTTATGACACTATTAAATATGTCAAAAGTGATGTTGTTACGATTTGCGTAGGTTTAGCTGCCTCGATGGGTGCATTTTTATTGGCAGCAGGAACTAAAGGCAAACGTGTTGCTCTTCCTCATAGCAGAATAATGATTCATCAACCTTTAGGAGGTACTTCTCAGAGGCAAGCAAGCGATATTGAAATTGAAGCAAAAGAAATTTTAAGAATCAAAGATATGTTAAACAACTCAATGGCAGACATGACAGGACAAACATTTGAAAAAATTGAAAAAGATACTGACAGAGATTATTTCTTAAGTGCTGAGGAAGCAAAAAATTATGGTCTTATAGATCGTGTTATTACCCATCCAAGTGAGGCGAAATAAAATCTAATAAAATAAATTTATGTAAAAGTTAATTTGCTTAATTATTAGCAAATAAGTTTATTTAGCTAAATAATGTCTAAACTTATAATTATCAAAACAAAGCAGTTTCAGAACTAATGACGCAACTTTTTTATGACTCTGATGCAGATCTAAGTCTTCTAAATAATAAAACCCTAGCAATAATTGGCTATGGATCACAAGGTCATGCTCATGCATTAAATCTTAAAGACAGTGGTGTAGATGTAATTGTTGGATTATATAAAGGAAGTAAATCTGAGAGTAAAGCAAAAAATGATGGATTAGAAGTATTTAGCGTGGCAGAAGCTTGCAAGAGGGCAGATTGGATAATGATTCTTCTGCCAGATGAGTTTCAAAAAGAAGTCTATAACAAAGAAATTGAACCTAATCTCAAAGAAGGTAAAGTAATCAGTTTCGCACATGGATTTAACATAAGATTTGGATTAATAAAGCCTCCTAGCTCTGTCGATGTAGTAATGATTGCGCCAAAAGGCCCTGGCCACACAGTACGCTGGGAATATCAAAATGGACAGGGAGTTCCAGCATTATTCGCAGTAGAACAAGATTACTCAGGGAATGCTAGATCGCTAGCAATGGCTTATGCCAAAGGTATTGGGGGTACAAGAGCAGGCATCCTTGAAACTAATTTCAAGGAAGAGACTGAGACTGATTTATTTGGAGAACAGGCCGTACTGTGCGGTGGATTATCTGAACTTGTTAAAGCAGGTTTTGAAACACTAGTAGAGGCTGGTTATCAACCAGAATTAGCCTACTTTGAATGCTTGCATGAAGTTAAATTAATAGTTGATCTTATGGTTAAAGGAGGTCTTTCCCAAATGCGAGATTCTATTTCAAATACTGCAGAATATGGAGATTATGTAAGTGGTAAAAGGCTTATCAATGAAGAAACTAGAAAAGAAATGAAAAATATATTAAAAGATATTCAAGATGGAACCTTTTCTGAGAATTTTGTTAAAGAATGCGAGGCTGGCAAACCAGTAATGAATAAGTTAAGAGAGGAAAATTCAAATCATGAGATAGAAAAAGTTGGTAAAGGCTTACGATCAATGTTTAGTTGGCTAAAATAGAAATCTACTTTTTAGTCTTAGGTTCAATTTTTTTTGACTTCCTTATAGGTGATCCATCATTTCTTGTGCATCCAGTTCAAATAATTGGATTTTGGATTGATAAATTTTCTAAAACATATTTAAGATATCTAAAAGGTAAGAATTCTCAACTTTTGGGAGGTTTATTACTATTAATATCTACCTTAACTTTAAGTTACTTTTCTGGAAAATATATAGAATTGAAATTTTTCCAATCAGGAGGGAATCTATTTTGGGGAGTAATAATTCTTATGGGAATTTCCAGCTGTCTCGCAAGCAAAAGCTTAATTTCAAGTGTTAAAGAGATTTCATATTTAATAAAAGACGAATCTTTAGATGAGAAACCTAATCAAAATATTATTGATAAAGTGCAGAGACTTGTTAGTAGAGATGTAAGTTCCTGTTCCAAAGAAAATTTAATGCGATCAGCAACGGAAAGTTTGACAGAGAATTCAGTTGATGGGATTTTTGGTCCATTATTCTGGATATTTATAGGGGCTTTTTGCCTAAATTATTCAATTTATCTACCAGGGCCTCTTTCTCTTGGATTCTCTTATAAAGCATTAAGCACACTAGATTCAATGGTTGGTTATAAATATAAACCTTTTAAATATATTGGTTTTTTCAGTGCAAAATTTGAAGACTATGCGACTTATCTACCAAGTAGAGTTGTTGTCTTAACATTACCTTTAGTAAGCATAAAAATTTTAAATTATTTTAATCTAATTGAAAAAACTTTTTCTGAAGGACGAAAGTATGAATCGCCTAACTCTGGAATTTCTGAAGCAATATTTGCTTATATTGCAAATATAAAACTTGGAGGGGAAAATAAATATCAAGAAAAAATAATTTTAAAACCGTTATTAAATGACAAAGGCAATAAATGTAATAGAAACTCGATAACGCATATTTGTAATTTGATTATTAGGTTGGAATTCCTTTGGCTTATATTTTTCAGTTTTATTTTTTTATAAATTAATTAACTTCTAACAGGTGTAATATTTTTAAATTAATATATATTTAAAACTATTTTATGGAAAATAATCAATTAAATGATTCAGAATCAACTGAGGATAATGAAAATATTTCAACGATTAATAATCAAGAGTCTAAATGGATAGATAATAGTGGTGAGGAAGTAAATGACGTATTTGGATTTAATGCAAGTGCTGAACTCGTGAACGGAAGAGCTGCCATGGTTGGATTCTTAATGCTGATACTAACTGAATTAGTTTTTCACGGTCGTCCAGTTACTTCTGCAATATTTGGTATTAATTGAACTATGGTAAAAACAAATAAAAAATTTAAGGTATTTTTATACATTTCTGTCTGGGTCATTATTTGGGGATCAATTGCTTCTTTAATAGATTTACCTTTTCTAAAAAATGGTATTTATAGTGAAGGGGATTTAGGCCAATATTTAACATTTTCTTTAACAGCTATGATTTCTATAATCTCCGCTAAAAATATTTTTAGTAAAATAAATTTATAAAAATCTATATCTAAATCTTTTAATTACTTTTGCACTGACTCCGTTTTCCTGATTTTCATACAATATCCACTTATGAGTTTCTGTATCATGGTCACACCCCAAGTTAGTGGAATTAGAATAACTGGATAAAAGACTATGACATGCCCTATCTGCTTCAAAAGCTGAATTATAAGCTGAAAACCAAAAAGTTATAAGTATTATTAAAACCAAAGTTAATAATATTTGCGATATTAGCCCTATTATTTTCATTAAAATAAAAAATTTATATTTAATAATTTAGCATTTTTATATCAAGGCATTTCTTTTATTAATTAATTATCTTCCAAAATTAAATATGAAATCATGAAAAGATTCATTATTTAAAAATAATATAATTCCAACCAATAGTATGAAATTTAAACCTAATACTATGGTTGCAAAAATATTTATTTGTCTTTTCCCTGGCAATGTATAGGTAAATTTCTTTTCTGCAAGTATTTTTGCTAATCCTGTCTTAGGATTTTTAACTTCTTCAGCCTTATCATTATTTAAACTTGAATTGTCTGAAAAACCTTTGTTCATAAAAATAATATTTCAAACCTATAGTATTCTATGTTTTAAAAATTTTTTTAAAGTTAACAATTTTTAATTAGAGATGGAATTGTTTTACCAGATATATTATCTTTTTCTCTATCAAAATAAATATTTCTTATAAGCTCAGTTTGCAAACCTAATATACTTGTTTGACATTTAAGATTGCCCTTATAGTATTCTCTTAACTGCATTCGTTCAGTAAGTAAAATCATTTCCTTACATTTATCCTCTTTATCAGCCTCAAAACATCTTTTCAATTCCTTTAAAAATGATGAATGATAATAGGGCTCAGTTGATATCATGTCGACAAAGCAGCTTAATACAAAGAAAATCAAAATAAATAAATTTTTTCTTACAATCATGAGCTATTTTTTTTAACTTTATAAAATCTAACTTGAAAAAATATTTCATTAAAAAAGGGGCTCATATTGAGCACCCTAATACAGGATAATACATCTAAATATATTAACCTTGTACTCTATCTTTAAATAATTTTCCTGCTGAGAATGTGGGTACTCTCTTAGCTGGAATAGCTATTTTTTCACCTGTTTTAGGGTTTAGGCCCTGTCTAGCAGAACGATCTCTTGGTTCAAAAGAACCAAATCCTAGTATGGAGACTTTTTTGCCTTCCACAACTGAATCAACGATAGTTTCAATGGCTGCATCAACAACTAAAGAAACATCTGTTTTTGTGAGCTCAGTACGAGCAGCAACAAGATTAACTAAATCAGCTTTGTTCATTGAATTGTTTGTAAAGCAGAGAATTTAAAGATTAATTTGAAATTAATCTAAATATCTCGAACTTGCACATCATATTGAGCAAATTCAAATACGGCAACCGAAAATGCCGTCAGCGCAAAGCTTTATACAGAGTTTACTGACATTTATTTCAACATAAAATAAGTTTTCTCATCCTATATAAAAAAATTAATCATATTTTAGATAAATCATCAATTACTTAAATCAATTGGTATCACTTGGTTCTAACTTATTACAAAGATTAAGAATAATAATAAAAAGATTTTTTACAAATAAATTAAAAAAAAATCCAAACCTAATATTATTTTTTATTAACTTTCTCATATATTTTGTTCTCATCACATCCAATAAGAGATTTTCCAAACTCTTAGGTTAAATTGGCAAGATAAATTTGAAAACCATATTTAAATAGCCGCAAAAATAAAAAGCTAATAGTATGTAATTATCTAATGTGATTTATTTAAATCTTAAAACTATCAAAATTGATAATTCTTAAATCTTTTAGATTTAATTATGTTATGAATTTTAATTTTAAAAAGTTCTTATTTTTTTTTAAAAGTGACTGTAATTAATATAGGCCAATCAGTTCCCTTAGGAAGCACAATTACAGATGCTGGGGTCAATTTTTGCTTAGTCGCAACAAATGCAGTTTTAGTTGAGATTTTAATTTTTGAAGAGAGTAATTCAACTAAACCTATATCTATTTATACTTTAGATAAGAAATATCAATCCGGTCCTTATTGGCGTGCTGAGATTGAAGGTCTTGGAGAAGGAACAATTTATGCATATAGAATTCATCAGAAAAGAAATGGACTTAATAGAGATTATTCTAAAAAAGTATTAATTGACCCTTGTTCAAGAGGGATAACTGGTTGGGAAAACTATAAGAGAGATAAATCTTCTGATGAGAGTGATAATACGAATTGCTGTTTAAAGAGTGTTGTTTGTGATAAAGAAAAATTCAATTTTAAAGAATTTCCGAATCCAAAACATTCATGGGAGGAATCAATAATCTATGAATTACATATTGGAGCTTTTACAAAAAAAATTGAGTCAAATGATCACAGTAACAATGAAAGTTGTTTTAAGAAATTTGTGAAAAAGATTCCTTACTTAAAGAATCTTGGAATAACTTCTATTGAATTACTTCCTGTTTTTTGCTTTGACCCCAACGATGCTCCAAATGGCCTTGATAATTTTTGGGGATATAGTCCAATAAACTGGTTCACCCCTCATTTTGAATATTTTAATGAGATTTCACCAAAAAAAATAAGACAAGAATTTAAAAGATTTGTTGAAGAATGTCACAAAAATAAAATTGAAGTAATTCTAGATGTTGTTTATAACCATACATCTGAAGGGAACAGCAATGGTCCTGTATTATCCTGGAAAGGCATAGATGAAAACTTATATTATTTTTTAGATAAAAATAAATTTCAGGATGTGAGTGGTTGCGGCAATACTATAGCCGCCAATAGAAGTTTAGTAAGGAAGTTAATTATAGATTCACTTAAATGCTGGGTAAATGAATTTGGGATCGATGGATTTAGATTTGACTTAGGGATAGCTTTAACCAGGGGAGAAAATCTAATCCCTCTTGATAATCCGCCACTTTTTGAAGATATTGAGTCAGATCCAGATTTAACAGAAATCAAATTAATAAGCGAACCATGGGACTGCGGAGGATTATACAAAATTAAAGATTTTCCCTCAAAAACAACTTTTACTTGGAATGGTCATTTCAGAGATGATGTTAGAAGATTTTGGAAAGGGGAAGAAAGTACTGCTTGGGATATGAGTGACAAAATACAAGGTAGCCCTTCTATTTATGATTTAGAGAAATGAATACAAATACAATCAACTTTATTACTTCACATGATGGATTCACTTTAAAAGATCTCGTAAGTTTTAACATTAAGCATAATTTTGCAAATAGAGAAAAAAATAAAGATGGAGAGAATAATAATAATTCATTTAATTACGGGGTTGAAGGACCAACTTCCAACAAACAAATTAATGCATTAAGACTTCAACAACAAAAAAACTTTCTTTTATCATTATTTATTTCTAGGGGTGTACCAATGATGCTAATGGGAGATGAGATAGGAAGAACTCAAGGTGGTAATAACAATACTTGGTGCCAAAATAATTATTTAGGCTGGATGAATTGGGAAGAAACTAATCAAGATTTAGAATTATTGAATTTTGTCAAACAACTTACTTTTATAAGAAAAAAATTAATACATTTAATCAATCCTGTTTTAAATAAAGAAAGTTCAAATAATAAAAACATTATTGAGTATCAGTGGCATGGGACGACTTTGGATAAACCAGACTGGGGTAGTTGGTCACACACGATTGCTTTTAGTATAAATAAAAATAAAAATCCATTAATTTGGATTGGCTTAAATGCATACTCAAAAAATATTAATTTTTCTATCCCTAAATCACAAAGCAATTGGATAAAAGTTTTAGATACCTCTCTGAATTCTTCATTGAAACCTAAACCAATAAAAGATAAATTAATAGAGATCAATGCTTTAAGCTCTATTTTGCTTATTAAAAATGAAGTATTTGAAAATGTATTTCAAATTAATTAAAGCGGGCGGCGGGAATCGAACCCGCATCATCAGCTTGGAAGGCTGAGGTTTTACCACTAAACTACGCCCGCATAATGTAAAAAATCATTACTCTGCAATAATACATTATCAAACAATCAACGACTTAAAAAGATTGGAAAATTCACACTCAAAAAATATAACTGGATCAAGAACTAGATTAATGCTTTCCTATGGGCTTGGAGATGCTGGGACAGGACTTGCTAATGCTCAATTTGGTTTTTATCTATTCCCTTTCTTTACTTGTGCTGCGGGTTTACCCCCATGGATAGCAAGTTCTATCTTGATGATAATTAAGCTCTGGGACGCAATTAATGATCCTTTGATTGGCTGGATGAGTGACCATACTCAATCAAGATGGGGGCCAAGACTACCTTGGATGATTGGAGCATCACTTCCTTTAGGGATTTTTTTAGCTGCAATGTGGTGGATTCCTAATGATTACAGCATCAAAGAAAAAACTTTTTACTACATATTTACATCAATTTTATACATGACTGCTTATACATCTGTAAATCTTCCTTATGGAGCATTAGCAACAGAAATTAGTGAAGATGAAAATATAAGAACTAGACTTAACGCCGCTAGATTTACTGGTTCAATATTAGCTTCTTTATCTGGATTAACTGTAGGAGCAATATGTCTAACAAAAGGAGATATAGGTTACCTAACAATGGGAAGAATATCAGGTACTATTGTTGCACTAATCACTTTACTTTCAACTTGGGGTCTAGCTCCATTTGCAAAGATTGCGAGAAAACCCATCAATAAAATACAACCAATAAAAAATCAATTCAAGCGTATTTTAAAGAATAAAATTTTTAGAAAGGTGATCTATCTTTATTTACTTCTTTGGTGCGGATTGCAGTTAATGCAAACAGTTTCATTAATATATTTGCAACAAGTCATGAATTTACCAAGAGGAATATCCTTTTGGATTATCATTCCTTTTCAAATCAGCGCTCTTTTAGGATTGCAAGTTTGGAGTTTTTATTCTAATAAATATGGAAGAGTTAAAGCATTAAGAATAGGTGGATTTATATGGATTGGTGGTTGCTTGATCGCAATGATATTGCCTCCATTGTCAAATAATTTTGAAATGAATACTTTCAATATAGATTCTATAAAAATGCTAATTTTATTTCTAACAATATTATTTGTTGGATTTGGAGCATCAACAGCATATTTAATACCTTGGTCTTTATTGCCAGATGCTATTGATCATGATCCAGAAAAAGCAGCAGGAATTTATACTGCTTGGATGGTTTTATGTCAAAAACTAGGTATTGCTTTAAGCGTAGGATTATTCGGTTATCTACTTACTCTTACTGGTTTCAAGCAAGAAGCCTGTCAAGGACTTATTGATATTACTCAACCAGATTCTGCATTAATAACTGTAAGAATTTGCATGGGTTTAATACCTTCTATTCTTGTCTATTGGGGCCTATTAATTATGAGAAAATGGGATCAAGAATTAATTACAAACTAATCTAGAAATATGTATTATCCAAAATTCTTAGAAAGATTATTTAAAAGTCTCATCATTGGTGGGCAGGCTATTAATTATATTTTTCAAGGGAAAATATCTAAAAATGAT
>GL947594.1:1250419-1296579 GCA_000218705.1 Prochlorococcus marinus bv. HNLC1
GATTGTTGCACTTATCACCTTACTTTCAACATGGGGTCTAGCTCCATTTGCAAAGATTGCGAGAAAACCCATCAATAAAATACAACCAGTAAAAAATCAATTAAAGCGTATTTTAAGGAATAGAATTTTTAGAAAGGTGATCTATCTCTATTTACTTCTTTGGTGCGGATTGCAGTTAATGCAAACAGTTTCATTAATATATTTACAACAAGTAATGAATGTACCTAGAGGAATATCCTTTTGGATTATCATTCCCTTTCAAATAAGTGCCCTTTTGGGATTACAAGTGTGGAGTTTTTATTCTAATAGATATGGAAGAGTTCAAGCATTAAAAATTGGAGGATTTATATGGATTGGTGGTTGCTTGATTGCAATGATATTACCTCCATTGTCAAATAATTTTGAAATAAATAATTTCAATATAGATTCTATAAAAATGTTAATTTTATTTCTAACAATTTTATTTGTTGGATTTGGAGCATCAACAGCATATTTAATACCATGGTCTCTATTACCAGATGCTATTGATCATGATCCAGAGAAAGCAGCAGGAGTTTACACAGCTTGGATGGTTTTATGTCAAAAACTAGGTATAGCTCTAAGTGTAGGATTATTTGGTTATCTACTAACTCTTACTGGTTTCAAGCAAGCAGCATGTCAGGGAATTATAGATATCACTCAACCAGATTCTGCATTAATAACTGTAAGAATTTGTATGGGTTTAATACCTTCTATTCTTGTCTATTGGGGCCTATTAATTATGAGAAAATGGGATCAAGAATTAATTACAAACTAATCTAGAGATATGCATTATCCAAAGTTTATTAGAAGACTATTTAAAAGCCTAGTATTGGTGGTCAATCCATTAACTATATATTTAATGGAAAAGTATCAAAGAATGACCTTTTTGAACAATTAATGGAAGCAGGTCCAGGAAGCTTGATTATAGTTTTAATAACTGGAATAGCAGCAGGTACAGTTTTTAATATTCAAGTTGCTTCTCAACTATCAGGGATGGGTATCTCAGGAGAGATAGGTGGATTATTAGCGGTAGGAATGGCTAGAGAAATGGCTCCATTATTGACAGCAACTCTTATGACAGGGAAGGTTGCTACTGCTTATGCAGCTCAACTGGGATCAATGAAGGTAACTGAACAAATTGATGCAATTACTATGCTAAAAACAGAGCCTGTACAGTATTTAGTTGTACCAAGATTACTAGCGATGGTAATAATGTCTCCAATTCAATGTCTTTTATTTTTATCAGTAGCCTTATGGAGCGGTCAAATATGGAGTACTATTTTCTATAAAGTTCCTCCAATTATTTTTTGGTCTTCAGTTCGATCAGGCAGCGTAAGCCTTACAAATACTGATTTAACCTCTATGATCATTAAATCAGTTGTTTTTGGTTTACAAATAGCTATCATCTCTTGTGGATGGGGACTTACGACAAAAGGAGGTCCTAAAGAAGTCGGTACAAGTACCACTGGAGCAGTAGTAATGACACTTGTAACGGTATCTTTAATGGATGTATTCTTAACTCAAATATTATTTGGATAAATTATGATCAAAAACTCTAATATTGAAGACTCAGTTACAATTTCACCATCATTTCAATTGCCTTTAATTCTTATTGCATTAAGTTTTTCTCTTCTATTTTTAAAAATTGGTTCATATCCAACAATTATTTCTGCTTCATTCAGTTTTTTTCTTTTACTTCAATCATTTACTTTAAGAATTAAAATCTCCCAAGATGATTTTATTGTATTGCAATTAGGTAAAGAAATAAGAAGATTTCCTTTTAAAAATTGGTTGACTTGGAAATTATTTTTACCAAGTCTTCCAGGCATTTTTTATTTCAGAGAAAAATCTAGCCCTCATTTACTTCCTATTTTATTTAACCCTGAACAATTAAGAGATCAGCTAAAAGATAAAGTTGGGGAGCTAGAAATTATTCAAAAATAGTTTAAAAATGATCTAAATTTATTTGTTTTACAATTACAATGAATACAAAAGAAAACGCACCTAAGAATACAAAAGAAGAAAAGGAAAGTATTGTGGAGAAGCAAGATGAGAGGAGTAATAAAACAACACAAACTAAAAATCATCAATCCAAACGTAGAAACGATGATTCAACGAATGAAAATATACATGAAAAAATTTTTAATGATCTCATTGAAAAAAAATTACTATTAAGTAAAGAAATTAAGGATTTAGAAAATAAAAAAATTTTATTAATGAAAGATATTGAATCTAACTTTTCCGGGCAATCAGAAAATATTGCTAAGCAAGTCAAAGGTTTCCAAGATTATTTGACAGGCGCATTGCAAAATCTTTCTCAATCAGTAGAAAAATTAGATTTAGTACCTCAACCAATGATAATTAAACCTTCACCTTTAGATAAAGTTGAAAATACTGTTAAAAATAATAAAGAGACTAATATCCCAGCTCTTGCTGATACTTTCAAACCAGATGAAGAAATAATTAGAAAATGTTTCTCAGAATTTTCTAATCAACCTGATTTCTATGCAGATCCATGGAAGCTTAGAAGAAGTCTTGAAGGAATAGATATAGAAATGCTTGAAGATTGGTTTTTTAATATGGGAGGTAGAGGCGCTTTAGAGAGTAGAGGTTCTAGACAAAAAAATGTACTTATTTCAGCTGGGCTTATTTCTATTCTAGGTGAATTATATGGGGATCAGTTTCAAACATTAATTTTAGCTTCTGAGCCTGAAAGATTAGGAGAATGGAGAAGGATACTTCAAGATTCCTTAGGTCTAAATAGAGAAGATTTTGGACCAAACAGTGGAATAGTACTTTTTGAAAGAGCTGAAGGTGTCATAGAGAGAGCTGATAGACTTGAAGATAATGATGAAGTTCCACTAATAATAATTGATGCTTCAGAGACGAGTATCGATGTTCCCATTTTACAATTCCCATTATGGCTTGCTTTTGTTGGTAGTTCAGAAGAAATTTATGATGATTTAGAGTTGATTTAATGACTTTAGTATTTTTCATTTTATTGATAAGTTATTTATTAGGATCATTTCCTAGTGGATTTCTTTATGCCAAAAATTTAAAGGGTATAGACTTAAGATATGTTGGATCAGGTTCAACTGGAGCCACTAATGTTTTAAGAAACATTGGGAAATGGCCAGCTTTAATAGTATTTATACTTGATGTCTTAAAAGGTTTTATTGCTGTAAAGATTGCTTATTTCTTTCTATCTGACAACATTTTTCAAGTTCTTGCAGGGCTATTTGCAATCACAGGACACATTTGGCCAATATGGTTAAAAGGGAAAGGGGGTAAAGCTGTTGCAACTGGATTAGGAATGTTTATCGCACTCTCTTGGAAAGTTGGTCTAGCATCTTTTGGAACATTTTTAATAATGATTAGTTTAACCAAAATAGTATCTTTATCTAGTATTACTGCAGCACTTCTTCTACCTATATATATGTTGAAATATATAGGAACTTTTAACCATCCTTTTACTATCTTCAGTTTTATAGTTGCGATTATTGTTATCTGGAAACATAGATCCAACATAAATAGAATCTTAAAAGGAGAAGAACCGAAACTTAATAAAAAAAATAATTAAGTTATACTTTCACAAATATCTAAAAATACTCTAAGGGGATTATCTGATTGTATTATCGACCTTCCAATTACTAATTTAGAAGCACCACTCAATATTGCTTTCTTGGGAGTCATAACTCTTTTTTGATCATGTTTAATTGTTTCTTCTAATCTTATACCAGGAGTTATTAATTGAAAATTACTGTCATAGATTAATCGTAAATTTTTAAGCTCTCTTGGAGAACAAACACAACCATCTAATCCAGATTTAAAAGATAGCTCTGCAAGCTTTAATACATTCTCTTCTATTGAAGTTTGTATATTAAAGTCTATTTTTAAATCTTCTGATGAAAAACTTGTTAAAACTGTAACTCCTAACAGAGTTGGAGGCTTTAAATTGTATTCACCAGATCCTTCTAAAGATGCTTTCTTTGAAATTTTTAATGCTGTTGAACCTGCAGAAGCATGTAATGAAATAATATCAACTCCTAACTTTGAAATCTGGTAACAAGTCGCACTCATTGTATTTGGGATATCATAAAGTTTAAGATCTAAGAAAATCTTTTTTTCCATTTTTTTCAATATTTTTATAATTTCAGGACCTTCTTTACAAAATAGTTCTAACCCAACCTTTACCCATTTAATTTTGGGACATTTTTTTAAAAAATTTATGATCTCATTTTTATTTAAACCATCTAAAGCAAGTATTATTTTTTCTTCAGAATTTTGGATATTCATGTTCTTTTAATTTTTAAATCTTTTTGATATTTTCTTCCCAATTTGAATAATTTTACCTTTAAGTTCTTCGATTGAATTAAAAACTAAATCTGGATTTGTAATTTTTATATTATCAATCCTAACCCCTCCACCTTTAATCGCTCTTTTAGCCTCACTACTAGAATTAAAAAATTTTAAGTAACTTAATAAATAAAAGAATTTGATTGGAAAATTAATACTATCTAAATCTACTATTGGTATATTTCCAACTCTTTCATTATCTCCTAAATAAATTTTTTCACAATTTGATTGTGCCTCAAGCGCATTTTTTCTACCATGAAAATTTGCTGTTACCTCAAGAGCCATAAATCTTTGTAGTTCTCTTGGAGACTTACTTTTGAGAATTGACAAATCAAAACTAGTAAGTAATTCGATATAAGATGGAATAATTTCATCTTTTACCTTTTCTAATTTTGAATACATTGATAAAGGTTCTTCATTTAATGAGACCGTATTCATTTCCGATTTACTCATTTTCTTTACTCCATCTAAACCAGTTAAAATTGGAAGTAAAATACCAAATTGAGGTTCTTTTTTAAAATGTCTTTGTAAATCTCTCCCTATTGCTATATTAAATTTCTGATCAGTACCTCCAAGTTCTATATCTGCGTTAACAGCAACTGAGTCATAGCCTTGTAACAAAGGATATAAAAATTCATGCAAAGAAATCGGTATTTGAGAATTATATCTTTTATTAAATTCTTCTTTAGCCAACATTTGGCTTACAGTACAACTACTCATTAGTTCGATAATTGAGTTTAAGTTTAAATTTTCTAGCCAATCGCTATTCTTTCTAATTTCAATTCTTCCTTTAGTTTCAAAATCAAGAATAGATTGATTAGCAGGCTTACCCATACCTAATTGTTGTAAATAAGTTTTTGAGTTTTCTTCTACTTCTTCTTTTGAAAGTTGTACTCTTGTTTTATTCTTGCCGGTAGGATCACCAATTTGAGCGGTAAAGTCTCCGATAATTAAAACAGCTACATGACCATTATCCTGAAAAGATCTAAGTTTTTTAAAAAGGATACTATGTCCTATATGTATATCAGTACCAGTTGGATCAATACCAAGTTTTACTCTTAATTTTCTATATTCTTTATTAGTTACATCCAACTTACTTGCTAAGTTTTGTTCTTGATTTTGCGATGGAAATAATTCTGATATTCCTCTATTAACCCAATCTGGTAATTCTGAAGTTTTAACCATAAAATTTTAATTATTATGAATTTTTCTCAAGTTCATCTTTCATTCTCATTAAAGTTTGATTCATTTGATCAAACATTTGTTCAGGAGTTATCCCAAACTGATTTAATTGTGTTTTTAGTTGTTCTACTGTCATTTTTGCTTGGAAATCTTCAGATAATTCAAATCTTTTCATAAATACTTTATAACGATCCATTAGAGATTCCATTTTTTTTATGAACAACTTTTTACCTTCTCTATCAAATTTTCCATATTCAGAACCTAGCTTCATTAATTCCTGATAATCAGTAAAAAGCTGCTTAGCCTCCTCTTGGACAATATCTGATTCAAAAAATCCCATAATTATATTCCCCCCTTTAATCTCTCAGAAAATTTTTCATAACTGACTCGCATGATTATCATATTTTGAATAAATTATTGCAACTGTAAAACTTTTAATATTGAATACTCCCTAGGCCAATGGTTTTGGAGTGTAGTTGCAATCTTATTTTACCAAATTAGTCTATTTTACCGAGAATTGAAAGGTAGAAAATACTACCTATAATTTTTAAAGACAAAGATTTCTTTAAGATGAAACTATTATCTTAAAAATAATAATAAAATTAAAATGATTTTTATTAATGATATTTTTTATAAATTTTGTATCAGATTATTAGACTTCTAAAATTTCAAAGCATTGTCATTCTCTCCAAAAAAAAATAATCAAACCAAAAGTCTTCAATATGAAATATTTGAATCTAATGACTTCTTTTCTATTTCATCTCAACATAATCAAGAATTAAATCATTCTCGTCCCTCTTTAATTCAATGGAGAAAAAATATTAACGAATATCAGAACAAAGTTATTGAAGATTTCCATAATCCAAATTCGCAAAAGTCATTGTTCAAAATTGAAGATGATTTAGATTTAATAAAAATTAATCCTTTTTTACTTACAAGTTTTTCCATTAATTTTTGGCGTTCAAATAAATCTGTAGATAAAGGACCTGCAATGTATTTTGTTATTGATACACAAAAAACTTCTAAAATTATTCTTTACATAGGAGAAACAAACTCTGCAGATAAAAGATGGAAAGGAGATCATGACTGCAAAAATTACATATCCAACTATAAAGAAACAATGTCAAATAATAATTTAGAAAGCAATTTAGATATACGTTTTTTTCTAGATGTTCCCAAAGAGGTCAAATTAAGACGTAAATTAGAAAAGCGTCTAATCTATTTATGGTTACCTCCATTTAATAAAGAGACTAGAGATAGATGGACTACAACTTTCACAAATAATTAACAAATTTATTAAATTTCTTATAAAAAATGCAATTCTCAATTTTCAAAAATCAATTAAGTTCTTGGCAAGGCAGATCACTCATAGTTGGCTTAAATAAGGATGACATCGATTCTCAATTAAAAAAAATTGATTTTATAGTAGAACCAAAGGAAATCACAAAAAAATTTAATAATAATAACTTCAAAGGAGAGATAGGGAGCTCAATAAGTCTTGATATTTTAGGGCATAATTTAGAATCTTTAACCATAATAGGCCTTGGTGATAAAAATAAAATGAATTCTGATGTCTTAAGAAATTGTCTATCAGAATGTATTAGAAAACTTGTCGATAAGGAAGAAAAAATTGGAATTTTGATGCCTTGGGAGGCATTAGAAAATAATGCTATTTATGATATTGCCGAAACACTGAGATTATCAACTTATAAAGATAATAGATTTAATAAACAAAGAGATGAAAAAATTAATCTTAAAGAAATTGAATTTCTAAACCTTGAAAATATTGAAAATATTTCATTTAAAGAAGTAGATGACATTTGTCAAGGAGTTGAGTTTGCTAGAAGGCTTGTAGCTGCACCACCAAATGATCTAACACCACTAGAGATGTCAAAAAAAGCTATTGAGATAGCAAATAAACATAATCTTGAAATACAAATCCTAGAAGAGAATGATTGTCTGAATCTTGGAATGGGCGCTTATCTAGCAGTAGCAAAGGGTTCTAATTTAAAACCTAAATTTATCCACATGACTTATAGACCTGAAAATTCAGTATCATTTAAGGTTGCATTAGTTGGTAAAGGTCTAACTTTTGATTCTGGTGGATATAACCTTAAGGTTGGTGCATCTCAAATAGAAATGATGAAATATGATATGGGAGGTAGTGCAGCTGTCTTGGGTGCAGCAAAAGCAATTGGGTCTTTGAAGCCAAAAGGTGTTGAAATACATTTTATAGTTGCTGCGTGTGAAAATATGATAAATGGTTTAGCAATGCATCCTGGAGATGTAATAACAGCATCAAATGGTAAAACTATCGAAGTAAATAATACTGATGCAGAGGGAAGACTTACACTAGCAGATGCTTTAACTTATGCCTCTAATTTAAAACCTAATACAATAATTGATTTAGCAACTTTAACTGGAGCATGCCTTATCGCTTTAGGAAATGATGTGGCAGGAATGTGGAGTAATAATGATGAATTAGCAAAAGAATTATTGGAAGCTTCCCTCAAAAAGGGAGAAGGTTTATGGCGAATGCCTTTACAGAAATCATACAAAGATGGATTAAAATCTCACATTGCAGATATGAAAAATACTGGGCCAAGAGCTGGAGGATCAATTACAGCTGCCTTATTTCTAGAGGAATTTTTTGACAGCAATATTAATTGGGCTCATATTGATATCGCTGGAACATGTTGGACAGATAAGAATAAAGGATTAAATCCAAGCGGGGCAACTGGTTATGGAGTTAGAACTCTAATAGATTGGATCAAAAGTAAAGAAAAAATGTAGAACTTATTCAGACCACTCATTACCTGTTTTAGAATTCTCACCCCATAATTGATCTAATCTCTTATCTCTTCCGCAAGAGTATCTATAAAATTTATATTTAAATTCATTGTTTTCAGCGAAATTCTGATGATAATCTTCCGCTAACCAAAATTTATTTTTAGATTTAACTTCTACTTTGATTTCTTCAATAGGAACCTTAAGCTCCCTAGAGGCAGAAATTAATGCATCATTTGATTGATTTTCTTCAAGAGAATTTTCAAAAAAGATCACTGGTCTATATGAATCTCCTCGATCACAAAATTGGCCTTTACCGTCGAGAGGATCAATATTTCTTAAATAGAGTCTCAAAATCTCATCTAGAGAAACTATTTTGGGATCATAATTTACTAGTACAACCTCTTGATGACCATTATGATTCTCATAACTAGGATTATTTAAATCTCCACCTGAATAACCACTTTTAACAAAATCTACTCCCTCTAAATACTCAAGATCATGTTCTAAACACCAAAAACAGCCTCCTGCAAGAATAATTTCATCAGAATATGCTTTAATTGGATTAGTTATAATTGAAAGGATGATTAATAACGATAATAAATAATTTCATAATTTATTATAAATACTAAATTATTGAATTTAAGATCTCTTTTGCAGCTCTTTTAGCAACTCCTTCATCACCTAAATTTTTTTTTAGTAATTTATATCCTTGCTTAATTTTTATCTTTTCATTATTTTTTTCTAATAATTTACATGATTTTCTAAATACTGAATTGACATTAAATTCTTTCTGTACAAATTCTGGAACTATAAGCCTCTTCATCAAAAGATTGATGGGAGAAATAAACCTTAATTTAAAATTAAGAATTTTTTTAGCAATAAATGCTGTCACTCTACTAACTTTATAACCAACAACTTGAGGGATACCATATAAAGCTAGTTCCATATTTACGGTCCCAGATTTGCACAGAGCTAATTTTGATAATGAGTAAATATAAATTTTAGTTTCCTCTATTTCTGATGTCGATATCACTCTGCCGTTAATATTATTTTTATCTAATGCTTTTTGAAAAGTTTGATCAAATACTTTTCTACAAGAAGGTATAAATACAACAAGATCAGGATATTTTCTTTGTAATTTTTGTGCAACCTTTATAAAAGTAGGCAATATATATTTTAGTTCTTGTGGTCTTGAAGCTGGCATTATTAAAAGTATATTTTGATTACTTGCAAGATCTAAATATTTTCTAGATTCTTTTTTAGTAGGAAGTTTTTTTGTAAGATCAACCATTGGATGACCAATCCAAGTTACTCTTCCACCTCTTTTCTTATAGAAATTTGCCTCTTGTTGAAAAATTGCAAAAATCTTATCAGAGAAACCAATGAGGTCTGTTGTTGAATTATTACCTACTCTCCAAGCCCATTCTTGTGGTGCTATGTAGTAATAAATTGGCATATTTATTTTTTTCTTCTTTAATTCTCTTCCAATACTAATATTTGGCCCCATATAGTCTATTAAAATTAAGCAATTAGGGGATTTTGCAATTAGTGCATTCAAAAATTTTTTTTGTATTTTTATCATTGGTAATACAAGTGGGACTGCCTCCCAAATTCCAATAGCACTTATAGGTGTAGTATCTTTTATAATTTTCACTCCTGATCTTTTCATTTTTTCACCGCCTAAACCATAGATCTCTAAATCAATAGATTGTTTCCTACTTTCCTCAAATAATTCTTTAGCTAATAAGCTACCATGCAAATCACCGGATACTTCTCCTGTACTTATAAATATTTTTTTCTTCATAAATTCCCTACTGGCATTGGACCTCTCCTATTACTTGATATCGAATCTTTTACAAACTCACATAATCTTTTTGATGAAAAGTCAAGTTCTTGACTCATTGCCACCTCAACTGCCTCTGAAATAACATAATCAGACTTGAAGAGTAAAAGCCAAGTTTGCAAGAGTAATTTAAAATTAAGATTATTTTTTTCAATTAATCCGCTTCTCTTGATACCAACTTTATTTAATCCTCTAAGTCTGCCTGGACTACCTTCCGCGAGACAGAATGGGGGAATGTCTCTTGTCACTCTAGTCATTCCTCCAATCATTGATAGATATCCAATATGGACAAATTGATGAATACCTAAACAGCCTCCAACTATTGCAGAATCTTCAATAATTACATGACCGGCGACTTGGACACTATTAGATAATATGACATTATTACCAATTTCGCAGTTATGTCCGATATGTGAGTATGCCATCATTAAATTATTATTTCCTACAATTGTTTTTTCTCCCTGATTAGTTGCTTTGTTTATCGTTACACATTCTCTAAAAGTATTATCGTCTCCAATGATTAGTTCTGTATTAGCACCTTTATATTTTAAATCCTGCGGTTCAAGCCCCAAAAATACATTAGGGAAAATTTTATTATTTTTACCCAAAGTCGTCTTACCATCAATTACTGAATTAGGTCCTACTGAGGTCCCAGACCCAATGATAACTTCAGGTCCTATGATAGCTCCTTGGCCGACAATAACACCCTCATGTAGTTGAGCATTTGGATGAACAGAGGCACTAGGATGAATTTTTAATTTATTTGATTTTGAATTTTCAAATTTTTTGATATTTTCCATTTTTAATCAACTAAAGAAAACATTAATTCCCCTGAACAAACTAATTGACCTTCAACTTGTACTTCGCCTTTAATTTTTCCAAACCTTTTTCTTTTTAAACTAACTAATTCACAAGATATTAATAATTGATCTCCAGGGAAAACTGGTTTTCGAAATTTAACATTATTAATCCCTGCAAATACAAATAATCCATTAGGCAGTTCAGGCATTTTTGCAACAATTAAGCCGCCAACTTGAGCCATTGACTCAACTATTAATACACCTGGCATAAGTGGTCTATCTGGAAAATGTCCCTGAAACTGTGGTTCATTAATAGTTATATTTTTTATTGCAACTGCCTTCTCGCCAGGTATATAGTCAATAACTTTATCGACTAATGCGAAAGGGTATCGATGAGGTAAAAGACCTAAAATCTCTTGGGTGGTTATTTGCTCTGCATTAACAGATTTTTGATGTTCCAAAATTTCAGAAAATTAACTTTTAAGAGATGACGCTAATAAAGCATTTAAAGAATGGGATCCTTTATAGACCATTATTTGCGCCTTAGGTAACCCTACCAAAGCAAGGTCCCCAATTAAATCTAAAATCTTATGTCTTATTGGTTCATTAGCAAATCTTAATGGGGGATTAACCCATTTATCCCCATCACAAACGAGTGCATTTTCTAAATTCCCACCTTTAATCAAACCAAGTTCATTTAATTCTTCAAATTGATCTTTAAATCCAAAAGTTCTTGCTGGAGCTATCATCTCTACATAATCCCTTGGATTTAATTCGATTGTAAATGTCTGCACTCCAATAGCTGCATATTTAAAATTAATAGTTGAAATAATTGTTA
The DNA here is from genome assembly GCA_000218705.1 of Prochlorococcus marinus bv. HNLC1. GTDB lineage: Bacteria > Cyanobacteriota > Cyanobacteriia > PCC-6307 > Cyanobiaceae > Prochlorococcus_A > Prochlorococcus_A marinus_Q. Next base: position 1,262,250 of record GL947594.1, read on the forward strand.
TTTGATTGGATGGTATTAATGAAATCACTGAATCATTTTGATTAAAAATTTTAGACTGATTTATTTCACTCATAAAATTTGAAGGTTTGGGTACTTTTTTTATCCCAACCTCTTCAAAAGCCTTAACCCATTGAATCGCTGAGCCATCTAAAAGAGGTATCTCTTTACCATCAACTTCTATATGGATATAACTAATACCACATCCTGCGAAAGAGGATAAAAGATGTTCAATTGTATATAAATTTCTTTTGCCCAACTTAACAGCTGTGCAAAGCATTGTACTTCCAATTAAACTTTGATCCAAACGATATATTTTACTTGGAGTATCAGAGAAAGATACATAATAACCCTCCTGATCATAAGGTTTAATTGTAATTTTAGTTTTTTCTCCACTATGTAACCCCACGCCATCTCTGGTTATTGAACCAGAGATAGTAAAACAATCATTGTAGTTAGAAGGCCAAGGGAACACTTAAAATTTCCAACCAACACCAAGTGAATATCTTGTATTACCACTAAGATCTTGTGATGCAATATCTAATCTTATTGGTCCAAGAGGCGTTTTAATCCCAATACCTCCACCAAGAGAGAAACCAGATCCTGATTTGTTTAAAAGTTTCCCTGGTTTTCCAGGAACATCGTTTTGAGATCCAAAATCAGTTCCTGCATCTACGAATAATGAACTTGATATCATTCTCCATATTGGGACACGATATTCAGCAGAAACTTCTGCAAAACTTTTACTAACTGAGAGCTCGCAAGACCCCCAACCTCTCACGGAAGAAGGCCCACCCATACAAAATGATTCATAAGGAGGTAATTCACCCAAAATAGTTCCTGTTTTTAATTGAAATCCAATAGTTTGAAAACAATCATTAGATGAGGAAACATCAGATTTACAATCCTTTGTTAAGATTAATTAACCTGACTGGAACGAACCAGGAATAAGATGCTCTCAATCTATTAAATGTGGGAGAATTATCCCCTATAGGTAAAAATTGTTCACTACCAAATCTGAATAAACTACCCGAACTAGGATTAACATTATTATTTAATTTGTTATAAACACCTCCTGCTACGACACTTATTAAAGTGTTTTCAGAGGGACATGTACCATCTTTAGGAGTATATCCAATACAAATAATCTCGCTTATATTTGCAGTGGTTGGCTTTTTAGTAGCATATGGTTTTTTATTACCAGAACTATCAATCATATTTACTTTCTTGAAATTCATACCAGCAGAAATTTTCCAAGGCGTTTCCCTAAAAGGATCTCCTCCATTCAAAGGCCTTAAAAATGTAAATCCTCCTCCAACGTTTTCTAAGACAATTGAAGATAAGGAATCTGCACTATTACTATCTGTATCATTTACTGCGTACAAAACACCATTTTTATCACTTTTAAATTCCTGTGGATAATCCCTGCTTAAAAATATATTTGTTTTAAAAGCGGTTCTATATTTATCTCCTTTGATCCAAGGATCATATAATGAGAAATTATAAGTAGTCGAATAGTCACCAAAGTTCAGATTCAAATCAGTACTCCAAGCTCTACCAAAAGTATTACTTTCTTTAAGTCCTAATTGTGCAAAAATACCTGCAGAATTACTAAAACCGACTCCTCCAGTTAGTGATCCTGTCCTTTGTTCACTAATATCTAGTGCTATGATCACTTTTTTACTGTTTTGGCTATCAGGTTTAAGCGATACTTTAATATCATTGAATAAAGAGGTGGCATAGAGCCTTTTAATGTCGCTTTCTAATGTTTTTCTATTAAACACCACACCTGAATTAGTTTTTAATTCACGTCTTATGACCCATTCTTTTGTCTTACCTTTTCTAACTTTTTCATCTGTACCAATAAATCTGATTTGAATTTCAGAGACAATTCCCTCATCAATATTTAATTGAATAGAACCATTATCCGATATCCTTTCTGGCCCAGAGACTCTAGCGAGGGAATAACCTTGATCCTCATACCATTTTTTTATTTCATTAATTTTATCTTGAAGTTCATTTAAATTTAAGGTTGTACCATAATATTTATCAAAAATCTTATTTACTAATTTTTGAGAAATAATTGTATTGCTTGGTTGAATTATAATTTTTTTAAGATTGGGTTTGGTACAACTTTTACAATTAACTTCACTCCTAAGGAACCGTCCTCCGCTTTGAACTTAACTCCAGAAAACCATCCACTTGCGTATATCGAATCTAAGTTTTGTTTTAATATTTGATTATTAACTATACTTCCTGGTTTTATACTCATTGAGTCATAAGCAGCTAATTCTAATTTCCTACCCTCAGGATGATCTTCCCATCCCTCAATAACAATTTCTGATATTAGTACATTTGCATCTGAGTCTGAATTAGCATCTTCTAAATTATCAACTAAATAAGTATCTACAAAGTTTTCTTGATAAAAATTGCTTGAAAGGAGCTCAGCTTCGGCACTTTTTTTAATTATCAATGACTTATTCTTCAGTAGATTTCGCGAATACGCATCAATATTACTTGCCCCTAAAATAATTGAAAACATTCCAAAACTAGTTAATATTTTTCTTATTTTTAATTGATGATTATTCATGGTATTAATGTAAAAATAGAAATTATGTTTTAAGTGGAACTAATAAAAATTTTAATTCTATTACTAATTTCACTGTAAGCCTCAATTAAGTCTCCTAAATCATGCCTAAAACGATCTTTATCTAGGCTTTCAATCTTACCATTATTTGCTTTAAGATCCCACAATCTGCAATTATCAGGGCTAAATTCATCTGCTAAAACTATTTCCCCATTGTGGTTTCGGCCATACTCTACCTTAAAATCAACTAACTTTAACTGAATATTTGAAAAGAATTCAATAAGTATTAAGTTAATTTTATTTGTTAATTTTTTAATAAAAATTAATTCTTCTTGTTCAATAATATTCATTAATAAAATCCTATCTAAAGTTAAAAGCGGATCATTTAAATCATCATCTTTATAGTAGAAATCAATTAAGGGTTCTTAAATACTGTCCCAGGCTTTATATTTGTCTGTTTACATATTGAACCATAAGCAGTATTTCTTACAACAACTTCTATTGGTATTATATCTACTTTTTGAGCTATAAAAGAAGATTTAGAATTTGAATTTATATAGTGAGTTGGAATGTTTTGATTTATCAGATATTTAAAAATAGTTTCACTTATAAAACAATTTAATTCTCCTTTACCCTCAAATGTTGATTTTTTTGCAGCATTAAAAGCTGTGGCATCATCTTTAAATTCAACAATTACTTCTTTAGGATTTTTATTTGCAAAAATTTTCTTTGCTTTCCCTTCATAAATTAATTTGTTATCTGTGTTCATAAGAATTCATTTTCAATAGTAAGAAATACAATATAATTATTTTAATAGTTAATACATTAAGTAAGAAATTAAACCATTTTACTTTAACTGATTAATCAACAAAATAAATAACTATTTTAAACAATTGATGGACACTAATCTAATGACAAAGCAAGTTTCTGAAAAATTGGAAAATATCGTAATCATTGGGAATGGTGGGAGAGAAAATGCTTTAGCATGGGCTATACAAAAAAATAAACTAATTAAAAAAATTTACCTAATTCCTGGAAATGGAGGTTCTGGGAAAATAAAAAAATGTCAAAATCTTAATCTTGATTACGAAAATAAAAAGTTATTAATTCAAACCTTAAATTCACTTGAATTGATTTCATAATAATTGGACCAGAAATTCCTCTCGCAAAAGGTCTTGGAGATTTTCTTAGAAGTCAAAATTTTAAGGTCTTTGGACCTAATTCAGACGGAGCAAAATTAGAATCAAGTAAATCATGGGCTAAAAGTTTCATGAGAAAGGCTAATATTCCTACTGCTAAATTTTGGAAGGTATCTTCACTAGAAGAATCTGAGAAGATAATCTCAACTGCACCTTTTCCTCTTGTTGTTAAGGCAGACGGATTAGCATCTGGCAAAGGGGTTTTTATTCCAGAGACAAAAGAAGATACTCTAAGAATTACGAAAGAAATTATCAATGGAAAGTTTGGTGATTCTGGAAAAATAGTTTTGCTCGAAGAGAAAATAGAAGGTCCAGAAATATCAATTTTTGCACTTTGTGATGGTAAGAAATATATCCTTTTACCATCAGCTCAAGATCATAAAAGAATTGAAGAAAATGATAGAGGATTAAATACTGGAGGTATGGGAGCATATGCACCAACTCCTATTTTATCCAAGTCAGAGCTTTCAATAATTTGTAAAGAAATAATTGAACCAACTATTGATGAGTTAATTAAAAGAAAAATTGAATACAAGGGTGTTTTGTATTTCGGATTAATGATCACGAAATCCGGACCAAAGTAATAGAATATAATTGCAGGTTTGGAGATCCTGAATGTCAAACAATTATGCCTTTAATGGATATTAATTTTGTCAACATTCTCTATAAATGTGCAATAGGTAATCTTAATGGAGATGAGAAAGTATTATCCACATCCAAGGTGAGTGGTTGTGTAATAGCCTCCTCAAAAGGTTATCCTGAGAATTATGATGTTGGCTTTCCAATATCTTTTAATTATGATGAACATGAAGATATACAAATTTTTCATTCAGGCACATCAATAAATAAAGAAGGAGAAATTATCACTGATGGTGGGAGAGTTTTAAGTGTTGTATGTCAAGGTAAAGATTTTGATAGTGCGTTCAATACGGCTTATAGAGTTCTAAAAGGTATTAATTTTGATGGAATTTACTATAGGAAAGATATTGGACATCAAGTAAGAACAAATTATTCTTATGAGGACCTTTAATGGATAATCAAAATAACATAAATAAAAATAAAATCTTCCTAACCGATAATTCAGAAAGTAATCCTGAAACTAAGTATTGGTGGGAAAGCCTAGTTAAATGGTGGAGTGGTTTTAGTCTCAGAACAAAGCTACTAGCAATAGCAACACTAGTAGTAAGTTTATTAATGACAGGAATCACTTTCTTTGCTCTCAACAGTATCCAAAGAGATGCAGGTATGAATGATACCAGATATGCAAGAGATCTAGGATTATTACTTTCCGGAAATGTTACTGAACTTGTTGCTAATAATCAGAAAAAAGAGATTTCTAATGTTGCAGAAAAATTTTGGAGATCAAGTAGAAATTTAAGATATATATTTTTTACAAATGAAGAAGATGTAGTTCAACTTGGAATTCCAATAAGTGCAAGTCCTTCAAGCTCTAATAGTCAATTCCAACTTACAAGAAAACTTAAATTACCCTCCGAATTAAAGAAAAGGCCACAGTTTCCAGTTGTAAAGCAACATTCAACCCCACAAGGTCAAGTTACAGATGTTTTTGTTCCAATGCTGTGGAAAGGCCAATATGTGGGAACTTTAGCCTTAGGAGTTACTCCCAATAAAAAAGCATTAGCAAGTGCAGCTCTCACAAGAGAGGTTACAGTTGCAGTCTTTATTTCAATTTGGGTCTTAGTTATACTTGGAGCAGTATTTAACGCACTTACAATCACAAGACCAGTGAGAGAGTTAGTTAGAGGTGTTAGAGAAATTTCTCAGGGTAATTTTAAGTCAAGAATATCTTTCCCAATGACTGGAGAATTAGGAGAGTTACTAACATCATTTAATAGAATGGCTTCTCAATTAGAAGACTATGATGAAGCCAATATTGAAGAATTAAAGGCTGCTCAAATAAAACAGCAATCTTTAATATCTACCATGGCAGATGGAGCAATATTATTAGATTCTAAAGGTAAAATTGTATTAGCTAACCCTACAGCAAAGAGACTTTTTAGATGGGAAGGTAGATATTTAGAAGGCAAAGATCTATTAAATGAAATACCTGAAATCCTTTCAAACGATTTACATGCCTCTATTGAATCTATTCTTGAAAAGGATAAAGAAAGTGATGACATAAGATGTAGTGTTGGGGAGCCTCCAAGAACTTTAAGGATAGTTTTACAATCAGTACTTGATACAAACAAAGTTCAATTGAAAGGTATAGCGGTAACAGTACAAGATCTAACAAGGGAAGTTGAACTGAATGCAGCACAAAATAGATTTATAAGTAATGTTTCTCATGAATTACGTACACCTCTTTTCAATATAAAAAGTTATGTTGAGACTTTATATGATTTAAAAGATCAATTAACGAACGAAGAACAATTAGATTTTCTAAGTATTGCAAACTCAGAAACTGATAGACTAACTCGCCTAGTTAACGATGTTCTGGATTTATCAAGATTAGAGTCTGGTAAATTAATTCAACTTGAGCCAATGGACGTTAAACCTGCTATCGAACAAACGCTCAGAAATTATAAACTAAATGCATCTGAAAAAAATGTTTCTCTAGCTTGTGATATAGAGGAAAATATCCCGTCAATATTAGGTAATTGGGATTTATTGCTACAAGTGTTTGATAATTTATTAGGGAATGGTTTGAAATTTAGTGCTAAACATAGCACTTTAATGATTAGAGCGTATACATGGCCTGATTCCTGTCCAGCTTTTCCTCCAAACGAATCTCTAGCAGCTCCCCAATGTGAACTAGTTTCTCCTTTACCTAAAATCAGAATTGAGATCGCAGATACAGGATGCGGTATTTCTCAATCGGATCAAGAAAAAATATTCGATCGTTTTTTCAGAGTAGAAAATGCTGTCCACACTGAACAAGGAACTGGTTTAGGGCTATCTATTGTTAGAGGAATTATTGAAAAACATGGGGGAGAGGTAAGAATGGCAAGTGAATTAGGAACTGGTACTACTTTTTGGTTTGATCTCCCATTAGAACAATCAGACAAAGATGAAATCCTTTTAAATACAATTAATAATGAAAAGAACCTATCAAGTAGTCAAATAGAAGAATTAATTTAACTTTTATCTATCCCTTTAAATACATTTGGCAAATTTTCATCAGGAATTATCCTATGAGGAGCCCCACTAAAAATCTGTTCAAAATTCGAAAATGAATCTTTAATTTCAGGGCCACTACTTGTGATAATGAACTCCCTTATCCTTTTATCGTGCCATGAACCTCGCATTTTAAAAACATTTAAAGCTCTAGCCATTTCCCCTTTAATTTCAACATACTGCAGTAATAGAATAGTATCTGTAATAGTAGATATATGAGAATCTGTGATTGAATGACTTCCCATGAATTCTTCTGCTGTATTTGTAAAGAAACCAGCTATTTCCTCTTGTTTAGCATAGCCTGTAACACCAATAACAAATTGCCTAAAGGCATTTAAACTAACTCCTCTCGCTAAAGCAGATAAAGAATCTATAGCCATTCTGGTAGGTTTAAATTGATTTATTTGAGTCTTAATAATTTGTAAATGATCTTCAAGTCCAGTTGACTCTGGGTAAGCACATATAATTTTAAGTAATCCATCACTTTCCATTTTTTCAAAATCAATCCCCCAACTGGTTGCGTTTCTTAAGAGTTGAGCTCTTGATTCTTCATAAGCAAAAAGAATTGCTCTTTCCTTATTTCTATATGCATCTTCTATAAATTTGGAGACTAGCATCGTTTTACCAGTTCCCGTAGCACCAGTTGCAAGAATAATTGAATCTTGAAAGTAACCTCCTCCGCACATTTCATCAAGATCTTTTACACCAGAACTTATTCGTATATTTGATGATCTTTGAGTCAATCTCATCGCTCCCAAAGGAAAAACACTTATACCGTTTTCTCCCATTGTGAATGGGAATTCTCCTTTCATATGAGTAGTACCTCTCAACTTTAAGACCTCTAGTGTTCTTCTTCTTTTCTCAGACTCAAGAACATTTCTAAGCAATACAACATTATCTGAAACAAATTCTTCAACGCCATAACGTGCGATAGGTCCATAATCATCTACCCTTTCTGTTGTCATTACTGTAGTAACTCCTATTTCTTTTAATCTCGCAATTAATCGAAAAATTTCTCTTCTAACGACATATATCGCGTCATATTGTTGAAATACAGCAGTTATAGAATCTATAGCTACTCTTTTTGCTTTATATTTTCTTATTGCATAACTTATCCTTTCAATTAAGCCTGATAAATCAAAGTTTCCAGCAACATCCTGGCCATCAGGATCAGGAGAAGCATCTAGAATAAATAATTTATTTTGATCAATATGATCTTGAAGATCCCAACCAAAACTTGCAGCATTTCTAATAATATCCAATGGTGATTCTTCGAAAGTTACAAAAATACCTGGTTCATCAAAATTATCTATCCCATGATGAAGATATTGCAAGGAAAATACTGTTTTACCTGTTCCAGAAGTACCACTTACAAGAGTGCTTCTAGATGTTGGTAAACCACCCCTACAAACATCATCAAAGCCCTCTATGCCAGTGGGTAATTTTTGCACTTGCATTTTATTTGATTTATTTTGATCTGTTTCTTTCATCTTTGTAATATTTTAATTTTGAATAACTGTAGTAAGTATAACTCTAAAGATTTTTCTGTTTTTATCTTACTTACCCTTTAATTCAGATTCATGTAGTTCATCGAAAAGTAAATCTAATCCAATCAAGACTTTTTCTCTATCAGATAAATCTCCAATGATTTTTCTTACTGGAGGAGGGAGTATCTTAGCTAATGTTGGTGTAGCTAAAATCTTGTCTTCCTCAGCTAATTGTGGACTTTTTAACACATCTATCACTTTCAAAGCATACACTCCTTTAAATTCTGTTTCTAATATTCCTTTCAAAGTATTTAAAGCTCTCATAGAGTTAGGAGTATTTCCCGCTACATATAATTTTAGAATATAAGTTTTTCTGGCTGCCATTTAACACCTCAAATTATATACATAAATTTATTTTAGATATATCTTGACTAAATACACTAAATAATATGAAAATAGATAAAACTACATGATTGCAAGTTAAGGCATAATCCAACCTATACTGTTGAGCCTTATTGCGTCCCTAACAACATGACAACCACAAAAAATTCAAAAAATGCAGTTGCAGAAAATAATCTTTTTGCCATAGCAGAAACATCAGGTAGACAATTTCTATTTAAGGTTAATAGATATTATGATTTAGATAGAATAAATGCTAAAGAAAAAGAAAAAATCACCTTAAATAATATCCTTCTTATAAAGGACAATAAAAATATATCAATTGGAAAACCTTACATAAAAAATGCCAAAGTTGAATTAGAAGTAATGTCTCATTTAAGAGATAAGAAGATAATTGTTTATAAAATGAGGCCTAAAAAGAAAACCAGAAGAAAAATGGGTCATAGACAAGAACTTACTAGGGTTATGGTAAAATCTATTACAATAGAAAAAAGTGAATCTAAGAACTCAACAAAATCAGAAAGTTCTAAGAAATCAACAAGTACCAAAAAAGAGGAATCTTAATTAACGAGGGAAATTATGGCACACAAAAAAGGGACTGGCTCCACAAGAAATGGTAGAGATTCAAATTCTAAGCGTCTAGGAGTTAAAGCTTATGGAGGAGAAAAAGTAACTGCGGGTTCAATAATAATAAGGCAAAGAGGTACTTCATTTTTACCAGGCTTAAACGTAGGGAAAGGTAAAGATGATACTTTATTTGCTTTAAAAGATGGAATAGTTAGTTACGAAAGCATCAAAAGAAATTTAAGAAACAGAAAAAGAGTAAATATAGTTATTTAACTCAAACTCTTTTTTTATAAACTCTTGTTGTTATTAACAAAGGATGGAAAGTCTCTATAAATTTATATTGCAAGGTTTCAAAAAATTTCGAAACTAATCTCTCTTCATCAAGATGAAATGGATATTCATTGTTATCACCCTTGTAGAAATACCAATTAAATATGGAAACTGAATCTTCTGACATGATTTCATGAAATTTATCAAGTTGCATAGCAGGATCTTCCAAATGTTCTAATACATCTAGACACACAATTGAATCAAATTTTTTGACATTTGTATCTTCAATAGATTTATGGAAAGATATTTTTTGTTCCAATCCCAATTTTTTGGCTCTAAATTTTACAAATTCTCTATTTGTTTCGTTTATATCAACAAAAAAGACATGTTCTACATTCTCTGACATAGCGTTAGCCAATGCGTGTGTCCCAATTCCACCTCCAAAATCCAAGACCATATTTTGAGAAAAATTTTGCTGTAACTTCAATGTACTTCCGATATATTCTTTACTAGTCAAATGCCAAGCAGATAGATCTGCCAGATGCTTATCTCCAACAATATCTTCATAAAATGCAGAATTCTCAACTGAACTATCCCCAGGATGAATATTAGCTAACTCTATTTTTGCATTACTGAGAAAATTATTAAAATTATCCTCATTAATAGGTAAAAATTCTATTAGGTGTGACTTTAGTTCAAATGCATCTTTAAAGAAATCATTTAATATGGTTTCATTCTTTTTCAATTTTTATAAGTTGTTAGTTATTTAGAATAATAAAATAAAGAATAATGTTTTCATAAAATCTTAATATCTAATGGAAGTAAATGATGGTTTTTTAATTCTTAATAAAAGTAAAAATTGCACATCTCATGATTGTGTAAAAAGAATAAAAAGAATTTTTAATATCAAGAAAGTTGGACACACTGGAACATTAGATCCACAAGTGACTGGTGTTTTACCTTTAGCTCTTGGATCAGCGACGAGATTTATTCAGTATTTACCTCAAGAAAAATCATACATAGGAATAATTCAACTTGGTATAAAGACAACAACTGATGATATCCATGGAGAAATTATGAAACAAAAAGATGTTCCTAAATTAACCTTTGATGATTTAGATGATAGTCTAAATTCATTCAGAGGAATAATTCAACAAATTCCACCACAAGTTTCAAGCGTTCATGTAAATGGTGAAAGGGCTTATAAAAAATCTTGGAGAAAAGAAGATTTTACTTTACCTTCAAAAGAGGTAAAAGTAGAGTCATTAATATTGAAAGATTGGAATCAAGCAAATGGTCAATTAAAGATAGAAATAAATTGTTCATCAGGAACTTATATAAGATCAATAGCTAGAGATTTAGGAATTTTATTAAAATCTGAGGGATGCTTGTATGATCTTAGAAGAACTAAAGCATCAGGTTTTAGTGAAGATAAATCAATCAACTTAGAGTATCTTATTAACAGACATAATGAAAAAGATAAATTCATTATTCCAATAGAAGATGCACTAGATCATCTGCCCAAAATTCATTTAACGAGTGAATTAGATATTCTCTATTGGAGGACAGGCAGGCAAATTGAATTTAAAGCGACAAATCTAATTAAAAACGTTTATCAATCTAAGCAAAATAAATTTCTTGTATTCGATGATAAATATCAACTATTAGGAATCGGAATTTATGCTCGTAAAGATTTTGATCTTTTACTACCAAAACTAGTCCTTAATTCTAAATAAATACTACTTATATATTTCTTTAAATGGTTTAATTTGAATTTGCTTATAATAATGCTTCAATATATCTTTAGCTTGGTACCCACGCATGGCTAAATGTTTTGCTCCCCATTGACTCATACCAACTCCATGGCCAGATCCCATTCCAGAGATCAGTAATGAGTTATTTGAATTTTTAATCTTATTGTTTTCTTGGTTAGTATTAACTTCAATAAAATTAAATCTAAATAAAGTACTTTTTAATCCCATTTTTTTTCTCAGACTTGTCCCTGAGAAATCAAGCGAGCCATAATTACCAATTAATTTAATATTTTTAACACGCCCAGTTTTAGTAATATCTAGTATTTCAATCTCCTTAATTCCACCAATATTAGGGAATAGTATTTGCAATTCTTTATTAGAAAATATTTTTTTCCAATACAACTTTGGATTCTTTTGATCAAAATCTTTAACACTAACAAGATAAGGATATTTATTCCTCCAAACATCCTCACTATTCTCTGTCATACCTGCCGAACTACTATGAAATAATGCATTTATGAGTTTATTTTTGTGAGTAATAACTAATGATCTTGTATATTTTACCGCTTTATTTGTTTTATTTGTTCTCGATTCTAAACCATTGTAAACCTGATCACTTTGCGTAGAGTCAATATCGTACAAATCATTTCCAGTTTTCTTTAAAGCATAAGTTCTGGAAGCTATAGCTTGCGCTTTTAGGGCCTCTAAAGGCCATCTATGTGGCATCTCTGAACCTACTACACTTGTAAGATATTTTTCAATTCCAAGTGTATTTACAACAAAAATTTCACTTTTTAAATTTTTGATATTAATCAACCCAGAATATCTTTTACCTCCAACCCATATCCCCCTTTTATCATAAGATTTTATTACAAATCCTTTATCCACTTCAATTTCATAGACTTTTGATTTGTTTTTATCAAAAAATAGTTTTGTTGAATTCTTCCCTTTTTTTAAAGTTATTCCTTTAACATTTTTTTTTATTAGATTTTTATACTTAAAAATCAAAGGAATATTCCTATCAGCCCTGATTCTCAAATTTTTTTCTTTAGATATAAGGACTCGAATTATTGGTTCATTTGAAGCATTTAGATTTTGATTACAAAAAAATGAGAGAGAGATAAAGCCAATAACAAAATATTTATTGGTAAATTTTAAAGTTGTTGTAAGCACTTTGTTTTAGAAACAAATTTTGCATTTGCCTTAGTTTGCCTAAAAGTTTAGATTTAATCTAGACATTACATACAAAAATATTTTTATAAGTGAACATTACCTTCCTTGGAACTAGTTCAGGAGTCCCAACACTTACTAGAAATGTCTCTTCTCTAGCTCTTAAGCTTTCACAAAAAGCTGAGGTTTGGCTTTTTGACTGCGGAGAAGGAACCCAACATCAATTAATTAAAAGTACAATAAAATCCTCTCAAATCAGAAAGATTTTTATTACACATATGCATGGTGACCATATTTATGGATTACCAGGTTTATTAGCAACACTAGGACTCTCAGGCAATAGCAAAGGTATTGATATCTATGGCCCTTCAAATCTTAAAAATTTTATTTCTTCTGCTTTAAAAAACAGCTACTGCAAAATTTCTTTTCCTCTTAAATTTTTTGAAGTGGAAAATTCTGCACAAACAAATACCAATTTATTTGAGGATGAGCTTATGGAGGTTAAATGTGCATCTCTAAAGCATAGGCTACCCGCTTTTGGATATCGAGTTAATGAAAAAGATAAACCAGGGCAATTCAATCTTGAAAAAGCAAAAAAATTAAATATTCCAGAAGGGCCAATTTACGGGAAGATTACATTCTGGTCAGAGAGTTAAATTAGAAGACGGAAGGATTTTAAATGGTAGTGATTTCTGTGGCGAGCCAAGAAAAGGTGAGAGTTTTGTTTATTGCACAGATACAATTTTTAGCAAAAGAGCTGTCGAACTATCAAAAAATGTTGATTTATTAGTTCATGAGTCAACCTTTTCAGACAAAGATGAAGAAATGGCGTTTGAAAAGTTACATTCAACAACTATTATGGCGGCAAAAACCGCTTTATTATCAAATGCAAAAAAATTAGTTTTAACTCATATAAGTCCAAGATATACACCAAAAAGTTTAGTAAAGCCAATAGATCTACTTAATGAAGCCAAACAAATATTTCCTAATACATTTCTGGCAAAAGACTTTTTAACTACAAAAATTAGATGAACTGCAACAGTTCGTTAGAAGAAGTCTCTTATATGACCAACCCATGAAATAATAGTCTTATGGTTTTATTAAATTGATTTAGTTCGAAATGTTTTCATTTATTGCTTTCCTTAAAAAGTCTTACACTAGACTATTGATTTTTCTCCCATTAGTAGTTGGATTACTCATAAGTCCTATAACTGCTAATGCCCTTTACCCAAGTGATCCTTCATCTGTAGATGTTTTAAAAGAGGATTATCGCGGGAAAGATCTTCAAAATACTGAATATGTTAAATATGATTTATCTAGTCAAGATCTCTCAGAAGTAAATTTACAGGGTGCTTACATGAGTGTAACAACTGCAAAAAACTCAAGCTTTAAGGGTGCGAATATGAAGGATTTAATTGCATATGCCACCAGATTTGATAATGCTGATCTTTCTGATGCTGACTTAACAAATGGTGAGCTTATGAAAAGTGTTTTTGACGGAGCTGCAATTGAAGGAACAGATTTTACAAACGCTAACTTAGATCTATCTCAAAGGAAAGCACTTTGTTCAAGAGCTTCTGGGACAAACTCAAAAACTGGAATTGATACATTTGACAGTCTAGAATGTGCTGGAATAAAAGGCTACACACCTCCTAAGCCAAAAGCCTAATAGCAATATTAGTATTTGCAGGAAAGACATTACCAGGTTCCCTCGAACCTGGTTTTTTACTGTACCACCATTCTTGTAATTCATTTGAGAATCTTTCAGCAAATAAAGTGATTACTGTTTGAACAGGTTTTGATCCTGGTTCTAAAATCTCTACAGAATAAGAGGGACATTTTCTTGAAGCAATATCTGCAACAAATCTTGCACCTATACGTATCCAATAAGGCTCTTTACTTCTCCAAGCTATCCTGCAACACGGCCAAGGTAATTCTTCTCTATCATAAAGCCTACAACAAGGTCCTATTATTTTATAGCTATATTGTCCACCTAAACTAGAATGTATTGAACCATATTCAAAAAAGTCTAAACTTCTCATTTATTTTTTAAAACATATATGAATAGAGAATGACAGAAATAATTTTTTTGACAACAATAAAGAAGTAATTTTTTATAAAAAAGACAAATTAGTAAAGTTCTTCCTCAGCGTGAGTAATAATTGTTAAATCAGATGTTGGATAAGCTACACAAGGAAGAAAATAACCCTCATCTAATTGTTTTTCATCTAAAAAACTTTGATCCGGTTGAGCAACTTTTCCACAAGCGATTTTACCTACACATGTAGAGCATGCTCCTACTCTGCAGGAATATGGGACATCCATTCCTTGATCTTCTACCGCATCTAAAATATATTCATCATCGGGCACATCTATAGTTAAATTAACTCCTTCACTTTCACTTATAATTGTTACTTTGTAGGTTGCCATAAAAATAAACAGATTTATCGAATAAATTAATTAATTAAACTTTTTTAATTTAGTAATTGAGATCTTTATCTCATGAAAAGTTGAAATGCATGGATGGTAAATCATTCAACTAAGATAAAATCTTCACTCTTTGGTTACTTTGAATGATTTAATGCAAATCCAATCTTTTTTTGATAATACATTATCTATTTTGAAATGATATAAATTTAATAATTTGATAATTTCTTGTTTTTGAGACTCTAAAATTCCACTAAGGATTAAAGAACCTTGCGAATTTAAAACCTCATAAAAATGAGGAATTAATGGCTTTATTACAGAGGCAATAATATTGCAACAAATTAAATCATAATTCTGCAATAAATTTTTTCTTTTTATTTCTAAAAAAGAACCTTGATGAATTGTAAATGAACTTATTTGACCAAAATTTAATTTAAGATTTTCTCTCGTTGAATTTATAGCTAAATAATCATTATCAATTACATGTAATTCTCTCACACCAAGTTTTTGAGCCGCTATGGATAAGATTCCGCTACCACAACCCACATCTAAAAAAGTTTTTTCTCTAACAATTGTTTTTTCTAACATTTCTAAACAAAGAGAAGTGGATGGATGACCTCCAGTTCCAAATGCTGCCCCAGGATCAATCTTTAGAACAACTTTTTTATCATATTGTGAGGGTAAGTCTATCCAACAAGGGAGAACAAGAAAATTCTGTCCTATCAATTCAAGTTCCCAAAAATTCTTCCAAGTATTAAGCCAATCATCTTCTTTAATAAAATCCCAACCAAAGAGATTAATATTTTGACCGTTTTCACGAAGAAGATACTTTAAAGTTTCTTCAAGCTTTTCTCTTTTATTTTTTTTCCAACAAAATGCGGGCAACCATATGAGTAATTTACTTATATTTTTATCTTTACTAAAACAATCAAATGCATAACTAAATATTTCCAATTGATTTAATTTCCAGATCATTAAATCTTCGATATTCTTATTAATTTCTATAAAAAACCTCCACCAACCTTTATTCATAAAAATTTAAAATTTAATTTATAAAGTCACTGGATTTGCACTATTAATTCCTTCAACTTCAAGAATTGATTTCAGCAAACTGTCTGGCACTGGATCATCAATACTTAAAACCATCACTGCTTCACCCCTAACAATTTTTCTACCGACTTGCATCGAAGCAATATTCACATTGTGGTCGCCTAAAAGTGAACCTAACTTGCCAATAATCCCTGGCATATCTCTGTGTCTAGCTAAGAGCATAAATCTACTTGGTGAAACATTGACAGGATATTGATCAATACTAATAATTCTTAATTCACCATCTGCAAATATACTTCCAGCAACGCTATTCTCTCCATTATTTCCATAGGTCGTGAGCTGAAGTAGTCCACTTGCAAATTCAGGTCGTGATTCATCTTTATTTTCTATAACCTTTATACCCCTTGTTTCAGCTTCTAAAGAAGCATTAACATAATTAATACGATCGCCCAAAGCTTTTGTTAAAAGCCCTTTTAAACTAGCTATTATTAAAGGCTTGGAAGGATGTTGTACGAATTCCCCCTGCAATTTAAGCTCTAACTGTTGAATTGGCCCACCTGAAAGCTGACTAATTAGTAGACCTAAAGTTTCCGCAAGCTGAAGATGAGGCTTGAGACTATCCATAATATCTGGACTAAGTCCAGGTATGTTTACAGCTGTTCTTGCTGAAAGTCCCAAAAGAACATCTCTGATTTGTTCTGCGACATCAATTGCTACATTTTCTTGAGCTTCCTTTGTAGAAGCACCTAGGTGTGGAGTCAGAATAAGATTTTTTTCAACTTTTAATAATGGTGAATTAGCATTTAGAGGCTCTTCAGAATAAACATCTATTGCCGCTCCACCAATTAAAGAATTATTTAATGCTTCTGCTAAAGCCTCTTCATCAATTATTCCACCTCTAGCACAATTAATTAACTTTGATGTATTTTTCATTGATTTTAGAACCTTAATATCAACTAAATTCTCTGTTTCAACTGTGCGTGGTAAATGTAATGTGACGTAATCAGATTCCTGAAACAATATATCTAATTCTGATAATTTCACTTGAAGTTGTTGAGCTCTTTCATTTGAGACAAAAGGATCATAACCAAGAACCTCCATTCCCATTGCATTAGCAACTTTAGCGACATGGGTACCAATTTTCCCTAAACCAACTACACCTAATTTTTTCTTAAAAAGTTCATTCCCAACAAATTTTTTCCTTTCCCACTTCCCTTCAAACATACTACTATTAGCAATTGGAATATTTCTACTTAAAGCAAGCATCATTGCTATTGTATGTTCAGCTGCCGCAATAGTATTTCCTCCTGGAGAATTTACCACTAATACTCCCTTCTGAGTTGCTGCCTTTACATCAACATTATCAACTCCAACTCCAGCCCTCCCAATTATTCTTAAATTTTTTGAAGAATTAATAATTTGTCCAGTAACTTGTGTTCCAGAGCGTATCATTAAAGCATCATAATCTTGAATAATAGCGGCTAAATCTGATTCTGAAATGCCAATCTTTTGATCAACTTGAGCCACTTGGGAAAGAATATCAATCCCTGATTGATCGATTGGATCTGTAATTAGAACTTTGTTCATTTAAGATTGGTTCTTTAATTATCTACTTTACTTATCTATAGTAAATAGATCTTGTTTTATTAAATTGGATCAAGAAATCAACATTTGAGGATTAAAAATTGACTAAATGCATTTTGATTTTTAAAGAAATAGAAAAATGTGTTGATCTTCTAAAAATTTTTGAAGAAAGATCGATATTCATTTCCCAGGCTATTTTAATAAAACCAAATGATGACAAAATAAAAAGTGAACAAGAACAAATCCTTCTAAATTTAAGAAGTAATCTTTACAAAATAGAAAACATTGAGAATAATAGAATTCTTAATCCAAAATTAGATCGAGAGATAAGGCAAAAAGGGATGAAAAATTGGTTAATGCCATTTGGATTTTTAGCAGGTTTAAGTTTTTCAAATATGACAAATTTAACGACTTTTTCTTTCCTTAACCTTAATGCTTTTGGAGAATCATTAGTAGGAGGTCTCTTAGGATTAGGTTCTGGATATATAGGGAGCTTTTTTGCTTCTGGTAGTATAAATTTAAACAGAAGTAAAGAGATTAGACCATTATTAAATGCTAATAAAGATGGGAAATGGCTTATTCTTCTAGAAGATCAAAATGGATATGAATTACCATGGAATTTAATAAAAGAATCTGAACCATTAGATATTATTTTTTTAGAAGGATAATGATTGACTTAAAAGACTTTGAAAAGGATTGTTTGTATAAGACAGAGATTAGACATTTAATAGAAATATCAAATTTAGCTTATAAAAATTGGGAAATATGTTGGACTAACTTCTTTCCATCTCATATACAGGAAGAGATCTTAAATCAATTTCATAATTTAGTTGATTTATCATATTTCGTATATGGTGGTTATGTAAATGCTGATAGAGTCAAAATAGCTTGTTTTAGGAAATCAATTCAACCAAGTACAAAAGATCTTATTTCAAGCTTTGCAGGAAAGGGATTTAACATTTCAGGTAATTTTTTATTTGATAATGCATCACAAGATGATTTCAGGAATTTTTTTATAAATCACGGAGTAAATAAAAATATGATAGGAGATATTTGGACCTTAGGAGAAAGAGGAGCACAAGGAATTATTGAATATAATCAAGATATTAAAAAACAAAATAAATATTTATTGAGAGATGTAGAAGTCACTGTTAATTACATAGATTTAACAGAACTTAGAACACCAATCGAAAGAGTTTCAAAATTTATTAACTCTGTAGAAGCCTCTACCAGAATTGATGCGATAGCTTCAGCAGGTTTTAGGATATCGAGGAGTAAAATTATTGATAAAATTAAAAATGGTTTGCTTTACCTTAATGGTTTAAAAGTCAATAAATCAACAATTAATTTAAAAGTAGGAGATAAAATAAGATTTGAAAATAAGGGTATCATTGAAATATTAGAAATGGAAAAGACTAAAAGAGAAAGGTGGAAAATTAAATTACTAAAGAAATAAAGACTTCAAATTCATTTCAACTCATTTAGGGGTTTATAATAAATTTTAAATCGGGCGATTAGCTCAGGGGTAGAGCACTACCTTGACATGGTAGGAGTCACTGGTTCAAATCCAGTATCGCCCATTTATATTTTTTTGCAAAATCCTATCTAAGGTTATAGATTTAATTTATCCACAAATAATTAAACGTTTTTTAGATTGAAGATATGAAACTTAATCAAATAATTAATTTACACAAAGGTTTGACTCCATTTGTTGTACTTGGTTTAATGGCAATCTACGACAATTTTTCTATTCCAGCTTGGATTTACTTGTCCCTACATGGAACATATGGAATCTTATGGCTTTTAAAAGAAAAATTATTTCCAGATCCATATTTTAAAGATGAAATGGGATTCTTAACTTCAATAACAGGATTCATATTTTTAGGAAGTTATTGGGTAGCACCATTTATTCTTATATCCTCCCAAAAATTAATTCCCAATTTCATAATTGCGGGATGTGTTTCAATTTATATAATTGGAGTTTTTCTTCATTTTGCAAGTGACTCTCAAAAATATTTCACTTTAAAATTAAAAAAAGAACTTATAACTGAAGGTTTTTTTAAATATTCAAGGAATACAAATTATCTAGGAGAAATACTTATATATTTATCTTTTGCGATATTATCTATGAACATTATTCCATTTATTATTCTTTTAATATTTTTCATTATCGTCTTCTACCCAAGAATGATTAAAAAGGATAAATCACTTAAAAAATATGAAGGTTTTGATGAATATAAAGCGAATAGTGGTTTAATCCTTCCTAAATTTAATGAATAATATGGATCTTCCCTTGTGGAGGCAAAGATTAAAAGCATCTCAATCTAAAGAAGGTAAACTAGCATCAAATAGATGGATACAAATTGCAAATGTTTCAAAAAATAATCAACCACGAGTAAGGACTGTTGTATTTAGAGGATGGCTAGATAACACCACTATGCTGATTTACACGGATAAAAGAAGTGAGAAGTATACAGATTTAGAAAGCAATAAAAATATTGAAGTTTTATGGCTTTTTTTTAAAACTAAATCTCAGTATAGATTTAAAGGTAAAGTTTCTGAGTTGGAAGATAATGATAAATATTGGGATAATTTATTCGATAAATCAAAAGATCAATGGTATTGGCCTTCTCCTGGACAAAAAATTGATCTAGAAAATAGTATATCTTCCAGAAATAATACACTTTCAAAACCGAATAATTTTTCTGTATTGAAAATCAAGATTGATGAGGTAGATCTTTTAAAGTTAGAACAACCTTTTCATAAAAGATATGTATGGAAGAAAATTGATAACTGGAAATGTATTGAAGTAAATCCTTAAATATTTCTAAATTGTATCTAATTAGTTGAAATATCTTTCTTAATCAGTCAACTTTAAAGAAGAAACAATGATTAAATGAATTTCTCCTCAATTCATGAAAACCCAATAGTGTTTTTAACTTGGGTTACAGCAATTGGTATGATCTTAAGTTTAATTGAAGCGACTCTTAAAATTAAATTTGAAAATTACAATAATATAAAAAGAAGAGAGCGTTTAATAAGAAATCTTTATCCTAAAAAGTTAGCTTGATGTTTCTGATAATAGATTTGCCTGTAAGAATTGGAAAAAACCTTCCTTTTTAACTTCTTTTAATTCTTCAACACTAAGATTACCAGATTTTTTATTTATTGTAAGTGTTGCAACTTCTATTTCTTCTGATTCTGATTTAAGAATTCTTATAATAACTTCATCAAGTGAAAATATTCCTGGACCAGTTAATGTTATGCAAGTAGCAGATGCAAAATATAAAAGTAATAACTCTAATAAATATATGTTAAAACCTGCAGTTACAAGTGCATGATAGATTGCAACACTTATTGTACCCACAATAGCTAAAGCTCCAAATCTAGTAGCTAATCCAATAATTATTAACCAACTTCCTGCTATTTCAGAAATTGCAGCTACCCAAGATAAAAAGATAGGAAATGGTAAATGAAGTGGCCTTACAAATGCATCCGCAAAATTTTCAATATTAGCAGTCTTTTCAAATCCATGATGGATTAAAACAACTCCAGTAATTACTCTTAATATCAATAAAGCAGTATCTTTACTAAATGATTTGGTGAGGATGGTTGAAAGCACTATTTAATTTATTTCTTAAGTAAAAATAACTAGTCATGATCTGCTTCGTGGATAAAAATCAAAAACTAATCTTAGAATAAGTATTTATACTTATATAAAACAACAAGGAATGTTTAATTTATAGATATTGAAGTATTGCAAATTACAATTCTAGGTTTGCAAGAAATTAATTCATTTCCAGATCAAATTGGGTTCATTTATAAATTTGTTAATAGCTGGAATATTTTCTTTAAATTTAAAAAAGCCTCGTTTAGCAAATTTCCAAGCATATAAATCCTCTGGTCTAACCAAATTTTTTACTATCAATTTATTATTTTCTTGCAAACTCTTTATAAAGTCATAATTATCTCCTATAGATGGATAAATTAAATCTACAGATGAAATTCCTTTCAATTTATCTTTCAATACAAGAGAAGAAATTATTTCTATGTTTGAAAATTTCAATGAAAACTCATCCATTAAATTTTGCTTAAATTGAGCTACAGAATCTGAAATTTCAATCTGTCTATGATTTTTGTCTAATTCAATTAAAAAAACCTTTTGATATTTTGAAATTATTTTTTTTAATGAATTTTCATGCAAATCATTTTCGAACATAATCAAAGTATTAGATGATTTTTGCATATTTGAATGATATATATCATTTGAAATAATTACTTCAAAATCATCTTCCAATAAAATATCTTGATTGGATATATTATTTACGCTAAATCTTCCATTAGAAAATTTCTTTAAATTTTGAGGACTAAACAAATATCTTTTCCCTTTCGTCTGTAGACCTCCTACCCACCTCCAACTTAATAAATTGGAAGCTGCATCACCATCATAAAGATATTTAAAAAAGAATCTAGCTCCTAACTCCCAAGGTAGACCTAAAACAAATATCCAAGTGCTAGCAAACCACATTCTCGTGTGATTATGTAAATAATTGTAAGTCTTTAATTCTTTGACCCATGAGTTAAAGTAAGGAATATTTGTTTCTCCATTTACAGCCATTTTATAATTATTAAAATCATAATTATCGACTTTTTTAGTTATAAAATTTTCCCATATACAAGGCTTATTTTCTAAGACGCCTTTCCAATATATTCTCCAATACACTTCTTCAATAAATTTATTTACTTGGTTACCTTTGAATTCAAGTTTAATGTCCTTAATTATTTGATATTCAAAAAGTACTCTATGAGAAATAAAAGGGGAAATTTTTGAGACATAATTTATTTCTTTAGGTCCATAATCGTAATTCCTGAGTGAACCATAATCTTTAATTTTCGTAGACAGAAAATTTTTCCATTTTTTTTCTGCTTCAATAAAAAGCGACATTTTTTTAATTAATACTAAATAAAAAATTTTATTTTGATGAATAGCAATAATAAAAGTAAATTACAAATAATTCTTGATTGCTTGCATTGATAAATATATTGAATATTTAACTTACAAGAAAAATAATTTTTAAATTTTTTATAAATTCTATTTAAAAAAAAATTAATGGATTCATCTTATTCACGTTATTAAATTATTTAATTTAAGCTTTTTATTATATCAATTACTATTAGAAAAGTTATAAATGATTAATTCACTTTCAAGAAATACTCCAAAAAATTGGGATACAAAAAACATACCTGATTTAGAAGGTAAAACAGCTTTAATTACTGGTTCTAATAGTGGTTTAGGCTATTACACAGCAAAAGCACTTGCTGAAAAAAATTGCCATGTAATACTTTCATGCAGAACTCCAGAGAAATCAATTGCTACTAAAAATAAATTACAAAAATTAATCCCGCAAGCTCAATTAAGTACCATAGAAATCGAAATGTCTGATTTTAATAAGGTTTCTAGTAAATGTGATCAAATATCTAATGAATATGAAAGTCTCGATTTATTAATTAATAACGCTGGGATTATGCATCCCCCTAAAACTTTAAATTCTCAAGGATATGAGATTCAATTTGCAGTTAATCATTTATCCCATATGCTGTTGACTTTAAAATTAATACCTTTATTAGAAAAAATTAAAAATTCAAGAATAGTCACTGTTACTTCCTTAGCACAATTTTTTGGAAAGGTAGGTTGGAAAAATCTTAAAGCTGAAAATTATTACAACAAGCAAGAATCTTATGCAAATAGTAAGTTAGCCAACATTATGTTCGCATTAGAATTAAATCAAAAACTTAAAGAAAAAAATATTTTATCTCTAGCTGCTCATCCTGGGATAGCAAAAACAAATCTTTTTAATGCTCAAAGACCCAGTCCAAGTAGAATAGAAAAGTTATCCTTAGATTTATTTAGTCCTATTTTTCAGTCTGCTGAAATGGGTGCCTTGCCTCAACTTTATGCTGCCACATCTGATTCAGTAAAAAGTGGAGATCATTATGGACCTAAATTTAATTTTAGAGGTCACCCGAAATTGTCTAAGACTTCTCCTGCAGCACTTAATACCATTGAAAGAAAAAGCTTATGGAATAAAAGCCTTGAAATAATAAAAGAATTTATTTAATTTTTCTTAATTGAACAAGTTTTAAAAAATATTTTGTTACGTGTAATTCACTCTCGGAAAGTTTCATAAATTCCTCTAAAGCATCTTCATTTTTATTATCAAATTTATTTGCTAGCTCAATTAAATTTTCCTGATTTTCATTTACGAATCTTTCGGCAATTTGGGATGGGAATAAACCATTTTCTATTAATTTTCCTGGAGAAAATTTCTCCCAATTTTTATAAAACCATTTAAACCATATCTCAGTTGAATTATCTTTCATAAAATATAAACAAAATAATTTCTACAATTATATTAATTATCCACAAATAAAAATTTACTAAATAAAAGTTAAAATTTTTTAATGTGCTGATTATATAAATTCAAATATAATATTAAATATTTAATTTTAAGTAATTTAATATGACAATAATTACAAATAAAATTAATCTAGTAATTGGTTTAGGTAGATCAGGATACTGGGCTGCGAAATTTTTAAATAGTATAGGTGAGAGAGTAATAGTTATAGAAGAAAAAATAAATGATCAACTAGCAATTTATAAAAAAGATTTAGAAAATATTGGTATAGAAGTTTTTTTAGAATTTCCATTCAAATTCGAAAAAATCTCACCATGGATAAATAATATAAATTGCGTTATTTTAAGTCCCGCTATTGATATTGAAAATCAAACTGTTTTGAAATTAAAAGATTCAGGCATCAAAGTTTTAGGTGAAGCAAATATAGGTTGGAATTATTTAAAAGATCTTAATTGGGTAGGAATTACAGGCACCAATGGGAAAACAACCGTAACACATTTATTAAGTCATATTCTTAGCCAAAATAAGTTGGAAGCTCCCCCCGCTGGGAATATTGGAACACCATTTTGCAAATATGCTTATGATTACAATTTAAATAAAAAGCTTGATTGGATTATTGCTGAATTAAGTAGTTACCAGATTGAAATAGCTTGTGAAATAAAACCTAAAATTGGTATTTGGACTACTTTCACTCCTGATCACCTTGATAGACATAAAACACTAGAGAATTATTTTAAAATTAAAAATCATCTTTTAAAAAGCTCTGAAATTAGAATTTATAATTATGATGATTATCATTTGAAATCATCTTCTAAAAAACTTGCTAAAGGGAATATGGGTATCATTAGATTATAAAAATAAAACTATCGAAGATTGTGATTTCTGGTTAGATGAAAAAGGATACATAGTCGAAAAAGGAATAGCACTATTTCATTCAGATGCTCTGAAACTAAAAGGTAAACATAATATTTTAAATTTATTACTAGCAACAGCAGCAGCAAGGAAGATAGGCCTCACAGGCAAAAAAATCAAAAATTCTTTAAAAACTTATAAACAACTACCTCATAGATTAGAAACAATTTATAGTGCAAAAAATCTAGAAGTAATAAACGATAGTAAAGCAACTAACTTTGATTCATCATTTTCTGGTATTAATTCGTTGGATAAAGGACAAATAATTATTATTGGAGGTCGAATTAAAAAAGGCGACTCTAAATTATGGTCAAGTATTATTTTAGAAAAATGCAAAGGTGTATTTCTTTATGGAGAGAGTTCAAAAGAATTAAAAAGAATTTTATTAAAGGCTGGTTTTATGGAGGATATATTCATACATAATGAACTCAAAGATTTAATCCCTATAGCAATAAAATATTTAAAGAAAAGAAAATTAAAGATATTATTATTTTCACCTGCATGTTCAAGTTTTGATCAATTTAAAGATTATGAGGAAAGAGGGAATTACTTTAAATTATTAGTAAAAAAATATTTATGCAATTAGATTACTTTTAAAATTTAAATAAAACTCTTGAGGTCGGTCATTACAACCAAGACCGAACTGGCACTTTTTACCTTAAAAGTTAAATTAATATATATAATCTTAAATATGAACGAATCAAATAAATTACCGCAAGCAATTAGTCACAAAAAATTATCTTTTTTACTTCTGAATGCTAAAAAAGACAAATTTGCAAATTCAGAGGAATCTGAACAAAATACTAAATTACAAGATGAATTACTTGCAGAGTTAGACGATTGGGAATTATCTACTAAATCATTACTAAAGAAAATTTCTAGTAGAAATGAAAAAAATTTAAAGGATAAATCCCCAAATGCACTTATGGCACTAGGAGCTATGGAAGTTCATCTAAATATGGCGATGCAAGCATTACAAGGTTTTAAGAAAGATTCCTGATAAAACTAATTTAAAAATACTTATATTATTTGATTTTTAATTATTTATTATTTTATCTTGGGCTTTACTAGCTTTATAGAGAATTTTTTTCGCTTCTTCTCTAGACAAACATTTTTCAGCCTTTACTTGGAGATTATTTAATTTTTGATGCTGCTTAGAATTTTTCATAATATACTTTATCAAATATTAACATAATAAAATATTTTTTAATCTATCTAATTAAATGCATGAGAGTTATTGATGATATTTTCAACTGCTTTAATTGGATTAAATCTAACTATTATTGAACTTTTTATTCTACAAAAAACTTAATTTCAAAAATAATAAGTAAATCATTATGTTTGAACTAGACCAATTCCTCTGGCCATTAATGTCGCAAAAAAAGGAATTACTGCAAAACCAACTAACTCTGTAGTTATTAATAGTTTAAATCTCTTGACAAGATTTTCAGATATAACTGGCAATTTATTCTTGCTTAGAGGAATTGCCCATAAAATATAAGTAGTTGTAGGGTAAAGAGATATTAAACCCACAAGGATATATAAAGAAACTTTGATCCAAAAGATAGGATTGCCAGTATAAAATTCGCCACCTTGACCATAATATTTAACCCTTAAAATCCCCGTGATTAGTATTGCTAGACCTGCAATCCCATAGATAACATCAGCTATTATGATAGATATTGTTTCATTTTTACTAAGATTTTGTTTTAAAACTAATCTTTCAAACATTAATGCTCCAAAACAAAGAATAATACCAAGGTAATGAATATAAGCGACAATGGCGCTCGTAGAAACATCATTCAGGAAAGGCAGTTTAGGTAACATTTATTAGTAAAATTTTATACAATGATAACTATTTAACAGAAGAAGTGTTGTTTCTTCAATTTTTTATATTTTTACTCAGTTTATATTTATTAAGGTTTTTAATTTATGAAGGCATGTATTCATTCTTGCTCCAAGCCTCTACAACATCAGGAAAATGTCTTTCCATACAACTATCACAAACTCCATGACTAAATTGGATATTACTTACATTTGATAGATATTTTTCAATATGTTGCCAATCTCCATCTTTATTCCTTACTTCTCTGCAATAGGAGCAAACAGATAATATTCCTTCTTGATTATGTAAATGAGATAATGCATCCAATAAATTAAGAGAACGTTTTCTTAATTCCAAGAAAGATACAATCTGTTTAGCCAATAATTCCATAATTGAGCATTGTTCTTCATCCAAGCTTCCTGGTTTTCTATCAATCACGCATAAAGTTCCTAACTTATTACCTTCATTATTCTTCAAAGGGAAACCAGCATAAAAACGAATTTTTGGTTCTCCAGTAACTAAAGGATTATTAATGAATCTTTTATCTTGATAGGCATCATTAACAATTAATGGATTATTTTCCTTAATTGCATGGGTGCAAAATGACCAATCTCTTCTAGTTTCACTTGTCTGAAATCCCACCTTAGATTTAAACCATTGCCTATCCTTATCAACAAGTGTCATTAAAGAGATGGGCACATGGCAAGTTCTTGCAGCTATTTGAGTTATGTCGTCGTAACATGATTCAGGCTCAGTACCCAGAATTCTATACTCAGCTAAAGCTTTTAATCTCCTTTCTTCTTCATCTTTATCAGTAATATGATTTTTCATTTTTATTATCTAATAATTAAAGACTTTAAGATTAGAGCAAATATATATTATCTTTTTTATTGAATACTTAATAAATTAAGATGAAACTTAGTGTTTTGTTACTTAATTAATTAGAAATTGCCTTTCCCGCTAACCAACCACTTGTCCAACAATGTTGAAAATTAAATCCTCCCGTAATCCCATCAACATCTAATACTTCCCCTGAAAAATATAACCCTTTACAGATAAAACTTTCCATCGTTTTGAAGCTTACTTCATCTAAAGAGACTCCTCCTGATGTTACAAATTCTTCTGAGAAAGGCCCCTTACCGGTAATTTGATACTCATCATTCAACAAAGTATTTATGATCTTATATCTTTCCTTAGAAAAGAGTGAAGACCAGGTTTTAGTATTATCTATTTCTAATTTATTTAATAAATAAACCCATAATCTTTTAGTTAATGATGGGATTGGCCTCAGATTACAAAGATTAGATGTCCCATTGGACTCTCTTAATTTATTCATCCTATTATTTAATTCATAAAGATCTAAATTTGTCCATTTAATACTTAATTTAAAATTATATTTTTTTTCATAAAGATCTCTTGCTGCCTCAGAGGATAATCTCAATATGCTTGGTCCGCTAAAACCCCAATGTGTAATAAGTAAATCACCTTGACTCTTGAAGTATTTATTATTCAAATAAATTTCTAAATCTACATTTTTTACTGATACTCCTCTACATTCCTTAAGCTTATTATCCTTGCAAGAAAATGAAAAAAGTGATGGAACTGGTTTAATGATTTGATGTCCAAGCGATTCAGCTAATCTATATCCACTAGGATGCCCTCCTGTGGAGATTAATAACTTTTTAGTAAATAAGAAATCATCTTTAGATATAAATACTTTAAATAAACCATTGTTATCGACTCGTTCTATCCTTTTAACAAATTTTTTGATATAAATTTTTATTCCCATGCTTTGAGCCCTTTTTTTAAGGCAATTCACAATATCTAAAGAGGAATCTGATACTGGGAAAACTCTGAGATCATCCTCTATTTTTAGTTTCACCCCTTTATCTTGAAACCATTCAAATACATCTCCTGTCGCAAAGCGACTAAAAGACTCAATAAGTTTCTTTTTACCTCTAGGATAATTATCAATAAATTCACTTGGAACCCAAGAAGCATTAGTCACGTTACATCTACCACCTCCACTAATCCTTACTTTTTCTAATAATTTAGTAGATGATTCAAGTATAATTATTTTCTTAACTTGATTTTCTGCTGCAGTTATTGCAGACATAAAACCTGAAGCCCCTCCTCCAACAACTATTAACTCAAAAACATCCAAAGTAATTATTTAGATTTAGCTTCAAAACAAATATTAGCAATTACACGGATTATTGATAACAGATTAATTTCATTCATTACTTCGAAATTGAGTTTTATAAATGTGATTAATACCCATTAATACTTTTTTTGCATTAACTTATTGTGATGACAAAACTATTTTCATACGTAAAATATTCTGAGGCAAGCTTTCAAATGAGCAATGAATATATTGCTTTACTACTTATAACTACATGTATCTGGATTTTATTATGGCTTGGTTATAGAAAAAATAAAATAAATGATGAGAATAAAATGAAAGAAAAACAAGCTCGCATCAAGGCAAAAACTGAAAGAAGAAAAAAATTAGAAAGTTTATATCCAAGTAAAAATAAATAATAAAAAATTTTTAAATTTTTCTAGATATTTTTTCAATAGTGTTCTCATGTATTAAAAACCAGAATGCATTTTTTTATTTTTTGTCTAATATTGGGTTGAAATTAATTAATCCTTATAGGAATTTAAATTAATAAAGGAATGAAATTCAAAGACATCAAAACTTACATTCAATATTTACCTGGATGTATAGTAATCTTTTACGTCATACTGCTTATTATCTCACAAATCAATAGTTAAATAGAATAAGAATCTATGTTGATTGGAATATTTTCAGCATTTGGAGCGACATTAGCATGGACTTATGCATGTTCGATATGGAGAACGCAAACTAATATTTACAAACCTATTGAGATCAATTTTTTAAAAAATATCATCGCTTTTACTATATTTAGTCCTGTTATTTTAATTTTAAAATATTCCACTAACTACAAATACTTTCTAATTTTAATTTTAAGTGGGATTATAGGTATAGGTTTAGGGGATACATTTTATTTAAAATCATTAAATCTTATAGGGACAAGAAAAACTCTCTCTATAGAGGCCTTATCTCCTTTAATTGCTGCCATTGCAGGAAATTTATTTATTGATGAGAATTTAAACCTTAATGCTTGGATAGGGATAGTAATCGTTACTGGAACACTCGTAAAAATAATTAAAAAAAAAAGTTATCTTCTAGACAAAGATTCAAACTTGATATTAAATAATAATTCATTAGACAAATATATATATTCATTCCTCTCCGTACTATGTGCTGTTATTGCAGCTCTATTATCACGTTTTGTGTTTCTAGAAAGTGATCTAAATCCGATTTTTACAACTGAAATCAGATTATTTGGATCTATAATCTTTTTGTGTTTAATTACAAAAATGAAGTTAAGATTATTTATTAGAAATTTTGAGAGGAAAGAAAAAAATCAGTTTATACTATCTGTACTTATGGGAACAAATATTGGTATACTTCTTCAACAAATAGTTTTTCAATCTCTCCCATTAGGAATAGGATGGACATTATTAAGCACATCTCCAATCATTTCTCTTCTTTTTACCAAGAAAGAGGAAGGTATATTAACAAATGAAATTATATTTATTACCTTTTTACTATTTATTGGAATTTGTTTAATACTTTTATAACTTAATTAAGGAATAAATACTCATGTAGCAAACAATAAAATTAAATAAATTTAATTATTAAAGGGTAATCATGAGAATTCTTAAGAAAAAATCATTAAGTATAATTGAAGTTTATGTAGCCTTTACTATTTGTATGATTATTGGTTATCTAAGCTATTTAACTCTTATAAATAAGTTTATTTTTTAAATCTTCTGGCTACTCTTAATTAAACGACCTCCATCTTGATCATCATCATCATTGGAATAAAAAAATATAAGATAAATTCCTAAAGAAGCCACACATAATGATATTGATATAGTGGAGAGCTCATCCATAATTGGCGTTTTAGTAAATGTGGAATTAATTTAATTTAATGGTTTTTAAAATTTATTGGGAATCTAAAAAATAATTCATAAACTAATAAAATTTACTTAACTTAATAAGATCATAAAATAGATTTTGATACTTTTAGAAAGTTCGCCATATAGTGCAAGCTATTTGGCTCACACGGTGTAAATAAGCTGGACTAAATATTTATATAAAACTAGAATACCAAAAGCAGATATTAAGGCAGGACGAGAAATCTTATT
This sequence comes from Prochlorococcus marinus bv. HNLC1, assembly GCA_000218705.1. Taxonomy (GTDB): domain Bacteria; phylum Cyanobacteriota; class Cyanobacteriia; order PCC-6307; family Cyanobiaceae; genus Prochlorococcus_A; species Prochlorococcus_A marinus_Q. The sequence goes on from GL947594.1 coordinate 1,293,271, forward strand.
CTGAGGGGGAAATGCCACTTTAAGAAATTAGGCAAATAACATTTTTATATTTAGCCAGGAAATATCATAAACTCAACAAAATTTATTTTGTATATGGATCACCTTTAAAATTAATTTACCCTAGGTGATTAAATAATGAAAATTTAAAATTCTTAAATTTCAATGTAATTTCTTGTTTTAATAGTATTCTTTTAAAAGTTATAGTTAATCCATGTCTTTTTCTGATGATGAATACTTTGAAGTTATTCAAAAGAATAAACAAGTTAAAGAAGCCTTCAATTCAATAAAAGAAATTTGTAATCAATTACATGAAATGACAGCTTGTCCTGAGGATGACATTGATTATTTCTTAAAATTTATAGCGGGAAAGTGGAAAAATTAACTACTCTTTTTCCATTTTTGCAGCATCCCAGTCTTTTTTGGGACCAGTATTAATACTAGATTCGCCATTAGCTGCTTTTACAAAGAAAATGAACCCTACTAAACCTCCAATACCAAAGATAGCTGCGAGGGGTTCAAATGAGAAAGAAAATGTAGAGAATAATGAGAACATAAAATTAATAAAACCAGAATAAATAATAGTTTTTGATTCTAAATTTCACAATTATTGTTAAGTATCATAAATCACATTTATAACTTTCATTATGTCTAAGTAAGATTTAAAACTAAATTCACAAATGATAATTAATCGATAATATAAAAAATAACGTAATTAATATTTGAGTCTTATAAATTTATAGAAAATGGAAATTATGACTCTAAAAGTTTTATATGGTCTGCAAGTTTGCAGAGTAATTTTACTTTGAATATAAATTTTTTAATCATAGAGTTTCCACAAATCTTAAAATTTTAACTTAATATTACATTATGGAAAATTTTATAGATAGTTCTAGTTCTATTTCTCCCATAGTTGCCATACTATGGTGTTTTTACCCTATAGGTATTCTTGTCTTATTTGAACTTTTATTAGGTGGTGGTATTGATGATGATAATGATGATCAAGATGGAGGAATGTTAATACCTGCATATGCATCTTCAAAGAATTGAACTTATACCTAATTTTGAAAATAGGTTACTAAATCAGCTAAAAACTGTTTTAAATCAATGTATAAGTTTTGCTTGAAATAATTTAATATTCACAATATATATATAAATGTAGAAACTGGGAAATCTACAACTCGCAAAATTAAATTTTGTGATCATTAATGAGAATATCCCTTTTAACCTCCTTTACTTGGCATAGATAAAGGGGGTTTTTAAAATTTTTATCAATTAATTTTTTCCAATTCATTCATATAGTAATTTCCATAAAAAAACTTAGGATTGTATAAATTTTTCTTGTCATGAAAATACAAGCAGATATATATATAAAAAAGTAGATATTGGGAAATCTACTCGCCGTCAGCTTTGATAACTACGGTTTTTTTTAGAACCTCCCATACCTCATTCCAATTCTTCTGCACAAGAGTTTAGGAATGAGGTTAAAATATTTCAGATTTATAGATAAATAAAACATAAATTAAATATACTGATTTAAATTATCTATTTATTTGTAACTTTTTTACTTTTCTACAAAAAAAAAACTGTTTATAAAATAATTGTAGGTCTTGGGCAAATCTGCAACCGATTTTACGGTCTTTGATAACCTGCCCGAAACATATAGTCCTAACTACTTTTTTGTTATTTTAGTAGTTAGGATTATTTATTACCAATTATTAAATTAAGTATTTTTTGATAATTATTTTTTCAAATAAAACAATAATAATATTAAAATATACAAAATAGAGATAAAAATGACTGACGATTTAAAAAAATCTTCTGAAGTTGAAAATATTTATAAGATCTTGGAATCAGGATTTCAAGAAAACAAATCCATTAAGCAATATGCATTACCAAATGCTCGACAATGGCTAGGTGCGAGATTCTTTGCTCTTTGGGTTATACCTATTTATTTATTAAAAAAGCTAAATAAAATCTCAAACTCTTCAGTATTTGTGAAACCATATACTCCTACAACTAATGGTCCATCATATAAGCAACCTGAAACATTATTCACTTCATTAAAGTTAGTTTTTCAAGGAAAAGATCAACTCAGATTCTTTGATCATCGATTTATTGGCATTTGGGTTTTGCCATTTGCAGCTACAGGAATATTTATGGAAATTCTTTTTGTAGCACCTTTAAATAATACAGTACCTTTTGGGTAGTTCTAACAGACAAAACTTATCTTTCATATTTTTGTTTATTAAGTAATTAATTCTTTATGAGAATTCATACGAAATTGATCAAAATTTAATTGATAGATTATTGATCTAACATAAATTTATAAAATCAATTAAGATTTATATATAAAACAAGTAAAAATTAAATCTTTCTTATTTAGCTTTAACACTAGAAGTGTTCAATGATGCATTTAAATTCCATTCTTTATCTTTCTTCAATAGCTCTGTTTATCTATATTTTAGCGCTATTTTGGAGGGATATTCCTAACCAAAAAAAATAAAAAGATTATCAATAAGATTCGGAAAATTATAGTTTATAAGAAATTGTTTTAGCTATACCACAAATTTCGATTGTTCTTATAAGGTTTATCTCTATAAGAGTGAGTACCAATTTCGGGAGGCAAAGAATTATCAATAGGATGAACGAATGCATATCCCATACCTTCAAAAAGATTAGAGAACCATTTTCTTAAAGATTTCATTATGAACTCCTTAACTTAATATAATTTTGATTCAAATTAAAACAAAAGTAAATCAGTGAAAATTCTTATTTATTTATTGCTTTACAAGCAAGTTTTAGTTAATAATTAAGGTAAGAACTTCAAAAAATTCTTTAATGCAAAATAAAACATCAAATAATCCAGATCATAATATGTTGGAGAGTATAAAAAAAGAGAATAAAAATATGACTTGCAAAGACGGTTATTGTTTTATTCCTAATTTAGAAAAAAATAAAACCATAAGTAATGAAAATATAAATATTTTTGATCCTTTATAGATATAAGTTTTATTAATAAGGTGTTTTTTTTTCTAGATCGATTGATCCCTTCAAGCCTATCTAAGCATAGAATTCTTAAAGATAAATCAAAAACACACCAAACCCACTCTCTCACAAAATTAGGAGTTAAGTGTTGTATTTTGGCCTAAATGTAGAAAGAGATCGATTTTGTCAAATATATATCTAGTTACAGTGTAAAAGCATCGTTAAAAACAAACCAAATCATAAATGTAAATAAGTATTTTTCTAATAAATCTTAATTGCTACTTTTTTTGAAATCTACAAATCTAACTTTTTACGGAAACGTAT
>GL947594.1:1296679-1298670 GCA_000218705.1 Prochlorococcus marinus bv. HNLC1
TTCTTTTTGTAGCACCCTTAAATAACACAGTACCTTTTGGGTAGTTCTTAGCGACAAAACTTATCTTCACATATTTTTGTTTATTAAGTAATTAATTCTTTATGAGAGTTCATCTACGAAATTGATCAAAATTTAATTGATAGATTATTGATCTAACATAAATTTATAAAATCAATTAAAATTTATATATAAAATAAGTAAAAATTAAATCTTTCTTATTTAGCTTTAACACTAGAAGTGTTCAATGATGCATTTAAATTCCATTCTTTATCTTTCTTCAATAGCTCTATTTATCTATATTTTAGCGCTATTTTGGAGGGATATTCCTAACCAAAAAAAATAAAAAGATTATCAATAAGATTAGGTAAATTATAGTTTATAAGAAATTGTTTTAGCTATACCACAAATTTCGATTGTTCTTATAAGGTTTATCTCTATAAGAGTGAGTACCAATTTCGGGAGGCAAAGAATTATCAATAGGATGAACGAAAGCATATCCCATACCTTCAAAAAGATTAGAGATCCATTTTTTTAAAGATTTCATAATGAACTCCTTAACTAATATAATTTTGAATCAACTTAAAACAAAAGTAAATCAGTGAAAATTCTTATTTATTTATTGCTTTACCTGCAAGATTTAGTTAATAATTAAAGTAGTAATCTCAAACTAATTTTATATGGACAATAAAACATCAAATTATTCAGATTGTAATATGTCCGAAAGCATAAAAAAAGAGGATAAAAATATTACTTGCAAAGACGGTTATTGTTTTATTCCTAATTCAAAAGGTGATAAAACTATAAGTCATGAAAATATTAATATTTTTGATCCTTTATAGATAAATTTATAATTAAGGAGGATTATTTACCAGGCTCGATTTATCATTTCAATACCAACTACGAACAAATCCTTGCAAATAAATCACCTATACACACAACCCATTCTCTCAGCAAATTAGAAACACAAAATATCAAATTATTTATTATAGTTCTTTTCTAGACTTTTTATTAATTTAATCAAACGTAATAATGTAATTAACTATCTCTAATTACCGTGCAAAGATCTCGTTAAAACTGAACGAAATAATAAAAGTAAATGAGTATTTTCTGAAAAATCTTAATTACCTATTTTTTTGAAGTCTATAAATTTAACTTTTTTGCGGAAACTTATTTGATCTCTAATCATTTTAAAGACATGAAATTCTGATTCAGTTAGTTTTTGCATTTGATCCAAAGCGTCAATATCTTCGTTATCAAGAGACTCTAAAAATTTTAATAACTCTAGTTTATTTAAATCTAGGAAATTCTCTGCGACTTCTTTTGGATTAATCCCATCTTCATATTGAATAAATGCTTCATAATTATTCCACTTATTATTTAACCAGTTGAACCATTCAAAAATATCCTTTGAATTGCCTTTAGCGACTCCATTCATATTTCAATAAAATAATTCTTAATATTAATAGTTAATGAATATTTATATTTTGGCACCTGTAAAATTACTCAAAGATTAATATCTTAAGAAATACTTCCTTTATTATTTTTATTATTAAAAATTTAATTTTAATAATTTATGAAAAATCACCCTTAAGAAAGGTATCAAAATTTTTTTATAGATTTTTAAAGCGTGCCATTTAATTTATTAATCATCAATGTTATTTGCCCATTCTTTATGTTTTTTTTCAATATCTCTTATTAACTTCCTTTGATAATTTAATTTATCGCAATTTTCATTAAAATCTTTTTTTGAAATTGCTACGTTTTTTGAAAAGAATTTTGCTTTTGAATCCATTACTTATATTTAAGAACGTAATTATTTTTTATCTATAAAATTGACTAGCCTCTATAATTTTTAATATTTAATTTAGATTTGAATGTAATTAAAATTAAAAAAAAACTAAAAATAATTTTTCAAACTACTTCTTTATATCAAATAATCTAATACATTTTTATAAATATTCGATTTGATATAAAAATGTAAAAGTTTTATA
>GL947594.1:1298770-1402775 GCA_000218705.1 Prochlorococcus marinus bv. HNLC1
AAACGTCGTAATTGGCAGTCGTTTTTTAGAAGGATCTACCATTCAAGGCCTAAGTCAAAAAAGAGCTCAAGGTTCTATTATTGCTAACAAATTAGCAAGATATAGTTTGTCAAAAGAATATAGTCATCTAACTGATTACATGACAGGGTGCATCATATTAAAAAGAAATTCATGCATAGATTTTGTGAAATTAGTAGATGTTAGTGGATTCAAATTTTTATATGAAATACTCTCAATAAGCAGGGGTAGTTTAAAGGTAGATGAAATTCCTCTTTCTTTTCAATCAAGAAAAGATGGTAATTCGAAATTAGATATCGCTATTCTTTGGGATTTTTTTGTTTCTCTTACGCACACATTCATGCGCAGAGCAATTCCAAGAAGAGCAATAAGTTTTGGATTTGTAGGCTCTACTGGCGTAATTATTCAATTAATTACATCTTATATTCTAATTATCATTTTTGGATTAAATTTTGAAATTGCACTTCCATTTTCTGTTATAACGGCTGCAAGCACAAATTTTCTTATAAATAATTCTCTTACATTTCGTATTAAAAGACTTCGAAACAAAAAGTTAATTTGGGGTCTCTTTAAATTTCTATTAGTTTCTTCATTACCTATCTTTGCAAATGTAGGAATAGCAACTTCATTTTATAATTATATTTCACCAAATACATTTATTTCGCAGATGGCAGGAATTATTATTGTTTTTATTTGGAATTATGCTGCTTCCTCAAAATTTGTATGGAACCTCTAATTAAGTTAATTCTTAATTTAGATTAATTATCAATTAACAAAACTAAAATTTCTAAAGGATTAGATATACAAATCTTAGAAATATATACTTTCACCAATATCACTTTCATAAAGAGAAACTTTCATTGATAATTAAGATTATATGAGCAAATCAAAAATTAAATATCCAGGGTTTGTTCACAACACATAATTTCACATGATGAACACATATGTCTGAAAAAAATTACTGGCTAATGAAAAGCGAACCAGATGCATATAGTATTGAAACTTTAGAGAAAGAAAAAGAAACAATTTGGGATGGTATCAGGAATTATCAAGCTAGAAACTTTATGAGAAAAATGGAAATAGGAGATAAAGCATTTTTCTATCATTCGAACTGCAAACCACCAGGAATAGTTGGCCTGATGGAAATAGTTAGTAAAAATATAATAGATCCAACTCAGTTTGATAAGAATTCAAAATACTATGATTCAAAATCTGATAAATTAAATCCAAGATGGGATTGCGTAAAAGTACAATTTTTATATAAGTCAAAAGAAATTATATCCTTACAAGAATTGAGATCATTATTTAAAGAAGATGAGCTACTAGTAGTAAAAAAGGGTAATAGATTATCAATAGTTCCAGTACTACAAGAATCTGCTAATTTGCTTATTTCTAAGCTTCAATGATATTTTCATTTATCCTCAAAATTCATTGCAAACATATTTCCGATATATAGTCTAGTTAAGTTTCTATTATGGAATCCATTTTGCATTAAAAATCCAGCAATAGCTGCTTGAATAATTCTATATTGATCCCAATTGGGATGCTTTTCAATAAAATCTTTCATTGCTTTTTGAAGATGCTCATGTAATTCGCAATTAAAACTTATAATTTCATTCTGAGTTTTAAAAAGTTCTTCTTTGAATTCTAAATTAATTTCCTGCATGAGCTAATTAAAAAATTTATTTAAATATTAGTTTTCACCAAAAATTAAAATAAGTCAATTTAGTATTTTATTGCAGTCTCATTTTGTATTAAATTAAGATTATTGTCATAGTTACGTTTTTAAAATATTTATAATAAATTTTGATAATTTATAATAAATTTAAAGATTTTTAAAAATTATATTTATTTTTCCACAAGGTCTAATAATTGATTAGTTTTTATTTTAAAAACTGTGGAAAAGTTGTTAATTAAAAAATTTAAAAAGGGGAATTTAAAAATAAAACTTCCAATTTTATTAATTGTTTAATGCATTGATTCCCACATTTTTCTCATTTCAAAAAATAAATTTTTAGAAATTGATGAAGGCCAATACATTTCAAAAGATCGAGTTTGTTCATCGCTTTCAAAAATAATTCTTAAACTCCATTTATTTTTTGTACCTTCTAGTTCTGCATACCAAGGCAATCTTTCAAATTCTAAATTTATCAATTCTTCATCCATTAATTGATTTTCTAATATCAGAAATTGATCAATTAATGAATCTAATAATTTAAACAGTGAGATAAACTCATGCTCTTGTAATTCTATTGACCATTTATTAGCACTTATTAAAAAACAATATTTACCTTTATCAAGATTTCTAATTAATCTCCAATTATCTTCTTTAATTGGCACTAACCAGGAAGTAAATCTGGTTGATCTTGTTCATCACTTAACTCGATAATGGATCTTTGTACAGGTTTAATTGTTGACTCATCTAATAAACCATCAAAGTCATCAAATCTTCTTTGCTTAGCTCTAAAGGCAATTTTAACTGTGGTCAAATATCTATTTTTAGATTGCCTTATTAAGCTTTCGCCTCTTTTAGCAAGATCATTTGAATCTACACCAGTATTATTTGATATATTCATGTGTTTTTATTTTAATTATACATTAAAATTAAAAAGAATAATCTTTAACTTTAAAATTTCAGTTTTAAATAATTTAATGAAGTGAAAATTTCTTTATGGCTGAAAAGATAATTGGAACACTTGCTATCGATTTAGGTAATACAAATACAGTTTTAGCTTTTCAAGGTGAGAAAAGTTCTACACCGATACTTTTAGAGATGCCTTTAATAACAAAAAGCCCTGGTATTGTACCAACTGCTATTTGGTTCGATGAAAACAAAGGTGAAAAAGAAATAATAGGAACGGAAGCCTTAAAAATTTTTAATGAAAATAATCAAGAAGAATATTTCTACTCCAACTTTAAACGACTAATTGGTAATCCAAATGAAGAATATATGGAAAGATATTTAAGCCCAGAAGAAGCTGGAGAAAAATTTTTTAAAAGGCTATGGGACTATATTCCAGAAATATTTGTGATTAAAAGATTAGTTTTAACAGCTCCTATTGATACTTATAAAGGTTATCGGAGATGGCTTATAAGTATTTGTAATAACTTACCAATTAAAGAAATAGCATTGGTTGATGAGCCAACTGCTGCTGCAATTGGAATAAATGTACCTTTTGGATCAAAAATAATGATTATTGATATTGGTGGTAGCACTATCGATTTGAATATTGTAAAGATTGAAGGAGGTGAAGGGAAATCAGCACCAATTGCAGAGTTGTTAAAATTTAATGGTAAAGATGTAAGTGAAATTTCGAAGCAAAAGCTAAGATGCGCAGAAATAATTAGTAAATCTGCTTGTAAATTAGGAGGAAAAGATATTGATAGATGGATTGTGGAATATTTTGTACCCTTGAATAAAGATATTAGAAATTTATCAATAGCAGAAAAAATAAAATGTAACTTAAGTAAGGAGAATATTAACTCTGATCAACAATACATTGCATCATTTTTTATCAATAATGATAAAAGAGAGGAATTTAAAATAAGTAAGAGAATATTAGAAGAAATATTAATTTCTAATAATCTCATAAAGCTTTTAAATTCTCTATTGAGAAATTTACTTAACGATGCAAGAGGGAAAGATTGCAAGATAAGTGATCTTTGGTCTGTAATTTTAGTTGGTGGTGGTACTCAAATTCCATTAATTAGAAATTGGGTTGATTATAAATTTCCAGAAGTAAAGATAAATTATCCTCCTCCAATAGAATCCATTTCTCTAGGAGCATTATCTTTAACTCCAGGAGTAAAAATAAAAGATATCTTATCAAAAGGTCTTCTAATAAGACTCTTCAATAAAAGAGAAAATAAACATTTTTGGCATCCCATTTTTTATAAAGGTCAAACATGGCCAACAGAGAAACCTTTTGAGCTTGTTTTGCAACCTAGTAATAAAGATCAAGTCAAATTTGAGATAATTATTGGAGAAACTATAGATAATAATGATTTTGAGATAATTTTTGAAAATGGAATTCCAAAATTAGCAGAAATACAAAAAGAAGAAAATATTAAAGCCTGGAATAGAAAACCTTTGATGTTAAAAATAAATACTCCAACTATCCTTGGTCAAGATTGTCTTAAGTTAGTATTTACTATTAATGACAAATCAAATCTTTGTGTGGAATGTAAAGATTCTTCAGATAGCAAAATAGGATTATTTGATTTGGGATCGATTTACTAATTTAATAATAAGATTTATATATTTTCTCAAAATTTTTTCCTTTAAAAAATTTTTAATTATGGTTAATTCAGGCATATAAATAAACCTGATTACTTATATTTAGGTTTTCTTCAAAACTTGTTTCTTTGAAACTTTACTTAAGCTTGTCGTTTTATATTTACTTAATAATTATGTTTAAATTCTATGGTATTCATTTATTGCTAATAAACCTATCAATAATAATTTAAAATACTATTAAGTATTTCATTTCTTTTCTCTTGATTTGACATTAAATAACAATAATAAATAAGATTCTAATAGAATTTGTTAAATTAGCAAAAGCTAACTAATACAACAATTATTTGTATAAATTTAACTTTTAAAGCTAAGTTAAAGATTGGTTCTATTAAACCAGCAGATTAAAATTCAGTATGCACAATATTAAAGAAGCTAACATAAATAGAAAAAATACTCCTGAGAGTCCAGTTGTACTTGCCATTCTTGATGGATGGGGTCATCGAGAAGAAGTTAAAGATAATGCCGTTAAGAGTGCAAATACACCCATAATGGATGCCTTATGGCATGCTTATCCTCATACTTTTATAAGCGCGAGCGGGGCTGATGTAGGTCTACCTGATGGTCAAATGGGTAATTCTGAGGTAGGGCATCTAACAATTGGATCTGGAAGAATTATTCAACAAGAGTTAGTAAGAATTTCAAACGTTGTTAAAAATAATCAACTAAATGAAGTCATTGAGTTAGAGAAAATAGCCGATGATGTTAAAAAGAATAATAGTACTCTTCACATAACTGGGCTTTGTTCTGATGGTGGCGTTCATAGTCATATTGATCATTTACTAGGCCTAATAAAATGGGCTTCTGAAGTTGGAATAAAAAAGCTTGCTATTCACGTTATTACTGATGGAAGAGATACTCCTGCTCAAAGTGCCTCAAAATATTTATCTCAAATTCAGTCTTGTATTTCTAAATTTAAAGTAGGAAAAATCGCTTCTATTTGTGGAAGATATTGGATAATGGATAGAAATCAACTATGGGATAGAACAGAAAAAGCTTTCATAAATCTCACTGATCCTAACGTTAAGGTTGAGGGAATTAATTCTGAAGATTTCCTAAAAAGAAGCTATGAAAATAATATTACAGATGAATTTCTTGAGCCAATAAGATTAACTAATGATTTTCTTAAAGATGGAGATAGTTTAATATGTTTTAATTTTCGCCCTGATAGAGCTAGGCAAATAGTTAAAGCATTGTCAGAGGAAAATTTTTCTTCATTTAAAAGGCTCTATACTCCCCAATTAAAAATCCTAACCTTTACTCAATATGAAGCAAATTTATCTGTTAATGTTGCATTCCCTCCTGAATCACTTAATAATTTTATAGGTCAAATAGTTTCCGAAAATGGTCTCAAGCAATATAGAACAGCTGAAACTGAAAAATATCCACATGTAACTTATTTTTTCAATGGTGGGGTTGAAATACCATTAAAAGGAGAAGAGAGACACTTAATACCATCGCCAAGAGTGGCCACTTATGATTTAGCACCAGAGATGTCGGCAAAGGAACTTACAATAAGCTGTTCTAATGCCATAAGAAGCGGTAAATATGCTTTTGTTGTAATTAATTTTGCTAACCCAGATATGGTTGGTCACACAGGTAATATGGATGCTGCAGTAAAAGCTATTGAAACTGTTGATGAGTGCTTAGGTAAAATTGTTAATGCTACAGGAGAGATGGGAGGAAGTATTCTTGTTACTGCTGATCACGGTAATGCAGAAATGATGAAAGATGCTAATGGCGAACCATGGACAGCTCATACTACAAATCTTGTCCCACTTATCTTTATAGAGGGTGAAAAAAGAAAAATTCCTAATCAGGGTAATGATATTTACTTAAGAGATAATGCAGGACTAGCAGATATCGCTCCAACATTATTACAATTGTTAAATCTACCAATCCCAAAAGAAATGACTGGAAAATCGCTTATAAAAGAAATTGAATTGAAAGATAAGAATAAAGTCTTTCAACATGCTTAAATAAAACTAATAAAAAAAAATCATGAGTTCTATACTTACCTGGATTTGGGCATTCTCCGGCTTACTTCTGATCCTTCTTGTTTTATTACATAGTCCAAAGGGAGATGGGATGGGAGGAATTGCTGCAAGTGGTAGTTCGATGTTTACTAGCGCAAGCAGCGCAGAAGCTTCTCTAAATAAAGCCACATGGACAGTCTTAATAATATTTTTATTACTTGCAGTTGTTTTAAGTGCTGGTTGGATTTAATTGTGATCAAAATAAATATAAAAAAAGGGAGTAAAATTACTCCCTTTGTAGCATTAAATTTAAAAAGTAAATTTAATTAATAATCAAAATCTCCTCCCATACCTGGTGCACCTGCAGGAGAAGCAGACTCTTTCTTCTCAGGTAAATCAGCTACTATACACTCAGTTGTAAGAACCATTCCTGCAATCGAAGCTGCATTTTGTAAACCTGAACGAGTTACCTTTGCAGGATCAACTATTCCTGCTGATGACATATCAACATATTCACCAGTAGCAGCATTAAATCCATCATTAAAAGGCTTAGATTTAACATTTTCAGCTATTACAGCACCATTAGCACCAGCATTCTCTGCAATTCTCATAAGAGGAGCAGTGAGTGCAGCTTCAACGATATTTGCTCCTATAAGCTCTTCTCCAGAGAGTGATTTTTCCGCCCAATCTTTGAGTATTGGAGCAAGGTGAGCTAAGGTAGTTCCTCCGCCAGGAACTATACCCTCTTCAACTGCAGCTTTTGTAGCGTTGATAGCATCCTCTAATCGAAGTTTTTTATCCTTCATCTCAGTTTCTGTAGCTGCTCCAACTTTAATAACTGCAACTCCACCAGCCAGCTTTGCTAATCGTTCTTGAAGTTTTTCTTTGTCATATGATGAATCAGTTTCATCCATTTGTTTTTTGATCTGATCACATCTTGCAGTTACAGCTTTTTCATTACCTTCAGCAACGATAGTAGTGGTTTCTTTATTTATGGTAATTCTTCTACCAGTACCTAACATTTCTAAAGTTGCATTCTCTAACTTGAGTCCTGCATCCTCAGTAATTAATTGACCATTAGTTAAAACAGCCATATCTTCGAGCATTGCCTTCCTTCTATCACCAAAGCCGGGAGCTTTTACCGCTGCAACATTTAAAACTCCTCTCAATCTATTAACAACAAGAGTTGCTAAAGCTTCTTTTTCAATATCTTCAGCAATTATAACTAGAGGCTTTCCAGTTTTAGCAATTTGCTCTAACACTGGTACAAGATCTTGAACTAAAGCAATTTTTTTATCAGTCAAAAGAATGTAAGGTTCATCTAAAACTGCTTCCATCCTTTCGGTATCTGTAGCAAAATAGGGAGAAATGTAGCCTTTATCAAAGCGCATACCCTCTGTAACTTCAAGCTCAGTTGTCATTGACTTACCCTCTTCAAGAGAGATAACACCTTCTTTTCCAACTTTATCCATTGCGTTTGCAATCATTTGACCAACTTCTTCATCATTACCTGCCGCAATAGTTCCGCATTGAGCAATTGCATTACTATCACTAATAGGTTTTGAATTGTCTTGTATTTTTCCAACTAAAAATTCAGTTGCTTTATCAATACCTTTTTTTAAGGTGATTGCATTTGCGCCAGCAGCTACATTTTTTAGGCCAGCTTTGACCATTGCATGAGCAAGAACTGTTGCAGTAGTGGTACCGTCACCAGCTGCATCATTTGTTTTTGATGCCGCTTGCCTAATTAAGGCGACCCCAGTATTTTCAATGTGGTCTTCAAGTTCAATTTCTTTAGCAATGGTTACTCCATCATTAATAATTTGTGGAGCACCAAATTTTTTTTCTAAGACAACATTCCTTCCCTTAGGTCCAAGCGTAACGGCTACCGATTCGGCGAGGATATCAATACCTCGCTCTAGAGCTCTTCTAGCTTGCTCGTTGTAGATAATTCTTTTAGCCATAGTAGGCAAATAATTTAATAATAAGTTTTAATAATTTTTGAAACAAATAATTTAGCTTACAACAGCCAAAATATCTTTTTCTGAAAGTAAGACGTATTCATCTCCTCCCAATTTGATGTCGGTTCCAGCATATTTGCTGTAAAGAACTTTATCGCCAATACTCACTTCAGGAGTTTGTCGTGAACCATCATCATTAAGTTTCCCAGGACCTACCTGAGCAACTTCTCCAACTTGTGGTTTTTCTTTCGCTGAATCGGGCAAAAGTATGCCTCCAGCAGTTTTTTCCTCAGATTCGGAAACTTTGATAAAAATGCGATCTCCCAGTGGTTTTACTGTAGAGACTGTTAGTGAAACAGCTGCCATAGATTAATGCAGGGACGTAAATAGGACGCTAAGCGTCAAAAAATTGGAAAGAGTAATACTCAAACCTTATGAACAACAACATAATCTGCTAAGCAGCAATTCAACCACTCTTTGACTGTGCGGTTGGCCGAACCCAGTTAACGGATATACCCTCGGGATGGTATTATTTTCGGATTAATAGCTGTAAAAAATCAGCTAATCATCACCAAGTTAATACAAAATGGTCGCAACTCCATCAACAACAAATCCAACAAAAGGCGTAGTTCGCCAAGTTATAGGTCCTGTTTTAGACGTAGAATTTCCAGCTGGGAAGTTACCTAAAATATTAAATGCTCTTCGTATTGAGGGTAAAAATCCTGCTGGACAAGATATTGCTCTTACAGCAGAAGTACAGCAATTATTAGGAGATCATAGGGTTAGAGCTGTAGCTATGAGTGGAACTGATGGCTTAGTGAGAGGTATGGAGGCAGTTGATACTGGAGCTCCTATATCAGTCCCAGTAGGTGAAGCAACATTAGGAAGAATATTTAATGTCTTAGGTGAACCTGTGGATGAGCAAGGTCCTGTACAAACTACTTCTACAGCTCCAATTCATAGATCAGCTCCAAAATTAACTGACTTAGAAACAAAACCAAAAGTTTTTGAAACTGGAATTAAAGTTATTGATTTATTAGCACCATACAGGCAAGGAGGAAAAGTTGGACTATTTGGAGGAGCAGGAGTAGGTAAAACAGTTTTAATCCAAGAATTAATCAATAACATTGCTAAAGAACATGGAGGAGTATCAGTATTTGGAGGTGTAGGTGAAAGAACTAGAGAAGGTAACGATTTATACGAAGAATTCAAAGAGTCTGGAGTGATAAACGCAGATGATTTGACTCAATCAAAAGTTGCTTTGTGCTTCGGACAAATGAATGAGCCACCTGGAGCAAGAATGCGTGTAGGTTTATCAGCATTAACCATGGCTGAACATTTTAGAGATGTCAACAAACAAGATGTGCTACTTTTTGTTGATAATATTTTCAGATTTGTTCAAGCAGGTTCTGAAGTTTCAGCTTTATTAGGAAGAATGCCTTCCGCTGTTGGCTATCAACCAACCTTAGGTACAGACGTTGGAGAATTACAAGAGAGAATTACATCAACACTTGAAGGTTCAATTACCTCTATACAAGCAGTTTATGTTCCTGCAGATGACTTAACAGATCCTGCACCTGCAACTACTTTTGCTCATCTAGACGCAACAACCGTATTAGCAAGAGCTCTAGCTGCTAAAGGGATCTATCCTGCCGTTGATCCACTCGATTCAACCAGTACAATGCTACAGCCTTCAGTTGTAGGTGATGAGCATTACAAAACAGCTCGTGCTGTTCAATCAACCTTACAAAGATATAAAGAGCTACAAGATATCATTGCTATTCTCGGACTGGATGAATTATCTGAAGAAGATAGACTAACTGTTGATAGAGCAAGAAAAATTGAAAAGTTTTTATCTCAGCCTTTCTTCGTAGCAGAAATTTTCACTGGTATGTCAGGAAAGTATGTGAAATTAGAGGATACAATCGCGGGATTCAATATGATCCTTTCTGGAGAATTAGATGATCTTCCCGAACAAGCTTTCTATTTGGTAGGAAATATTGAAGAAGTGAAAGCTAAGGCAGAAAAATTAAAATCAGAGAACTAACTATTCTTAATTTATAAAAATTATTCAATCAAAGAACTAATGACTATCTCGTTAAAAGTTTTAGCTCCTAACCAAAATGTTTTTGAAGGAGAAGCGGAAGAAGTTATACTTCCTAGTACTACAGGGCAATTAGGTGTCCTTCCAGGCCATATATCTCTTGTTACGGCAATAGATATTGGAGTACTGAGACTTAGGAGTAATTCTAAATGGGTTTCTATAGCTTTAATGGGTGGATTTGCAGAAATTGAGTCTGATGAAGTGACTGTTCTAGTCAACAGTGCAGAGATAGGTTCTCAAATTAATACTCAAAACGCAGAAGAAGCTTTAAATAAAGCTAAAGAGGAACTTAATAAGTTATCAGATACAGAAAAAAGTTCAGAAAAGATAAAAGCTATTAACGAAGTTTCTAAAGCACAGGCAAGAATACAAGCATCTAAAAATTAGTCTTTACGCAGTTCCGCAAAATGTGACTTCAGGGAACTTGAGCTTGGCTTCCTCTAATTTCTTTGTTTTTCCCTCACCTTGCCAGTAATTAATAACTTCAGTAGCTTTATTAAGAATTTCCACTCTCTCATTATCTGTAATCCAACCTTTATTTTCTAATTCTGTTTTTAATTTTTCCCAGGCATCTTCTCGTGGCCAAAAGAAATAAGCAGTTAATGGACTGGGCCCTCCTCCTACTATCTGATCAACAGCTAATGCAACATTATCGGGTAACCATAAAATTTTGATAATAAATCTCCCTTCGTCTGGTTTTGGAGTATAGCCTGTTGGTACACCATCTTCATCTATTGTTGCTGCAGCAAGAACAGCAGAGGCACCCATCATTCCTGAATTTGGGGCAGAATTTTTTGAATTTTGAGCTTCACCTTTGTTTTGTTGTTGATCAGCTATATTCTCATTTGTACTATCGGATGTCATCTGAAAAATTAATTAATATCTTATAATTTATCAGTTAATGGGTGTATTTTGGCAAGATAATCTAACTTTAATTTGTATTAATTATTTTTAAATTAATTTTTATAGTCTTAAATATGAACCAATCAATTTCATCAATTTAAATTAACTTCATAATAATTATAAATTTCAGACTCAAGCCTATCCCAAAGATCTTTAGGGATTTCATTCTCTTCAGCAAACAAACCTAATTGTCCTGACAATGCACGCGCTTGAGATAATCTCAAATCATAGGACTTTTCTTCTGACATTTTTAAATTTAAATAATAATTAAGAAAATAAATCCTTTGCTATTAATAAGTCAAATAGTTCATATCTCTAAATCAGCAATCTCTTTACAAGCAACAGAACTTAAAATCTCAGGACATTGATCATTTACTAATACATCGTCTTCGATCCTTATCCCAATTCCTTTCCATCTATCGGGGATATCAGGTTGTCCTTCTGGGATTGGTATCCTATCGCTAATGTAAATTCCAGGCTCTACAGTTAAAATCATTCCATTCTCTAATAAGACTTCATAATCTCCTAATCTATAAGCCCCAACATCATGTACATCGAGCCCAAGCCAATGACCTGTCTTATGCATATAAAAATGTTTATATGAGCAATTTTCAATAATTTCATCCACACCACCTTTTAGCAAATTAATTTGCAATAAGCCTTCAATAATTACTTTTAATGCTTCATTATGGATATCACTAGAACTTACTCCTGTAATGACTGATTGTATAGCTTTTTTTTGTGCTTCAAGAACAATTTCATAAATAGCTCTCTGTTCCCCTGAGAACTTTCCACCTATAGGAAATGTTCTAGTAATATCACCATTGTAATAATCTGGGAGAGAACATCCTGCATCAACTAAAAGTAAATCACCTTTTTTTAATTCTGAATTATTAGCGGTGTAATGCAAAACGCATGCATTATCTCCAGAAGCAGCAATTGTATTATACGCAGGCCCTCTTGTTCCTTTTTCAAAGAAGAAGCCCTCTAGAAGCCCTTGTATCTGCCTCTCATTATTTTTATGACTAATATTAAATCTAACTAATTCATGAGCCTCTGCAGAGATCAGAGCAGCCTCTCTCATCCTTTCTATCTCATATTGACTTTTAATCAATCTCATTTGATTTAAGTATATCCCTGGAGGTTGAATTGCCCTTGGAGCTCTTCCAATTCTTGAATAATTATCAATTTGCTTTGCCCAAAGATTTAAAACTATTGGTTCAATTTCAGGATATTTACCAACAGAAAAAACTATTTCATCTGCCCCCATAAGATAATTGGGCAACTCTTTCTCAAAATCACTTATTGGATGAGATTTATCGGCTTTAAATACCTTTTCTGCTCCATTAGTACCCCATCTAAATCCATTCCAAACTTCACTTTCTATATCTTTAGGATGGACAAATAATATATATCTTTCTCCTATCGGTTTATGTGATAAAAATAAAGCTATAGCATCTGGCTCATCAAAACCAGTTAAATACCAGAAATTACTTTCTTGCCTAAAGGGATATTCGCAATCAGCATGATGTTGTACAAGCTTTGCTCCAGGAATAATTGCTGCTTTACCATCAAGTTTCGATAAAAAACTTTTTCTCCTATCTTGGAAAATTTGATTATCTAATTTCTTCATATCTTATTGGGTTGGCGTGTTTAGATAAAAAATGGAAGAATGAATTATAAATATTAATTTTGCCCCAAGTTAATGGAGCCTAACGTTCTCATTCTAGTCACACTTATTTTTATTATTTTAATAGGTTCAGCTTGTTGCTCTGGGGCAGAAGCGGCATTTTTAGCTGTAAATTCAATGAGAATTTTCGAATTAGCAGCAAAACAAAAAACAAAAGGATCAGCTAATCAATTATTAAAATTGAGAAAACATTTAGGGAGAACCTTAACTGTAATAACAATAACTAATAATGGTTTTAATATAATTGGTAGTCTTGTTTTAGGTTTTTATGGAGCTTTATTAATAAATAATCGCTTAGGCCTGACTCTCTTCTCAATAAGTTTTTATGTATTAGTAGTTTTAATTGGAGAAGTAGTGCCTAAAGCTATTGGTACAAGATTTTCTTTGCAGATAGCAATTCTTTCAGTTCCCATTCTAAGAATGTTGAATAGTCTTATGAGACCTTTTTTAACTCTAATTGAAAAATTATTTCCTGTCATAACAGCAGAAAATGAGATATCAACTGATGAGAAAGATATTAGACAAATGGCAAAAATCGGATCACAAAAAGGGTTAATAGAGGCTGATGAAGCAGCAATGATTTCAAAAGTTTTCCAGCTTAACGATCTAAAAGCTAAAGATCTTATGATCCCAAGAGTTTCAGCTCCGAGCATCAATGGTTGCGAAACTCTTGAAGATATCTCAGAATTAATAGTCTCAAATACTTCACCCTGGTGGGTCGTCCTTGGAGATAAAGTTGATAAGATACAAGGCGTTGCAAAAAGAGAAAAATTACTTACAGCAATTATTAAAAAAAATAAATCTGCTTTAATTACTGAATTATGTGATCCTGTTGAATATATTCCTGAAATGATAAAAATTGATAAGCTATTGACTACATTTGACAATGATAATAAAGGAGTGAAAGTAGTAGTAGATGAATTTGGCGGTTTTGTGGGATTAATTGGAGCTGAAGCTATACTTTCTGTCTTAGCCGGATGGTGGAAGAAATGAATTCACATCAATTAAAATTGGATGAAAGTTATTTACTTTTCCAAAACTGGTGGAAATCTACAGAACTTACAAATTATGAGAAATGTATATTAAATAATGAAATTATTACTTTTAATCAACAATTATTAAGGCTTAAAGAAAAAATCATCCGAATTGGTGTCTACGGTAAAACTGGTGTAGGAAAATCATCCATATCTAATAAAATATTGCAAGAAAAATTTTTTCAGACTGGTATTTTAAATGGCTCTACAAAAAGTGCTTACTCAAAAGAATTTGATTTAAAAAATAATTTTATAAATTCAGTTGAATTATTTGATTATCCAGGATTCGATATTTGTAATGTTGATAAAAAGGAGGAGGAAATACAACATCTAAGAACTCTTGATTTAATTCTCTTTACAACTTCAGGAGACTTAAATAGACAAGAGCTTGATAAACTATTATGGCTAATAAAACAAGGGAAAAATCTTATAATAATTATTAATAAAATTGATATTTGGGGAAGAGAAGAAATTAAAATTATAAAAGAAAATATAAGAACAAAATTACCAATAAATTGTAAGATTCCAATAATTACTTATTCAATAAAAGATAATGATTTATGTGATAAAAATAAAATCTATAATTACTTAAATATCACTTTAAACAGAATTGGTTATAGTTTATTGATTTATAATACATATCAATTAGCTAATAATTTAGCTCATAATATTAAGGAGAAAAGATTAATAAAAAGGAAGCAAAAAGCTCAGTCTTTAATTGGAAAATTTGCAACTTTAAAAGCTTCAAGTGTTGCATTAAATCCAATGATTTTTATAGATATAGCAGGGAGTGCTACTCTTGATACCCTTTTAATAAATGAATTAAGCAAGGTATATGGATTAAAGATGAAAAGTAAATCAGCAATTTCACTTCTTAAATCATTATCTTTTAATAATATATTATTAGGAATTACACAAATTGGTATTCATTCATCTTTTAATTTAATAAAAAAAATGAGTTTAATATTAGCTCCTTTCACAAGCGGCTTATCATTAATGCCATATGGGCCAGTTGCAATAGCTCAAGCCGCAATAGCTCTACATACAACAAAAATTATAGGTAAATTGGCGGCCAAAGAAATACTTGAAAGAAGCATGATAAATAATTTAGAGCCTTTTAAAAATATTCAACAAATTATTTTTAAAGAACCAGAAATATTATGTTCCAGTAAATATTTTATAAATAGCCAAAAGTTTAATAGAGATTATTCAATTTTTATACCTTGAAAAGAAATATTCAAAAAGTCGCATTATTCGGAACAAGTGCAGATCCTCCTTCTAATGGTCACAAAAAAATTATTGAAGAATTATCAAAAATTTATAACCTTGTGATTTCTTATGCGAGTGATAATCCATATAAAAAACATTCAGAAGATTTATATTTTAGAAGCTTACTTTTAAAAACATTAATCAATGATTTTAATAATCCAAAAATATCTTTTGATCAAGATTTAAGTAGTCGTTGGGCAATTTCATCAATTAGGAAGTGTAAAAAAAATATAATTTAAATGATATAGATTTCGTTATTGGAAGTGATCTTTTAGATGAAATAATAGTTTGGAAAAATATTAATGAATTATTTAAAGAGGCTAATCTCTTCATTATTCCTAGGATAGATTACCCAATTAAAGAAAAAAGTCTAAAATCAATAAAAGAACTTAATGGTAAATTCAGTATTTCCCTGTTTAAAATTCCAAAAATTTCCAGTTCAAATATTAGGGGGAATATAAATTATTCAGGATTACCACAATGCCTAATCCCTATAATTGAGAAAAATAATTTGTATAGTTGATATAAGAAAATAAAATAATGAAAATATATCTTGCACAATTCAATCCGATCGTTGGAGATCTTGATGGGAATGCAAAAAAAATCCTAGAGATTTCACTCCATGCATTTAAAAGTTCTGCCGACTTAGTGCTTACTCCTGAATTATCATTATGGGGCTATCCTCCCAAAGATTTACTTTTCAACAGAAGCTTAATTAAAAAACAGATAAAATCTTAAATAAACTATCTATTGATATTGCAAATAAATTTGGAGAATTTAAGCATAATTATTGGTATAGCAGAGACTATAGATGATAATTTCTTCCCAAATTTATATAATTCAATTGCATTAATAGAAAAAGGTAAATGGTCAGTAATAGCTAGGAAAAATATCCTACCTACTTATGAGGTCTTTGATGAAAAAAGATATTTTAGATCAGGCGATAAGGTTTCTATTTTAGAAAAAAATATAAATACAAGAATTTGGAAAATAGGAATAACAATATGCGAAGATTTATGGGTTAATCAGAATATAGAAGGTAGAGGAATACATAAAAGAGACCCAATTAATGATTTTGAATCAAAAGAACTAGATTGTTTGATTAATTTATCTGCTTCTCCATTCACTATTGGCAAATTCAAAAATAGACAAAAGATAGCAAATAATGCATCTAATAAACTTAAAACAAAAATGATTTATTTGAATCAAATAGGAGGCAATGATGACTTAATCTTTGATGGTAGTAGTTTTATTCTAGATAGAGACGGAGAGAAAATAAAGCAATTAAGTTCATGTAAAGAAGATTTTTATTGCTGGAATATGAATAAACAAAAAAATATCTCCCTTAATGAAAGGAATATTTCTGATCTTGAGTCAATTTTTGATGCCTTAGTTTTAGGAGTCAAAGATTATGCAAAAAAATGCGGATTTAAGACCGCATTAATAGGGTTAAGTGGTGGTATAGACTCTGCACTAGTTGCAGTTATAGCTGCAGCTGCATTAGGGAGCAAAAATGTTTTTTCTATCGCAATGCCCTCTAAGTGGAATAGCATTAATTCTAAAATTGACGCAGAAGAACTTGCTAGAAGACTTAATATTAATTTTGACATAATTTCCATTGAAAATCTTTTTGAATCTTTCAAAGAAACTTTAGAAGATTCAATAAATCTCGGTATTGAAGGTGTTGTATGCGAAAATATTCAATCCAGAATTAGAGGGAGTTTACTCATGGCTTTAGCTAATCAAAATAATCACTTATTATTATCTACTGGCAACAAATCTGAACTTGCAGTCGGATACTGTACTTTATATGGGGACATGAATGGAGGATTAGCTGTTATTGGTGATTTATATAAAACAAAGGTCTTTAAGTTATGTAATTGGATTGATAGTAAATTATCTAACCAATCAAGAAAAATTTATAATTTACCATTAAATAATAAAATTATTGGTGATAAAATTTGCAATAAACCTCCAAGTGCTGAATTAGGTCCTAACCAATTAGATACAGATTTCTTACCTCCATACACGCAACTAGATGGCATTCTAAAGGGACTTATAGAAGAAAAAAAAGATTTATCACAACTTCAGAAAGAGGGAAATAAATATGATCTAATTTCAAGAGTAATAATGCTTATTAAAAAATCAGAGTTTAAAAGAAAACAAGCACCCCCAATTTTAAAATTAAGTAATCAATCTTTAGGGAATGATTGGAGGATCCCAGTTGCCATCAAATAAGTTGAATTGATATCTTTAGGTACAATTCTTAATTGATTTTAATGGCCTCTTAATAGATTTATAATTAATACCTTCTCTAATAGCTATCAATAAACCTGCTGCCTCTAAATAATTGTCTACTTTAAAGAGCTTTTTATAATCAAACCATTTACTAGAAACATTTAAAACTCCCTCATTTTTTACCGCTATTATATTTAAGTCTCTTTCCATACATGCTAATACTGCTTCCCCTCCAAGTGCTCCACTAGGAACAACAATAGACTCAATTTCATGAGGACAAAGCGTAATCTTATTATCAAGATCTGGCAAATCAATCAAATCTGGAGCAGTACTTAAACCAATAAGAACTGAAGGTAAAAATGTATAACCTATTTCCTCTGCAGCAGCCCTAGGATCCAAATTTACTTTCAAATCAATTGGAGCTAATGCTGGCGCATGAGCACAAGGAACCTTCAAGTATTTACTAATAAGGTGACTGATTACTGCCTCAACTCCAGCAATAACATCAATTCCTTTTCCTTCTCTATAAAGATTTACATTCTCAAAATCTATTTCATCTGGGAACCTAGTCACTATTGCGATAGCAGTAATTCCTTGATTAATTAAACTTTTCCCTGCTTTAATTAATGTCTCTGGATTTCTTACATATCCACTACTCAAGCCTGATAATTCATCACTTATAACTATTCCTACTGGTTCATCAGTTATCACATAAGAAGCGATATCAATACCTAAAGTAGCTATGCATGCATCAGCTACCTGTAAGTGCCTTAAGAGTATTTCATTTTCAATATTCTTATCAAAAATTATCCCTATTTTTTGCTGATTTACTTTTTTTAATCCAATTTCTGCTCTGGCAAATCTATCAAGACTATATCCTTCTACATAAAAAATCCTTTCATCTTTTTCAGAAAGAGTTCCTCCATTCATCACATTTGGGTGAGTAACTAAACATCCTGAAGCGGAGGCAAGTAGTTTTGCTACGGGGAGAGCATCACCTGCAAAACCGCCAATCTCACATCCAATACCTGTTGGTATTACAAGAATAGTTGGGGTGGTTTTCATTATATTTATATCAACATTATTGAAGAGTTTAGTTCAATACTAAGGCATTAATTTTTAATATTTTTTTATTTCCTGTAATAACGATATCGTAAATTGACCATCTAATTATTTCTCCTTTTTTTAGAAATTTGACCGATTATAAATTTTCTTAAATCCTTTGCATAAATAGATTCAGGTAATGGCAATTCATAATAAATTGATTGCATTGTTGATAATAAATAAATTTATTAAGTAGCTGATCCACCAACAACTTCTAAAATTTCTTGAGTAATAGCAGCTTGTCTAGCTTTATTGTAAGTAAGATTTAAATTGTTTGCTAATTCTTTAGCATTATCACTTGCATTATTCATAGCTGTCATTCTACAAGCCAATTCAGAAGCTGCTGATTCTTGGAGTGCTCTTAATATCTGATTCTGAAGATATAAAGGTAATAATGAATCTAATAATTGATCTGGACTTTGTTCAAAGACCATATCTGAAGATAATTTATCACTTTCAGCTTTTGCCATATTTGATTTCTCCACACGCAGCTGACTATTCTTTGTAGTCAATCTAAAAATCTCATCATTTTCTTCTGCTATCCCTTGTGGATCTAATGGTAATAAAGTTTGAACAACTGGTGCACAGCTAACAAGTGTAATGAATTTTGTATAAATTATTTCCACTCTATCTGAGCTTTCTGATAAAAACTCCGCTAAAACTTCAGAAGTAATCCCCTCTGAATCTTTTGAAGTTGGTACTTGCTCTAGTTCTTTAAAAGTGCTTTTAATAACATATTTATCTTTCCTATTTTGAAAATATCCAATTGCTTTTTTACCTACCAAAATTAAATTAGTCGAAAATCCTTGATTTACTAATTCTGAATATCTTGTTTCAACTTTTTTGATGACATTTGTATTATATCCTCCGCACAAACCTCTATCAGCAGTTATGCAGACCAAAGAAATTGTTTTAACATTTCTTTTAGACAAAAGTGGTGAATCAGACGACTCAAATTGCATTCTAGTTTGTATGTTCTGTAAGACCCTTGCGAGTTTATCTGCAAAAGGTCTACTCTTGAGAACTTGATCTTGTGCTCTTCTAACTTTTGCTGCAGCGACTAATCTCATCGCCTCAGTGATCTTTCTAGTGTTTTTTACAGAGACAATTCTATCTCTGATTTCTTTAAGATTTGGCATGATTTTTTGCTAGAAATATATTTAAATTTTGGCGAGCATTGCCGATTTAACTTCATTAATCACTTCTTTCAGCGTAGCCTCTAGTCCTTCATTAAGTTTTTTCTCTTTAAGGATTTCATCTATAAAGTCAGATTTATTTAGCTTAAGGTATTCTCTTAATTCTGAAGCAAATTTTGTTACGTCTTCAACAGGTACTTCGTCAATTAAACCTTTAACTCCAGCATAAACTACTGCAACTTGTTCAGCTAGATTTAATGGTGAGAATTGAGCTTGTTTGAGTAATTCTCTAAGTCTCTTCCCTCTCTCAAGTTGTTGCTGAGTTGCTTCATCTAGATCTGAAGCAAATTGAGAAAATGCAGCTAATTCATCGAATTGAGCTAATTCTAATTTTAAAGTACCTGCAATCTTTTTAATTGCTTTAGTTTGAGCAGCTCCACCAACCCTGCTAACTGAGATACCAACATTTATTGCTGGTCTTAGACCAGAGTTAAACAAATCAGCACTTAAGAAGATTTGCCCATCAGTAATTGAAATAACGTTTGTTGGTATATATGCAGAAACATCTCCGGCTTGCGTTTCAATAATTGGTAATGCTGTCATTGAACCTCCTCCCATATCGTCAGAAAGCTTTGCTGCTCTCTCAAGCAAACGACTATGGCAATAAAAAACATCTCCAGGATATGCTTCTCTTCCTGGTGGTCTTCTTAAAAGGAGTGACATTTGCCTATATGCCTGAGCTTGTTTTGTTAGATCATCATAGATAACGAGTGTAGCTTTACCCTGATACATAAAATGTTCTGCAATAGCAGCTCCAGTATAAGGAGCTAAATATTGTAAAGCTGCTGCTTCTGAAGCACCCGCACTTACCACAACTGTATAGTCAAGTGCTCCCTTTTCTCTCAAAACTTCTACAACGTTAGCTACAGATGCAGATTTCTGGCCAACCGCTACATAAACGCAAGTAACATCTTGGCCTTTTTGATTGATAATAGTATCTATAGCAATCGCTGTTTTCCCAGTTTGCCTATCCCCAATTATTAATTCTCTTTGACCTCTTCCAACAGGAATCATTGCATCAATTGAAGTAATACCAGTTTGCATAGGCTCATAAACGGATCTTCTTTTAATAATCCCAGGAGCTAATTCCTCAATAAGTCTATTATCACTTGTTGGTATTTCGCCTTTCCCATCAATAGGTTGGCCTAATGGATTAACAACTCTGCCTTGCATAGCTTCTCCAACAGGGACAGAGGCAATCTTTCCTGTAGCTTTTACCGTACTTCCCTCTTGGACCCCTAATGCATCACCCATCAAAACAGCTCCTACATTGTCATCTTCTAAATTAAGAGCTATTCCTTCAGTTCCATCTTCAAACTCAAGTAATTCTCCAGCCATGACTTTTTCTAAACCATAAATCCTGGCAATACCATCACCAATTTGAAGAACTGTTCCTACATTACTGACTGAAACAGATTGATCATAATCAGTTATTTGTTGTTTAAGTATTGAACTGATTTCATCTGGACGTATAGATACCATTTTTTTAAGAAATAAGGGTGATTTTGAAATTACTTGGAGAGTGAAAGACCAAGTTTTCTAATTTGTGATGCGATACTTGCATCTATTACTTTAGATCCTACACTTGCGACGAAACCGCCAATAAGTGATGGATCAGTTTTAGTAACTAGTTCTAGTTTTTCTGTCCCAGCAATAGAAATAATTTTTTGTGTAATTAAATCCTTTTGCTCGTCAGATAGTTCTACAGCTGAAGTAACAGTTGCAAGAGCAATATTACTATTTTCCCTGTAAATCTCCAAAAATCTTTCGAGAATTGGAACTAAAATTCCTATCCTTTGCCTATCAGCTAATAACTTTAATAAATTTAAAAGTGAATAATTAATTTTATCTGAAAATAGCTGTATTAGAATTTTCTTCTTTGATTCCTTTTCAAGAATTGGAGAAGACAAAGCCTTTTCTAGCTCAGGCGAATCGCCTATTAATTGAAGGATTTCTTTAGCTTGAGATACAATTTCTTCAGTTTGCTGGGTTTCATTTGCGACTTGAAGAAATGCTTCAGCGTATGGAGTAGTAACGGAATTTAAAAGAGGCATTAGTTAATCTCAATATTATTTATTGATTGAGTAACCAAATTTTCCTGAGTAGCTTGATCAAGTTTATTTGGTAATGAATCTAAAGCTTTCTTAATCGCTAATTCAACTGCTTCTTTTCGCAGTTGAGATATAGCTCTTGAAGCTTCAGAACTTTCATCTGAAATTGCACTTTGTTTAATACGTGCCATCTCTTCAATAGCCTTTTTCTCACTTTCCATTCTGATGGCCTCAGATCTTTTAAGAGAGTCAGCTTTAATCTTTTCAGCTTTTTCTTTGGCTAATGACAAATCTACTTTTGCCTTTTCAAAAGCTGCATTGGCATTTTGAAGTCTCTCCTCAGCATCTTTTAATTCGAGAAGAATACCTTCTCTTCTTTTTTGAAGCATTTTTCCAAGAAAGCCTGGTAAAAATTTATATAGTCCAAAAATAACTACAGCCCAATTAATGACATTAGTCTCAAATAAATTGAGATTTAGTCCAAATCCATCCGTAGCAAAAAGAGCAATATTCATGTTTGATGAATTAATCGATTAACAATAAGTTCACTAAGGGCATCCGCCTGTTGTGAAAGTTGTTCACGCGCTGAAGAAGTCTGGTTTTCAATTTCTAATCTCGCATTTTCTTTGGAAGTATTTGCTTCACTATTAGCGAGTTCTATAGCTTCTTTATAAAGCTTTTCAGAATCTTTTTCAGCTTCGTTAACAATTTGTGCCGCCTCAGAACGAGCTTCTAGAAGTTGATTTTGCAGGTCAGCTTCTAACTTCTCAACTTCAGCAAGTTTCTTTTTTGCCTCCGTGATATTACCTCTTACGAATTCTTCTCTCTTTTCTACTACTTTGCCAACAGGCTTGAAGAAAAGTGAATTTAATAAATAAGTAAGTACAACAACTTGTATAGCCATTAATGGCAAGGTGGCATTTATATCAAATAGTCCACCTTCAGTTGCAAATAGGTGAGAGACAAACATAGGCTTGTTTTGAAATTGAAAATTAAAACTAAATTACTTTGTTATAAAAGTAATTAAATCTTAAGAGAAAGGATTAGCGAACAGCAGTACAAGAGCCACAACTAATCCATAGATTGTTAATGACTCCATAAAAGCGAATGATAAAAGTAAAGTACCTCTAATTTTGCCTTCTGCTTCTGGCTGGCGAGCTATACCCTCTACAGCTCCTTGAGCTGCGTTACCTTGACCAAGGCCAGGACCAATAGCACCAAGACCAACTGCTAGGCCAGCAGCTACAACAGATGCAGCGGAAGTAATGGAATCCATAATTTTGAAATAAAAGCTTTTAGCTTGTGATAAATATTTGTCAAACGCGCTTGGACATTCTATTAGTTTATTTAGAATGGGCCTGATTTTTCAGACCTACGCGATTAGGTATTTTGGCAGATTATATGCCTTTTGTAAAAGGTCCTTTATGTATAAAAAGAACTAATGATGCTCTTCAACTGCTTCTCCAATGTAATAGGCCGCCAATGTTGCAAAAATTAAAGCCTGAATAGCACTTGTGAACAAACCAAGAAACATAACTGGTATTGGTAAAACCAAAGGTACTAAAAACACTAATACAGATACAACTAATTCATCAGCTAGGATATTTCCAAAAAGCCTAAAAGATAAAGACAGGGGTTTTGTGAAGTCTTCTAAAATTTTGAAAGGCAACATTATTGGTGTCGGATGTACATAATACTCAAAATATCTCCAACCTTTATTACTTAAACCAGCATAAAAGTATGAGAGAGATACTAATAAAGCTAGCGCTATAGTTGTATTTATATCAGCGGTGGGAGCACCTAATTCCCCACTTGGCAATTTTATTAATCTCCATGGAATTAGAGCACCGCCCCAATTACTTACAAATACGAAAAGAAATAATGTCCCTATAAAAGGCATCCAATCACGATAAACTTTTTCTCCAATCTGTGTTCTTGCTAAATCTCTAATATAATCCCATAAAAATTCAAGAAGATTTTGCAGTCCTTTAGGATCATTTTCCATTTTTTTTGTTCCTAAGGAAATGAATACAAGTAACGCTCCTAAAAGAATCCATGAAGTTAAAAAAACCTGTCCATGAATACTAATATTTCCAATTTGCCAGTAAAGGTGTTGACCAACTTCTAACTCAGCAAAATTTGTAAAAAAATAACTTAAATTCATTTTTGATTTTTTAAAAATTTGAGAAAATAATAGTTTTAAGACTTAAATCTAGGAACGTGAAAAGTAATAAAACATAGCAGGCTTGAACAAGAAAAAGCCAATAATTGATGGAAGAATTTCAATCAGTTCATTTCTACTAGCAAAAATGAAAAGACATACAGGTAACAGCAATTGAACTTTTGAAATCCCTGTTGAGGTTTTACCTAAATTCCCTATACTTTTAGCGAGTAAACGTAAGTAAAGAATTCCAATAATAGAACCTATAAATACACTTAAACCGAAAGAGAAGTTGATAAAGATGCAAGAAACAATTGTTATAACAATTGAAAGAAACAATGTTAAACAATAAAGAGCTAATTGAAGTGAAAAAAAGTCATCACTTACTTCAAGAAATTGAGATAGTTGCTTAATGATTGGCAATTTATCTTCAATAAAACTTGAATTATCAATATCAAGAGAATTGTCAGCATCCCTTTTAGTAGGATGCTTGATAGTTTTTTCGTTGGAGTCCACTGTAGTGAACATAACTTAACTTTCCTCTCTAGAAATTTAGATTTTTAAGTATATAAACTCACGGAATCTATCATGCAGAGGTGACTTTTTGCTAGTTTTTTTTTACTAAAGTGCTATTTCTTAAGATTTAGTTTTAAAATTCAAACAAATAAATTTAATTTCTATTACAAATTTAATAATTATAAATCTATAAATTTTATTAAAACATTGGCGAAAAGAGCAATTTAACGTCTCAATGGATTATCTATATTTAATCAATTGACGAGAAGAGTAAAAATCCAAAAATACTCAGATAGATTTGCTAATGAAAATAATATAATCAACAATAAAATAAGTGATCACAATAATAATTTTTTGCCAATGCCAATCAAAATTTGGCCTTTTGAAGGAAAACTAATATTTGTAATCTTAAGTTTTTGGTGTATTTTTGGTTTATTTATTTTAGGTTCAGCAAGTTGGTGGGTTGCTAATAAAGAAATAGGTGATTGGGCGTTTTTCTTAAAAAGGCAAATAGCTTGGTATATTCCAGGAATAACAATATTTTTGTTTGTATTAAATACAAATATTAGAGATCTTTTAAAAATCTCAAAACCTATTTTTTATATTTTACTTTTTCTAATAGGCTCAACAATATTTTTTGGTAGTACAATTAACGGGTCAACAAGATGGTTAATATTAGGCCCACTAAAAATGCAACCATCAGAACTTATTAAACCATTTTGCATCCTTGAATCAGCTAATTTATTTGCTCATTGGAATTTAGTAAAAGATGAAAAGAAAATTATTTCATTAGCTACTTTCGGATACTGATTCTCCTAATAATGAAGCAACCCAACTTAAGTACTGCTGGATTAATTGGCATAATGTTTTGGATTATTGCATTGTGCGGAGGGGTAAAAATAAATTCACTGATAACGGTAGCGACTGTTGGTGCTATCAGTGCCTATCTAAGCGTAATGAATAATCAATACCAAATGCTACGGATAAAATCATTTATAAACCCTTGGAGCGATCCCGAAGGAAATGGATATCAACTTATTCAAAGCTTATTAGCTATTGGATCAGGAGGCGTTTTAGGAAAAGGATTTGGCTTATCAATGCAAAAATTACAATATTTACCAATACAGCATACTGATTTTATTTTTGCTATTTACGCTGAAGAGTTCGGATTATTAGGTTCAATATTTCTTTTAGGATTTTTAGCAATCTTTTCTTATTTAAGCTTAAGAATTGCTATAAAATCAAGAAATAACTATACAAAATTAGTTGCCACCGGTTGCGCAACTTTACTTATTGGTCAATCATTAATACATATCGCTGTGACGACTGGTTCCATGCCTACAACAGGGTTACCCTTGCCATTTGTGAGTTATGGGGGCAACTCATTAATAGGATCGTTATTTATTGCAGCGCTTTTATTAAGATGTTCACTAGAATCAACAGGATTTATTGGTAATCTGCGTGCAAGAAAGACATTGAATTAGGTAGAATTTTAAAATATATCAAATAAAGCATTTTCGAATTCAATTTTGTTATCTCTGAATTAGCCCAAAGAGGGAATTTGCTAATGCAAGAAGCTGTTAGCAATCCTGGGCCTATTACTTTTTTATTAATTTTCAGTGCTGGACTTTTAACAAGCTTAGGCCCATGTTCTTTATCATTAATGCCTTTAACAATTGCTTACATAGGTGGTTCAAAAAATAAAAATAACCAAATAAAGATTTTAAGTTTTTGTAGTGGTGTTATTTTTTCATTAGTCTTACTAGGAGCTTTAAGCGGATTCTTGGGGAAAATTTATGGACAATTACCTCATATATTCACAACAGGGATTTCTATTTTTGCAATAATAATGGGATTAAATTTACTAGGTTTAATTAGATTCCAACTACCTAATAGCCCTAATTTTAAATTTATTGAAAATAGAGTTCCACCTTTTCTTGCCCCTATGGTTACTGGAGCTGCTTTTGGCCTCGCCTCCTCACCATGTATAACACCAGTTTTAGCTACACTTCTTGCATGGGTTTCGCAAGCGAAGAATCCACTAATATCAATAATATTTTTATTCTTTTTTGGGCTTGGACAAGTTGTGCCATTAATTATTGTTGGATTTACCACAGAAAGTTTAAAGAAATTATTGGAGTTTCGAAAATTTAGCCAGATCATCCCTACATTTAGCGGCTTAATACTTATTTCTCTTGGATTATTAAATATCATCTCCAACTGGATCTAAATGTTTTTTTTAAATAAGTTAATTCTTAATATATCTTCCTTAAAATTTGCTATATCCCTTTTAATATTCATAGCTTTTTCAAGTGGCATCGGAACATTTATTCCTCAAGGTATGGAAAAGAAAGACTATCTTGAAAGTTACAAAAATAACCCTATCTTTGGGTTTATTGATGGAGATAAAATCTTATTATTAGAACTAGATCATATTTATACAAGTAAGTGGTTTCTAATATCTTTATTTCTTCTTTGCATTTCACTAGCCGCCTCAAGTTTTAGGAAGCAAATCCCTACGCTTAAAGCATCTTTAAAATGGATAGATTATGACAATATAGAAAAATTTAACAACCTTCAATTAGCCTGTAAATGGGCTGAAAACGAAGGGGAAGAAACCATCTCAAATGCAAACGAAATACTTAAAAATCAAGGTTGGGAAATTTTAAGAAAAGAAAATAGATTATTAGCTAGAAAGGGTGTTGTTGGAAGAGTTGGACCAATACTAGTACATACTGGACTGATAATACTTTTAATTGGTTCTGCATATGGCAATTTCACCAGAAACTCATTAGAGGAGTATTTGATCCCCAATGAAAGTATAAATTTAATTAATGATGTATCCAAAGAGAAATTTTCTTTGAAATTAAAAAACTTTAATATTCAAAGAGAGGATGATGGTCTCCCAAAACAGTTCACTTCAAATTTGGAGATCTATTCAAATGAATCAAATGAAAAAATAAAAAAACAAGCAGAAGTGAATCATCCATTAAGATATAAGGGACTAACAATTTACCAAGCTGATTGGGCAATATCTAGTATTATTCTCGAAATAAATAAAATAAATTACCAATTTGCTTTAAAACCAGTTCCTGAGATTGGTAATCAGATATGGGGAGTGGTTGTAGAATTGGGTGAAAATATGAAAAAAAATTATCTTTTAACAATTGATAATGAAAATGGACCAGTAAAAATTTTTGATATTGATGATTTTTCAGAAAAGGATATCTATTTAAATGAGAAAGAAGTAAAAATAAATTCCTCAAATATTAAGTTAATCAAAATCATTCCTAGTAGTGGACTAATTATTAAAAGTGATCCATCTATTCCCATTATATATACTTCATTTATACTAATTCTTTTGGGGGCAACTCTTAGCTTAATACCAACAAAACGTATTTGGATTCTCAATGATAATTCTTCAAAAAATTATTATATGGGTGGCTTATGCAACAAAAACCTATCAGGCTTTGAATCAGAATTTAATCAATTATCAGAAAAGATAAGATAAACTAATTAATTTTATTTCCATGAGTAAGCTCAAGCTTCATTGAAACATTACCTCTTGGATTAAAGTCAGCATTTAAACATAGCCACTGTGGATTAGCTGCAGCTATTAAATCATCCATAATCTTATTTATAACTTCTTCATGTGAAATCTTTTGATCCCTAAAGTTATTTACATAAAGCTTTAATGATTTAAGCTCATAAACTTTTTCTTTGGTTGATAAGTAACTTTCAATTTTGCAAAATCAGGATATCCCGAGAAAGGGCACTTACATGTAAATTCTGGAAGATCAATTATTATTTGATAATTTCTTGATTTATTTGGGTTTTCAAAACATATAATTTCTGACTCTGCAATTTTTCTTTCACCATAAAGAGGTCTTATTGTACCTTGATTTAATTCTTCACTCATTTTTCAAATTTTGACTTAATTAGAGGGTCAATCTTTTTCAAGTATTACAAATCAACAAATTAAAAACCATAAAATTCTCTTTTTGTATCAACGCGCACATTTTTATATCGTCCTAAAAGGCTTAATAAGTACATACTAAAAAATTATTTAATGGACATTTGTATTACAAACGTAGATAATAAATCTAACAAATCACTGAGACCATTAAGTATTCATGGCATGTTGTGGCTTCAGACTCATTTTGAAAATGATCAATGGGAAGCACTATCTCATAACAAAGTAATTATTTCAGAAATAGATTCAAAATTACTGATAGAAGATGCAAATTTAGCAGGTGTCAGAATTGAATCAATGTCAGATATATCGATTATGGATGTTTTGCCGAAAACAAATTAAAATATAGTTGTTATTAAGTTAATCATGAAAAAAATTGAGGCGATAATTCGTCCCTTTAAATTAGAAGATGTAAAAGTTGCACTAGTCAATGCAGGAATTATTGGGATGACTGTAAGTGAGGTCAGAGGATTCGGACGACAAAAAGGACAGGTTGAAAGATATAGAGGTTCAGAATTTACCGTTGAATTTCTTCAAAAGTTGAAAGTAGAAGTAGTTGTAGATAACGAAAAGGTAGATTCTGTTATTAATGCAATTGCAGAAGCTGCAAAAACAGGGGAAATTGGTGATGGCAAAATCTTTATTTCTCAAGTTGATTCAGTTGTAAGAATAAGAACTGGAGATTTAGATAAAGATGCACTTTAATTTAACCTAAGGTTCGCTTAACTAATTTATGCAAAAATTCCTCATTAACTAAAAATTCGTTTAATTGCGTTTTACTTATCCATATCAAATATTCATGGTTTCCTGCTGGACCAACTAGTGGAGATGCGATTAAACCATTAATCCGCCAATTGGAACTTTCTATTGCCCTAATTACAGAATTTAATGCTAATAAGTGATACTTAAACTCTTTTACAACACCCCCTTTACTTACATATTCCTTTCCTACTTCAAATTGCGGTTTTATAAGAAAAATTCCTTCAAAAAATTTTTTATTTAATAAATCCTCAATTGGCTTTAAAACCAACTTAAGTGAAATAAAAGAGAGATCCGCTACTACAAAATCTGGAAATATATCTTCTTTAGAAAAAATGTTCTCTGATTTAAGAAATCTTATATTGGTTCTTTCTAAAAGTTTAACTTTTGGATTTTCCCTTATTTTCCATGAAGTTTGACCATAGCCAACATCAATTCCATAAATCTTTTTTGCACCATTTTGTAATAAACAATCTGTAAATCCTCCTGTAGAGATGCCTGCATCAAGACATATTCTATCCTTTACATTTAAAGAAAACTTTTGAAACGCCTCAGATAATTTATCACCCCCCCTGGAAACATACTTTGGCTGAGCAGAAATATTTATTTGAGATTCGGGAGATATTTCTTGACCTGGTTTATCTAATACTTTGCCGTTATTATCCTTAACTTTACCTGCGAGAATAAGCCTTTGGGCTTTTTGACGTGAATCAACAAAACCTTTAGTCAATAAAAAAATATCTAATCGTATCTTTTTACTCATTTACGATAAATAAAGATTTAAGAAAAGAATACAAGGACATAACCAATTCATATTTATCTTTGATTAAATTCTAACTAAAGACAATATAAATTTATCTCAAAAGACCAAAGTCGATTCCTTAACAAATATCCTCATTTGGTATACAAAGCTTTAATAATTGTTTCTATAAAAAAGTTCTCTTTTATTGCAAAAATTTAGAAAAAAAGACAATAATTAATAATGAGTTTTTATAAATTAAACAAATTATAAGAAATAGTTATAATGTGAATTGTGTATAAATAAAAAATAGTGATTGAGCGTTACACGTTACCTGAGATGGGTCGTATATGGACAGAGGAAGCAAAGTTTCAAAGTTGGTTAGAAGTTGAAATTGCCGCTTGCGAAGCAAATTTTGAATTAGGAAACATTCCAGAAGAAGATTTAAATGCAATTAAATCTAGGGCAAATTTCAAACCAGAAAGAATTAAAGAGATCGAAAAAGAGGTTAAACATGATGTAATTGCATTTCTAACGAACTTAAATGAATATGTGGGAGATTCTGGTAGATATATTCATGTAGGAATGACTAGCAGTGATGTTCTGGATACTGGTTTATCTCTTCAAATGAGAGATTCTTGCAAATTATTAATAAAAGAAACTGAAAACCTTGAAAATGCGATTAGAGAACTTGCCTCTCAACATAAAAAAACAATAATGATTGGACGTTCTCATGCTATTCATGGAGAACCTATTTCTTTCGGATTTAAGCTGGCTGGCTGGTTAGCAGAAATAATAAGAAATAAAAAAAGATTAAACGAATTGCAAGACTCTATTTCAATTGGACAAATAAGTGGCGCAATGGGAACTTATGCAAATACAAATCCTAAAGTAGAAGAAATAACCTGCAGAATATTAGGTTTAAATATTGATACGGCCAGTACACAAGTTATATCTCGAGATAGACATGCAGATTATGTACTGACAATAGCTTTAGTAGGTGCCTCTTTAGATAGGTTCGCAACAGAGATCAGGAATCTACAAAGAACAGATGTTTTAGAGGTAGAAGAAGGTTTCTCTAAAGGACAGAAAGGTAGCTCAGCGATGCCTCATAAAAGGAATCCAATAAGAAGCGAAAGGGTAAGTGGTTTATCAAGAATTCTTAAGAGCCACGTCAATACAGCATTAGAGAATGTCACTCTTTGGCATGAGAGAGATATTAGTCATAGTTCCAACGAAAGAATAATGCTACCAGACATATCTATTTGTCTACATTTCATGCTTCATGAAATGGTTGAAATAATAGAAAACTTAAAAGTTTATCCTGATAATATGCTGAAAAATATGAATATATACGGAGGGGTTATTTTTAGCCAAAAAGTCCTTCTTCTACTTGTTGAGAAGGGGATTTCCAGAGAAGAGGCATATAAGCTAGTCCAAAAAAATGCACATCTTGCATGGAATACAGAAAATGGCAATTTTAAAGAAAATTTAATAAAAGACGAAAATATTATGAATTTAATTAACGTAACGGAATTAGATCAATGTTTTGATCCTTCAGTACACCTAAATAATTTAAATGTAATATGGGATAGGTTAAATATTTAAAAGTTTATTATCCTAGATTTAGATAGTTGCTCTACTAATATCAACTCAAAACTTAATGAAAGACGACTTTAGATTAGAAAAAGATAGTATAGGTACTATTGAAGTTCCCAAAAATGCTTTATGGGGAGCACAAACACAAAGATCAATTAAAAATTTTGCATTAGGTAATGAGTTAATTCCATTAGAATTGATATACGCAATCACCCTAATAAAAAAAGCAGCAGCGATTGCAAATAATAATCTAGGTTATCTTGACAACCGAAAAAAAGATTTAATAAAAAAAAGTTGTGCTGATATTTTAGCTGGCTTATATGATTCAGAATTTCCTTTGAAAATATGGCAAACAGGAAGTGGTACTCAAACCAATATGAATGTAAATGAAGTCATTTCAAATATTTCTGCGGTAAAAGTAAATGCTGAATTAGGTCAATATAAAATTCTGCATCCTAATGATGATGTCAATAAATCTCAATCAACGAATGATACATTTCCTGCTGCTATTCATATAAGTGTAGTTATTGAAATCACAAAGAAATTATTACCAGCCATTGAAAAATTAAATATATCTTTAGATAAAAAAAGTAAAGGATGGAATAATCTTATCAAAATTGGTAGAACACATTTTCAAGATGCAGTGCCCATCACATTGGGACAAGAAATCTCTGCATGGTCTAAACAAATAAAAGATGCGAAAAAGTCAATATTATCTGGTATCTCAGAATTATATAGTTTACAGATTGGTGGAACAGCAGTTGGAACAGGCATTAATTGTCCTGAAAATTTTAGTGAAGAAGTGATAAAAATAATCAAAAATGAAACAGACTTGCCATTTACTAAATCAGAAAATTATTTTTCTTTAATGGCTTCCCATGATCGTTTAGCGAATATCATGAGCAAATTAAAAATTTTAGCTTGTTCATTATTCAAGATTTCAAATGATATTAAAATATTATCTTCTGGTCCGAGAGCAGGCATTTATGAATTAATTATTCCCAAAAATGAGCCCGGTAGCTCAATTATGCCCGGAAAAGTTAACCCCACGCAATGTGAGTCACTAAGTATGATTTGTTCTCAAATTATGGGATTTGAATATGCTGTATCCATTGCAAACTGTAGCGGGACTTTGCAAATGAATGAATACAAACCTTTAATAGCATTTAATATCTTGACTAGTATTAAATTACTAAGTGAGGCAATAGATAATTTTAGAATTAAATTAATTGATGGGCTAATGCCTAACTTTAAATCTATTGAAACAAATTTAAATAATTCGCTAATGCTTATAACTGCTTTAGTCCCAGAAATAGGATATGAGAAATCTGCAGAAATAGCTAATCTGGCATTTAATGAGTCACTTAATCTTAAAGAAGCGACTTTAAAATTAGGCTACTTAGACGAAACGAAATACGATGAGATTATGAATATTGAAAAAATGATATGATTAATTCTCTAAATTAAATCATCTAATCTTTTAATCGCAGGATTAATCTGATTCTTATCAGATATTCTTAAGAGATCGTTAGATTCTGAGACAGGAAATCTATTGATAGCTTTCAAAGTTAATTTTGCATTGTTTTTAAGCTTACTGCTAAGGCTCCCACAATATTGGATCTGCGAAAGCACATCTATTGTTCTTCTAATAATTCTTACAACATCACCCTCATCCAAAGAAGTATTAAAAATTATTTCTTTCCATTTTTGGCCTCTCGCCCATTGAGAAACAATACCCGTTAAATCTTTTTCTAGATAAATAGGGAAATCTATAAAGTAATTGAATTGCTGTGAAGATAATAACTTCTTCAAACTTTCTAACTCATTAAAAACATCAAGCACTTTCGAAGATGGCTTGAAATTACACCACGAATCAGATCTTCTAACTTCTACTGATATAGATTGAATCACTGCTGCCAGATCTGGAGGTTCTAGATCATCTAAATAACCACTTAATAAAACCAATCCAACCCATAGTTCATTCTCGGTTCTTAAAGACCCTATTGATTCCCCAATATCAGTAATATTTACATCTTCTAAACAGCCAAAATAATTTAATATTTTCATCAAATTTGTAAATTTTTCCCAATTATAATTTTCTTTCTTTTCTAACAATATTTTCTTTTCTTCAATCGCAATTTCTATCATGCCAACTTTATTTCTAAGCTTTTTTAGTTTTTTTAAATCGCCTATTTCATGAAAAGGTTGCTTGATAATTTTCTTTTCTATATCGGAGATAGCTTCTTTTTGAGATACTACTTCTTTTGCTAAATCATATTTTGGGATAGTTAAATCATTTACTTGACTAAGTTCAAAAATCTTTCTAGCAAAAATCGATGAGAATTCATCACCCCTTAAACTTTCACCAGAAAAATTCAAATTGGGTAAAATTAGTTTAGTTAGATCTAATACTTCTATATCGGGAAAAATATTTACAATAAAATCTGGTTTTATAAGAATGAACAAATTATCAATAGTCAAACAAAGAATATTTAAATTTTTATTAGATCTTAAAAACTTTTTACATATGACTGCTGGCACAATTTTTCTTTTAATTTGAGGAGCTTTTAAAGCAATTAAACTTCCATCAGCTAAGAATTTAATAGCTTTACTTATTTCTTCATATAAGTTTTGAGAAGCCTGTTTCTCTAAAATTTTTAATAATCTTTTTTCTTCTTTAAGACTACTTTTTAACTTTTCATAAGCATCAAAATCTTCCCAAGAAATCTTATCTGTAATTTTCTTTAAATTAATTAACTCTTCATTTAAAGAATTCAAATCACTATTTTCTTTTGAAGACTGGGAAATATGAACAAAACTTCCAAAACTTCGCTTAATAAGTTCTTGAGATTTAGAAAGAGTATAATGCTGCAGAAGATTGAGTACCATCCCATAACTTGGGGAGAATTGACTAATCAATGCATTTGGCTTACTCAAAGCAAGTGAACTTGCTTCTTTAGCTCCTTCAAATCTATTTTGAACAGTTACTACATAACCCTGTGTATCTTTACCTCTCCTACCTGCTCTTCCAGACATTTGCAAAAATTCACTACTAAAGAGTAAACGATGTCCATCCTCAGATCTTTTTGAAAGCGATGAGATTACAGTCGTTCTTGCTGGCATATTAATACCAGCAGCAAGTGTTTCAGTCGCAAAAACAACTTTTATAAGACCTTGCTGAAATAATTCCTCTACCAATTCTTTCCAAGCAGGAAGTAATCCAGCATGATGAGAAGCAATTCCTTTTTTAAGGGCTTCAAAATGAACATTATCCTTAATACCTTCTTGATTATGTTTTGAATATTGTTTTAACCTTTGAGAGATTAAATTAGCTTCTTTATAATTAACTAAAGTTAAATGGTTTATATTCTCAAGTGCTCTATCACAACCTTTTCTGCTAAAAATAAAATAAATTGCAGGTAACATATTTTGATCAAATAGCTTCGAAATAACAAAAGATATAGAAGGTGACTTTGGTTGAACTAATCTGCCAACTTTAACTTTATTTTTTTGTCCTTTAGGCGATCTCCAAACTTTACAGTTAGGGTGAATTCCATTCTTTTTTTTATTTAAGAGAGGATGAAAACCTTTAGCACTACAAAAAATAAAATCTAAAGGTACCGGTCTTATATCACTATTAATTAGTTGAGTTGGTCCATGCACTTGATTAATCCAGCTTTTAAGTTGATTTGCATTTGCGATTGTCGCTGACAACGCGATAATTTGAGTCCTACTTGGACAATGTATAATTGTTTCCTCCCATACTGTCCCCCTTTGAGGGTCATTCATATAATGGCATTCATCAAGTATTACTGATTCCAAATTAACTAGTGGATCATCAAAATCTTCAAACTCGCCATAAAGCATATTCCTAAATATCTCAGTTGTCATAACTAAGACTGGTGCCTCTCTATTTATACTCATATCTCCCGTGAGCAGACCAACTTTATTTTGGCCAAATTGAAGAGAAAAGTCTCTAAATTTCTGATTAGAAAGAGCCTTTAAAGGCGTGGTATAAAATACTCTACTTTTATGATTTAAAGCTCTATAAATCGCAAATTCGCCCAATATAGTTTTACCTGAACCAGTAGGCGCCGTTAAGACAATAGAGTTCCCACTATTAATTGCCTTAATTGCATCTAATTGAAATGTATCTAATGGAAATGGAAATATTTCCCCTAGATTATTCAAAAATTCGTGTTGAGATGAATTTGAGTTAACTTCTTAAGATATGATCTATTTAGATATTAATAAATTCAATAATTAACTTGCAAACTTTGCTTATGAATGTAGATTTTTAAGCTATAAAACTATGGACAAATTTCAAACTCCTAAAAATAGAATTAGAAAATTACGAGTACTATCTCTTGGGGATAAACCATATGAATTTAAAGTTTCGGGAGACAATATCAACACAACTCTTATA
This sequence comes from Prochlorococcus marinus bv. HNLC1, assembly GCA_000218705.1. Taxonomy (GTDB): domain Bacteria; phylum Cyanobacteriota; class Cyanobacteriia; order PCC-6307; family Cyanobiaceae; genus Prochlorococcus_A; species Prochlorococcus_A marinus_Q. The sequence continues at coordinate 1,334,782 of GL947594.1, forward strand.
GATTTAAGCAGTAATGATTATTTTGGATTAAGCCGAGATAAAGATGTTATTAATGCTGCTCATGAGGCAACTCTTATTGAAGGGTTAGGATCAGGTAGTTCTAGATTTATAAGTGGTTCTAGACCTATACATAAATCACTTGAAACTAATTTAGGTAAATGGTTAAATCAAGATTCTGTACTACTTTTCCCTAGCGGATATCAAGCAAACATAGCCGCCATTCAAGCTTTGACAGATAAAAATAGTATCATAATTGCAGATAGATTAATACATAATTCTTTACTTGTTGGATCAAAAACATCTGGAGCTAAATTAATTAGATTTCTCCACAATAATTTAAAAGATTTAGAAAATAAATTGTCAAAGTACTCCATAATTAATAATTCAATTCTTGTTGTTGTTGAATCTCTCTACAGTATGGAGGGTAGTATTGCTCCAATAGAAAAAATAACAAAACTGTGTAAAAAATATAATTGCAAATTATTAGTGGATGAAGCTCATGCTTTAGGAATCTTAGGAAATAAAGGGAAAGGATTGAGTTATCCATTTCTTGATTCAATTAGCATGGTCAGTGGAACTTTTGGTAAAGCTTTTGGAAGCGGCGGTGCATTTCTAGCAAGCAATGAAAAAATAGGAGAAATGCTTATTCAATCGAGTAGTCCCTTTAGATATACAACAGCTTTATCTCCTTCTCTTGCTGCAGGGGCATTAAAATCTTTGCAGAAAATCAAAAAAAATCAATATTTAGGAACTGATTTACTAAAAATTTCAAAAAGATGGAAAAAAGAGATTGAGCATATTGGTAAATATGAAGTTATAGGAGATGCTCATATCCTTTCTTTAATTATCGGAGATGAAGATAAAACAATGATGATGCAAAAATTTCTTGAAGAGAAAGGCTTCTTAGCAGTAGGGATAAGACCTCCTACAGTACCAGCAGGAAAATCTAGAATCAGGTTGACTATAAGGAGTTCTTTCAATACAAATATTTTAAAAAACTTTATTTCTGCATTAAAAGCCTACAAATGAATCAAATCATTTCACAACACGGTTGGGGATTAGATCAAAGTCTCTGGAATAAGTTAAAAGAAGACTTTATTAGACAAAATTGGATTTGGCAAGATAATGATAGAGGTTATTATTCAGATTTCTGCGTTAAAGTTAAATGGATCAAAACTGATTCAGATAACAATAAGAAAGTTGCTTTATGTCATTCTCTAGGTATCCATTTAATTGAGAAAGAAATTCTCAAAGAAGCATCTCATATCGTATTAATTAATTCCTTCTTCAATTTCATACCCACAAATAATGAGAGCAATATAACGATGAGAACTCTCAGAAGAATGGAAAAAAAAATTAACACTCTTGAAGTGCGCTTCATGTTAGAAGAATTTATTAGTAGATCATTTATGCCAAATCAAGTTGATATTAAATTTAAATCTATTTTTAATCTAAACTCAAAACAAATTAATTTAAAACGTTTATTAAAAGATTTTCAAAAGTTATATTTCCAACCAAGTACATTTGATTTATTTTCTGAACATGCTGAAGTTTTAATAATTAAATCTAAAAATGATTTTATTCTCAAAGAATATGCTTCTAATGAATTTATTAATTTATTAAATAATTCTCAAATAAATAAACCTAAATTAGTACAAATTGAAAACCAAGGGCACTTAATAGATAATAATTGTATTATAAAAATCCTCAAAGATTGGTTATAGATATTTTTTATGATGACAAATAAATATTGGAATAAAAAAATAAATAATAATTTCAATAATGCTGCTCATTGTTATTCAAAATATTCCTTAGTTCAAAAATACTTTGCAAATAAGCTATTAATTATCATTAAAGAATTAGAACCTCAAATTGGAGAATGGATTGATTTAGGAGCGGGAACAGGTTATTTAGCTGATCTATTAGAAAAAAATTTTATGAATATAAACGTTATTAGAATTGACCTTAGTCCAAATATGCTTAAAGAAAATAAAAAAAATAGTCAGACCATATTATGGGATTTAAATATTGATTTACCCCCTTATATAAATAATGCAAGTCTAATTATTTCTTCTTTCTGCTTTCATTGGTTGAATGAACCTGAGAAGAAGTTGAGAAAATGGTATGACAGATTAGTCCCTGGAGGTTTTCTCATAGTTTTATTTCCCAATAATGAAAGTTTCCCAGAATGGAAAGATACATGTAAAAAAAACAATATAGAGTACAGTGGCCTTTCTTTGCCATGTACAAATACTTTAAAAAAGATTTGTAAAAGAAAATGAAATATTTCTAATAAAAGAATTTAGTTATAAGGAAACTTTTCCAAATATTTATAAACTTTTTAAGAGTATTATTAATGTAGGAGCTCATACTTCACAAAGTAAAAGAAAAACGGTTTCAGAATTAAAGTTAATGCAAAAGAAATGGCCCAAAGATCAATATGAGAAAGTAAATTTAACTTGGTCTATCAGCGTATTAATCCTAAAAAAATGAAAATCACTAATAAAAATTTTCAATTTGTTGTATGCGGAACTGATACTGATGTTGGTAAAACATTAATTAGCTCATTTTTAGTTAGAGGACTCAATTGTTATTATTGGAAGCCGATACAAAGTGGAATTGAAGGAGAGACAGATAGTCAATATGTAAAAAGAGTTAGCCAAATCAGTCAAAAAAAAATCTTAAAGGAAGCTTACATTTTCAATAATCCAGTATCACCTCATTGGGCTGCGGAAATTGATAAGGTAAAAATTATCAAATCAAATTTAAATTTACCAAATATCGATAAGTCTCTTTTAATTGAAACAGCTGGCGGGCTTATGGTTCCTATAACAAGAGATTTTTTACAGATTGATCAAATCAAAATTTGGAACTTACCAGTAATACTTGTTTGCAGGAGCTCTCTTGGGACACTAAACCACACACTCTTAAGTATTGAGGCCCTCAGAAAAAGAAATATTACTATTTTGGGTCTTATTATAAATGGCAAAAAACATTTAGATAATCCACAAACTTTAAAACTTTTTAGTGGATTACCAATTATCGCTGAATTCCCTTTGATTAAAAATTTAAGTGTTGAAAATTTAGATTTATTATGGAAAGATCTTAAAATGGGAGAAAGACTAAATCAAATACTAAATAAGTAAATATTGATTATGATTTATCATTCAAATTCATTTAATAATGATTGGCACCCTAATATTTGGCCTCCTTTTACTCAGATTCAAACAAACAAAGCTCAAATTGAAGTCAGCCATGGTAAAGATGCCTCTTTATTTACTGTAAATCCTGAGAAAGAACTTATCGATGGGATTAGTAGCTGGTGGGTTACTCTTCATGGGCATAGTAATGAATTCATAGCCAATGCAATATCAGATCAAGCCAAGACATTAGAACAAGTCATTTTTGCTGATTTCTTACATCCTCAGGCAAAAAAGCTAGCAGAAAGACTTAGCAGATTAACTAAATTAGAACGATTATTTTTTTCAGATAATGGATCAACTGCAGTTGAGGTAGCTCTTAAAATTGCTTATCAATGGTGGCAGAATAATGGTGAACGAAGAAATCAAATTATTGCTTTTGAAGGTGCCTTATCATGGAGATACTTTTGGTGCGATGGCTTTAGGGGAAAGAAATATATTTAATGAAAGTTTTGAGAAGTTAATGTTTCCTGTTAAAAGGGTGCCATGGCCCTCAACATGGATAGGAGATGAAGATGTTGAAAAGAAAGAAAAAGTTTCTATTGAAAAACTTTGTGAGCTCCTAAAACAGCCAACTGTAGCCGTTATTGCCGAGCCTATTTTGCAAGGTGCAGGTGGTATGAATATGGTAAGACCAGCATTTATAAAAAAAGTCTCAGAATTAGTAAGTAATCATAATTCTCTTTTAATAGCAGATGAAGTAATGACTGGTTTTGGCAGAACTGGAAGTTTATTTGCTTTTCAACAAGCAAAGATCGAGCCAGATTTAATTGCAATCTCTAAAGGTTTAACTTCTGGTTTCTTACCCATGGGAATAACACTCTCTAAAGATAAAATTTTTCAATCTTTTGTAAGTGATTCTCCCGAAAAAACATTTTGGCATGGGCACAGTTTTACTGCTAATCCACTTGGATGTGCAGCTGCAAATGCAAGTTTAGATCTCCTTGAAAATGAACCTAATAAATATCTTAAATTTGAAGAAAAACATTTATTTTTGATAAATAAATTAAATCATTTACCTTTTGTCAAAAAAGTAAGAATATGTGGAACTATCATAGCTTTCGATTTAGAAATAGGTGCTAATTCTGGATATCTAAATACGATTGGGAAAAAGATAAAAAAACTTGCCATTGAAAAAGGACTTTTTATTAGACCACTTGGAAATGTAATTTATTTACTACCTCCTTTATGCATCACAGATAATCAATTAGAAATAAGTTATGAAATTATCCATGATATTCTTTTAACTTTATAAAGCATAAAAAATTTAAATCTTATTAAGTGATTTTGAAAATATTTATAAGAATTCAAAGGTTATTAATTCGCATATTTTTATAAAGTAATTAATGAATTTATTAAGTTACTCAATAAAACTATTTAATCAACCATATTGGCATAGAATTTATTTCTTTACCTGTAAAGTTTGCGAATAAAACAGCAAATAATAAGCATGCAAAAATAACAATTACTAATAGTAGTAATGAGAACATTTCTCCATTTGAAAAGGGTCTCCTATCACCAATAGAATTAGCTATTTTTGAATCTGCAGTATATGTATTAATAACCGGCTTAGTATATTTTTTTTTACTAGATGAGCCATTTTGAATTTTATTATCGTAAATATTTCTTAAATAAGGATTATTTAAATTTTCGTAAGCTTCCATTACAGTTTGAAGCTTCACTTTAGCATCTTCTAAATTTAGGGAGGTAGTATCAGGATGTAATTCTTTAGTTAATTTACAAAATGCCTTTCTTAATTCATGAGTTGAAGCTTTCTCATGAACCCCAAGAATCTTATAGTAATCTTTTTCTCCTTTCAAAATTATTTACTATCAATTACATTTTAATGTATTTGATTTAAAGTTAATGCTATATAAAAACATTAAATTAAAAATTTAATTGAAAAATATGATGCAAATAATACAATCTAAAGATCTTAATGAAATTCTTAGTAGCAATGAGATTCAATTATTTAAAAAATTACAGAAAATTATTAGCAATATTAATAAAAATACAAATTTAACCCGACTAGTTGAAGGAGACGATTATTGGATATCACAGGTATATGATAGTATTTGGCCATTTTATTTAAGTCCAAATAAAAAATTAGACGGTAAAAAATTTATTGATATTGGTTCAGGATGTGGGTTCCCAGGATTGGCATATGCAATAACACATCCAAATTCAGAGGTTTATTTAGTTGATTCTTCTAGAAAAAAAACAGATTCATTAAATCAAATTATTGAGGCTTTAGATTTTAATAATAAGATATTTGTAATAAACGACAGGATCGAAAACATTGCTCATAATGCTTCATATAGAAATAATTTTGATATTGGAACTACAAGGGCAGTTGGCTCTCCTTCCACAGTCGCAGAATACATATTGCCAATGCTAAATAGGAGTGGTCTTGGATTACTTTATTGTGGTAAGTGGGAAAAAAAAGATGAGGTTAAAATAAAGAATTCTTTAGAAATATTAAAAGGTTCTATTGCAGATATTAAGAAAACTCAACTTCCTAAATAAAAAGGAGACAGAAATATTATTTTTATCAAACCAGAGCAAAATTGCCCTGATTCTTATCCAAGAGGAATAGGTAAACCTGCAAAATATCCTTTATAAATTCATGTTGTTATGTTGTTGACAATCTAGCCTGTTCTCCTGCACCAAATTTTTTCTTTAAATGTCTGAGTTTTTTAATTACTTTTTTAGGATTATGATGATTAATTAATGATTTATATAAATCATTTTCAGTTACACTTACATCCAAAGAATTTGAATTATTACCAGGGAACCAATGTCCGCCATTTCCTAACAATTGATATCTTGCTTTAGTAAAACTTTCTAAATCCCATGCTTCAAGCAAATTTGATAACCAAAGTAGGACTGGAATATTAATTTCTCCTGGAGTATTTTTCCATGTTGGTAAATTCTTATCCCAATTTTGATACCAATCAACACCTAAAACTTTGATTGATTCTTGCGTCAATTTAGTCTCAATGGAAGAAACTAAATCATTTGATTTATGAAGCAGGGAAATCGCTTCTAAGTGATAATCAAAATCTGATTCTTTTGCGGCCCCGACACTCAGTGTGTGCACAGAATTATTACTCAAGCAAAACAGATCATTAAAAACTATTGGATGGATAGGCTTACAAAGTTTATAAATTTTCTCTGAGGGTGTATGCAAATGTCCACCTTTATCCGTAGGGCTTATTATAAAAACTCCTAAATCAAATTTTTCTGCTAATTTTATTGCTTTGATATTTATCTGATTTATGAAATACCAATGTAAATTAACAAAATCAAATTTATTTGAGGATATTGCTTCTTGAATCAGGCTTAATGACCCATGAGTAGAGAATCCAATATGGCCAATCATATTATCTTTTTGCCACTTTCTAAGAGCATCAACACATCCTCCTTCTCTTATAGCTTGCTGAAGATGTTCAAAAGTATTTATGCCATGAATAGCAAGAAGATCAATTTTTTTAATTCCTAGTTTTTGAAAACTCATTTTCAGTTCATCTTGAAATTTATTGACATCTTCGTTTGGAGGAATTTTGGTTTGAATAATTTTTGAATTTATATCCATATCCTTAAATGCAGAACCTAATTGCAATTCAGAAGTTCCGTAGTGTCTTGCTGTTTCAATATGATTTAAACCATATAAATCGGCCAATTCTAAAATCTTTATTACTTTATTTTGTTCCTCTTTCGATATGTCGTTAAATTCTAATTGTTGCCAACTTTTTTGAAATCTCATTCCACCTAGAGATAACACAGGCATATCAATGTTTGTCCTGCCAAACCGACGATATGGTAATACCATTTAAAATTTTTTAGTGTTTATTTATCCTAGGTAATTTACCTAATGATTGAAACATATCCCTATTTAAACTAGCTTCTAATCTATCAAGATCCTCAAAATCAACCCAATGCATACAGTCTACTGGACATGTATCCATTGCTTCTTGCACTACTTCAAGATTATCTCCATTCTGACGAATTACTCTTGCTCTCCCATAATCCTCGTCAACAAAAAATGTATTAGTAGCTACATGAACACAATACTGACAGCCAATACAAGCAGATTCATCAACCCAAACTGCTTTTTCACGTAATTCTCCACCTAGAACAGGTTCGAATCCGGAAATATCATTAGACTCAATATATTCATGAAATGCAGCTAAATTATCATTATTAATGTCTTCAAGTGGATCTAATTTAAAATCAGTTTTCACAAAAGATTCAAACGAAGAAGTATCTATAGTTTCTTCGAAAAAGTCGAACGCAGTAGAAGGATCAATATCCAAATTTTATGCTTCCCATTTTGTTAGGACTAATTCTATGGAACCATCATTTTCATTCTTTTGTTCAACAATTTGATATCCATCCTTTTGTGTTTGGGAAATTATTGTTTGATATGCATACATTTGGGTAACTTTAGAAATAAATCTTTCAACGGGAAGATTATATTTCCAAAGATCTAAGTCAGTAACTAACTCATAAGAATTAGTTTTATTATCCCACTTAAAACCAACCTTTGTGTTTTCAGGTAAATCTAAACTGATATCAACCGCAGTAAATTTACCTTGGTAACCCTTTACAAATTTTTCATCTTGGTTTGGATTATAACCTAAAATATCTAAAGCTTTTATTAGAGGCTCAGTCTCTTTAAGCTTAGTTTTAATAGTACTAAAATGTGACATTAGATTCGTTTTTTAATTGATTGGAATTGTTGACCTGATTAATGACAAATGAGTCTGTTGTTAATTTCTTAGTTTTAACTTCTCCAAGAGCATCTTCTAAATTCTTAGTTGCATCATTGCAGGAATCACCTTCAAAACCTTCGACCGTTTCTTGGACTCGTCCATCTTGATAAATTTTAAATCTTAATGTTCTTTGAGGCATTAGAGTAACACACTAAGTACTTATACTTTATATAAAATAACTAAAATTTTTGGTTTCAGTTGATAACGTAACTTTGTTTTCATTATTGGATATAAAATATTTCAATATCCAAATAAATTATTTATAAAATCCTTTCATCCCCATTGAATCAAGTGCTGTCTTTGCTTCTTCCATAACAGAGGGTTCAGAGTCAAATAAAGCAATTTTTGTACATTCATCTATAAATAATTCTTGCAATTTATTACTTAACATTTGATATAGCCTGCATAAAGACCAAATACAATTACTCCTAACAACAGGTTCATTATCAATTTTAAGACTTATTAATAACTGCTCGGAAGCTAATTGAGCATTATCATTTGAAATACTGCCAATCTCTGCGAGAGAGCTTGAGGCCCAAAGCCTTACAGATGAGACATCATTCTGTAAGGCTTGTATTAATGGGCGTAGTACAATTTGATTATCATAATTTGCTAAGCTCCAAGCTGTAGCTCTTCTAACATAAGCATTATCATCTGACTCTAACAAACTAACTAATTTACTTACAGCATCAGGACAAGGATTACGACCTAAAGCGTAAACAGCACTCATTCTCTCTACAGGGCAAGACTGATCTAATAATGGTAACAATAGAGGGAAAGACCTTTTATCACGATATTCACAAAAAATTTTTAAACCTTGAATTCGCTGGTCCTTATCTCCTTTCAAATATTCTAAAGCCTGATCACATTCAGATGAAATATCTAAATTATCTTTTGAGAAGCCATCTTTATCAATTTCCTCGAGAGGATCAACTTCAAAATCAACAGCCAACTCTTTAGCTAAAATATCTGGATCAATAGCGATATCTGCCAAACCATCATCATTTAATTCTTTTTTGTAATTAATCATTGAACACAAAAAGTATTAATTAATAGGAGCAGGAGACATCATATCACCAGGCAACCAAATTCTTGCACTAACAGCAAAAAAAGCAACTCCAAAAAGAAGTACGATCGTTACAGGAAGTAATTTGGTTCGAATAAAGCTCACTAAATTTTTTTAATTTAATTAATACTAGCTTTTTTATTGAAGAATTAAAAATAATTACTAAAAATAGTTGATTTGATTTCTAACTTCGTCTTAGTTGGCCACAAGCAGCATTTTTTTCTAATCCTCGACTTTTTCTAAAACTTACATTAATTCCATTTTTTAAAAGTCTGTTTTTAAATTTATTCGTACTCGAAGATGAAGATTTTTTGAATGACATTTCATTTATATAATTGTAATTAATCAAATTTACATGTGATTGAAATCCTCTTATTAAGCTACTTAATTGATCAGCATGTTCCTCTTTATCATTAATTCCCTCTAATAGGATATATTCAAAACTTATTCTTCTTCCTGTTTGTAATACAAAATTTCGACAATCCCTTATGATATGTTTAATATTATAGTTTTTTGCACTAGGTATTATAGTTTCTCTAATTTCCTGATTGGGAGCATGAAGGCTAATAGCAAGAGTAAATTGACATTTACCTAATCTCTCAAAAGATAATTTAGACAATTCACTTATTTTATTTGGGATAGCTACTGTACTTACCGTCATTTTTCTTTGGCTAATATTTAAATCCTCATTTATAGATTTAATAGCAATTAGTACTTCATTTATATTTAATAGTGGTTCACCCATCCCCATAAAAACAATATTCGTTACTTTCATACTCATCTCTCTTTGAATTAATAATATTTGTTCAATTATTTCACCTGCTTTTAATGATCTCTTTAACCCCTCCTTACCTGTAGCGCAAAACTTGCAATCCATAGGGCAACCAACTTGACTAGAGACACAAACAGTTAATCTTTTATTAGTTGGTATCCCTACTGATTCAATAAATTCTCCGTCTATTGTCCTTAAAAGTATTTTTAAAGTACCATCATTAGATAAAGATCTCTTTTCTAATTTTAAACCTCCAACTATAAAACCTTCACTTTTTAATTTATTTCTAAAATTAGAGGGTAAAGTCTTTAAATCATCAATATTATTTGATCTTATTTTTGGGTTATAAATATAATTATAAATTTGCTTACCACGGAAAGATGATTCACCATAACTTAACGCTATCTTTTCAAGATCTTCAATACTACACCCCAAAAGATTTTTCAAAGGAATCACTTAATAAGATGAGAACAAACCATGTTTTAAGAGAAACTCTGTGAATAGAATTGCTATAAAACCAATCATAGCTAACCTACCATTAAGTTTTTCATTATAAGAATGAAACCCATAACGAGGTAACTTTCTTTTCGGAATAAATTCTGGTTTAATCATCGTCTTCAAAATTACATTCTAATATTCAAAAATAATAATAGCTTACTCATCCGTTAATAATCCCTCTTCTTGTAAACCTTCTAATGCAGCCGGATCAGGTAATTGATCCTCAGAGAATTGATTCTCAGCATTAGGTCTCGCAAAAGCTGCAAAATTACTGGAAGTAGGATCAATACCATGTCTTGATCTTGTAGTCTCTAAATCTTCATCACTCGGATCATCCAAAATAGCAGATGAATTAACTGCATTATTAGATGGCATATCTACTGTATAGTCAGGTCTAAGATTTTGAGCCCTTCTATACCCTCCAGATTCTTCCGCAAGGATATCAGGATGAGGTCCTGCTTCAGAAGCTAATTCTTCAACAAATCCACTAAATCCAGTTCCTGCAGGTATTAGCCTACCTATAATTACATTCTCCTTTAACCCTCTAAGCCAATCAGACTTACCTTCAATAGCAGCCTCAGTTAATACTCTAGTAGTTTCCTGGAAAGAAGCTGCAGAGATAAAGCTATCAGTATTAAGTGATGCTTTTGTTATTCCTAATAAGACAGGAGTAAATTCAGCAGGAGCTCCACCAGTTATAGACATAGCTTGATTAGTATCTTCAACTTGTCGTAATTCAATCAATTCACCAGGTAGAAGAGTAGTATCCCCTGCATCTTCAACTCTCACTTTACTAGTCATTTGTCTTACGATCACTTCGATATGCTTATCATCGATAGCTACTCCTTGAGATTTATAAACATTTTGAACTTCATTAACCATTCTTCGTTGAAGCTTAGATATTGATTCTTGAGCTGCCTCCATTAAGGGTTTTTGATCTTGTAAGTCTACAAAGAAACACTCTAATAATTCGTGTGGATTTATAGGACCATCTGTTAGTAATTCTCCAGCACTAACTTGTTGACCATCACTAACCATAATATTTTTCCCCAAAAGGATCTGATATTCGTTAATCACATCATCTCTCTCAATCACAGATAGAGATATTGATTCATCGTCTATACCTTTTTTGATTTGCACTACTCCAGATTTTCTACATAAAACTGCAGAGTCTCTAGGTCTTCTAGCCTCTAATAATTCTTCAATTCGAGGTAAACCTTGAACAATATCTCCCGTTTTTTGTCTTTCAAAAACTAATAATGCTAAGCCATCTCCTCTCTGTACTAAATCTCCGTCTCTGACATGTAATACTGAATCAGGAGAAACCATATAGGGTCTACCAAGTCTTAAAGTAACTGCATCTTCACTTATTTCCTCTATCTCTCCACAGGAAGTTGACTTTTCCTTATTACTTACAAAATCACCATCAACCACCCTATCTCCAATTTTTACAGTTGGTTTTCCTTTAGTTTTAATAATAATTTTATCTTCTTCTCTTTCAACTATTAGTCTTCTAATTGGTTCATCATCTAGTGGAGTTGGCATTTGTACAATACCTTCTTCTTTACATAAGATTTGAGTAGTAGCAATAACATCACCAGCTTTTACTAAAGCATTATTTTTGACTTGTAGTTCAGTATGAGTAGAACCATGACTTGAATCAGAAATAGTATCTCTCCTAACTAAAATTGATTCAAGAATTACTAAATTTAATCTCTTGATATTTTTGTCATTTTTATCAGGAATAATTTCAACATCTACTGTCATTTGAGGAGTTGCATCAAAAGTTTCTAAACTTAATTGAGTCCTTAATAATTCAACACCTTCTACAGATTTAATTAGTTCCCCATCTTTATAAGAAAGTCTTTGAATAGCTTTTAAACCAAGATAAGGGCCTTTCTCTTGTTTAACATGTTGAAGCTCAGGTAATTGTGCTTCATCTGGGATAGTAAATTCTTCAACAGTTCTTAAAAGTAAACCTTTACATTTTGGAGTTTCTAATCTTTGAACAAACAGTATCTCTTCATTTTTGATACCATCCATAATTTTTTCACCTGGATTAACTAAAATCCCTTCATCACCAAAACGACTTAACACCTCATCATCATCACATTCATGAAAAGTACCATTTCTTACAGTAATCTCTCTTAAAATATCATTTTTCTGAGTAACTGTAACGATACCAGAAGTTTGACTAAATATATCTTTAACTACTTCAGTGCCTGCTTCTATCCATTGCATATCTTCAATCATTAATAATGATATATCCTTATTGATTTCATGAGTTTCTTGAGGAATCCAGAGTAATGTTCCCCCTTGGCTAACTTCAAAACCATTTTTAGCTGATCTAGCTTTTTTAACACTTAAGCCTGGAGCATATTTAACTAGACCACCTGTTTTTGTTCTAAATTTATCATCAGCTAAGTCTGCGATTACTTCACCGCTACTAATTTTACTACCTGGGATAGTATTCAAACGATATGAAATTCCTTCACCTGATTCCAGATGCCAAATTTCTCCCGAATGGGTAGCCTCTTCTATTAATTTACAATCTTTAAGTGCCATTGAAGTTGTAACTATTTGTACTTCTCTTGAGTCACCTATAGAATCTCTCAAACGGACCTCTCCACCATATTCACTAAATTGGCTTGCCTCTGCTAGAACTTCACCTTCATTTACCTTTTTATTAGAATTTACTACGGGTGTTGCATTTGGAGGTAAATTATAAACATCTCCTGCTAATACCCACAATCTGCCCAATCGTTGTGCTTTAAGAGTAATATTTCCTTGCCTATCAGTAACTTCTTTAGGTTGAATGACCTTATCATACTTAACTTGGCCTGCCAAGTCGCAGATAACATCTTTTGTAGCTTTTTCAACACTTTTTTTAACTGCTCCTGCAGTGATTTGAGCGATTGTAATATCAGAATTTACTTCTTGTCCATTTTCAACAAATAGCAAAGAGCCACTTGTAACTTCAATTCTTTGATTTTTTGCAGTACCTCCTTGCTTAGGAATTATTTTTAATACAAAATCAACTTCCGCTTGTTTTGCCTCAACACCATGAGGTGTTCTATATCCTCTTATTTTAGCTTTTGAACCAAATTCAACTGTTCCAGCAATCTTTGATCTCACCACACCACTTTCTGCCGTTGATACTCCACCAGTATGGAAAGTTCTCATTGTTAATTGAGTTCCAGGTTCTCCGATAGACTGAGCCGCAATAATACCAACTGCTTCACCAAGATCAACAAGGTGATTATAAGCCAATGCCCAGCCATAGCATTTCCTACAAACTGATCTATTAGCCTCACATGTTAAAGGTGATCTTATATTGACTTTCTGAATCGCTGATTGCTCAATAATATTACTTATAGAAGGATCAATTGCGGTATCCTTGGGTACAAGTAATTCTTCTTCAGAATTAAATATATCTTTAGCAGTAAGTCTTCCTAGTAGTCTATTTCCAAACCTACCATCTTCAGATTCGATTACAATAGATCTATCAGTTCCACAATCTTCTTCCCTAACAATTACATCCTGAGCGACATCAACTAATCTTCTTGTTAAGTATCCTGAATCAGCAGTCCTTAAAGCAGTATCTACTAAGCCTTTCCTAGCTCCATAAGAAGAAATTACATATTCAGTAACTGTGAGACCTTCTCTAAAATTTGTTCTTATTGGTAAATCGATAATCTCACCTTGTGGATTAGCCATCAAACCTCTCATCCCAACAAGCTGTCTAACTTGAGACATATTACCTCTAGCCCCCGAATTAGCCATCATCCAAACAGAATTCAATGGGTCATTTTGATTGAAATTATTCTTAACTGCATCTACTAATCTCTCATTAGTTTCTGTCCAAGTATCAATTACTTTTGTATGTCTCTCGACTTCAGTGATTTCTCCAAGTCTATAACATTCCTCAGTAGCACTAATTTGGGCTTCTGCCTGACCAATTAAATCTTGCTTAGCATCTGGGACTTTTAAATCTTCTACTGAAATAGATACAGCAGCTTGAGTTGCATATTTAAATCCAAGATCTTTGAGATTATCTGCCATAGCAGCAGTTATAGCTGTTCCATGAGTTTTATATGACCAAGCAACAAGATTTTTTAAACCTTTTTTATCAATAACTTTATTTTTAAAAGACGGGGGGGTTTTGGCCAAAGGAGGCATTATTAATTGAGATGTTTTTTTTGCATTTTTTGAATTTTTGCGAGACTTTGAATTTTTTTTTGGTTTAGAGGATGTCATAATTTCAATTTATTAGTGTTAGATGTATTGTCTTGATTAAGTTTGAGAGACCGAATCAATTATTGTATGATTCATTACGACTCTACCCACGGTTGTAAGAATATATCTAGATATAAGGTTATTCTCAGAATCGAACTTATCGCGCCTATAAGTCCAAATTTCTAGCTTAGAACCATCATCAAATTCTTTAGATTCAGAAGGTTTTTTAGATTCATCTTCATCTTCTACTTCACCATTAAATCTAACCCATACCCAATTATGTAATCCTATTCTTTTATCCTCAAATGCAAAAATAACATCCTCTAGAGATGCATAAGTTGATGAATTATCTTCAAATTTTGGTTTTTTATAATCTGGTTGTAATGCAGTTAAATAATAAGAACCCAGAACCATATCTTGTGAAGGTGTAACTATTGGTTCTCCAGTAGCGGGTGACAGTATATTATTACTTGCAAGCATCAACATTCTCGCTTCAGTTTGTGCTTCTAAAGCTAATGGCACATGAACGGCCATTTGATCTCCATCAAAATCAGCATTAAATGCAGGACATACAAGAGGGTGAAGCTGTATCGCCCTACCTCCAACAAGCTTAGGTTCAAATGCTTGAATACCTAATCTATGAAGAGTTGGAGCTCTATTGAGTAATATAGGATGCCCCTCAATAACTTCTTGAAGAACTTGCATGACTTCATCATCAGCTTTTTGAATTAATTTTTTTGCCGCCTTGATATTATTTACAATATTTTGTCTAATTAATCTATGAATTACAAATGGTTGAAATAACTCAATAGCCATTTCCTTTGGAAGACCACACTGATGCATTTTTAATTTCGGACCAACAACAATTACTGACCTACCAGAATAATCAACTCTTTTACCTAGTAGGTTTTGCCTAAATCTTCCTTGTTTTCCTTCAATAATATCGCTAAGAGACTTTAAAGCTCTATTATTAGCACCAACAACCGTTCTTCCTCTTCTTCCATTATCTACAAGAGCATCAACAGCCTCTTGAAGCATCCTTTTTTCATTTCTAACAATAATTTCAGGAGCTAAAATTTCTTGCAACCTTGCAAGCCTATTATTTCTATTAATAACTCTTCTATATAAATCATTTAAATCAGAAGTAGCAAATCTTCCACCATCCAATTGGACCATTGGTCTCAAATCAGGAGGTATTACTGGAATTGCATCTAGCACCATCCATTCTGGTCTAGCATTAGTTGCAATAAAATTATCTATCACTCTTAATCTTTTAATTAACTTAGCTCTCTTTTGCCCTTTACTTTGTGTAATTTCTTCTCGAAGCTCTTCTGCAATTTCAGCTAAATTTAAATCTTCTAGTAACTGTTTTAGAGCCTCTGCTCCAATTCCAACAAATGGTTCATTTTCAATAGTTGAATCTTCTGCATAAATTTCATCTTCAATTTCCAACCATTCATCTTCAGTTAAAAGTTGTTTATATTTCAATTCTTGATGATCTCCTACATCAAGAACTACATAACAATTGAAATATACTATCTGCTCTACATCCCGAAGAGGCATATCAAGGAGAATTGCAACATAACTAGGAATACCTTTTAAATACCAAACATGAGAAACTGGCGCTGCCAGCTTGATATATCCCATCCTATGTCTTCTTACCCTACTTTCAGTAACCTCAACACCACATCTCTCGCAAACAATACCTCTATGCCTAACCCTTTTATACTTTCCACAATGACACTCCCAATCTTTAGAGGGACCAAAAATTTTTTCACAGAATAGACCATCCATCTCTGGTTTAAGAGTCCTATAGTTAATAGTCTCAGGTTTAGTAACTTCTCCAACTACTTGTCCATTAGGCAAAGTTCTTTGGCCCCAATCCATAATCCTTTGAGGAGAAGCTATGGAGATTTTTACGTAATCAAAGTGATTTTCAGTTCTTAAATTGCTGTTAGTCATGATGGAATATGTTGGTTAAAAGTGTTATTGATAGAAATTAATCTTCTTCATACTCTGAAGTTCCCAATGATTCATAAGTTGGTCTTGAAGGAGTATTCCTTCTAGAATTAACATCTTGCATTAAGTCAACTTCCTTACCCTCATCTGTATAAACAGAAATATCAAGACCTAAAGATTGTAGCTCTCTCATTAAAACTTTGAATGATTCAGGAGTTCCAGGTCTTGGTATTGGTTTACCTTTGACAATTGCATTAAGAGCTTCATTTCTACCTTGCATATCATCAGATTTAACTGTTAATAATTCTTGTAAGGTATATGCTGCTCCATATGCTTCTAATGCCCAAACTTCCATTTCACCTAAACGCTGACCACCCTGTTGAGCTTTTCCTCCAAGTGGTTGTTGTGTCACCAGTGAATAAGGCCCTGTAGAGCGAGCATGTATTTTATCATCTACTAAATGAACAAGCTTTAGGAAATGAGAGTACCCTACAGCGACTGGTTGATCAAAAGGTTCACCAGTTCTACCATCTATTAAAAGAAGTTTGCCAGGATCTTTTGGATTATAAACCCAATCTTTACCATCTTGTTTTGATGCTTCATTCAGAAACGCTTGAACTGTCTGATGTGATTTTTCAGGACCATACATTTCATCAAAAGGCACTACTTTTACTCTACAATTTAGATTAGAAGCCGCCCATCCCATAAGAAGCTCAAAAACTTGACCAACATTCATCCTGCTCGGCACTCCTAGAGGATTTAATACAATATCTACAGGTGTTCCATCTGGTAAGTAAGGCATATCTTCTCTAGGTAAAATCCTGCTTATGATACCTTTATTTCCATGCCTTCCAGCCATCTTGTCACCAACCTGTATCTTACGTCGTTGAGCTACATATACTCTTACAACCATATTTGCGCCAGGGGGTAACTCATCTCCTTGCTCTCGAGTATATATTCTTACATCGACAACCCTACCTCTTTCTGTATTTGGAACTCTTAATGAATTATCTCTAACATCTCTAGCCTTTTCTCCAAATATTGCGCGCAAAAGTTTTTCTTCAGGTGGTTGATCAGATTCTCCTTTTGGTGTAACTTTACCAACTAATATATCTCCACTTTCAACAAAAGCTCCGATTCTTATAATCCCCATCTCATCAAGATTAGCAAGACTATCTTCAGATACATTGGGAATCTCCCTTGTAATTTCTTCAGGACCTAACTTAGTTTGCCTAGCCTCTATTTCGTATTTTTCAATATGAACAGAGGTATAAAGATCATCTGTAACTAACCTTTCACTAACAAGTATTGCATCTTCATAATTATATCCTTCCCAAGGCATATAAGCTATCAGGACATTTTGTCCTAAAGCAATTTCACCTCCCTCGCAAGCAGATCCATCAGCTAAAACTTGTCCAGAAATAACTTTGTCTCCATTATTTACAATTGGCCTCTGATTTAAACAAGTATCCTGATTAGATCTTTGATATTTTTGTAATTGATGAACATGATCATTACCTTCGTCGTCCCTTACAATAATTTCATTCGCATCTACGTAAGAGACCGTACCATTAACTTTAGTAATTGGGACCATCCCAGAATCTCTAGCAACCTGAGATTCAAGACCAGTACCAACAAGCGGCCTTTCAGGTCTTAAAAGAGGGACAGCCTGCCTTTGCATATTTGATCCCATCAGGGCCCTATTAGCATCATCATGCTCTAAGAAAGGGATTAAAGATGTGGCTACAGAAATAACTTGAACAGGAGATAATTGAACATAATCAACTTGTAAAGGTGGTACTTTTTCAAAATCTTGGCGATATCTAACTGGAATTAAATCAGCCAATATTAATCCTTCTTCATCTGTCGCCACATCACCAGGAGCAACCCTACATTCATCTTCTAAATCAGCTGATAAATAAATT
This sequence comes from Prochlorococcus marinus bv. HNLC1, assembly GCA_000218705.1. GTDB lineage: Bacteria > Cyanobacteriota > Cyanobacteriia > PCC-6307 > Cyanobiaceae > Prochlorococcus_A > Prochlorococcus_A marinus_Q. The sequence goes on from GL947594.1 coordinate 1,353,213, forward strand.
GGATCGCCACTTTTCACAACCCTACCTTTATCAACCTTCCAAAATGGAGTTTCTATAAAACCATATTCATTTACCCTCGCATGAGTTGCTAAAGAATTTATAAGACCAGCGTTTGGACCCTCAGGGGTTTCAATGGGACAAAGTCTTCCATAATGAGAGGGATGTATATCTCTAACGGCGAAACCTGCTCTTTCTCTTGTAAGGCCTCCAGGGCCTAAAGCTGAAATTCTTCTTTTATGAGTCAATTCTGCGAGGGGATTTGTTTGATCCATAAATTGACTTAATTGACTTGAACCAAAGAATTCTTTGATAGCAGCTACTAATGGCTTAGGATTAACTAATTGAGCAGGTGTTAGAGAATCAGTTTCGCCAACTGTCATTCTTTCCTTAATAATTCTTTCAAGCCTATTAAGGCCAACACGAACTTGATTTTGTAGTAATTCACCAACAGATCGAACTCTTCTATTACCTAAGTGATCAATATCATCCAGACTTGCACCCCCAATATCAAGTTCTAAATTAATTAGATAATCAATAGTAGAGAGAACATCTTCATGTGTCAAAGTCCTTATGTTATCTGGAACAGTTAGCCTAAGTTTTTTATTAATTTTGTATCTGCCTACTCTACCTAGATCGTATCTCTTAGGATCAAAAAAACGACTATGCAAAAGTTGTTGACCGCCAGAAACAGAAGGTGGCTCACCTGGCCTTAATTTTTTGTAAAGCTCAAGCAAAGCTTGATCTTCAGAAGTTATTCCTTCTTCATTAGCAGAGTCAATTGAAGTTTTATAAAATTCAGGATGTCTGAGTTTATCTATTACATCATTATCAGAGAGGCCCATAGCTCTCATAAGAACATGAGCATTTATTTTCCGAGTTTTGTCGACCCTTACATATAGTAAGTTATTTTTATCTGTTTCAAATTTTAACCAAGCACCTCTATTAGGAATAACACTTGCGTTATAGGTTCTTCTACCATTTTTATCCTGTTCATCTTTAAAATATACCCCAGGACTTCTTACTATTTGATTGACGATAACTCTTTCAGCTCCATTAATAATAAAAGTACCTCTTTCAGTCATTAAAGGTAATTCGCCAATAAACACTTCTTGCTCTTTAATTTCACCTGTTTCTTTATTAATAAGTCTACAAGTTACATACATTTGAGAAGCAAAAGTTGCATCTCTTCTTTTAGCTTCTTCAACATCATGCCTAGGTCTTTTTAAACGATATTCTTCACCTATAAAATGTAATTCGAGCTTACCTGTATAATCGGTAATTGGTGAAAAATTCTGAAGTTCTTCAATTAAACCTTTTTCCAAAAACCATTTAAAACTTGCTCTCTGTACCTCTACTAAATCTGGTAAATAAGTAACTGTCTTTGTTACTTGTAAAGCGCTACTGCTCATCCAATAGAATCCTGGGTTTTTTAAGATTTACTTTTAAATTTACTTAAATTATAGATTTTAAGGATAAATTTTGAAATGTTTATCATTAAATTTGAATAGTTAAAAAGTAAATTAACTAGCCATAATTTAAAAATTTAAGAAAATTAGCCAGTAATTTTTCATTCTAGCAGATATCTCTCATTTTACCAAATCAAATTTAAACAAATTTTCAGCATTTTGTGTTGATTCGCTTGCAATTACGTCAATTTCAGATGATCTTATTGTTGCTATTGCTTTTGCCACACTCTCAACAAATGCAGGTTCATTCCTTTTACCGCGATAGGGAACCGGGGCTAAAAAAGGTGAATCTGTTTCAATAAGATACTTATCACTAGGTACTAATCTAGCACAATCATGGGTTTCGTTAGCTTTTGGGAAAGTCACTATGCCGCTAAAGCTTATATAAAATCCTAGTTCTAAAAATTCTTGCATTTCATCAACTGTTCCACTCCAGCAATGCAAAACTCCTTTTGGACAAATATTATTTTTTTTTAAGTCTTTACAGATATTTATCATTTCATCAGCTGCATCCCTGCAATGAATGATTACAGGCAAATCAGATTCAAATGCTAATTTCATCTGAGGTAAAAGAGCAGCTATTTGAGTTTCAATATCATTATTCTTAAAAAGATCTAAACCCATTTCTCCAATTGCAACAATTCTATTATCATTCTTAATTGCTTCTCTTAAAACATATTCAGATTGTGAGTCCCACTTATTTGCATCAAGAGGATGTAAACCAACTGAATAATATATTTCTGAAAACCTATTTGCAATTTTTTGCATTTTTGGAATATCTGATAGTTCTACACAGGCATGAAGAAGTTTTTTAACACCTTTAGATCTCCATCGACAAGCAACTTCATCTATATCATCTAAAAAATTTTCAAAAATAAGATGACAATGTGAATCAATTAAATTGATTTCTTCCATTATTAAAAGTTGATTTATCTAACTTTTTAATGTGTTTTTAACTAAGTTATTAATCCTTGATTTTTTATTAGCTCCATTGTTTTTATGCAAAACATTTTTTTTAACAGCTTTATCAATTAAACTAAAAGCTTGATTAAGACTAGTATTAATTAGTTCTTGATTTTCAGAATTAGGATCTTTTTTATAATTTTCACAATTAACCATAGTTTTCTTTATTAAAGTCCTTACTGTAGATTTATAGGACTTGTTAACTTGTCGATTTCTTTCTGCTACGAGAATTCTTTTTTTTGCTGATTTGTTATTTGCCACAGAAATAGCTTTGATTTATACTTAATTACTATATCAAAAGATAAGACTTCTGATCAATAATATTTTTACATACTCCTAATTCTCTCAAACTACTAAATTTACAATCCAAAACAAAATGAATATAGTCAATAATGAAATTGAAATCTTAAATGAACTTAAGAGAATCGAAAATAGAATAAATTTAGAAAATAATGAAGAAGTTAATACAACTGTAAAAAAAATTCTTGAAGATGTAAAAAATCAAGGTGATGAAGCTTTAAAAAAATATACTTTAAAATTTGATGGATTTAATCCAGATCCTCTAAGTGTTTCCAAAAAAGAAATTGCAAAAGCATGGGAGACAACAACGAAGCCTTTACAGGAAGCCCTAAAAAATGCAAAACATCGAATTGAAAAATTTCATGAGAAAGAGATCCCTAAATCCTTTTCTATAAAAGGAATATACGGCGAAGATGTTCAGCGCAAATGGCTCCCTGTACAAAAAGCTGGATTATATGTTCCAGGAGGTAGAGCATCATACCCAAGTACAGTTCTTATGAATGCTATTCCTGCTAAAGTGGCTGGTGTGAAAGAAATAATAATGGTTTCACCTGCTAATTCAGAGGGTGAAATTAATAAAACTGTATTAGCGGCAGCCCATATATGTGATATTGAAAATATTTTCAAGGTTGGTGGAGCACAAGCTATCGCTGCTTTAGCATTTGGTACAAAACAGATAAGTAGAGTAGATGTTATTTCCGGTCCAGGAAATATTTTTGTAACAACAGCAAAAAAATTAATTTTTGGATCAACTGGTATTGATTCACTTGCAGGACCAAGTGAAATTTTAATAATTGCAGATGATAGTGCCAACAGCTCTCAGTTGGCATCAGATTTATTGGCACAAGCAGAACATGATCCTTTTGCTTCTGCAATTCTTTTAACTACAAGCGATTCAGTTGCTAAAGATGTCAGTACTAATATCTATAAAAAATTAGAAAATCATCCAAGAAAAGAAATTTGCATGAGATCAATAAAGGACTGGGGGTTAATAGGAGTTTGCGACAATCTTGAAACATGCATTAAATTCAGTAACCAGTTTGCTCCAGAACATCTTGAAATAATGACTATTAATCCAAAACAACTTGTGGATAAAATAGAAAATGCCGGAGCAATTTTCTTAGGTAAATGGACACCAGAGGCAGTTGGTGATTATATCGCTGGACCAAACCATACTTTGCCAACATCAGGAAATGCAAGATTTAGTGGTGCTTTAGGTGTAGAAACTTTTATGAAAAATTCTTCAATTATTGAATTTACTCAACAAAGTTTACAAAGTAATAGTGAAGACATTATTAATCTTGCCACAAGCGAAGGCCTCTACAGTCACGCTGATTCTGTCAGAGTTAGATTTGAAGATTAATTAACTCTCTCGGGTGAATATACAACAGTTTGATTATTTTCGACTTTTCCTACTAAAACTTTATAAGTTAAATCAACAAATAAACCGTTTTCAAGGACTCCTGGAATATTATTGATCTGCAGTTCAATTTCTTTTGGATTGTTTATACCGCCATTAAATAAAACATCCAATATTAAATTACCCTCATCAGTAACCACGGGACCAGCTTTTTTTTCTGCCATCCTTAATTTACATTGAGCATCCATGTTCTCTATCACATCTTTAACTTGTTTCCAAGCTGATGGTAGAACCTCAACAGGGAGGGGAAATTCTTCATTTAGATTTTTAACTAATTTTGTTTGATCAACCACAATTAATAATTTATTAGCTTTGCTAGCAACTAATTTTTCTCTTACGTGGCAGGCACCCCCTCCTTTAATAAGTTGATAAGCAGGATTAACTTCATCTGCACCATCAATAGCTAAGTCAATTTGATCAACTGAAACTAAATCAATCAACGGGATACCCAATTCAAGAGCTAAAACTTCTGACTGAAATGAAGTTGGGACCCCTCTTATTTCTTTTAATTCCCCAGCTTTAATTTTGTTAGCAAGAGTTTTTATCATGATTGCTGCTGTAGATCCAGATCCAAGACCTACAATCATGTTGCTAGTAACTTCATTTACAGCTGCTTCAGCAACTGCTTTTTTCATTTGATTTTGTAAATCCAAAGTTTTATAAAAATTTTTACTTTAGATTATAAATTTGAGTGAGTACTTTATGTCAAACCTGGAAGCGCTTCAGGTTTAATATTTACCTTTATTTCTTGATTATTTCTTAAAATTTTTAGAGGAAATACTTTACCAATTTTAGCTTTCTCAACTTCATCTAATAATGCTTTTGGTTCATTAATGAGAATATCTTCTGCTGCTATAACCAAATCACCTCTTTTCAGTCCAGCTCTTTCTGCTGGACTATTTGGAACGACAGATTGTATTAAAGCTCCTGATCTTTCAGGCAACTGAACTAATGAATTTGGATCATTATTATGTTCTTTGGCAATTTTAGCGTTTAGTGATATTAGCTGAACTCCTAAATATGGATGAATAACCTTGACCATCCTCTAAAAGTTGTTCAGAAACTCTTCTGGCTAGGTTAATGGGAATTGCGAATCCCAAGCCTGCTCCAGGTCCACTCCTCACAAGTGTATTAATACCAATCACTTCCCCACTCGAATTAACTAATGGTCCTCCTGAATTACCTGGATTAATAGCAGCATCTGTTTGAATTAAATCAAGACGTTTATCTGAAAAACCTAAACTATTAATATCTCTATGAAGACTACTTATAATTCCTAAAGTTACAGTTTTCTCAAGACCATAAGGAGTACCAAGAGCAATTGCCCAATCACCAACTTCCAGTTTCTCAGAATCTCCTAACGGAGCAACTTTTGAATTTATATCTTCTTCAACTTGTACTAGTGCTAAATCAGTTATTGAATCACTTCCTAAAACCTTGCCATCATAATTAGTACCATCTGCCAAGGTAATTGATACTATATCTACTCTCTCTACTACATGAGCATTTGTTAGTACTAAACCATTTTGATCAATTATTACACCAGAACCTTGACCTCTTTCTCTATCTGGTAAAACTCCAGGTTCTCCTAGCAAATCCCTAAGGAGTGGGTCTAATAAAGTGGGATCAAATTGTTGTCTTTCCACAGATCTTTCAGTATCAATCCTAACAACAGCTGGACCAACGTTTTTTACAGCTTCTGAAACAAAATTACGATTATCAGAAAAATCGAGAGAATAAACTTTTGCAACCGGTGATAATACGAAAACTAATAAGATTGAAAGTATTAAAGATTTTATAAATTTCATAAAAATGAGGTCTAAAGATTTTAAATTACAATTAAATCTTATAACAATAAAATTTAATATATTATAGTCTTAATTTTTTAAATTTTTGTTTATTCAAGGACATCTTTAGTCTTGATTTGTATGAGAAAACTTTTGTATAATTAGTGAAATAAGATTATTTCTAATTAATTCTAAATTGATAAAAGATAACAAAAGTAACTTAGAAAATCTAATTAAAGAAATTGCAAAGAGTTTTAAATACGAAATTCATAGTATAAATTTGTTAACAAATCATAATCCCCTGACAATACAAATTATCCTTAAAAATCTAGATGGTAATGATATTACTCTGGATGATTGTTTACGTTTTAATGAACCTGTTTTGTCTGCAATTGATTCATCTAATCTTCTTAATTGTAGATATGTTTTAGAAATTAGTAGTCAAGGAGTCAGTGATGAATTAACCTCTAATAGAGACTTCAAAACTTTTAAAGGTTTTCCAGTTAGAGTTGAATTAAATCAAAATAATTCAAAAATTAAAAATTTGAATGGTTTGCTTTATGAAAAGTCTAATGATTATTTAGCCATTAATATTAAAGGTAAAATACAAAAAATTCCCTTTAATGAAGTAATGAAGGTTAGTCTTGCTACAATAAAAGACTAATCTAGCTCAATTTCAATTTAATTTACCCATCGTAGATGGCATTAGTAATTCTCCCAGGTTTAAACAATCTTATTGATGACATAAGTGAGGAAAAAAAATTACCTCCTCAAGTTGTCGAAGCAGCTTTGCGTGAAGCTCTTTTAAAAGGTTATGAAAAGTATAGACGTACTTTTTACATAGGAACTAAAGAAGATCCTTTTGATGAGGAATACTTTAGTAATTTCGATGTAGGATTGGACCTTGAGGAAGAAGGTTATAGAATTTTGGCAAGCAAGATTATTGTAGAAGAAGTTGAAAGTGAAGATCACCAAATCTCTTTAATGGAAGTTCAACAAGTTGCTGATGATGCTCAAATTGGAGATACAGTAGTTTTAGATGTTACTCCTGATAAGGAAGACTTCGGGAGAATGGCAGCTTCAACGACAAAACAAGTTTTAGCTCAAAAACTTAGAGATCAGCAAAGAAAAATGATTCAAGAAGAATTTGCTGATTTAGAGGATCCTGTTTTAACAGCAAGGGTTATTAGATTTGAAAGACAATCTGTCATAATGGCAGTTAGTTCTGGTATTGGTAGACCAGAAGTAGAAGCAGAGTTACCTAAGAGAGATCAATTACCCAATGATAACTATAGAGCTAATGCTACTTTTAAAGTTTTTTTAAAAGAAGTTAGTGAAATAGCTAGAAAAGGTCCACAGCTTTTTGTTAGCAGAGCTAATGCAGGCTTAGTAGTTTATTTATTTGAAAATGAGGTACCTGAAATCCAGGAAGGTTCTGTAAAAATAGTTGCTGTATCAAGGGAAGCAAATCCACCTTCAAGAGCTGTAGGACCAAGAACTAAAGTCGCAGTTGATAGTATAGAAAGAGAAGTTGATCCCGTTGGAGCTTGTATTGGAGCAAGAGGAGCTAGGATACAACAAGTAGTTAATGAACTTAGAGGTGAAAAAATAGATGTTATAAAATGGTCTTCAGATCCAATTCAATATATTTTAAATTCCCTTAGTCCAGCAAAAGTTGATTTAGTAAGATTAGTTGATCCTGAAGGTCAACACGCACATGTATTAGTTCCACCAGATCAACTCAGTCTCGCAATTGGTAGAGAAGGTCAAAATGTCAGATTAGCAGCAAGATTAACTGGTTGGAAAATTGATGTTAAAAATTCACATGAATATGACCAAGACTCAGAAGATGCAGCAGTCGCTGAATTAATTGAACAAAGAGAAGAAGAAGAAAGTCTACAAAAAGAGGCGGAAAAGAAATTTGAGGCTGAACAAGCGGCAAGAGCAGAAGAAGATGCAAGATTAAGAGAACTATATCCTTTACCAGAAGATGAAGAAGAGATTGATGAGCCTTATGAAGAAGAAATAGTATCATCAGAGGAAAGAACACGGTGAAGAAGAAAAGATCTATTTTGCGTAGGTGCATTTCTTGTAGAGAAATTTTTGACAGAGTTAATATGTTAAAAATTACTCATGAAAACAAATCAGGAATTTTTATAAATTCAGGGATTGGACGTTCAGCTTACATATGTAAAACAAAAAATTGCACCAAGATCCTAAATTAAAAAAAAATCTTCAAAGAGCTTTAAAAACAAATTTTGATCATAAATTTTATGAGGTTTTTATAATCGAAACGCAAAACTACAAATAACTTTCCAAAAAAGGAATATAATTAAATTAAAGTTCTTCATTTAATTATTGAGAACATATTTCCAACTCAATGACACTCAGCGATAAAATCAGAATTTATGAACTTTCCAGAGATTTAAATCTGGAAAACAAAGACATATTGGATGCAGCCCAAAAACTTTCAATATCAGTAAAAAGCCATAGTAGTTCAATAAGTTTTGATGATGCCAAAAAAATAAAGAATCATATAAAAAATAATGTAAATAAAAGTAAAAATATCTTATCTGTTAATAAATCTTCCTTAAACTCTAAATTACAACAGAAGCCAGCAAAAAATGGTGAAGAGATTTCGAAGAATTTTAAAACATCTACAAATTCAAAAAATAAAAATTCAAAAACAGTTAAGCTTTCCAAACCTCTATTAACAAAGCCAACTATTTCAAAATTTACTAATAAAGATAATATTTCTAAAAATGGACAATTAAATCCTCCTCAAATTATTTCAACATCAAAATCTCCGATTGAACAAAAAAACAGTTCTAGCGTTTCAAATAATAAGCAATATGAGAATAAAGTTCGAGAAAGAAATAAATTAACTAATAAAAATGATCAATTTCCTAAATCTCCCAAACCACCAATTCAATTAATTGAGAAGCCTAAAAATGTTAATAGACCTCCAACCCAAGCCACACAAGCCAATCAAAATAAAATAAATAATGCGAAATACTCTAATCCAAATCGATTTGAAAATAACTCAATAAAAAATAATCCTAAGAGACCTAACTTATCAAGCCCTGAATTAGTTGGAGCTCCTATTAGAAGAGATAAGATACAAAATAAACAGAATGCTCCCTATAAACCAAGTTCAAATACTAAATCTAGTGGACCCATTAAAAGTAATAATATCAACAAACCAACTTATAGTAATAGAAATAATTCCTTAAATAGATCTCCGGTACAAAATAGGTATGGTAGTCCTAACAGACCCAACAGCCCTACTAGGACTGGTAGTCAAGGGAGATCTAACTTACCTAATAGGCCAGGGACTCCTAATAGACCAGGAATGGCTAATAGACCAAACTCTTTAAATAAAAAAGGAGAATTTAACAAATCTAATCCAAAATTTAACAGGCAAATGGGCTCAGGAGTTAGAAAACCTGTATCTCCCAATGAGCTAATGCAGCTGCAAAAAACTCGTTCTTCAAATAACGAAAAAACGAATCAAACAGATTATAAGAGACCAAAGCCTATCGTTGCTCCAAAGCAAAAACCAAAGGCACCTGCAGCAAGACCAAATTCAACTGCACCTACCAAAAAAGCTCCTCATAGAACAAGTAATACTTCAAAAAGGCCAGGAAGAACAGATTGGGATGATTCAGCAAAACTTGAAGCTTTAAGAAATAAAAGTCCGCAAAAACAGAGACAAAAAGTACATATTATTGGAGAGAACGACGATTCTCTTACAACAGAAACTAGTGGATTTGCTGGAGAACAAAAAACTACAATCTTATCTGCGAGTTTAGCAAGGCCAAAAAAAGCAAAGTCTGAGAATGAAAAATCACAAAAACCAAGTAATAAAATTAAAAAGAAGAAAAAAGAGAGTACAAGGCAAAGACAAAAAAGAAGAGCTATGGAATTACGTGCTTCTAGAGAAGCAAAACAAGTCAGACCTGAGATGATAATAGTCCCTGAAGATAATCTAACAGTGCAAGAACTAGCAGATAAACTAAGACTTGAAAGTTCAGAAATAATTAAATCTCTATTCTTTAAAGGTATTACTGCTACTGTTACTCAATCCTTAGATTTAACTACAATCGAAACTGTTGCTGAAGAATTCGGAGTTCCTGTTTTACAAGATGATGTCGAAGAAGCCGCAACAAAAATAGTAGATATGATTGAAAAAACTGATATAGATAGCTTAATAACAAGGCCACCTGTTGTGACAGTAATGGGTCATGTAGATCATGGCAAAACAAGTCTTCTTGATTCAATCAGGAAGTCAAGAGTAGCCTCCGGGGAAGCAGGAGGAATTACACAACATATTGGTGCATATCAAGTCGAAGTTAACCATGAGTCTAAGACCCAAAAACTTACTTTCTTAGATACACCTGGGCATGCTGCATTTACTGCTATGCGCGCAAGAGGAACAAAAGTAACTGACATTGCAGTCTTGGTCGTCGCAGCTGATGACGGAGTAAGGCCTCAAACTCTTGAAGCAATAAGTCATGCAAGAGCTGCCAAAGTTCCAATAGTAGTTGCTATTAACAAAATTGATAAAGAGGGATCATCACCAGATAGGGTAAAGCAAGAGTTATCTGAAAATGATTTAATAGCTGAAGATTGGGGAGGAGATACTGTAATGGTGCCAGTCAGTGCAATTAAAGGTCAGAATATTGATAAACTTCTAGAAATGATTTTACTAGTATCTGAGGTTGAGGATCTTCAAGCAAATCCTCAAAGATTAGCCAAAGGCACTGTTATAGAAGCACACCTAGATAAAGCGAAAGGTCCTGTAGCAACTTTATTAATACAAAATGGGACTTTAAGATCAGGTGATGTTCTTGCGGCAGGCTCTGTGCTTGGAAGAATTAGGGCTATGGTTGATGAACATGGTAATAGAATTAAAGAGGCAGCTCCATCATTTCCTGTAGAGGCTTTAGGTTTCAGTGAAGTGCCTACTGCTGGAGATGAATTTGAAGTATATACAGATGAGAAATCAGCAAGAATGGTTGTAGGAGAGAGAGCAACAGATGCAAGAGCGACAAAATTAGCTCAACAAATGGCCTCTAGAAGAGTAAGTTTATCTTCACTATCTAACCAAGCAAATGAAGGAGAACTTAAAGAACTTAACCTAATTTTAAAAGCAGATGTTCAAGGAAGTGTCGAAGCTATTCTAGGTTCATTAGAACAATTACCTAAAAATGAGGTTCAGGTAAGAGTACTCTTTTCTGCTCCTGGAGAAATTACAGAAACAGATATAGACTTAGCTGCTGCCTCAGGGTCAGTAATTATTGGTTTTAATACCTCTCTTGCTTCAGGTGCTAAAAGAGCTGCTGATGCAAATGATGTTGATATTAGGGAATATGAAGTAATTTATAAATTATTAGAAGATATTCAGTCTGCTATGGAGGGGCTATTAGAGCCTGATTTAGTTGAGGAGGCACTAGGAGAAGCTCAAGTTAGAGCTACTTTTGCTGTTGGCAAAGGATCTATCGCAGGATGTTATGTAAATACTGGAAAATTACAAAGGAATTGCTCATTGCGTGTCCGCAGAGCTGGTCAAATTATTTACGAGGGCAATTTAGATTCTTTAAAAAGGTCTAAAGATGATGTAAAAGATGTAAATACTGGTTTTGAATGTGGTATTGGTTGTGATAAGTTTTCAAATTGGAATGAAGGAGATATTATTGAGGCTTATAAATTAGTAACTAAGAAAAGAACTTTGAGTAAAAACTAGTTTTTATCCCTTTCGAAATAAAATAAAGTTGGAAATAAAATTGATGCCCCTATTTGGATTAATAAATTATTTTGTTGTATTTCATTTCCACCAATCATTTGGGAAAACATTATAAACAAACCTAAAAAAGCAGAACCAGAACAAGCTGCCCATATCAATCTTCTTAAACCTTTAAATGGAGCTTTTGTTTCTCTAAGTAATTTCTTCTTCAATTCAGGATCAATTTTTGACATCAATGATTTAAAACATAAACTTTAGTTTATATTAAAAAAACTATTTGAACATTGTCGATATAGCTCAGTGGTAGAGCAACTGTTTCGTAAACAGTAGGTCATTGGTTCGAATCCGATTATCGGCATTTTTTATTTAAAAATATATTTATGAATGCAAAACTTATAAATTCAATTTACAAAACAATAATATTTTTTCCTTTATTATTGTATTTTGGCAAAAGAAGTTACATCGCTTATGACGAAGGTTTTTATGCTCTTCAGGCTAAATGGATGCTACAAAATAATAATTGGGTTGTCCCAGTTTGGTGGGATCAATTTGTATTAGATAGAACAGTAGGGATTCAATTTTTAATTGCGAAATGTCAACAAATATTTGGAGAAACTTCTTTTGTAGCACATTTGCCATCTACCATTGCTTCAATTTTGATGCTATTTCTTACTTATAAATTGCATCAAGAATTAATTGGCAGAAAAGATGCAATATTTTCTGCCTTAATTCTTGCAACTACTTATATCTGGCTAGATTTCGCTCACTTAGCTACACAAGATATGATTTTTGCTTGTCTTGTTACATCAGGTATTTATTCCTTAGTGAAATTAAGAGAAGAAAAAAAATCCTTGTACTTACTAATATTCGGTAGCTGGATAGGTTTAGCTTTTTTCATGAAAACATTTCTTATCGCAATCCCTTTAATAACACTTTTACCTTATTTGATTTATAAAAGACAAATAATAAATACAAAATTCTTTTGGTTGGGTATATTTATTGGCTTCTTACCCTTTTTGATATGGTCATATCAGATCAATCCATATCTAGATAAGAATATTATTTTCTTTTTAATTGATAAAGTGAATACTCTTTCTGTTAATAATACTTTCACGAATCCCTTCTACTATTATATTTGGAATATTCCAGTTAATTTCTTACCTTGGAGTATTTTCTCCTTCATTGGATTAATATATCAATTCAAAAATACTAAACAAATAAATTATTTATTAAAATATTTCCCAATATCATATATATTTGTTTTAAGTATATTCTCAACAAAAACACCTTATTATTCTTTACCAATTGCTTCAATACTTTCAATAAATGCATATTTAGGATTAAAAGAAACTTTAAAAATATATCATTTAAGACTTTTATTTTTTAAATTAACATCAAAAATTATTCCGGTTTTTATTTTTTCTACGATAACTATTTACTTTTTAATACTGAAGAAATCGATTAATTTACATTTAAAAGAAGAAGTATTACTTATTACAGGATTTTTCATTTCTGCGTTGGTATTAATCACTATCAAAAATGCAAAAGAATTTAGATCTATTTTTTTAACATTTTTGGTATGTCCTTATTTAATTGGATCATGCATGGTGCAATCAGGATTATTAACAGATAGATCAAGAAATCTGCGCGAAACCATAGAAAATATTTCGGCCAAAGAAGGACTGCATAATCACTCAATAAATGTTATTAGCGATAATCTAAACACTGCTAATTCTAATTCAAAGTTAATAAAAATTTTACTAATGACTCCAAACTTAGGTAGAGATTTAAAAAACTTAAATGAACTCAAACCAAATGAATATGCTTGGATGATAGAATCAAATATTACGACTAATAAAAGTGAGAATTACCAAATTATTGCTAGAGATAAAAACCTTAATCCATGGACTCTTATAAAGAAAAAGATATAAGATGTTATTCTTTTGTATAAAAAAATGAAAGCAATAGAGACCTGGAACCTTTCCCATAATGAACTACATGAAAGTTTTCAAAAAAACTGCGAATTTCTAAAATTTAGGGTGAGAGGCAATACTTGGGAACCCATTACAAGATGGTTAAAATTAGATTCTAGAATCTTTAGAGATACGACAAATAAAGCAAGAATTACTCTATGTGATATTGAGTCTCTTGGTGAAATTTATAATTACAGGTCTATTCGCTGGAGAGCAAAAAAAATTACACCTATCACTATAAATTTCGTCAATAAGTCAATCAAAAATATCCTACGAAAATTACCAATATTAAAAGATCTAGCTTTTGAATTAGAAATAACTTTGTATAAAGATACTTCTACTCATGATGAAAAGTTTATATCCATAGTTATACCAGCAAGGAATGAAGAGGGTAATAGAGAACTTTTAATTTATGCCTTAAATAAATTAAAACAAATTACGCAAAAAAAGGAAATAATTTTTGTTGAAGGTAATAGTAAAGATAATACTTACACGATGCTTAAAAATTTAAAGAAAGACTTTTCAAATGATTTTAAAATTATGCTTCTAAAGCAGACTTCTAAAGGTAAGAAAAATGCTGTAGTTGAGGGATTTAATATGTCTTCAGGAGATACCTTAGCAATTATAGACAGTGATTTAACAGTTGATATAGACGATAGTATCAATGCTATTATTCAGGCCTCAAGGAATGAAAATATTCTAATTAATTGCTCAAGAACTATATTTCCTATGGAAAAAGATGCTATGAGGTGGGCTAATTATATAGGTAATAGATGTTTTGCTATTTTATTATCAATTATTATTAATAATCCTGTTTCAGATTCTCTATGTGGAACAAAAGTTTTTTCAAGAAAGTTTTTTAATTTCATGAAAGATAATGGGAGCTGGGAATCGAGAATTGATCCTTTTGGTGATTTCACAATAATCTTCGAAGCAGCCAAAAATGACATTAGAATATTAAATTATCCAGTCAGATATTATGCCCGGAAATCAGGGGCACCAAATATATCAAGATGGATAGATGGTTTAAAATTGCTGAAAGTATGTTGGTTTTATTTGATATCAGATATTTAATAATTAATTTTTGAATTAATTAATTAAAAATTCTATAAATTTTTCTTTAATTAATACAAACAAAGTAATAAAATACTTAATGATCTTAATTAATCTGTTATGTCCACTAAATTATTTATGCAAATTAAATAATTTCAAATAAGAAAAAAGTTTAGTAAAGTCTTAGTAATAATAGATTTTCTCAAAGCGTCAGTAATAGATGAGTAAGAAATTCTAAAATCTAAAGCAACTTTAAATGTTTTTTAGAGCAGTAACTTCAAAAATGAATCAAAGATACTGCATATTCAACTAACAGAAAAATTTCAGCAGACAACCAACACATTATGAATCAAAACTACATTATTTTAATTATTTTAATTATTAGCTTCTTTATCATTTTATGGATTGCTAAGAATAGAAAATTTGAAACTACTGACTCAGTTTCTGATGCTTATGATACTTGGACAAATGATAGAATCTTAGAAAAATTATGGGGTGAACATATTCACTTAGGTTACTATCACAACCAAAAAAAATTAGGAGATTTTAGGGAAGCCAAAGCTACATTTGTTCATGAATTAGTTAAATGGAGTGGTTTAGATAAATTGCCAAAAGGTTCAAGAGTTTTAGATGTTGGATGTGGAATTGGAGGTAGTTCAAGGATTCTTGCAGAACATTATGGTTTTAATGTCATTGGAATAACAATAAGTGCCGAACAAGTGAAGAGAGCAAGAGAGCTTACAAAATCAAGTTTAAATTGTACTTTTCAGCAAATGGATGCTATGAATTTGAAATTTGAAGATGGAGAATTTGATGGTATTTGGAGTGTTGAAGCAGGCCCTCATATGCCAGACAAACAAAAATATGCTGATGAAATGTTACGAGTACTAAGACCAGGTGGCTATTTAGCGGTAGCAGATTGGAACTCTAGAGACTTAACCCTAAAAGCTCCTAATATTATTGAGAAAATGGTTTTAAAGCAATTACTAGAACAATGGGCTCATCCAAGCTTTAGTAGTATCAATAGCTTTCAAAGAAATCTTTCAAATAGTTCTTTTGTAGGAAGTCAAGTTGAAACAGATGATTGGACAAAAGAAACATTACCATCTTGGTGGGAATCTATTTTTGAAGGTGCTAGAAGACCAAAAATATTTTTATCACTAGGTTTATCTTCATTATTTAAATCTTTTAGAGAAATACCAACTATTCTTCTAATGAATTGGGCTTTTGGTAATGGTCTGATGCAATTTGGTGTATTTAGATGCAGAGGTTAAATTTAAAAAATTTTCTAAAATTATTTTTTGTTTATTAACTTAAACTCAAATTATCAATTGATATTATTATTCTGCTAATCTTTAATCTTTAAAATTCATTTTCAACAAAGGTTTATACTCTTGATTAAAAAAAATATTAAAGTTATAGGATCAGGACCAACTGGATCACTCTTAGCCCTATCTTTAGCATTGAACAAATGCAATGTAACTCTAATTGAACCACTATCAGATTCAGAATTATTAGAGAAAGATAAGGGTTATGCTGTCACACAATGTACAAGAAAAATATTTGAAGAATTAGGTTTATGGAATAATATCCAAAAGTCTTCTTTTGGATTTACTTCTTTATCAATTATCGATGATGTCATATCACAATCGGTATTAGTTAGAAATAAAGACTTAAAGAGACTTAATAATGACCAAAGGATATTGGATGGGTTGTAGAGCATAAACTTCTTATGAAATTATTGATTAATAAAATCAATAATAATGAATTTATTAAGAAATTAAATTATGATTCGACTAATGATGCAGATTTTGATTTTATTTTAGCCTCTGATGGAAGAGAATCTTCCACTAGAAAAAAATGGCAAATTAAATACTTTAAAAGTTTGTATAAACAAAAATGTATTTCTTTTAAAGCTCTTTTAAACGGTTCACCGCCTAAAAGAGCTTATGAAATCTTTAAGAGTCAAGGTCCTCTAGCACTATTACCTCTCTCTAATAATATTTATCAAATTATTTGGTTTTCATCAGAATCAGATACAAAATCAAAACTTGAAATAACGCATACGAAATTATTAGAGAAATTAAGAGATGAATTACCTGATAATATAATTCCTGAAAAATTAATAGGTAATATTTCTACTTTTTCCTTAGCCAAGGCATTTGCTTTACCAAACTTAAAAAACTTTAAAAATATTTTGGTTGGTGACTCAGCACATTCATTCCATCCCGTTGGAGGGCAAGGTCTAAATTCTTGTATTAGAGATGTTTATGAACTAAGTCTAATGATCAATAATTACGAAAATTTATCAAACATAAATCGTAAGTTTTTCTCATTAAAATATTTCCTCAATCGCTTTGTGGATATTATTTCCTTAATTCTTTTCACAGACTTTTTGGTCACTTTTTTTTCAAATAAATTAATTATTCTATATCCATTCAGATATATAATTTTTTTTGTAATGAAAAAAGTTCCATTTATAAGAATTCATATTTTTTCAGTAATGACAGATTCTATTAAAAAATATAATTTTAAGAATAATCTTGGTTAATCCTAACCCAATTTAGAAGAATTTTTTAAAGTTTTAATTTGGTAAATATTTAATATCAATAAAGTAAATATACCAATTAATCCACTAACCGGATTAATAAAGTTATCGTATTGATTACCATAAATTAAAACAGGATAATTTCCTTGGATGTGAAAAATAGATTTCGCTAAAAAAATATAACCAACAATACCCCCATGAAAGGCGATAGAAGGAAATATATTCGGATAGTTGTTAATTCTTAAAAGATTTAAATAATTACCTAACAAAAATAAACCAATTTTGATCAAAATATTTATTGTAAAACTTTCATCAAAATTATAAGGATGCACCATTGAAAATAAAATAGATTGAAGAAAAATAGCTTTATTTGTACTTAAAAATAGCTTTAATTCTTCAAAAAGCCAAACTCTAAAAAGTAATTCTTCTGCTAAACCTACAAAAATTGAAGTAAATAAAATATCAAATAAAAGGGTATAGTTAATACCACTTTTAAATCTTATAAATTTTCCAAATATCAATAATAAACTCCAAAATAAAATTATCAAAAAAGACTTACATAATTCTTTTTTAAAACTGTGATTAAATAGACTGTCTGCAAATTGAGTAAATCCTAAACTCTTCCATATATTTTTTTGATTCCATCTTTTCATCGCCCATATTTTTAAGAAAAAAACAAATAAAATAAATATGAAAATATATTCTTTACCAATTAAGAATGGGAATAAAGATGAAAAAAATAAAACAGGTAAAATTCCTAAAGTATAAATTATTCCAGCGAATAAAATAGGTGTAATTAAATATCTAAATAATAGATTTAATTGAAAATTTTTCTTTTTAATATTAATCCTCTTTTTCTATTGAACTAGTTAAACCCTTAGATTTTAATGATTCTGAATAAAATTCAGCGGGTTCTAAATCACAAACTATTACCAATCCCACCCCCGAATTATGAGCTTCTAACATAATTGCAATTGCATCTTGTTCACTTAATTGGGGAACAACTTCTCTAAGAGTCGTTGTAACATATTCCATGGAATTTACTGGATCATTATGAAGAAGAACTTTATATTTTGGTGACTTAATTTTTAATTCTGATGGTTTTTGATCAAGAAGAGTCGCCCCACTATTTCCACCACTTTCTGAATTGTTAAACTTCATCTAATTTAAAATCTCATTCAATATTTAAATATTATATATTAATGATTCTCTCCATAGCAGCATTAACATTAGTTAGGGTATTAAATGCTGATAATCTAAAATAACCTTCTCCAGCTAACCCAAATCCACTACCAGGAGTGCCAACAACATTAGCTTTATTGAGAAGATAATCGAAAAAATCCCAAGAAGTCATTTGATCTGGTACTCTGATCCAAATATACGGAGCATTTAAACCGCCAAAAACTTTAAAACCAGCCTGTATTAATTTATTTCTCATAATTGAGGCATTATTCATATAAAATTCAATCAATTTTGAAACTTCTATTTTCCCCTGATCAGAGTAAACTGCTTCTGCTCCCCTTTGAACAATATAGCTTACTCCATTAAATTTAGTACTTTGCCTTCTATTCCATAAAGACCATAAATTAATTTCTTCTCCTTTAGAGTTTCTACCTGACAGATTCTTTGGTATTACTGTATAGGCGCATCTTACCCCTGTAAAACCAGCATTCTTGGAAAATGATCTAAATTCTATAGAGCAATTTTTTGCTCCCTCTATTTCATAAATTGAATGAGGAAGATTTGCATCCTGAATAAAAGCTTCATAAGCTGCATCAAAAAAAATTAATGAATTATTTCTATTTGCATAATCAACCCAATCTTTTAACTCTTGTTTTGAAATAGTTGCACCTGTTGGATTATTAGGGAAACATAAATAAATTATATCAACTTTTTCTTTTGGAATTTCTGGCTTAAAATTATTATCTTCATTAATAGCTATATATTTTAAACCTTCATAACTTCCATTATCACAAGCGGAACCTGTTCTACCTGTCATTACATTACTATCAACATATACTGGATAAACTGGATCAGTCACTGCAATTAAATTATCATTGCCAAGAATATCTAAAATATTACTGCTATCACATTTAGATCCATCTGAAACAAAGATCTCATCAGGACTATTTCACATCCTCTAGAAATAAATTCATTTTCAGAAATTTTTTCTCTCAACCACAAATAACCCTGTTCAGGGCCATACCCCTTAAACCCTTTAATTGTACTCATTTCTACTAACGCCTTTTGCATCGCGTCTACACATGCTCCTGGCAAAGGTTCTGTAACATCACCAATACCTAATTTAATAAGAGTCGATGAATTATTTTTTTGTGAATGTAAATTAACTCTTTTTGATATCTCAGGAAATAAATACCCTGCTTTAAGCTTTAAATAATTTTCGTTAACTTGAACCACTTTTAGAAACATTAATACAGTTAATAGAATAAATGATTAATGTGACTTCAGGGGGAAATAATGTTAAGATTAAATTGATTATGATTTACTTTGAAAATTATCATAATCAATGTAAATTAATTTAATTTTTCTAAAAGTAGTTTAAAACTTTACTTAAAAAAATTAGAAGTAAATACTAATTATTTTAATTATGGTCAACTTGTACCTTTAAATTCTTGCAAATAATTAGAACTTAATTTCTAAAATTTTTATTTTTCAAATAAAACCATACTAAAATTTTATATGTCTCAGCAAATTATCATAGCTGAGCAAGCACGTATTGCAGCTCTAATTAAAGATGATCGAGTTGATGAATTGATCGTCTCACAAGGTCAGTATCAAATTGAAGATATTTTTCTAGGTACTGTAGAAAATGTTCTTCCTGGTATTGATGCGGCTTTTATAGATATTGGAGAAAGTAAAAAAAATGGATTTATCCATGTATCTGATCTCGGACCTTTAAGATTAAAAAAAGGATCTGCTGGCATAACTGAATTACTTGAGCCAAAACAAAAAGTACTTGTTCAAGTTATGAAAGAGCCTACAGGATCAAAAGGGCCAAGACTCACTGGAAATATTTCTCTCCCTGGGAAATACATAATTCTTCAACCTTTTGGTCAAGGAGTTAATATTTCTAGAAAAATAAATACAGAAACAGAAAGGAGTCGATTACGAGCACTTGGTGTACTAATAAAGCCACCCGGAACAGGCCTTTTATTTAGAACTGAATCAGAGGATATCAGTGAGGAATTATTAATAGAAGATTTAGAAAATTTAATTAAAAAATGGGACAATATTCTTCAACTAAATGAGATTTCAAATCCACCAATGCTTATAAGCAGAGATGAAGACTTCTCATTAAAAATCTTAAGAGATTACGTAAATTCCTCTACAACAAAAGTCACCATAGACAATAAACATGCCATTGAAAGAGCAAAAAATTATCTAGTAAATAACGAATCTAATTTTATTATTGATTTTCATAATAATTCTAAAGATGATCATATACTCGAAAAATATAAAATTCACTCAAACCATTCAAAAGGCATTACAACCAAGGGTAGATTTACCTTCTGGAGGTTATATAATCATTGAACCGACTGAAGCACTTACAGTTATCGATGTAAATTCAGGTTCTTTCACAAGATCAGCAAACTCTAGACAAACTGTATTATGGACAAATTGTGAAGCTGCTATTGAAATTTCTAGGCAAATGAAATTGAGAAATATTGGAGGCGTTTTAATAATAGACTTTATAGATATGGATTCACGCCGAGATCAATTTCAATTGTTAGAACATTTCACTACAGCCATAAAAGATGACTCAGCAAAACCCCAAATAGCTCAATTAACTGAATTAGGTCTTGTAGAACTAACAAGGAAAAGGCAGGGGCAAAATATTTATGAATTATTTGGGAAAACATGTAATTGTTGTGACGGATTAGGACATTTACAAAATTTAGATAATATTCAAAAAATTAGTTTAGAAACTTCAAAATCTCCAAAAAAATCAAAAAAATCAGTTCATGAAAATAATTTAGAAAATAATCATATCTCAGTTCATGAAATTAAGAATAAAACAGCAGAAAAAGAATCTTCACACGATTTAATTACAAGCGATGAAAAAATCAGTTTAAAAGAAAAAGATTTAAATGATGATATAAAATCAGCAAATAACTCAAATGAACAAGAATTTATTTATGTAAAGCTTTCTGAGGAAGAAAAGCTTGTATATAGTCAATTGGGAATTAATCCCTTAATTAAATTAGGAAAAGAATTTATAAAAGTGAATAATATCCCAAAACTTGAGCATGATGGATTGGAAAGGAAAAAAGCTGATCAATCAAATGAAAAAAAGAGAAAAATAAATAATAATTTAGATAAAATATTGCCAGATAATTTATCTAATGATGATTCTGATAATAAAGTAAATATTTCTAATGAGAAAAAAGTAGTTAATCATGAGGATGTAAAAGAAAATCAAGATAATGAGGATTCTGAAATAACAAGAAGAAAAAGAAGAAGATCATCTGCAGGGAATGAATGATTCACTTGAAGTAGGTATTGATGAGGTAGGAAGGGGATGTATCTTTGGACCTGTCTTTTCATCTGTAGTAGTATTGACCTTAGAAAATAATCATTTACTTAAAGAACTAGGTGTTAATGATAGTAAGAAATTATCTTCAAAAAAAAGAAACTCATTATTACCTAAGATATTAGAACTATCTCAAGATTGGGGGATAGGACAAAGTTCAGTAAGAGAGATAGATAAGTATGGAATTAGGCATGCGACTGAATTATCAATGATAAGAGCCATTTATAAATTGAAATTAACACCTCCAAAAATCTATATCGATGGCAGCCTTCCATTACGTTTGTGGAAGGGAAAGCAAGAAAATTTAATCAAAGGAGATACTAAATTAACTTCAATAGCTGCTGCGAGCATATTAGCTAAAGTTAAAAGAGATTCATTAATGATTAGATTAGAAGAAAAGTATAAAGGGTATATAATCCAGAAAAATAAAGGTTATGGTACAAGTGACCATTTTTTATCAATAAACCACTTAGGTATTACAAATATGCATAGAAAGTCATTTATCAAAAAATTAGATTTATTTAATTGAATTCGCACCAATTTGTAAAATCTTTAATTAATTGCTGTTGAACTCTCGTTTTTATACCTAATAAAATTCCATTAAGTACTGAATGACCAGTTGATTCTAATATTTTTTTAGGAATAAGCCTTAAAAGGGGAGGTTGACTTACTGTAACGCCAAGAAGAGCTTCTCCCTCTAAACCAATATCAGTAGCCTGTAGATTTGCTTTTAATAAAAGATTAAAGTCATCCACGATACCAAGTCCATCTAATTTACTGTCAAGGGCGCTCATTACAAGTACTCCATTTTTATTTTCGACAGCAATAGAAACAACCGGATTTACATCTAGCTGAAAGACTCTGAAGCTTGTAACATTATACTTATACTTACCTTGACCTTCGGGTATCAATTTATTGGAGTCTAACATCGCTCCAACCACTCTCTCTTCTTGTAAGAGATACTTTGAAAGACGTTCTTTATTGGTTGTTACAGAAAGCTTGAGTTTCTGTTTAGCATCAAAAGACAAAAGCATTGTATTATAAACCTCCAATGCTTACTATATTCTTTTTTTCATTTTTATAAATCATGCGCAAACAAGTTGCATATTTAGGTCCAAAGGGTACATACGCAGAAAAAGCAGCTGAAATATTATCAGACTTTGCTAATTATGAGTCACCTATATTTGTACCATGTAAAGGGCTGCATTCTGTTATTAAATCAATAGCCTACAAAAATTGTGATGCGGCAGTTGTTCCTATCGAAAATTCTGTTGAAGGAGGAGTTACCGCTACATTAGATGCCTTATGGAAATTTCCTAATTTAAAAATTAGTCAAGCAATTGTTTTGCCTATTAAACATGCATTAATTAGTAGTGGAGAGCTTTCAGATATATCAGAAGTATTATCTCATCCCCAAGCTTTAGCTCAATGTTCAGAATGGCTTTCAGAAAATTTACCAGATGCTATATTACTTCCTACAAATTCAACTTCAGAAGCTGTAAATATGGTTAAGGGAAGTTCATTTAGAGCTGCAATTGGTTCAAAAGCACTGGTAACTATCGAAGGATTAAAAGAACTTGCATTTCCTATTAACGATGTTTCAGGAAATTGTACTAGATTTGTTTTACTTTCAGAAACAAAAGTTTCTGAAGCAGCAAATATTGCAAGCTTTGCATTTTCTCTACTTGACAATCAACCAGGAGCACTACTTAAAGCTTTAAATACAATTGCTGAACTTGGATTCAATATGAGCAAAATTGAATCTAGACCATCTAAAAGAGAATTAGGAGAATATATAATTTATGTTGATATTGCCATTGATAAAATAAATAGTATTAAAAATTTTGATCTCCTTAAAGAAAATTTAAGACCACTATGTGAACATCTAAATGATTTTGGCTGTTATCTTTCACAGAATATTAATCTCGAATAAACTTTGAAAAATAATTTAGTTTTCTTTTACATCAGGAAAACTTTCTTTTAATGCAGTCCTTGCTGCAAGTTGCTTCCTCGTATGGTCAAGCATCTCAAATTCTCTTTGCAATCTTATATATGTATCCCTTTCCTCTAAAAGTCTTTGTTGTTCATCCGATACTGGACCACCAAGATGAGCACCAATCCAAAATGATAATTCCATAGGGTTATTAGGTAACTTATCTGGCAATATTTTTTGAGAATTAGTTAATTTACTAGTTAAATTAACAACATCATGTAAAGCTTGAATAACAGAATCTCTTAGGTTATCAAGATCTTGAAGATTTTGACTATTTTCATCATCAATCCAACTAACTATACCTGTATAAAAAGGAGTAGAACGTACTATCTCCAAAACCTGAAAACGTTGCTGTCCAATAGTAATAATATTACTTCTACCATCATCAGCAGTTTGATGCTTAATTATATGAGCACAACAACCAACATTTGCCATACTCTTTGTATTTGGATCCCACTTAACAACACCAAATAAAGAATCTGTTTCTAGAACAGATTTAAGCATCATTCTGTATCTTGATTCAAAAATGTGTAAAGGTAAAACTTCATTAGGGAAAAGAACTACCTCTGGCAGTGGAAATAAAGGTAATTCCCTAACTGACAGATCTCCCATATTTAAATTAATATAATAATATTATTTTAGTAAATTTAGACTGTAAACGGGCCAACTTAAAGTTTAACTTCTATATCAACTCCACTTGGAAGATCTAATTTCATCAAAGCATCTATAGTTTTTGCAGATGGGCTATAAATATCAATAATCCTTCTATGAGTGCGAGTTTCAAAATGCTCCCTTGAATCTTTATCGACATGAGGAGATCTTAAAACACAATAAATTTTTCTTTTAGTTGGTAATGGTATTGGACCTATAGCAGAAGCTGAAGTTGTATCTGCAGTTTGAATAATTTTATCGCAAGATAAATCCAACATTCTTCTATCAAAAGCTTTTAATCTAATACGAATTTTTTGTTGAGCTATAGATGAAGTCATAAGTAAATAATAATTTTTTTAATGGGTTATTAAAATTAATAACCCATCAATCTGATCTATTCTAATTGATAGATGTACTGTTTTTAATAATTAAAATTTTATTCAATTATTTTAGAAACGACACCAGCTCCAATTGTGCGTCCACCTTCTCTAATAGCAAAGCGCATACCTTGTTCAATCGCAACAGGACAAATCAGCTCTCCGGTCATTTTGATTCTATCTCCTGGCATAACCATTTCAACATTTGAACCATCATCGGAAGTAAATGCAGTAATCTGTCCAGTTACATCTGTTGTTCTTATATAGAATTGTGGTCTATAACCGGTAAAGAAAGGTGTATGTCTACCACCCTCCTCTTTTTTTAAGACATAAACTTCTCCCTCAAATTTAGTATGAGGAGTTATTGATCCTTTTTTAACAAGTACCATACCTCTCTCAATATCTTCTTTTTGAACACCTCTAAGAAGAAGTCCTACATTATCTCCAGCCATACCTTCATCTAGAAGTTTTCTGAACATTTCAACTCCAGTGACAGTTGTCAATCTAGTATCTCTAATACCAACAATTTCAACTTCTTCTCCAACTTTGACCTTACCTCTCTCAATCCTACCAGTTGCCACAGTACCTCTACCAGTAATAGAAAATACATCTTCAACTGCCATCAAGAAAGGTTTATCCACCTCTCTTTCAGGTTCAGGGATGCTAGAGTCAACAGCTTTCATTAATTCTTCAATTTTAGATTCCCAAGTTGAATCACCTTCAAGAGCTTTTAATCCTGATACTTGAATTATTGGAATATCATCTCCTGGAAAATCATAACTATCGAGAAGCTCTCTAATTTCCATTTCAACTAATTCAATAATTTCCTCATCGTCTACCATGTCACATTTATTTAAGGCAACAACTAGAGCAGGAACTCCAACTTGCTTAGCCAAAAGAATATGTTCTTTTGTCTGAGCCATAGGACCATCAGTTGCAGCGCAGACAAGAATAGCTCCGTCCATTTGAGCAGCACCAGTAATCATATTTTTTACATAGTCAGCATGACCTGGGCAATCGACATGAGCATAATGCCTGCCTTCAGTCTCGTACTCTACGTGAGCTGTATTAATAGTAATACCACGCTCTCTTTCTTCTGGAGCACCATCAATGTCTCCATAGTCTTGAGCTTGGGCTTGACCTTTTTTAGCTAAAACATTTGTGATAGCAGCAGTCAATGTTGTTTTTCCATGATCAACATGGCCAATAGTACCAATGTTGACATGTGGTTTGTTTCTTTCGAACTTCTCGCGAGCCATTTGAATTAAGAATCGAGGGGTAAAGGATGTTTATTTTAGATAAGAGATCAGGAGTTGCCCTGATTCTTGGAGATAATTGCTTCGGCAACATTACGAGGAACTTCCTCGTAGTTGGCGAACTCCATTGAAAAAATACCCCGACCTTGAGTCATTGATCGGAGCTGTGTTGCATAGCCAAACATTTCGGCTAGAGGCACTTTGGCCTGTACTTTAGACAATCCATCATCGACAGATTGTCCTTCTACTTGACCTCTCCTTGAGGAGAGATCACCAATTACAGATCCAAGAAAATCGTCAGGACTTTCGACCTCAACTTTCATCATAGGCTCTAATAGGACAGGATTACATTTTTTCACCCCATCTTTAAAAGCCATTGAACCTGCAATTTTGAAAGGCCATTTCAGAAGAGTCTACATCGTGGAATGAACCATCGACTAGTGTAACTTTTACATCAATCAATGGATAACCTGCTAAAACGCCAGATTCACAGGTCTCTTTCATACCACTTTCTGCAGGTCCAATATACTCCTTTGGTACTGATCCTCCAACAATTTTGTTAACAAATTCAAACCCAGTTCCAGATTCAGCTGGTTCCATCTCAATAATTACATGTCCATATTGACCTTTTCCTCCAGTTTGTCTTGCGTATTTACCTTCACCTTTTGAGCTAGATCTAATAGTCTCTCTATATGAAACTTGAGGTGCTCCTATATTAGCTTCTACTTTAAATTCTCTCAGCATTCTATCTACAAGAATTTCCAAATGAAGTTCTCCCATACCAGCAATAACTGTTTGGTTAGTTTCTTGATCTGTACTAACTCTAAATGTTGGATCTTCTTCTGAAAGAGCTTGCAAAGCTTTGGAAAGCTTTTCCATATCACCTTTTGTTTTTGGTTCTACTGCAACTGATATAACAGGTTCAGGAATAAATAAAGTTTCAAGAACAATGGGATCTTCAGTATTACATAATGTATCGCCAGTAGTTGTATTTTTCAAACCTAAAACTGCACCAAGGTCTCCAGCTCTTAATTCATCAACTTCTTCTCTTTCATCAGCTTTTAAAATGACAAGTCTAGATATTCTTTCTTTTGCATCCTTCGTAGAATTCATAACATAACTACCCTTAGATAAAACTCCTGAATACATTCTTACAAAAGTTAATTTACCGTAAGGATCGGACATAACCTTAAAGGCAAGTGCGCTAAATGGAGCACTATCATCTGAGGGTCTTATATCCTCTTTCCCGTTTGGAAGGATCCCTTGGATAGGTTTAACATCAACTGGAGCTGGTAAATAATCAACAACCGCATCTAATACAAGCTGAACGCCTTTATTCTTAAATGCTGAACCACAAAGCATTGGTACTAAACCATGCTTTAAAACTCCCTCTCTAATCCCTTTTTTTAGCTGTTCTTCTGATAATTCACCTTTCTCCAAGAAGACTTCAATAAGTTCCTCATCATTTTCAGCAATACTTTCCATTAATTTACTTCTCCATTCATCAGATAAGTCTTTCATATCATCTGGGATAGGAGCTTCTTCAATATCTGTTCCCAGATCATTTTTATAGAGATAAGCCTTATTTGAAACTAAATCGATAATGCCGGAAAGATCTCCTTCCGCTCCAATCGGTAATTGAATTGGAACAGCATTAGCTTTAAGACGATCCTTTATTTGGTTATAAACCTTAAGAAATCAGCACCTGTTCTATCCATTTTATTAACAAATACCATCCTTGGTACAGAATATCTATCAGCTTGGCGCCAAACAGTCTCTGACTGAGGTTGAACCCCTCCAACAGCACAAAATACAGCTATTACTCCATCTAAAACTCTCATTGATCTCTCAACTTCAATTGTGAAATCAACGTGTCCTGGAGTATCAATAATATTTATTCTGTGATCTTGCCAACTTGTTGATATAGCTGCGGCTGTGATAGTAATACCTCTTTCTCTCTCTTGAGCCATCCAATCTGTTACCGCAGCACCATCATGAACTTCACCAATTTTGTGAACCACTCCTGAATAAAATAAAATTCTTTCAGTCGTTGTAGTCTTACCAGCATCAATGTGTGCTGCAATTCCTATATTTCGTATTCGTTCCAGTGGGAAATCTCGTGCCAATTTTCAAACTCCAAATAAATAAATTGCAATAAGCTTTAGTTTATTAAAATAACATAAAGTATGTGTTTAATAATAGAACAAATTATTTCTATTTAGGATGCTTTTAATATCTATAATGTGCAAAAGCTTTATTAGCTTCCGCCATCTTATGAGTATCCTCTCTTTTTTTAACTGCACTTCCAGTCTCATTAGCAGCATCCATTAATTCTCCAGCTAATTTTTGAGCCATACTTTTACCATTTCTAGCTCTAGAAAAAGTGACTAACCATCTTAATGCCATAGCTATTCCACGTTCCTGACGAACCTCCATCGGTACCTGATAAGTAGCTCCCCCAACTCTTCTAGCCCTTACTTCAACTAAAGGAGTCGCATTTTTAACTGCTGTTTCAAAAAGATCTACAGGATCACTTCCTGTCCTTTCATTAATTAAAGAAAAAGCATCTGATAATATCCTCTGGGCTGTTGATTTTTTACCATGTTTCATTAATCTTGAAATCATCATGGAAGCCAAACGACTATTAAATTGTGGATCAGGTAAAACTTGTCTTTTTACAGCTGCATTTCGACGAGACATTTTTAATTTAAATTAAATGATTAATTGTTTTTAGGGGCTTTTGCTCCATATTTTGATCTAGCTTGGCGCCTATCTTTGACTCCAGCAGTATCTAAAGTACCTCTAATTATATGATATCTGACTCCTGGAAGATCTTTTACTCTCCCTCCTCTTAGTAAAACAACTGAGTGTTCCTGCAAATTATGACCGATACCAGGTATGTATGCAGTAACCTCGAATCCTGAAGTTAATCTAACCCTAGCAACTTTTCTTAATGCTGAATTAGGTTTCTTTGGAGTAGAAGTATATACTCTGGTGCATACACCTCTTCTCTCAGGACATGATTTCAAAGCTGGTGATTTAGTTTTCCTTTTTAGGCTTTTTCTTTCTGAACTAATTAATTGTTGAATGGTGGGCATTAAATTTTTATAATTTAAAATAATATTTGACTATCATAACCTTTAATGAGTAATTAAAGCACTTTTTTAAAAGATTTTATGAAAAACCATAAAAAATCTTTTAGTAATTCTTCATGATTTTTAGTTCTATTTAAGAATTTATTTTTATAATAAATATATTAAATTTTTAAAATTTAATAAATCAAAAATTTCTATGCCAAAGAAACTTAAAAATTATATTAATCCTTATAAAGATAGTTACTCTCCACAAGCAATCTCTGGAGAGAAAGATGCTTGCGGAGTTGGATTTGTAGCTCATATTAATGGAATAGAAAGCAATTGGATTTTAAAGGAATCTTTACGTGGTCTTGATTGCATGGAACACAGAGGAGGTTGCGGAGGAGATAGTGATTCAGGAGATGGTGCAGGAATCTTATGTTCAATACCTTGGACATATTTGTCAAAAAATAGTGATTTAGAAATTGACGACACAGTTAAGGTTGGTCTAGGAATGATTTTCATGCCTCAGGATGAAAATCTCATCAAATCAATAAAAATTATTTGTGAGGAAGAAGCATCAAATTTACATTTTTCTAAAACGATATGGAGAGAGGTTCCTGTAAATAAAGATGTACTTGGACCATTAGCCAAAGCGAATGCCCCTTTTATTATCCAATGGTTTGTATCCTTCGAAAAAAATATTAAAGATTTTGAGTTTCTTTTATTTCAGCTTAGAAAAAAGATTGAAAAGAAAGTAAAACAAAACCTACCTATGCAAGATGATTTTTATTTTGCATCATTTAGTTCCAAAACTGTTGTTTACAAGGGAATGGTTAGATCGGAGATACTTCCCAAATTTTATAAGGATCTTCAAGATGAAGATTTTAAAGTTTCATATTCTGTTTATCATCGAAGATTTAGCACAAATACTCTTCCAAAATGGCCTTTAGCTCAACCCATGAGATTTCTTGGTCATAATGGTGAAATTAATACACTTTTAGGTAATATAAATTGGGCAAAAGCATCTGAAAAACACATAGATAGTTTTTGGGGTGATTTAGCAAATGATTTGAAACCAATAGTTGATAATTCGAGGAGTGATTCAGCCAATCTTGATGCAACTTTAGAAATTAATGTACGTTCAGGTCAATTAATCACTGATTCCCTTCTCAAATTAGTGCCTGAAGCTTTTAGAGATCAACCAGAACTTGAAGATAAGAAAGAAATTCAATGTTTTTATGAATATTCAGCAAGTCTTCAGGAAGCATGGGACGGGCCAGCTCTAATAGCATTTTCAGATGGGAATTTTATTGGAGCTACTCTTGATCGGAATGGATTACGTCCAGCAAGATATTCAATAACAAATGATGGCTTTGTTGTAATGGGTTCAGAAACAGGAGTAGTAAATCTAGATGAATCAAAAATAATTGAAAAAGGACGATTAGGACCTGGACAGATGCTTGCTGTTGATTTTCAGAAAGGAGTCATACTAAGAAATTGGGAAGTTAAGTCTGCAGCAGCTAATAGATATGAGTATAAAAAACTTCTAAAAAAACGATCTATAAATATTGAAAATGACGAATGGAAAGAATCATGCGAATTACAAGGTTTAGAACTTCTGCAACAACAAACAGCTTATGGATTTTCAGCCGAAGATAATGATTTGATACTTGACTCAATGGCTTCTTTATCAAAAGAGCCAACTTATTGTATGGGAGATGATATTCCACTAGCAGTACTCTCCTCAAAACCTCACATATTGTATGACTATTTCAAGCAGAGATTTGCTCAAGTAACTAATCCACCTATAGATCCACTCAGAGAAAAACTTGTAATGAGTCTTGAGATGCATCTTGGAGAGAGATGTTCATCTTTTAGTTTCAATGATATAAAACCATCTATACATCTAAAAAGTCCCATACTTAATGAAAGAGAGCTTTTAGAAATACAGAATAAAGGTATCAAATGTCATACGATATCAACCTTATTTGATATTGAATCTGGAATTGAAAGTCTTGAAAAAAGGTTAAACGACATATGTATTGAAAGTGAAAATGCTATTAAAAATAATTGTTCTATTTTAATAATTTCAGATAAAGGCATTACACCAAAAAGAACTTTCATACCCCCTTTATTAGCTGTGGGAACAATTCATCATTATCTTCTAAAAAAAGAAATAAGATTAAAAGCATCTTTAGTTGTAGAAACTGGTCAATGTTGGAGCACACATCACATGGCTTGTCTTATTGGATATGGTGCTAGTGCTATTTGTCCTTGGCTTATCTTTGAATCTAGTAGGCACTGGTTAAAACACCCCAAGACAATCAAACTTATAAATGGTGGAAAATTACAAAAATTCTCTGCAAAAGATGTTCAAAAAAATATTAAAAATGCTTTAGAAGATGGATTGAGAAAAATCTTATCTAAAATTGGTATTTCTTTATTAGCAAGCTACCATGGAGCTCAAATTTTTGAAGCAGTAGGGTTAGGTTCCGATTTAATAAAAAAAGGATTTGATGGAACTACAAGTAGAATTGCAGGCATTTCACTTAGAGAATTAGCTATTGAGACAATTTCAATACATACAAAAGCATACCCAGAAATTGATCTCAAAAAACTTGAATTCTTGGGTTTTGTTCAATTTAGGAATTATGGAGAATATCATTCTAATAATCCTGAAATGTCAAAAATTTTGCATTCCGCTCTAAAACAAGGGCCGGGATATGATCATTTCAATACTTATCAAGAATTAATTAGAAATAGACCCATAACTGCCTTAAGAGATTTGCTTACCATTGATTCTTCAAGAGAAAGTATTCCCTTAAATAAAGTAGAAAGCGTCGAATCAATTTGTAAAAGATTTTGTACTGGAGGTATGAGTTTAGGTGCTCTATCAAGAGAAGCTCATGAAGTACTTGCTATTGCAATGAATAGAATAGGAGGAAAGAGTAATAGCGGCGAAGGTGGCGAGGATCCCGCACGATTTAATGTTTTAAATGATATCGATGAACATACAAAATCTGCAACCTTACCATTCATAAAAGGTCTTGAAAATGGAGATACTGCTTGTTCAGCAATTAAGCAAATTGCTTCAGGTAGATTTGGTGTTACTCCAGAATATTTAAGAAGTGCTCAACAGCTTGAAATTAAAATGGCTCAAGGTGCTAAGCCTGGTGAAGGGGGACAACTTCCTGGACCTAAAGTTGACACTTATATTGCAAAGCTAAGAAATAGTAAACCAGGAGTTGCACTAATATCTCCTCCTCCCCATCATGATATTTACTCAATTGAAGATTTAGCTCAATTGATTCATGATCTTCATCAAATTCATCCTAAAGCTAAAGTAAGTGTAAAGCTAGTTTCAGAAATAGGTATTGGAACTGTTGCAGCTGGTGTAAGTAAAGCCAATGCAGATGTAATACAGATTTCAGGACATGATGGAGGTACTGGAGCCTCTCCCTTAAGTTCAATAAAACATGCTGGTCTTCCTTGGGAATTAGGTTTAGCAGAAGTCCATAAATCACTTTTGGAAAATAATCTCAGAGGAAGAGTATTATTGAGAGCTGATGGAGGTCTAAAGACAGGCTGGGATGTTGTTATAGCAGCACTATTAGGTGCTGAAGAATATGGGTTTGGATCAGTTGCAATGATCGCCGAGGGTTGTATCATGGCTCGTGTTTGTCATAAGAATACATGTCCTGTTGGTGTGGCCACACAAAAAGAAGAGTTAAGGAATAGATTCAAAGGGATCCCAGAACATGTGGTTAATTTTTTCATATACATAGCTGAAGAAATAAGGCAAATAATGAGTATTATTGGTGTAACTACTATGGAAGAATTAATTGGGAATAAGGAATTTCTAAAAATAAGAGAGGTTACATTACCAAAAACTAATAATATCGATTTAAGTTCCCTTATAGAAATAAGTGACAGAAATGATGATAGAGCTTGGATTAAACATCCAAAAGATGCTCATGACAATGGAAAAGTGTTGGAAGATGACCTTTTACATGATCCCACATTTATTTCAGCGATTAAAAATCATAAATCTATTGATAAAAATTTAATGATTATCAATACAGATAGAAGTGTCTGTGCAAAAATATCTGGAGAGATAGCAGAGCTACATGGCAATAAGGGTTTTAAAGGAATATTAAATATCAAATTTACTGGTGCTGCTGGCCAAAGTTTTGGTGCCTTTTTACTAAAAGGTATGCATATCAAACTTGTTGGTGAAGCAAATGATTATGTCTGCAAAGGAATGAATGGGGGAATTCTCACAGTAGTTCC
This sequence comes from Prochlorococcus marinus bv. HNLC1, assembly GCA_000218705.1. GTDB lineage: Bacteria > Cyanobacteriota > Cyanobacteriia > PCC-6307 > Cyanobiaceae > Prochlorococcus_A > Prochlorococcus_A marinus_Q. The sequence continues at coordinate 1,386,665 of GL947594.1, forward strand.
AAAAATGATTGATCTTAATTCCTCTAATCAAGTCATCCTTGGGAATACATGCTTATATGGAGCAACAGGAGGAAAATTATATGCATTGGGAAAATCTGGAGAAAGATTTGCTGTTAGAAATAGTGGTGCCACAGCAGTAACAGAGGGAGCTGGAGATCATTGTTGCGAATATATGACGGGCGGAAAAATAGTTATTCTTGGACCAACTGGTAGAAATATTGGAGCAGGTATGACAGGAGGAGTTACTTTTATTTTCGATGAAAAAAACCAGTTAGAGAAGAAGGTTAATAAAGAGATAGTTAGTATTTATAAGATACATAATTCACATCAAGAAAAAATTATTAAAGATATCATTTCAGATTACTTTAAACATACTGGAAGCCTTAAAGCATCAAAATTACTGAATGATTGGGATTATTCAAAACAAATTTTTAAAATGATTGTTCCACCAAGTGAAGAAGAGGTCCTCCTAATAGATAAAAGCTCTAAAATTTAATGCCTTATTTTGTCAAAACTGAAACCATCAAGAGGCATTATCTAAGTGAAATCGACTTTAAAAGTAAAACTATAAAAGAACATAAACTATGGGTCAAAAATCTAATAGATCAAGGTTTTTACATTAAAAGTGGTTTTTTAGTTGATAAGGATCAAGTACCTGGAGCAGGAGGATTTTTAATTATTGAGTGTGAGTCTTTTGAAGAGGCTGAAAAAATCATTAAAGATGATCCAATGATTAAAAATAATATGGTTAATTGGAAATTAAATGAATGGATTAATATTGTTCAATAGAAAAATTAAATCATCTTGGATATTGTTTCATTAATTTCTGAATATCCTCAGCATGGTAGCTACTTCGAGTAAGGGGAGAACTTACAACTTGTAAAAAATTGAGTTCATTTTGTCCAAAATATTTAAAGAAATTGAATTTCGATGGACTGACGAATCTTTGTACGGGTAGATGCTTTGGTCCTGGAGATAAGTATTGACCAATAGTCACAATATCCACATCATTTTTCCTTAAATCCATTAAAAGATTTAGTACCTCTTCATCTTTTTCTCCTAATCCAAGCATAAATCCAGACTTTGTGTAAATACGAGAGTTATATTCTCGTACTTTTTTTAATAACTCAAGAGATCTTTGATAATTCCCCTGTGGTCTTACTTTTCGATATAAAGAAGGAACTGTTTCAATATTATGATTAATCACATCTGGTTGTATTTCTAATATCTTTTCCAAGGCATTCCAATTTCCGCATAAATCTGGAATTAATAATTCAATAGTTGTTTCAGGTGATTTCTTCCTAACTTCCGAAACACATGAAAAAAATTGTATTGCGCCGCCATCATCCAAATCATCTCTATTAACAGAAGTAATAACTACATGCTTAAGTTTCATTCGATAAACTGCCTCTGCCAAACGATGAGGCTCAGTTGGATCTAACGCTCTTTTTGACCTATCAAAACCAATATCACAATAAGGACAAGCTCTTGTACAGCCTGGTCCCATTATCAAGAAAGTAGCCGTTCCGCTTGAGAAACATTCTCCAATATTGGGACAACTGGCTTCTTGACAAACGGTATTAAGCTTTAAATCACTCAGTAAATCTGCCGTATTTCCTATCCTTTGAACTTGTGGTGCCTTAACTCTTAACCATTCTGGTTTTTTTAATGAATTCTCTGTTTTATTTACCATTATTTAATATATCTGCTTATAAATTTATGTTAGTAAAAATATTAATTATTAACCTTTGAAGATATTAAATATTTTATAAATAGCCTCTTGGAGAAATTAAAAAATTATTAACTAATTTTGTACTTGAATTTCCAATAATTATTATTGAAAGCATATCTATTTCATGAATAGGAATACTGTCTAAATTAAAAATTCTCTTTTTTTGCTGATCTCTTCCAACTTGTCTTGCAACTAAAACAGGAGTAGTTTTTGCTCTATATTTTAAGAACATTTCAATTGTTGTTTTTAATTGCCAATTTCTCTCATTAGATTGAGGATTAAAAATTACAGCTACAAAATCTCCAACCAGAGCTCCATTTATTCTCTTCTTTATAGTTTCCCAAGGAGTTAATTTATCACTCAGACTTATTGCGCAAAAATCATTCATTAGAGGAGCTCCAGCTAATGAAGCAGCTAATTGCAAACTACTTATACCAGGATGAACAGCAAAAGAAGGTCTAAATTGAAAGTCTAGTTTTTGGATCAATTCTATTAATAATCCTGCCATCCCATATATACCAGCATCACCAGAAGAAATAAGTGCAACTTTTATTCCTTGTTGAGCCAAGCTTATTGCATCAAGACATCTTTGTTTCTCTTGTGTCAATTCACTATTAATTCTTACTTGATCATCTCTCTTTAAAGGATTGAGAAGATCTAAGTACCTCTTATAACCAATCCAAACTGAACATTGAGATAAAGCGGCTTTAGATTCACTAGTTAAGTATGAAAGATCACCAGGTCCACTACCAATAACATGTACGAATCCTCTCTCAGGTGCAAATTGTTGTTTAGATTCGGCTATGGCAATTGTCACTGCGCCTAAATTTCTTCCCGAAGGATCTTTATGCTTGAAAATATTTTTTTCAATAAGTAAATGCCCTCCTTCATTGCCACAAGCAAGAAGACTTGCAGCTTCTGCGACAGAAAAAGTCCCTATCTCTTTAAAAACTATCTTTGATGGATTAGGAACATCGACTTTTAGTAATTCTTCATTTTTAAAAAATTTAATTGGCCAATTTTTTGCATTTGATATATCGATTAAAGCTTTCTCATCTTTTTTTATATCAACTGTTGCTAAACCAGCTATTGAAGATGAAGATAGCTCATATTTTGATAATAATTTATTTAAACAATCTTCAATAAATTCTGCTGAAGTATTTCTTTCACAACCTATCCCTACCCAAAGAGTACTTGGATGCCAAGCCACCCTATGGTGATTTTTTGTACTAATAAAAAAAGTATTTTCTTCTTTTTCAACTTTTTCTTTATTGGAAAGGGATTTAATTTTCTTACCACTTTCTGATTCCTTCCATACTTTGTTTCCTGAATATTGTTTTACAAAAATTTGTTGTTTATTAGATTGCTTAATAACTAAATCGGACCAATGCTTCATTAAACCTGATCTATCCCAACCCCAATTTCTACCAAAAGCATCAAGATCGAGACATTTTTCAAATATAGAATTATTTGTCATAACAAGATCCCCATTAAATAGATTTGCTAACTTGAGTGCAATTTCTTACAAACAGTTTGATGAATTCCAATTAAAGGAATAATCTTTGAAAACTTTTTATCAATAACAATAACTCCAGGATCTTCTTCTTTAGAGATTAATAATGGTGAGATTAATCTTACAGTTGCACTAATTGAGCCTACGAATAAAAATAAATCGATTTTTGCCCAGTTTTTTTGAATAAATTCTTTGGCATTTATTTTATTAAAATTTTGATCATTTGCATTTTTATTTTTTGAAGAGCTTGCAATATAAAATTCATCTAAAAATTCTAAACTTCTAAGTGAATTTACAAATTCTTCTGACTGCCCAGAAAAACTAATAGCTACTACTTTCAATTTAAAATTTTGATTATCCTAAATTTAAAAGTATTTTCATCTCATGTCACTGGATTAATACATATATACTTAAAATATAAAAAAATATTTAAGATTAAAAAGCGCATAACTAAGTAATTATGCTTATATTCCAGTCATAGCTTGATATCTCACAAATAAAGGTTAAGTAACAATCAGTGAAACATTTGTTACTTTCTCACATGATCAAAGAATCTTTATCTTATAGTTTTGGGAACGAATATTTTAACTACCGACGGTAGGGTTACCTGAAAGCTTATTATTGATAAGTATCTTTTCAGATAAACCCAGTCTGTAATTAAGATTAATTAACTTTTGAGGTTTTAGATGACCATCAGCCCACCAGAAAGTGGAGAAAAAAACAAAAAGATCTTGGCTGAGCCAGTAAAGGCTGATCCAAGACCAATTGATTTTGGGAAATTAGATAAACCTGGTTTCTGGTCCAGTAAATTATCTAAAGGTCCTAAGTCAACAACATGGATTTGGAATTTGCATGCCGATGCGCATGATTTTGATATCCATTCCGGAGATGCTGAAGAAGCTACAAGAAAAATATTTTCAGCTCATTTTGGACATCTTGCTGTAATTTTCATATGGATGAGCGCAGCATTTTTCCATGGAGCAAGATTTTCTAATTACACTGGGTGGCTTGCAGATCCAACTCACGTTAAGCCTGGTGCTCAACAAGTTTGGGCGATAGTTGGACAGGAAATGTTAAATGGAGATTTAGGAGCTAATTATAACGGTATTCAAATAAGTTCTGGTATTTTTCAAATGTGGAGAGCATGGGGAATTACCAACGAAACTGAATTAATGGCATTAGCTATCGGAGCTGTTGTAATGGCAGCTTTAATGCTACATGCAGGTATCTTTCACTACCACAAAGCTGCTCCAAAGATGGAATGGTTCCAAGATGTTGAATCAATGATGAATCATCATCTTGCTGGTTTACTTGGACTAGGTTCACTTGCCTGGGCAGGACATTGTATTCATATTGGAGCTCCAACTGCTGCATTACTAGATGCAATAGATGCTGGTAAACCATTAGTTATAAATGGAACTGCAATTGCATCAATAGCTGACATGCCAATGCCTCATGAGTTATGTAATCCAGCTATTGTTAGTCAAATTTTTCCTGGTTTAGCAGCAAGATCTGCTGAAAACTTTTTCACTGGTAATTGGTGGGCATATTCTGATTTTCTTACTTTTAAAGGAGGATTAAATCCTGTAACAGGAAGTCTCTGGATGACAGATATTTCACATCATCACCTAGCAATTGCAGTTATGTTCATAATTGCGGGCCATATGTATAGAACTAATTATGGTATTGGCCACAGTATGAAAGAAATTATGGATTCACAACAAGGTGATCCACTTTTATTTCCAGCACCTAAAGGTCATCAGGGTTTATTTGAATTTATGGCAGAAAGTAGACATGCTCAATTATCTGTAAACCTTGCAATGCTGGGATCGTTATCAATAATTATTTCTCATCACATGTATGCGATGCCTCCATATCCATATATGGCTATTGATTATATGACTGTTTTAGGATGTTTTACTCATCATATGTGGATTGGTGCTTTATTCATCGTTGGTGCGGGAGCTCATGCTGCTATTGCTATGGTCCGAGATTATGATCCTGCTAAAAATATTGATAATGTACTCGATAGAGTATTGAAGGCTCGAGATGCAATTATTAGTCACTTAAACTGGGCATGTATGTTTTTAGGCTTTCACAGTTTTGGTTTATATGTACACAACGATACGATGAGAGCATTGGGTAGACCTGATGATATGTTTAGTGATAAAGCGATTTCATTACAGCCTGTATTTGCTCAGTGGGTACAAAATATTCAATCTTCAGGTATAGGTACAACACTTCTAACTGGTAATGGTGTAAGTCAAGTTTTCAATGGAGATACATTAACTATTGGAGGTAAAGTTGCAATGACAGGTATACCTCTTGGCACAGCAGACTTTATGATTCATCATATTCATGCTTTCCAAATTCATGTTTGCGTATTAATTCTATTGAAAGGGGTACTTTACTCAAGAAACTCTAGATTAATTCCTGATAAAGCTTCCTTAGGATTTAGATTCCCTTGTGACGGTCCAGGTAGAGGTGGTACATGTCAGGTATCTGCATGGGATCATGTTTTCCTAGGACTATTTTGGATGTATAACTGTATTTCTATAGTTATATTCCATTTTTCTTGGAAAATGCAAAGCGATGTTTGGGGTTTAACAGGAGGTAATTTTGCACAAAGTTCAATCACTGTTAATGGTTGGTTACGTGATTTTCTTTGGGCACAAGCTTCTCAAGTTTTAACTAGCTATGGTCAAGCTATTAGTATGTATGGCTTAATGTTTCTTGGAGCACACTTTATATGGGCATTTAGTTTAATGTTCTTATTCAGTGGTAGAGGATACTGGCAAGAACTTTTTGAATCAATATTATGGGCTCACAACAAGCTTAAAGTTGCTCCAGTTATTCAACCAAGAGCTTTATCAATTACCCAAGGTAGAGCTGTTGGAGTAACTCACTTCCTTGTTGGAGGTATTGCAACAACTTGGGCCTTTTTCCACGCTCGCCTCTTCGGTCTGGGCTAAACCTGAACTTTCCTTATTAATCAAATGGTAACTAAATTTCCATCATTTAACCAGGGTCTGGCTCAGGACCCAACTACCAGAAGAATCTGGTATGGAATTGCTACAGCTCATGACTTTGAAAGTCATGATGGTATGACAGAAGAAAAACTTTATCAAAAGCTTTTCTCTACTCATTTTGGTCACTTAGCTATCATCGCCTTATGGGTAGCTGGTAATTTATTTCATATTGCTTGGCAAGGTAATTTTGAGCAGTGGGTATTAGATCCACTCCATGTTCGCCCAATCGCACATGCTATTTGGGATCCACATTTTGGTAAAGGTATTACTGAAGCGATGTCACAAGCAGGTGCTCAAGGTCCTGTAAATATTGCTTACTCAGGACTTTATCATTGGTGGTACACAATTGGAATGAGAACTAACGAGCAATTATTCCAAGCCTCCATTTTTATGAGTATCCTTGCATGTTGGACTCTATTTGCTGGTTGGTTACATCTTCAACCAAAATTCAGACCTTCTTTAGCTTGGTTCAAAAATGCTGAGACAAGATTAAATCATCATCTTTCAGTTCTTTTCGGTTTTAGCAGCATTGCATGGACTGGTCACCTCGTTCATGTAGCCATTCCTGAATCTAGAGGTCAACACGTAGGTTGGGATAATTGGTTAACAGTATTACCTCACCCTGCAGGCCTTGCTCCTTTCTTTACATTAAATTGGGGGGCTTATGCACAAAACCCTGATTCATTAGATGCAGTTTTTGGAACAACTCAAGGTGCTGGTACAGCAATATTTACCTTTTTAGGAGGTCTACATCCACAAAGTGAAGCTTTATGGCTAACTGATATTGCTCATCATCATATTGCGATAGGTACTGTTTTTATCATCGCTGGTCATATGTACAGAACAACATTTGGTATTGGTCATAGTTTAAAAGAAATTACAGAAGCACATAATACAAGACATCCAATGGATCCTCACAAAGGAAGTTTTGGTATTAATCATGATGGAATATATGAGACTTTAAATAATTCACTACACTTCCAATTAGGCTTAGCTCTAGCGGCTCTTGGAGTAGCTACTTCATTAGTTGCTCAACATATGGGTGCATTACCTTCCTATGCATTTATTGCAAGAGACTACACAACTCAATCAGCTTTATATACTCATCACCAATATATTGCGATGTTTTTAATGGTTGGAGCTTTTGCCCATGGTGCAATATTCTTTGTAAGAGATTATGATCCTGAATTAAACAAAGATAATGTTTTAGCGAGGGTCTTAGGTACAAAAGAAGCTTTAATAAGTCATCTAAGCTGGGTTACCATGCTTCTTGGATTCCATACCTTAGGTATTTATGTCCATAATGATGTTGTAGTTGCTTTTGGTACGCCAGAGAAACAGATATTAATTGAACCAGTGTTCGCTCAATTTGTTCAGGCTGCCCAAGGAAAAATGATGTATGGATTCAATGCTTTATTGTCTGATCCAACAAGTGCTGCGAGCGTTGCAGCCAACTCATTACCTGGTAATCATTATTGGATGGATTTAATTAATAGACAAGATGCACTTAGCGCTTTCCTACCAATTGGTCCAGCAGACTTCTTAGTTCATCATGCTATTGCTCTTGGATTGCATACAACTGCATTAATTTTAATTAAGGGTGCTCTTGATGCTAGAGGTACAAAATTAATACCAGACAAAAAAGATCTTGGATATGCTTTCCCATGCGATGGGCCTGGAAGAGGAGGAACTTGTGATAGTTCATCTTGGGATGCCATGTATTTAGCAATGTTTTGGGCTCTTAATCTAATTGCTTGGGTCACTTTCTATTGGCATTGGAAGCATTTAGCTATATGGCAAGGTAATGTAGCTCAATTTAACGAGTCAGGAACATATCTAATGGGTTGGTTTAGAGACTATTTATGGTTAAATTCAGCACAACTTATAAATGGTTATAACCCATTCGGGGTGAATGCTTTATCAGTATGGGCATGGATGTTCTTATTTGGTCACTTAGTATGGGCAACAGGATTTATGTTCCTTATTTCTTGGAGAGGCTATTGGCAAGAATTAATTGAAACTCTAGTATGGGCTCACCAAAGGACACCAATAGCTAACTTAGTGGGATGGAGAGACAAGCCTGTTGCTCTATCAATTGTTCAAGCAAGACTAGTAGGATTAGCACATTTCACAATCGGAAACATACTAACTTTTGGAGCTTTCGTAATAGCTTCAACCTCAGGTAAATTTGGTTAATAACTACATCAAAAAGAGTCACTAAAGTGGCTCTTTTTTTTTGCAATTTTCCTTAAAAGACATCAGTTAAAATAAGATTTAAATTCACACTCTTTATGAATGAATTAAATAATTTAGTTTCAATAGTAATTCCAATTTATAACGAAAGTGAGAGCGTTGAATTACTTACTAAAGAGATTCTTAAGGTAATGAATGCAAATAATATCTATTTCGAATTAATTTTAGTTAATGATGGTTCTAATGATTCAACTCTGCAAATTTTAAATAAACTATCATTAAATATTAAAGAATTAAAAGTACTTAATTTAAGAAAAAATTATGGGCAAACAGCTGCTATGGCAGCTGGCTTTGATTATACTAATGGCGAAATTATAATTTCCTTAGATGGAGATTTGCAAAATGATCCTAATGATATTCCAAGATTAATTCAAACTATTAAAGAAGGTTATGACTTAGTATGCGGATGGAGATTTGAAAGGAAAGATAAATTAATAAGTCGTCGTATCCCTTCAAAGATAGCAAACAAACTAATAGGTTTTGTCACTGGAATCAATCTTCATGATTATGGGTGCTCACTAAAAGCTTTTAGAAAAGAAATAGTTAAAGATATTAAATTATACGGAGAGTTACATAGATTTCTTCCTATTTTAGCCAATATAGAAGGGGCAAAAATAAAAGAAATAAAAGTAAATCATAGAAGCAGAATATATGGTACCAGCAAATATGGAATTGACAGAACATTTAGAGTCTTAATGGATTTACTAACAGTCTGGTTTATGAATAAATTTCTCACTAGGCCAATGTATGTTTTTGGATTTATTGGGATAGTAAGTATAGTTAGTAGCCTAATTATTAGCTCTTATTTGATATTAGTAAAATTTTTAGGAGAAGATATTGGAAGCAGACCACTTCTTATGTTTGCATTAATATTAGGTATCGCCGGAGTTCAATTATTCAGTTTTGGCTTATTGGGCGAATTACTAATAAGAACTTATCATGAAAGCCAAAACAGACCAATTTATAGAATAAGGTCTGTATTTGGTAAAACTAAAAATTAAATTTTAGCTATTTAAATTTTTGAATTAATTTAGCAGATACTTTTACAATATCTGAATCCATATCTTTTAAGCCTATTTTTAATATCGGCAAAATTGATTTATCAGATAAAAATTCAGCTATTTTTAAAGCCTTAATTTTCTCTTCTTTTGAACCTTTAAAAAGATCTAACATTTCCTTTCTTAAAATGGATTTCTTACGATTTGAAAAATTATTTATATTATTTAAATATGAATTATTTAAATTTAATTTAAATTCTTTTAATTGAGATTTCCCATTATCTTTAATAGTAGGACGCGACAAATTTTTTTTAGTTTTTAATTTATTAAAAATATATTCTTTTTTATAAAAAATTAAAAAAACAATAATGCAAATTATAAGAATTAGAGAAATTAATTTAAGCATGAAAAGTTAATAAATTTTTATATCATCTAGTAATATAATTACCACATATGAAATTATTTGAACTAGAGTAATAAAAATATATCTTAAATTATGTCTTCTGATATGGTTGCAAGTTGGTTACCATCCCTTTTTGTTCCATTAATAGGAATACTTGTTCCTGCTGTTTTTATAGTTTTAATTGGAAGATATATCACAGCAACTGAATAAAAATCAAACTCTAAATTAATAAAAATGGATTCACAAAAAGACAAATCTAATTCAATCGATCAAATTCAAACTGAAGATCAATTCTTAGATGATGCAGATTATGGAGCTGCAAAAAATTGGGAAATTAAAACTGTTACTGATCCTTGTGTTGGAAATTTAGCAACTCCTGTTAACAGCGGATATGTAACAAAAGCATTTATCAATAATTTACCTTTTTATAGAACAGGAATTTCAAATAATTTTAGAGGTTTAGAAACTGGAGCAGCTTTTGGCTATCTATTATATGGCCCATTCACGATGACAGGTCCACTAAGAAATTCAGATTTTGCTTTAACTGTTGGTTTATTGGGTGCTATTGGAGCAGTTCATATATTAACTGCATTATTACTTCTATATAATTCTCCAGGGAAATCTCCAAATGTTCAACCTCAAGACTGCACTGTAGATAATCCACCAAAAGATCTTTTCACAAGAGAAGGCTGGAATGACTTTACAAGTGGCTTTTGGTTAGGAGGATGCGGAGGCGCTGTATTTGCATGGCTTATCTGCGGGACATTGCATCTTGATACAATAATGCCAATGATAAGAAGTCTAGGAAACGCGGGTTAAATTATTAATTCAATTACCTTAAAGTCTTATTCCATAAATATGATCTAGTCACTCTTCCAGCACATATTAATTTAGATCTATAGTATCTCGAAGTTTTATCATCATCTTGTGATTCATATAAATTTTCTTTAGATATGCCATTCCTTCCAAATTCAACCCCTGAAGAATGGTAATAAATACCATTTTGATAATATATTGCGACATGATTACATAAATTATTATCTCCAAAAAACAAAAGATCACCCATTTGAAGTTGGTCTGTTTTCCCTGGGAAATTAAAAAGATGCCTACAAAAACGCATAATTTGATAAGAATCTCTTGGAATATATATTTCTTGCAGCATAAATGCTGCCTGAATGAGGCCAGAACAATCGAAATCAGGTCCTAAAGTTCCTCCCCACTTATAATTATTTAATTTTTTTGACTGTAAAACTATCCAATCTAAAATAAAAGGTATTTTATTTTGAATAAATAATTCATCACATAAAAATCTCTTTTGAAAATAGTTTGAACATCTTTCAATCTCTAATCCTTGAATATTAATCCAACATAAATAGCCATCTTCAAATAATTGAACTAGATATCTTGATTTAAATTTATGATTTTTTCTTTTTAAATCTTCCTCTACAATCCTAAAGCACCTATTTTTAGCTATTTCAGTAACTATTTGATAACCAAGTTCATCCTTATAACCTAATGTATTAATTTTTAATTTCCACCAATTGGATTTCGAAAAATTTGTTTGATTAAATAATAGTAAAGTATCCATATATTTTATTTCAATGTCCTTCTATTATATAAACGAAAAATTAGGATAAATTCTACAAGATATTTTAAATAAATTATGCCATGAAAAATATCATCATAAACTAAATAATATTGCTATTACTTGGATAAATTATGAGGAAAGTTCTAAAAAAGGTTATGGATATGGAATCAATAATCGTAAAAAGATTTACCCTGCAAGTATTGTTAAATTAGTATACTCACTAGCAATTTACAAGTGGATAGAAAATAAAACAATTTTCCGCGACATACAAGTGGATGAAGCTATTCAAGAAATGCTTCAAAATTCTAGCAATGATGCCACAAGTTTTATTGTAGATCTCCTTACTGGGACAACAAGTGGACCTTCATTAGAAAAAGAAATATTTAATCGATGGAAATATCAGAGAACAATCATTAATGATTGGTTAAAGACTCTCAATTGGGAAGAATTACAAGATTTCAATTGTTGTCAAAAGACTTGGGAAGATCGTCCATATGGGAGAGAAAAAGATTTCTATGGCACTTCTAACAAAAACAGAAATGCCATGACAACTGATGGGACTGCAAGAATTATGGAAGAAATTATGCAGAATATTAGCTTTAATGAAAAAAATATAAATTTAAAGAATTGTTTGTTCAGAGAAATTAAGGAACAATCTCAAGACAAGGATGCAAATAATCAAATAAATGGTTTTTTAGGCGAGGGTTTACCGCAAAAGATTCCTTTTTGGAGTAAAGCAGGTTTGATGTCAGAGGCTAGGCATGATGCTGCTTGGTGGATCAATAAAAATCAAAGTAAAACATTACTTGTAGTTTTTACAGAAGGAAAAGAATTTGCAAATGATAATAATTTCTTACCAGAATTTTCAAAAGCAATTTATGAATTTATTCATTCATAAAAACTTATTAATCTTCCTTAAACTTTTCTACTCTAATTGTATAAGCCTCATAAGGCAGCATTAATATATTTTCCTTCTCTAAAATCCTCATGTATCCATTCTCGATATTCAGCTAATAAACTATTTCTATCTTTATAATTTAATTCATATAAACGAAGAGCTATATCTTTAAAAATTTCTTTTATTAATTTTTCAATTTTTTTATCTTTCATTTAATTATTACCTTCTGAATCGAGAATAATTCTTCTTATTGTTGACAATGCTACTCCTGTTTGAGATCTAATAGTTCGATATGAATAACCTTCATTTCGCAAGCGTAATACTAGTGTTTCTTTTATTTTACTAATTTTAGGCCTCCCACCTAAATTTAAACCAATAACTTTTCTGTTTTTAAGCATCTCTCTCTTTTTTTCGTCTGAAATATCTTTTTCTAAATTTTCTAATTCCAATAAAACTTTTAAAATTAAAATAAAAGGTTCATATCTTTCAGATGATGAAAAATTACTTGATAAAATTTTTAAATCTATTCCTTTCTGCAATAGTATGTTTAAACCATTTAGACAATCATTCTTAGAGTAAAAAGCTCTATCTAACTTATCTACTATCAAAATATCTCCTGGAGATAAAGCATTAAATGCATTTTGGAGTTCTGGTTTTTTCTCTGCAGATGCACTAATAATCTCAGAAAAAATTGAATTACATCCAGAATTATTCAAATCATAAATTTGTTTATTTAAATAATCAATTTCATTATCTATAGCCCTCGCATAACCAATTAGCTTTTTATCAGACTTTTTTTCTGATAGAAGTTTCTTTCTAATAAATTTATTCTTCAAAAAATTTAATACTTATATTTTAAACTGTATCAAAAACATATATAAAAAAACAGTATTAATTATATAAAATAATAATAATACAATATATTTTTAAAAATTTTTAAATGTTTTGATAACTGTATTTTTATTACGTTCTTTTTCTATATTAAAAACACTTTATTTTAATAAACTTTTATAAAAAATATATTTATGAATAAAACAAAGGATAAAATTACTTCTTCTCTACATTGATTTCTTCATATAATATTTATGAATCATGTATCAAAAACATTGCAAACTAAAGGGTTAATACTTTTTGATATAGATGGCGTCATAAGAGATGTGACAAATAGCTATAGACTCTCGGTTCAAAAAACTGTACTTAAATACTGTAATTGGGAACCAAGTACTTATGATATTGATGTACTAAAGAATGAAGGTATATGGAATAATGATTGGGATTTAACGCTTGAACTTATTAAACGATTTATTAATAAAAATAAACTCTCTTTGGAGCCACCTTCAAGAGATAATATCATTAACAGTTTTGAGAAACTTTACTTTGGTTGTAATCCGAATGAAAGTCATATGAAATGGTCTGGGTTTATAAATAACGAAAAACTTTTAGTAAATAAAAATTTCTTTGATTTTCTTAACCTAAATAAAATAAAATGGGGATTTGTAAGTGGAGCAGAGCTACCCTCAGCTAAATTTATTTTAGAAAATAGACTTAGACTTAATAATCCACCCTTAATAGCAATGAATGATGCACCAGACAAACCAAACCCTGAAGGTTTTCTTAAGTTAGCAAATAAGTTATTAGAAGAAGATTTTGGTCCTAATTGTCCCCCAGTCGCATATGTTGGAGATACTATCGCTGATATCCAAACAATCATTAATGCTAAAGAGTTATACCCTTCTCAACGATTCATTAGCATAGGTGTAATCCCTCCTCATTTAAAAACCGCAGAGAACGTTCAAAAACAATCTCAATATGAATCTAAACTTAAAGCAGCAGGAGCAGATCTTATAATAGAATCTGTAATTGATCTAAAAAAAATTCATAAGGAATTATTTAAAGCTTAATATTATTAACATGTCTGTTAATGATGTAAATTCAATTCGAAAATTATTGATATTAGGTAATGGATGGTTTGTAGGGAAAATACCATTAGCGTATATTGGTCGTCATTCATGTAGTGGAGCAATATTAGATGAGGAAGATTTTGAATTAGAGGAAGGCATTGAAGAACTTCAAAATGAATTTCTAAGTTTTTCAAATTCTATGTATATGATTTTTAAAAATTTAGACAGCAAACAAGAAGAAAGGTTTGAATTTAGACATTTGAAAAAATTAGGAATTTATAGAGGTAATTTAAATCCCGAAGACTTAATTTTGACAAATTCTTTTGAGAGAACCGAAAAATATACTATTAATCACTGGGAAACTGATGATGAAGAATATTATTTAGAATTTCAAGATCCCTGGAAAGGGGTATATGGTGAATTCACTTTCCAAAAAGGTGAAATATTTGATTTTGAGAAGTTTGAATTTAATATTGAGAAATTAGATGCTGGTTTTCATTTTTATGAATGGGTATGTCAAGTTAGCTATCTAGGTAAGTCAAGAGAAGAAGGGAAGATAAATAAGGGCAAAAGAAAAAAAAGACTAAGAATTGAAAAATTTGGTTCTAAAATGACGTGAATTTATTTGACTAAAACGATGATTTTAATGAAATATTTAAGTTAGTTTATCTACTAAATTATCCTTTAAATCATAAAAGCTCTTTTAAAAACTATTGTTTAAGAATGCTATTTATATCATCATTTTTATTCTATAATCAAATTGGCTTATAAGTTTACCTTCAGCTTAAAATACGGAGAGATATGTATTCGTGTATTCGAGGAATATAATCAGTTATTTTGCACCAAAAATCCGACTATGATTGTGTTGTAAATTTTCAGATTAATTTAAAAAAATTTTACCCCTGATGTTGGGTCAAGAAATTTTACCCCCTAACATCAAAATCCATACCCCCTGTGGGACAAATAAAAGTATCAATATGTCTGGATTATTATAAATTTTTCAAAATTTTAAATTAACCCCTAATTTACCCCCTTTTTGCCTGTTCTTTGTAGCACTATATGGGAAGTCAAGAGACTTAACACCGTTTTAAACTTCAGTTATATACTACCTTTTGGGACGGCATGGGACTGATTAGATACGGAGAGAGAGGGATTCGAACCCTCGACAAAAGTTACCTCCTGTAACTCCTTAGCAGGGAGCCGCTTTCAACCACTCAGCCACCTCTCCAATAATTATAGGTTATCAACTTTTGGGCAAACCTACAAAACTTTTTAGTTAATCGAAATGTCTTTTAGATTTGAACTCTAGGTAATCTATTTTTAAAAGCACACAGAATTTCCCAAGTAATAGTAGACGCGGCACGGGCCCAATCAACAGGTGAAATACATTTACCTTTATCACAGCCTAGTAAAATAACTGTATCTCCAACATTTATATCATTTGCACCGGTAATATCGATCATTAATTGATCCATTGTAATTGCACCAATTTGAGGATACATTTTTCCGTTATGTATCAATGAAATTTTATTAGATAGTGTTCTATAAATTCCATCTGCATAACCGATACTTATAACAGCTAACTTAGTTTTTTTACTAGTTATAAAGTTTTTCCCATAACTTACTCCAACTTTATTATCAATTATTCTTATAAAACTAACCTTAGATTTGAGAGACATTGCTGGTTTAAGTTTTAAATTAATTTGATATTGTGACGGTTTATATCCATACATACATAATCCGACTCTTACCATATCAAAATGAAAATTTTTATCTATTAATATTCCTGCTGAGTT
>GL947594.1:1402875-1451483 GCA_000218705.1 Prochlorococcus marinus bv. HNLC1
GAATAATCATCACTTGAATTATCCAATTCCAGTTAAAAATAGCAGAGTTAAAAAATATTTTTTGCAAATGTATTTGGGAATATATATTTATTATTAAATGACAAACATAAAGGGGCATGTGTTTGCCTAACAATAAGAATCAATATCTAATAATTAAAAAAGTATTTTATCACCTACTTCAAATTATTTTATCCCCTATTTTATCCCCTACAAAAAAGTTATTCGGTGGTTATATTACGGATACACCTGATCTCTGATTTTTTGGGAAAAACCAGTTATAATAAGCAATCTGGTAAATTATGAACTTCTACGAACCGTAATAAAAACGGAGAGAGAGGGATTCGAACCCTCGACAAAAGTTACCTCCTGTAACTCCTTAGCAGGGAGCCGCTTTCAACCACTCAGCCACCTCTCCAATAAGTATAGGTTATCAACTTTTGGGCAAACCTACAAAACTTTTTAGTTAATCGAAATGTCTATTAGATTTGAACTCTAGGTAATCTATTTTTAAACGCACATAGAATTTCCCAAGGTATAGTAGAAGCTGCATAGCCCAATCAACAGGTGAAATACATTTACCTTCATCACAGCCTAGTAAAATGACTGTATCTCCAACATTTATATCATTTGCACCGGTAATATCGATCATTAATTGATCCATTGTAATTGAACCAATTTGAGGATACATTTTTCCGTTATGTAGCAATGAAATTTTATTAGATAATGTTCTATAAATTCCATCTGCATAACCGATACTTATAACAGCTAACTTAGTTTTTTTACTAGTTATAAAGTTTTTCCCATAACTTACTCCAACTTTATTATCAATTATTCTTATAAAACTAACCTTAGATTTGAGAGACATTGCTGGTTTAAGTTTTAAATTAATTTGATATTGTGACGGTTTATATCCATACATACATAATCCAACTCTTACCATATCAAAATGAAAATTATTATCTATTAATATTCCTGCTGAGTTTGCTAAATGAATTGTGATATTTGGATATTTCTTAATTGAGATATTAGAAAGCAATTGAAGAAAAGTTCTTCGCTGTATATTTGCATAACTATTTTCATGTGAAGCATCTAATGCATCAGCAGTTGAGAGATGACTATAAATACCATCTATTTTGATATTCTCAAATGAAATAATATTTTCGAAATATTGAACAAAATTCTTTATGTCAAATCCAAGCCTAGACATCCCTGTATCTATCTTCAAATGAACATAAAATAATTTTTTATATTTTTCCCCAATTTGATTACAAATAATACATTGTTTAATATCACTAATAGTGGGCATTAAATTATTTTGGAAGCAAATTAATAAATCCTTTCTTGTATATATATTTCCTAATACAAGAATTGGTTCTCTTATACCTTCTGATCGTAAATTTAAACCTTCCTGTAAAGTTGCGACTCCAAGCTTATCAGCTCCTCCTTTGATTGCATTCTGAGATACAAATTTTGCATCATGACCATATCCATCAGCTTTAACAACTGCCATAAATTGGCAGCCATTTTTTAACAATGATTTTATTTCGCGAACATTATGTTCTATCGATTGTCCACTAACCTCAATCCAGGCTCTCTGAGTTGGGTCTAGAGAGACTAATGGATGAGAAACAATTTGGGAGTCATATTTAGAAGTTTTTAATCCGCTTTGCATTTCAAATTCGCATTTTATGTGCGTTTATATAAATATATAGTTAGCATGACATGTAATTGGGAAATTGGCATGAGCCAGACTCTCGTTTTAAATGCTTCTTATGAACCTTTAAACATAACTTCATGGCGAAGAGCTATTATTTTGATGTTAAAAGGTAAAGCAGAAAGTTTGGAAGAAGATAATACGTACATTATCCACAATGGGAAAAAATTACCCACAGTTATAAGACTTCGTTATTACGTTAAAGTCCCATATAGAGAAGTTGCTCTTTCAAGGAAAAATATACTTCTGAGAGACAATAATATGTGCCAATATTGTAGCTATAAAGGTCGTGAGTTATCTATTGACCACATCTTACCCAGGAGTAGAGGAGGTAGTGATTGCTGGGAGAACGTAACCACAGCATGCTTACGATGCAATGTTCAGAAAGGGAATAAGACCCCTGAAGAAGCGAATATGCCCCTAAAAAGAAAACCTTATAAACCTTTAAGTAATCTTAATTTTGAAGCCACAAAGCAAATTGATTCAGGCAAACACAAAGAATGGAGCAAATATGTAATTGGAATCGCAGCATAAGATAAATATTTTGTATTAGTCATCGCTCATATTAAACTGCTCCATTTGTCTTTTTTGCTCTTGTGCAATACAAGCATTCAATATTTCATCTAATTGACCAGAAAGTATAGGTTCTAATGAAAAATTACATCCTAATCTATGATCAGTTGTTCTATTATCTTTATAATTATAAGTTCTTATTTTTTCGCTTCTATCTCCAGTACCTACTTGCATCAATCTTTCTGATCTTTCTTTTTTATTAGCTTCCTCTAATTGAATCTCATATAATTTAGCTCGTAAAATTTCCATCGCTCTTTCGCGATTTTGTAATTGTGATCTTTCTTGTGTACAAAATACTCTAATACCAGTTGGTTTATGCAAAAGATCAATAGCTGTCTCGACTTTATTAACATTTTGGCCTCCAGCTCCCCCAGATCGAGCAGTTCCAACTTCTATTTCAGTAGGATCAATATTTACCTCAACAGGATCAACTTCAGGCATAACTGCAACTGTAGCCGTAGAGGTATGAACTCTGCCCTGCGATTCAGTTGCTGGAACTCTTTGAACTCTATGAACACCAGCTTCAAATTTTAATTGACTATAAACTGAATCACCCTTTACAGATATGACTAATTCTTTAAAGCCGCCCATATCCGATTCAGAAGCACTAATTGGTTTAACGGACCAACCAATTTTTTGTCCATATCTTTCATACATTCTTGCTAAATCACCAGCCCATATACAAGCTTCATTACCTCCAGCACCTGCTCTAATTTCTAGCATTACACTTCTATCATCTCTAGGATCCTTGGGTAAAAGAGCTATTTTTAATTTTTGAATTAATGAATCTTTAATTTGCTGTAAGTTTATTAATTCATCATTTATTAATGCTTCCATCTCTTTATCACCCTTACTTTCTTTAAGAAGTTTTTTTGAATCTTCTAACTCACTATCTATTTTTAATAATTCTTTGAAATCATTTACTAAAGGTTCTAACTTAGATCTTTCTCTTGCAATAGATTCAAGCTTCTTAGGATTATTTGAGATATCAGGATCAGCAAGTTGTATTTCTAAAGTCTCAAAACTATCTGATGCAGTTTTTAACCTTGATAATAATATTGAGTATTCCAATTTAAGCTAATTACTAAAATAAAATTTTAAGCTTTTATTTATTTAGAGGTATTATCTTTATCTGATTCATCAGCAGAGCCCATACCATATTTTTTCATAAATCTATCAACTCTACCCTCAGTATCAAGAATTTTTTGTGTTCCAGTAAAAAATGGATGATTACCACTCCATACATCTACATGTAATTCAGGTTGGGTAGAACCTGTTGTCATAACCACTTCGCCATTACAAATAACTTTGGCTTCTGGATACCATTTTGGATGAATTTCTGGTTTTGGCATAATAATTTAACGTTTTGAGTATTGAGGGGCTTTTCTTGCCTTCTTAAGGCCATATTTTCTTCTCTCTTTTGCTCTTGGATCTCTACTAAGGTGACCCTCTGTTTTCAAAGGTTTTCTATTATCAATTGATAATTCACAAAGTGCTCTAGCAGCTCCTTGTTTTATTGCTCCAGCTTGACCAGTCAAACCACCTCCAATAAACATTAACAAAAATATCATAAGAAGTTTCAAGTCCTAAAGTCTGAAGAGGTGCTTTGACAGCATTAATATGTAATGGGTTGAAATTTAAATAATCATCGCCTGAACGACCATTTATTTTAATTTGTCCATTACCGGGGATCAACCTAACTCTAGCGACAGAAGTTTTTCTTCTACCAGTTCCCCAATATACAGCTTTGTTTTTTACTTGGCTATTCATGAAAATAATCTAACTATTTAATAATACAGGATTTTGTGCATCATGAGGATGTTCTGAGCCCTTATATACCTTTAATTTTTTAAATTGTTGTCTTCCTAATGAATTATGTGGAAGCATTCCCTTAACTGCTTGTTCAATAATCCTTTCTGGAATTCTATCTCTCAAAGTCTCAAATTTTTCAATCTTCATACCTCCAGGTCGACCGGAATGTCTTCTGTATAATTTTTGTGAAGCTTTTTTTCCAGAAACTTCAATTTTTTCGGCATTAACAACAATCACAAAATCACCAGTATCTAAATGAGGAGTAAATGAAGGTTTATTTTTTCCTCTTAGGACATTTGCTATCTCTGAAGCCAATCTTCCTAAAGTTTGGCCTTTAGCATCAACCAAAAACCAATTTCTTTTTATAGTTGTTAAGGATGGAGTAGAGGTTTTATTCATTAAACAGGACTATTCAAATCTGAATCAATTTATAATATTACATCATTATGGAATTTTAAACAATTATTTTTAAGAGAATAATAGAATTTTAGGGAATGAATTTTAAGAATAACCACTTATTAAGAATTTTGGAAAGAGATCATGATGATTCAATTTTTTAAAAACATTATCTTTATATACTGCATTAACAAAACACAACCCTTTTGCTGGAGCAGATTCATGTACTTCTTCTTTTTTTTTATTTAACCACCTTTGATAAAACGTATCAGGAGATATTTTATTTTCACCAACTAAGACCAATTGACCAACTATTGAACGCACCATTCCATACAAAAATCCAGTGGCTTTTATATCTATAAAAATCAATTGCCCTCTTTTAAATATTTGAGCATCTTTCACTGTCGTAATTGACGTTGACCTATTACTTCCACTCTTTTGGAAAGCAAAAAAATCATGTTTACCTTTAAGAGTACTTATCGCATTTTTCATTGATATTATATTAAGTTCTTTTTGATAACGATGCCAAGACCAATTATTTAAAAAAATATTTGGCAATTTACTATTATTTATTACATATCTGTAATGTCTATAAATTGCTGAGTAACATGCATGCCATGAACTCGATACACCCACAGATTCAATAATCCTAATATTCTTAGGCAACCTTCCATTTAAAGCTCCTGACCATTTATCCTCTGGAATTACAAAATCAGTATCAAAATGCACAACTTGACCTGATGCGTGAACTCCAGCATCAGTTCTACCAGAAGCAAACGTTTTAATATCTTTAAAAGAAAGGGTTTTTAAAGCTTCTTCAAGAGTTTCTTGTACTGTATTTGCTTGTTTTTGTCTTTGCCAGCCTGAAAAGTTTGTTCCATCATATTGAATGGATAATGCAACTCTTTTCAAAAGATTTATTTAATATTTCTATACAAGCTCAATTATTGCCATTTGAGCATTATCACCTTTCCTTGGAACAGTTCTAACAATTCTTGTATATCCTCCCTCTCTATCTCCATATCGTTCTTGAGCTTTCTCAAATAATGAATGGACTAACTTTTTATCATATATGTATCCAAGGGCTCTCCTTCTTGAGGCTAATGAACCATCCTTAGCTAAAGTTATCATTCTCTCAGCTTCATTTCTTAAAGCTTTTGCTCTTGCCCTTGTTGTTGTAACTCTACCTTCCCTAATTAGCTGGGTTGTTAATCCTCTAAGAAGTGCTTTTCTCTGATCAGCAGGTTTACTTAACAGTGGAACTCTTAATTGATGTCTCATAATCTAAAATAGTTAAACAGATGTTCTGCTTTGCGGAATCGAAATTCCAATACGTTCAAGAGCTTCGATGACTTCATCAGCAGACTTTGAACCAAAGTTTTTGATTTCGAGAAGATCCTCATAACTGAAACCCATCAAATCTGATACTGAATTAACTTGAGCTCTTTTCAAGCAATTATAAGCTCTTACTGATAAGTTTAGCTCCTCTAAAGGAATTTGAGCTTCAGGAGATGGTTCTGGCTCTTCAGGAATCTCCTCAACCATTGTAACAGTTGCTAGAGGCTGAAAGAGTTCTATTAATTGATTAGCAGCTTCTGCTATTGCATCATCAGGACTTGTAGATCCATCAGTAACAACTTCCATTTTTAATCTTTCTCTACCTGTTCCACCTTCTGCAACTGCAGTCTCATCAATTGTAAAATTAACTCTTTTTACTGGCATAAAGACTGCATCTATTTGTAAAAGATCGATAGATGTTGTCTCTTCATTTCTTCTATCGACAGGTCGATAACCTGTCCCTCTCTCAACGTGAATTTCTAATTCAAGATTATGGCCATCTTGAATAGTTGCAATTGGTTTTTCTCCATCCACAACTTCAACTTGTGAAGAAAATTGTATATCATTAGCTTTTACTTCCATAGGGCCTGTAGCAACTAATCTACCAATCTCAACTTCATTACTTGCACTATTAATTGACAATTGCTTGCAATTTAAAAGAATATCTAAAACATCTTCTCTAACCCCTGGAACAGTAGCATATTCATGATTTACCCCTGCTATTCTAACAGCTGTAACAGCACTTCCTTCAAGGCCGCCCATAAGGACTCTTCTGAGAGAATTCCCTAATGTAGTAGCTTGACCTCTTTCTAAGGGTCCAATTAAAAATGTTCCTGTTTGGGAACGATCATCTGAAATTTGATGGTCAATTCGATCAATCTGGTATTGCAACACGGAAAATAAAAGGATAAAGGAATAGTGTTAAATGAGACAAGTGTCTAAACGCGTCTGCGTTTAGGCCTTCTACATCCATTATGAGGTAATGGAGTAACATCTCTTATTAGAGTTATTTCTAAACCAGCCACTTGTAAAGCTCTTATGGCGGTTTCCCTACCTGAGCCTGGTCCACGTACAAGCACTTCAATCTGTCTCATCCCTTGATCCAAGGCTCTTCTCGCCGCAGATTCAGCTGCTGTCTGTGCAGCAAATGGAGTACCTTTTCTTGCTCCTTTAAATCCGCTAGCACCAGCTGATGACCAAGAAATTACATGTCCAGAAGTATCAGTAATTGATACGATCGTATTATTGAATGTACTTTGGATATGAACTACCCCATTTGGTACATTCCTTTTGGATTTTTTTGAACCAGTTTTTTTTACTTGAGCTGCCATTTTATCTAGAAAATTAAAGTTTTTAAGTTATCGTTCATTATTTCTTCCTTCCAGCAACAGTTTTCCTAGCTCCTCGTCTAGTTCTTGCATTCGTTCTTGTTCTTTGGCCTCTAACAGGAAGACTCATTCTATGTCTTCTTCCTCTTACACAACCAATATCTTGCAGACGTTTTAAAGCCATACCTTCTTGTCTACGTAAATCTCCCTCAACTGTATAAGCCTCGGTAGCACCTCGCAATTTTTGCACATCTGAGTCTGCAAGATCTTTTACACGAGTATCAGGGTTAACACCAGTATTTACTAGTATCTGTTTAGACCTAGTAAGACCAATACCATAAATGTATGTGAGAGCAATCTCAACTCGCTTTTCACGAGGTATGTCAATTCCTGCAATCCTAGCCACTTGTTTTCAATAAATAAATGTTTTAATTGAATTTTTATTTAATTTATAGAAATTAAATAAAGCCAAAGTTTTACCCCTGACGCTGTTTGTGTCTAGGGCTAGCGGTACAGATGACCATAACCCTACCATGACGACGAATCACACGGCACTTGTCACACATTTTTTTTACTGAGGCTCTAACCTTCATAAGGTTTTTCTCATTAAAATATCAATCCTATATTATACATCATCGTCAAGCCATTTTTTGTTTTATATCGTCAGATATTGTTTTTAAGTCTCTATCACCATCAATATATTCTAAAATATTTAGATTTTTATAATAGGCAATAAGTGGTTGAGTAGTTTCCTTATATATATCTAATCTAGTTCTTATTATTTTTTCATTATCGTCTGCCCTACCTCTATTAATTAATCTTTTGACTAAGATCTCTTCATTCAAATTTAAATAAAAGACCTTTTCTAATGGTTGATTAAGTTCATCTAGGACTTTCGCTAAAGAATCTGCCTGAGATATATTTCGAGGATATCCATCTAAAATCCATCCTTCTTTACTCAAGGCTAAATTTTGTTTAACAATTTCCAAAACAAGTTCATCATCAACTAATTTGCCGCTATTAATAATTTCTTTGATTTGGATTCCTAAAGTTGTCTTCTTCTCTACCTCTTGTCTTAATAATTCTCCTGTAGATAAATGTAAATAATCATTCGACTCACTTATAAAAGATGCTTGTGTTCCTTTTCCTGCTCCAGGAGGTCCTAAAAATAGTAAATGTTTTTTCATCAGTTATTTACCAAACCCTCATATCTTTGGGAAATTACATAAGTTTGGACTTGCTTTGCTGTATCAATTGCTACTCCTACTAAAATTAATAATGAAGTAGCTCCTAAGCCTTGAAATGTTTGGACATTTGTTGCTCTTTCAACAGCTGCGGGGATAATCGCAACTGAGCCTAAAAACAATCCACCAAGTAAAGTTAATCTATTTTGAATGCCTGTTAAATAATTTGTTGTTTTAGATCCAGGCCTTACACCAGGAATAGCTACGCCTCCCTTTTTAAGATTAGATGCTACATCAATAGGATTAATAGTGAGAGATGCATAAAAATATGAGAAGCCAAGAATTAAACCAAAAAATGTTAAAGCATAAGGCCAAGGGTTTGAAGATCCTGGATTAAGCGCACTAGCAAATTTTATTAAAATAGGATTACCAGTAACATTTGCTATTGTTATCGGTAAAAATATCAAAGCTGAAGCAAAAATAATTGGCATAACTCCTCCAGCATTTAATTTTAAAGGGAGATAGCTTTGCCTAGTAGGAAGTAATGATGTACTACCTATTTGTCTTTTAGCACTAACTATTGGAATTCTTCTTGCTCCTTCCTGGACAAAAATTATTCCCACAATTGTTAATAAGAATACTCCTAATAAAACTAAGATGCCCAAAACATCTCCTCTATCTCCAGTCTGTGCTTTTTCAATGGTTGAACTAAGAGCTTTAGGTAAGGTTGCAACAATATTTAAAAATATCACTAATGAAGCCCCTTGACCTATTCCTTTCTCTGTAATTATTTCGCTGAACCACATAACTACCATAGACCCAGTAACTAGAGCTATAGATGTTTGCAAAACAAAAGTAGTTTCACTAATACCCTCAATTGCATATTGTCTCAGTATGAGAGAAAAAATAATGCTCTGAAGAAAACCCCAACCTAAGGAAACATATCTGGTAATTTGAGCAATTTTTCTCCTTCCAGCTTCTCCTTCATTTTTCTGTAGATCTTCAAGGGCTGGCAACGCTGCTGTTAAGAGTTGAATAATAATAGATGCGTTAATAAATGGCAAAATACCTAATGCAAAAATTCCCAAGGGTTGAAATTCCACCACCTGTAAAAATATCTAAAAATCCAATTAATTGTCCACCTTGATCTATGAAAGTTTTAAAAGCAACTCTATCTATCCCAGGCATTGGGATATAAATTCCCAATCTCACTAATAACAGCAAACCTAATGTTGTTAAAACTCTATTTCTAAGCTCCTCATTAGAGAAAAGTTGAGTAAGAATCTCTGAGGCACTAGGATTTCGACTTTTCTTAACTAACATGTTGAATTCTCTTCATTCATTTAAGAATTAATAACTATCTTAGTTGATAATCTCGCAGGATCCACCTAAAGATTCAATTTTTTCTTTAGCAGCCTTAGTAAAAGCATGAGCCTCAACCTTTAACTTGACTTTAATTTCTCCATTTCCCAAAACTTTTAAAGGATATTTTGGTTTAAAAAGTAATCCTTTTTTAACTAATGAATCAATATTCACTATATCGTTCTCTTTAAAGTCATTTAATTTAGAAAGATTAATTATCGAAAAAGACTTCTGATTAATAATTTGGAAATGTTTTAATTTTGGAACTCTCCTATAAAGAGGCATTTGACCACCTTCAAATCCTGGCCTTGTTGGTCTACCTGAACGTGATTTTTGGCCTCGCATTCCGAAGCCACATGAAGCACCTTGGCCAGCGGCTATTCCTCGTCCTTTTCTTAGTTTTTTCTTACGAGAACCTTTATTTGATTTAAGAGAATTTAAAGTAGTCATAATTTTTAAGAATATAGCTGTTCTAAAGAAATTCCTCTTTCTCTAGAAACAGATTTGTGGGTTCTTAATTGAGATAAAGCAACCATAGCAGCCCTAGCGTTGTTAAGAGGAGTTTTACTACCTAATCTTTTTGCTAGAACATTTTTAATCCCAGCCAACTCTAGTACAGTTCTTATAGAACCACCTGCAATAACACCAGTTCCAGGTGCTGCTGGCCTTATTAGGACATTAGCAGCTCCATCTCTTCCTAATGAAAGAGTGGGTATAGAATTATTACGAGTTAAAGGTACTCTTACAAGATTTTTCTTGCCATCAGCTACTCCCTTTCTTACAGCACCTATCACATCTCCTGCTTTACCCACACCAACTCCTACTTGACCTTTTTCGTTCCCAACGACAATAATTGCTCGGAAACTCATTTTTTTACCTCCTTTTACTGTTTTAGAAACTCTTCTAATTTGGACAACTCTTTCTTGCCAATCTGAGTCTCTTTCAAGATTTTTAGAATCTCTTCTGTTTCGTTTCCTATTATTCTTTTTAGGTTCATCTTGATTAGCAGTTGAAGCCTTTGCAGATAATGATTGATTTTCTTTTTTTGTTGGTGTGTCAGTCATGATTAATATTTAGAATTTTAAACCAGCTTTTCTAGCTGCATCAGCCAGAGCTTTAACTCGCCCATGATATATCTTACCCCCTCGATCAAATACAACCTCCTTTACGCCTTTTTTGATGGCTCTTTTTGCAAGCAATGATCCAACCTCTGATGAAGAATTACAATTTGAGGTTGACTCATTATCCTTAATTTTAAATTCTTTATCAATTGTTGATGCTGAACATATAGTTGATTGAGCTTGATCATCAATAACTTGAGCATAAATATGGTTATTGGAACGAAAGACAGAAAGCCTTGGTTTAGTCTTAGTTCCAACTAAAAATCGTCTTAATCTTCTATGACGCTTTTGAGTTTGTTGTTTTCTTGAAATTGTGTTCATGATTTTTTATGTTAATTTATTTTTTGCCAGATTTTCCAGCTTTTCTGATAATTCTCTCATCATGATACTTTATACCTTTACCTTTATATGGCTCTGGAGGTCTAATTGATCTTATCTTTGCAGCTTCATTACCAACAATTTCTTTATCAATTCCAGAAACAAATACATTTGTGTTACTTTCAACTTTAAATGTTATACCTTCTGGCGGAATAATTTCCACAGGATGACTATAACCAGCACTAACAACCAAATTTTTACCTTTAACTTGGGCTCTTGAGCCAACTCCAACAATCTCTAATTGCTTAACAAATCCTTCACTTACTCCTTTCACCATATTTGCAATTAATGTTCTACACAATCCATGCCTTTCTCTTGAAAAGCGCTTAGATGTTGAGGGAGTGACAAAGATCTCATTCTCTTTTTTATTGAAGTTGACTCCTTCAGGCATTAAACGCTTTAATTCACCCTTAGGTCCTTTTACAGTAACAGTTAATCCATCAATATCCACAGATACCTTTTCTGGAATCAATACTGGACTTTTTCCAATTCTAGACATAATAAATTCTCCTTAATAAACATAGCAGAGAACTTCTCCGCCAATTCCTTGTTTTCTAGCATCGCGATCGCTCATGATACCTTTAGAAGTTGATATTATAGCAACGCCAAGACCACCTAAAACTCTAGGTAATCCTTTAGTATTTTTATAAATTCTCAATCCTGGTTTACTAACTCTTTGCATTGATCTAATAGTAGGAAATCTATTTTTGCCGCTATATTTTAATCCAATAATTAATTGAGATTTAAATCCTTCCCCTTCCTCATTTATTTCATTAATAAATCCTTCTTTTTGAAGTACTTTTGCGATACTTCTAGACATTTTAGATGCTGGAATTGCTGTAGTTGAATGCCTTTTTTGACTCGCATTTCTAATACGAGTTAGCATATCTGAAATTGGATCGTGATTTGACATAATTTTAAAAATTAATTACTGCTAAATGGCATACCTAATTCCTTAAGAAGAGCTTTACCCTCTTCATCTGTGGATGCACTTGTAACGATAGTTATGTCCATCCCTCTTATAGAATCAATCTTGTCAAAAGAGATTTCAGGGAATATCAATTGTTCCTTTACACCAATAGTATAATTTCCTCTCCCATCAAAACTTTTAGGATTTACTCCTCTAAAATCCCTGATTCTTGGTAATGCAAGGTTTATAAATCTTTCTAAAAATGAATACATGCGATCACCTCGCAGAGTAACTGTACAACCAATAGGCATGCCTTGTCTGATTTTAAAACCAGCGATAGCCTTTTTAGCCCTTGTAACCAATGCTTTTTGCCCAGTGATAGTAGCCATTTCATTTAAAGAAGCTTCTAGAGCTTTTGAATTTTGAGCCGCTTCTCCTAGCCCTCGGTTTATATTTACTTTAATAACCTTTGGGACTTGGTGAATATTTTTAAGGCCGAGATCTTTTAGAAGCTTTGGCCTAATTGCGTCTTTGTAACGATGCTTGAGAGTCATAATTTGTGTAAATAATTCTGGTCTTTGTCAGAATTGAAAAATGAAATAAAAGAGATCTCATTTAGAGATGAATAATTAATTAATCAATTAATTCACCTGTTTTTTTTAATCTTCTTTTTTTTACTCCTTCTTTATCAATAAAATATTCAATTTTACTTGTGATATTTTTTTCTTTAGAAAAAAACATCACATTAGATGCATGAATAGATGCTTCCTCTGTTACGATTCTGCCATTTTCACCTTCTTGGGTAGGTTTTACATGCTTTGTTCTAAAGTTAATTCCCTTAACAACTAATCTATTAAGAAGAGGTAATGTCTTTAAGACTTCACCTGTTTTACCTTTTTCCTTCCCATTAATAACTTTTACTAAGTCACCTGTTTTAATTCTCATCTTGACCTTTTTAAGAATTTTATTCTTTTTAACAGCGTCTAACATTTAAATAACCTCCGGTGCTAATGAAACGATTTTTGTAAAATTGCGATCTCGCAATTCTCTTGCAACAGGTCCAAAAACTCTTGTACCTTTTGGATTTTTATCTTCATTTATAAGTACTGCAGCATTATCATCAAATCTAATTGAATTACCAGTATTTCGTCTTAATGTAGCCTTTGTTCTTACTATGACAGCTTTTACAACATCGGATTTTTTTACACCCATATTAGGTAAAGCATCTTTGACTGAAGCGACAATTACATCACCAACATGTGCATATCTTCTATTAGAGCCAAGAACTCTAATACATTGTAATCTCTTCGCACCACTGTTATCTGCAACAGTTAAATAAGTTTCTTGTTGAATCATTGCATATCCTCCTTTACTTTCGCTTGCTTATTAAGGATTTCATCTATTGCCCATCTTTTTTGTGCACTTAAGGGTCTAGTCTCCTTGATACGGACTCTATCACCTGTATTACATTCATTTTCAGGATCATGTGCCTTATAGCGTGTTGTACGACTAACAATCTTTTTATAAGTAGGATGTGGATATCTATTGATAACAGCCACAACAACTGTCTTATCCATCTTGTCACTTACAACAGTACCAACTCGTTCTTTTAATGCCATAGTTTTAATTAATCATTTACTGGTGAATTAGATTGACTTTTAGAAAGAGTCAATAATTGTGCTATCTGCTTCTTAATAATACTAAATCGATGGGTCTCATTTAGCTGCCTAGTAGCTTGTTTAAACCTTAGATCAAAAAGTTCTTTTCTAAGTTCTTGAACTTTCTCAATAATCTGATTTTTATTCAAACTTTTGAATTCTTTAAGGCTTTCTTTACTTGTCATGGATTAACCTCCTTGGGATTTTGCAGATTATTTTGATTATCAGATTCATCTTTTAAGTGATCATTAGAAGTAATAAATTTTGTCTTAACTGGTAATTTATATTGTGCTAACCTCATTGCCTCTTTGGCGATCTCCTCAGTAATTTCATCCCCACCCATTTCAAATAATATTCTTCCAGGTTTAACTACAGCTACCCAAAATTCAGGATTACCTTTACCTGAGCCCATCCTGGTCTCTGCAGGTCTCATTGTTACTGGTTTATCAGGGAAAATACGTATCCATATGTTTCCACCACGTTTAACATATCTAGTCATAGCTCTTCTACTAGCTTCTATCTGTCGAGAAGTAACCCAACCACAATCTTGAGCTTGAAGTGCAAATTGACCAAAGGCTATTTTGTTACCTCTTGAGGCAACTCCCTTCATTCTACCTCGATGCTGTTTGCGAAATTTTGTGCGTTTTGGACTAAGCATTTTTTAACCTCCTATGAGTTCTCATTAGAACGATCCTCAAATTGCTGAGGCACTCTACTACCTTTTCTTTTATTGGTAGTCCCAACAGGAATGGATTGCTCCTCTTTAGATAGGACCTCCCCTTTAAATACCCAGACTTTTATGCCTAAGACACCATAAGTTGTATTAGCTTCTTTGGTCGCATAATCAATTTCAGCTCTTAAAGTATGCAAAGGAACTCTACCCTCTCTTGTCCATTCAGTTCTAGCAATCTCTGCACCATTTAATCTTCCTCCAACTTGAATTTTAAGTCCTAAGACACCTGCTCTTTGTGCTCTTTGCAAAGCCATTCTGATAGTTCTTCTAAAAGCGACCCTCTTTTCAAGTTGTTGTGCAATATATTCTGCAAGTAAAAAAGCATCTGCATCAACTCTCTCGACTTCAACAACATTAATTCTGACTTGTCTTGTTCTATCTCCAATAGTTTTTTGAATACCTGATCTTAGTTCTTCAATTCCACTACCTTGTCTTCCAACAATTACTCCTGGTCTAGCTGTTTTCAATTCTAATTCTAATTGATCTGCTTTTCTAGCAATCAATACATCACTAATACCAGCTGCTCCATATTTTTTTTGAACAAAAGTACGTATTTTATGATCTTCTTGTAAAAGAGTTGGATAAGTTTTGGATGAAGCATACCACTTAGAACGATGTTCTTGCGTGATGCCTAATCTTAAACCTGTTGGACTAATTTTATGACCCATTATTTTTGTACCTCCTCTTTAATTTGTGATGTTTGGGATTGGACAGAGATTGTTATGTGACATGATTGTTTTTTGATAGAGAATGCTCTACCTTGAGCTCTTGGACGATACCTTTTCATGACAGGTCCATTATTAGCAGCAGCAGAGTTAATAATTAAAGTTGATGGATCCATCCCTAAATTATGTTCTGCATTAGCTACAGCAGATCTTAAAACTTTTGTAATTGGTTCAGTTGATCTATATGGCATAAATTCCAGCATAATCAATGCATCTCTATAAGATTTGCCACGAATTTGATCAAGGACTCTTCTTACCTTTGAGGCTGAACCTCTAATGTAATTTCCGTGAGCGACTGCTGTTTTCATAGAATCTTGTGTTGTAATCATTATCTTGCTCCTTTTTTATCTCTAATATGACCACGATATGTTCGTGTTGGAGCAAATTCTCCTAGCTTATGACCAACCATTTGTTCAGTAATAAAAACTGGAATATGTGCCTTACCATTATGCACTGCGATGGTATGACCAATCATAACTGGAAGTATCGTTGAAGATCTTGACCAGGTTTTGATAACCGATTTGTCATTGTCATTATTTTGTTTTTCAACCTTTTTTAGTAAGCTATCAGCTATAAAAGGTCCTTTTTTTAGTGAGCGTCCCATAATTAAAAAATGAATTTAGAAATAATTGAAATCATGAATCTCTTCCTCCTCTACTTCTCTTGGAAATACGACGACGTTTGCGAAGGATAAGCTTATTACTTGGTTTATTTTTCTTACGTGTCTTTAATCCTAATGCAGGTTTACCCCATGGAGTAACCGGTCCAGCTCTTCCTACTGGAGCTTTACCTTCTCCTCCTCCATGTGGGTGATCACATGGGTTCATAACGCTACCTCTTACTTGAGGTCTTCTTCCTAGCCATCTTGTTCTACCTGCTTTGCCTAATTTTGTATTTCTTATTTCTGCATTACCAACTTCTCCAAGAGTGGCATAACATTCCTTTCTAACAAGTCTTACTTCTGTAGAAGGAAGTTTTAATGCGACATATTCCCCTTCTTTAGCCATTACTTGAGCACTTGCTCCCGCAGATCTAACCATTTGAGCACCCCTGCCAGCATAAAGCTCAACACAATGAACACTTGATCCAAGTGGCATTACAGCTAATGGCATTGCATTTCCATTCTCAAATGGAACAGATTCCCCTGCAATTAATTTTTGACCAACTTTAATCCCAGAAGGAGCAATTATGTACCTTTTCTCACCATCTTCATAAAATAAAAGTGCAAGTCTTGCATTTCTATGAGGATCATAATGAATAGCAGCTACTTTGGCATTTATATTTCTTTTATCTCTTCTGAAATCAACAATTCTATATTGTCTTTTATGTCCACCCCCCCTGTGTCTACATGTAATTACACCTCTATTATTTCTACCTTTTAATCTATGTTTGCTTACTACAAGAGACTTTTCAGGTTTTCTTTCTGTGATTTCACTGAAGTCAGTCACTACTCTTTGACGAGTGCCAGGTGTATAAGGTCTGAATTTACGAATTGCCATAATAAAAACTCCTTAAGATTCTGGGAATAACTGAATTTTGTCTCCATCAGCTAGACGGACAATAGCCTTCTTAACTTGAGATCGTTTGCCAGCAAATTTGCCAACCCTCCTTGATCTTCTAGGAGGATTCATTGTGTTAATACCAATAACTTTAACACTAAACATTGACTCAATGGCTGCTTTTATATCTGGCTTTGCAGCTCTATGATCAACTTCAAAAGTATATTGATTAAGATCAAGTGCATTAGTAGCTTTTTCAGTAATAATTGGCTTACGAATTACATCTGCTAGTCGATTTTTAAAAGATTTAGACATTAGCTGTACACCTCCTGTATCTTAGTAATAGCCGAGGTACCTATGACTATTTCATTAGCATTTAAAATATCAAATACATTTAATTGATCTGCGAGCATTAGCCTTACATTTGCGATGTTTTGAATTGATTTTTTAATATTTAAAGAAGGATTATCAAGAATAACAAGTACTTTTTTAGTTTTATCAATTCCTAAACGAGATAGTCCTTCAATAATTTCTTTAGTTTTAGGAGTATCGATAGAAGAACCGAAATCTTCAACAGTTTTAATATTTGAAGATTTTGAGATTAAAGCTGTTCTTAAAGCTAATCTTCTTTCTTTCCTATTCATATCTAAGTTATAGGAACGTGGTTTAGGACCAAAGATAATTCCTCCTCCAGGTCTTAACGGTGTACGAATTGAACCTTGTCTTGCTCTACCAGTACCTTTTTGCTTATAAGGTTTTCTTCCTCCACCTCTTACTTCAGACCTTGTAAGAGTTGAAGCAGTTCCTTGTCTTTTATTAGCTAATTGTCTAAGTACAGCGCGATGAACTAAATCATCAGCAGATGAATCTTTTGCAACTTTTAAATCCAAAGAAACTTTGCCGCCTTTTTTACCATCCCATTTTAATGATTCGAAAGTTGTCATTATTTATTACCTCCATTATTTCCAACCTTATTATTTGGTTTGATATTAAGTAGTGATCCAGGCTTCCCAGGAACAGAACCTTTTACAACAATAAGATTTTTCTCATCATCAACTTTGACGACTAATAAACCCTTAGTTGTAATATTTTTACCACCATATCTTCCAGCCATCCTTTTACCAGGATAAATTCTTCCAGGAGTTGTACCAGCACCAGTTGAGCCAGGTTGTCTATGATTTTTAGAACCATGACTCATTGGACCTCTACTGAATCCATGCCTTTTTTGATAACCAGAAAATCCTCTTCCCATTGATTTACCACTTATATCAACTTTCTGACCTACTTCAAAATTTTTTACAGTAATAGAGCTACCTAACTCATACTTTGAAGTTTCATCAACTCTATATTCTTTAAGATGCTTAAGCAGATTATCTCCAGATTTAGCTAAATGTCCTCTATGAGGCTTATTTAGAGCTTTTCCCTAGATAAACCATATCCAATTTGCACAGCTGAATAACCATCCATTGATGGAGTTTTCAGCTGAGTAACTTTACAGGGTCCAGCCTGAATGAGGGTAACGGGTACAGCATTCCCATTCTCATCAAATAATTGGGACATCCCCAATTTTTTTCCTAAAATTCCGATTGACATGAGATTTTGAAACTAGCTTTATTGTTAATTTTTAATTTGATTATCTAGATACCTTAAATTTTAAAGGGACTAGCTTAAAGTAAAAACTAATTTAGTGGCGGAGACTTATCAAAAAATTGATAGTTTCTCACAGATCCAAATTTTTAACGCAAACGTTAAAAATGGGTATTTTATTAGAGGCTCGGCTAGTGTTCGAGCTTAAAAAACTACCAATTTAAAATTGTACATCATCAAGTCCCAAAAAATGAAATATTATATGTTTAATTAGAAAAATTTTATGCCATTACTTCTTTCAGGTGAGAAATTTCATGATGATTTGTATAAGCATGGCTGCTTGGCAGTATTTGCTCCTCTAGAAGGAGGAAGTGAGACACGTTTATTAAGAAGAATGCGTGCCAAGGGTTTCAAAACATTCATCACCTCTG
This sequence comes from Prochlorococcus marinus bv. HNLC1, assembly GCA_000218705.1. Lineage (GTDB taxonomy): Bacteria > Cyanobacteriota > Cyanobacteriia > PCC-6307 > Cyanobiaceae > Prochlorococcus_A > Prochlorococcus_A marinus_Q. The sequence continues at coordinate 1,421,625 of GL947594.1, forward strand.
CTAGAGGATTAGGAGACCCAGAAGTTTTTCTACTAAAATTACATGGTATTAGACCTCCTCATCTTGGTCATCAAAATGTTGGTAGAAATGGAGCCTTAGGCGAAGTTCAACAAGTCATTCCTGTTGCAGCAGAATTATTTAATGACAAGGATAAGAAAAAGTTACTCTGGTTAATTGAAGGTCAGGTCCTATCACAATCAGAATTAGCAAGTTTAATAAAAATTTCTCAAGATGATAATACTCTTAAAATAGTTGTTGAAATGGGTGGTTCTAGAAATCTACAGTGGCAATCTTTAGGAAAATATATTACAAATGAATTTTAAAGTTTAAAAATTTTAAAATTGAATACTACACAACAAAATAAAATCATTTCAAATAAATGGGTAAAGTTAATTTGTGGTGCAAGTAATGAAGACACAGGTTCGATTGAAGATATTTGTGCTATCTATTCAGCAGCAGGTGTAGATTATATAGATATTGCTGCAGATCCATCAGTAGCTGAAGCAGCGAGGAAGGGAATTAATTGGTCAAAAAAAACATACGGTAAAAATCCTGGATTAATGATAAGTATTAGTGATGGTAAAGATATACATTTTCGTAAAGCAAAATTTGACCCAAAAATATGCCCTCCAAATTGCAAAAGACCCTGTGAGAATATTTGTCCTACTTTCGCAATCAGTGAATATGGAGTGAGTAAAAATAAGTGTTACGGATGTGGAAGATGCATTTCAAGTTGTCCATTAAATTTAATTACTGAATATGAATATCAGTTATCACAAGAATCACTAAAAGACATCCTTCTAAAAATAAAACCAGATGCTGTTGAAATCCATACAGAAATTAATCGAAAAGATGCATTTCAAAAAATTTCAAAAATTATTAAAGATTCCGGCGTTAAATTAAAAAAAATATCCGTAAGCTGCGGATTAGCTCAGTCTAATGCTCAACCAAAAGACCTTGCAAAAGCTTTCTGGGAAAGATATGAAATTCTGTCTGAACACAATGTACAGTTAATTTGGCAATTAGATGGAAGACCAATGTCAGGTGATATCGCTGCTACAACTGCAAAAGCTGCTGTTAAACTATGGGAACGAATGCAGCCAATATTACCACCAGGATTAATACAATTAGCAGGGGGAACAAATGGTAATACTTATAAATTTCTCAAAAAGGATAAAATTCCTGATGGTATAGCTTTTGGAAGTGTTGCAAGAAAATTAGTGCAGCCATTAATTGAAGAAACATTTAAGACAAATCAAAAAATATATGAAAACCCTGAAAAAATGGCGCAAGCCATTGAAAAAGCAAAAACTTTACTTGATCCATGGAAATCATAAAAAAGATTTATTATTTTTTTTATAGAAAAAGATCTGTAAATGTACTAATATAAGAACTCATTGGGCCGTCGCCAAGTGGTAAGGCAGCGGGTTTTGGTCTCGCCATTCCTAGGTTCGAATCCTAGCGGCCCAGTTCTAACTTTCTAACAAAGTGCATCATCAAAAAGTTAATCTTATTTGATTTTGATGGTGTAATTGTTAATGGAATTGAAGAGTATTGGTTTAGTTCTAAATTTGCATGCGAGAAATATCTATTAAATAATTCGAAGAATTTAAATATAGATAAATATATTGAGGTTCCAAAAATATTTGTTGAAATTAGACCTTGGGTGAAATATGGCTGGGAAATGGTTCTCATAACACATGAGATATTGAAAACATATAAACCTCTGAATAATCTCACAAAAAATTCATTTCTAGAAAATTACGAAGAAAATTGCTCAAAATTACTCTTAGAATATTCATGGAATTCAATTGAATTACAGCAATGCCTTGATGATGCGAGAGTATTTCAAATAAGAAATGATTTAAAGAAGTGGATCTCATTACATCGACCTTTTAATGAAGTAGTTAGTTTTATAAAATATGCAAAAGATAAAGGTTTCAAAATAGGTGTAATTTCAACAAAAGGTAAGACATTTACATCAAAAATACTTTCAAATTTAGATATATTTCCGGAATTAATCTTCGGCTATGAATCTGGATCTAAAGTTGATATCATTTCCAATCTTTCTCTAAATTATGACATTAAAGGATTTGTTGAAGACAGGAGAAAAACATTATCAAATATATTAGAAAATAATCAAACAAAATTTATTAATTGCTACCTAGCAGAATGGGGTTATTTAAAAAGTACAGATAAAATTGATTTACCTCAGGGAATAAAACTATTAAAAATAAAAAATTTAGAAGATATAGTTGCTAATTAGAAATGTTCAGCTAGAGTACGTGTGTACTATTTAGTTTTAAATAAGAAAAAGCACTTATTTAAAATAGATAAATTCTAAATAAATTAAAAAGATGAGCATTGAAGCGAAAAGAACAGACATGTCTAAAGATTCATTATCTAAAGAAAAAGATAAGGCTTTGAATTTAGTACTTGGACAAATAGAAAGAAACTTTGGGAAAGGTTCAATAATGAGGTTAGGAGATGCTTCAAGAATGAGGGTAGAAACAATATCGACAGGAGCTCTTACCTTGGATCTAGCACTAGGAGGAGGTTATCCAAAAGGAAGAGTAGTTGAAGTGTATGGCCCTGAAAGTTCTGGCAAAACGACATTAACACTACATGCCATTGCCGAAGTTCAAAGAAATGGAGGAGTAGCAGCATTTGTCGATGCTGAACATGCATTAGATCCAGTATATGCAGCATCCCTTGGAGTAGATGTTGAGAACTTACTTGTTTCACAACCAGATACTGGCGAAATGGCCTTAGAGATAGTAGACCAGCTAATAAGATCAGCTGCTGTAGATTTAGTTGTTGTTGACTCAGTAGCAGCATTAACCCCAAGATCTGAAATTGAGGGTGAAATGGGTGATCACGTTGTTGGTAGCCAAGCACGCTTAATGAGTCAGGCAATGAGAAAAATTACCGGTAATATTGGAAAATCAGGATGTACAGTTATTTTTCTAAATCAATTAAGATTAAAGATAGGAATTACATATGGTAATCCTGAAACGACTACCGGAGGAAATGCACTCAAATTTTATTCATCGGTCAGATTAGATATTAGAAGAATTCAAACCCTTAAAAGAGGAACAGAAGAATATGGAATTAGAGCAAAAGTAAAAGTAGCTAAAAATAAAGTTGCACCACCTTTTAGAATCGCTGAATTTGATATTTTATTTGGCAAAGGAATTAGTACTACAGGCTGCCTCTTAGATTTAGCAGAAGAGACAAATATAGTTATTAGGAGAGGTGCTTGGTATAGCTATGAAGGAGAAAATATAGGGCAGGGTAGAGACAATACAATTATTTGGCTTGATCAAAATCCACAGATTAAAGAGACAATAGAAAATCTTGTAAGACAAAAACTTACTGAAGGAACAGAAGTTAGCTCTAATTCCATGAAGCAGTTAAAAGTGAATAAAGATAATCATACAATTGCAAATGATATTAAAAATGTGGCCTAAATCTAAATACTATCTGCTGGAGTCCACCAACCTGCTGCAGGACCAATAAAGCGAACAACGATCCATAAAAGAATTAACAGAGCAATTCCGAACCAACTAGCTCTAATACTTAACTTGATAAAGTAGTCTTTTTGATTTTCAGTAAAAGGTAACCAATTAATGATTCTAGGAGAATCATCAATTTCTTTTTTTGGGGTTAACATCCCTAGGTGATAGTCCTAAAGATTTTCTTCTCTTAGCTTCTCCCATTTTTAAAAGTTTTTTATGTTCATGACTTAATCAAAAGGATACATATAATTTATTATTTTTTGTGGTTGAATCATTTCTAGCATATCTCTACCCCATTTCCTATTTGATATTCTGCCGTCTAAGATTACTAATTTACCTGAATTCTTTCGCAACGGAGAGACAGCCTTATCTATTAACTGGAAAGCTTCAGGAAACATAAATTCTCTAAACCAATTTTTTGATCGATTTCTTAAGGATGAGATTGTTTCTTGGTTTATAGGTTCGACCATATTTGGAAATGGTAAAAGAGGAATAATAATTTGTTCTGGAGGACAAATTAAATGTAATTTATTAATCCACCAGTCATAACTAGCACAAACTATTTGATTATCAAGATTTGGATAATTTTCAAGTAGAACCCTTTGACCATAAATAGAAGCTAATTCAGTGGCAAGTTTAATCTTGAAATTATCTTCGTTAGATAGAAAAATTGAAACACCTTTACTTAAAAACAAAAATTTCTTACAGTTATCAATTGTTGATTTTATAAAAGAGGGATTATTCGGAAGTAATAATTTCGAAGGAATATATGTAATAATATCTTTTTCAACAAAATTGCTCTCAAGACTTATTGAGGAAGTGAGCTTAATATCATGCTTAGTTAAATATCTTTTAAAAAAAGTGTCCCTTCTGAAAGATGATAAAAAGATCATATTATTTTTACTTAGCAACTCATTAATTTCAAGAAACTGATCAATTGGCTCAACTTCTAAAGACCATTCAAATTTATCATGATCAAGATTAACCCAAAAGGCCCAACCTGATATAAATGCTTTATTTAATTTGACAAATTTATCTGAGCAATCTACATTTTCTTTTATTATTTTTTTTATAAGATTAGCCTCATCAATGTTCAAAGACATGAATGTTTGAGTTGGGAAAGATCTTAAAAAGAATTTTTCTTTGAGCAAATCATAAGTTTTAGATAATTCATTCTTTTCTCTTAAAAATGAATCAACGTAATTAAACCAATCTTTTTTATATAAAGTTATTCTTAAAATATTTTTTAAATCTTTTTTTAAACTACCTACATCAGCAAAAATAATAATCTGTTTTTCATAATTAGATTGACGATAATCATCTAATAAACTTCCAAGAGTCTGAATAGATACTTTATGTTGTGAAAAAATAATTTGATTATTTTGAACTGAAAAATCAAATCCGAATTCCTTATACAAAGGTAAATGCTCATTTAATAAAGATTGAAGTTGATATGCTGGAATAACAAATTTAGAATTTTCTTGATTAAGAAATAATGTCATTAATATACCTGGGAACCATTCTTCATTTAAAAAAATTTCAGAATTTATTAAAAGATTCTCTTTCTTTCTTACAAAACTTGAAATTATCCTTCCAAAAGAATATAAATGTTTCCAATTTGAAGAATTTTTTTTTAAAAACTCCTTTAAATATTTATGAGTTCTTGCTTCGAGCATTTATTATTAAAAAATAATGATTTACAAAAATATGCTTTAAATATACAGAATATTGTTATCAATATAATTAAACAGAGTTTATTAAAATTTAATGAATATTGGAATTGTAGGATTAGGTCTCATAGGCGGCTCAATTGGGCTGAAACTGCAAAGCTTAAATCATACTGTTTATGGTGTGACAAACAATGATTCAAATGAAATAAAAGCTAAAGAAAGAAAACTAGCGAATATAATAAGCCAGGACTATAAAATTTTAGAACATTGCTCAATAATAATATTAGCCTTACCAATAAAAAATCTTATAAATCCCTCAAAAAATTTAATTGAAGCAATTCCAACTAAAGCAATACTTACTGATGTAGGTTCTGTCAAAGTACCAATAATTAAGACTTGGGAAAAAATTCATGATTTATTTATAGGTTCGCATCCAATGGCTGGAACAGAAAAAAAAGGTGTAAATGCGGGGAAAATAGAACTATTTGATAACTCAAAATGGGTAATTACACCAACGAATCAAACAGATCAAAATTCATTACAAACTCTATCTAAATTATTTAAAAATATGGGTTGTGATATTTATTTCGAGAATCCTGATATTCATGATCAAGCTGTTGCTAATATTTCTCATTTGCCAATTTATTTAGCATCTTGTTTAATTGAAACTGCTTATTGTCAAAATAATGAAGATTTATTAAATCTATCCAGAAAGCTTGCTGCAACTGGATTTGCAGATACTTCTAGAGTTGGAGCTGGCAATCCTTCTCTAGGTGTAGACCTAGCAGAAAACAATACAATTAATATACTCAATTCAATAAAAAATTTTAAAAAAAATATTAGTGAAATTGAAAAAATTTTTGAAGAAAGAAATTGGGATGTACTAGAAGCAAAACTTAAAAAGGGTCAAGAATGGAGAAAGCATTTTTGCTAAAAAATTCTAGAGATTGAAATTCTTTATGCCTCTAGTAGCAAGTATCTGCTTAGAGACCATTAATGCTGATTGACTAACTCCTGCTGTGCCCTCTCCTGGATATATTGAATCACCACATAACCACAAACCTTCAAAAGGGGTTCTACTTGATAATCCAAACAATCCAAATATATCTGGATTTTGTCCTAGACCTCCAACAATTCCTTTTGGCCTATTTGTCCATCTTTCAAAAGACCTTGGGGTTGATAATTCTCTATGTAACCAATCCTCAGAAGCAATATTAAACTTCTCTTCTAAAGCTTTAGAAATTTTATTTAAATATTGATTTTTCTTAAAAATATATTGATCCTTCTCCAAATCAAACCAATCCTGAGTTCTTGTGAAAATGCTAGCAATTAATGTTATTTCTCCTAAAGGTGCTCTTCCATCGCCTTCTTCACTTAAAGATATAAAAAGCGAGCCAAATTCTTCACTAATAAATTGATAATGATTAGAGCATATATTAATCATATTCTCTTTTTTTAAAGCAGAGTAAAAAACTAAAGCTCCAGATGGTTTTGGTAAATTATTTAATCTATTTTGATATTTATAGTATTTATCTTTTTTATCGACCAAAAGATTTAAAAGTCCTTGTGGAGGTGGGGAATAAATTACATCATGAGCATAATATTTATTAACTTTATCTCCCGATGAAGAATCTATTTCCCATAATTTTTTTTGTACATCATATTCCAACGAATTTACTTTTTGATTAAATAAGATTTTTGCATTGGTTTGTTTTAGGGACTCTTCTAAAGCGGAGCTCAATGCTTGCATAGAATCTTTCAAGTGCCATAATCCATGTGGCCTTTGCGACATTTGTAAAACAGTACATCCATATAAAGCAGCAGTTTTATAAACATTTTCTTGAGAATATAGTTTTAGCTGTAAATTTAAAAACTTTATCAATCTCTGATCCTTATCTGATCCACATATTTTTAAAAGGTCAAACATACTAGATTTCAGTAAGAAACCTGTCAAAAGATTTTGAGGATTAAGTGCATTAATAAACTGTGAAAAATCCCAAAAATTACGTATTGGTAAAACAGGATCGTTGTTTGCGAACTTCCAATTACTTTGATGTATTAAATTGCAAAGCTCCCAGAATCTTTCACTACCAGGAAATTGCCTCTTCCTTTCAGAAATCCATTTACTGCTCTCATACCATATATTAATGGGTCACTACCATCATTCAAATCTACAATGCATGATGGATCTAGTAATGAAGCATCAGGAATTTCAATTTGAAGAAATTTAAAAATCTTTGAATGTATCCCATCACTTTCTAGACCTGCTACTTGAGTTGCTCCTACATCAAAAATATATCCATTCCTTTTAAAAGTTCCTGCACATCCTCCTGATTGCTTATGAGATTCAATCAAAGTTACAGACAAGCCAAGTTTTGATAAAATTGCAGCTGATGTTAATCCAGCTATACCTGCTCCTATTACAAAAACTTTTTTTTTCTCTATCAAAATGACTAAATTAACTAATAATGAACTTAGCGAAATTTGTAACCATTTAGGTAAATCCAAAATAATCAATATCCAAAAAATATCTGGTGGATGTATTAATCATTCTTGGAGAATAGAATTTACAGACTCAAAATTTTTTCTCAAGAAAAATGAACGAAATCAAAAACTGCTTAAATTTGAACAATATTGCCTAAATGATCTTAGGAAATATATTAATTCTCAAAACATTATTATTCCAAAAGTGATTCATTATTTTGAATACGAAAATAATGAATTTTTATTATTAGATTGGATGAATTTAAATAATTTTAATCAAAAAAAACTTGGAGCAGGAATAGCAGAAATACATCTAAACTCTAATAAGAAAAAACCAAATAAATTTGGCTATCCAGTACCAGGTTTTATAGGCACAACTAGACAACTAGATGGTTGGGAAAGTAATTGGGTTGATTGCTTCATAAGGCTAAGAATTGAACCTCAACTATCATTACTAAAAAATGGTTCGTTCAGTATTGATTTGATAAATCGTATTATTTCAAAAATTAAAGTTCATTTATCTGATCATGATCCTATGAATTGTTTAATTCATGGAGATCTTTGGTCAGGTAACGTTAGTACTGGTAAGCATGAAAAAGGAATTTTATTTGATCCTTCATGCTGGTGGGCAGATTCAGAAATTGATATTGCAATGACAAGATTATTTGGAGGATTTACAGATGATTTTTATAATGAATACTTCAAAATTATAAAAGAAAAAAAAGGTTCAAATAAGAGAACTACAATTTACAATTTTTACCACATACTTAATCATGCAAATATGTTCGGAGGAAACTACATCAATCAAGTAAATAATTACATAAATCTGATCCTAAATATGTAAAGAGGTTCATCCTAGGTATGTTTTTTTAATACTTTGCAGTTTATCCAAAACAGCTTCTCTATTTTCACTAGTACGAAGATTTTGCCAACTCCATTGGCCCACAACAATTACTCCTAAAAGTTCCAGCAGACCAGGAAGTATTGGGAAAAAATTAATAGTATCAATAATAACCTTGATTATTATTTGAGCTATTACAACAACAGCTATAATTCCTGCTGCTTTACCATACTTACCCATTTGGGTCCAATCAACGTTTCCAATCGTTTCGTTGATTTTTCCCATAACATCGGAATATTTATCTGAAATACTTTTTGTTTCAGAATTAGTATCGGTGGCAGAGTCTTGATTTGACTCAGGAGTGTTATCACTCATGAATTCAGTAATCACGTTATATGAACCAGACAGTATCGGAAAATTTGACAGTTGACTACCTATTTGTTGTAGATAATTCCGAACCGAAACATTTCATTTAAGCTAAATGTCAATTGCACATTGTCTTTTCAAGAATTTCGTTAATAAAAAGGATTTACAAAAACTTCACATTTCGATCACCTTTTCATAATAAAAGTGAAAATTACTCTTGAAAATTTATTTCTATAAATAAATCGATTTACTGAAAATTTTTAATAAACTCTAATTTCAATTGATTCCTAAATGATATTTCATTAGCTTGTGGTTAAAAATGCAATAGAATAATTTTATATTATTTAGAAATTCATAATGCAATTGTCGACAAATAATAATGATAATATTTTAAGTAGTGATGAAAGAGCAAGATATAAAAGACACCTTTCATTAGAGGGCTTTGGAGAAGAAGGACAAATAAGGTTAAAAAATAGTTCTGTGATTTTTATTGGCGCCGGAGGTCTTGGATCATCAGCGATAATGTATATTGCTGCTGCAGGGATTGGAAAAATTGGAATTGCCGATAATGATAAAGTTGAGATCTCCAACTTGCAAAGACAAGTTATTCATAATAATTCTGAGATAGGAAATTATAAAACAGATTCTGCTGAAAGAAGAATTAAAGAGCTTAATCCTCATTGTAAAGTAAAGACTTTTACTACAAGAATAAACAATAAAAATGCCATTGATATACTTAGTCAATTTGATATTATTTGCGATTGTTCAGATAATTTTGGTACAAGATATCTTATTAATGATGCATGTTTAATTCTGAATAAACCACTAATTTATGGCTCAGTGCAAGGATTTGAGGGGCAAGTTAGCGTCTTTAATCTTAAGAAAAATAGTCCTAATTTTAGAGATTTGTTGCCAAAGCCACCTGAACAAGGTCTAATCCCAAGTTGCACTGATTATGGTGTCATCGGAATATCTCCTGGCATAATTGGAATTTTACAAGCTAATGAGATAATTAAAATAATAATCAAAAAAGGAAAAGTTTTAGACGGCAAAATTTTAATATTTAATCTCCTCGAGAATAGTATGAGACAATTAAATTTGAAAGTATCTAAAAATGCACAAAAAATTAATGATCTAAAAACAAATACAAAAGATTATGAATCTGAAATAAATTGTGAAAACATAAAAAGAATAAGCCACATTGAATTTAAGAAAATATATCAAACAAATTCAAATGAAATAATTATTTTTGATGTAAGAGAAAAAGACGAATTTCAAAAGTTCTCAATTAAAGGCTCCATATCTCTTCCTCTAAGTTTAATAAAAGAAAAAAACTCACTTGAATTTATTAAAAATCAATCAGTTGGTAAAAAAATTTATACCTTATGTCAAAAAGGAATTAGATCAGAAACAGCATCAAAAATATTGTTTCAAGAAAGAATTGATACAATTTCCATTGAGGGAGGAATTGAGAGAATAGGAAATATAAACAAACTTAATTAATAGTCAACACCTCTTTTTAAATCTACTCCAACATTTGCATAATGCTTGTGACAAACCATCTCAGAATAAACATTAGCTAGTTGAAAATAGGATGGTTCATTTTTGCATCTTCCAGTTAATATCACTTCTGTTTCTGAAGGTTTTTTTAACAGAGTTTGATGAATAGATTCCACTGGTAATAATTCTAAATCAACAGTTGGATTTATTTCATCTAAAATTATCGTCTTATAGATTCCACTTAATATTGCTGCTTTAGCTATCTCCCATGCTCTCTCAGCCTCTACATAGTCAATGGGCTGCTGTTGACCCCTCCAGACTATTGCATCTCTCCCAGACCTTAGATGATCAACTAAATGAGGGTAACTCTCTCTTAATGCAGCTATAGCAGCATCTTCAGTATATCCAGACCCACCTTTCAACCATTGTAAAATCAAAACTCTATGGCTTTTATCTTGAGAGATACCTTTACCGATAGCTTGCAAAGCCTTACCTAAAGCACTAGTAGACTTGCCTTTACCTTCACCTGTGTAAACTTCTATTCCTCCAATATTAAATTTATCTTCCAAATCAATTTTCTCAGCTTTAGCACGTGGCCTCATCTCTGAGTGAAGTTGAGAAATGCTTATCAAAGAAGAAGGTGCAGCTCTTCCCGTAACAATAATCTCTAATCCATTAGGCCGAGATTCAATAGTCTTCACAACATCATCAATATTTAACAGGCCAAGATCAAGAACAGGATTTAATTCATCTAAAACCAAGACTGAATAAAGAGAGCTCGCAATAGCACCCTTAGCAATATTCCATCCCCTCTCAGCTTCATCTTTATCAAATCTTGTCACCTCTTGTTCACTAAAAAATTCTGATCTACCAGTTCTTACATGATCTATCAGATGCGGAAATCCTCTCTGCAAAGCATCAATTGCTGCATCTTCAGCATAATCTCTTCCTGGCCCCTTAAGAAACCTAAGAAGCAGAACTCTTGTTTGTTTCTTCTCACATATCCCAAGACCAATTGTTCGGAGAACTACACCTAGGGCAGCCTGACTTTTACCTTTACCTTCACCATCATAAATGTGTAATTGTCCCTGAGACCTTTCTTGGCGACCTGTTGCAGTAACGATACCAATTCCTGAATTTTGACTTGAGTTTGACAATAAAAATAAAAATATATTGATTAATCTAGGTTATAGTTAGGTTAGTTATTAAAAATTTAATAATAAATTTAAAACTAATAAATCAAGAATTTTCCTAAGCATGTTTAATCAGCTGGATTTTATTTCTGAGAAACAAATTATTAAGCTTAATCATCTACGAGAGTTTATCAGTAATCTTAAAAGTGCATGTATCGCCTATTCAGGCGGGGTCGACAGTGCTCTAATAGCTACAATTGCTTATGAGCAACTGGGCAAGAATGCGATAGCAATAACTGGTGTATCACCTGCACTAGCAAATCAACTTCTTAATGAGGCAAGAGCTCAGGCAAAATGGATTGGGATTAAACATTTAGAAATAAATACATTTGAATTGGAAGAAAAATCGTACCGCACGAATCCTAAAGATCGATGTTTTGCATGTAAAAAAGAATTACATAAACATACAACTTTCTTATCTAAAAAATTAAATTATAAAAATGTAATTGATGGCGTAAATTTTGATGACTTAGGCGATTTTAGGCCAGGGATCAAAGCTGCCCAAGAAGCGGGAGTGATATCCCCTTTAGCCATATTTGAATTCTCCAAAAAAGATATTAGAGATATCTCAAAATCTCTTGGTTTACCTTGGTGGGACAAACCTGCTCAACCTTGTTTATCTTCAAGATTCCCATATGGTGTTGAAATTACAGATTCTCGATTAAAAATGATCGAAAAGGCTGAAGAATATATTAGAAGAATTGGGATACAAAGATGTGCGAGTAAGATGCCAAGGAACATCTGCAAGGATAGAAATTCCTTGTGATCAAATTCAAAAGTTCATAAGAACTTATAGAAGAGAGGAATTACTTAACTTTTTTTTTGAAATAGGATTTAAAAGTGTAAGTCTTGACTTAGAGGGTTTAATAAGTGGAAAACTTAATAGATAAAAATCTAAGTAGGCTCTCTTATTTGATCTTCTATATAAGATGGATAATCTCGAGCAATAGTTTTCAAGAGATAATTTGAGGCTTCTAGACTTTCAATTAAAAATTGACTCGCTAATTTTGGCTTCATATTTCTTCCACATGTAAAAATATCAATCGCAGAGTAATGGGATTCAGGCCAAGTATGAATCGACAAATGAGATTCAGCAAGAAGAGCTATAGCTGTCACCCCAAATGGTTCAAATTTATTACTCACAATATTAAGAACTGAAGCTTTCGCTAATTTCGCAGCACTATTTAACTGACAACGAAGATATAATTCATCATTCAATTTTTCTTTATTACATCCATATAGCTCCAAAAGAAGATGGTTACCCTGGAAATCACATAAATTATCGCTTTGATGTTCGGACTGAATATTAATTTCTTTTTCCTGTTTCGAAACATCCATTATTCAAATATATTTAGAGAATAATAGATTAGCTAAATATTGGTACTTTTTAAAATTTATAAATAAATAATTTGAGAATCTCCAACAAAACTTTTATGAAATTTATCTAAATGAGTTGCACTAATTAAACATTGACTATCAGCACCTACCGCATTTAATAATAAATTTTGTCTTACTATATCTAATTCAGCAAGCACATCATCCAAAATCAATATAGGATTAATATCTACAGTTTTTCTAAGCAAATCAAGTTCAGCCATTTTTAATGCCAAGGTTAATGTTCTTTGCTGACCAGAAGATCCAAATTTTCTAACAGAGGAATTATTAATATAAAATTCAATATCATCACGATGAGGGCCTACAGAGCATTTACCAGTCAATTCTTCTAAATTACGTTGAGCTATTAATTTCTCAGTAAATAAAAGCATTATTTTACTCTCATCATCATTTTCATCTAAAGACTGTAATGTAGAAATAAATTTTATACCAATCTTTTCTTTGGATTTACTAAGATGGCTATGCCAAAATTCTATAAAAGGTTGAAGTTTGCTTAAAGCCCTTTTTCTTCTTCTAAAAATTCTTGTCCCAATAAGTGCAATTTGTGAATCATAACTATCAATTAATGTTGAAGATGAATACTCTTTTGAGATATTTGAACGCCAATAATGACTTCTTTGTTTTAACAATTTATTATAACGCCCTAATAACTCAACATAAACAGGTTCAAGTTGAGCAACAACCTTATCAAGCCATATTCTTCTATAATTTGGTTCACTCTTTACAATATTTATATCGTTAGAACTGAAGCAAACACTTCTTATATAATTTTTTATCAGACTCTGCTTCCTTAAAAGACAATCATTTAAATAAACTTTTTTTGATCCTTGCCTAAATATTTCGATTTTTATATTGTGATTAAAATCAACTTCTGCTGATATTATTGATTTCTCTTCATCATAATTTATTAAATCTTTATCATTTACAGCCCTAAAAGATTTTAATTGACTCAAAAACTCTACTGACTCAAGAAGATTAGACTTACCTACTCCATTTGAACCCAAAAGTATTGATCTACTTCCCTCAAAATCTAGAACAAAACTTTTATGATTCCGGAAATTTTTAATTTTTAAGTGATTTAAAAAAATTTTTTTATTAGCTATACATTGTTTAAATTAGCTATTTTATTTAAATTTAGATTATCCTTATATAAATTGAAAAATTTGGGCATGTAGCTCAGTTGGATAGAGCATCAGATTCCGGTTCTGAGAGTCGGGGGTTCAAGTCCCTCCATGCTCGTTATATTTACAGTCTAAGGCCCATAACTCTTATACCATTAGGATCTAAAACAAATCCAATCTCTTCTAAACTATCAAAAGAAGACTGTGGAGCTTGAACAGAAATGCTACAACCAGGCATTTCTCTATTAATTTTTTCTAAGAGTTAATCTTAATAAAATCGAATAAAAAAGTTTTTGATTCTTGCCAGGTTGCGCACACAAATTCCATAAATTTGCATTTAATCCCTTATCTGAAGTGACCCTTACGAATCCAAATACCTGCCTTTTTGATTCATTACAAATAGCAAAAAAGAAATTACTATTTTTTATCGCCTGATATAGTTTATCATTAGCAAAAAAATCACTACCAGAACTAACAAGCAAATTATTAATTAATCTTGCAGAAGGAATTTCTGTGGAATTTATAAAAAATCCATCAGGCAAATTTAACTTTTTCTTTGAAAAATATTGCAATGATTATCCTGTATTTCTCATGCCAGCTGCAATTCCATTGATTGTTAATAATGCACCCCGTAGAAGCTCACTTCTGCTATAAGTTCTTGTCGAATCAGTTTTCTCATGTAAAAATTCACTAATTGGAGGTTGTCTTTTTTGATCCCTTAATCTTTTTAACAATGAAACCTGTAAAAATCCTAAAGGAATAATAGTTTTATTTCTGAGTTCAACAGAAGCACGAAGATCTTTATCGGTTTCCAAAAGAAAATTTTTACCTGTTATTTTAAGAATTAAATTTTTCGTAAGAGCATACTCCTTTGAGATAGTTTCAAATATTAAATTAAAAGATTTACGATTTTCTTCACTACCGAGTGTATCTACATAATATTTGGCAACTTCTAGATCAACTTTTGATAAAGTCATTTCTACTTTTGATATGAGCATCCTAAAAAAAGGCCATCTTTGATGTAACATTCTCAATAATTCTATTTGCTTTGGATCCAAACTTAACTCCTTAGATAAAGCCGTACCAACACCAAACCAGCTTGGTAATAAAAATCTACTTTGAGTCCATCCAAAAACCCATGGAATTGCTCTTAAACTTGATAAGTCTTTTTTACCTTTTTTTCTCCTTGCAGGCCTACTAGAGATTTGTAATTTACTAATTTCTTCTATAGGGGTAACTTCTTGAAAGAAAGTCAATAATGCTGGATTTTCATGCACTAAAGCACGATAGTGGGTTCTTGAAGAATCAGCTAATCTACTCATCAGTTGATTCCATTCTGGAGTAGCATCTAGAGTATTATTGACTAAACTATTTTGTATAACTGCTGTTGTTACAGTTTCTAAATTATAAAGTGCAAGTTCTGGCAAACTATATTTAGAGGCAAGCACCTCACCCTGTTCTGTGATTTTAATTCTTCCCAAAAGTGTTCCGCTAGGCTGTGCCAAAATAGCTTGATAAGCTGGGCCACCACCTCTACCCACAGACCCTCCTCTTCCGTGAAATAGTCTTAACAGTATTCCGTTATTACTTGATAAATTTTGCAGCGCAATTTGTGCTCTATGAATTTCCCAGTTACTGGATAAGAATCCTGAATCTTTATTACTATCAGAGTATCCAAGCATTAATTCCTGTAGTGGCTTGCTATTATCTCCTACTTTTGGAAGATATGATCTATAAAATTCTAAATTAAATAATTGATCCATTACCATTGGAGCTCTTTTGAGATCCTCTACTGTTTCAAAAAGAGGAACCACAAGAAGATTAGACTTATTTGATCCTTGATCTATCAGGCCCATCTCTTTTGCTAAAAGTAAAACTTCCAATAAGTCAGAAACACTGTGGCTCATTGAAATAACATATGAGTGGCAAATTCTACTACCGAATTCTTCTTGGAGCCTTTTAACCATTTTAAATACTGCAAATGTCTCTTCTGTGCTTTGTGACCAACTTTCATTATTTGGGATAAGTGGTCTTTTGGTTTTTAATTCATTAATTAGCCAAGAAGTTTTTTCTTCCTCAGACATATTTTCATATGAAGTAGGTAATGCTAGATAGTTAGTTAATTCTTCTAATGCATCACTATGCCTAGTACTTTCCTGACGGATATCTAAACTTGCCAAAGAAAAACCAAAAATATGAACTTGAGTGAGCAGAATATTTAATGGTTCACAACTTAAATCAGTTGTAATCAAACTATTCTTAATCAATTCAAGATCATTAGTAAATTCATCGACAGATCGATAAAAAGGCTCATCATTAAAGTCATCATCTTTTGATCCAGATTCACTCTCTAGAGAAATTTTCCAACCTGTTTGAGCAAGTAAATTATTTCTCTCTTGTGTTAATCGTAATTTTTCCAACATATAACTTAATTTTAATCTGTAAGGTTCAGATCTATACCTCGTAGCCCTCGCTTCATATATCTCGGGAAACTTCACACGATCAGTTTCTAAAGATTCTAAAAGAGAGGGACTCACTTGACTCCATTGCATTGAGACACTTAACTGATCTCTTAGATTTGAAATTGCCGTAATATATCTTTCTAACATTAATTGCCTCTGATAACATGCAGTTCTCCAAGTTATTTCTGGTGTAACTGAAGGATTACCATCTCTATCAGAACCGACCCAAGAGCCAAATGTACAGAAAGATTGTGAGGGAAACTGTACATCAGGATAATTTTCAATTAATGCTGATGAAATTCTTCTTCTAAGTTGTGGCATTGCATTAAAAAGTATTTGCTGAAAATAATGCAAAGCATAATCAACTTCATCTAAAACAGATGGTTTGAATTGATGTAATTCATCAGTTCTCCACCAAAGACGGATTTCCTCTTTTAGTTGAAGTTTTAGCGAATTAATTTCTTCTTTCGTTAAATATTGGTCTGATTGAATCTGTTGAAGTAAATTTGCGACCCTTCGTTGTTTATGTCTAATAGTATGCCTAACAATTTCTGTAGGATGAGCAGTAAATACTAATCGAATATCCATTTCTTGTAATAAATCCTCTAATCTTCCTGGTGGAACATTTAACCTTCTCAATCTATTAAATAATTCTTTAAAAGTTACTGGAGCATTTTGTCGAGCTAATGGAGGAGCAAAAGGATCAAGATTATCTTCTGAATACTCTGTATTTTGATTTGTAAAACTCTGAATATAACGATCTTCCTCTACTCTTTGCTCTAATATATTTACCAATTGAAAATATAATGAAAAAGCTCTTGCTGCTGAAATAGATTCAGCTAGATCCATTGAATTAACAATTGAAGCAATTTCATTTTTTAAAGTTTTATGATTACTAATATTTGAATTATCTATATAACTTAAATGTTTCAACTTAATTAAACGATTAGCATGCTCAACTGGGCATTCCGCTCTTAAAACAGATTCCCATAATTCTTCTATCAATAAGCTATTTGCATTAGATGGATCAACACCTTTAACTATATCTATGTTTTTGTTTGTTTGTTTTTTTAAAGACTCCATATATTTAATATCTTACACTTAAACCATAATCTAATAATATTTTTTTGATTTATTTAAACCATAAATTATTCTCTTCTTCATTTTTAATCATATTATTTATAGCTGATCGCATGATATCTTCAACTGATAATCCTTGCTTATACTTATTAATCCACTTCATTGATTCATTCCCTCTTTTAAAACTTTATGAATAGGTTCTAGAAAATGATTCATTGCTAAAGTTCTCGAAGAAATTGATAATTCCTTTAATAAGTTTTGAATCCAATCTTTGCAAATTATTTTCTCCCCATTCTTCCAATGAATCAATTCTGCATTGAGACTATCTTTAGATACTTTTAATTCATTTTGATCACAAATATCTTTCAATTCATCTATAGAAAATTTACTAGATAAAAGAGGATCTAAATTTTCTAAATCATCAAATAATGAAATAACCCTTAATTCTAAAAAAGCAGTAATTGCCAAAAGCAAATCAATATTAGAAATAAAATCACATATTCTTAACTCTAATCGATCCAGACTATATGGTCTTTGGGGTCCATTAGGTCTAACAGATGACCAAAGATGTCTCACATTCTGCATAGTCCCATCATTAATATTTTGTTCAATCCAATTTATATAATGATTATGATTTAAAAAGAAAGGAATCTCAAAAGGTGTTTTTGGAAACTGAAGCCATCTTTGTGAATGATTCCCTGTGAATTCTCCATTTAAGAAAGGTGAACTAGCACTTAAAGCAAGAAAGAGAGGGGCCTCGCATCTAACAAGACGAATCGCAGCGAATAGTTTATCTAATTCCTCAATACCTAAATTTATATGCACACTGGAAGTGGCTATTGATAAACCATAATTTGATTCAATAAAATTATGATAACTATTTGATTTATCTGATCTTTGGAATTTATTTTGATGAGGGAAGCAAAGAGTAGAGGATGGAATAATAGTTAAATCCATTGCTTTTAACCATTTGCGCAACTCCTTTCTAGGTTGCAGCAATGAATGATATAAAATTTTATAATCTTTACTCGGATCTGTAATATATTCAACATTTCTATTATCAGGCTCGTTAACAAAATTTGAAAATAATTTTTCTATTTGACTTGAGACACCAACGTGAGAACCGCAAGTACCGGTAAAAAGCTCAATCTCAAAACCTTTATTTAAATTATCTTTATGCATTAATCAATCTAAGGATGATATTGCTATTAAAATACCTTTCGCTTTATTTACAGTTTCATTATATTCATTAATAGGTGAAGAATCAGCGACGACCCCAGCGCCAGCCTGCACAAAGACATCAAGATTTCCATTCTTTTTTGGAGTTGCAACCATCGATCTAATAGTAATTGCTGTATTCAAAGCTCCATTAATATCTACAGAGCCATAAATACCCGCATAAGGTCCCCTGGCTTCTTTTTCAAAAGATTTGATTAATTGCATCGCTCTTATTTTTGGCGCACCAGTAACTGTACCTGCGGGAAAGGATGCTTTAAGTAAATCCCAAACATCTTTATCATTTTCTAATATACCTTGGACCTCACTTACTATATGCATAACATGAGAATATTTTTCTATAGTCATTAAATCTGTTAATTTAACACTACCAATCTTACAAACACGACCAAGATCATTTCTACCCAAATCTACAAGCATTACATGTTCAGATATTTCTTTAGGATCATTTAATAAGTCATTTTCCAATAAAGAATCTCTCTTTGGATCACTACCCCTAGGTCTTGTTCCCGCAATAGGTCTAAGACTAGCAACTATTTGTTTATTTTTTTTTCTTTCAGCTTTAACCATAACTTCAGGACTAGAACCAATCAAAAACCATGATCCAAAATCAAAATAGGCCATATATGGAGAAGGATTTATCATTCTTAGACTCCTATAAAGGTCAAAAGGCTTACTTTTTACTTCTGTTTTGAATTTTTGACTAATGACTATTTGAAAGATATCTCCTTTCTTTATAAATTCCTTCGCTTGCGAGACCACTTTCTCGAACTCATCTTGAGTCCAATTACTCGAAATTTCTAAATCTAAATCTTTTTTTTGTTGCCACTTCAATATATCTACATTATTTAAAGGTGTTTTCATCAGATTTTTTATTGATTTAATCTGTTGAATTGATTTTTCATAGATATCTTCAATAGAAATACCTTGAAATTGTTTTAAATCAGCATAAATCAAAGCTGTTAGACATCTTTTCATTTGATCAAAAACTATTATTTGATCAAAAAACATCCATGATCCATGGGGTATTTCATTCTTTTTTATCTCATGAATTGGAACCGATGGTTCAATGAAATTGATTAATTCATAACTCCATGAGCCATATAATTGGCCAATAAATGGAAATTCTTCTAAACTATGAGATTTATATTCTTTAGTCCAATATCTTAACGAGTCAAAAACATCTCCCTTCCTTATATCTTTTTTCCCATTCCTAAAAGTCCGGATAGTCTCATCTCCAAAACATACTGCTTCCCATAATGGATTGTTGGCTACTATACTCCACCTGCCAATATTTTCTCCTCCTTCAACAGATTCAAGAAACACGCCATGAGAATTATCCTTTGACAATTTAAGCCAAGTTGTTAAAGGTGTTTCTAAATCTGCAGGCCAAGATTCATAAATAGGTATAAAATTTTTACCATCTTTGTAAGCCTGAATAAAACTTTGTTTTTTTGAACTGATCATACTAGTAATGTCAGTCCAAATTATAAATATAAATTACTCTTATATCAACTTTATACTTTTTAATCAAATGTCTTCTTTGTTGTGAACTTTAATCCTGCAGGGTTTGGATTTTCACCAATTCTCCTAGGATTGTGGCCAACTTGCTCTCTACCTTCATTAACTTTTTCAGGGAAAACTCCATCTTTTGGATGTAAAAATTCGATATCTCCTCCAGGGAAAATTCTATAAATTTTAAAATTCTCAATTCTTGGTTTAAATGCTCTTAATTGAGTACCTAACGCTAAACATTGTTCTTTTCTTGCAAAGTACATCATATTATCACCCTCATGCATTATTGCAGCGCCACCAGTAGGTAACTCAAAAGGTTGTTCTTTTGAGCTATTCCAACAAATAGCATACTTTTCCTCTTTTTCTGCAGAGTTTAATAATCCTCCAGTACTACCAATATGCTTTGGGAATTGACCTATTAAAGTTTCACTCATTAATTTGGCAAATTATCTATACATTAAGAAACTAACACCTAGATTTGAAATTTATTGAGTTGAATAATAAAGTTTCTACATTATTTAATAAAAATATTTATTTAAATTTAATTTAAATCTGCAATTGGGAAAAAAACAGTCAGACCAGAATCTTTCCTTTGAGTTACCCTGCCTCCCAAACTAGCTAATAATTTCTGAGTAGCAGATTGACTTAATTGTAGACTTCCTGTCTGTGGATTCCAATTAAGGACTGGTCCAATATCAGAGCCATCTAATTTATAATTTTTTTTACTATCGACATTTTCTGTCTGAACTATTAATTGTAATTTTAGTTTCTGACCGGCTGGTCTTAACTCTAAAGTTAAAATACTTCCCTCTTTTAATCCCCTTGTATTTTTATCAATTAATCCTCTAAGCATTATTTCTAACTTTTCTGAATTACTTAAAATATCAGGTAATTCATCTGGGATATCAAGTTTTAATATTATTCCTCTTCTTCTTAACTGATTAATCCAATTAGGAGATAATTTATTCAAGATTCCACCTAAATCGATACCTGTTAATTGTTGAGAGGGAGAAGATTCACTATTTACTAGTTCAGCAGCATTAAAAATTAAACCAAATCTATCGATCTGTTCAGTACATTCATTATCTATTGCTATTAAACGACTCCTAAGAGTTTGATCCATTGTATATTTCCTTAAAGTAGAACTTATCAAAGTTTTTATTGTGGCCAATGGAGTTCTAACTTCATGAGATATGGCCTCCAATAACTTAGCTTCTGAATTTTGTATTGTTTTAGAACTTCTTTCTTTCAGTGAAGTTTGAAAAGTTATATTAGGAATTAATTTTGCTAATTTAATTGATAAACCTGGCCAGAAAGTACTTGTAAATTGATCATTGATAGTTAATTTTCCAAAACTTTTCAATTGATCTTGAAATTTCTTAGATTCCTCTACATCATCTTGCTTTAATTTCATATCAACTAACTCAATAACTTTCTTAAGACTACTTTCATCATTGCGCATTATTAAAAATTTTTTATCCTTTTCGCCTGAGATAGTAAGTATGCACTGAAATGTGGGGGTGACAATCATTAAAAAAGGATCAAAATCATCATATTTATTCAAACTAAGAATTTTATAATTACTTTTATATTTAAATTTCTCTCCATTAAGGTTAGATTCGTGAGAAGGCAAAAACTTAGCCTGTTCATTTTTAAAAAAGGGGAATCCTTCTGGAGCCCAAAGCCAACCGTTTAATTTATTTAAATATTTCTTTTCATTTAAAGCTGGTAACGGTGCAGCAACCCATAATCCACCATTTTGTAGATGATTAGGAAGAAATTCTTTTTGTATTACTTCTAAGGCTCCCCACCACATTCTCCTTGAAGTTTCATCATCAACAATATCAAGAGATACATAATCATCCAAAAGAGCTTTTTGTATTATTTTTAAGGTTATTAAAGATTTCATTTTTTTCTTAAAGATATTGATCTTTTTAATGTTGAGAGTGCAATTCCTACAAATATAAAATTAACGAATAATGATGTCCTGCCATAACTCATAAATGGTAAGGGAATCCCTGTCACAGGACCTAAGCCTATTGTCATATATATATTAATTATTATTTGAAATAGAAAAATAGAGGTAATTCCAATTACTAATAATGACTCAAAATCAGTTCTAGCATTTTTAGCAATTCTCAATAAAAAAATTATGAAAATTAAGAATAATGAGACTATAAATATAGATCCGACAAAACCCATCTCTTCTCCTGCTGCGCTAAAAATAAAATCTGTATGTTGTTCTGGGATGAATTGCAAATTTGTTAACTTACCTTTTAAAAGACCAGTACCAAATAATCCACCTGAGCCAATCCCAATTTTACTTTGCAACAAGTGATAGCCTCCACCTAAAGGATCTCGACCAGGATCAAGAAAAAGAATTAATCGATCTTTTTGATATCCTTTCAACACAAATTCCCATAGAAATGGAGTAATTTGAGCGACAAATCCATGAAATATAACTACCAAAAAAGTAGCTATTTTTTTTGCTTTAAAGGATTTAAAAGCTAAAAATCCCATGAGTGGGATCCAAAAAATTAATATGTTGGAATAAGTAAAAGAAAATAATGCTGTTAATAAACAACAAGTAAAAATTAATATCCATTCAATTGGCATTTGCGCCCAATAGAGCATCACCAAGAAACAAAATATCAAAACTAATGAGGTACCTAAATCAGGTTGTAAGAATATTAATATCCAAGGTAATAAAACAATTATAAGAGGAGTAAGTAGATCTCTAAAAGAACAAATTGTTTTTTTTTCAAGTACTGCAGCCAATGAAAATACTGTAGTTAATTTTGCAATTTCTGAAGGTTGAAAAGTAAAAAAACCTAGACCAAGCCATCTTTGCGCACCATAGTTTGAAATACCAATAAAGTAAATTAAGACTAAAGATAAAAGTGATAAAAAATAAAATGGAATGATAAATTTTTTAAATTTCTCAAGAGGGATATACGAGATCATAATTGCTATAAAATAACCAATAAATCCTGAAAAGATATGTTTAGATGAGTCATTATATGTAGTTTGTTTCTGAATACTAAAAATTAAAATACTTGAAATTAAAACCAAAATTAAAGGTATTATTGTTATTGGCGAGGTAAAAATATGAATATCATTATTTCTTTTAAAGTTAATAAATTTTCTTTTCTTCAAGATTGAGGTACTCTCAAACATTAACTTTTAAATTTATTTTGAATTAATGATGCTAATTCTTTAAATTTAATTGAGCTATTTGTATTTGGATCACTTATAGCTATAGGAATTCCTAAATTGCTCTCTCTGACGACAGGCATTTCAATTGGAATTTTGGCAAGAAGAGGTAATTGGTTTTCTTCTGCTAAAAGTTGACCTCCTCCATTACCAAATATTTCATATGTTTTATCTGGCTGATCTGGTGGAATAAAAACAGACATATTTTCTACAACCCCGAGTAAAGGTACACCTAATTGCTTAAACATTGCCAAACCTCTGCGAGAATCTTGAAGTGAAACCTTTTGAGGAGTAGTTACAATTATTGCACCCCCTATTGGTACAGATTGTGCTAGTGAGATTTGAGCATCGCCTGTGCCCGGAGGTAAATCAATAATTAAAAAATCCAAATCATTCCATTCAACTTGATACAAAAATTGTCTAATAATACTATTTAACATAGGTCCTCTCCAAATAACAGGTTGTCCTTCCTCAATCAAAAAACCCATTGAAACAATCGAAATTCCAAATTTCACAATAGGTATTAATCTTTGATCATTTCCACTCCCATGAACTTTAGGATTCTCATCAGACACACCAAGCATTGAAGGAGTATTAGGACCATATATGTCAGCATCTAAAAGACCTGTCTTTAAACCTAATTTTGCCAAGGAACAAGCTAAATTTACTGCAATTGTACTTTTACCTACACCTCCTTTACCACTACTCACTGCAATTACTTGCTTTATACCTTTAATACTTTGCAATTGAGGAGAATTATTTTCATCATTATTTGATTGAGCCGCACTATTATCTAATTCAATCTGTACATCTTCAATATCAGGAAAGTTGAGTAATATTTTTCTTGCTTCTTGAACTATTCTATCTCTCTGGGAATTTGCATAAGATGGTAATGCTAAAGTAATAATCGATCTTGGAACTGCAACCCTAACGTTTTTTATCCAACCCAACTCAATAACATTTTTTTGGGAACCAGTATCAAGTATCTTCGACAAGGCTTGATTCGCTTCTTCAACAGTTGTCATCAAAATTCTGAATACTTTTTATAAGTTAGCCGACACTACAATAGAATTAGAACTAAGCCGAACTGACAAATAATGAGAAAATCCCCCCTTAATAAATTATAAGGGTAAACTCTAAATTGATCAAAAATTACGAAATTAACAAAGAAAATTGATGACAAATAAACCTCCTCACAAATCAAGAGAAAAAGTTAAAGAACTCTTACTGAATTTACAAGAAAATATTTGTAATGGTTTAGAAAAACTAGATGGCCAGGAAAAATTTAATCGAGAATCTTGGATTAGACCTGAAGGAGGAGGGGGTATATCAAAAGTTTTAAAGAATGGTTTAGTATTTGAACAAGCTGGAGTAAATTTTTCAGAGGTCTACGGCAAACAATTACCAGAATCAATAATATCCCAAAGACCAGAAGCGAAAGGACATGAATGGTTTGCAACTGGTACATCTATGGTCTTGCATCCTCGAAATCCTTTTATACCAACCGTTCATCTAAATTACAGATATTTTGAAGCTGGACCTGTCTGGTGGTTTGGAGGAGGAGCTGATCTTACCCCCTTTTACCCATATCTTTCAGATGTGAAAAATTTTCATAAGAAACACCTTGATGCTTGTAATAAAATCAATATTAATCTTCATAAAGTTTTTAAACCATGGTGTGATGAATATTTTTACTTAAAACATAGAAAAGAATCTAGAGGTATCGGAGGAATTTTTTATGATTACCAAGATGGGTCAGGAGAAATTTATAAAGGTAATAATCAGAATGGCGATGCTAATAGAATATCTAAAGAAATTGGTGAGATAAATTTGAGTTGGGAAGATTTATATCTTCTAGCAGAAAATTGCGGAAATGCATTCCTACCTGCATATGAACCAATTGTCCTTAAAAGAATAAACCACCCTTACTCTGAAGATGAGAGAGAATTTCAATTATATAGAAGAGGAAGATATGTAGAATTTAATTTGGTTTGGGACAGAGGTACCATCTTTGGCTTACAAACTAATGGTCGAACAGAATCAATTCTAATGTCGCTACCTCCCCTAGCAAGATGGGAATATGGACATAATTCTATAAAGAATTCTAGAGAAGATTTATTGACAAAAATCTTTACTAAACCTCAAGATTGGTTGAACGATATTGATTTAGAAAAATATTGTAAAGAAAAAAATATCTATGATTAAAAATCATATAGGAGTCTTAAATAATGAGCCATCACTCTTCAATTCTAATTTATCTTTAAGGTCGTTTTCAAAAGCTATTAATTCATCTCTGTGAGCGCTTAGTCTTAATTGTGTAGATTTTATTTGATTTTCATTAATTAATTTAAATTCAAATATTTCTTCTCTTTGCGAATTTTTAAAGTATACAAAACCAGATATTGGACCTCCAACTAAACCGAGAAGAATAGGCCACCAATTTAATACTGGATAAATTTGAACAAGAACCAAGCCCAATGAGCATGAACCTAAACAGCCTAATATTGATAAAAAAATCGCTAAAGACTTACTAGAAACAACTTGACCTTTAAAAGTTAGAATTTTCTTTTCAGAATTAACTTTTATTTGCTGCCAACCTCTTGCTTTAAGCCAATTAGAAACTTCATTTAATACCTCAATAGGTTGTTTAGAAGAAGAAATATCTATCATTGTAGTCCTATCTTTACTTGATGCTTTCAGAAAAAAAATTAAACCAATAGCTAAAAGTATCGTTAACAGTAATGTAGATCCTAAATAATAATTCATTTAAAAATATTTCTACAAATTAAAAATCTAGATAAATATAGCATGAACTTTTATCATGAGTTCTGCATTAACAGATCAACATTCAACGAAAATCTAAACACTTATAATTTATTATCAATATATACTAAAAAAATTGTTTTAAAGATGATCAAAAACGACATTTACTCAGAAGAAATAAGTTTTTGTGAGAATGATCTTACAGAAGAATTATTTAACGCATATAAAAGCTCAAAATATTTAGCAGTCGATACTGAAGCGATGGGTCTTTACCATGGGAGAGATAGATTATGTCTTGTACAAATTTGTAATGAGTCAAATTTGACATCATGTATAAAAATTGAGATTGGGAGTCGAAAAGCTGCAAGAATTCAAAATTTACTTGAAGATAAAAAAATAATGAAAATTTTTCATTATGCAAGATTTGATGTTGCTGCTTTGAAATGCAATCTTACAATTGAAACTCAAAATATATTCTGTACTAAAATTGCTAGTAAACTTGCACGTACTTATACCAATAAACATGGTCTAAAAGATTTAATCAATGAACTCTTAGGCATTGAACTTGACAAATCATCTCAAAGCAGTGATTGGGGCAATGAAGAAAATTTATCTCAAGATCAGATAAATTATGCCGCTAATGATGTCAAGTATTTAATAAAGGCTATGGAAAAATTAACTTTAATCTTAAAGAGAGAGAAGAGATATGAGATCGCTCAGAAATGTTTCACTGCTATTCCTATTCACTCTGAATTGGATATTCAACATTTTATAAATATTTTTGAACATTAATTATTTAATCTTCAACTAAAAAATTATCATCATTATTTAATGATTCCATAAGTTCATCAAATAGTTGAACTGATCCCACTCCCTGAGAATTCTCTTTCTTACATAATTCAAGAACATCAGAAGCAATCTTTCGTTTTTCTTCAATGGTTTTTAAACTTTGTTGAGAAATCTGAATTTCTACTTTTTTCTTTGCAGAAGATAAACTTATACTCATTTCACATGCTATCTTTGCACATATTTTTAGATATTCACGATCATTAATTGGATACATAGAAGAGCTCTTATTTCTTCAATAATACTTTATTATTACTTCAATTTTGAAGTAATAAAATCTGCGATTATTTTACTAGCACCTGGAGCACCCATTCTCTCTTTACCAATCTGTCCTTGACGAACTCTAAATTTTTTATTTTCTAGAAGATAAAGTAGTTTTTCATGAAAAATATCCTTACTCTCACATAGGGACACGCTTCCTCCTAACAATCTTTGTTGCCGCTTTGCAAAAGATTTTGTAAATTGTGGACCTTTCCCTGGTAATGATAAAGCTGGAATACCTAAACCACAAATTTGCTCTGTAGCAGTTCCCGCATTGGCTAGCCCAACTTGTGCTAAAGAGGCCCAATTATTAAATTTGTTTTTTCCTAAAAGAAGAGTCATTTTATTCTTTAACCAAACAGATTCTTCTCCAAGAGAAAAAGAAGAAGATTTGTTTCTAAAAAATTGATATTTTATTATTTGTTTTTCAACCTCAAATAAATTTGCATTTGAACTTAAAGGAATAAAAATTAAACATTTTCTTGGGAAGTCAAAATCATTTAAATAAGCCAAGAAAATATCTAAGTTATTAAATGCTTCAGGGAAGCGACTACCTATTAATAAAATAATCTTTGTATAGTTTTCATTAATATCCTTATCTATCATCTTATCTGGAAGAAAGTCCATCATTGGATTACCAAAAAATTGAGCATCAATTCTTTTACTCTTTAAATTTTTTGATGTTATTTCATCTCTTACAATTACAAATTTACATAAATTAGATTTCATTATATACATTTCCCATGGATCCCATTCAGAGCCTTTTAATTTATGGTAGAAATCAGAAATTGAGTTTCCTGGTCCACTCATCCAGGTATAGTCGCTTTTCGGAGTACCTATAAATCCAAAATCACATTTAGAACTCCAAGCATAAAACAAAGGGAGTAAATCTCCAATAGCTAAAACTTGATAGTCTTTCGGCTTTTTAATTAACTCTAACCAATTCTTAAATAGGTAAATAAGCATCCCTTCTTTTAAGTCACTCCAAAATCCTTTGAAACTTTGATTACTAAAACCTCCACTAGGCAATACCTTCTGAAAACCAATTTTAGTGATCTTTTGAGATGTTAAATTATCAAAAATCCTCCCATCTCCAACCAATGGCATTACTTCAATATTATTAAATTTTCTCAATGATAATAATTCTTTAATAATTAAAGACGCTATTACATCTTCTCCATGTCCATTAGAAATAATTAGTAAAGAATTAGACTTTCTACTGTTAGGATATTTAAGATGAGTTGATAAATCTTTTTCGGCGGCATGGCCAAGTGGTAAGGCAGAGGATTGCAAATCCTTTATCCCCAGTTCGAATCTGGGTGCCGCCTTTTTAATTTTACAACATATTTCGCTATAAACCGTTCCAAGAACTGAAGTTTTGAGTAACGGTTGTTATATTTCAAATGCTTTTTAATGGTAGGAAAACGGTAGGAAAATAGATCGAATTTTTCGCCATTTCCATTGCTATTGTTATTTTCCTATCTTTTAATTTAAAAATCAAATTTCTATATTATTTAATTAAATATAAATATTAAAATGGGAGAGCATATCCTAAAGATGCATTAAGATTTTTAAACAGGATCATTGCCACCAGGAAGTGATTCATATTGTCTTAAATATCTCATAACTCTTTTTTGTTTTCTGTAAATAATAAATCCTAAAGGGAAAATAACAATTATAAAGACACTCAATCCTAAACCCATAAGGAACACAAGAGCTTCTACTGCATCAACCCAACCTTTACCTTCTCCATATTCTTTATCTAAAAAGAAAAAAGATAAGGCATCAAGAATAATAGGTCTTTTTTCTTCTTTTCTAAGCATTTTTTTTATTATTTTTTTATATAAATACAATATTTATTAAAGTAAAGACATTTATTAAACCACCTTTCCTGCCCTAATTTAATGAGAAATTTCATACTTGAATATGAATCGTATCTTAATTAATTAAGAATTTATTTCCTACCTTAAATATAAAGAAATAGGTTAAAAGAAATAATTAAAACACTTCAGTATTAAGAAAGCGGTAGGAAAATTGATAAAAATATCTTTTAATCTTCAGTTATAGATTGATTTTTATAAAATGAAACCTAGTTCGAATCTGGGTGCCACCTTCTTTATTTTTGCAACGTATTTCGCTATAAACTGTTCCAAGAACTGAAGTTTTGAGTAGCGATTTTTGTATTTCAAATCTTACATACTGGGAGATAAGTAGGTGATAAGTTTCTGATGAATTATCAGGTCTTTTTGCACTTATTTTATTATCTTATTTTTCGCCCATAGTGAAAGTTTTCTTTATATTCCTCTAAACACCTTTAAAATTTGCAAATCCTTATAACTAATAATTACCACCGAAAAAATTTTCTTAAGCTTTATATTTACGTTCAAATTAGGTA
>GL947594.1:1451583-1569623 GCA_000218705.1 Prochlorococcus marinus bv. HNLC1
TACTATTATTTTCCTACATTTTAATTTAAAGATCAAAAAAGTTATCCTTAAATTGAATAATCAAAATAAAAATGTTTCATAGAAGGATTATCTTTCATCAAAGCATAATAATCAGTGATTTCCTTTTTGATAGCTTCTCATAAAATATTTGTTCGCATAATTTTCTAATATTTTTCTACATCTGAATTGGGTTATAAGCAAATTATCTTCTGATTTTGGCAATTCAAAACTTAGTTCCAATCTGGGTGCCACCTTCTTAAATTTTTAACTATGTAAAAATAAGATGTCCTAACAACATTTTATATAGGAATTTTAAATTTCAAATTTTATAATAAAAAACATTTTCAGCAATTTAGGAATTATTTTTAGGTATTAGTTATCAAATGAATATCAAGTTAATTGACAGATTTAGAATAAATTTGACGAAATAATTACCAATTATTTGAGTAAGAATTTTAACTTTTTATTCAATAATCATTATCAGAAACGCAAATACCCATACATCTAATGCCATTAGATAAAGTTCTCATACAATGATTACATAATATTTTTTCTTTGTTTTTATTTATTACTTGGATTTTTTCAGTAACTTTATTTGTCAAAAAATGATTTATTGATTTATCACTAATTTTCATTACTGTTTGAGTCTTCTGGATTGATACTAACAATTAGAGATGTATTAGTGTTAGAAGATGGAATATCCATTATTTTCACTGTTTCTTTCGATCTTTCTCTCACAGATACCTCTTCAACCTGATCGTCAACAGAACAAGCTTCAAGAGCCTCTCTTAAAAGTGAGTCAAAAGTTGCACCAGGAAGTCTATGTCTAGCTACTTCAAGGAAAGTTCTTGGCAAGGATTCAGAGGCGGCATCTCTTAATGCAGGATTATTTTTTCTATGTTCTTGTTCTTCTTCTATTGATTTGATAAATCTTAATGTAACATCTCTTTTAGTTGAAGCTTTGATCAAAGTATCATTTTCTGGACTACTTACATTTGATTCATTTTCTAAGTCATCTAATCTTTTTTCTAAACTATTTAAAACCTCATTAGCTTCTTTACTTATATGAGCTAATTGACCATCAGATAAATTAGGCAAATCAGCCACAAAAACTTTTCCATGATCCCTTAGTGTCAAGAAAGTTGGTCTTGGCCCTTGATTTTGACGACTGTTAAATTCTGATGAATTTCCAGCGGGTCTCCTTGGAGGAGTGGGTCCAGCAGAGCTTCTTCTACGAGTAATTCTCTTATTATTTTCAAAAGGCATAAGGTTAATAAATCTAACTAATTAAACGTACTTTTTTTAGTTTATTGTTTATTATATTACATCTTACTTTTTTATTTGTGTATAAAAATATTGATTGTTCCTTAATTAAAAAAAATTAATAAATCCTAAAGAGAAATTCCATTTATCAATTGATTAACATTTGATTCCTTTTTATTTAATATTTTTCCAATCTCCCAACTTGAAATACCCTGCGATTCACAAATATTAAAAACTTCTTGCTTATATTGCTTGTCTACAACGAGACAATATCCGACTCCTAAATTAAATGTATTCCAAAAGTCATTTTCAGGGATTTGACCGAATTCCTTGAGGAATCTGAAAATATATGGAATATCCCATGAATCTCGATAAATATGAGGTATAAAATCTGAAGGCATACATCTTGGTAAATTTTCAGGAATACCACCTCCAGTAATATGAGCCATACCTTTAATTTCTATATTTTCTAATAAAAGTTGTTTTATCAAATTTGAATATATCTTTGTGGGTTTTAAAAGCTCATCATAAAAATTTAAATTAGTTATCTTTTCAAATTTATCTTCTATATTTTCTACATTTTGAATTACATTCCTTACCAAGCTGAATCCATTACTATGAATTCCACTACTTTCAATCGCAATTATCAAATCATTTTCTTGAATATTTTTACCATCTATTAATTTTTCTTCTTCTACGACTCCAACACAAAATCCCGCTAAATCATATTTATTTTGGGAATAGAAACCAGGCATCTCTGCTGTTTCACCACCTAATAATGAACAATTATTTTCTTTACAACTATTTGCAATTCCTAGAATTACATTTTTAAGTTGATTCTTATCTAGTTTTCCAGTCGCAATATAATCAAGAAAAAATAAAGGAGATGCTCCAGTCGTAATAATATCGTTTATACACATTGCCACTAAATCAATACCCACCTCAAAGTGAAAATTTTTTATTTGCGCCAACTCTAATTTTGTTCCAACTCCATCTGTTCCTGAAACCAAGACAGGATTTTTATATTTATTTAATGGTAATTTGAACAGGCCACCAAAGCCTCCAATACTATTAATTACATTAGGTGAGTGCGTTTTTTCTACAGCTTCTTTGATTTCAGATACAAATTCTCTGCCTGCTTCAATATCAACTCCAGATGTTTTGTAATCCATAAGTAATAGAATGATAAACTTCTCCTATATAGATATTCCTATTAAGATTAGTTTTGTCCAGTAATTATTAGTTAAAAGATTTATTTTGTAAACCCAAAAGTGACTCAAATCATACTTAAAACAATTAAAGAACTAAACGAATGGAGACTGAGTAATCAAAAAGGTATAAGTTTTGTCCCTTCTATGGGAAATCTACACTTAGGACATAAAGAATTAATTCGAGAGGCTAAAAAATATAAAGAGAATTTAGTATTATTGAGTATTTTTATTAATCCTCTTCAATTTAACGATAAAGAAGATTTAAGAAATTATCCAAGAACTATTAATAAAGATATTGATTTAGCTTTTGCTGCTGGAGCTGATGCGATTTTCATACCTATGTAGATGAAATATTTCCTACAAATGAAAAGAAAATTAACTATTTAAAAGCATCAGAAGACTTATCAAAAACTTTATGTGGGATATC
Organism: Prochlorococcus marinus bv. HNLC1; assembly: GCA_000218705.1. Taxonomy (GTDB): domain Bacteria; phylum Cyanobacteriota; class Cyanobacteriia; order PCC-6307; family Cyanobiaceae; genus Prochlorococcus_A; species Prochlorococcus_A marinus_Q. The sequence continues at coordinate 1,454,485 of GL947594.1, forward strand.
TAGGAAGGGACATTTTGATGGAGTTTGTACTGTCGTTAATAGGTTAATAAATATTGTAAAACCAGAAGTAATTTTTCTAGGGGAAAAAGATTGGCAACAATTATTGATTATCAAAGAAATGGTCGCGAAAAATAATATTAGAGTAGCAATTAAATCTATTGATACTCAAAGGGATATTGATGGAATACCATATAGTTCTCGCAATAATCTTTTATTAAAAAATGATAGGGAAAAATTAAAATTATTTTCCGCAGAGTTATTTCGTACTAAGCAAATATTTAATCAAACAAAAACCTTTGATTTAAAAAAAATTATAAAGAGACTAAAAGATAAAGATATAAAAGTTGAATATCTTGAACATGTTAATGCTTTTAATTTACAAAGATCAACATCTGAAATCAATATAACAATGCTTGCAGGTGCGATAATATGCGGAAGTACAAGATTAATTGATCATGTTTTTCTCATGAAAAGAGATCCTATTATCGCAATAGATGGACCAGCAGGTTCTGGCAAAAGTACTGTAACTAAATTAATCGCTAAAAAATTAAAATTTATTTTTTTAGATACTGGAGCTATGTATAGAGCTTTAAGTTGGTATTTAATAAAAGAAAAAATCAATTATGAGAATCGTAAAGATTTAAATCATTTTTAAGTGATATCTCCATAAAATTCAAATCAGTCTCAGGGTCTAAGCAGAATGTAATTATCAATAATCATAATGTTACGGAAAAGATTCGCACCCAAGAAATAAGCTCTATCGTTTCATCAATCGCCTCCATTAAGGAAGTTAGAGAATTTCTAGTTAAAGAACAAAGAAAAATTGGTGATGAAGGAGGGATAGTTGCTGAAGGGAGAGATATTGGTTCTAAAGTATTTCCATATGCAGAATTGAAAATTTTTCTCACAGCTACGATTAATGAAAGAGCAAAAAGAAGAAAAAATGAGTTAGAGGCGATGGGTCAAGGTACTATTGATTTTGAACAGTTGAAAAATGAAATAGAGCAAAGGGATTTTGACGATTCAAACCGTAAAATTTCACCTTTAATTAAAGCTGAAGATGCTATAGAAATAATTAGTGATGGCTATACAATAAATCAAGTTGTTGGAAAGATTTTAGAAATTTATTTAGAAACGATTCCAAAGGAATTACATCTTTGAATTAAGTAATATCCTCTAAAAAACAGCTTACAGAATCCTCCAAGATATCAAGAACATGATCAAACCCAGCATCTCCTCCAAAATATGGATCTGGAACTTCTTTCTCAGCAAAAATTGAAGAAAAGTCTTGTATCTTTAAAATTTTTGCAAAATCTGAACCTTTTACTCGATTCTTGAAATCAATAACATTATTAAAGTTAGAATTATCCATCACTAATATATATTTAAACTTACGAAAATCATCTTCTCTAATCTGTCTTGCATTACTTGTGATATTAATATTTCTCTGTTTGGCTGCAAATCTCATCCTTGAATCTGCTTTTTTACCTACATGCCAACTACCGGTACCCGCTGAATCCACAATAAATTGATTACCAATACCTTTATCATTAATTAAACTTTGAAAAATTGCCTCTGCGGCAGGAGACCTGCAAATATTACCTAAGCAGACAAATAAGACTGATATTTTATCCATACATTTCCTTTCATGTAATTATATTATTTTAAATAATAAATTATTTATTAATGACTCTGTAAAGGTTTCTCCAAATAACACTTTAAGCATTGGTCTTGCCGGGTCTTTGGATTTTCTATATTCAAGATATTGAATTTGTCCATTAATAAGTTCTTTTTGAAATTTTAAGTCAACCTCTTCCGCTCTAAAAAGAATATTTAAATATAAATCCAAATATTTTTGAAAAGTTGGATATAAATTATTATTAATCAAATTTTCACTTCTTTCCTCTTTTGGTAATTTGGACCAAATAACTCCTGGCGAAAAAAATTGGGCTATTTGATCTGACATTTTTGCAGCCATTGGTACTTTTTGATGAAACTGATCCTTTATTTTCAATAATTATTTTAATAAGTCTTTATCAAATTGCTTACTGATATTCAATGAAGGTTGAAAATCTAAAACTATTAAATGATAATTAGGTAGAGATACAAAATCAATACCTAAAAAGGGTATATTATATTTACTTTTAGGTATTATTAAAAAATTTAAGACACAATAAGAAGGGCTATTAATACAGACAGATCTACAAAAGTTTATTCTGTGATTTTTGCCTGCCCAAGTACAAAGTATGGCATTTTTATTGTTTTTACCAGATCCATAATTTGATTCTCTATAAGAATATTCTGATGGGATTTTATATTTCTGAAAATCATATTGATCTAATTTATAAATTATATATTTTTGAAACTTAGACCATCTCCATTCATTTTTTAGAAATATAGTTTTTTCAATATACATGAGTTTTATTAATTTGATGTAAACAAAAAATTTCTTATAAATTTTGTAGTCCACTCTTCACCAAAAAATTTCTTAAATAATTTATCTGCAGGATCTTTGTCTGCACTGTATTGATCATATTCAAAATGTTTTGATTGTATTTCTTGTGGATTTAAAAATTGGTTTTCAGAAAAAAAAGCATTTATTTTTAAATACTCCTCCAAAAATAAATAAAAAATATTATGTAAATCTTCCTCAAGATTAGATTTATTCCCTCTACAAATAATTACCCATGGTGAGAAATATTTATTTGAATCATAAATTCTCTTCATTTTTGTATTATCAAATTCTGGATATTTATTTTTGATTACATTTAACTTGGCACAATATTTTTGTAAATATTCATTATCCTGAATCAATGGTTGATAATCTAAAACAGTTAATAGCTTTTGAGAATTTCCAAACCATAAAATATCAACTCCTAAAATAGGTTGTTCACATTGAAAAATTGGATAGGCGACAGTATTGAAAACTTGTATTTTTCCTCCTCCATCTAATTGGGTAATCCTCCACTTTCTAAAACTTGGAGCTTCAAAAAGCCAATTTTTGATTGTGTATTTTTTATCTTTACTTGTAAATTCCTTAAAATCTTCTGATATATTTAATCTCTTTGCACCTATTTTTTTTAACTTATTATGTAAAACATCATTTAAAGATTCAAACATAATATCTAATTTTCAGTACTACCTTTTCTAGCTTTTTTTGTAATAAAATTAAAAACAATCTTACCCAATACTCCGATTAAGTTACCCTCTAATTCCTTAAACATTTTCATGTTATATAGAAAAGCTTCATTGGCTTCTTCTACTATTTTATCGGCAACATTTTGATCAATAGGAAGTCTATTGAGTGTTTCTGAATAGGACTTCTTAAATTCCTTTTCATCATCAATTAATTTAAATTCATAAAAATTCAAACCATTTTCCCCTTCTAAATTAAGAGCTTTCTTGGCAATTTTCTTTAAAATTTGTCCGCCTGACAAATCACCTATATACCTAGTGTAGTGATGCCCCACTAACAATTCAGGAGATTCAGAAGCAACCGAACGAATTCTATTTACATACAGTTGAGCTGAATCAGATATTTTTATTTCATTAATCCAGTTCTTACCATAATAAAATTGCAAATCATTTTCTAATGTTTCCTTCCTAAATAATTCCTTAAAACCTATATGCTTTACTATAGGATGATCTTCTTTGACTAATCTATCAATCTCATCTTCCATCGCTTGATATACAAAATATAAATCACTTATCAATTTTCTGTAAGAAGTTTTTTCAACAACTCCTTTCAAAAAACAAGCAATAAAACCTGTATTTTCAGCCATGGTATGGGATTTTTTTGTCCCCTCCCTCAATTGTCCTGCAAGAGCTACTGCCATTTAAACTAATTGTAGTTATCAATATATCTTCAATTTACATACAAAACACAAAATTCAGCTAATTTTTGTTACTTGAGGATGTTGTAGAGAATAACTTATAAAGTTCTTTGCAAACTAAAAATAAACTATCTATTTGAGCTTGTTGAGGCAAGTGAGTACCAGTCATTTCCCATTTACCGATTGTGGCTACTCTCCATCTTTCTTTGGGCAAAATCATTCCTTTCATAACAACACCTAAAAGTTTTGGCACGTCGTTATCTAATTCTTCAACTCTTAATTGTAACAATATAGCTCTGCATTCTAGACAAGGACTCCATCCTGGGAATTGGAACGAGAAATCAATAGTATCAAACAATTCATTTTCTTTCATATTATCCCAAGGACTGAAGTTCACTATTGCATCAGGAAAATATTTTCGAAACAAAGTTGCCGTTGAGGCTATCTTATTAGCAATATCTAAATTTCTCACATTAGAACTAGCATTCATAATAGTTTTAATTATTAAGCTTAAAATTACATATGTTCAGTTCTTGAAGCTAATTAATAGCTTTTTATTTTAATAAAAATGTTGAAATGAAGATTATTTATCCTTTATGAATTTTAATTAACTAAAAAAAAAATTTTTTGTAATTAAGCACTTATTGTCAATTAGATTGTACAAATTAATAAATTTTTTTTACCAAAATTTTAACTTTATGCCTAATTTTGAAAAATTAAATAATCCCACTGATGGTCAAGTAATAACCTTCCAAGATGGCAAACCAATTGTTCCTGATGATCCAATTGTTCCATTTATTAGAGGTGATGGCACAGGAGTAGATATATGGCCAGCGACTCAAAAAGTTATTGATGCATCTATTAAATATAGTTATCGCGATAAACGAAAAATTAATTGGTTTAAAGTCTATGCTGGTGATGAAGCTTGTGATATGTATGGAACTTATAATTATCTCCCTGATGACACAATTGAAGCAATTAGACATTATGGCGTGGCCATAAAAGGTCCTTTAACAACACCTGTAGGAGGAGGTATACGATCACTCAATGTTGCTTTAAGACAAATTTTTGATTTATATAGCTGTGTAAGACCCTGTAAATACTATTCGGGAACTCCAAGTCCTCATAAGTCTCCAGAGGATTTAGATATTATTGTTTATAGAGAAAATACTGAAGATATTTATATGGGGATTGAGTGGGAAGCAGAAGATGAGAATTGTATAAATTTAATTAAATATATAAATGATAATGTTATTCCAAAAAGTCCAAAGCTAAAAAATAGATCACTACCAATAAACGCAGGGATAGGAATTAAACCAGTAAGTAAATTTGGAAGTCAAAGACATATAAGAAAGGCAATAGAACATGCAAAACAATTATCTGGAAATAAAAGACACGTAACACTTGTTCATAAAGGGAATATTATGAAATTCACAGAGGGAGCCTTTAGAGATTGGGGATATGAATTAGTCATAAATGAGTTTAGAGATGATTGCATAACTGAGAGAGAAAGTTGGATATTAGATAACTTAGAAAACAATCATGAAATCTCAATAGAGAACAATGCCAGATTAATTGAACCTGGTTTCAATAAATTAACCAACTCCAAAAGAAACGATATTTGCGAAGAAATAAAGCATGTAATATCAAGTATTGGTGATTCTCATGGTAAAAACAATTGGAAAGATTTAGTTTTAGTTGATGATCGTATCGCTGATAGTATTTTTCAACAAATCCAAACCAGACCTCAAGAATATTCAATATTGGCCACACTAAATTTAAATGGGGATTATTTATCTGATGCTGCTGCTGCAATTGTTGGTGGATTAGGTATGGCTCCAGGTGCCAATATTGGAGATAAAGCTGCAATTTTTGAAGCGACACACGGTACAGCTCCAAAGCATGCAGGATTAAACAAAATAAATCCTGGATCTGTAATATTAAGCGGAGTAATGATGTTGGAATATTTCGGATGGAATGAAGCCGCAAACTTAATAACGAAAGGTCTTAGTAAATCAATTGAAAATAAAAGAGTCACATATGATTTAGCAAGATTAATGACACCTTCAGTAGAACCTTTATCATGCAGTCAATTTGCTGATTCAATAATAAATAACTTTTAAAAATTCTTATTTTCGAGAATTTCTAAGGCTTTCACTAAAGACATTTTATTTCCTATATTTCCTGGAAAAGTTACTATTGGCAATTTCCCTTTTTGTTTTAACAAATTGAACGTTACTAAAGAAATGCCTGGAAGAATTTGCCCTTCCAAATAAACTGAGTCCGCTTCTAATCCCTCACTAATGATCGTATTTGTAGTTATTCCTCCCTTAGAGATTAAATAACCTATTTCATTTTTAATAGCGGAAACTATTTCAGCTATGAAAGCTGATAAGAAAAGTTGAAACTGAATTAAATCATTTTTATCTGTTGGAGATATAATTTCTCTTGATGTATATAAAACAGGAATAGACTCTTGGCTTAAATTTTGTCTAATAGAATTTAATATTAATTTCTTAAGAGAATTTATTTGGTTCAAATTATCTCCAAGTTTAAAAAACTCATAAAGCTTAAAAACATTAATTTCTATAGGTTTACATAAACTTATTTCTAAAACTTTATTTAATTGAAGCGTTGTTAATTCAACATAAGAACCAACAACTATTAAGCCTTTCATAGCTTTATCATTATTATTTTTCCTTCTTAATTGAGAAAAGTAAATATGATCTTTTTGAGTCTGTTTAACATTCGATAAAGAACTTATAAAACTTGCAGCACTTCTAAAAAGAAATTTCTTTTTTTTTAGAAGACTTTTGACAATACTAGAAAATTTATCTAACTGAGAATAATCCATTATGTCTACAATTACTTTTTTATTATTCTTCAACTTTTCTATGTGCATATAAAGTTTACTTGGTTGATTAGTTTCTAATACTTCAAAATCTTTAATAAATATATTCTCAATATTATTAAAATCTAACTGGTAGATTACTTTGCTCATATATCAATTCTTTTACATTACTTGTATTAAAACCGAAAATTTTATCTTTTGAAAAGATTGTCTTATGAATAGGAATATTATCTACGAAATGATTTCCGTTTACTGTAGTTCGATTCCCTTCTATAAAAGCTGGTATATAAAAAGTTGCGTCAAAAGGACCTAATAATTCATTAATAATGAATGGCTCTATAAAATTATGTCCTCTTAAAGTCGAATCTCCTCTACTTATCAAAACAAAATCTTCTTCCGCAAATAAGGAATTATTCATAATTTCTCTCAAAGAAGAACAAATTTCTTTTAATCTTATTTTTACATCCTTTTTAGACAAAGACCTAGTATTAGCTAATATAAATAAAAGATTTGATGAATCTTTTAAACCCTTAAGTAAAGTTTCATAATCCCATTTCAGAATTAAATTACAACCATTGACTGTTTGCGATCCAGTAGGGTCATCATCAATAATGATTATTTTCATATACGTTTATAAATTTTCTACCAATATTGAGGTATATAACTTTTGAGAAGAATTTGGCATAATTTCAATCTTCCTAAACCCATTTTCTAGAGAATTTCTTGGACTAGTCCATGGTTCTATACATAACATCTTTCTAGGAGGATCAGACCAAATAACGGATATATCAAATGGAGATGGATTAGTTAAAGTAATCTTTCTTTTCAATCCATAATCTATAAAAGATGTCTTACCCGAAGAGTACATTAATAAATCTATCCCTTTAAATGAATTCCTTAATAAATTTTCAGTTTTTACCAAATTGTTATTTTTTTGATTTAAGCAACATTTAGAATAATCCAAAAATTTTACATTATTAAAATCGGAAATATTAAAGTATGGATGCAAACCAAAATTAACTGGCATTATGGTATTTGATTTATTGAAAATTTCAATATTAAATATTAAGGTTTCAATGCTAAAAGTTATCTCAATTTTTAATTGAAAAAAATAAGGATAATATTTTCTCGTTATTTCATTATCACTCAAGGTTAAACATAAAGTATTTTTAGATTGATTAAATCCATAATTCCACTCTTGATCACGAGCAAATCCATGCTGCATTAAATCTAAAAAATTATCGCCGAACAAAGACTTTTTTTCAAGATTGCCACAGATTGGGAATAAAATTGGAATTCCACCTCTTATACTTTTACTTTTATCTAAAAATCTTTTTTGATCAAAATATAATATTTGATAATCATTGATACCCAATTAGTAATTATCCCCCCTCTACTGGGACAAAAATTAATGAAATTATTATTATCTTTGAATATCGTGTGAATACCATTATCTTTTTTTAGAATTTTCACTGAAATAATTTTTTAAAGTAATTTAAGCCAATCTAATATGTGATTATTGACCTGATCAGGAATTTCATCATGAGGACAATGGCCAGCATCTAAGATAACTTCAGTAGTATTTTCTGGGGTATATTTTTTATATAGATCTCTCTTCTTTGGAGTATTCATCCATGGGTCTTTACTCCCCCATAGTAAAAGTAGTGGAGCATTGAGCTTATTAAAAAGAGAGTCTAAAGGTTCTCCTTGAGGACCGGATGGATTGAATACACTTCTGAATACATTAAAAGCTCCAATATCTAAAGATGGATTTCTTATAGATTCAACAAGATAATCATCAACATTTTTTTTATCAACATAAACTTGATTTAAGGTTTTTTTTATATTCTTTGGATTTCTCATATTTTCAAAGATCAAACGCTGCAAAACTACATTTTTTAGAAATATTCCAGCAACAGTTTCAATTGATGTTTGAAGCATATTCTTTTTAACGAGCTTTTCTTCACTAAAATATCCAGCTGCATTAAGCAAAATAACACCTGCAGAAAGTTCATTAAGTTCAGCTCCAGCGGCTAATGCTGCATACCCACCAAGTGAATTACCAACTATGACAGTTGGTTTTTGAATAACTTCTTTAACATAAGCTACAACTTGTTCTTTCCATAATGATCCTGAATAATCGACATCATTAGGTTTTGGGCTTTTACCAAAACCTAGTAAATCAATGGCATGAACTTCATATTTTGAAGATAATACAGGTATATTAAAACGCCAATGATCAGTAGATGCTCCAAATCCATGAATTAATAGTACTGCTATATTTTTTGAACCATCATCAGAGTTAGCTGAAATTGTATGAATAGGATAATTTAAGAAATTCCAAGAATAATTTGCATTATTATTTAATAAATTAGTTTGACTCATTTAATTTACTTCAATTATTAAGATGATAATACAATAAAAAGTTAACGAAGGCCGAGTTGATCAGCAGCAACATTATCATCTGCATTATTACCATCACCAGGTTTTTTATCTTTAAGAACTATCCTCAAAAGCACCGGTGCTAGAAATGTTGTTCCTATTACCATAAGGAGTATTGCAGCTTCAAGAGAAGGCGTTAATAATCCTGCGCTAGTTCCTAGTCCTAAAAAGATTAAACCGACTTCACCTCGTGGCATCATACCTAATCCGACAACTAATCTATCTGTAGGTTTATCAATAATAAATGACCATCCTGCAGCAATTTTTCCAATAATTGCTACAACTAACAAAAAGCCAGCTACTACTAATGCTGATCTGCTAGAGGGATCAAGGGGATTGATCACTGATAAATCCATACCTGCTCCAACTAAAACAAAAAATATAGTTGCAAATAAGGAAACCAGTGGGAGAACTGATTGCTGTATAGCATGATTATTTTTAGAGCTACTTAAAATTAAACCTGCAGCAAATGCTCCTAAGGCTGCTTCTAAGCCAATAGCAGTAGCAACAAAACAACACAAAACAAGAATAACAAAAGAAGCTACTACCACTGCACCTGGAGCTTTTAATCTATCAAGCAGCCAATCAAAACCTGGAGCAGCAGTCCGACTCAATGCAATAGCCGCAATTACAAAAACTACTGCAGCTGCAACAAGTTTTATAATTGGCGCAATTTCTAAAGAACCTCCTGCTGCTAGGGCTACAACAACTGCAAGAATGACAATACCTAAGATATCATCCAATACTGCTGCTCCTATCACTATTTGACCTTCTCTTGTCTTAAGATATCCCAATTCACCAAAGACACTTGCTGTAATACCTATACTCGTAGCTGTCATAGAGGCACCTGCAAACACTGCTGGTATTAAATCAACTTGAAATATAAACATTAAACCAAAGGTACCGAAGGCAAAAGGTAAAATCACTCCAGCCATAGCAACAGTAAAAGCTTGAGCACCTACAGCTACTAATTCCTCTAATTCGCTTTCGAGTCCTGTTAAGAATAAAAGAGCATACAATCCCAAAGTCGCTACTGCTTGCAAAGAGGGGAACGTCTCAAAATAAACATCTGGTACTGCCTCTGGAGGTATAGAAGCTAATGAGCTGATCAAATTAACCAATCCTTCATTTAAGTTTGTTTGAGCAGATGGAGGTATTAAAAGATGAAACCCTGATGCACCAATAAGAACTCCAGCAAGAAGTTCACCTACAATTGTAGGTAGACTTAATCTCACTAAAACCTCAGCAAGAGCTCTAGCTGCCAAAAATATCAGAAGAAATCTTATTACCCCAATAAGAGTTTCAGCAACTTCCAAGTCATGTGCACTTAATTCAGCCAATAAATAATTCATTCAAAAATGTTAATAAAAAAAATATCACTTATTGAAACATAGTTTACGAAGTGCCATGTTTAGTAAATATGTCAAAAAAATAAAAAAATAATAAACAAGTGTGGATCTGCACTCACAACTCAGAATTTTTTTGAAATACGGCTATCTTCAAATATATGAGAAAGCCTATGAATACTAACGAACCTTTTGACTTAAGACTCCCTACTCCAGGTTGCTACTTAGATTCAGAAAAAGCAGGTATGGATTCTGATGCATTATTCAAAGGAATGACATCTCATTTGTTTTTTACCCTTGGAAAGCTTGCAACATCAGCAAGTCATCATGATTTATATATGGCTTTGAGCTATGCAGTCAAAGATAGATTAATGACAAGATATCTTGCTAGTCAAGAAGTAATTAGAAAAAAACCTCAAAAAACTGTTGCCTACTTATCTGCTGAATTTCTAATAGGTCCCCAACTGAGTAATAATCTTTTAAATTTAGGTATCACTAAAGAAGCTGAAGTCGCATTAAAAAGATTTGGAATAGATTCCTTATCACAGATACTAGAAGTAGAAGAGGAACCTGGTCTTGGGAATGGAGGTCTTGGTCGTCTTGCTGCATGTTATATGGAATCGCTGGCTTCACTACAAGTCCCAGCAGTAGGTTATGGGATTAGATACGAATTTGGTATTTTCAATCAACTAATAAGAGATGGTTGGCAAGTTGAAGTTACGGATAAATGGTTAAAAGGAGGTTGGCCATGGGAATTACCCCAACCTGATGAATCTTGTTTTGTTGGTTTTGGAGGAAGAACAGAAAGTTATAGAGATGACAAAGGAAATTATCGATCCAGATGGATTCCCTACGAACATGCTATTGGAGTGCCACATGATGTGCCAGTTTTAGGATATCGAGTTAATACTTGTGACAGATTAAGGCTATGGAGAGCAGATGCAACTGAAAGTTTCGACTTTTATGCGTTCAATATTGGTGATTATTATGGAGCAGTTGAAGAGAAAGTTGCTTCTGAAACCCTCTCAAAGGTTTTATATCCTAATGACGGCACAGATGAAGGTAGACGATTGAGATTAAAACAACAACATTTCTTCGTAAGCTGTTCACTGCAAGATATGCTTAGAAGTCTTGAAAAAAGGTCAATCGCAATAACCGACTTTCCAAAACACTGGACAGTCCAATTAAATGATACACATCCAGCAATTGCAGTGGCTGAACTAATGAGACTATTAATAGATCAATATCAAATAGGTTGGGATAAAGCGTGGAATATAACTACTCAATCAGTTGCATATACAAATCATACATTGCTTCCTGAAGCTCTTGAGAAATGGGATTTGCATTTATTCAATGATCTATTGCCCCGCCATCTAGAAATTATTTATGAAATAAACTGGAGATTCTTACAGCAATTAAGACTACGTTATCCTGGCGATGACAAAATTCTTAGGAAATTATCTATTATCGACGAAGATGGTTCTAAATCTGTCAGGATGGCACATTTAGCAACTATTGGAGCTCATCATATAAATGGTGTGGCGACTTTACACTCAGATTTAATAAAAAGACAATTACTTCCTGAATTTGCAGAGTTATGGCCTGAAAAGTTCACAAATGTCACAAATGGAGTGACGCCTAGAAGATGGGTTGCATTAGCTAATCCAGGATTGGCTGACCTTTTAGATAAAGAAATTGGTTCAGATTGGATAACTAATATGAAGCTAATGGAAAATTTAGAAAAGAAACAAAGTGATTTAAATTTCCTAGAGAAATTCCAAGAAACAAAATTACTTGGAAAACGTAAATTATCAAATTATATTCATTCAAAAACTGGAATACTTGTAGACCCTTCGAGTCTATTTGATGTTCAAGTGAAGAGAATTCACCAATACAAAAGGCAACATCTAAATGCTCTACAAATCATAGCTCAATATATAAGAATCAAAAATGGAACTAGCAACACTAAAGCACCCAGAACAATAATTTTTGGTGGGAAAGCCGCACCGGGTTATTTTATGGCAAAATTAATGATCAGATTTATTAACGGCATTGCAGATGTAGTTAATTCTGATCCTGATATGGATGGTTTACTAAGAGTAGTCTTTTTACCAGACTATAATGTAAAACTTGGTGAAATAGTTTATCCTGCAACTGATTTATCAGAGCAAATTTCAACTGCTGGTAAGGAAGCTTCTGGCACAGGTAATATGAAATTCGCCATGAATGGTGCATTAACGATAGGTACACTTGATGGTGCAAATGTTGAATTGAGAGAATTAGTAAAACCTGAAAACTTTTTCTTATTCGGAAAAACCGAAAGCGAAATAATGAAATTAAAAAATAAAGGATATAATCCACAAAGTTTCATTAAAAATTCTAGTGAATTAAAAGAAGTTCTTAGATTGATAGAAATTGGTCATTTTAGTAATGGAGATAAGGAATTATTTAAACCTTTACTTAATAGCCTTACAGGCTTAGATCCCTTCTTTGTTATGGCTGATTTTGATGATTATCTAAATACTCAAGATATAGTTAGTAAAGCTTGGAATGATAAAAAAAAGTGGAATAAAATGGCTTTATTAAATACAGCTAGGTCAGGATATTTTTCTTCTGATAGAGCTATCAAAGAATATTGTGATTCAATATGGAAAGTTGTGCCAATGCCAGTTGATATTACATGTGATATAGAAGAGCTGACTAATTAATTCTTTCTATCTGGGAAATCAGGAGTCTGATGAAATAATCTATTTAAAATTAATCTATCTATATTAAGTGGGTCAGGAGCTATTTCACCAGCGATTTCTTTAAAATTAGCCTCAATTTTATCGGAAACTTTTATATCAAAGATACGTTCCATTAAAGCTTCAATAGAGTACAAATATGCATTGATATTTTCAAGTTCATTTATTGCAACTTCTAGTTCTTCATTAGTACAGGTATTTCCATCTTCAGAAGATTGATGTACCTTATCATCAGTATAAGCTAATCTTTTTTGTAATTCTTCCGTTACTTTGCCGCAAAGTGTTCTAAAAGATTGAATCGATGCCCAATTAAGTTCCTGTTGCTGTTTAAGCGTAGGAAATTCTCGTATTAATCTGTCATGCTCTCTATAGAATCTTTGACAATCAGAGCATTGACATGGTTCTTCTGTCACAAGAGAAATTTCAAACTATTTATATAATCGCATTAATTATGCACTTATAGTTGGGCCATCAAATAAATCTTCATTTTCATCAAGAGAATCAGGGCTTTCTGGCAAAGGAATTTCGATACTCGTAACTAAATTAATAACATCCCTTAAACGCATCGAATCTGCAAACCAACCCATAGCTTGTTCTGCATCTCCACGCTTTTCAGCATCATTAGCTTGATCTTCATGAGCCTCTGCTAACAAAGCGAGCCAACATAGACATCTTGCCTGAACGATTGAAAGATCTAGATCATTAGGTTGAGATTTTGCAATACGTTCATGTTCTTGTTGAACCAAGAGTTTTAAACGCATATCGTGTAGCTTTGCCATAAAAGCTTAATTACTATCTATACGCTAGCTAGAGAGTGACAAGTTTGCACATATACTAAATATAGTTTAGTAACTTTTACGGGACTGGAGGGATTTGAACCCACGACCTACGGTTTAGGAAACCGTTGCTCTATCCTGCTGAGCTACAGCCCCACTAGATGTTTTTTTTAATAATAGGCATTATGCTTAATAAAAGCAGGAGAGGTAATCGCAAAAGAGTTTTATTTTGGAAACAAAATAAAACTCTTTTGAGGAAAGTCCGGGCTCCCATATGGCCAGGCTTGCTGGGTAATTCCCAGTGCGGGAAACCGTGAGGATAGTGCCACAGAAACATACCGCCTAATGCTCTATTAGCATGGTAAGGGTGCAAAGGTGCGGTAAGAGCGCACCAGTAATATCGAGAGGTATTAGCTAGGTAAACCCCGGCTGGGTGCAAGGCTAAGAAGATTTTATGGCCATTATTAATTCTTCTTTTAAGCGCCGCTTGAGGCTGAGAAGTAATTCCAGTCCTAGATAGATGATTACCCACCTTTATCTAAAGGTGAACAGAACCCGGCTTATGACCTGCTTTTACTTTTAATTTTATAGTTAATAAAACTTAAACTCCATGAATAAGAAGAGAGTTGCGGATATAGTTAATTTTTTAAAATCTTTAAAAATTAATTCAGTTAGATTTAACCAAATATTAGAAGACCAATAATCTAGAAAAACTTAGGATAATTAATGAAGCTTTAACACACTCATCTATGAGTAAAAAAATTAACCATGAAAAATTAGAATTTCTTGGGGATGCTGTTTTAAGACTATCTGCTTCTGAATTTATTGAAAATAATTTCCAAAGATTAAGTGTAGGAGAGAGATCTGAACTAAGAGCACAAATTGTAAGTGATGAATGGTTAGCAAAATTTGGGAAAAAAATTCATTTAGAAAGAATAATATTAGTCGGACCAAAAGCTATGGGTGATAGTTTCTCAAAAGATACAATTATCGCTGAAATTACTGAGGCTCTTATTGGAGCCTTTTATAAATGCTTTAGTTCAGTAAAAGAAATCAATTTGTGGCTAGATAAATACTGGTTAAAAGATTCTAAACTAATACTTGATGCACCATACAAATTTAACGCAAAATCTAAGTTACAAGAATGGTGTCAAAGTAGATCTATCAATTTACCTATTTATAAAATTATTGAGACTTCAAAAACTCATGGTGATCAAAAAAGATTTTATTGTGAGGTGTTTATAGAAGATAAATTATATGCCACTTCTTATGGACAATCACATAAAAAAGCGGAGAAGATTGCCGCCTCAAAAGCAATAGAATCTATAATGAAAATCAATATTAATCCATCTACACTAGTTCCAAATGTTTTAAGGAAAAAGTTATAAGCTTATCCCAGTTACCCCCTTCAAAAAGAACTGCAGCCTTCTTTCTAGTTACTCTTTGAACAAAACCTTTATATCCTTTATAAATAGAATTTTCATCTTTAACTTTTACTATTGAGCCAGGTAATATTGGTTTGGAAGTATTATCCATAGTAGTTTCAATTCAATTTATAAACATAATATGATAGAAAATGAGGATTGGTTAGTGATTGGTATTATTACTTCTTCTCATGGAGTAGCAGGGAAATTAAATATTAAATCTTTAAGCGATTTTAAAGAAAGATTTACCAAACCGGGTATGAGATGGATACAAAAACATAATGAAGAGCCTATCCCTTTTAAACTTATATCTGGGTTTCAAAAACCTGGGAAAGAGTCATTCATTATCTCTTTAGAAGGTATTAAAAACAGAAATGAAGCAGATAATCTAAAACAATATAAATTACTTGTTAAAAGTAATGATATTCCTAAGTTAAAGGATAATGAGTTTCACTTAAATCAACTACTAGATTTAGATGTAAAATTATTTGTTAAAAGTGAAATAAAAGTTATTGGGAAAGTAGTAGATTTAATAACAGAAAACAATAATCTAATTGTTATTAGATTAAATCAAAATAATAAAGATGTTTTAATCCCTTTTGTAAAAGAAATTGTGACAACTATAGACAGAAAAAATAAGTATTTAGTTATTAATCCTCCAAAAGGATTATTAGATCTTTAAAATATATTCTTTTCACAAAATCATTTTTATTCCACAGTGACGCTCTTAGCAAGGTTTCGTGGTTGATCAACATCAAGTCCTCTATGAGCTGCTATATGATAACTTAGAAGTTGCATTGGAACGACTGTTAATAATGGAGATATCCATTCATCTATTAAAGGTAAAGGTATTAAATAATCAAAAATCTCGGTCCCTTCACATTCTGGAGCAATACCCACAAGATAAGAATCTCTTGCTTTAGCTTCTTGTGCATTACTTATAACTTTTTCAAATACATTTCCTGGAGTAGCAATTGAAATAACTGGGACTTTTTTCTCTAATAAAGCGATTGGTCCATGTTTCATTTCTCCAGCTGGATAACCAGCAGCATGAATATAACTTATCTCCTTTAATTTAAGAGCTCCTTCTAAAGCAATAGGATAATTAATTCCTCTTCCAAGAAAAATTACATCTTTCATGTTAGAAAAATTATGAGCTAATTCTTCAGAAATTTTATTATGGCTAATAATTAAATCCTCTAAAATTGGAGGTATTTTAATTAAATTTGAAATCATCTTATCTATTTCCTCATGTGTTTTACTTTTTCTTATTTGAGCAAATGTGATTGCTAAGCCATAAAAAGACAATAATTGACCAAAAAAAGTTTTTGTAGCTGCAACTCCAATTTCTATTCCAGCTGATATGTCAATGATATTTGGAACAAGTCTTGAAATTGAACTATCTAGTCTATTTGTTATTGCAATAAGATTTGGTTTGTAAGATTCTTTTCCTGAAGATTGCCTCCTTTTGATTTCCATATTTAAAGCAGCAAGAGTATCAGCTGTTTCGCCTGATTGAGTTACGCCAATAGTAAGAATATTAGGAGATAAAGGTGGGGGAGAATATCTAAATTCACTTGCATAAAAAACATTTGTGGGTATACCTGCGTATTGTTCAAGTAAGTAACTGCCTACTAGAGCTGCATGCCTACTTGTTCCACATGCAAGAATCTGTATTTGATCTATATTCTTTAGAAATTGAATATCAAATGGATAATTTATAGATGTCAATGAAGATTCATCATTTCTCAAAAATTGTTTTATCCAATTTTTAGCAATCTGAGGTTGATCATAAATCTCTTTAAGCATATAGTGTTTAAAATGTTTTTTATCAACTATTTGTTCTGATAATCTTAAAGAGATTGGATTCCTATATTGTCTTTCATTTTCTGAATTATAAATTTCAATACCTAAAGGTGTTAACAAAGCCATCTCATCATCTTCCATAGGCAGAATAGTATTTGTAATATTAGTAATTGCAGGGGTATCACTAGCGCATACAAATTCACCTTCGCCTAAACCAATAATTAAGGGTGCCTGCTTTCTTGCCACAACCAATGAATCTGGAGAGCCAGACCATATAACTGCAAGAGCATAAGCACCTTCAAGATCAGAAATAACATTCCTCACAGCTATAAGTAAGGTAGATCCACTATTTTCTAAATTAAGATTACTAAGGTTGTTTAATTCTTTTTGTATTAAATGAGGTATAACCTCAGTATCTGTTTCTGAGGTAAAGACGATACCTTCTGATTCTAATTTTGTTTTTAATTCAAAATAGTTTTCTATAATTCCATTCTGAACAACTGCAACTTGTTTAGTCCAATCACAATGAGGGTGTGCATTTCTTAAGACTGGTTTTCCATGAGTAGCCCAACGGGTATGGCCTATACCTAATGAACCGGAAATAATCTTTTTATCTAATTTGTGCTTCAGGTTTTTTAGTTTTCCCTCTGCTTTATGACAAACTAATTTTTTATTATCTGAATCTATTACAGCTATTCCTGCAGAATCATAGCCTCTATATTCGAGTTTTTCCAAACCTTCAACAAGTAATGGTAAAGCTTTTCTATAACCTGTAACTGCTACTATGCCACACATAAAATTTTTTTTTTTAACTTAATAGAAATATATTGATAAAAAATAAAATGTGGACTGTATTAAAACTGCACTAATAGTTTTAATAAGCAAGTCCCATACTTCTAGAAGTCTCATCTCCTAAATAAACCCTAATACTTAAGAAGTCGGTAGGACATGCTGTTTCGCACCTTTTGCAACCTACACAATCTTCAGTCCTTGGAGATGAAGCTATTTGGCCAGCTTTACAACCGTCCCAAGGCACCATTTCTAAAACATCTAAAGGACATGCTCTTACACATTGGGTACATCCAATACATGTATCATAAATTTTTACTGCGTGTGACATTATGCTATTTAATCTTTGAAAACCTTCAATAATACTATTGTCTAACAAAGTCAAGTTTGCCCTTTAATAAGAATAGTGTCGTAAATCTTAACCGCGTGTTACATAAAAATTTGCCCTAGCAGCCTTTTTTTAATAAAATTACTAACAATCAAACAAAATATTTAAGAAATGCTTCACTCTTGTTAACTCAAGGTCATACAATCTTAAAGAATAATTCTGTTTATTTAATAACTATGTCTCAAGAAGAAATTTTTCAAAAAGTTCAAGCAATTGTTGCAGAACAACTAAGTGTAGATTCAGGTGAAGTAAAATCTGGATCTAACTTTCAAAATGATCTTGGAGCAGATTCCTTAGATACTGTTGAATTAGTAATGGCTTTAGAGGAGGCTTTTGATATAGAGATTCCTGATGAAGCAGCAGAAGGGATCGCTACAGTTGGAGATGCTGTTAAATTTATTGAAGAAAAAAAAGGTTAGTCTAAGATGGGAAATTTCCATCGAGTAGTTATTACTGGAATTGGAGCAGTGACTCCAATAGGTAATAGCATAGAGGAGTATTTACTCGGCCTTCAAAAAGGAGCAAATGGAGTTTCTAATATAACTTTATTTGACGCTAACCTGCATCCATGTAAATTTGCAGCAGAGGTAAAAAATCTTCAACTTGAAAATTTTATCGAGCCAAAAGAATCAAAAAGGTGGGATAGATTTTCTCAATTTGGAGTTATTGCAGCTAAGCAAGCCTTTGATGATTCTGGATTAGAGATTAATGAAAATAATGCCTCCAGAGTAGGAGTAATTATTGGCTCTGGTGTTGGAGGATTATTAACCATGGAAACTCAGGCACAAACTCTTAGTCATAAAGGACCAAAAAGAGTTAGTCCTTTTACAGTACCCATGATGATCCCAAATATGGCATCTGGCTTGGCTGCAATTGCATTAGGAGCTAAAGGTCCAAGCTCATCAGTCTCTACTGCTTGTGCAGCGGGTTCTAATGCTATTGGAGATTCATTTAGATTATTACAACTTGGCAAAGCAGATGTGATGATTTGTGGAGGTGCTGAAGCAAGCATCACACCACTTGGTGTTGCTGGTTTTGCAAGTGCTAAAGCACTATCTTTTAGAAACGATAGCCCTCAAACTGCAAGCAGACCTTTTGATGCGGAAAGAGATGGCTTTGTAATTGGAGAAGGATCAGGCATCCTAATCTTAGAAACTCTAGAACATGCAAAAAATAGAGGTGCAAAAATATATGCTGAAATTGTTGGTTATGGAACAACTTGTGATGCACATCATATAACTTCTCCTTCCCCTGGAGGCTCTGGAGGAGCTGCAGCGATTAACCTTGCATTAGAAGATGCTTCTTTAGAAATTGATAAAGTTGATTATATTAATGCCCACGGTACTAGTACTTCAGCAAACGATAGTAATGAAACATCAGCAATTAAATCAATTTTTAAAGACAGATCTTACCTTATTCCTGTAAGCTCAACTAAGTCGATGACTGGTCATCTGTTAGGAGGCTCTGGAGGAATAGAAGCAGTCGCTTGTGTCCTCTCTTTGACACATAATTTTATCCCTCCTACAATCAACTACGTTAATCGAGATCCAGATTGTGATCTTGATTATGTACCAAATAATGCTAGAGATGCTCAAATTAGAGTAGCTCTTTCAAACTCCTTTGGCTTTGGTGGTCACAATGTTTGTCTTGCTTTTAGCAAACTTATATGACAACAATAAAGCCTTTCTATTCAACTTACCTCAATTAAAACAATGGTCTCTGCAACCGTTTCATTAGAATCTCTCTGTGTTAATAGTATAAGAATGCTGGCTGTAGATGCAGTAAATAAATCTAATAGTGGTCATCCCGGCCTCCCAATGGGTTGTGCTCCTATGGGTTATGCTTTGTGGCACAACATAATGAACCATAATCCAAATAATCCAAAATGGTTTAATAGGGACCGCTTTGTATTATCTGCTGGGCATGGATGTATGTTGCAATATTCTTTATTACATCTAACAGGATATAAATCAGTAACTATTGATGATATTAAAGAATTTAGACAATGGGGCTCTAAGACACCCGGTCATCCTGAGACTTTTGAAACTGATGGTGTAGAAGTAACCACTGGCCCTCTTGGAGCTGGCATATCAAATGCAGTAGGTTTAGCGATCGCAGAATCACACCTCGCTGCAAAATTTAATAAACCAAATTTTGATATTGTTGACCATTACACATATGTGATAATGGGTGATGGATGTAATCAAGAAGGAATAGCTTCTGAAGCTTGTTCTCTAGCAGGACACCTAAAGCTCGGCAAATTAATTGCTCTATATGATGATAATCAGATAACTATAGACGGGAGAACAGATGTTTCTTTTACTGAAGATGTTTTAAAAAGATATGAGGCGTATGGATGGCATGTACAACATGTAGAAGATGGTAATCATGATATTCAAGGAATAACAAAAGCTATTCAGGCTGCAAAATTAGTTAAAGATAAGCCTTCAATAATTAAAATTTCTACAACAATTGGATATGGATCTCCCAACAAATCAGATACTGCAGGTATTCATGGAGCTGCTATTGGTCAAGAAGAAGCGGATTTAACAAGAAATTTCCTTAATTGGGAATATCCTCCATTTGAGATCCCAAATGAAGTTTATGAACATTTCAGGCAAGCGATAACAAAAGGCGAAGCGACTGAAAATGATTGGAATCAAAAATTTGATGAATATAAAAAATCATTTCCTAAAGAAGGAAAAGAATTATCCAGAATGTTAAATGGAGAATTACCAGATAATTGGGATAAGGATTTACCTTCTTATACACCTACTGATAAGGGTTTAGCTACTAGAAAACATTCTCAGATCTGTTTAGGTTCTCTTGGACCAAATCTTCCAGAGTTAATAGGTGGATCTGCTGACCTTACCCACTCTAACTACACTGATATAAAAGGCGAAAGTGGATCTTTTCAAGCTCACTCTCCAGAAAAAAGATATTTACATTTTGGAGTTAGAGAGCATGCCATGGCAGCCATATTGAATGGAATTGCCTACCACAATAGTGGTCTAATTCCTTACGGAGGAACATTTTTAGTTTTTGCAGATTATATGAGAGGTTCAATGAGATTATCAGCTCTAAGTGGATTGGGAGTAATTTATGTATTAACTCATGACTCAATTGGAGTAGGAGAAGACGGACCAACTCATCAGCCTGTTGAAACTATCCCTTCTCTAAGAGCTATGCCAAATATGCTTGTTCTTAGACCTGGTGATGGTAATGAAACAAGTGGAGCATACAAAATTGCTATTGAAAATAGAAATAGACCATCTGCTTTATGTTTAAGTCGCCAAGGAATGCCCAATCAAGAAAATACATCTATAGATAAAGTTGCATTAGGTGGATATATCGTTTCTGATTGTGAGGGTACTCCAGATGTCATTTTTATAGGTACAGGAAGTGAGCTTAACCTTTGTATTGAAGCAAGCAAAGAAATATCTTCTTTGGGTAAAAAGACCAGAGTAGTTTCAATGCCTTGCGTTGAACTTTTCGAAGAACAAGATCCATCATACAAAGAAAGTGTTCTACCAAGTAATGTAAAAAAACGAGTTGTAGTAGAAGCTGCTCATTCCTTCGGATGGCATAAATATGTAGGTCTTGATGGGGCTTGCATTACTATGGATAGATTTGGAGCCTCTGCACCTGGAGGCAAATGCCTTGAAAGTTTTGGTTTTACTGTTGAAAATGTAGTTAGTAAAACAAAAGAAATCTTATAAGAAAATAACTACGAAGTGCTATTACTATGGCACTTCGTAAGTTTATTATTTAATTCATCAAGAGTTTCGTCTGAGATTTTTGAATTCATTGGACAATGCTTAGGACCACACATTGAGCAAAACTCTGCTTTTTTAAATATTTCTTCAGGCAATGTTTCATCATGAAATTGCTTTGCTCTTTCTGGATCAAGTGATAATTCAAATTGCTTATTCCAATCAAAATTATAACGAGCATGACTTAACTCATCATCTCTATCTCTTACTCCAGGCCTATGTCTAGCAATATCTGCAGCATGCGCTGCAATCTTATAAGCAATTAGGCCCTCCCTAACATCTTTAGCATTAGGGAGACCTAAATGCTCTTTAGGAGTAACGTAACACAACATAGCAGTACCATACCATCCCGCCATAGCTGCTCCAATTGCACTAGAGATATGATCATAACCAGGTGAAATATCAGTTACCAAAGGTCCTAAAACGTAGAATGGTGCTTCTGAGCATTCCTCCATTTGCTTCCTTACATTAAATTCTATTTGATCCATAGGTACATGTCCTGGTCCTTCAACCATAACTTGAACATTATGTTCCCATGCTCTTTTTGTAAGCTGGCCAAGTGTTTTTAATTCAGCTAATTGAGCTTCATCAGAAGCATCATGCAAGCAACCAGGCCTGAGAGAATCGCCAAGAGAAAAAGTACAATCATATTTTTTAAATATTTCACAAATATCGTCAAAACGAGTAAAGAGTGGATTTTGCTTGAAATGATGAAGCATCCATTGAGCTAAAATACCACCACCTCTACTAACTATTCCTGTAATCCTTCCCTTAACTTTTGGTAAATGCTCTATTAATAAACCTGCATGAATAGTTTGATAATCTACGCCTTGTTGGCATTGTTTTTCAATAATATGTAAAAAATCATCTTCAGTTAATCTAGCAATTGAACCTTGAACGCTTTCCAGAGCTTGATATACCGGCACTGTCCCAATAGGAACAGAAGAAGCATCAATAATTGCTTCTCTAACCTCATCTAAATTAACTCCGCCAGTAGATAAATCCATGACTGTATCAGCACCATACTTAACTGCAAGATTAAGTTTTTCGACTTCTTCATTTATATTACTTGCGTTTGGAGAGGCTCCAATATTGGCATTAACCTTACATTTTGAAGCGATCCCAATACACATAGGCTTTAAATTCAGGTGATTTATATTTGCGGGTATAATTAATCTTCCTCTTGCAACTTCTTCCATAATTAAAGATTCGGGCAGATTTTCTCTCTTTGCAACGTAAGACATCTCTTCTGTGATCTGACCCTCACGTGCGAAATTCATTTGTGTAATATTTTTCTTACCTAGACGCGGTTTTATCCAAGAATTTCTCATAGCTAAAAATTTAAAAGTTTATTACTAAAGTTTGATCAAAAGTCCACTTTCCTTCGTCAGTTCTAGCTGAATCAGGTTCAAAGGGTATGATCTCAGCTTGAAGAATTATGTTCAAGCACCCCTAGCATTAATTCATTAATAGCTATTTTTAATAAATAAAACATCCAAAAATTACTCATTAAGTAAAAAAATAAGATTTTATTTATTTTCTTGAAAAATTTTTTATTTTATTTAGGATTTCTGCTCTATTAGTTTTTCTATGATATTCTTTTTCAGCTACTAAATAAACTCCAATGATACCAATAGGTACATAAAAATGCTTCTTTCCATTTTCTCTAAAAGTTAATCCTAAAAAAGCAATTATTATCATTAATGGTGTTATTAATGTGTAATGATAATTATTTTTTAAATTCATTTTTATCTTTTCATTTATTTAATCTAATTATAGTATCTGTAATTAACTTAATTGCCACGCGGATTGCCATTTCATCAGGATTAAATTCAGCACTATGTAAGGGAGAAAAATTATCATTTTTGGTTACACCTAATCTAAACATAGCACCAGGTACATAATTTAAAAATTCGGCAAAATCTTCTGCTCCCATTGAAGGCTTCTGAAGTTCGACAACATTTTCATGCCCAAACAAATTTAATGCAGATTTCCTTAAAACTCTATTAATCTCTAAATCATTATTCACCGGAGGTGTAATCTTTCTAAATTTAATTATGCACTCAGCTCCACAGGTTTTCCCTAAAGAATAGATTGTTGAATTTAACCATTGCCCTATATTGTCAAATAGATCTACATTCGTACATCTAACTGTTCCAAGAATTGTAACTTGTTCCGCCAATATATTATATGCTTTGCCTCCATTAATTTTTCCAAAAGTAATTACGAGTGGATCTAGTACATCTAATTCTCTAGTAACTGCTTCTTGTATACCAGAAATAATTTTTGATGCCGCCCAGATAGAATCTATTCCTTCATAAGGTCTAGCTCCATGCCCAGATTTACCATTAATCTCTATCGAAAGTTCTCCCGCTGCCGCAGTTAGGCTACCTTCCTTAATACCAACTTTCCCTACTGGTAATTCAGGAAAGACATGCACTCCTATTATTTTCTTTAAGTTTTCTATAGCTCCATCCTCGATCATCCATTTAGCACCACTTGCAATCTCTTCTGCTGGTTGAAATATTATTCTTACTCCATATTTGAGTTTAAAATCTTTAATTAACTGAGCAACTCCTAAGCCAATACTAATATGAAAATCATGACCACAAGCATGCATTACTCCATCTAAGGTTGATGAGAAATCTAAATTAGTATTTTCCTGAATTGGAAGAGCATCCATATCAACTCTCAATCCAACATATCCATTATCACTTGGACCAAATTCAGCAATAATTCCAGTTCTACCAATTGATTCCTTAACTTCCCAACCAATATTTCTTAAATAACCAGCTATTAAAATTGCAGTCTGATGTTCTAAGCCACTAAGTTCAGGATGAGCATGAATATGTCTTCTAATATCAATAATTTCATTAATAATTAAATCAAGCTTTATATCTAAATTATCCATATTCATAAAATTACTTTAAAGCAATAAATTTCATCAAATCTCTTACAGGAGCGGGAGGCCATCTTCTTACTTCTAATAGCCAATCTTCTTCAGCATATCGTGGATCTAATTCTATTACTGCGACCCAATTACTTTCAGCTTCACCATAGTTACCTTTAGACCATGTCAATGCAGTTAAAGCAGCTCTAGCATCTACGAACGTGGGATATCTCCTTATTAATTTTCTTAATTCTTGCTCAGATTTATTAAAGTTACCCAATTCATAATCAGCTAAAGCAAGACTTGATCTCGCCATTGCAAAACCAGGATTTGTTTTAGCTGCATTATCATATAATTCTCGAGCATTTTCCCAATTATTCAAGGAGCCTTCAACATTAGCTAAGTTATACATTGCTGAAAAATTATCCTTATCTCTTGAAATAACAAAAGAATAGTCATCTTTAGCATCTAACCAAAGGCCTAATGATTCCTTAGCAATACCTCTATTTATATAGGGATCTAATTCATTACCATCTAAATTTATAGCATTATTTTGATCTTTTATAGCACCTTTAGGATCTCCCAAAACAAGTTTCACATTACCTCTATTACTAAGAGCAGCGGCATCATTTGGAAATTTTTCTAAATATTGATTCCATTTATCTAATGAAATTTCAAATTGACCAATTGAGCTTGCACTTAATGCATCTTTAAATAATACTTCTCTATCTTCTAGAGATAAAACAGGATTAATTCGTAGAAATAAACTTAAAAAAATTGATATAAATAAGAAATTTTTCATGTAATACTCAATTTATAATTCATGATATTCATTTATATAATTTTCACCAGAGGGAGTAAGAACTCTTCCTCGAGATGTTCTAGAAATAAGACCCAATTGAATTAAATATGGTTCGACTATAAATTCTAACATTGTTGAATCTTCACTTAAAGCTGCAGCAATTGATTCTAATCCCACCGGCCCACAATTATTTTTATATAAATAATTCAAAAAACTTCTATCAATTTCATCTAAACCTCTGTGATCAATTTTCTGATTATTTAGGACTTTTTCAACAATTTCAATTGTTACAATATTATTTTTTTTAATCACTTGAGAATAATCTCTTGATCTTTTAAGTAACCTTAATGCAATTCTAGGAGTCCCCCTAGAACATAAAGCCAATCTAAGACTTGCTTCTTCGTCGATTACAATATTTATAAGATTTGAAAAATTAAAAATTATCTTTTGTAAATCTTCAGGTGAATATAGATATAATTTTTGACAAATTCCAAATCGATCCCTCAATGGACTACTTATAGAGGCAAGCTTTGTTGTCGCTCCAATTAAGGTAAATTTTGGTAGATGAATGGTCCTGCATCTAGTGCCTCTACTAGCTCCAATAGTTAGATCTAATTTAAAATCTTCTAATGCTGGATATAAGATTTCTTCTGTCAAATTACTCAATCTATGAATTTCATCTATAAATAAAATCTCATTTTCTTTCAGTCCTAGAAGGAGGCCTACTATATCACGAGGTCTTTCTAAAGAAGAAGCATTAATAACCTTACATTTAGTATTCATTTCATTCGCCACTATAAGAGCTAATGTTGTCTTACCTAATCCGGGCTGACCATATAAAAGTATATGATCTAAGCATTCATTTCTAAATAAAGAGGCATCAATAGATATTTTTAATGAGGATTTTAATTTTTCATGGCCAATAAATTCATTAAAAAATTTAGGTCGATTTGAAATTACTTGTGCATCTGATTTATCTTCCGGAAGGATTTCAGATTTAACAATCCTTAACTCTTTTTTTGAGCGAGGAGAATTAGATTCATTTATATTTGAAGATATTATTGCCATAATGCAAGATTAATAGCTTTTACTCCTAGGAGAAACTTTTTTTAAGATTAAAATGAAAAAAAATTCAAAGAAAGATTTAATAACTAGACCACTTGCACAAAATAAATATGCAAAATTTCAATACGAAATAATTAATACAATTGAAGCTGGCATTGCACTTTTAGGAACTGAAGTTAAAGCAATCAGGAATGGTAAAGCAAATTTAAGAGATGGATATTGCACTTTTAGAAATAATGAAATTTTGCTAAAGAATGTCCACATTTCACCACATAAAAACACAGGAGAGTTTTTCAATCATGATCCATTAAGAGATAGAAGATTATTGATACATAAAAATGAAATAATTAAATTAAAAATCAGTACTGAAAAAAAAGGATTAACAATTATTCCATTATCAATATATTTAAAAGGATCGTGGATAAAAATTAAAATAGCCGTTGGCAAAGGGAAAAAACTGCATGATAAAAGACAAGCTGATAAAGCAAAAAATGTTAGAAAAGAAATTAGATCAGCGTTAATACGCTAGCAAAAATATTAATCGGGATCCAAACTAACTGTTTCAGGAGGAGGAGAGGGATCTGGATCAGCAATAAGCATGTGTTGCAAGACAATTTCTGGTCTTTCGCTATCTCTCCATCTGATTTTATAAGCAGGCATTTTTGTACCTCTGCTCGTAGTTTGTTCAACAGGTTCCATTACCCAGCCTCTTCTAGATCGGCCTTGAGGATTTCTTTTCACAACCGCATCTGTGTGCTTGAAGCGGAAACCAACACGTTCACCACTCATTTAAAAATTTCGTATTGGATCAATTAATTTATTTTACTTCATCCAAGGTAAATTTTAAGATTTATTTTAACTATGTTCTGGTTTTAGTAATGGGAAAGGAATGACATCTCTTATTGAAGGACTATTAGTTATCAGCATTATTAAGCGATCGATCCCAATCCCCAAACCTCCAGTAGGAGGCATCCCTATTTCTAAAGCTTGTAAAAAATCTTCATCAATGCAATGTGCCTCTAAATCGCCAGCATCTCTTAAAGATTGCTGTAACTCTAACCTTTCTCTTTGATCTAGAGGATCAATAAGCTCGCTAAAGGCATTTGCAATTTCTCTTCCTGCGATAAACAATTCAAACCTTTGAACAAAATCTTTATTATTATTATGTCTTCTCGCTAAAGGTGAAATTTCAATTGGATAATCAAAAATAAAAGTAGGCTGAATTAAATTAGATTCAACCTTCTGTTCAAAAATCTCATTTAATAACCTACCAAGAGTATTTATTTTTGAAGAAATTTGAATATTTTCCTTTATTAAAGCTTCTTTCGCTTTACTAAAGTCTCCATTGAATGAATCAAAATCAATTCCTGTAAACTTTTTCACAGAATCTTTCATAGATATCTTTTCCCATGGTTCTGCAAAATTAATTTGTTCACCTTGATAATTAATTTTCAAAGTTTTACAAATTGTTTGTACAACATGTGACATTAATTCTTCTGTTAATTGCATCATGTCTGCATAATTTGCATATGCTTGATAAATCTCTACTGAAGTAAATTCAGGATTATGCTTTGTACTGATACCTTCATTGCGAAAAATCCTCCCTAATTCATAAACCTTCTCAAACCCTCCTACTACCATTCTTTTAAGATGTAATTCCGTAGCAATTCTTAGATAAAGAGGTATATCTAATGTATTATGGTGTGTAATAAAAGGTCTTGCTTCCGCCCCACCTGCTTCAGATTGAAGAATAGGAGTTTCAATTTCTAAGAAACTTCTTTCATCAAGCCATCTTCGAATTAAACTAATACAAAAGGCTCTGGTTTTAAATACATCTTTGGAACGAGGATTAACAATTAGATCAAGATATCTTTGTCTATATCTTTTTTCAATATCTGTAAGACCGTGCCATTTATCAGGTAAAGGCTGAAGAGATTTTGAAAGCATTTGCCATTTTAAAACTTTGATTGATAATTCACCTTTGTTAGTTTTTTTAATACTTCCATGAACACCGATCCAGTCGCCAATATCAACTAATTCTTTGAGGTCTTCAAAACATAATTTTTTATTATTATTATCCGAATCAATGATTAACTTCTCAAGATAAAGTTGAATTGAACCTTCTTGATCACTAATACTAAAGAAAGCGATCTTACCCATTACACGTTTAGCTAGAACCCGTCCTGCTATAGAAACATCAATATCAAATTCTTCACCACTCTTGAGGTAACTAAATTTATCATTTAGATATTTTGTTGAATGAGTAACTTTAAAACTTTCACTATATGGATCAAAACCCTTACTAATTAAAATTTGGGCTTTACTCAAGCGTGCATCTCTAAATTCTGACAAAATTTGTTTACCTAAGTTTTATTTAATAAAGTTATCAAAATAAATTTCAACTTGCCAAAGATGTAGCAGTTTCTCCTACACGTTGAGAAGCATATCCAATACCTCTTACAGTAAGTATTAACTCTGGATTCCTAGGGTCGGGTTCTAACTTCCCTCTTAATCTGGCAACATATACATCAACGACCCTAAGATCAGCAGCTCTTCTTGGAGGATAACCCCATAGTTGCTCCAAGATTTCAGCTCTTGGTACGACCTTACCTGGTTCATCAAACAATAATTCAAGAAGACTAAATTCAGTATAAGTTAAACTTATCCTTTCTCCCGCACGTGAAACTTGACGCCTATTTGTATCTACAACTAAATTACCAAACTTCATTACACCTTTCCCTGAGGGAACTTCTTTAGTTTCAGCGACAGATACAGTTGGTCCCATTCTTCTTAAAATGGTTGCAATCCTTGCCTCTAACTCTTTAGGACTAAATGGTTTAGAAAGATAATCATCAGCCCCAAGATCTAAACCAGCGACTCTTTCAGAAATTGCTTCCAAGGCAGTTAAGAAATATTATTGGAACTACAGATTCTGCTCTGATCCTTCTGCAAACTGCAAAACCATCCATTTTAGGGAGCATGACATCAAGGACTATCAAATCTGGGTCTTCCTTATGGAAAGCCTCTATAGCCTCTTCTCCATTAGTTGCGGAAAAAACTTCGTAACCAGCTAATTGTAGTCTTGTAACCAAAACTTTTAATACAGCTGGTTCATCATCAACAACTAGAATACTTGCTTTTGACATCGATAAAAAAGAATTTACTGATTGAATTCAAAACAGAATGTGCGTTGAATATTTAATTAATATTAATCTAACAAGTAAAAATATAACATTATGTACCGTAAAAGATATATCTTGTATATCTACAAATTTTTTTTATTATTCAACTAACTTTTTAAAATAAATTTTATATTAAAAATATATATTCAAATTTTTAATTTATATTTTTTACTAAACCAAAAATAAAGCCATTTACAAAAAACCGGAGCCAATAAACTTGTCAAAAAGACTTGAGCAAAGATATTTTGAACACCATATGAAAAAAGCCATAAAGGACTATTTTCCAATAAAAGCTTCACAACCATTTGACAAAAATAAATTACACCACATATTAAACTTCCAATTGCACCAGTTAAACCAAAATGAAGTGGCCTATTATTAAATTGATTTAATCTCCCAATTTTACCAAACCAAAATCCACATATCATTAAACCTGGTATTTGAGTGTAAAAATCAGCATTTATAGTATCTAAGATAAATCCTAATAGAAACCCTACTAACATAGATTTAAATGGTCCATGGATAAGCGCCCAAGGTAATAACCAAAAAATTGGCCAATAAGCTTGATAACCCATCAATGAGAGCCAAGAAGGATTCCAAAAAATTACTAAAGGTATTATTAAAAAAGAAATTAAAGATAGATATTGATGTAAATAAAACTTCATTCAAAATCTCATTCTAAAAATTTGAACCCAATCAATAGCTTCTTGCTTCGCAGTTAATTGGACAGTAGCAATAGTATTAGGTTTTGATTCATTATCTATAGATTGAATAATACCAATTGGTATATTTGGAGGCAATATAGTACTTGCTGGAGAAGATAATATATAATCACCAATTTGTATATCGGCGTTTTTAGAGTAAAAAAATAATTTTGGAGTTTTTGTTCCTACACCAATTAATAATCCATGAAGATTTGCTCTTTGATTCCAAACACCTACCTTACTATTAGGAGCCGTAAGTAATTGAACTGAAGAAGTTAACTTAGAAGTATTCTCTACAATACCAATCAACCCCCCAGGACCTATTACTGCATCTCCAGTACTCACACCATTTTGGGAACCTTTATTTAAAAGAATTTTTTTCCACCAACTACCAGTATTTCTTGATATTACTGATGAATTTAACTTATTAGCTTCGGAAAAATTTTGAAGATCTAAAAGCTGTCTCAAACGTAAATTATCCTTCTCAAGTTGATTTAATTTAATATTTAATTCTTGATTTATACTTTTTCTGAGAATTTCTTGTTGATATTCTCCTGGCCAAAAAGGTTTCGTTATGAAGTAATAAACATCTCTAAAAATGAACGTTTTTGATAATCTAACAATTAATAATATTAAAAAAAATAATATTATGATCCAAGATTTTCTGTTATTCCACCAACGAGACGTTGAAAGCCGTCGGAACTTCACCACTAAATCTAATCTCTTACTGCATTTCTAGCAAAATCAGGTGTATCAACAACTCTCTTCAGCTTTTTGAAATCATCAAGAACTTCTCCACAACCGTTAACAACACATAACAATGGATTTTCTGCAATATGTGTAAAAATCCCAGTTTCATGGCTTAATAAATCACTTACACCTCTAACTAATGCACCTCCTCCAGCGAGCATTATTCCTCTATCAACAATATCTGCAGCCAATTCTGGAGGCGTTCTTTCAAGAGTTCTTTTTACTGCTTCAACGATTTTATTTAAAGGATCTGTCATTGCTTCTCTAATTTCTCCAGATGTTAAATTAATACATCTAGGCAAACCAGATAACAAATGTAAACCTCTAACTTCTATTGAAGTTTTATCAAAATCATCATTAGGAAATGCAGAGCCAATTTTAATTTTAATATCCTCAGCAGTCCTTTCTCCTACAACTAAGTTATGCACTTTTTTAAGATAAATGGCTATAGAATCATTAATTTCATCACCAGCCACTCTAACTGATTCACTTAAGACCGTTCCTCCTAAACTCAGCACAGCGACCTCGGTAGTACCTCCTCCAATATCTACAATCATAGTTCCTATAGGTTCAGTAACTGGCAAAGAAGCTCCTATAGCTGCTGCGACTGGTTCATCAATCAGATGAACTTCTCTTGCTCCAGCCAATCCAGCTTCTCGGACAGCTCTCCTCTCAACGCTAGTCACACCACTAGGGATACCAATGACTAATCTAGGAGCTATAATTCCTCTCCCTTCATTAGATTTTTGAATAAACATTTTCAGCATTTGTTCGGCTGCGTCGAAATCAGCAATAACTCCATCTTTAAGTGGTCTCACTGCACGAATATTTCCTGGTGTTCTACCAAGCATTAACTTAGCATCTTCTCCAACTGCTAATGGGACTCCCTCCTCGAGATCTAGAGCAACAACTGATGGCTCTTGTAAAACGACTCCCTTACCTGAAACATGAATTAAAGTATTAGCGGTTCCTAGATCAATTCCAATATCTCTAGAGAATTTAAATCGATTAAAAATCATATTAATTAATTATTAATTTGTTCAGATAATATATTAATTTTCAAGGAAACTCTATAACTTATGCAGTTAAGTTATGAACAGCTTGCAATTAATCAAGCAAAATTGAAAATCATGTGTAGTATAAGAAAAAATATTTTATGGAAATTAACACAGTAAATTTAGTTGGTCGCGCTGGGCGAGAGCCTGATGTCAGATATTTTGAGTCAGGAAGTACAGTTGCTAATTTTACACTTGCAGTCAATAGAAGGAGTAGAGATGAAGAGCCAGATTGGTTTAACCTAGAAATCTGGGGTAAACAGGCTCAAATTGCTGCTGATTATGTTCGGAAAGGTTCATTAATTGGCATTACAGGAAGTCTTAAAATAGATTCTTGGAAAGATAAAAATACAGGTGAAGATAGATATAAGCCAGTTATAAGAGTAGATAGATTAAACTTATTGGGATCAAAAAAAGATAATGAAACTAACAATAATTATTCAAATAATGGTAATAATAATGATATTCCTTTTTAGGTTTTAAATTTAATATTTCTTAGATATTTTAAAATAAAAAATATACTAATTATTAATAATAAAGGTTTTATAAAAACTTTTAAGTTATCTACATATGTTTCTATAATTCTATAATTTTCACCGAAAATATAACCTGCTAAGGACAATAATGAGACCCATATCAAACTACCTAAAGTTGTCCATATAAGAAATTTTCTTAGAGGCATCAATTCAATACCGGCTGGTACTGATATTAAAGTCCTTATTCCAGGTATTAATCTTCCCCAGAACACCAAAGAGACCCCATATTTATCAAACCATAATTTACTTTTATTAAAATCTTTTGAGGTAATACCTAAAAATTTACCTTTACTTTCAACAAAGTTTGCGAGTTTCTTCTCATTTAAGAATCTTCCTAAATAGTACCAAGGTAATGCTCCAAGGACTGTACCTATTAAACCAAATAGAACTAAA
Organism: Prochlorococcus marinus bv. HNLC1; assembly: GCA_000218705.1. GTDB lineage: Bacteria > Cyanobacteriota > Cyanobacteriia > PCC-6307 > Cyanobiaceae > Prochlorococcus_A > Prochlorococcus_A marinus_Q. Next base: position 1,488,034 of record GL947594.1, read on the forward strand.
ATATAAAAATTTAAATTACCTTGATAAACAAAGAAACCACCTAACGGCATTATTATTTCAGAAGGAATTGGAGGTATTATATTTTCAAGAAACATTGCAAAACAGATAACTAAATATGCAACATTAGGATTATTCTTTACTGAATCTGAAATTATTTCAGGAATAGAAGTAATAATATTTAGAAATAAGATATCCAAATTTAATATCTATATAATTCAGATTTATAGGGCCCATCACAGATACATTGATGTAATCAGCTTGTTCTTGAGTCAAGGTTGTTAATTTAGCACCAATTTTGTCTAAATGTAGTCTTGCTACCATTTCATCTAAATGCTTAGGCAATACATAAACTTCATTTAAGTAATCATCACCTTTACTGAAAAGTTCAATCTGAGCTAATACTTGATTTGTGAAAGAATTACTCATTACAAAGCTAGGATGACCAGTAGCACAACCTAAATTAACTAACCTACCTTCTGCTAAAAGGATGATTTTGTTTCCAGTTGGGAGAGAGATATGATCAACTTGAGGTTTAATATTTTCCCATTCATAATTCTTTAGGGAAGCTACATCTATTTCATTATCAAAATGACCAATATTACAAACTATTGCTTCATCTTTCATTTGGATTAAATGTTCATGAGTAATAACTTTGTAATTACCAGTTGCAGTTACGAATATATCTATATCTTTAACAACATCATCTAAAGTGACTACGCTATAACCTTCCATTGATGCCTGAAGGGCACAAATAGGATCAACCTCTGCGACTTTAACAATAGCTCCAAGACCTCTTAAGGATTGCGCTGAACCTTTACCAACATCACCAAAGCCAATAACCAATGCAACCTTACCAGCTATCATCACATCTGTTGCTCTTTTGATGCTATCAACTAAAGATTCTCTACATCCATATAAATTATCAAACTTACTCTTGGTAACTGAATCATTCACATTAATTGCAGGGAATGGTAAATTTCCTTCTTTTTGAAGTTGATATAACCTTGCAACACCAGTTGTTGTTTCTTCAGTTACACCAATAATATTTGATTTTATTCGAGAATAAAAAGTTGAATCTTCTTTTAATTTGGTTTTGATAGATTTGAATAAGGCAATTTCCTCTTCATTTTGAGGATTATCGAGTACAGAAATATCTTTTTCCGCTTTACTACCTAAAATTAAAAGTCCAGTTGCATCTCCACCATCATCAAGGATCATATTTGGTGAATCATCCTCCCAGTCAAGGATATAGTGTGTATATTGCCAATATTCATCTAGTGTTTCGCCTTTCTTTGCATAAACTGGAATATTTCTCTTAGCAATAGCAGCAGCGGCATGATCTTGTGTTGAAAAAATATTACATGAAGCCCATTTAACTGCGGCACCCAATTCTACTAAAGTCTCTATTAATACAGCAGTCTGGATTGTCATATGTAAACTACCAGCAATTTTTGCCCCTTCTAAAGGCTTTGCAGAAATATACTTTTGTCTTAAGGCCATAAGACCAGGCATCTCAGTTTCAGCAATATTCAATTCTTTTCTACCAAAGTCAGCTAATGAAAGATCAGCAACAACATAATTTGGAACAGAAGTTTTATTTGATTTAGCGATGGTCATATTTAAGTGAGACTATACTAGTAAACTATAGATGATTTTATGTTCTAATCGTGTTTCTTAAAAATATATCTGAGACTATTGCTTTCGGAAAAGATTTTGTAACAAATTTAGAACCACAATCAATTGTTATTTTAAAGGGGCCCATAGGAGCTGGCAAAACATCATTCGTTCAGGGTATTGGTCAAGGATTATGCATAAAAGAGTCTATTACAAGTCCCACATTTTCTCTCTCAAACCACTATGGATCAGGATCCATGTATCTAATCCATATGGATCTTTATAGAATTGAAAGTAGCTTATCTGCAAGGGAATTATTTATAGAAGAAGAAGAAGAATTAGAAATAAATAATGGACTTTTAATTATTGAGTGGCCCGAACTTGTTGAACCAATTATTGAAAAATATTGGGAAATAGAAATCAATTATGCTTCTCAAGATGGTAGAAACTTTAATATCTATGAACCAGAATCTTCTAAAAATTTATAAACTAATTTTTCTTCAGGTTGTTGCTCGATTGCACCCTCACCAAAGCAAGTTAAAAGACCACAAACGCTAGCAAATTTTATATTTTCTTTAATTTTAGAATGATTATCTAGATTTGAATTCAAATAATATCTAGAAATCAAGCCGGCTAAAAAAGCATCTCCTGCACCAGTCGTATCTACAATTTTAGATGTATGTTTAACGACTTCATTAGATCCCTTAATACCATTTAAATACCAATTTATGGGTTTCGCACCATTAGTAATAATTACATCTGGTTGTTTTATTAATACTTTAGAGATCTCAGATGGATCGCTTGTATTAAAAAATAAGTCGGCCTCTTCATTCGCAAGCTTCAATATATCTGCATGATGTAAAAATTTTTTTACTTTTTTCAGCTTTGCATCTTTATCAATATTAGAATTTTCCCAGAAAATTTCTCTCCAATTAACATCAATAATAATTTTTATTCTAAATTTTTTTGCAAAATCTAAAATAAAATATAAGGCATCAGAAGATTGAGAAAAAGCTAATAAATTAGTTCCCGTAACAATATATTTAGTATTTAAAAATAGTTTTTTTAAATTTTTTATATTGGTATTTAACAACAATTTATCTAACATTTCATCAGCGAAACTACTTGATTTAGTAACTTCAAATCCAGAGAATGATCGATCGCCAGATTCATCTCTCATGACTTTTACAATTCTCGTGGATGCTTGTTTAGCAATTTGTAAAAAATCAATATTTATATTTAATTGTTGAAATAGTCTAATAAATTCTCTTCCGTATTCATCATCTCCTAAACAACCTATAAAAGCAGCTGGTACTTCAAGTTTTCGCAACGCGCATACAACATTTGCTGGGGCACCACCCAAATAATTTCTAAAATTAGAATCTGATTTATTTATGATTTTGTCTATAAGAGCTTCCCCAATACAAATAACTTGTAACTTAGACATAACAATAAAATTACTTTAATCAAACTACATAATTAGCTATATACAATTATTTAATTTATCAATTAACGTAATAAAAATGAGAATTTTTAATGAATAATCAAGTTGAAAATATATGGAAATGGAGGGATTGGGATATATCATGGTCCTTATCAAACAATCTAGGTAAAAATTCTGAAACCAATATTCTTTTAATTCATGGTTTTGGGGCTTCAAAAAATCACTGGAGAAATAACCAAAAATTCTTAGGCAATTATTACAATTGCTACGCAATAGATTTATTAGGTTTTGGAGAAAGTAGTCAGCCAGGTGCAACTTTAGATTATGAATTTCCAAAAGATAATGAAGTTAAATATTGCTTTGATTTATGGGCAAATCAAATTACAGATTTTTGTCATGAAATAATTAAAGGGCCAGTCTTTTTGATTGGGAACTCTATTGGTGGAATTGTTTCATTGAAATCAGGAGAAATTTTAAAAAGTAATTGTGAAGGTTTAATTTTAATAGATTGTGCTCAAAGAACTATGGATGATAAAAGACTTAAAAAAGGTGATATTTTAATGAATTTTTTGAGACCAGTAATAAAAACTTTAGTGAGTAAAAGGTTTATTAGTCAAAATCTTTTTAATAGGGCTGCTAATCCTGGTACTATCAAACAAATACTTAATCAGGCTTATCCATCTGGGAAAAATGTCAATGATGAGCTAATTCAAATTTTATATCAACCATCTCAACGAAAAGGATCTGCAGAAGCTTTTCGTGGTTTTATCAATTTATTTGATGATTATTTGGCTACAGATTTATTTAAGAAAATTGAAACTGATATACACCTTATTTGGGGAGAAAAAGACCCTTGGGAATCACTTGAGGAAGCAAAACAATGGGTAAATGATTATAAAGAAATTAAAAGTCTAAATGTGATTAAGGATGCTGGTCATTGTCCTCATGATGAGAATCCAGAAGAAACTAATAAATTAATTTTAAAAATTATTCAAGAAACGAAATAAGCTTCAACATTATCACTAAGTCTTCTTAAACCTCTCAGACCATCTCTTTCTAAATTTCTCACCCTATCTCTACTGATACCTAAAACCCTTCCTATACCCGTAAGGGACATAGGCTCATCTCCATCCATACCATATCTCATTCTTAAAACTCTACATTGCAAATCAGGTAATTGATGTAATAACGAATGTAAATCACCTCGCATACAATCCATTTCAATTTGCTCATCAGGTAAATCTTCTCCACCTGCCAACAAATCTAAAAGTACAGTATCTTCTCCATCTCCAACTTTAGTTTCTAAGCTAACTGGTTGACCAGCTTTACACATTAAATCTTTTACATCTTCTTCAGGGAGTTCAACATATTTTGCAAGTTCGCTAATAGTAGGAGTTCTAGACATCTCTTGACTTAATTCCCTTTGACCTTTTTTAAGTTTATTTAGCATTTCCGTTATATGGATAGGAAGTCTAATTGCTCTACTTTTTTCAGCGATAGCTCTCGTAATACCCTGCCTAATCCACCAATATGCATATGTAGAAAATTTATACCCTCTTGCTGGATCAAATTTCTCTACCCCTCTTACAAGACCAATTGTTCCTTCTTGAATAAGATCTAGTAATTCCATATTTCTTTTTGTATATTTCTTTGCAACACTAACTACAAGTCTTAGGTTAGCTGCAACCATTCTTTCTTTTGCTCTTTGACCGGCTCTTAATCTCTTTTTGACCTGGGGAATTGTTAAATCTAATTTTTGAGAAATTTCTTCAAGAGATGGTTTCTCTCCGGTTAAATCAAGTATTTCTAGTTCAAGTCTTTCTACCTGCATCAGTTCTTGAACTTGTCTGCCAAGAGTAATCTCTTGCTCATGAGTCAATAAAGGAACTCTCCCAATATCTCTCAAGTAAGATCTTACTAAATCAACTTCATTGCCAGTCTTAAGTGCTGAAATCGAACTTAATTTATTTTCAACTAGGGTTTCCGTAGACATAAATTAAATATACTTTTGTAAACAATACCATTAAGAATTGTAAAGTTAAACCTAAAAATCCACAATTTTACATAATTGAGTATATTTACTCATTCTAGAATCTATAATTATTCACTAGCCATGCTGCTGTATTTAGATAAATAAAAACACCGGCTATATCTGTTGCAGTTGTTATGAAAGGCGAAGACATAAGGGCGGGATCTAAACCCATCCTGTCAAAAAGGAGTGGGAGCATTGCTCCTGCAGTGGCAGCAAGTGTCGTAATAGAAAGCAAACTAATGCCAACTGCTAGTCCGATTAATAACCCCTCTCCTTGCCACCATGCAAAAGGTATTACAACAATTAACATCAATATTCCAAGCAGGGCTCCAGTAATAGCTTCTTTTGAGATAGCTTTCAATGCTCCCAAAGATTTAATCTTTTGAGTACTTAAACCCCTAATAACTACGGTAGAGCTTTGCGCTCCCACATTTCCACCTGTTCCAATTAATAAAGGAATAAAAGCCGCTAAAATTACTACTTCACTTAGAATTTGATCATTCATAGCAATAACTTTTGTTGTAATGCCATTTGCTAGGACAAGAATTAGTAGCCAAACGATCCTTCTTCTAGCGATAGTAAATAATCCACTTTGGAAATAATCATCTTCATCTCCTGCTTGGACTGCACCAGCAGCATATATATCTCTTGTAGCTTCTTGCTCTATAACATCAATCAAATCATCAACAGTAACAATACCCACAAGCCTATTTTCTTTATCTACAACAGGAAGTGCCAAAAAATCATATCTTTGTATTGCCCTAGCCACTTCTTCTTGATTTGTATCAGTTGTGGTATTAACTACTTCCCTCGTCATAACTTCTCCAATTTGCATTTGAGGATCAGCAGTTACAAGATCCCTTAAAGAAAGAATACCTGTTAAATGCCTCTCTTTATCGGTAACATATAGACTATAAATAGTTTCAGTAAAAGGAGCTCTTTTCCTAATAAGAGAGAGAGCTTCTTCTGCTGTTTGCATCTCTTTTAAATCTATAAACTCAGTAGTCATTAATCTTCCAGCAGTTTCTGGCTGATAGCCTAATAACTCAGCTGTAACTTTCCTTTCTCCAGGACTAAGTGCTGACAAAAACTTTCTGACAACTTTCGCAGGTAATTCATCAAATAACTGCACGCGATCATCAGGTGACATTTTCTCAACAATCTCTAAAACCTCACCAGAGCGAAGCCTATCTAATAAAGTTTGCTGAACTATAGGATCTAAATATTCATAAACTTCAATAGCCTCATTCTTTTTAAGGAGCCTGAAAGCTAAGGCTTGTAAAATTTGAGGTAAACTTCCAATCGCTTCTGCTATATCAACAGGCTGTGAGGGCTCCAAGATAAGCTTTGCAGTATCATAATTACCTGCTACTAAGAAGCTCTTGTAATTCTATCGCTATTTTCTCGCTTGAGGTAAGTTCCCCTGAAAACGAGGCATAACTATAACTATTAATATCATCAATCATAATTTTATTTTAAATAATTATTTGAAAAATATAAATATGCTATTTATATTGTTTCTTTATTTTATTTTAAATATAAGCATCAATTTTTTAACAACAAAATTACATAAACTTAAGAAAAATAAATTTCAAAATATTATTTAAGATGTAAATTATCAAATAGTTATTAATTACATAATTATTATAAAATAGATTATTAATAATAGAATTAGTTTAATAAATATATGATTAGAACTAAAACTAAACTTTCATCCAACCTCTCATTGGTTTATTTGCATTATCTACAAAAATATTATTTGTTGTTTGAACTCTAAACCATCTATCATTAGTTGAAGTAATCCAATGTCTTAGTATCACAAGTGTTGATCCGGTCTTTAAATGCCTCAATTTTTTTGAATATACATCAGGAGTAATATAAATTGTACAATTGGAATCAAGAACTATTTCTTTAGCTTTGTTAAAGCAAGAAAGATTATTTAAATTTTTTTGTATTCCGCCAGCAGGTAAATAAATAGGTGCAAATAATGCGAATGAAATTAAACAAATATTCTTAATATAATTTTTAATCATATATCCAGAGTCGCTAAATCTAAATCAAGGCTATGGGTTTCAATAAATTCTCTTCTAGGTGCCACTTTATCCCCCATTAAGATATTAAATATTCTATCTGCCTCTAAGGCATCCTCAATTTCTACTCTTTTCATCATTCTAGTTTTTGGATTCATAGTAGTGTCCCATAATTGCTTTGGCATCATTTCTCCTAAACCTTTGAATCTTTGAATATTATAATTAGCCTTTTCACCAAATTCATTAATAGTTGATTTCAATTCATTTTCGTTATAACAGTATTTATGATTTTTACCTCTTTCAACTTTATACAAAGGTGGGCATGCAATATATATATACCCCTTTTCGACAAGTTCTTTTTGATATCTATAAAAAAATGTTAATAGTAGAGTTCTAATATGTGCCCCATCTACATCAGCATCAGTCATAATTACTACTCTATGATATCTCAATGATTTAATCTCAAATTCTTCACCTTTTATACCTAAACCAAGAGCCGTAATTAAAGATTGAATTTCTGTATTTTTATAAATTTTGGAATCATCAGTTTTTTCTATATTTAAAATTTTTCCTCTTAAAGGTAAGATAGCTTGAAACTTTCTATCTCTACCCTGCTTAGCAGAACCACCAGCTGAATCGCCCTCAACAATATAAATTTCCGATTCTGATGGATCTCTAGAGCTACAATCTGCTAATTTTCCAGGTAGAGTTGAACTTTCAAGAACACTTTTTCTTCGTACAAGTTCTCTTGCTCTCCTTGCAGCTTCAGCAGCATTAAAAGATTGTATAGCTTTCTCTAAAATTAGATCCAGTACGGATGGATTAAACTCCATATACTTTGATAAAGCTTCTCCTATTAAAGAATCAACAATACCTCTTACCTCAGTATTCCCAAGTTTTGTTTTTGTTTGCCCCTCAAATTCAGGATCCGGCACTTTTACCGAAAGACCACAGTTAAGCCTTCTCTAATATTCTCACCTGCTAAATTTTTATCTCCATCCTTACGCTTAGATCTTTTCTTTGCAAAATTATTAAAAGTTCTTGTTAAAACAGTTTTCAAACCCTCTATATGAGTTCCACCATCAATAGTTCGTATATTATTTGCAAATCCTAAAATATTATCAGAATAAACATCTGAACACCACTGAAGAGCAGCCTCAACATATACATTTTCTTTTTGCGAATCAACATAAATTATTTCAGGATGCAATGACTCCTTTTCAGAATTCATATATTGCACATATTCTTTAATACCACCTTGATAAAAATATATTTCCTCCCTAAAACTATTATCTTTTAAAAATTGTCTTTCATCGCGAAAAATAATTTTTACCCCACCATTAAGATAGGCCAATTCTCTTAATCTGGAGGATAATACAGAATATTCAAATTCTATTACGGTCGTAAAAATTAATGGATCAGGTTTAAAGCTTATTGTGGTTCCAGTTCTTTTGCTTTGTTGACTTTGATTCTTCACCTCTAAATCACCTTTTGCAATGCCCTTCTCAAATCTTTGATTAAATTGCTTACCATCACGATAAACAGTAACTTCAACCCACTCACTTAAAGCATTAACAACTGATATCCCAACACCATGTAATCCACCAGAGACCTTATATCCACCACTCCCAAATTTTCCACCAGCATGTAGAACAGTTAAGACTGTTTCTAAAGCGCTTTTTCCTGTTCTGGGATGTATATCAGTAGGAATACCTCTTCCATTATCAGAGATCAACGCAGAACCATCAGCCTTAAGAATAATTTCAATATGATCACAATGTCCTGCAAGGGCTTCATCTACAGAATTATCAACAACCTCATAAACTAAGTGATGCAATCCTCGTGGGCCAGTCGAGCCAATATACATTCCAGGACGCTTACGAACAGGTTCTAAGCCCTCTAAAACTTGTATTTGCTCGGCACCATATTCGTTAGAGACTTTATTAGACCTTGTTTCCTCACTCATTTAAACCAAAAATTAATAATTAAAACCTTTCCAAAATTTTCATTTAGTAAGGTATCGACTTAAACTTACCACTGGTAAACAAGAAAGGCTTTAAATATAATGAATAATTTAATTACTTATTTACTATTATTAAAACTTAATTAGTAAATATTTTATTTATGAATTCTTCAAAACCCCTAGTAATAGTTCTTATAGGACCTACTGCGAGTGGTAAAACTGATTTAGCAATTGAAATTGCAAAACATTTTAATATGAGAATTCATAATGTTGATTCAAGACAAATATATAAAGAAATGGATATTGGAACAGCCAAACCTAATAGAATCCAACAAAAAGTTATTAAACATTATTTAATAAACCTTACTAATCCAGACCAGACGATTAATGTAAAAGAATTTCAAGAAATTGCAACAAAATCAATTAATAATGAGATATCGAAAGGTGAACATCCTTTCCTTGTTGGAGGTAGCGGACTTTATATGAATTCAATCATTTATGGATTTATTACTCCAGAAGTTCCTCCTCAAAAAAACTTCAGAAATAATTTAACAAAATTAGGTCAAAAAGAGTGTTGGGAGCTCCTTCAAGCCTGTGATCCTGTCACAGCTCAAAAAATAAATGCTGAAGATAAAATTAGGACCATAAGAGCTCTTGAAGTTTTTTATGCTACTGGCAAACCAATATCTATTCAACAGTCAATCAATCCTCCGCCTTGGAAAGTTCTAGAAATTGGACTTGATTGTAATGAGCTTAATGAAAGAATTCTCAAAAGAACCAAAATAATGTTTAAAAATGGAATTATAGAGGAGACAAAAAATCTTATAAACAAATACGGAATAGATTTACCTTTACTCAAAACTATTGGTTATCAAGAGGCAATAAATGTAATTAAAAATAATCAAAAAATAAATGATGCAATAGAAATAACTTCCAAAAAAACAATTAATTTTGCCAAAAGACAACGAACTTGGTTTCGTAATAAAAATAATCCCTACTGGCTTGATACCAAAAACCCTCTAAAAGATGCAATAATTAAAATACAATCTACTATTTGCTAGATTTAAATTAAATTTAAGATTAAATTTCAAAATTATTTTCTACAAACAAACTGAATGCCACCACGTCCACGCTTTGATCGCCGCGCTCCAGTTAGAGAGCTACCCAATATTAATGAAAGGATTAATTATCCTGAACTCAGAGTAGTTGATTCAGATGGGCAGCAACTAGGCGTAATAGATAGATTAAAAGCGTTAGAGATTGCCTCAAAAAGAGAACTAGATTTAGTATTAGTAAGTGAAAAGGCTAATCCACCAGTTTGCAGAATTATGGATTATGGAAAGTATAAATTTGAACAAGAAAAAAAAGCAAAAGAAGCTAGAAAAAAATCACATCAAACAGAAGTTAAAGAAGTTAAAATGAGATATAAAATTGATAAGCATGACTACGATGTGAGAATTGGTCAAGCATTAAGATTTCTTAAAGCAGGAGATAAGGTTAAATGTACTGTCATTTTTAGGGGTCGAGAAATTCAACATTCAAATTTAGCAGAAACACTTCTCCTGAAAATGGCTAATGACTTGGAAGAGCAATCTGAGGTACAACAATCTCCTAAAAGAGAAGGCAGAAATATGATTATGTTCCTTAGTCCGAGAAAAACACCTTTAATTAAAAAAGAAGATGAAAACTAAAAATTTTTAAATTTCATAATATTTATATTATTAAATCTATGACAAATGTTAAAGTGGCACTATAAATCTTAAGATCATAAGGTTAAAAATTAGCGTGAGATTCCATATACAGTCAGAAAGTGATATTTCAGCTTCAAGTCAACTCTATAATCAGATTTGCTTCGCAATAGCCTCAAGGCATTATCCTCCTGGTCATAGATTACCTAGCACAAGGCAATTGGCCATGCAGACAGGCCTTCATAGAAATACAATAAGTAAAGTTTATAGACAACTAGAAACAGACGGTGTCGTTGAAGCAATTGCTGGTTCGGGTATTTACGTAAGAGATCAAGTTAAAAAGAAAGATATTAAAGAATCAATTCAGTCAAAAAAGCTAGGTAGAGACCCGTCCCTTGAAGCCAAAAAAGCTATTGACAAATTAATTAATATTGGATGCTCTTTACAAGAAGCTAGAGAAATATTAACCAATGAAGTTGATTGGAGGATAAAATGCGGTGCGAGAGTATTAGTTAGCACACCCAGAGAGGATATTGGCGCTTCAATGTTAATTGCAGAAGAATTAGCCCCACGAATAAATGTTCCAGTAGAAGTCATACCAATGGAAGAGTTGGAGAAAGTTCTTTGTAATTCAAATAATGGCACACTTGTAACTAGTCGTTATTTTTTACAACCATTAGAAAAACTTGCCAAGAAATATGGAATTCGAGCTATAGCTGTAGATTTAAGTGATTTTCAAAAAGAATTAAAAATGTTAACAGAATTAAAACCAGGTAGCTGCGTTGGTATTGTGAGTATTAGTCCAGGACTACTTCGAGCGGCAGAAGTGATCTTACACAGTATTAGAGGCAATGATATACTTCTTATGACAGCTAATCCAGAAAATAGTAGTAGACTTTTAGCGCTATTAAGGACTACAAACCACGTGCTATGTGACAGTCCTAGCTTATCAGCTGTTGAAAACACTCTTACAAAAAATCGTTCTCAGTTAATAAGGATGCCACTCATACACTGTGCTGCGAACTACTTAACACAAGAAACCATTAATCAACTAAAAAAAGAAATTGGGATATCAAATTAATTCAAATGATTAATACAATAAAGTCAGACATAGCAATAATTAAAGAAAGAGATCCTGCCGCAAGAGGCATCCTTGAAATCTTTCTATGTTACCCAGGATTTCAGGCAATCTTCCTTCATAGGTTCACTCATAAATTATGGAATCTAAAATTACCATTAATTCCAAGGGTATTAAGTCAAATTAATAGGACAATAACAGGAATTGAAATTCATCCAGGAGCTAAAATAGGTAGAAAAGTTTTTATTGATCATGGAATGGGAGTCGTAATAGGGGAAACAGCTGAGATAGGAGATAACTGCTTACTATATCAAGGAGTAACTTTAGGAGGTACAGGTAAAAATCATGGGAAAAGGCATCCAACATTAAAAGAAAATGTTGTTGTCGGAGCAGGTGCAAAAGTATTAGGTTCAATAACTGTTGGAGCAAATACAAGAATTGGAGCTGGGTCTGTTGTCGTTCGAAGCGTTCAAGGTAACAGCACTGTAGTAGGAATTCCTGGGAGAGTAGTTCATCAAAGTGGAGTAAAGATTAATCCTCTGGCTCATTCAGCTCTGCCAGATGCAGAAGCAAATGTCATAAGAAATCTTATGGATAGGATAGATACCCTAGAAAATCAACTAAATAGATTACAAAAAGCTCTGCAAAATTTAGTTAATGATGAAGTAATTGATATTTCAAAATTGGGAGATGCACAGAATCTAAAAGATAAAGAAATTATCGAGTTTTTAGGAGATGATAGTAATTAATTAATCTTTTTATCATCTACTTCTTTTTCTATTTTTGGTTGAAACATAAACATTGAGTAAATAACATTTCTCCTCATATTTGTCATCATTTCAAGGAACATATCATAGCCTTCATTTTTATACTCAATTAGAGGATCTTTTTGCCCATAACCCCTTAATCCTACTGACTCTCTAAGAGAATCCATAGATTGTAAATGCTCTCTCCAGAGATTATCAATTTGTTGAAGGATAAAAAACCTCTCTGCCTCTCTCATCAAGCCAGGTCGATTATTTTCTATCTGAGATTCTTTCAAATCATAAGCTGCTCTTAATTGCTCTTTCAAATAATTTTTTAATTCTTGTATTGATAATGAAAATATATCTTTCACTTCTAAATCATTCAACAAATAAATAAATTCTTTCACTTTAGATACCAATTGTTCCAAATCCCATTCTTCTGGAGGCAAATCTTGATTAACATAAGCTTCAACTATTTCCTCCATGGTTATCTCTCCATATCCAATAACTTGTTTTTTCAAATCTACTCCTTTTAAGACTCTCAACCTTTCTGAATAAACAGCTTTTCTTTGATTATTCATTACTTCATCATATTCAAAAACTTGTTTTCTAATATCATAATAATAAGTCTCAACTTTTTTCTGAGCACTCTCAAGAGATCTAGTGAGCATTCCAGATTCAATAGGCATATCTTCATCAACTCTAAATGCATTCATCAAGTTAGCGACTCTATCTCCTCCAAAAATTCTTAATAAATTATCTTCTAAGGACAAGAAAAATCTTGTACTTCCTAAATCACCTTGTCTTCCAGCTCTTCCTCTAAGTTGATTATCCACCCTCCTAGACTCGTGCCTCTCAGTACCAATTACATGCAAGCCCCCAGCCTCTCTAACATTTTCTTCCTCTATTTTAAGAACTGTTTCATATTCAGATTTAACTGATGCTAGTACTTCTCTTAGTAACTTTATAAGATTATCTTTAGTAGGTGCTTTTTCTGCAGCAGTTGCTATTCTATCTTCTAATTCAATCAGAGTAAGTTTGCGCTCGCCCCAATTATTAACAAGTTCTTTTGACAAGGAATTAAGATCTTTTTCAATATTTTCCCCAAGTTTGCAAGGGAAAAGACTTCTAACATTATTTAAGGCATTTTCAGTAGATTTTTTTAATTTAATTTTCGATGAGGATGAAAAACCACTCTTAGACTTCAAATCTCTTTGTTTTGGAATTGGTGGTTTATGTTCATTATCTGGTTTTACTAAAAGAGGTAGTAAGATTTCTTTCAACTTTAATCTTGCCATATAATCACTATTACCACCTAAAATAATATCTGTACCTCTCCCAGCCATATTTGTTGCTATTGTAACAGCACCAGACCTTCCAGCCTGAGCAACGATTTCTGCTTCTCTCTCTACATTTTCTGGTTTGGCATTTAGTAAATTATGGGGTATTTGTTGTTCATGTAATAAGGAACTAAGGAGTTCACTCTTTTCAACACTTGTAGTTCCAACTAATACTGGTCTACCTTTTTTATGTATTTCAGCTGTTTCATTGGCGACAGCTTTCCATTTTCCAATTTCTGTTTTAAAGACCTGATCCGACCAATCCTGTCGTTGTCTAGACATATTTGTGGGGACAACTGTTGATTGTAATTTATATGTTTTCTCAAATTCAACTTCTTCAGTTTTTGCAGTACCTGTCATACCTGCAAGACCTGGATAAAGTAAAAAAAAGTTTTGATAAGTAATCGAAGCTAGTGTTTGAGTCTCAGGTTGAATTTTTAAACCCTCTTTAGCTTCTATAGCTTGGTGCTGTCCATCACTCCATCTTCTCCCAGGCATAACTCTACCTGTAAATTCATCAACAATTACTGCTTCACCATTTTTTAAAATATAATTTACATCTTTAACAAATAATTCTTTCGCTTTCAAAGCATTTGTAATGTAGTGAGCCCAAGGATCCTGGGGATCATATAAATCGTTCACCTTAAGAGATTCTTCACATTTAGCAAATCCTTGATCAGTTAATATACAACTTCTTTGTTTCTCATCCACTTCATAATCTCCCTCTGGATCAACTCCATCCTTACTCATTTCTTCTGCTCGCTCTAATTGCAAGGTTAGTTCAGCTGCTTTCTGATATTTCTCTTGTGGACGCTCAATTTGACCAGAAATTATTAGAGGAGTTCTAGCTTCATCAATTAATATTGAATCAACTTCATCAATTACACAATAGTTAAATTCTCTTTGAACAACTTCTTCAATATCAGTTGCCATATTATCTCTTAGATAATCAAAACCTAATTCAGAATTTGTAGCGTAAGTAATATCACATGCATAGTTTTTCTTTCTTTGTGCAGGGCTCATATCTTGTTGAATTAAACCTACGCTTAAACCTAAAAACTTATGTACTTGCCCCATCCACTCTGCATCTCTTCTTGCGAGATAATCATTAACCGTAACAACATGAACCCCTTTCCCCGATAAAGCATTCAAGTAACAGGGCAATGTAGCGACAAGAGTTTTACCCTCACCAGTTTTCATCTCAGCAATTTGACATTCATGTAAAACCATGCCTCCAATTAATTGAACATCAAAATGTCTCATCCCTAAAACTCTTTTGCTCGCTTCTCTAACAATTGCGAAAGCTTTTGGAAGGAGATCATTAATTAAATCTTTTTGTTTTATTAAGTTGGTTTCTTCAGAAATAATAGATCTAAGATTACTAGTCTCAACTCGTAATTGTTCATCACTTAATTTAGTTACTTCAGCCTCCAGCAGATTTATTTCTTCAACTAATGGTTGATATCGCTTTAATTTTCGAGTATTTGGATCTCCCAACAATAGCTTGAGCATAATTTTTTTCCTGGCGCAAAACATCAATTACAAACTATTATAAATGTAATTGAACAAGAACTAGTAAGAACAATAAAAGTTTTTCGACAAATAATCCAAAATAGTTTACATTGTTATTTGAATTTTTGAGAATTAAATATTGAATAAAAATATTTTTTTGAATAGAGAAATAATACTAATAAAGCATTTTAAAGGAGCTCCTGGCTTAAGGTTCTTCGGCATAGGGCCTAACTTATTGCCCTGCAATGGATTATATAAATTAAAAGTTTTATTAGACAAAAATACTAGTTGGGCTAAAAATAGAAAAATAAAAGACTTAAAAACTTGCCTCGCTAATAGTGATGTAATAGTTAGTCTCTGGTCAAATGATAAAATTCTTGGCTTTGGGAGAGCATTAAGTGATGGAACTTATAGAACTGTTCTTTGGGATATTGTAATTGATCATAATTATCAAGGGAAAGGCTATGGCAAGCTTATAGTTAATTCACTTTTAGAGTCCAAAAGAATAAAACAATCTGAAAAAATTTATTTAATGACATCAAATCAAAAAGATTTTTATTGTCAAATTGGCTTTGACGAAGTTTACTCCCAAAATCTACTAATAAAAAACATAAAAATTAATCATGAAATAATAGATATTTAGAACAAAAATAATTATTCATTGCAGCGACAAATACTCCACATATCCATGCAATTCTATGATTTTGAATTAACTTATCAACAATATTTATAATTAAAGTCATTTCTAAACCCCCCATAAAATAAATAAACACAAAAAGAAATAATGTATAACTTAGGTTTTTATATCTTGCCTTAGAAAATGTCCAATTATTTGAAAAATAGAAAGTAGTTAATAATCCAGAGAAATAACCGAGAAAACTAGCCAAATTAATTGTTAAAGTTAATTGATAAACAATAGAGTAAACACAAAAATTCAAAAAAGTTGATCCCAGCCCTACAAGACCAAATTTCAATATTTGAATTTTATTTTTTTTAAGAAACCGTATCAAATTACAAAATAAATTAACTAACAAACATGCTATAAAGCCATCTAATAAAATTACCTAATACTGGAACAGGAGCAAAAGTTGGTCCACAAAAGTCAAAATAATCTCTATGCTCTTTTATTTTGCCGCTTTCACCGAAAGTTAATCTCGTTGTCCCTGGATATATAAATTCCTTATTAAGAATTTTTAAACCCATTGTCCACTCCACAAAACCAATATTTTGATTAATTGCAACCGCATGTGTTTCTAGGTAGACATCTTTGCATCGCTTAATAAGATTTTCCTGAGCTTCAATATATGCATCTAATCCATATTTTTCTTGGGTAGGATCGATAAACAAAACATCTTCTTCATAATAGGAGGCCCATACATTTTTTGATGGTGCTTCCCCTCCATAAGGCTTAGTAAATAATTTTTGTAATTCTCCTTCAGTAATGTTTCTATCCATAATTAAAAATAATAATTAATTAATAATAGATAAATTAATTGCATTTTAAAAAGCGGATGAAGAGATTCGAACTCTCGACATTCTCCTTGGCAAGGAGATGCTCTACCACTGAGCTACATCCGCATATTATTTATAATATCTTACTAAAGTAAAAAAATAAAAAAATTACAAATCTATTTTAGAGTTTTTATTAAAGATCCCATCTCAATAGCTTGCAATGCATAATTCCAACCTAGATTATTTTTGATTCCTGCACGCTCTAATGCCTGCTGCATAGTATCAGTTGTTAAAACACCAAAAATAATTGGAACATTATTATCATGTGCAATTTTGGCTATACCTTTACTAGCTTCATTGACAACAACATCATAATGAGATGTTTCTCCTTTTATTACTGCTCCAAGTGAAATAATTACATCATAGTCAGATTTCTGAATCAGAGCTTTTGCGGCTATAGGTAATTCAAATGAACCTGGTACCCAAACCAAGTCTAAATTTTCACTATTATCTGAAATATCTAAGCCATGCCTCTTAAGACAATCAAGACATCCAGCTAAAATTTTATTTGTGATTAGATCGTTAAATCTAGCAATTACTATTCCAACTTTTAAAGATGAAGCATTAGTAAAAGATCCCTCATAAATTGTCATTTAAATTTTGCATATATTATATAGACTCTCACGTAAAGTGTATTAGATCAAACTAAAGAGGAAACAATTCCAGTTACGAATACTAAAACGACCCAGACAGCAGCAATTGAATAAATTTTTCGTCTGTTTTCTTTTTGACCTTCTTCTGTTGAAGGCTGAGTCACATACAATACAGGTACACCAATTACTGCAATTAAAGAGGAGAAAAGAAGAGCATTTACAAAAAAGAAATTTACAGCCTGCATAATTTAGCGATTAAAGTTATATGGATATTATATTCTCATAAAAAAGCATTTTTTGGAAAAAATTTACATACTCTTAGTGAGTTGTAAAATGCAAAATCAAAATATGTCTCTAATATCTATTTAGTATTAAAAAAAAGATGACTGATGATAATCTGATTCAAAAAAGTTTATTTGGCGAAGAAACTAAGACAGTAACTACGCACAGTAATATTTCTGAGTGTGAAAATTTAACAAATGAAGCTTTAGCCAATAATGGAAAAAATAGACCAAGAGTGAGAAAAAATTCTAAGGATGATAATTGTAACAAAAGTATTTTCTTAAATACAAATACTCAAGATTTAGTAAGTGATACGTCAAATAGTTTTAAAACTGTAGATAAAGAAAAATTAGCTCCAGTACTCAAGCATTACGTATCACTAAAGGAAGAGAATGAAAATCACTTGTTGCTATATAGATTAGGTGATTTCTTTGAGTGTTTTTTTGAAGATGCTATTTTAATTTCAGAAACACTTGAAATAACTCTTACAAGTAAAGATGGAGGTAAAGCTATTGGTAGGGTGCCAATGGCAGGTATACCTCATCATGCTTTAGAAAGATATAGTTCAGAATTAATCAAAAAAAATCATTCAATTGTAATTTGTGACCAAATAGAAAAAAGTTTAGGAAAGAACGGCGGACCAATCAAAAGAGCTATTACTAGAATTATTACTCCTGGAACGGTAATTGAAGAAGGAATGTTAGTCGCAAAGAAAAATAATTGGATAACAGCTATTTATATTGAAGAAGCAAAATCAACTGAAGACTCATTTTGGGGTATTTCTAGGGCTGATGTAAGTACTGGTGAATTAATTTCTCTAGAAGGTCAATCTTTAAGTAAACTGCGTGATGAACTAACAAAACTAGATGCGTCAGAAATTATCATAGGTAGTGAGGAAGAAAAGAATCTTCTTGCAATTCAAGGTAAATTATTAAAATTTACAATTACTCAAAAAACAGATTTCAGTCTTAATGAAGCCTCAAAAGCGATAAAAACATATTTTCAAGTTAATACATTAGAAGGACTTGGATTAAAACATTTAAATAACGCCACCAAATCTTTAGGTGGATTATTAACTTACCTTGTAACAATAAATCCATCAGAACATGAAAATGACTCTTCAGTTAAAATTTCACTAGATTTTCCACAGATAAATTTCTCCAACGATCATCTAATTATTGATTATCAAACTAAAAAAAATCTCGAGATTATTCATACTCAAAGAGAAAATCAATATGTTGGTTCATTACTTTGGAGCATTGACAGAACTTATACATGCATGGGTGCAAGATGTTTAAGAAGTTGGATAGATTTTCCTTTAATCAGTATTAAAGAAATCTCAAAGAGACAAAATATTATACGAAATTTCATAGAATCAAAAAAGATTCGTAGTGACACACAGAATCTCCTTAGAGCCATGGGAGATCTTGAAAGGCTTGCTGGCAGAGCATGGGCAGGGCAAGCAAGTGCAAGAGATCTTATAGCTATATCAGAGGGATTAAAAAGATTGCCAAGACTAAAATCAACCATAGAATCTTTTAATTATGAATTACCAGATTGGGTTGAACAATTAACGAAACCTAATGTCGAACTTATTAAATTAGCAGATAAAATTTCTAATACTCTTGTTAATTACCCCCCATTAAATATTAGTGAAGGAGGATTAATTCATGATGGAGTTGATAATATTCTGGATGGATTGAGAAATATTATTGATGACTATAGTGACTGGCTAGACAATGAAGAAATAAAAGAAAGAAAGTTAAGTAAAATTGCAAATTTAAAAATTCAATTTCACAGGAACTTTGGTTACTATATTTCTATTAATAAATCAAAAGTCAATCTAGCTCCAAATCATTGGATTAAAAGGCAAACACTTACTAATGAAGAGAGATATATAACTGCAGCAATAAAATCTCAAGAAAGTAAGATTTTTGAAATCAAAAACCGAGCAGCTTCAAAAGAATATGAGATTTTTTGTGAATTAAGAATATCAGTAGCAGAAAAGACTAAAGAGATAAGATCAATAGCGAAATCAATTGCAAGCCTAGATGCATTATTAGGTTTAGCATTGGCAGCAATTGAAAATAATTTTGTTCAGCCCAAAATGATTGATATAGAAGATATAGATTCAAACTTAACTCAAGTGCAAGATGGAAGAAACCCTATAGTTGAACAATTATTAGATGAAAATAAATTTATTCCTAACGATATTATCTTTAACGATACTCAAAACTTAATTGTATTAACAGGGCCAAATGCTAGTGGCAAAAGTTGCTTCATTAGACAAATTGGCCTCATTCAAATTTTGGCTCAAATAGGCAGTTTTGTTCCTGCAAGTAATGCAATTATAAAAGTTGTAGATAGAATCTTTACAAGAGTTGGAGCTGTTGATGATCAATCAACAGGACAGTCCACATTCATGGTGGAGATGGCTGAAACGGCTTCAATATTAAATCAAGCTACCAAAAATTCATTAGTATTACTAGATGAGATAGGTCGAGGGACATCAACTTTTGATGGATTATCAATAGCTTGGTCTGTAAGTGAATATATCGCTTCAGAAATTTTTTGCAAATGTATTTTTGCTACACATTACCATGAATTAAATTATCTAAAAAATACACAAAAAAATGTTGAGAATTTTCAAGTAATAGTAAAAAATTTAAAAAATAGACTTGATTTTTGTCATAAGATTGAAAAAGGCGGATCAAATAAAAGCTATGGCATCGAAGCTGCTAGACTAGCCGGTGTTCCTCAAAAAGTAATAACAAAAGCTAATTTCATTTTAAATCATTTAGAAGCAAGTAATAAATTTACTGATGAAATAAATATTGAATTAATTAGTAATAAAGCAGCTTAGGAATTTACTGGATTGATTCTCTTAAAAGGGCATTAACTGTTGCACCCGCCATTGCTGCGCCCCCTCTCGTTGAACCCATGACTATATAAGGTAAATTGGTTGCTAAAAGCCTTTTTTTACTTTTTTCAACACCAATAAAACCCACAGGCATACCAATAATTAAAGTTGGTTTATTATCACAAACTTCCAAAATATCTAATAATTTTTCTAAACCTGTTGGAGAACTTCCAAAAACGACAATGGGTGATACTTTGCCATAGTATTTTTTTGAGAGATCTAACCAAGCATGCTCTATCCCATAAGCAGTTTTAGTACAAGGTATTTCTAAATCATCCATTACCCATTTTTTAGCCGAAAAGACTTTATTCCCATTACATTTATTAGCCATTGCTTTAATGGCAGCAGCAGCCATATCTGTATCTGTTAATATTGGTGCTCCTAACTTTAAAGACTCTAAAGTTCTTTCACATACATTTTCGCTAAATTCTAAAAGCTCTTGAATTTGAAAATCTCCAGAAGTATGAATTAGTCTTTCTAAAACCTTTAATTCTATGCGATTAAAATTATTCTTAGTTAATTTAGATTTAATAAATTTAATACTCTCTAAGAAAATAGGATGATCATTAATCATTCAATAAAAATTTAATTATTAGGAGACATTATATAAAAGGATAATTATATGCCAATTCAAATTATATGGGGTAACGACACAAAATCCTGTGAAAATAAGATAGAAAAAATTATTGATTCAAATATTTCAGAACAATGGAAGTCTTTTAATCTAAGTAAATTAGATGGTAATGATGAGAATCAAGTTTTTAAAGCATTAGAAGAGACTCAAAATGCGCCTTTCGGAGATGGATCAAGAATTATATTATTAAAAAATAATCCAATATTTAATATTAAAAATGATAAATTTGCAGCTAAATTTGAATTCTCTGCACAAAATATCCCTGACTCTACTTTCTTAATATTATTTTGCACAGATAAGCCTGATGCAAGAATGAAAACGACCAAAGTTTTAAAGACGCTAGTCAAATCAAAAAAAGCATTTGAATCATCTTATAATTTACCTGACATTTGGGATTATGATAGTCAAGTCAAACATGTTAAAGAAATTTCAAGAAATTTAAATATCAATTTAGATGAAAATGCAGCACAAGCAATCATAGAATCTATAGGAACTGAAAGTACAAAATTAGATAATGAATTAAGAAAAGCCTTACTTTACTTATCTGCAACAGATAAAAACTTACTAACCGTTAAAGATATTGAATCAATATTTTTTGAACAACAATCAAATATTTTTAAAATAATTGATTCTCTAATTGAAAAAGAAATTTCTCAAAGTCTTAATCATATTTATACTCTAATAAATCAAGGAGAACCTCCCCTAAGATTAATCTCAGGATTAACGAGTCAAATAAGAATTCATACAATAGTTTTATTACTTGCAGATGAAAATGATTTATCAAAAATAAGCCAACTTGCAGGCATTACAAATCCAAAAAGAATATTTTTTATTAGAAAAAAAATAAAAAATTGTGATCCAAAGTTTTTGATAGATTTAATGACTAAATTACTTGATATTGAATTTTTCTAAAAAAAGGTAACAATCCCATAAATGTTTTTACAGAAAATTTAGCTTCACTGACTTAATGAAAGTTTGATTAAGTATTTTATTATTATTTAATTATGGCATTATTAGTAAAAAAATTTGGCGGAACTTCAGTTGGCAGCATTAATAAAATTAAAAATATTGCAAAAAATATAAGTAAAAGCAAAGACGCTGGACATGACATAGTAATTGTAGTTTCAGCAATGGGGCACTCTACTGATGATTTAAATAACTTAGCTTATTCATTAAGCAAAAACCCTCCCAGAAGAGAGCTGGATATGCTTCTTTCTACAGGGGAACAAGTCACCATTGCTCTACTCTCCATCGCACTTAATGAATACGGGATTCCAGCTATCTCAATGACAGGTAGTCAAGTTGGAATAATTACAGAATCAATTCATGGAAAAGCAAGAATTCTTGAAATCAAAACCAGTAGAATAGAGGATCATTTAGCCCAGGGTTACGTAGTAGTAATTGCAGGATTTCAAGGTTCAAGTTTAAGTCATAACGGTTCAATGGAAATAACAACGTTAGGAAGAGGTGGATCAGATACTTCTGCGGTGGCTCTATCAACAGCTTTAGGCGCAGAAACCTGCGAAATATATACAGATGTACCAGGCGTATTAACAACTGATCCAAGAATAGTAACCAATGCAAAACTTCTAGATGCTATTAGCTGTGAAGAAATGCTTGAATTAGCAAGTGTCGGTGCTTCTGTACTACATCCTAGAGCAGTTGAAATAGCAAGAAATTATGGAATAAAGCTATATGTTAAATCTAGTGAAACTGATCAGCAAGGAACACTTTTGCTAAGTGATATCAAACCCTTAAAACTATCCAGAGGAAGCTTAGAATTAACAAAAACAGTAAATAGTCTTGAAATTCTTGAAAAACAAGTTGTTTTTGGTTTATATGAACTTCCAGATAAACCAGGCATTGCTGCACAAATTTTTGAAGAATTATCTAAAGCCAAAATAAATGTAGATCTAATAATTCAAGCTACGCGTGAAGAAAATAGTAACGATATTACGTTTACTATCGCAGAAAAGTTTTTAGAAAAGACAATAGAGCAATGTGATTTAATCATTTCTCAAATAGGAGGGAAATACAGTATTACGCAAAATATGACTAAATTAAGTATTCAAGGAGCAGGAATAATGGGGAGGCCGAGTATTTCTGCAGAATTTTTTGATACTCTTTCAAAAGCTAATATAAATGTAAGACTCATTGCTACAAGTGAAATAAAAGTAAGTTGCGTAATAAATTTAAAAGATATCGCGAAAGCAATTAGATTTGTAGGGGAGAAATTTAAATTATGTACTAACCAAATTTTTATTAATCCTATTTCAGAGAAAAAGGATAAACCAGAAGTTAGAGGAATTGCTCTAGATAAGAATCAAGTGCAAGTTAGTTTTAGAAATTTACCCGATAAACCAGGAGTTGCTGCTTCAATCTGCTTAGCGCTGGCTGAAGCAAATTTAATTTTTGATACTATCGTTCAATCTGAGAGAAATAGTGAATTAAATACAAAAGATATTAGTTTTACCATGAACAAAGAAGACAGACTGAATGCAGAAAATGTTTTAAAAATGTTAATTAAAAAATATCCTGAATCAAGATTGGAAGATGGTCAAGCTATAGCTAAAGTAAGCGCTGTTGGTGCAGGAATGGCTTTTAAAGAAGGAACTGCTGCAAAAATATTTAGAGCGCTAGCCAACGAAAATATTAATATTGAAATGATTGCAACTAGTGAGATTAGAACATCATGTATTGTTCTTGAAAAAGATTGTAATAATGCAGTAAATGCTATTCATAATTATTTTAAATTAAATGAATAATTTAAGTATTTCTTGCTAGCTTTTGTCTTAATTTTTTTATTCTATCTCTTAAATTTGCAGCCTCTTCAAAGTTTAAATCTGAAGCAGCATTTTTCATTTTTGATTCTAATTTCTCAATCAGATCAGGCATCTCCTCTAATAAACAAATATCATCATTCGAGCTTAAAATCTCATCTGTTTTGTTATTGACTAAATTTATAATATCTTTTGAAAATCCACCAGTTTCTAATTTTCTTGATAACTCTAAAAAAGATAATATAGAATTTTCAATTTTTTTACCTGCTGCTTGAGGAGTAATCCCATTAATTTGATTATATTCTTCTTGTATCGCTCGACGTCTATCAGTTTCAGAAATTGCTTTCTTCATAGAATCTGTAAAATTATCTGCATAGAGTAAAGCAACGCCCTCAACATGCCTAGCGGCTCTTCCAATTGTTTGAATTAATGAACGTTCTGCTCTTAAAAAACCTTCTTTATCTGCATCTAATATAGCTACTAAAGATACTTCAGGTAAATCTAATCCTTCTCTCAATAAATTAACTCCGACTAAAACATCATATTCACCTAGCCTGAGATCTTGAATAATTTCAATTCTTTCAATCGAATGAATTTCAGAATGTAAATATCTTACTCTAACTTTATTATCTGATAAAAAGTCGGTAAGATCCTCTGCCATCCTTTTTGTAAGAGTAGTTACAAGAACTCTTTGATTTTTTTCTGATCTAACTCGAATTTCAGATAAAAGATCATCTATCTGCCCCTTACTTGGCCTAACATCAATCAAAGGATCAAGTACACCTGTAGGTCTAATCACTTGTTCCACAAAATCACCATTAGATTGATCTAACTCCCATTGACCAGGGGTTGCACTTACAAAAAGTGTCTGTTTTGATTTATCCCAAAATTCCTCACATTTTAATGGCCTATTATCGGCCGCACTAGGTAATCTAAAACCATGCTCAATTAAAACTTTTTTTCTTGCTTGATCACCGTTATACATAGCATGAAGCTGTGGACAAGTAACATGACTTTCATCTACAACTAATAACCAATCATCAGGGAAGTAATCAATTAAACATTCTGGTGGAGTTCCGGCTTCTCTCCCAGCTAAATGTCTTGCATAATTTTCCACCCCATTACAGTATCCAACTTCTTTAAGCATTTCTAAATCATATTTAGTTCTTTGTTCTAATCTTTGAGCTTCTAGTAACTGTCCATTATTAACAAAAAAATCTAATTGTGATTTTAATTCTTGTTTGATTTCATAAATTGCACTCTCGAGTCTTTCCTTAGGAGTAACAAAATGCTTTGCAGGATATACACTGACTTGATCTAAACTTTCTAAAATTTCACCTGTTAAGGGATCTACATATCTAATCGCCTCAATTTCATCACCAAAGAATTCAATTCTGATAATTCTATCCTCATAAGCTGGACCAACTTCAAGAACATCGCCTTTAATCCGAAACCTCCCTCTACTTATTTCAATATCATTTCTAGAGTATTGATTATTTACTAATTCTCTTAAAGAAGATCTTAAATTAATTGTTTCACCAACTTTAAATTTTACAGCTGCTTTCAAATATTCACTAGGAATCCCAAGGCCATAAATACAGCTGATAGAGGCAACAACAATAACATCTCTCCTCTCAAATAATGATCTTGTAGCAGAATGTCTCAACATATCAATCTCTTCGTTAATTGATGCTGTTTTTGCAATATATGTATCGCTTACTGGAACATATGCTTCTGGCTGATAATAGTCGTAATAAGAAATAAAATATTCAACGGCATTTTTTGGGAAGAACTGTCTTAATTCATTACATAATTGTGCTGCTAAGGTTTTATTATGAGCAAGAACCAAAGCAGGTCTACCTGTTTGAGCAATTACATTTGCAATTGTAAAAGTTTTTCCGGTTCCCGTTGCCCCAAGAAGTGTTTGAAACTTTTCACCTGTATTTACTCCTTTTACCAAACTTTTAATAGCACTAGGTTGATCACCTTTCGGTTCATATGGTGCATTAAGTTGATAATTATTCACTTTCTAGTAACAACTAGAAATATACTAAGAAATTTTTTGAGTATTTAATGAATTATCTAAAGATTCTTTTAAACCTCTTATCCCTGCAATCATTCCCACCATATTATCTAATTTATTAATTACACTCCCAACACCTACAGCTGAAGCACCAGCAGTAATAGCAAGAGGACAGGTGATTTGAGACAATCCAGAAGCACTCATAATTGGATTATCTATTGCATTCTTTATAAATTCTTGTTTAATAGCAAATGTCGCAGCTAATGTTGGCACGGATTTTTCAAATAATCCTTGTATACCAGAACTATATGGCTTAGAACTTTTACCTCCTTCAGTTTGAATAATATCAACACCTTCTTTGATTAGTTGTAGAGCAAGATCTACTTGTTTATCCAGAGAAAGTGTATGAGGTACTGTGACTGATAGAGGAATATGTGGCAGTAAATCTTTAGTTTCTTTTGTCAAAGATAATACTTGATTCGCTGAAAACTTTATTCCTTTTTCGTAAAAAGAATCAAAATTTCCAATCTCAATAAATGTTGCACCAGCTTTAACAGAATCAATAAATAATATAGGTTCTACAGCACTTACACAAATTGGCAAGGAAGTTATATCTAAAACCTTTTCTACTAATAAAGGTTTACATGCTATGTCAATAACATCTGCCCCCCCTATAGCAGCAGCCTTAGCAATCATTTGTACAGATTCAATATCAAAATTATTCAGTCCTGATATTATTTTTAATAATGATTTTTTATAAAGTTCTTTCTGAACTTTTTGTGGCAATTGATTAATCAGAGTCATTGACTAGATGTATTTACACTCTGATTGTGACATTCTTTTATAAAAAAGCATATTTTTTTAAATATTATTTGACTTCAACAAATGGTTAATAAATTAAAAAATAATTGGACAAATTGGCATCATATATTTCATCAGTCGATTCTTAATAGTGAAAATTTTATGCCAAATGGCATTCATTTACTTATAAGCGTATCAGGAGGACAAGATTCAATGGCATTAATGACTTTATTAGATGATATTAAAGCACACCATAATTGGTCTATAAATGTTTGGCATGGAAATCATAAATGGCACAATAAGTCGGATGAATTTACTAAAGAGTTACAAAATTATTGTTTTCAAAAGAAGATTATTTTTCATAAAGATTCTGCAGATGAAATTGATATATCAACAGAAGAAAAAGCCAGAAAATGGAGATATCAAAAATTATACGAAAAAGCTTCAGAAATTTGCGCTAAAAACAAGAATCAAAACAACTTATACGTTGTTACTGGTCACACAAGCACAGATAATTCCGAAACATTTCTTTTAAATCTTGCGAGAGGAAGTAACCTTAGTGGATTAAGCGGTATTCCTTGCAAAAGGTTATTAAATGAAGATTATTTTTTAGTAAGACCTTTAATGATTTTTAGCAGAGATGATACTACAGCTATATGCAAAGAACTAAAAATTCCTTTTTGGATAGATCCTACAAATTCTGATACGCAACTAAAAAGAAATTTAGTAAGGCACAGAATTATGAGTGAACTCGAAGAAATCTATCCTGGTTGTAGCCATAGAATCAACAATTTTATAGAAAAGATGAAAAACTACAGCCAAGAGAGATCAGAATTATGTGAACTAGCTATAAAATCATGCTTATGTGATGACGGGATAAGAAGGACACCCTTAAATGAATTAGGGAAACAAGCTCGAGCAACACTTTTACATTCTCTATTAAGTACAAAATGCAAAAAGCAAATTAGTTCAAAAAATATTGATGATCTATCTAAACAAATTTTTACAAAAAATTCTGGTCAGAAATGTTTTTCAAATGGAGTAAAGGTAATTTGGAATAAAAATTTTATTAGAATTATTTCCTAAGTTGTTAAAGCAGATCTTCTTCTACGAGTTCTACCAGTTACTTCCTCTTCTTGATTTTTAATATTCTGCTTAGTATTATCTCTCCCCTTATTAACATTGCTTTGATTTTTGTTAACTTGAGGATTATTACTTCTATTTTTCTTATTTTGCTGTTCACTTATAGCTCTTGGCTTATATGTTGGAGTTCCACTTGGCGCAGGCTGTACTAAACATAAAACTAACGGTTCAACTTGTAATTCACGTCGCATTCTCCTGCTTAACCCTGATTCAATTTCTCTTTGTACACCTATCCAATCTACTTCAAAAGTTTTTGGACCAGTTTGTCTTGAAAGTTGTTTCCATCTATTTTCTAAAACCCAACTAATTTCTCTTTCAGTCCACAATGACATCTTTCTTGGATCAGCAGAAGTTACAACGCCTCTCAAACTTACTCTTGGAGGAGCCACCATATTACCGTCCGTACTTATAGGTATTAAAACAGTGACTATCCCATCATTAGCTAATTGTTGCCTTTCCTTCAAGGAACGAGCATCAACTATTCCTGTTCTAGTATTATCAAGCATTTCGATCCCAGATTTAACAGGCTGACCTTGAATCATTGAATTAGCTCTCAACTCAATAGAATCACCATTATCTAGTATTAAAATATTATTAGGAGATACGCCCATAGAGACAGCTGTCTTTCCATGCAAAACTTGCATTCTATACTCACCATGTACTGGTATAAAGAATTTAGGTTTAATTAATGCGAGCATCATCTTTTGATCTTCTCTACAACCATGGCCAGAAACATGAATTCCATGTTCTTTTCCATAAATTACCTTTGCTCCAAGATAAACAAGTTTATCAATTGTATGACTGACAGATATCGTATTCCCAGGTATTGGACTAGATGAGAATATAACAGTATCAGTAGTTTTTAATTGAACATTAGGATGTTCACTCCTAGAGATGCGGCTTAAAGCAGCCATTGTCTCACCTTGACTACCTGTCATAAGAAGTAATGTTTCTTTATCAGGTAAATCTCTAATAGTTCTTATTGGAAAAAATAAATCATCCGGAACTCGAATATAACCTAGTTCTCTACACTTTCCAACAACATTTAGCATTGACCTACCCAATAATCCTATCTTTCGTCCATGCTTCATTGCTGTTTCAATAATCATGGCAACTCTATGAGTAGAACTTGCAAAAGTTGTAATTAATACTCTTCCTTCAGCCTCGCTAATTAATCGATCTAAATTAGGAAGAACTGAACTCTCAGATGGAACAAATCCAGGAACCTCTGAATTTGTTGAATCTGAAAGAAGGCAAAGAACTCCTTTCTCTCCATAAAAAGCCATGCGTTCAATATCAGCTAACTTCCCGTCAGGAGGAGAATGATCAAATTTAAAATCACCCGTAAAAAATATTACCCCAACAGGAGTAGTTAATGCTAAGGCAAAACTATCAGAGATTGAATGTGTGTTTCGCACAAATTCTATTGAAAAATGTTGTCCAAGCTTTACTACTTGCCTAGGTTCCACAGATTGCAAATTAGTTCTATCAGCTACACCTGCTTCTTCAATTTTGCCCTTCAACATTGACATTGCCAAAGGAGGACCATAAATAATCGGGATATTAAATTTTTTCAAATGATGCGAAATACCTCCTATATGATCTTCATGACCATGTGTAACTATCATTCCTCTAAATCTTTTTAAATTAGCTTGCAAATATGTAGTATCCGGCATAACAACATTCACTCCATGCATCCCCTCGGTAGGGAAAGCCAATCCACCATCGATAAGAATTAAATCATCACCAAATTCAAAAACACACGTATTTTTACCTATTTCATGTAAACCTCCTAGAGGAATTATTTTCACACAAGGTTCCTTAGGATTTTTCGAAGTGTTAGTTGATTGACTATTTTGTGAACTTAATTTACTGGAATTCATTTGATAAAGTATTAAAACGAACAATTTGATTTATTAACTGAAAAATAATTAAAAACAAAAATAAATTTTTCATTTTAAAGATAAATTGTTAATAATCTCTAAAAGATTTTTTGTTTTTACATCATTTAATTTAGTTAACGGATACCTGGGTGAACCAACATTCCAACCTAATAAGACTAAAGCTGCCTTTATTGGAATTGGGTTAGTTGTTTCAAAAAGTGCATTAAAAAGGTCCTGTAGTTTTTCATGAATTGCAAGAGCTTTTGAGACGTGCCCATTTTGAAAAGATAAAATCATTTCTTTCAACTGCAGACCAACTATATGGCTTGCAACACTCACAACACCCACAGCTCCAACAGATAACATAGGAAGCAATAATGAATCATCGCCACTATAAATTGCAAATTCAGAGCCGCATATGGCTCTCAACTCGGTCACTTCTTCTATTCTACCGCTTGCTGCCTTAATACTTACAATATTTGAGCATTTCATAAGTTTCTTTACAGTACTAGGTAAAAGGTTGCATCCAGTCCTTCCAGGAATGTTGTAAAGCATTAAAGGAATATCAGGTGCTGCTTTAGCGACCATACTAAAGTGTTCGTATAAACCTTCTTGAGGTGGCTTATTATAGTAAGGTACAACTACTAAAGCTCCATCTGCTCCCGACTTACATGCTTGTTTTGTAGCCTCTATTGCTTCAGAGGTTGAATTACTACCAGTCCCAACAAGAATCTTTGCTTTCGTACTCAATGAATTTTTTATTGCCAAAAATAAATCATGTTGCTCCTTCCAAGTTAAAGTTGGAGACTCTCCTGTAGTTCCACATAATACCAATCCATCAGAACCATTATCGATAATATAGTTTGCAAGTTTTACTGCTAAATCATAATCAACTGCACCATCTTTATCAAAAGGTGTAACCATTGCAGTTAATATCTTCCCAAAAGGTGGCTGATATTGTCCAAGAAGATTATTCATGATTGTTTTGAAGTAAAATTTCTGCTATTTGAATAGCATTAAGTGCTGCCCCTTTTCTAATCTGATCACCACACAACCATAATTCTAATGCATTAGGATTACTTAAATCCGCCCTAATCCTTCCAACTGCAATATTATCTTTCTCTTTAACATCTTCAGGCATCGGAAATCTATTATTTTTATAATCCTCAATAACATCTACACCTTTAGCAACTCTTAATTTAGAGATAGCTTCAGAAAGATCGACACTTTGGGAAAATTCAATATTAACTGATTCTGAATGAGCCCTTAGGATTGGTACTCTTACGCATGTTGCAGATAACTTTAGTTCTGTATTATTTAAAATTTTTCTTGTCTCATTAATCATCTTCATTTCTTCTTCGCAATAATTATTTGCCTGCATAGGAGAATTATGTAAAAACAAATTGAAAGCTAATGAATATGGTAATATTTGAGGTTTTTGTGGATTACCTTCTAAATATCTTTTTGAAAGAGACTTTAATTCCTCCATCGCGAGTTGACCTGCTCCACTTGCAGATTGATAAGTAGAGACAATAATTCTTTTAATTTTAGAAATATGATTCAAAGGCGCAAGAACCAAAGTAAGTAATATCGTCGTACAATTTGGATTTGCTATTACTCCATTATGATTTAATGCTGCATTGGGATTAACTTCTGGAACAACTAATGGAACATCTTTATCTAATCTAAAAGCACTTGAATTATCAATCAATATCGCATTTTCATTTTTTATTGTAGAAAGCCATTTTTTAGAAACTGATCCTCCTGCTGAAGCAAAAACTAAATCAACATTCAAGAAGGATTTTTCGGTAACTTCTTGAGTAATAAGTTCTTGATTTTTCCATATTATTTTTTTACCAGCTGATCTAGAGGAAGAAAGTAAAATTAATTCAGAAATAGGGAAATTTCTTTCTTGCAATATTTTTAGCAATTCAGATCCAACTGCTCCAGATGAACCTAAAATTGCTACTTTTAAAGATCTGTTAGGTAATAGTGAAGATTTAGCCAAAATTATAAAAAATTATGGAAATAATAAAAAATATGTTTCTTACTTTATCAAAAAAGATAACTTTCAAGTAAAACACTTAATGTGAAATAATTAAGTTTCTCTATTCGTAAGAATTTTAAATTTTAAAAATGAAAGAACAATCTTTAAAAGTAAAAACAAGTTCACTGCCTCAAAGTAGAATTTCTATTGAATTAGATATACCATCATCATCATGTAAGTCAATTGTCGAAGATACAATTAAAACCATAAGCAGATCAGTTAAGCTACCTGGATTTAGATCCGGGAAAATTCCAAAACAAGTTTTAATACAAAGAATTGGTTTGTCTCAGATATATGCTTCTGCACTTGAAAAAATAATAGATAAATATTGGAAAGAAGCTTTACAAGTTGAATCAATAGAACCTCTTTGCGAACCTGAATTAGAAGATGGTTTTGAATCTCTTTTAGCAAGATTTAATCCTGAAGAAAACTTGAAATTAATTCTTAAGACTGATATTGAACCAAAGTTAAAGCTTAAAAAGACAAAAGGTCTAAAAGTTGAAATTGAGAAAAATAAGTTTGATCCAAAAAGTATTGATGAAGCGCTAGAAAAATCAAGAAATCAACTAGCAAATATTATTCCTGTAGTTGATAGGCCTGCACAAATGGGTGATATTGCCATAATCAGTTTTAATGGTATTTACAAAAATTCAAAAAAATCTATTGAGGGAGGATCAAGCGAATCTATGGATCTTGAGCTTGAAAAAAATAAAATGATTCCTGGATTTGTAGAAGGTATTATAGGTATGAATATAAATGAAAAAAAAGAACTTAATCTTACATTTCCAAAAGACTATGCTCATGAAGAATCACGAGGACAAGAAGCCATTTTTGAAATTCACCTTAAAGATTTAAAAACAAAAGAGTTACCTGCATTAAATGATGAATTTGCAAAGCAATCAGGAAATCACAAAACATTAAAAGATTTTAAAAAAGATCTTGAACTACAATTGAGGGATAATTTTGAAAAAACTCAAAAAAATATAAAAATTGAAGCATTAATTGATGCTCTTTCTAAGGAGCTTGAAGTAGAAATTCCAAAATCAATGATTGATTTAGAGGTACAACATAATATCGAGCAAACTGCACAAAGATTTGCTCAGCAAGGCTTAGATGTGAAATCCACTTTTACTCCTGAGCTAATAAAATCACTTGCAGAGTCAAGTCGTCCCCAAGCAGAAAAAAATGTATTAACTACATTAGCGTTTAAAGCTCTTGCCGAAAAAGAAAAAATTGATGTAGAAGAAATTGAAATTGATCAAAAATTAAAAGAATTTGAACAAGAGATTGAAAAATCTCCAAACAAAATTGATATAGGGAAACTAAGAGAAGCTATTAGAAATGATCTCATTAAAGATAAGTTAATAGAATGGTTAGATAATAATTCTGAAATTATTGAGAAGAAAGTAACAAAAACAAAAACCAATTCCAAAAAAGTAACAAAAGGAACTAAAGCTAAATCTTCAGTTAATACAAAAACAGCAAAAAAAAAGACAACTAAAGATAAAGGAGAAAAAAAATAATTTGTGAAAAAACTAACTAATCTTAAAAAAAACTTTTAAATTATAAAAAGTAATACTTTTTATTTTGATCCAATCAATAAGACATCATCAATTTTTCAATATCTATAAATCAAAATTTTCAAAAAATAGCTTTAATGGTCCATTACCAACAGTCATCGAACAGTCTGGCAGAGGAGAAAGAGCATTTGATATTTATTCAAGATTATTAAGAGAGAGAATCATATTTTTAGGAACTGAAGTTAATGATCAAGTGTCTGATTCCTTAGTTGCACAATTACTATTTTTAGAAGCAGAAGATCCCAGTAAAGACATACAGGTTTATATAAATTCCCCAGGGGGTTCCGTCACTGCAGGATTAGCAATTTACGATACAATGCAACAAATATCTCCAGACATTGTCACCATTTGCTTTGGCGTTGCTGCAAGCATGGGTGCCTTTTTATTGTCAGGAGGTACCAAAGGTAAAAGATTAGCACTTCCAAACTCAAGGATTATGATTCATCAGCCACTTGGAGGAGCTCAAGGACAAGCAGTTGAGATAGAAATTCAAGCGAAAGAAATTTTATATCTAAAAGAAACTTTAAATAAATTATTATCTGAGCATACTGGCCAACCTCTTGAAAAGATAGTGGAAGATACAGAAAGAGATTACTTTTTATCTCCCCATGAAGCCGTCAATTATGGATTAATTGATAAAGTTATAAAAAATGACAACTAAATAATTTACTTTAAGATTTTGATGACGAATTGTAGTTTATAAGCAATCCTTGAAGAAGGGCATATTTACCCTTATAAATTAAAATAGGTTTTATTATTCGATGGCTAAATTCGACGCCCATCTTAAATGTTCTTTTTGCAGTAAATCACAAGACCAAGTAAGAAAACTAATAGCTGGTCCTGGAGTTTATATCTGTGATGAATGTATTGATCTTTGTAATGAAATTCTTGATGAAGAATTATTAGAGTCACAAGCAAAAACAAATATTAGCTCCCCACAAGTCAAGAAAAAGTTAACAAATACTCAAACTGAAACCAATGATCCCTTAAAAATCAATACAATCCCAAAACCAATAGAAATAAAAGGATTCCTCGACAAGCAAGTTGTAGGACAAGAATCTGCAAAAAAAATACTATCCGTAGCTGTATATAACCACTATAAAAGACTTGCTTGGAAAAATACAGATAATAATAAAGATTTAGAGAACAAACAAAATGATTTCCAATCTACCAAATTACAAAAATCTAATATTTTGCTGATTGGACCAACTGGTAGTGGAAAAACCTTATTAGCACAAACACTAGCTGAATTTCTTGATGTGCCATTCGCAGTTGCTGATGCAACCACTCTTACAGAAGCTGGTTACGTAGGAGAGGACGTCGAAAATATTCTTTTAAGGCTTTTACAAAAATCTGAAATGAATGTTGAGCTCGCACAAAGAGGAATCATTTATATTGATGAAATAGATAAAATTGCTAGAAAAAGTGAAAACCCATCAATTACAAGGGATGTTTCTGGAGAAGGAGTACAACAAGCTTTATTAAAAATGCTTGAGGGGACGATAGCAAATGTTCCTCCTCAAGGAGGCAGAAAACACCCTTATCATGATTGTATCCAAATTGATACAAGTCAAATTCTATTTATTTGCGGTGGTGCATTCATAGGGCTTGAGGATATTGTTCAAAAAAGATTAGGTAAACATAGTATTGGTTTTACAACTTCATCAGATCTTGAAAAAATCGAACCAAAAAAGATATTAGACTCTAGAGACTCAATTAAGAATTTAGAGCTTGATGATTTAGTTAAATACGGATTAATTCCTGAGTTCATAGGAAGAATTCCCGTATGTGCCATTTTAGATCCACTTAATGAAGACACTTTGAAATCAATTCTTACTGAGCCCAGAGATGCTTTAGTCAAACAATTTAAAGCTTTATTAAGCATGGATAATGTCAATTTAAACTTTGAACCTGATTCAGTTTCAGCGATAGCGAAAGAAGCATATTCCAGGAAAACAGGAGCAAGAGCCTTAAGATCTATTATTGAAGAACTTATGCTTGATTTAATGTATTCATTACCATCCCAAGAAGAAGTTAAAGAATTTACAGTTACAAGAAAAATGGTTGACAATCTATTTTCCTCAAAAATTGTGAAGCTCAGATCTACCAAAAATAGAATAAGAAAAGAATCTGCTTAAGTTTATTTGGTTATGATTGAAAAAATTCTTACGATATTTACAAACTAATTAATGGGTAAATAGTCATCAACCTTTTCATCTAAAATATAGACCATTAAATTTTGATGAACTTATAGGACAAGATGTAATTTCACTAACTTTAAAACAAGCTTTAATTACAAATAAAATTGCTCCAGCTTATCTATTTTGTGGCCCTAGAGGTACAGGTAAGACCTCTAGTGCAAGAATTTTTGCTAAATCATTAAATTGCCAAAAATACAGCAAGCCAAGCAAATTACCTTGTAATAAATGCGAATTATGTAAAAGTATTAATATTGGAATTGCTTTAGACATAATAGAAATTGATGCAGCATCAAATACTGGGGTTGAGAATATAAGGGAAATTATAGAAAGAGCAAATTTTGCACCTACTCAAGCCAGGTGGAAGGTTTATGTAATTGACGAATGTCATATGCTTTCTACAGCGGCTTCTAACGCTTTATTAAAAACCATAGAAGAACCTCCCGAAAGAGTCGTTTTTATACTAGCGACTACAAATCCTGAGAGAGTACTGAAAACAATTCAAAGTAGATGTCAAAAATTTAACTTTAAAAGAATCAATTCAGAGCATATTTATAATCATCTTTTGGAAATTTCAAATAAAGAAGCAATCAACTTTGAAGATGAAGGTTTAAGACTTATTGCTAAAAGATCAAATGGTGGGATGAGAGATGCTCAGCGTCTATTGGATCAATTAAGTTTAATTCCAAATGGTATCACTAAAAAAAATGCTGAAGAATTACTTGGAGAAGTTTCAGAAAATGACCTTTTAAATTTAATTGACTCATTAATAAAAAATGTTCCAGATTCTTTGATTAAATCTTGTAGTAATTTATATGATTCAGGAAATGAGCCTATTGCTATTTTGGAGGGACTTTTAAATATTACTAGAGATTTATTACTGAAAACAGTAGATGATAATTATTCCGATCTTTTCTATACCTCAAAAGAATTTCAACCTGAGATAGAAAGGATTTCTAAATTAATCAACAAATCTAAAATAATTGAATGGCATCGTTATCTAAAAAATCTTGAATATCAGATCAAAAATAGTAGCCAACCAAGATTATGGCTTGAAATTCATTTAACTAGTCTACTCAAGTTAGAGGATCAAAATACAATAAAAAACCAAGAAACTGTACATGATGAAGAATTGAGAAAAGATAAAAACTTAATTTCTACTAAAGAAAATTTAAAACTATAAAAAAAGAAAAAATTACTGTTTATGATCACAATCAAGAGATCAATAAAAATATAGATGATGAATCAATTAATTTAAAAGAAAAATGGTCCTTAATACTTTCAAAACTAGAATTGCCATCAACGAGGATGCTCTTATCTCAGCAAGCAGAACTGATAAGTATTGAATCGAATACTGTAAAAATAGGCTTGGCTCCAAATTGGGAAAATATGATTAAGAGCAGAACAGTAGTTATTGAGGATGCCGTAAAAAAAATATTTGGTGAACATATGAGTATAAGTTTTAAATCAAAAACAAATAATACAAATTCAATTATTAATAGAGATCAAAAATCTGAGAAAGGAAATGATATTCAAAAAAAAATTATAAATTCTAGTGAATCAAAAAATGTACCACATAAAAATAATGATTCACAGTTTACAGACTCAAAAATCATAAATAACGATAAATTCTCTGAAAATTCTCTAAATATTGAAAAAAACAGCTCAAAAAATTTAGCTGATTTTTTTAATGGGCAAATTGTAGAGACTGAACAAGAATAACTACCCTAAATGCGTTGTTTTTTTCCAAATTATTTTTTTAGGGAAAATAGACATTTTAAATGTAACCAGAGGAATAATAATAAACCAATGTGATAGGTAAATTAAATAAAGAACTATTTTAATTGAGTTATTTGGCAATACAGGTCCTTCATGTTTTTTATGGCATCCAAACCAAGAAGCACTAGCCGAAAGAGTGAACGCCGTGAGTGAAATAGGCCAATAAATAGGTGATTTAAAAAATAAGAGGCAGACAATTAAATCAACTAAAGCGATAATCGGTAATGCATATTGCAAAATAAAAAAATACGTTAAATCAAATTTCTGAATAAATGTTAATTTGCTATAAATTAAATTTCTGCCATAGTCAAAAAATCTTTGCAAGCCTCCCTCTGCCCATCTTTGCCTTTGCCTAAATAAAGCAGAAATATCTTCAACTGCCTCTTCCATTACTGGTGGATCCCAAAAAATACCAATTTTAGATTTCGATAATATTAATCTCACACTTAGATCTAAATCATCTGTTACGGTATTCTCATTAAATGAACCACAACTTAGTAAAACATCTCTTCTAACAAGTTGTCCATTTCCTCTTAGTTCTGAAATACCTGCCGAGTATAATCTGCCTACTTGAAAATATGCATCCATAGCCATTTCTATACCTTGGCAAGTAGTTAAAAAATTTTTATTTGTATTAAGTACTGATTTTCTTAATTGAACAGCAGACCAAGAACCCTTTTGCGCAAAATCAAGAACTCTTCGGAGTGTATCATTTTTCAATTGAGCATCTGCATCCAAGATAAATACCCATTCCCCAGAAATAAATTTTAAAGCATGATTTAATGCTCCTGACTTTCCTCCACCAGCATTTTTAGATCTACTGATAATATTTAATTTTTCATATTTTTTAGATAATTTTTTTAAGATAATGGGAGTATCATCCATACTCCCATCATCAATTATGTGTATTTTTAATTTGTCAGATGGATAATCCAAGTTAAATAATCTTTCAACAAGTCGTGCTATAACATTTTGTTCATCTCTTGCCGCCACAAGGATATCAAGAGTTGGAATATTCTTTGATAATTCTTGACTGTCAGAAAAATTGTTGCTAAGAATTTTCATATTTTTTGACAGGACCCAAATGCCATATATCAAGACAATTAATGATGTTGCATAGATTAGAAAAACAGGTGGTTTTTTACTAAAAAAATGTGGATATACTCCTATTGAAATACATGAAATTAAAAATATGAAAGATTTTAATCTACGAAAAAACTATTATCAAAATTTTCAATACTTAAGATACTTTTGCCTTTCATAGTTTTATTTTACTAAATTCATAAAATTTAAAATTTTTGTTTTCTTATAATATTGCTTTAAAATTTTTTGATAAGGGTAACCTATTTTAGCCATTTCAATTGCTCCAGATTGAGATAAACCTACACCATGACCAAAACCACCACCAGTAAAAACCCATAAATTATCATTTAATTTATCAATTATAAATAAATTACTTGGCAAAAAATTTAAAGCTTTTCTTATATCATCTTTTACTAAAGTAATTTTACTCATTGGATTTACCTGACTAATTTCTAATTTAATAACTCTTCCACTAGTTCCTCTTTTAATAACTTTCAAATCAAGAATTTTTGAATTTTTATTTACTAAATCATTTCTTTGCAATAAATTCAAAATTTCTTTATCAGTAACTTTTCTTTTCCATCTAAAAAGATGATGATCTTTACCAAAAAAATTATTTTTATCACTTTGCAAAAAATATTTTAATGCTTCTCTTTCTTTGACTGAGGAGTATAAATATTTTTTTTCAAAATTCATAAAATCAAATTCAGAAGTTAAATATGGATAATCACTCATTTTCCAAGATTCGCTAGAAGATGCTGATATCCCACCGTTAGAAGCATGATAAAAAGCATTAATTGGTTCACCTTTAAAAACTAAAACCTTATTTTGGGTATCTATTATTGCTTTTTCAATATTTTTGTTGGCAATATGAGGTTTATACACCTGACATTGCGTTGTAACACATAAATGAAATTTATCTGCTGCAAATCGATTTGAATTATAAATTGCCCAAGTTCTAGCTATTACAGCTTGAGCTTTTAAAGCTTCTAATGGTGAATTAGCTCCAATTTCGTGAGGTAACACTCCTTTTAAATATTTTGCAAATGATATTTTTTGAACAAGAGTCCATGTCCCATATGAGTCTTTAATTATATAAAAATTTTTTCCATAATTAATATCATTTATTTTTATTACTTCATCAGACATAACAGAAATTGGTCCATCTAGTTTCTGAAATGTATATTTATTTATTAAAAAAGGAATAATTTCATGACTAATAGTCGTTCTCCTGATTTTAAAATTCTGAGTAACTTTATCTTTATTTTCAATAGGTAACCATATTTCCCAATGACTTGGCATAGTAATAATTGGTTTTAGTCCTTGTTTTTCTAAAATCTCAGATTGTTTTTTTGCAGATTCATAACTAGCCAAAGGTTTAGATACCAATTTTTGAAAAATATATGGATTTTCTAAAGGTATTTTTTTAAATACAATTTTTGCTCGTTTAGATTGATGTTTTAATCCATTAGAAGATTCTACTCTTATAAATTGATCATCTGTTTGAAGAATTAAAGAGTCTTCATTAATTATATTTTTTCCTAAATATTGTTTTAAACCTATTAAAAAATTTCCTCTTTTAATTTCTTTATCAAGATTAATATCAATAATTTGTTC
Source organism: Prochlorococcus marinus bv. HNLC1 (assembly GCA_000218705.1). Classification (GTDB taxonomy): domain Bacteria; phylum Cyanobacteriota; class Cyanobacteriia; order PCC-6307; family Cyanobiaceae; genus Prochlorococcus_A; species Prochlorococcus_A marinus_Q. Next base: position 1,528,356 of record GL947594.1, read on the forward strand.
AGCAAAACCGACAGAATTTCTAAGGCTTAAATACAAAAAAAAAGTCATGCTTATCAGAAAAACATGAATGGGTTTATAAAAATATCTCATAATCTAAGGTTCAACTTAAGAACATACCATGTAATTTGAAAAAAATTTATTTGCATCAATGCATTTTTAGGTTTAGATTAATAGACTAATAATAAAATATTCTAAATGTCAAAGTTGAAGACGCGTAAATCTGCAGCAAAAAGATTTAAAGCAACAGCAACTGGAAAATTCATGAGACGAAGAGCCTTTCACAATCATTTACTTGATCATAAAAGTTCTAAGTTAAAACGACATCTTTCTACAAAAGCAGTTGTTGATGAAAGAGACGCTGATAATGTAAAATTAATGATCCCTTACGCTTAACTTTAATTAAGAAAATAAAATCATGGCAAGAGTTAAAAGAGGAAATGTCGCAAGAAAAAGAAGAAATAAAATCTTAAATCTTGCTAAAGGCTTTAGAGGAGGTAATAAAAACCTTTTTAGAACGGCTAATCAAAGAGTCATGAAAGCTCTTTGTAATGCTTATCGTGATAGAAGAAGAAGAAAGAGAGATTTCAGAAGATTATGGATTGCAAGAATAAATGCTTCAGCCAGAATTAATGGTACTAGTTACAGTAGGCTACTTAATAATCTCAAATCATCAAACATTCTTATAAATAGAAAAATGCTTGCTCAACTCGCATTAAATGAACCTGAATGTTTCGAAAAGATAGTCTCTTCAGCTTCAAAATAAAAAATTTAAATATTATTATAAAAAAGGATAATAAATAATTCATGGAGATTTCTTCATTCCAATCATATTTATTAATATTATTTTTTTTATTAATAATAATATCAATTTTTGTATTTAGACAATTTTTAAAAACAAGAAATGAAGAGATAAGTTTGGTTAAATATGAACAAAAAGGTATTGATTCATTGGAAACAGCAACTGAACTTTACGAATTCGGATCTATTCAAATAAAAAAAAGATTATATTCTCAAGCTACTCAAACTTTGTTAAAAGCAATGAAAAATTCTAAAGATGAACCCGATGAAGGCAAGGCAATTATTGAAAATGCTTTAGGTTTTACATATGCTGCTCAAAAGGATTATAAAAAAGCAATTAAACATTATAAATCTGCATTATTAGCCTTGCCGAAATATACAGTAGCACTTAATAATCTTGCTGCGGCGCAACAAAGTTTATTAGATTATGACCAAGCATTATTAACTTATAAAAAAGTTTTAGATATTGATCCAAAAAATAGAACAGCAATCAAAAAAACCAATGAATTAAATAAAAGGAATAAATATGAGCCATTTAAAGAAGTAAATAATAGAGGCTTTTAAAAATTATGACCCCAAAAGATACTTTAAAAATTGGAAGAAAGATCTTTTAACAGTAGATTAATGATAGGAACAGGCAAATATCAATCTCCCAAATTATGGTTGATAGTTTAGAAAGCTCAAAATCTGAAATTATTACAGTTGCTATTAGAAGAATTAAAAATATGGATAAAGATTCAAATTTACTACAACACATCAATTGGTCAAAATATTGGATGTTACCTAATACTGCTGGTTGTAAAAATTCTGAAGAAGCAATCAGAATCGCACTACTTGGGAGAGAACTAGCTAAATTATCAGGCCAAGAAGATAATAATTTTATAAAATTAGAAGTAATCCCTGATATAAAATATCTCCTGCCAGATCCTATAGAGACTTTAAAAGCAGCAGAAATTCTTGTTAAAAAGGATTTTACTGTTTTACCTTATATAAATGCTGATCCAATTCTTGCTAAAAGACTTGAAGAAATAGGTTGTTCAACTGTTATGCCATTAGGATCACCAATTGGTTCTGGTCAAGGTCTTTTAAATTCTTCAAATATCTCAATCATAATAGAAAACTCAAATATACCTGTAATTATAGATGCTGGGATTGGAGTCCCAAGTGAAGCATGTCAAGCTATGGAGATGGGAGCAGATGGCGTTTTAATTAATAGTGCAATTGCATTAGCTGATGATCCTATAAGAATGGCACAAGCGATGGCTTTAGGAGTTAATGCAGGACGCATGTCTTTCTTAGCAGGGAGAATAGAAAAAGCTGTTTATGCAAATCCAAGTTCTCCAGAAGATAATATTTCAAAGTAATTAATATAAAATTGAATTTAAATTTTAAAAACAATTGTAAGGAAGTTAAATTTGATTTTAATAGTGTTTTTAAAAAAGTTTTGAAACTTTTTTCAATATTTATACCCATATTGATAGGTCACTGTAGTAGTTTAATAATGATATTTGGAAAAATTAATCCGGAGTTTTGAGTGAAAGTTATTGTTCTTGGAGGAGATGGATTTTGTGGCTGGCCATGTGCAGTCAACTTATCCGAACAAAATCATGAAGTAATTATTGTTGATAATCTTAGCCGCAGGAAAATAGATATTGATCTTGAAGTCGAATCTCTAACACCAATCTCATCAATAAATGAAAGATTAGCAGCATGGGAAGAGACAGGAGGCAAGCCAATAAAATTTATTAATATGGATATTTCTAAACAATATTTAAAGTTACTAAATTTATTGATTAATGAAAAACCTGATTCAATTGTACATTTTGCTGAACAAAGAGCTGCTCCATACTCAATGAAATCAAGTTTTACTAAGAGATATACAGTTGATAATAATGTTAATGGTACTCATAACCTTTTAGCAGCTATTGTTGAAAGCAATTTAGATATACATATAGTCCACTTAGGGACAATGGGTGTTTATGGATATGGTTCTCATAGAGGAGCTACTATTCCAGAAGGATATTTAAAAGTTGAAGTTCCTCAACCTGATGGGACTAGATTTGAAGAAGAAATACTTCATCCTGCCAGCCCAGGAAGTGTATATCATATGACAAAAACTTTAGATCAATTATTATTTCTTTACTACAATAAAAATGATCTTATTAGAATTACAGATTTACATCAAGGAATTGTCTGGGGGACAAATACTAAAGCCACTTTAAAAGATCCAAGATTAACTAATAGATTTGACTATGACGGGGATTATGGAACAGTACTGAATAGATTCTTAATGCAAGCTGCTATAGGTTATCCTCTAACGGTGCATGGAACAGGAGGTCAGACTAGAGCTTTTATTCATATAAAAGATTCGGTAAAATGTGTTCAGCTGGCTTTAGAAAATCCTCCTAACAAAGGAGATAGAGTTAAAATATTTAATCAAATGACAGAAAGTCATCAAGTAGGGGAGTTAGCAAAAAAAGTTGCAGCTCTAACTGGCGCTAAAATTAATTATCTACCTAACCCAAGAAACGAAGCAGTAGAAAATGACTTAATTGTTGATAATAGATGTTTTATTGAATTGGGACTTAATCCAACGACACTCGATAATGGATTACTTGAAGAAGTATTAGATGTAGCTAAAAAATTTGCAAATAGATGTGATAAAAAAAGAATTCCTTGCGTTTCTGCTTGGACAAAAACTCAAGAAAAAGCTATAAAATCAGATTAAAGATCTTGAAAAATTTTTTAATAACGTGAAAATTGCATTTTTTACTGAGACTTTTCTTCCAAAAGTTGATGGAATAGTAACTAGATTGACAAAAACCATTGAATATCTTGTTAAGAATGGAGATGATGTAATAGTTTTTTGCCCTGAAGGATCACCAAGTAATTACAAAGGTGCAAAAATTGTAGGTGTAGCAGCAATGCCTCTTCCTTTATATCCAGAGTTAAAACTTGGACTACCTGGACCTGCCGTATCAGAAGCACTTGAAGAATTTCAACCTGATTTAATACATGTTGTAAATCCTGCCGTATTGGGATTAGGTGGTATATGGTTAGCTAAAACAAATAATATTCCACTAATTGCAAGCTATCATACTCACCTCCCAAAATACCTTGAACATTATGGCATGGGAATGTTAGAACCTCTCTTATGGGAATTATTAAAAGCTGCTCATAATCAAGCTTTACTAAATCTTTGTACCTCAACAGCCATGGTGAATGAATTAGAAAGTAAAGGTATTCAAAGAACTGCATTATGGCAAAGAGGGGTTGATACTAATAGCTTTAAACCCGAGTATAGGAATCAAACCATGAGAGCAAAATTGTTAGGGGAATACCCTGACACAGGTTCATTACTTATTTATGTTGGAAGATTATCAGCAGAAAAACAAATTGAAAGAATTAAACCTGTATTAGAAAAGATACCTGATGCAAGCTTAGCTCTTGTTGGAGACGGCCCATATAGAAATCAATTAGAAAAAATTTTTGAAAATACAAAAACAAATTTTATTGGTTATTTAGCGGGGGAAGAATTAGCTAGTGCGTACGCTTCAGGTGACATTTTTTTATTCCCATCAAGTACTGAAACATTAGGTCTTGTCTTGTTAGAAGCCATGGCAGCAGGATGTCCAGTAATTGGGGCCAATAAAGGAGGTATTCCAGATATAATAAATGATGGTATTAACGGATGTTTATATGATCCTGATCAAAAAGATAATGGCAAAGAAAGTTTAATAGCTGCAACAAAAAAAATATTGCAAGATAATTCAAAAAAAGAAAAAATGAGAATAGCTGCTCGAACAGAAGCAGAAAAATGGGATTGGAACCAGGCAACTCTTCAACTGAAGAATTATTACACTAAAACTTTAAATGAAATTTAGTTTTAAATTATGCAACATTAGGTGGCGGAGTAGGACTATTTATAGAGGTAATAGGAAGTATTAAGGTTGCAATATGTTGATTTTTTTCCGGTCTTTTCTTTTTAGATAATCTTCTTCCAAAAGGAACTCTAATAACATTTGTTGCTTCTAGGGAAATTAGTTCTATTTCTTCATGATTAATAAATTCTGGTAATTTCACAGAATTATTAGATAAATATTGAACTTTGCGATCCTTAGATGAATCTTTTTTCATAGCTTCAAATACCCCAAAAAATTTGATGCTTGACAATAATAGTAAAAAATAGAGAAAAATTACTTTAAGAAAAAATTAATTTTTCCAATATATTTTTAAGATATCGAAAATAAAGAGAGAAAGCCAGTCTTTAAGCACATTTCTTTTCTTCATTTAAATCATCATCCTGAAAACTACAAGAGCATATTAAATTTTTATCACCATATGCATTATTAATCCTTGAGACAGGTGACCAAAACTTTAAATTTGTTTTGATTTTATAAGGATATGCCGCCTTTGCTTTGGTATATGGCTTATCCCATTCTCTAATAATTAAATGGTTTAGAGTATGCGGTGCATTTATAATCACATTATTATCCCTAGGAAAAACATTATTTTCTATTTCTAAAATTTCATTCGCAATAGATAACATTGCTGAACAAAACCTATCAATTTCTTTTAGGCTCTCACTCTCAGTTGGTTCTATCATGATAGTTTCAGCAACAGGCCAACTAATTGTCGGAGCATGAAAACTATAGTCAATTAATCTTTTTGCAATATCATTTACACTTAATCCAATCTTTTGCTTTAAGTTTCTAAAATCAAGAATACACTCATGAGCGACGAAACCATTTTCTCCTTTATATAAAATTTTAAACTTATCTTTAAGAGAAAAAGCAATATAATTTGCAGATAATATTGCATGCGAACTTGCTTTTCGTAATCCCTCATAACCAATCATCTTAATATACATCCAGCTTATGGGAAGAATACTTGCACTCCCAAATTTTGCAGAAGAAACTGAATAATCTAAATTATCAGTATTTACTTTTTTTGAAAGACTATGAATTGGTAAAAATGGTTTTAATTTATTAGATACAGCAATTGGACCGACTCCTGGACCTCCTCCTCCATGAGGGATACAAAATGTTTTATGAAGATTTAAATGGCAAACATCTACTCCATAGTCTCCAGGTCTTACACAAACCAACTTGTGCATTGAGATTAGCTCCATCTAAATAAACAAGGCCTCCAATGCTATGAACTAATTCACATATTTTTTTAATATTAATTTCAAAGACTCCATGAGTTGATGGATAAGTTAACATTAATGCCCCAATTTGGACACCAAAATCACTAACCTTTTGGGATAAATCATCAAAGTCTATATTTCCTTCATCATCACAATCAATTGAAACAACTTCAAAACCTGCCATGACTGCACTAGCAGGATTAGTTCCATGAGCACTTTTAGGTATAAGACATTTCTTACGGTCAAAATCATTTTTAGATAAAAAATAAGATTTTATAGCCAATAATCCAGCAAATTCACCTTGAGAACCAGCATTAGGCTGAAAAGAGACTGAATCTAAACCTACAATTTCACTTATCCAGTTTTCAAGATCACAAATAATTTTGTCATAACCAGTAATTTGTGATTGCGGAACGAAAGGATGAATAGAAGAGAAATTTTTCCAAGATATTGGATTCAATTCAGCTGCAGAATTTAACTTCATAGTACAACTGCCTAGTGGCATCATTCCATCTACAAGAGAAAAATCTTTCTCAGCCAAAGAAAATATATACCTCATTAAATCAGTTTCACTTCGATAATCTTCAAATACATTTTGTTGAAGAAATTTTCCCTCCCTAAGCGGAATTCCATTTAAATTAAAAAGATTATCTTTTGGAATTTCTTCAAAATTTATATCTTTATCAATAACATCTGCAATAAAATTTAAGATCTTATGTATTTCATCAATATCGCTAAGCTCATCAAGAGAGATACCAAATCCGGTAGCATCATCAATTTCAGCTCCCAAAGGTAAAATTCTTAAGTTAAAGCCATTTTCAATAGCTGATTTATGTATGGCTGAAGATTTTGGAGAATATACATCAAGGCTATCAAACCTAACATCTTGATTTAATATAAATCCAAGTTTATGTAGACCTTTCTCTAAGTAACTTCTTAAAATTACAATATTTCTAGCAATATTATTTAATCCTTCATAACCATGATAAATAGCATAAAAAGAGGAGATAATAGCAAGTAATGATTGAGCCGTACAAATATTACTAGTAGCTTTTTCTCTCCTTATATGTTGCTCTCTAGTTTGTAAAGCTAATCTTAAAGATTTTTCACCATCTTTAGATATTGTTTCACCAACAATTCTACCAGGAATTAATCTGCGGAATCTATCATTACAAGCAAAAAATGCTGCATGTGGGCCACCAAAACCAACCGGAACTCCAAATCTTTGCATTGAGCCAATAGCTATATCTACACCAAAGTGTGCAATTGGTTTAATAAGAACTTGAGCAAGAGGATCAATTGAAGCACATACAGATATATCTTGTTTATGAGCTTTAGAAATTAAAAAAGATGGATCAAATAAACTCCATTTTGAGCTGGCAATTGTATAATAATCCAAAAGCTAATTCATCAAAATCACAACTATTATTATTAAAAGTTTTTAAAGTAATTCCAAGAGGTTTTGCTCTCGTTGATAAAACATTGAAAGTGTGATTATAAACAGATTCACTTACTAAAAAGATATTTGAAGATTTATTTTTTCTAGCTGCATAAGCAACAGTCATTGCTTCCGCAGCAGCAGTTCCCTCATCAAGTAATGAGGCATTAGCGATTGAAAATCCTGTTAGTTCACAAATTAAAGTTTGAAAATTAAATAAAGCCTCTAATCTACCTTGAGATATTTCTGCTTGATATGGAGTATATGAGGTATACCAACGAGGGTTTTCTAAAACATGTCTCTTAATTAGCTCTGGTGTATGTGTTGAATAATAACCTAGCCCTATCAAAGATCTTTTAAATTCATTCTGATTAGCAATTTTATTTATTTCTTAGTAGCTTCTCTTTCGGAGCATCCTTTAGGAAAATCGACTGTTAATTGATTTTTTATTTGTATATCTTTTGGAACAACTTGATTTATAAAATCTTCAATTGAATTAAAACCTAATTTATTAAGCATAATTTTTTCATCATTATTATTCAGTCCTAAATGCCTACTTTCAAACAAATCAGAATTATGAAGATTCATACTATTAGTTTATTTTTTATAAAATAGCCGATTTTTTTAAAAATGTTTCAATTTGGAACAACCTTTGATTTATATTCATCTGATGTCATCAAATCATTTAAGGAAAAATTATCATTAGGTTTAAAAATTATCAACCAACCAGAGTTAATAGGATCATCCTGTAAGATTTCTGGATTATCAATTATTTCTTCATTTCTATCAATAATTACCCCTGAGAAAGGTAAAAATACTTCTTCCACTGCTTTTACAGATTCAATTGTCCCAAAAGTATCACCTTTCTTTAAAACTTCTCCTTTCTCTGCTAATTCAACAAATACAATATCTCCAAGCTGGTCAACAGCAAATTCACTAATTCCAAGTCTTAAAAGTTCCCCTTCTTGTTTAATATATTCGTGTGTATCTGCATATTTTAAATATTCAGGAAATAAATAAGCCATAAAATTTTAAATACTAGATAAGAAATCTCTTGTAATTAGATTTTCTTCTAATAAATTTGATATTAACTGAATCAAAGCAATTTTGACATGCGCAATATGCGTACCTCCTTGTATAAAAATATTGTAAGGTTTTCTTAAAGGTGCATCTGCCGAAAATTCGCTTGTACTACCTTCAATAAATGTTCCTCCAGCCATCAACAAATTCGATTCATAACCATTCATTACAGAAGGGATTACATTTAAGAAAGAATCTACAGGAGAAGAGGACTGGAATGATTGGCAAATCTTTTTTATAAGTAAGGGATCTTCTAACTGAATAGCTTGAATAATATCTGATCTATATGCACCAGGCTCAGGCAGGACTTTAAAACCAATTTTTTTAAATACAGAAGCTATAAGATCAGCACAATTTAATGATTCATGAATCATTTGTGGAGAGAGGAATAAGCCTTGAAGTATCGTCCTACTTAATCCAAAATTTATGCCTGCTTTAGAACCAATTCCTGGAGATGTTAACCTACAGCATGCAAGTTCCACTAATTCTTGATCTCCTGCTACATATCCACCACTTGGAACAATTGTGCCTCCTAAATTTTTAATCAAAGATCCAGCGACTATATTTGCACCAATAGCAGTAGGTTCTTTATCCTCTACTAATTCCCCATAACAGTTATCTACAAAACAAATACAATTTTCATTAATAGAATGAACTAACTTACAAATTCTTTGTATATCTTTTTTATTTAATGAACGCCTCCAAGTATAGCCACAACTTTTCTGAATAAAAACGAGTTTACAATTAGTCTGCAAAACTATTTCCCTTAGTTGATTATCAAAAGTACTATTATTTCTGAAATCTATTTGTTGATATTTTATACCAAAATCAATTAAAGATCCCTGCCCTTTCTTTCTTAAACCTATAACCTCTTCGAGAGTATCATAGGGATTACCAGTAACAGAAAGCATTGTATCTCCTGGCCTAAGAATACCAAATAATACAGAACCTATTGCATGGGTCCCACTAACAAATTGCATCCTTACAGCAGCTTTTTCTGCTTGAAACAAATTCGCATAAATATTATCAATTTTTTCTCTAGAGATATCATCAAGTCCCATACCTGTAGCATTATTAAAATGACTTGTTGATAATTTCTCATCATGAAAAATATTAAGAATATTTTGCAATTTGAGATAAAGATCATTAGATCTTCTTATAAATAAGTTATTTAGTTCTATTTCTGATTCAAAAACAAAGTTTCTAACCAGTTCGTAATCTTTTGATTTCTTATTCATCTTTTAAAGTATTTCCTTCTTTCAATAAAACCATATTTCTAAGTTCAGCAAGAAACGAATTTGGTCCACCAGAAAATAATGATAGTTTTCGCGATGCTTCATAAAGATCCAATAACTCACCATCTAACTCTTCAGCGGTATAGTCTTTAAGTCCCGCAATAACCTCTGCAAATCTATCTCTTCTGGAAACTTTTATTACAGAATAAGCATTCATTATGTCATCCTTACAATGTCTCCATGGACGATTCATACAGAAATGTTCTGATAATGCCTCACTCAGTTGGGATGCCTCTTCATCCTCTATAAACCAATCAAAAGTTGATGGTAATGGTCTTAAACCTGAGAAGATCTCAAATAATTCTCCAGCAGTAATTGGATTGCCATCATCATTCTTTAAGAGGGAAAGATGACTCTTGCAATGTTTTCCATAACTCAGGGTAAGACCCTTCTAATTGATCCCTTATCGATTCAACTCCGCGATATAGAATCGTATTTACTTGCGCTAGCGCCAAAAAAACCTCAGGTCCTGGCGAAGATAATTTTCCATTCCTTAGATTTGATATTTGAGAATTATGAACTCTACCTAAATCAAGTATTTCAGACAAAAGTGGCAATACTTTATGTGACCAAGCATTTCTTTCATGCCATACATGTATCAAATGAGCCATCGCTCTACGCCCACTTGATAATTTATCGCGATAACCTTGACTCACAGATAAGTAAACGGATCAATAGTATAGTATGATAATATTTCATATCGGCACATTTGAAAACAGCTTAATATTATGAATAAACTTCTTTTCCAAGAAACAGCAAAACTCTCAAGACCTGTCCCGCCAGAAAAAGTAATTGATTTACATAAAAAATTTCTTGCTCCAAATAAGCAATCTTCCAAATACCCACCAAAACTACATAAAACTTGGGGAACAATCTTTTTTATGCTGGTTATTCATATATTGTCTGTAGTAGCTTTACAACCAAAATTCTGGAGTACACCATCTATTGTCACATTACTATTCTTCTATTGGCTTACAGCATGCCTAGGAGTAACACTTGGATATCATAGATTATTGTCACATAGAGCATTTATAGTCCCTCTTTGGTTAGAAAGGTTTTTTGCAACCTGTGGTGCAATTAGTTGTCAGCATGGACCAATTGATTGGGTCGGTTTACATAGGCATCACCATTCATTCTCAGATACTGAAGTTGATCATCACAATAGCAAAAGAGGATTCTGGTATAGCCACATGGGTTGGATGTTTAAAGATGTAGAGGCCTTAAAAGCAGTACCAAAACTAAGTAGAGATCTAATTAAAGATCCATATTATAGATTTTTGAATAAATATTTTTTATTCCTTCAAATTCCTATTGGGTTATCTTTATTTGCTATTGGAGAAAAACTTGGAGTTGGAGGATGGTCACTTGTTCTATGGGGCATACCTCTAAGATTAGTAGTCGTCTATCACATTACATGGTTAGTTAACTCTGCTACACACTGCTGGGGTACTGTCGCCTTTGATAGTGGAGATGAATCAAGAAATAATGCTTGGGTAGCAGCTCTTACTTTTGGAGAAGGTTGGCATAATAATCATCATGCTTTCCCAAACTCAGCTAGACAAGGACTTTTTAAAGGACAAATTGATCTAACTTGGGAACATATAAAGTTTCTTGCAAGATTAGGTTTTGCAAAAAAAATAAAATTGCCCTCAAGGACTTATTATTAGATAATATTCATTATTTTAATTATGGCGAAAAGAGTTCAAGTTGTACTAACTGAGAATATTTCCAGCTTAGGAAAAGATGGAGATGTAGTTGATGTAGCGCCTGGATACGCAAGAAATTTTCTATTTCCAACAGGCAAGGCAGTTAATGTTACTCCATCAGTACTTAAACAAATAGAAAGGAAAAGAGAAAAAGAAAAAATTGCAGCTGAAAAAATCAAAAAAGAAGCTTTAGACTTTAAGACAGCTTTGAAAACTATTGGAAGATTTACTATTAAAAAACAGGTTGGAGAAGATGGTGTTCTTTTTGGAACTGTCACAAATGGAGATGTAGCAGAAGCTATTAAAGTATCAACAAAAAAAGAGATTGACAGAAGAGACATACAAGTACCTGATATTCATACACTTGGTTCCTACACAGTTCAAATCAAGCTACACCAAGAAGTAAGTGCAGAAGTAAATATAGAAGTAACAAGTTAAAATATTTGTTGCATATTTTTAAAAACTAGCCAGAGTATATATCTAAGTAATTTAAAAATATGGTTTCAATCCCGTTTCAAAATAATGGATCTAATGCAGGTAATAAGTTTAAAAAAAATAATAGTAATGAAGCTTCTGGATTAGTTCCACCTCAGAATATTCAAGCTGAAGAGTCTGTACTTGGAGGAATATTACTTGATCCAGATGCAATTGGCAGAATTGCAGATTTACTAAGACCTGAAGCATTTTACATAAATGCTCATAAAGAAATTTACAAAACTGCTATAACATTGCACTCCCAAGGTAAGCCTACTGATCTTACCTCTATGAGTGCATGGCTTGCGGATAATGGGTCATTAGACTTAATTGGAGGCAATAATAAACTAGTCGAATTAGTCGAAAACGTATCTTCTACTGCCTCGATCGAACAAGTTGCAAGCTTAATTAGTGATAAATTCTTAAGAAGACAATTAATACGCTCAGGGAATGAAGTTGTTCAGCTTGGTTTTGACCAATCTCAAGGTACTGATGAAATACTTGATAAAGCAGAGCAAAAAATATTTGAGATAAGTCAAGAAAAACCATCAAAAGGATTAACTCAAGCAGCAGAAATATTAACAAGCACATTCAATGAAATTGAATCTAGATCTTTAGGAACATCCGTAGCAGGAATTCCTGTAAATTTTTATGATCTAGATGCGATGACTCAAGGTTTTCAAAGAAGTGATCTCATTATTGTTGCAGGAAGACCTTCAATGGGTAAGACCTCAATGGTTCTAAACCTTGCAAAAAATGTTGCGCAATCCCAAGATTTACCAGTATGCGTATTTAGTTTGGAAATGAGTAAAGAACAATTAACTTATAGATTACTCTCCATGGAAGTAGGTATAGAAAGTGGAAGATTAAGGACAGGAAGACTGCAGCAAGATGAATGGCCCTTGTTAGGTGAAGGTATTAATTCATTAGGTCAACTTCCTATATTTATTGATGACAAACCAAACTCAAGTGTTCTAGAGATGAGATCACTATGTAGAAGGCTTATAGCAGAACAGGGGAAAGAACTTGGTTTGATAGTAATCGATTATTTACAATTAATGGAGGGAACTACCCCTGACAATAGAGTTCAGGAATTATCAAGGATTACTAGAGGATTAAAAGGAATGGCAAGAGAATTAAAAGTACCTGTTGTTGCACTATCACAATTAAGTAGAGGCGTTGAATCCAGAACAAATAAAAGGCCAATGTTAAGTGACTTGAGAGAGTCTGGATCTATAGAGCAAGATGCTGATTTAGTACTAATGATTTATCGTGATGAATATTACAATCCTGACACCGAAGATAGAGGAATTACTGAAATTATTGTGACCAAGCATAGGAATGGTCCAGTGGGAACAGTAAAATTATTATTTGAGCCTCAATATACAAGATTTAGAAACTTAGCAAATTAATAAATTCAATGAAAACCGACAATTCCATAAATGAATCTTTTGAGATAATTGTAATTGGTGGAGGCCATGCCGGTTGCGAAGCTGCTATTACATCTGCAAAGCTAGGATTCTCAACTGCATTATTTACAATAAATTTAGATCGAATTGCTTGGCAACCATGTAATCCAGCAGTAGGTGGACCTGCTAAAAGTCAATTAGTGCACGAAGTAGATGCTTTGGGAGGAATAATCGGAAAAATTGCAGATGAAACAGCTATTCAGAAAAGGATCTTAAATGCGAGTAGAGGGCCTGCAGTATGGGCACTAAGAGCACAGACTGATAAGAGAGAATATTCAAAGAGGATGATAGAAATTCTTCAAAATACTGAGAATCTTACGCTCAAAGAGGCAATGATTACTGACTTAGAGGTTGAGGAAATAATAGAATCATCTGGTATTCAGAAAAATATAAGAAAAAAGATCAAAGGAGTAAAAACATTTTTTGGAAGTAGTTATTCTGCTAAGGCGATCATAATAACTGCAGGGACTTTTTTAGAGGGAAGAATATGGATAGGTAATAAATCTATGTCTGCGGGGAGATCAGGAGAGCAAGCAGCAACTGGGTTAACTGAATGCCTGCATAAGATTGGTATTAAAACAGAAAGATTAAAAACTGGCACTCCTGCAAGAGTAGATAAAAAAAGCATTAATTTTGATGCACTTGATATTCAACCTAGTACAGCAATTGATAAAAATTTTTCCTTTGATCCTACAGTTAAAACATTAATGCCCCAGGTTAGTTGCCATATAACTCGAACTACTTCAAAAACACACGAATTAATTAGAAATAACTTGCATTTAACACCAATCTATGGAGGTTTTATTGATAGTAAAGGTCCTAGATATTGCCCATCAATAGAAGATAAAATTGTTAAATTTGCCGAAAAAGAATCGCATCAAATCTTCCTAGAACCTGAAGGAATAAATACTCCTGAAATATATGTACAAGGTTTCTCAACAGGACTACCAGAAAATATTCAATTAGAATTATTGCAGACACTTCCTGGGCTTGAAAATTGTACTATGCTTCGACCTGCATATGCAGTTGAATATGACTATATTCCCGCAACGCAATTACAACCTTCGCTAGAAACAATATCAATTGAGAATTTATTTTGTGCCGGGCAAATCAATGGGACAACTGGCTATGAAGAAGCAGCAGCTCAAGGATTAGTTGCAGGCATTAATACAACAAGGAAACTAAAAGGTTTAAATCCTATAATATTTTCGCGTGAAAGTAGTTATATAGGAACAATGATCAATGATCTAATTACACGAGACTTAAAAGAACCTTATAGGGTTTTAACAAGTAGAAGTGAGTATAGATTAACGTTAAGAGGAGATAATGCAGACCGCCGATTAACCTCTTTAGGTTATGAGATTGGATTGATTGATCAAAGAAGATGGGATCTCTACACTGAGAAAATTAAAATTATGAAAGAAGAGACTGAAAGGCTAAAAAACACACGGATAAAATGTACAGATAAAATATCAACTTCTTTAGAACAAGATTATGGAATAAAAATAAAAGGCTCAGCAACATTAGAAGAACTTCTTAAAAAAACAAATTTCTACTCAGAAGGGCTTATTAAATATGGCTTAATGAGTGAAGATATATCTTCAGCGATAAGAGAAGGAATTGAAATAGATATAAAATATCAAGGTTATTTAAAAAGACAGAGAAACAACATAGCTCAAATAGAAAGGCAGCGATTAAAAAGACTATCTAAAGAAATTAACTATTCAAAAATTGAGACTTTATCTTTGGAAGCTAGAGAAAAATTGAATCTTGTAAAACCAAATAGTATTGGAGATGCTTCACAAATACCAGGAGTTAGTAAAGCTGATTTAACAGCATTACTTGTTTGGTTAAAAATCAAAGAACTTAAAAAAGATAAATTCAATATTTCCAAAAACTAGTTAATATCTAAGAAATATTTTAAATAGTGGAAAATAATAATCTTTTCAATTCTCCCAAAATCTTATGGGAAGAAACTTCATCCATTTTTCTAGATAAAAATAAATATCCTGAAATTCCAGGAGCATGGAAACTTATGCTTCTTGGTGATGGAAGCCCTACAAGACATTTACAACTACTGACAAAAAAAGAAACAAAGATTGAATTAATTGGTATGAATTATGATAAAGAATTATCAAAAGAAACTCCAAAAGAAATTCATCAACTTACAAAACCTTTAATAAGAAGACAAGTTTGGATTAAAAATAATGATATTACTCTCGCATGGGCTGAGAGTTGGTGGAATAATGAAGCGGTGAATATTAATCTTCCAAATAAAAAAGAACCTATTTGGAAAAATCTTACAAAAGATCGTTCTGAGCTATTTAGAGAAGTTGATGCTATCTCAATTGTAGATTCTCACTGGTTGCAAGAAGAGTTTTCAATAAAAGGACCTTTCTGGTCAAGAAATTATAGATTTTTCAGAAATAAAAAGCCATTAACAATAATTCGTGAGGTATTTAATCCTTACATAGAGAAATGGTTAGGGAACTCAGGACTTGTAGAATATTTAAATTTATTGTCTACTGCGTCTTGATCTTGGGAAATTTCTTCCTAAAGATTTTCTGTTAACATCAGATTTTTGATCCAAATGATACTCATCTCTCTTCTCGGAAGGCCTTTTCCACTTATTTGTTTGAAAAAAAGAATCTTCTTCCCAACCTTGATTAGAGTCATCCTTTGAAGGAGCAAGTCTTTTTTGTTGCTCGACAATATTATCTTTTAATCTTAAAGATATTGCTTCTAAAGGTCTTTTCTCTTGAAATGAAAAATCTTCCTCAGCATCAGGGCCTCTACTATATGATTTAAATTCTTTTTCATCTATTTCAATATCATCATTGCTCCATTCTTCAAAATCATCTTCAAAAAAAGAATCCATTTTATCTGTCACCCAATTGCCAACATTCCTAACATTTCTTCTAGAAAAGTCTCTAAAACTTTGTCTTTTTCTTGTTCCAGGTCTGGTACCAGAGAAGCCATCTGCAATTTGTCTACCTGCTTCAAAAATCTGTTCAAATCTTTGATCAAAATTTACTCCATCAGATCTATTATTTAATTTTCTTCTTGATGATCTCATGTTAATTATATTTTAAACATAAACTAGTTCAATAGATTTGAAGATTCAAATTTATAAACAAAATAAAAATATTTAATCATTTCTCAAACACTATTAAACATTTCTCATTCCAAGTACTATTAAAAAATAAATTGCAACAACTTTTACAAGCAATATTTTTCATTCTTCGTCGATACATATAAGTTAAACCACAATGAAGACATTTACCTTGATATTTCAATTCTTTCCTCTGAACAGGAAAACTGTGTCTAATTGTTATTTCAAAAGTATCCTGCCTATTATTTATCTCATTCATTTTATTAACAAAATTAATGCCATGAATTTCATTAGTTTTTAAAATTCTATCTATCCAAGCATGAATCATTTCATGACAAAGTGTACTTTGAATATCTCTCAAAGGTAAAGATTCTAGAATTGGCTTTGACAAAACAATTTCAGAAGAGATATGGCCATTAACTTTACTTCGCTTATAAAATCCTGCAGTCGTTTTCAATCTATTATCACTCCATCTAACCTTTACAATTGGCTCAAAATCGATTGCTAAAGAATTTGCAAAAAATGATTTATTAAAGTTATGAAATAGTGGTAAAAGAGGTATAACAGCCATTATGAATATAATTTATTTTATTTTGACAAAGAAAACCAACAAAATCGATTTATTTTCTTAAAGTAAATAAAAACATTAATTATGGATGCAACTTTAGTAAAAGATATTGGAGTTAAAGCACTTTTAGCTGGCGGTGCTGTACTTGTTTCATTTTGGACTTTTAATGCAGTGAAACTTGTTATAAAAGCAAGAGGTATTAATCCTCTTGTTAGAAAATTTTTTGATCAGATAGCAGCAGGAAGGATTGATGCGGCTTATGGTTTAACTAGCAAGACATACAAAACCCATGTCAAGAGACAAGATTTCCTAAAATTCTTGGCTAGTTTAAATTTAAATAAATACAGAAATCTTAAATCTGGCACACCTAGGATCCAAGAAGATCAAATAATTATTACTTTGAATTTAAAATCTGAAGATAAAAAAGAAGAATTACCTTTGGATTTTACTTTTTCTCAAATTGATAATGACTGGAAAATTGATCGAATATCTAAAGCAAACAAATAAATAATTTTTTAATTGTGAACTTAGAAATCAATAAATCAAGAATAATAGAATTAAAAAAGATAATAGATAATGCCAACTATGCATATTACACTTTAGATATGCCAGAGATTGAAGACTCAATCTATGACAGTTTATATAAGGAATTAATAGAAATTGAAGAAAAATATCCAAGCTTAAAAACTATAGATAGTCCAACAAATAGATTAGGCGGAAAAATTTCTGATGGTTTTGAAAAATTAATTCATACAATTCCTTTATATAGCTTGGATAATGCTTTTAATTCTAAGGAAGTAAATAATTGGCTAATAAAAATAGAAAAATTATTAAGTCAAGATAAAGATAGTTCTGCTAGAAAAATCTTTTAGTTGCTGAATTAAAAATTGATGGTAATGCTTTGGCTTTAAAATATCAAAACGGTGTTTTAGTGAGTGCAGCCACAAGAGGAGATGGGCAAGAAGGAGAAGATATAACAATAAATGCGAAGAGGATAAGATCAATTCCTTTGAGATTGAGAATTAATGATCCTCCTGAGATACTAGAAATCAGAGGAGAAGCATTTATCTCTAATAATTCCTTTCAGGAAATAAATGCTTACAGAGAATCAAAAGGAGAACAATTATTTGCTAATCCAAGAAATGCTTGCGCAGGTTCTTTAAGACAATTAGACCCTAAGGTCGTTTCAAAAAGAAATCTTGATTTTTATGCTTATCAAGTACACTTTCCCAATAACCCTATATTTAAAAAAAAGTATAATAATCAGTGGGCTAGATTAGAATTTTTGAAAGATTGCGGTTTTAAGATAAATTTACATTCAAAATTAATAAACAACATTGCAGAGCTTGAAAAATATTATGAGTTCTGGAAAAAAGAAAGAAATAAAATTAATTTTGATGCAGATGGAATAGTTATCAAAATTAACGATATAAAAAACCAAGAAATTTTAGGGCATACACAAAAGGCTCCAAGATGGGCTATCGCCTTAAAATTTCCAGCAGAGGAAATAACTACAAAAATTCAAAGTCTCAGCTTTCAAGTCGGCAGATCTGGAGCTATCACACCTGTTGCAAATTTTGAGGAAGTACAATTAGCAGGTACAAAAGTTTCGAGAGCAACTTTACATAATATTGAGAGATTTGAATATTTGGATATACATTATTCTGATACTATAATTGTTAGAAAAGCAGGTGAAATAATACCTGAAGTTGTAAAGGTAATAAAAGAATTAAGAATAAATAATTCAGTAAAAATCAAATTTCCAAAATTCTGCCCCTCTTGTGGCTGCAAGCTTGAAAAAATACCTGCAGAAGCAACTATTAAATGTATCAATAGAAATTGTGAAGCAGTCTTAATTGGATTATTAAAACATTGGGTTAGTAAATCTGCAATGAACATTGATGGATTAGGTGCCAAAATAATTGAGCAACTACTGGAAGCAAAATTAATTAGAAATATTTCAGATTTATATACTCTTAATTACGAAAAGCTTATAAAGCTTGAAAGAATGGGTGAGAAATCAATTCTAAATCTTTTAAAAGGAATTAGAAAATTCAAAAAATCAATTATGGAAAAAAAAATTATATGGATTAGGGATTAATCATATTGGACAAGTTACAGCTAAAAATATATGTAATAAATTTAATTGTATTGAAGACTTAAAAGAAGCAAGCCTAAATAATCCAAATAAACTTATGGAAATAAATGGAATTGGAGA
Organism: Prochlorococcus marinus bv. HNLC1; assembly: GCA_000218705.1. Classification (GTDB taxonomy): domain Bacteria; phylum Cyanobacteriota; class Cyanobacteriia; order PCC-6307; family Cyanobiaceae; genus Prochlorococcus_A; species Prochlorococcus_A marinus_Q. The sequence continues at coordinate 1,547,663 of GL947594.1, forward strand.
TGAAATAATCGAATCATTGAAAACTTGGTTTGAATCTGAGGACAATATAAACTTAATTACAATGCTTTATGAAAGAGGTGTTTTATTTCATAATGAAATTGATGAAAATCCAATAACTCATAATGAAAATAATGAAATTAATAAAAAAGTATTTGTCCTTACAGGAACAATGAAATCATTTTCAAGAGAACAATTAATCACTAAAATTGAAGGATATGGTGGACAAGTCAAAAATTCAATAAGCAAGAATATTGATTATTTAATAGTAGGAGATAAAGCAGGAAGTAAATTAGAAAAAGCAGAAAAATTAGGAACTAATATATTAAAAGAAGAAGAGCTTCTTAACCTATTATCAAATAATCAAGAGACATGACTCAAAAAAGAATTTATAAATTAATAAAAAGTCCTTGTGGGCAGGCAAAATATGAAAAATTAACTTTAAATAAAACATTCGTTGGAAGGATAAGATTATATTGGTTTATTATTTTTGCAACAATACGTGATTTTAACCTTAAAGTTTAAATATTACTTTGATTCATTGATAATTTCATTTGAGTATTTTGATAGAAAATAAATGATCAAAGAGGTAGAAATAATACTAATCAAAGTAGTAAACAGGTTATTATTTAATTTTAAATTCACGATATCGCTTAAATCATTCAAAAGTGATCCAACAGAACAATAAAGAAAAGTCCCTGGAATTATACAAATTAAACTAATTGAAAAATCTTTATAAGTTATATTATTTAAACCATAGAAGTAATTTAGGATGCTAAATGGAAATAAAGGAGATAATCTTGTCAAAACTATTAATTTCAAACCGCCTTTTTGGATAATATTTTCTAATAAAGATAATTTTGGGTATTTATTAATCATATCCAATACTTTTTTGGAAAGAAATCTTTTTGAAATAAAAAAAGAAATAGAGGCCCCTATAAAAGCACTTATAAATACGATCACAGAACCTAAATATGTTCCATATAAATATCCTGCTGCAATTGAGAGCCATGAAGCTGGAAGAATCAAAAGTACTATAAAGATATAAATAACAACAAAAAAGAAAATTCCTAATCCAGAATCGAGATAAATAAGAAAATCTAAAATATTTTCAAAAAAAGACATCAACTTAACATTTCTAATTTTTTGGAGATTGAATTTGACTTAGCTGTTGCCTCTTTTAATTTAGATTTACATTCATCTACAACATTTTTTGGCGCCTTATTAATAAAATTTTTATTCAAAATTCTATTATTTAAAATTTTTATATCTTCATTAGCTTTTGACTGATCTTTTAAAAGTTTTTCTTTTAAAGATTCCATATTAATTATCCCTTCAAATGGTAAATAAACTTCGAGATTCCCAACTATTCCTGAGAAGGACTTTGCAAAATCTTGTTTGCTAAACTCATCTTGTTTAAGAATATTTATATCTGATGCTTTAGTAATTAACCTAATATCTTCACTCATCTTTTTAACAAATTCTAATAATTTGATATCATCTGAAACTAAAAAAATTGAAATCTTTTGAGCAGGTTTTAGTCCTAGTTCAGCTCTCAGATTTCTTATTAATCTAATGATTTCAAATAACTTATCAAAAGATTTCTCAAGATTATCATCTAAGTATTTTTCATCTATACTTGGCCATCTTTGAAGAGATAGTAATATATCATCAGTTCCCACATGCAAAGAATGCCAAAGTTCCTCTGTTAAATGAGGCATAAAAGGATTCATCATAGTAAGAATATTATCTAAAATTTCTTTTAACAAACTCTCGGATAATATTCTATTTTTAAATTCTGGGTTATTAAATCTGAGTTTTTGAAACTCAAGATACCAATCACAAAAATCATTCCAAGCAAACTCATATATCAATTTTGCGGATTCACCAAGTTTATAGTTAGATAAAAGGTTATACAGTTCTTTTTTAGTCCTATTTAATTTTGACAATATCCATTGATCAGTTAGATCAAGATGACCATCCACATAATCACTTTTCTTGAGTTCAACTTGTGAAGAAGAACAATTCATTAGTACGAATTTAGTAGCGTTCCAAAGTTTATTTGCAAAATTTCTTGATGCTTCAACAGTAGAAGATGTTTTATTTTTCCTATCATAATCAAGCCTGATATCTTGACCTGCCCCTGCAACTTCTCTCACAAGAGCGAAGCGCAATGCATCTGAGCCATAATTATTAATTAATAAAAGTGGATCAATACCGTTACCTGCACTTTTGCTCATTTTTTTATTATTTTCATCTCTAACTAAGCCATGGATATAAACATCATGAAATGGGATCTTTGAAGTAAATACATTACCCATCATCGTCATCCTCGCAACCCAGAAAAAAATAATATCAAAGCCTGTTACCAAGACACTATTCGGATACCATTTTTTAAAATCCTCATCATCAACATTTGGCCAGCCCAATGTTGAAAAAGGCCATAAACCACTTGAAAACCAAGTATCTAATACATCTTTATCCCTAACTAATTTAAATTCTGAACCAAATTTTTCAGTCGCATTGTTTAAAGCCTCTTTCTCATTACGTGCAATTATGTAAGGGGTATTTTGAGTTATTGTTTCATCAGGAGTTTGTAAAACGTACCATGCTGGTATTTGATGCCCCCACCACAATTGTCGACTAATACACCAATCATTAATATTTACTAACCAATCTTTGTATACTTTCTGCCATCTCTTAGGAATAAAATTTGGTTGTTCTAAATTATTTTTTTCTAAGCATTCTCTAGAAATATTGTCCATTTTTAAAAACCACTGTGTTGATAATAAAGGCTCAATTGGGACCTTCCCTCTATCAGAAAAAGGTACAGTATGTTTGTATTCTTCAATTTTAGTTAAAAGTCCGATTGAATCTAATTCACTAATTATTTGCTTTCTGGCTACGTATCTATCTAGGTTTTGAAATTTACCTGCATTATCATTTAAGGTACCATCTTTATTCATAATATTGATCTGTTTTAAATTATTTCTTTTACCAATTTCGAAATCATTAGCATCATGTGCTGGAGTGACTTTCACACAACCAGTCCCAAATTCCATATCTACATGCGAATCACCAACGACAGGAATATCCCGATCAACGAAAGGAACCTTTACTTTCATTCCAATAAAATTCTGATATCTTTTATCCAATGGATTTACAGCAACTGCGGTATCACCCAATAAAGTTTCTGGCCGTGTAGTAGCAACTTCAAGATAGTTTGAGGAAGGAGAACCATTCTCGTTTAAAAGTGGATATTTAAAATGCCATAAATTTCCATCTATTTCTCTCATCTCAACTTCTAGATCACTTACTGCTGATTGGGAAGCCGGACACCAATTTACTAAATATTCTCCTCTATAAATTAGCCCTTTATTATGTAAAGTCACAAAGGCTTCTACAACCGCATCATTTAATTTTTGATCTAAAGTGAATCGTTCACGAGACCAGTCAACGGAATAACCTAAGCTTTTTAGCTGAGAAATTATTTGCCCACCACTTTTTTCTTTCCATTCCCATGCTTTCTCTAAAAATTTAAGTCGACCTATATCCTCTTTCTCTAAACCATCTTTTTTAATTTGTTTCTCTAATATAGTTTGTACAGCAATTGAAGCATGATCTGTACCAGGCAAGCATAATACATTTTTTCCTATAAGTCGCTGAAATCTAACAATTACATCTATCAAAGCGGTATTAAAAGCATGTCCCATATGTAATGATCCAGTAACATTTGGGGGTGGAATAACAATACAAAAAGGTTCGCCATCCTTATCTACATTTGCATTAAAAGCTTCTAAATCTTGCCATTTTTTTTGCCATTTTTGCTCTATCTCTAATGGAGAATAACTTTTTAAACTGGATTCTCTTTTTGGATTATTCATCTTTTAATTACTATTTGTAGCATTTAATTAATATTTTATATTGATCAATGCCAATTAATTCAAAAAATTAATTTAATAGATCAAAACGTGAATCTTAAGCATAACTAACTTAAGTAATTGGAGTTGATATTAAAAAGGACAACTTCAATTAAATGGATTAAATAATGAATTACAGGAAAAAGAAGGTTATCTAAATAATCCTGAAGTTAAAGTTTGCCTAATATTGAGATTTTCAAATTTTAGAGAATTTAGATTTTTTTATGAATGGGCGATCCAGGGTTCGAACCAGGGACATCCTGCTTGTAAGGCAGGCGCTCTACCGCTGAGCTAATCGCCCTATTAATTTTATTCTAATAGATCAAGTGAAAAGTTTTAAATATAATCTTCAAATATTTCATGATTAAGGCAAAATTGAATTAATTAATAAAAAACTTGCTTTAGGAATAAAATGATCAAACAACAAACACAAGGTAATTTATATCAAAATGAATCATTAAAGAATTTTGCAGAGTTAATATCAAACATAAATTTACTTAAAAACAAAAAATATGGTTGTCCATGGCAAAATATGCAAACTCATGAAACACTCATACCTTATTTAATTGAAGAAAGTCACGAATTTATAGATTCGATAAAAAATAATGACAATGAGAATATGAAAGAGGAATTAGGAGACCTATTGCTTCAAATCATGTTGCATAGTGAAATTGGAAGAGAAAAAAATTTATTTTCTATTAAAGATGTAATTAATTCTTTAAATAATAAAATCAAATCAAGGCATCCTTATATTTTTAAAAAAAGAAAAAAAGTTTCAATTGAAGAAGCAGAACAAATTTGGAAAGATATGAAAATAAAAAATAAATCTAATCAAACAAAAAAAGGCGTGTTATCAAATTTACAATCAGAATATTTAACACCAATTGAAGAAGCAGAACAAATTAATTTTCAAATTGAAAAATATGGATTTAAATGGGATAACAAAAATGAAATATTAGATAAGCTTCATGAAGAGATAGAAGAACTTAAGTTAGCGATAAAAATTGAAGATGATATAAATATTGAAGAAGAATTTGGAGATATCTTATTCACCTTAATAAGCTTATCAAAGTATTTGAAAATAAATCCTCATAAATCACTTAGATATGCAAATGAAAAATTCAAAAAAAGATTTTCTATAATTGAAAAAATTCTTGGTGATAAAATATTTAATCAAAGCAATCAAAAATTTCGAGAACTTTGGACTCTAGCCAAAGAACAATTAAACAAAAATAATCAAAATGACAAAAAATAAAATTTGGATAGATGAAATTTGCAATAATTCAAGATATGGACTAGAAGGCGACATCATCGTTAAGCATAATAGTAAATATCAAGAAATAATTATTTTAGAAACTGAAGAGTATGGTAAAGCATTGATGCTTGATGGTTGTTGGATGACTACTGATCAAGGAGAAAAATATTATCATGAATGCCTAGTACATCCAGCTTTAAGTAGTTTAAAAAATTACTCTAAAATTCTTATTATTGGTGGTGGAGATGGAGGGACGGCAAGAGAGTGTCTTAAATATAAAAAAGTAAATTATTTAGATTTAGTGGAAATAGATGAAGAAGTTATAAATATTTCAAGAAAATATCTTACAAATATAGGAGGTAAATCTTGGTCAGATAAAAGATTACATATCAATATTGATGATGGATTCCAATGGGTAAAAAAAACCCAAGATAATTATTATGACGCAATTATTATTGACTCTTCAGATCCATCAGACTTTGCAAATAATCTATTCAGCTCGAAATTTTATAAAGAATGCAAAAGGGTTCTTAAAAAAGATGGAATATTAGCGACCCAAAGTGAATCACCAGAATCATTCAAAGAAATTCATTTGAAAATATATTTTTCATTAAAAAATATATTCAAAAACAGTGCAACGATGTATTCTTTTGTTCCTTTTTACCCAAGTGGAATATGGAGCTGGACATTCGCCTCAGATACTGAAGATTATTTTCTTAAGCAAAATTGCATGGAGATTAATTCAATAGAAAAAAATTGTGAAATTTGGAATTTAAAATTTCAAGAAGGGGCATTCAAAATGATGCCATCCAAAATAATTAAAGAAATTTCAATGTTAAAAAAATGATATATAAAAATTTATTTAATAATGAAGGCCCGGTATTTATGGGTTCTAAAAAAAATTTTAGTAATTGCAGTATAGGAATCTTTGGAGTGAATTACGATGGTACAACTTCATTTAAACCAGGTACAAGATTTGGACCCACCGCAATAAGAAATGTTAGCGAGAGTTTAGAAACATATTGTCCATTCCTTAATAAAGATTTGAATTTAATTAATTACTTTGATGCTGGATCGCTAAAATTAAATTCAAGTAATACTCATTCAATAATCAAAAAAGTTAAATCAGGAACTAACTTTCTAATCAATAATAATTTAAAACCCATTATCTTAGGAGGTGAGCATTCAATCACAATAGGAGCAATAGAAGCATTAGTTGAAAAATATCCAGATTTAATAATGATTCAATTAGATGCACATGCTGACCTTCGAAATTCTTATCAAGATAATAAATATAGCCATGCTTGCACAATTAGAAGATGTTTAGAATTATTACCCAGTAAAAAAGTTATCCAAATAGGGATCAGAAGCGGAACCCAAGAAGAGTTTGCAGTAATGAAAAATAATAATCAACTTATTAAATTTAATACGGGAGATTCAATTCTTAAAATACAAAAATTATTAGAACCTTTCAAAAATCACCCGATCTATTTAACTGTTGATTTAGATTGGTTTGATCCAAGCTTACTACCTGGGACAGGAACACCAGAGCCTGGAGGGTTTTTCTGGCATGATTTCGAAAATATAATTGGACTACTAAATACATTTAAAATAATAGGTTGTGATATTGTTGAACTTTCCCCAGACATAGACAGTAGCGGTATTAGTTCCATAGTGGCAGCTAAAACGACTAGAAGCTTAATTATGACTTTAGACAATAATACTCTAAAAGAATTATTTTAAGAAAATAATTGATCTAATTAGTAAGCTCTAATATGGAATTGCGAAAGAGTCCTTTACATGAAAAATATATCGAATCTAATGCGAAACTAGTTAATTTTGCTGGTTGGGAAATGCCCATCTCATTTTCTGGGCTAATCCAAGAACATGAATCTGTGAGAAATTCAATTGGATTCTTTGATATCTCACATATGGGTGTAATTTCTGTAAGAGGAACTAATCCTAAAGAATATATCCAAAAATTTTTTCCTACAAACTTATATTCAATTGCGACAGGTCAGGGCTGTTACTCATTCTTTTTAAATAATGATGGAGGTATTATTGATGACTTAATTATTTACGATTTAGGTATACAAAATAATAGTTATTCGGAAATACTTTTAATAGTTAATGCTAGTAGATATGAAAAGGATCTTAACTGGCTAAAAATGAATTTAGAGAAAGAACCAATTGAATTATTAAATGCAAAAAAAGAAAAAGCTCTTATGGCTATTCAAGGTAAAAATGCCTTCAAATATTTCACTGAGTGGTCTTGCTATTCAATAGATCATCTGAAAAGTTTCGGATGTGAATATAGAGAATTAGATAAATTTTTAGATTCAGGGAAAGTATTTTTTGCAAAAACTGGTTATACGGGAGAAGACGGATTAGAAATTCTTTTACCAAAAAAATTAGCTTTAAATTTATGGGATTTTTTAATTTCGAAAAATATACCACCTTGTGGTCTTGGATCAAGAGATACACTTCGACTGGAAGCAGGTCTTCCTCTGTATGGCCAAGATCTAGATGAATCGATCAATCCTTATGAGGCAGGTTTTGGTTGGGTTGTACATTTAGAAAACGGCCATGATTTTTATGGTAAAGAATCATTAGAGAGAATTGGATCTCATAAAATCGAAAAAAAATTAGTAGGAATAGAAATAATAGGGAAAGCTATTGCAAGAAAAGGATATGAAATATTTCAGAAAGGCAAATTAATAGGTAATATCACAAGCGGTAGTTGGTCGCCAACAATAAAGAAACCTATAGCATTAGGCTATATAAACACTGAATATTCTGAATTGAATCAAGAAGTTGAAATTTCAATCAGAGGTAAATTTTTTAAAGGAATTATTTCTAAAAAGGCTTTCTACAAAAAAGATTTCTAAATTTACACTTAAAGAATTATCATAAGTAATTAAACATTAGATAATAAACTTAAATGAGAAACAAAATTTGTAATGATCTAAATAATTCTGATATTGGACAATCAGTTGATCTTTGTGGGTGGGTTGACAGAAGAAGAGATCACGGTGGAGTAATTTTTCTTGATTTAAGAGACCATAGTGGATTTTTACAATTAACATTTAATCCTGAAGATGGAACAGATCTATTTAATACGGCAGAAAAACTTAGAAATGAAACTGTAATTTTTGTGAGAGGAGTAATAAATAAGAGGCCAGAAGAATCAATTAATAACAATATTTCTACTGGAAGCCTTGAATTAAATGTAAAAGAGTTAAAGATTTTAAATGAAGTAAAAAATAATTTACCTTTCCCTGTCTCAATTCATGATTATGAAAATACTAAAGAAGAACTAAGAATTAAATATCGTTATTTAGATTTAAGGAGAGGAAAATTGATCCAAAACTTAAAAACAAGGCATAACATCTTAAAAGTTGTAAGACAATATTTAGATCAACACGAATTCACTGAAGTAGAAACCCCATTACTTACAAAATCAACTCCTGAAGGAGCTAGAGATTTTCTGGTCCCATCAAGAATATCAAAAGGAGATTTTTTTGCGCTCCCTCAATCTCCTCAATTATTTAAACAATTATTAATGGTTGGTGGCTTAAATAATTACTATCAAATTGCCAAATGTTTTAGAGATGAAGATTTAAGAGCAGATAGGCAACCTGAATTTACCCAGTTAGATATGGAAATGAGTTTCATAACCGAAGAAGAAATTATCAATTTTAATGAGCAACTTATAAAAAAGATTTGGAAAGAAATCCTCAACATTAATCTCAAAGAAGATTTCCCAAGAATGACATGGCAAGAAGCAATAGATAATTATGGTACCGACAGACCAGATACAAGATATGAAATGACTCTAAAAGATGTTGGAAATATTTTAGGAAATATAGGATTTAATATTTTTACTAAAGCAATAAAATCTGGAGGATCAATTAAGTGCATTAATGTCAAAGGAGGGAATACAAGTATTAGTAATGTGAGAATTAAACCTGGAGGAGATATCTTTCAAGTTGCACAAGATGCTGGTGCAGGAGGATTGGCTTTTATTAGAGTAAAAGATAATGACATAGATACTATTGGAGCTATCAAAAATAATTTAGATGAGTCTTTAATCAAGCAACTCTTGCAAAAAACCAATGCAGAAGAAGGGGATCTAATACTTTTAGGGGCTGGCAAAACTGAGATAGTCAATCAATCTTTAGATAGAGTAAGACAATACATAGCAAAAGAACTCCACTTAGTCGATGATGTAAGTGCTAATAAAAAATGGAATTTCTTATGGATTACAGATTTCCCTATGTTTGCGAAAAATGAAGAAGAAAATAGATTAGAGGCTTTACATCATCCTTTCTGCGCGCCAAAATTAGATCTAAATAAAAAAGAATCTTTACAAAACGATTTAGAGATTTCAACAGCAAAAGCTTATGACTTAGTACTTAATGGATTAGAAATAGGGGGAGGCTCGATTAGAATTCATCAATCAGAATTACAAAAAAAAGTTTTAAAAACAGTAGGATTATCAAACGAAGAAATCGAAGAAAAATTTGGTTTCCTTATAGAAGCATTAGAAATGGGTGCCCCTCCACATGGCGGAATCGCATTTGGCCTAGACAGAATCGTAATGCTTATTATTGGAGCAGATTCGATAAGAGAAACTATTGCTTTTCCTAAAAATCAACAAGCTAAATGCTTGATGACCAAAGCTCCATCAAATGTTGCCAAGTCACAATTAAAAGAATTAGACATTGAAATAACAATTGATGAATAATAATATTTATGGATGTTCAAAGATTTTTTTGGTAAAAATAAACAAAGGGAGGTAGTGTTTATTTAAAAATATTTAATGTCAAAATTTGTATTTGTTACTGGAGGAGTAGTTTCCAGTATTGGGAAAGGTATTGTAGCTGCTAGTCTTGGCAGGCTTTTAAAATCAAGAGGGTATAGCGTTTCTATACTTAAATTAGATCCTTACTTAAATGTTGACCCTGGAACCATGAGTCCATTCCAGCATGGAGAGGTTTTTGTCACGGAAGATGGTGCTGAAACTGATTTAGATTTAGGTCACTATGAGAGATTTACTGATACTGCAATGTCTAGATTAAATAGTGTCACGACAGGTTCCATTTATCAATCAGTAATTAATAAAGAAAGAAGAGGAGACTATAATGGAGGAACTGTTCAAGTAATTCCTCACATAACAGGGGAAATTCGCGAACGGATTCATAGAGTAGCTGCAAATAGTAATGCAGATATAGTTATTACAGAGATCGGTGGAACTGTTGGTGATATTGAATCACTCCCTTTCTTAGAAGCCATTAGAGAGTTTCGAAATGATGTCGATAAAAATGATATAGCTTATATTCACGTTACTTTACTACCATATATAAAAACATCTGGAGAAATAAAAACAAAACCAACCCAACACTCTGTTAAAGAGTTGAGGTCTATTGGCATACAACCAGATTTATTAGTATGTCGAAGTGATAAAAAGATAAACGAAAGTTTAAAGAAAAAAATTAGCGGTTTTTGTGGAGTAAATATTACATCAGTTATTGAAGCTTTAGATGAAGATAGCATTTACTCCGTTCCTTTATCTCTAAAAAAAGAAGGTTTATGTAAAGAGACTTTGAGATATCTGAATCTAGAAGATAAAGAATGTAATTTGAGTGATTGGGAAAACCTTGTTCATAACCTACGCAACCCACAGAAGACAATAAAGGTTGCATTAGTAGGGAAATATATTGATCTTGGAGATGCTTATTTATCTGTAGTAGAAGCATTAAGACATGCATGCATAGAGAAAAATGCACTTTTAGACTTGAAATGGGTAAGTGCAGAGCAAATCGAAGAGAACTCTGCAGAAAAATTTTTAAACGATGTAGATGCGATTGTAGTACCCGGAGGATTTGGGAATAGAGGAGTTGACGGAAAAATTGCCGCTATTGGCTTTGCTAGAGAAAGAAAAATTCCATTCTTAGGATTATGCTTAGGGATGCAATGTGCAGTTATCGAATGGGCCAGAAATATTATGGGATTAAAAGATGCATCTAGCGCTGAATTAAATCCTGAAACTAATCATCCAGTTATACATTTATTACCAGAACAGCAAGACATAGTTGATTTAGGAGGGACAATGAGATTAGGGGTTTATCCCTGTAGATTACAAAAAGAGTCAATAGGCAAGAACTTGTATGATGAAGATGTTGTATACGAAAGACATAGACATAGATATGAATTTAATAATTCTTATAAACAAGATTTTATAAATTCTGGCTATAAAATCAGTGGTACCTCTCCTGATGGCAGGTTAGTCGAATTAATAGAACTTAGTAATCATCCTTATTTTCTTGCATGTCAATATCATCCTGAATTCTTATCTAGGCCAGGGAAACCTCACCCTTTATTTAAAGGATTAATACAAGCATCACAAGCACAAAGTGAAAGCAATTTATAGGTTATTTTATTTATTAAATAATGACGAAATTATTACCCGTTGTTGAAAAATTTCATTCACTTCAAGGCGAAGGATTTCACTGCGGGAAAAGCGCATTTTTTATAAGGTTAGCTGGATGTGAAGTTGGTTGTCCTTGGTGCGATACAAAACATTCTTGGGATAGTAAAAAATATCCTTTGCTATCAATTGAAGCTCTTCTTTCTGAGATTAAAGAAGCTAGATTAAAAGGAGCATCTTTTATCGTTTTAACTGGAGGAGAACCACTTCAGCATAATTTAGATGAATTATGCGAAATAATAAAAAATAGAACAGAATCTACAAAGTTAAATCCAATAAAAATACATATCGAGACAAGTGGAGTTAATGATTTCTCAGGATTTTTTGATTGGATTACTTTATCTCCAAAGAGACATAACCCTCCTCAGGACTTTTTTTTAGAAAAGTGCAATGAAGTGAAAATTATAATCAATGATACAAATGATATTGAATTTGCTAGAAATATTAAAAATAAAATATTTGATATTAAAAAACAAAGCAAAAATGAAAAAAAATTCTTTGTTCAACCAGCTTGGAATAGTAATAAAGGATATAAACTGGCAATTGAATTTGCGAAAAGAAATCCTGATTGGACTTTAAGTCTTCAAACTCATAAATACTTAAGTATTCAATAAGATGGAAATTAGAAATAAAGTAATTATTGTACTTATTTCAGGAGGACTTGACTCCGCAACTGTTGCTGGATTAGCCAATAGTTCTGATGCAAAAATTGTAGGTCTATCATTTGATTATGGACAAAGACATAAGAAAGAATTAGAAGCAGCGACAAAAATAGCTCACCATTTTCAATTTAAAGAATTCAAAACAATTAAACTTGATTTATCTCTATGGGGAGGATCATCTTTAACAGACATCAATAAAAAAATCCCAATGGAAGGTATAAATGCAAATATTATCCCTAATACTTATGTTCCAGGAAGAAATACAATCTTTATTTCAATAGCATTAAGTTATGCAGAGGCAATTAATGCTGATTTTATTGGCCTAGGAGTTAATGCATTAGATTATTCAGGATACCCAGATTGCCGACCAGACTATATTGAACAATTCCAAAAATTGGCAAATTTATCTAATAAAAGAGGTAGAGAAAATAAACCTATTAAATTATGGACACCTCTTTTAAATTTAAATAAAGAGGAAATTATTGATTTAGCTTTTAATAATAATGTTCCAATAAAAGATACTTGGAGTTGTTATGTAGGAGGAGCCGAACCATGCCAAAGATGTGATAGTTGCAGAATTAGAATAAAAGCATATAAAAGTTGGTTGAGTAAAAATAAGAAAATATGAACATAAATTCAATAAAATTTAATTATTGGATAGAACCTGAATTTATTGCTCATCTCTTAGCTTCAAGATATGGCGAGAAAGGTTTATCTTGGCTAGATAGTAACGGTTATAGAAAATGCTGAATATTCTTTTTTAGGAGTAAACCCCAAAACAATAATTTCTTCAAAAAGATAATTGATAATCCTTTTGAGAAACTTGCACAAATTGATCAAGGCTTTTGGATTGGATGGCTTAGTTATGAAGCAGGTTCTTGGATAGAACCAAATAATTCATGGCGAGAATCAGAAATGGCAACTTTATGGATTGCCTCATATGATCCAATTATTAAATTCAATATTTTAAAAAAAGAAATAACCATAGAAGGTACTAATCTTAATGATATAGAAGAATATAAAAAATTAATAGATGAGATTAATATACAAAAGATAAAAGATGGTCTAAATAAAAATTTAATCTTTGATTTCTCCTCATTAAATCTAGACAAGAAAGGTGAGATATTCAGAGAAAATGTTCTTAAAATAAAAAAATTAATAAGTCAAGGAGATATATTTCAAGCAAATCTTACTACACAAGTTGAAATAGAAACTTCTGAAGAATATAACTATCTTGATATCTACTCAAAGATTCGTAGTAGATTAAAAGCTCCATTTGGGGGAGTAATTATAGGTAATATAGGTGGAGAGAAAGAAGGAGTTTTATCTACTTCTCCAGAAAGATTTCTGAAAACAAGTTATGATGGCTATGTAGAAACAAGACCAATAAAGGGCACTCGACCTAGAAATACAAATAAAGAAATTGACGCTCTGAATGCAATAGATCTAATAACTAATGAAAAAGACCGTGCCGAAAATATCATGATAGTAGATCTTCTTAGAAATGATCTTGGAAAGGTTTGCGAGACAGGGAGTATAGTAGTCACTGAATTATTAAAGTTAGAAAGCTATCCCAAAGTGCATCATCTAACATCTGTTATTAGAGGTAAAATACAAAAGAAAAAAAACTGGATTGATATCCTGAAGGCTTGTTGGCCAGGAGGTTCAATAACTGGAGCACCAAAAGTAAGAGCATGTCAAAGAATATATGAATTAGAGGGATTTGATCGAGGACCTTATTGTGGTTCATTTCTTAAATTAGATTGGAAGGGTGAATTAGATAGTAATATTTTGATCAGATCATTTATTCTTAAAAAAAAGAAAATCAAAATATTTGCTGGTTGTGGCATAGTAAATGATTCAATACCATCTAAAGAAAATGAAGAGCTAAATTGGAAACTTTTACCATTAATTGATTCATTAAGATGAATAGAAATATAGGGTGGAAAGATAATAAATGGGAAGAAATTAATAACATTAATATATCAATAATAGATAGAGGTCTAAAATTTGGAGATGGTCTTTTTGAGACAATTTTAATTAGAAATAAAAAAGCTATATTAATGAAAGAACATTTACAAAGATTTGAAAAAAATTTACATTTATTAAATTATAATTTTCAGATTAATCATCAATTTTTAGAAAAAATAATAAATCAAGGAATTGATAAATTAAATCTAAATAGTAATGAATATGGATCAATAAGAATTAATTATAGTAGAGGTTTAAATATTGAAAGATCACTTAAAGTAAACACAATAAATAAAGATTTTGATCCTAAAAACCTATGGATAGAATTTTATTTAATAGAAATAGATTTTAATCAAATCAGCGTACACATAAGCGAAACAGAGAAAAGGAATGAATTTAGTTTATTAAGTAAATGCAAAACTTTTAATTATGCTCAATCAATTCAAACATTAATTGAAGCTAATAAAAAAAATTTTAATGATTCAATATTACTAAATACTCAAAATGAATTATGTTGCGGAACAACCTTTAATATCCTTCTTAAACGAAATAATCAATGGTTAACACCTCGAAAAGAAAGTGGATGTTTACAAGGTATTATGAGAAGTAAATTATTAGATTTAAAGCTTATAAAAGAGGCTTATTTGATTCCTGATTTTAATAAAGACGATATATTAATAGCAATAAATAGCTTATCTTGTAGACAAATAAAAATAGTAAATGATTTTCAATTTGATTTAGATTTTAATACAAAATATTTTTGGGATCTTTTATATAAATAGTTTCAATTTCGCAAAATTACTGAAGATAATTTTGTAATATTATTATTAACTTTGAAGTCTACAATTTTTCCAATAATAACTATTGCAGGAGGCTTAATATTATTCTTTTCAATTTCTTTTGGGAGTTTAGCTAATTCTGTTATTAGTGATTTTTGATTATTTAATGTAGCCTCTTGAACTACTGCGCATCTAGTACCAGGGGTCATACCTCCAATTAATAATTCTTCAACAATAAATTCAATATTTCTAATACCCATATAAATCACAAGGCTATCTGATGCGTAAGCCAATTGTCTCCAATTAACGCTCTTTTCCTTTTTTTCTGAGGTCTCATGACCTGTTACGAAAGTGACAGTACTAGCACCATTTCTGTGAGTTAGAGGAATACCAAAATATGAAGAGGCTGCAATTCCAGATGTTATACCAGGCACTATTTCAAAGAAAATATCATTTTCCTCCAAAAAAGAAACCTCTTCACCTCCTCGTGAAAAAACAAAAGGATCTCCACCTTTTAGTCTCACAATATCTTTACCCTCCTTAGATAGCTTTAAAAGCAAGCTATTAATTTCTGATTGCAGAAATGATTTGCATCCAGCTCTTTTGCCAACATAATAAATTTCGCAATCAGAATTTGTCTCTTCCAAAATTTCTTTTGGAATTAATGCATCATGAACTAAAACTTTACAAGACCTAATTAATCTTATAGCTTTTAATGTCATAAGTTCAGGATCCCCAGGACCAGCTCCAACTAAATAAACAATTCCAGACACATTATTCTCCATTAAAGAGTATGGTAATAGATGTACCTCTGTAGTTGCTATATTTATCTTGAAAAAAAATTCTGAACATACCGGCCAAAAAAGAATTTTATTAGCTTCTTTTTTTACCCTCCTCAATGACAGGATGAGTGAAAGCTTATTGGTTGGATTACTTCCAGGTTTTTTCTTACAATTTTTAGGAAGTGCAAGTATTTATACATATATTGCTGGAACCTATTCATTTGCCCAATTCATAGCGGCTCCACTTATTGGTATTTATAGCGATAAGTATGGGAGAAGGCCTGTAATGCTAGTTTGCATTTCAGGGTCTATTGTAGGAATTTCCATTGTTGCATTCACTCTACTTTTCAACTGGTCAAATATAAAGTATATCTTGCCCGCAGTACCACTACTACCAATTTATTTGCTCTTCATAGCTAGATTAATTGACGGTATTAGTGGAGGGACTGTCGCTACAGCGACAACAGTATTAGCAGATATTTCAACTCCTGAAACGAGAGCAAAAACATTTGGGTTAATTGGAGTTGCTTTTGGTTTAAGTTTTCTTTTAGGTCCCACAATAAGTTTTATCTTTATTGGAAACTCAACTAATAGCTATTTAATCCCAGTTTTAATTGCCACAATAATACCATTTATAAACTTTTTACTAGTTTTCTTTTATCTACCAGAAACTAAACCTAGAGAAAAAGATAATGCTTTAAGCAATCAATCAAAAACTAATCCATTTAAAGGAATTTTTGCACCTTTCAAAGAAAATAATATTAAAAGACTTTCACTAGCTTTCTTCATCTACTTTATTGCTTTTACTGGATTGACTACAATCCTTGTATTTTTCTTACAAAATTCTCTCCTTTGGTCAATAAAAGATTCTCTTGGACCACTAATTGTTGTTGGAATTGTAGCAATAGTTGTACAAGGAGGATTAATTGGACCACTTGTGAAAGAATTTGGAGAATTCAAATTAACAATTTCAGGAACTGGCTTTATTTTTTTTGCATGCGCTCTATTAATTACATTTCCTGAAAACAATTCAGGTACATATATATATTTAGCTGTTTCATTTTTAGCTGTTGGAGCAGGTTTAATTACTCCCTGCATTAGAGCCCTTATTTCGAAGAGGATAGATAAAAATAGCCAAGGATCAATATTAAGTAGTCTTCAAGGGCTACAAAGCTTAGGCAGCGTTTTAGGTTACATTTTAGCTGGAAATGTTTATGATTATTTCGGTCCAAGAAGTCCATTCATGGCGGGAGGCTTAATACTATTTTTAATGATATGGCTCATAACAGGAAGCGATACCAAAAAAAAGTTAGAATAGATTAGATGTGAGTATAAGTTTAGATGTCTGTTGAAAATTTAGATAATAAATATATCAATCGAGAATTAAGTTGGATTCAATTCAATCAAAGAGTTCTGCTGACTGGGATGGAAAAAGACTATAAAGTTCTAGATAAAATAAAATTTTGTTCAATTTTTAGTAATAATCTTGATGAATTCTTTATGGTTAGAGTGGCATCGCTAAAGGCACAAGCAGATGCAGAAATTCAAAAAAAAAGCCTAGATGGATTAACCCCTCAAGAACAACTAAATATAATTAATGAAAAAGTTAAGAATCTTACTTCAATCCAAGAAAATTTTGTAAATAATGAATTAAGAAAAGAGTTAGAAAACTCAGGAATTTTTATAAAACAATATAAAAATCTTTCAAAAGATCAACAAATATGGTGCGATAACTATTTCCTATCATCCATATTTCCACTACTTACTCCGCTTGTAGTAGATCCTGCACATCCATTCCCTTTTATAAGTAATCTAAGTTTAAATTTAGCAGCTTTAATTACTGATTCTGAATCTTCAAAAAATCAATTTGTTAGAGTTAAAATTCCTACAAAAAGTATAGGTAGATTTGTTCAAATTCCTAATGAAATTATAAGAACTAACAACAGAAAAGATCATTATTTTATAACTGTTGAAGATTTAATAGGTAATAACTTAGATAGATTATTTAACGGTATGAAATGCATAAGTTATTCTTTTTTCAGAGTAACAAGAGATGCTGATTTAGAGCTTAAAGAACTTGAAGCTGATGACTTATTAATTGCTGTTGAGAAAAGCCTTCAAAAAAGAAGAATAGGAGGAGATGTTGTAAGACTTGAAGTTGAAGAAAATATCCCAAAAAGTATTCTTAATCTTTTAATTGAGGGAATATCTATTACCAAGGAATATATTTACTTTTCGAAGAGTCTATTAGGTTTAGATGACTTAAATCTTTTAAATAAAATAAATAGAAAAGATTTAAGAGAAAACTTACTTATAGGTAAAACTAACAAATCATTAAAAGAAATTAATTCAAATTCCGATCCAAAATTTAAAACACTGTTTACCCTTTTAAAAAAAGAAGATATTCTTCTTCATCATCCTTATGATTTATTTAGTACTTCAATAGAGGAATTTATAAATAAAGCGGCTGATGATCCATCCGTGATGGCGATAAAAATTACCTTATATCGAGTTTCAAAAGACTCTCCGATAATTGAAGCCTTGATCAGAGCAGCTGAAAATGGGAAAGAAGTAATGACACTTGTTGAGTTGAAAGCAAGATTTGATGAAGATAATAATATTCAATGGGCCAAGCAACTTGAACAATCTGGAATACACGTTGTATATGGAATTATTGGCTTCAAAACTCATACCAAAATTTCTTTAATTATTCGAAAAGAAAAAGGTCGATTAAGAAATTACTTTCATATTGGTACTGGAAACTATAATTCAACAACCTCAAAATTTTATACAGACCTTGGCCTCTTATCTACAGATACTGAGATTGCCTCTGATTTAATTGAATTATTTAATTATTTATCAGGATTTTCAAAACAAAAAAATTATAAGAAACTATTAGTATCGCCATTTTCAATGCGAAAAAAATTTAATTATTTAATCAATAGAGAAATTGACAATGCCAATAAAGGAATAAAAGCTGAAATTATTGCAAAAATGAATTCACTAGTTGATCCTGAGATTATTGAACTTCTCTATCAAGCTTCTGAAGCAGGTGTCAAGATTAACCTAATTATAAGAGGCATATGTTGCCTATATCCTAAAAAAATTAACTTAAGTGAAAATATAAGAGTAGTGAGCATTATTGGCCATTTTTTAGAACACTCCAGAATTTTTTGGTTTTACAATAACAATCAATCTGAAGCTTATATTGGAAGCGCAGATTGGATGCGTAGAAATTTAGATAGAAGAATTGAAGCAATTACACCAATTGAAGATAAAAAATTAAAAAAACAATTATATGATTTATTAAATACTTATCTAAAAGATTCTTATTGTTCGTGGGAAATGGATAGCAAAGGAAATTATTCAAAAAGTAAAACATCAAAAATTAATCATTCGCAATTTGAATTAATCGAAGAGTGGCATTAATTTTAAGTTATAACAATTTTATAAAATCTCTTAACATTTTTAATAATTTAGTATTTTCCTAAGAAACCAATCATAGCAAGACATCTTAAGGAAAATAAGCGATAATAATTGCTTTCAGTCTTTAAAGTTTCAAGGCAAAAGTAGTCTGACTTGCGATTTCAGTGCTAACTTTCTAAAAAATCCACTTAGGAGGCCAGGGTGATGGGGATCCCTCTGGAATCTGGAAAGAGTTCTTCAAAAAAAAATATTGGAGAACCTAGATTACCAAATACTACGAGACCTTCTCGTATCAACAAAACAGAAAAAACCAGTATTTCTGGTAAAAATAATCAAAAAAGGTCTGGCAGACAAAGCACAGATTCTATAGGTTATTATTTAAGCACTATCGGCAGGGTTCCTCTGCTTACAGCTGCAGAAGAAATAGAATTGGCACATCATGTTCAAAACATGAAGCAACTATTAAAGATTCCTGAAATAGAACGAAACATAAGGCATCGACAACAAATAAGAATGGGTAAGAGAGCAAGAGATCGAATGATGGCAGCCAATTTAAGACTTGTAGTCTCTGTTGCAAAAAAATACCAAAACCAAGGGCTAGAACTTCTTGACTTAGTCCAAGAAGGAGCTATTGGACTAGAAAGAGCCGTTGACAAATTTGACCCTGCGATGGGTTATAAATTCTCTACATACGCGTATTGGTGGATAAGGCAAGGAATGACACGAGCTATAGACAATAGTGCTAGAACAATACGACTCCCAATTCATATAAGCGAAAAGCTATCAAAGATGAGAAGAGTATCGCGAGAATTATCCCACAAGATAGGAAGGCAACCCAACAGGCAAGAACTAGCAAATGCAATGGGTATAGAACAAAAAGACTTAGAAGATCTTGTCTCACAGAGTGCTCCATGCGCCTCTTTAGATGCCCATGCCAGAGGTGAAGAAGATAGAAGCACACTTGGAGAACTAATACCAGATCCTAATTGCGAAGAACCTATGGAAGGAATGGATAGAACTATTCAAAAAGAACATTTAGGGGGATGGTTAGCACAATTAAATGAAAGAGAACAAAAAATTATGAGATTAAGGTTTGGACTAGATGGCGAAGAACCTCTTACATTAGCCGAGATAGGACGACAAATTAATGTTTCAAGAGAAAGAGTTCGCCAACTTGAAGCCAAAGCTATATTAAAATTGAGGGTAATGACAAATCATCAAAAAGTTGCTTAATTAAATTGTTAAATTTTGCACTTATTGGAATCTATATTGTATTTATATTTTTAATCTCAAAGCTATTTAAAAATTTTTACCCAAATAATCAAGAATTATTAAGAAAAATAATTCATATTGGAATGGGTCCTTTAATCCCACTCGCTAAGTTTTTAGAGATAGAGCAAAGTGCAGCTCAGTATTTTGCAGGTGGCATGTCAATTTTAATAGTAATTAATTATATTTATAAATTATTTCCAATAATTGAAGATGTTGATAGGAAAAGCTTTGGTACTTTTTTTTATTGTTTTAGCTTACTAATATTGATTAGTTTATTTTGGGAGCAAGATCCTTTAGCTCTTACTGCAGGCTTTTTTATCATGACTTTAGGAGATGGATTAGCTGGATTAATTGGTAAAAATTTTAAATCAAAAAGTTGGAAAATTTTTAATCAAAAAAAATCAATAATAGGAACAACTACGATGTTTTTAATAAGCCTTTTAGTTTTGTCCATTTTAGGATATACAAATAATATTGATTTTAATTATTACTATTTTGGGATTGCTTTACTAGCAACCTTTTAGAGCAAATAAGTATTATTGGCATTGATAATTTATCAGTTCCAATAATTACTTCAATAATTTTCCACTTATTAATAACAAACTAGAAATCAAGGAATAGAATTATATAAATTATTTAGTAAAGTTTGAGTAGTATCTATATCTATACATGCATCAGTAATACTTTTACCATATTCAAGCTCATTTTTTGCTCCAAGCTTTTGATTACCCTCTTTTAAATGACTTTCTAACATTACTCCTAATATATTATTTTCTCCATCTTTTAATTGCTTTGAAATATTATCTAATACTAATGCTTGCTTCCTAAAATCCTTATTTGAATTGCCATGACTACAATCAATCATGACTTTTTGTGGCAAATTACATTTTGATAAATCAGAAGAAATATTTTTTATATGAGAGTTATCAAAATTGGGTCCTTGTGTTCCACCTCTAAGAACTATATGTGTATCAGGATTACCAGTAGTATTTACAATCGAAGCAAAGCCATCACTATTTACACCCAAGAAATGATGTGATCTTGCTGCAGATTGCATCGCATTTATGGCAGTTGAAAAAGATCCATCTGTACCATTCTTAAAGCCAATTGGCATTGATAATCCAGAAGCCATTTCTCTATGAGTTTGACTTTCAGTAGTCCGAGCACCAATAGCTGTCCAACTAATTAAATCCGCAATATATTGAGGTACAATTGGATCCAATAATTCTGTTGCAGAAGGTATTCCTTCAGAAGCCAAATATCTAAGTAATCCTCTAGCTCTTCTTAAGCCAGTATTAATATCATATGAACCATCTAAATGTGGATCATTTATAAGACCTTTCCAACCAATAGTAGTTCTAGGCTTTTCAAAATAAACTCTCATTACAATTTCTAATTATCGCCAAA